>NZ_SGWZ01000003.1 GCF_004216755.1 Kerstersia gyiorum
AGCAGAGAAACGAGATTATGAAGCAGTTTTTCAGGTTTGTCAACTCAGTTTCGTTTGCCACTTAGCGGCTATCCACTGAATCCCTACTTGAAAAAAGCCGCCTGGGTAAACCCACCAGACCTCGTTTCCAGTTGCTTATCAGAACCGCCCCTTTCGGGTTAACCCTGAGTCACTAAGCAACCGAGCTAGAAACTATAACATGGGATTTTGAAGTTTGTCAACACTTGCTGAACCGCTTCACTTCCCTGCCGAATCCGTTTCCTAGCGCCGCCTGGCCGTCCCTTAGGGATCAAACCGCTGCGCCTGAAAACAAACTCCGTTTCCGGCCCCGTTGAACTTTACTTCGCCCCTTTCGCTGGGAAAGGTTTGCTGTGCTGCTCAACAGAAAATGAAATATAGCACGCTTTTCATCGCCGTGTAAACTTTTCGAAGAAAATCTTTCTCCTCCCGCTGAAAACGGGAAAATCTCTGCGTTTATATCTACCAAGAGCGGCTCGCCAGCCCGTCGCGCCCTGGATTCCGGAGCTTTACGCCGAGACTCAGACGGTCGAGCATCCTCTGCGGCCAACACTGGCCACGACTTCATTATGCGCATGTGCTTGTTCGAGAACCATGCGAGAAAACCCAAAGACACCGGACAAGGGCTTACCCTCGCTCCAACCGTAGCCACCGGCGTCGCGACACCACGCCCTCCTGCCCGGCCATACATACGCAAATCCGCCATCGGGCATAGAATGCTTGCATCCATTGTTATTGAACCATCAGGATCGCAGGCCTCGCCGTGGATTGAACCCGGCGTCCGGCATCTCTATATATAGAAGGCAGTCCTGGCGGGCGCGCCCGCCAGGAACAAGGACAGGACAATGATGCGGCGGATATGGTCAGCGCCACGCCCCATGCACTGCCTGCCTTCTCTATATATATGCAGGCGCCCGCCGTTCGGCATCGCCGGAGCCGCCTCACCAGCGGCGCCGGGATTTCCCACCGCGCAGCCCCAGGCCACACCCGAGCTTGCCCATGACTGAAGACATTCTTATCAACGTTACGCCTTTCGAAACCCGAGTTGCCATCGTCGAACAAGGTGCCGTGCAAGAACTGCACGTCGAACGCAGTATCCAGCGCGGCCATGTCGGCAATATTTACCTGGGGCGGGTCAACCGCGTCCTGCCGGGCATGCAAAGCGCATTCGTGGACATCGGACTGGAGCGCGCCGCCTTCCTGCATATTGCGGACCTGCGCGAGAACCGCCAGGAACGCACCCAGGGCCAGACCATCACCCCCATAGAGAAAATCCTGTTCGAGGGCCAGACCATCATGGTCCAGGTCATCAAGGACCCGCTGGGAACCAAGGGCGCCAGGCTGTCCTCTCAGATCAGCCTGGCCGGCCGCATGCTGGTGCACCTGCCGCATGATCCGCACATTGGCATTTCCCAGAAAATCGAATCACAGGAGGAACGCAAGCGCCTCAAGCAGCAACTGACGGCGCTGCTGCCCGAAGACCCCCATGGCGGTTTCATTCTGCGCACACAGGCCGAAGGGGCAACCGATGAAGAACTGGCCGCCGACGTGGAATACCTGTTGAAGCTCTGGCAAGGCATCCAGCAATCGGCCCGCAAGCAGGGCGTGCCTTCGCTGTTGCACCAGGACCTGACACTGGCTGAGCGGGTACTGCGCGATATCGTTACCCCAAATACCGGCAAGATTCTGGTGGACTCCCGCAGCACCAAGGCAGCGATGACCGACTGGGCGCAGGTCTACACGCCCGCGCTGACCGACCGCATCCAGCATTACAGCGGTGAACGCCCCCTGTTCGATACCGCCAATGTCGATGAAGAAATCGCCAGGGCGCTTTCGCGCCGGGTAGACCTGAAGTCCGGCGGCTACCTGATCATCGACCAGACCGAGGCACTGACCACGGTGGACGTCAATACCGGCAGCTTCATCGGCGGCCGGAACTTCGACGACACGGTATTCAAGACCAACCTGGAAGCCGCACGCGCCATTGCCCGGCAATTGCGGCTGCGCAACCTGGGCGGCATCATCATCATCGACTTCATCGACATGGATGATCCTTCGCACCGCGACATGGTGTTGCAGGAACTGCAAAAAGCCTTGTCGCGCGATCGCACACGCATGACCATCAACGGCTATACTCAACTGGGCCTGGTGGAAATGACCCGCAAGCGCACGCGCGACTCGCTTGCGCACCAGCTCTGCGAACCCTGCCCGGTTTGCGAAGCCCGGGGGTCCGTGCGGACGGCCCGTACCATCTGCTATGAAATCCTGCGTGAGATCCTGCGCGAGGCGCGCCAATTCAACCCCAAGGAATTCCGCATCGTGGCCTCACAGGCCGTGATCGACCTGCTGCTGGAAGAAGAGAGCCAGCACATGGCTATGCTGGGTGATTTTGTCACCAAGCCGATCTCCATGGAGGTCGAACCCATCTACCCCCAGGAAAAGTACGACATCATCCTGCTCTGACGCGACCGGCGGCCAAGCAGCTGCCGCCGCTGCCCTGCCGCCCCCAACACAGCGGCGGCAGGAAGCGTGCATGAACCGTACAGCCTAGCCCACCATCCACCCGGAACAACCTGGCTGCCCGCCGTCCGGATATCCACCCGGAGCAAAGTGATACCGGTGATTTTTTGAAATCCACGGAATCACTTCATCGCAATTCGGAAATGGTCCGTTCCTATAATCCGGCGCACCAACCAAAGGAATCCCACATGAAATCAACCTTGCTGGCCGCATCCGGCCTCGCCTGCCTGCTGCTGAACGCGCCTGTGATGGCCAGGGATGGCGCCTGCATGATCGAGGGTTCTTTCAACCTCCTGGGCCAGGTCATCAAATCCAAGGACTGCGTGCAGTCGGACCCGGCAGAAGACGAAGCGGCATTCAAGACCTCTTGCGAGCAACTGGCCAACACGTCTGCCGCCATGGGCGGCGAGGCAGGAAAAATCACCTATCTGGAACAGTGCCCGACGCCCGCGCAAGGCATCTGCCAGGACCTGGCCGGACTGAAACGCGGCGCCTATTACTATGAGCGCGCCGCCGACGACCTGGCCTCCCTGCCTGCCAGCTGCGCGCAACTGGGCGGCCGCTGGAAAAGCGGCAAGTAAGGCCAGCGCATCTCCTTACCGGCAATAGGGAACGGGCCGGGCAGTGAATCACTGCCCGGCCCGTTCTTTTGGGAGTCTCGGTGCAACAGCCGCTTATCGGACAAGCCGGGCCATGCTGCGCCCGGCCGCCCATTTCTATCAGCTCCCCCTGAACTGCATCTGGTAAAGCGCGTGGTACAGGCCGTCCGGACTGCGCATCAGCTCGTCGTGGCTGCCGCGCTCGACAATACGGCCTTCATCCAGGACCAGGATGATGTCGGCGCTCTGGACAGTTGACAGCCTGTGTGCGATCACCAGCGTGGTGCGGTTGCGCATCAAGCGTTCCAGCGACGCCTGCACCTGGCGTTCTGCTTCGTTGTCCAGCGCCGAGGTTGCTTCGTCCAGGATGAGGATGGGCGCATCCTTGATCAAGGCGCGCGCGATTGCCAGACGCTGGCGCTGGCCGCCAGACAACCGTACCGCATTGACGCCAACCTGGGTATGGATGCCATTGGGCAGGCGCTCGACAAAGTCCAGCAGGCTGGCCGATCGCAAGGCTTCGCGCACGGTTTCATCGGTACTGGAAGATGCCACTGCACCGTAGGCCACGTTCTCGGCAATGCTGCCATCGAACAGCACCACATCCTGGCTGACCAGGGAAATCTGGCGCCGCAGGCTGGCCAGCGTCAGGTCGTGGATTTCCTCGCCATCGAGCAGGACGCTGCCGCCAGTGGGTTCGATAAAGCGCGGCAGCATGTTCACCAGGGTAGTCTTGCCGCTACCGGAACGGCCGACCAACGCAATGGTTTTGCCGGGCTCGGCCACAAAGGAAATATCCTGCAGGGTTTCACGATCGGTATCGGAGAACCGATGCGACACGCCACGGAATTCAACCCGGCCGCGCGCCTGTTCCATGACTTTCTTGCCTTGGTCCTGCTCGACCGGTTCGTCGATCATCTGGAATACGCTTTCCGCCGAGGCCAGCATTTTCTGCATACCGCCAGAGACACGCGTCAGACGGCGCACAGGATCGAAAATCTGGGCCAGGGCCGTGATGAAGGCGGCAAAGCTACCGACAGTCAAGGTGCCCTGGTTGGCCTGATGCAGCGCCACGGCTATCGCCCCAGCCACGGCAACCGCCACGCACATCTGCGTGACAGGGGTCATGGCGCTGTCTGCGGTTGCCGAACGCATCGCAAAACGGCGCAGGCGGCCATTCACATAGCCGAAGCCCTGGCGGGCGCGCTCATAGCCATCAAACAGCTTGACGACACGCTGGCCGGCAATGGTTTCGCTGACCACATGGGTCAGCTCGGCATTCATGTTGACGGTATCGCGGTTGATATGGCGCAGGCGGCGGATGAAGGCACGCGACACCTGCACGGCTACCGGCAACATGACCAGCACGATCAGCGACAACTGCCAGGACATGTAGAACAGCACACCTATCATGGACAGCACGATCAGCGATTCGCGGATCAACACTGTCATGACACTGGTGGCATAGCCCGTGACGTTGCCGGCGTCGATCGTGAAACGGTTGAGCAGACGGCCGTTCTCGCCTGCGCGGAAAGCTTCGTCCGGCAAGCCCAGCAGACGCTCGAACATGTCGCGCCGCAGCCCCAGCAGCACGTTATTGGCCACCCAGGCCAGCAAATAGTCGCTGAAGAAGCTGAGCACCCCGCGCACGGCGATCATCGCAATGACCAGCAGAGGGAAAATCCAGATATAGTCAGGATTGCCACCACTGAAACCGTCGTCGAGCAAAGGTTTCATGATGAGCGCCAGCGCCGGCTGCGTCAGCGCTGCGCCTGTCATCAGCGCGATCGCCAGCGCCAGCCCCTTCCAGTATTGGCCGACCCTCGCGTAGATCCGTCCCCATAACATGCGCTCTTGAGACACGGTTTTACCGGCACGCGCGGGTTTTTCTTTCGATTTCAATGCAGACTCGCTTCCAAGGCTGAATACAATGTTGGAAGATTGTACCGTCACCACCTGTTTTTCCTGATGCGCACTTTTCCGAAACCGACCAGAATCTATCTCCGCCTGCCAAACTGGGTCGGAGATACCTGCATGGCACTGCCCTCGCTGGAGCTTCTCAACCAGACCGGCATCCCTGTCGTGGCGTGCGGGCGCGCCTGGGGCGCCAACCTGCTGGCGCACATGCCGCTTGAGGACTATCTGCCCTTCGGGCGAAAGATCCTGCAGAACCGGCAAGTGGTGCAGGCCCACATGAAGGCCCACCCCCAGCCTGGCGGACGCAGCGTGGGGCTGTTGCTGCCCGACTCCCTTTCCAGCGCGCTCAGTTTCCGGCTGGCCGGCCTGCCCTGCGCCGGCTACCGCGACGATGGCCGCAGCTTTCTGCTGCGCTGGCCGATCCAGAAACCGCCCCAGGCCATGCACGCAGTTGAATCCTGGTACGAAGTGACCCGTCAGGCCTTGCGCCTCTGGGGTTTGCCGCACGGTTCCGTCACACCGCCGCCCAAGTCCCCGCTGCGCCTGGGCCAGGAAGACCACCAGCAGGCCCGCGAATGCCTGGAACAGGCCGGGCTGCAGGATCAGCCGTTCATCATGATCGCGCCCACGGCTACCGGCCTGCATCGCGGCAAGGTCAAAGTCTGGCCACACTATGAAGCTCTGACCCGGGCCTTGCAGGCCAAAGGCTGGGCAGTCGTCATGGCGCCGCCCCCTGATGAAACAGAGATTGCCCGGCAGAACGCGCCCAGCGCCCTGCTGCTGCCTCCCATGCCCCTGCGCGCCTTCGCCGCCCTGACGACGCGCGCAGCGCTGGTGGTATGCAACGATTCCGGGGTATCCCATATTGCCGCTGCGGCTTCCGCGCGCCAGCTCACCCTGTTCGGCGTGTCCGACCCGGACGACAGCCGCCCGTGGTCGCCATTTGCCAACTATATGGGCGACCAGCACAACTGGCCTGGCCTGGATCAAGTCCTGAACCGCATTTCCAGCCTGCTCGCCGATCCGGCCTGACATCACCATGACATCGCCCGTCGAACTTCTCTCGTCCCTGGTCTATCCGCTGCACCTTTCGCTTTTCCTGCTGGCCTGCGCGCTGGTGGTCGGCCTGTTGCGCTGGCGCCGCCTGCGTAACCTGCTGGTGGCCGTAGCGCTGGTCTGGTCGCTGGCCTGGTCGCTGCCCGTCACGTCGATCTGGGCAGGCGGTATGCTGGAAAGCGCCTATCCGTACCAGCCCGCCGCCGAACTGCCGGCAGCCGATGTCATCGTGGTGCTGGGCGGCCAGACCGCCAACGGCCGGCCCAACTGGTTCCTGCCCGAGCTACCCAGGCAAAAGCCCAGCCGTACTGCCAGGGCGGCTGAAATCTACCTGGCAGGGCGCGCGCCCTACGTCCTGCCCTCAGGCGGAGCGGCTGAAGGCACGGTGAGCGAGGCCGAAGGCATGGCGCAGATGTTGCGCCAGCAAGGCGTCCCCCGGGAAGCGCTGCTGCTGGAAACAGCCAGCCGCAACACCTACGAGAACGCGCACCTGACAACGCGCGTGCTGCATCAGCACAATCTGAAAAGCGTGCTGCTTGTGACGTCCGCGCTGCATATGCCGCGTTCTGTCGCCACTTTCGGCAAACAGGGCGTGACCGTCATCCCTGCCCCTGCCGCACCACAGATCCTCCAGCCCGAAGACCGCGGCGCGCTGTGGGCCTGGATGCCAAATCGGCGCGCCTTTGATGCCAGCCGTTCCATCATCAAGGAATACATCGGATTGGCGGTTTACCAACTACGCGGCTGGGCAGCGGCCTGAGTGTAAAAACCGCCGCAAGCATCCGACCCGATTGGCATAATCATGCTAGAATCGCGAGTTGCTTTTACCGACCAGCCAGGGAACGTGGCTGGTTTCCTGCGACCGGTTCGTCCGGTTTCTGTCTTCTGTTTTCGCCTAATAGATGCGCCTGGCGCACTTTGGCGGTCGCAATGGGCGGCACTGCGCATGGAAACCTGCTGGCGACCCGACATACACACAGGATATTTCCATGAAAGAAGGCATTCACCCCGACTACCGCGAAGTCGTGTTCCAGGACCTGATCACTGGCACCAAGTTCGTGACCCGTTCCACCGTGCAAACGCGTGAAACCATCGAACTGGACGGCAAGACCTACCCGCTGTTCAAGTGCGACGTGACCTCCGAATCGCACCCCTTCTACACCGGCGCGCAGACCCGCGTTGTCGAAACCGGCCGCGTCGAGAAGTTCCGCGCCCGCTTCGCCCGCACCGCCGGCGCCAAGAAGGCTGCCAACGCGTCGTAATCCGACTCGTTCCTTCCGCGCCACAGGCGCAGATAGAAAAGGCAGCCGTGACGGCTGCCTTTTTTTCAGCTATACACTTCGTATCCATAGCCGTGCTTCCCGCAAGGGAGGCGTTTCCTTTTCCGATCCTGCCTCCTCGTGCACCCCCAACATACCGCGACACCTTCACGCCTGACCGCCACTGCCACCCGGAAACTGCCCCGCATGGCGCTGCTTTGCCTGGCTGCCGTCTATATCCTGGCCGGCCTGTTTTTCCGCGACCCATGGAAAAGCGACGATATCATCGGCGTGGCCACCATGCTGACCGCGCTGCGCGAAGGCCCGCTGGGCTGGCTGCTGCCACAGATCGGCAACTATGCCTACGCCCAGGGCGGCCCGCTGCCCACCTGGGCGGGCGCCATCACCATCTGGCTCGCCGGCCCGATCATGGGCGATTTCGCCGCCGCTCGGCTGCCCAATCTGATCTGGTTCGGCATCATGGCCAGCGCCACCTGGTATGGCACTTACCTGCTGGGCCGCCGTCCGGAAGCGCAACCCCTGGCACTGCCCTTCGGCGGCGAGCCGAAGGCGCGCGATTACGGCCGCATGCTGGCCGATACCGCCCTGCTGCTGGTGCTGGCGACCGTCGGCATCCTGCTGCGCGTGCATGAAAGCTCATCCATGCCCGCCATGCTGGCCTGCCTGGCGCTGGCTTACTACGGCATGGCTCGCATGTTGGACAAGCCGTTGAGCGGCGCTGCCACGCTGGGGCTGGCGCTGGCCGGCGCCATGCTGACGCGTGGCCTGCCGGGCGCGCTGCCGATTCTGCTGGCCATGCTCATCCTGCTGCTGCCCGCACCGCGCCACGTCAGCCTGCCGCGCCAGTGGCTGGTCGCCGCGCTGGCGCTGGCCGCGCTGCTGTTCCTGGCCTGGTATATGCCTGCACGCGCAGCCAACCCCTACTGGGTAGACCAATGGTTGGGCTGGAACCTGGGGCAGTTCGGTGCGCCCAAGGCCACGGTCATCCTGCGCACCCTGCGCGACCTGTCCTGGTTCCTGTGGCCGACCTGGCCCCTGGCGCTGCTGGCGCTGTGGCGCTGGCGCCAATGGACTGCCGCACCACACATCCGCCTGCCTGCCTCCCTTGCAGCCGGCGCCGTGCTCTGCCTGCTGGCCATGGGCGAACCCTTCGAACCCGAATTCGCCATGCTGGTGCTGCCTTTCGCCGTACTGGCAGCTTTCGCGCTTCCCACCCTGCGCCGTGGCGTGGTCAATACGCTGGACTGGTTCGCCATCATGTGTTTTTCGCTCACCGTGGCCTCCGTCTGGCTGGGGTGGGTAGCGTTGCATTTCGGCTGGCCTACCAAGATTGCGGGCAATATTGCCCGCCAGACCACCGGGTTCGAACCCCACATCAATCTCCTGGCCACATTGCTGGCCCTGGTCACCACCGGCCTGTGGGCTGCGCTGGTGAGCTGGCGGCTGCGCACCCAGCCCACGGCCCTATGGCGCGGCACCATCCTGTCCGCCTGCGGCCTGACGGCCACCTGGGTCCTGCTGGCCCTGCTGTGGCTGCCTGCCATTGACTACGCGCGCAGCTACCGTGCCACCTCGGAGGAATTGTCGCAGGCCATCGCGGCCAATATCCGGCCCGGTGAATGCGTACGCAGCGCCGGCCTGGGCCTGGCGCAGCGCGCCGCCTTCCAGGTGTTCTCCAACCTGAATTTCGATTTCTCGGGCAACTGCAATCTGGTACTGCTGCAAACGACCAATCGCAGGCTGGAAAGCGCTGGCCTGCCCTCTCTGGCACGCGAAGGGCAGATACTGTGGCGCGGCGGCCGTACCGCGGACCGTCACGAGGTGTTCTTCCTGGTCAGGCGCGCCGCACCATGAGTGCCGCTGCACTACCCGGGCTGCGGCACAACCTGGCCCTGATCGCCCGCAACGCCTGGCCCGTCCTGATCAGCCAGTGGGCCGGCGTTGCCTTCGGCGTACTCGACACGGCCATGACGGGCCACGCCTCTCCCACGGACCTGGCGGCCATGGGCTTGTCTGTCTCGATCTACGTCACGGTGTTCGTCGGCCTGATGGGAGTGCTGCATGCGCTGATTCCCATCCTTTCCCAGCAATTCGGCGCCAAGCAATACCATGAGCTGGGCCGCACCTGGGGCCAGGGTGTCTGGCTGGCGCTGGCCCTGTCCGTCATCGGCGCGATACTGATGCTGTTCCCCGACATGTGGCTGAGCCTGTCGGGCGACGTCGCGCCGGAAGTGCGAGCCAGCATCGCCGCTTACCTGAGGGCGCTGGCGCTGGCCCTGCCCTTCGCACTGGTTTTCCGGACCATCTATGCCCTGGGCAACGCCGTATCGCGCCCGAAAATCGTGATGGCCATCAATCTGGCCGGCATCGGCTTCAAGGCATTTTTCAACTGGCTGCTGATCTACGGCAACCTTGGCCTGCCGGCGCTGGGCGCACAGGGCGCCGGCCTGTCCACGGCTCTGGTCTATGTCATTTCACTGACCGCCGGCATCCTGGTGCTGCGACACGACACGTTCTTCCGCCAGTTCGCACTGCGCATGGGCCGAATTCGCTGGAGCGACCAGAAAACCCTGCTGCGCCTGGGCCTACCCATGGGCGGCTCCTACCTGATCGAAGTGTCCGCCTTCACATTCATGGCCCTGCTGGTCGCCCGCGAAGGCACCTATGTCATCGGCGCGCAGCAGATCATTTCCAACCTGGCAGCCCTCTGCTTCATGATGCCCATGGCCATCGGCGTAGCTACCGCAGCGCTGTCCGCCCGCGCGCTGGGCGCCCGCGACCCCATGCTGTCGCGCCGCATCAGCAGCGCCGGTATCGTGCTGGCGCTATGCGGCGCCGTGGTCACGGTCTGTATCCTGGTGCTGGGACGGCCCCTGATCGTGCGCGCCTACACCGACGAGCCGCATGTCGCCGCCGTGGTGCTGACGCTGATGCCACTGCTGGTGCTGTTCCATATCGTCGATTGCATGCAGTGCATCAATTCCTATCTACTACGAGCCCACAAAGTGGCCTTCGTGCCCATGCTGCTGCAAGGCCTGGCGCTGGGCGGCGTCGGCCTGGCCGGCGGCTGGTATCTGGGCCTGGGCCCGGGCCGCGGCCTGCTGGATGGTGTGCGCGAAGCACTGATTCCGGGATCGCCGCAAGGCGCGGGTACCATGTGGCTCATGGCATCAGTGGGCCTGGCGCTCTCGGCGGCCCTGCTGCACAGCTGGTACCGGCGCGTCTCGCGCCAGTCCCTGCAGGACAACCGCTGAGCCAGCCCGCCCAGGGATGAAAAAGCCGGCCCGGGCACGCTAGCCTGGCCGGCCTGGTCGCGGCATCCTGGACAATTCATCCCTGCCCTGGCACGCCTTACACCTTGAGGAAATGCTCGCGGTAGTATTTCAGTTCATCAATGGATTCGTAGATATCCGCCAGGGCTTCGTGGCGCGATTTTTTCTCGAAGCCTTTATAGACCTCGGGCTTCCAGCGCCGCGCCAGCTCCTTGAGCGTGCTCACGTCCAGGTTACGGTAATGGAAGAACTGTTCCAGACGCGGCATGTAACGGAACATGAAGCGGCGGTCCTGGCTGATGGTATTGCCGCACAGCGGCGATTTTCCCGCCGGCACATGCTGCGCCAGGAACGCCAGCAGGATATCCTCTGCCTGGGCTTCCGTCGTCGTCGATGCACGCACCCGTTCGGTCAGGCCGCTGCGGCCATGCGTGGCGGTATTCCATTTGTCCATCGCGTTGAGCAGGCTGTCGTCCTGGTGGATCGCCAGCACCGGGCCTTCTGCCACGACGCTGAGATCAGGTTCCGTTACAACAACAGCCACTTCAATGATGCGTTCTTTTTCCGGGTCCAGGCCAGTCATTTCCATGTCCAGCCAGACCAGGCGATTTTCGTTCCGAGCCATATAATCTGCCTTTAAAACACGACATTTTCTCATACCGCCAGCCTCCATGCTCCTGCCCGACGCCTTTCCTTCCTCCCTGACCTGGCTGTTCCTTGCCGCCCTGGTGCTGAACCTGCTGGTCAAGCGGCTGCTGGGCTGGCGCCATGCGCGCCATGTGCAGACTCACCGCGACCGCGTACCGGAAGCATTTGCCGGCCATATCGGCCTGTTCAGTCACCAGCGCGCGGCAAACTATACGGTCGCGCGCCTGCGGCTGGGCTGGCTGAACACCTGCGCCGACGCCGTGGTCCTGCTGATACTGACACTGGGCGGCGGGCTGGCGGCGCTGGAAAGCTGGATCGCTGCCTGGCAATGGCCGCCGCTGGCGCATCAATTGGCCCTGTTAGGCCTGGCCTTGCTGGTCATGGCGCCGATCGACCTGGTTTTCAATTGGTGGCGCCATTTCCGGCTGGAGGCGCGTTTCGGCTTCAATCGCATGACCCAGCGCCTGTTTGTCGCCGACACGATCAAGGGCACGCTGCTGAGCATTCTGCTGGGCGCCCCGCTGTCCGCCGCGGTGCTCGCGCTGATGGCATCGGGCCCCTATTGGTGGCTCTACGCGTGGCTGCTCTGGTCAGCCTTCAGCCTGTTCATCATGTTGGTGTTCCCCGCCTGGATCGCGCCACTGTTCAACCGCTTCTCGCCGCTCAACGACGATGCGCTCGGCGCGCGCATCCACGCGCTGGCCCAACGCTGCGGCTTTGCCCTCAATGGCCTGTACGTCATGGATAGCTCGCGCCGTTCGGCGCACGGCAATGCCTATTTCACCGGCATGGGCAAAATGCGCCGCATCGTCTTCTTCGATACCTTGCTGGCCAAACTGAACCATGATGAAATCGAAGCCGTGCTGGCCCACGAGCTGGGGCACTTCAGGCACGGCCATATCCGCCAGCGCCTGCTGCTGGCGCAATTCCTGTCGCTCGTGACCCTGGGCATACTGGCCTGGCTGGCCGCCCAGCCAGGCTTCTACACCGCGTTCAACGCTGTCCCGGCCAACGCATCCAGCCAGCCCGCCATGGCCCTGCTGCTGTTTTTCCTGGTCAGCCCGGTCTTCACCTTTTTCCTGACGCCCGTGCGCAGCTGGCTGTCGCGCCGCCATGAATACCAGGCCGATGCCTATGCCGCCGCACAGAGCCAGCCTGCATTCCTGGTCGCGGCCCTGCTCAAACTCTATAACGATAACGCCGCCACCTTGACTCCCGACCCCGTGCATTCCGCGTTCTACGACACCCACCCGCCCGCCGCGCTGCGTATCGCCCATCTCAACCAGCTGGAGCAGGCAGCATGAGCAGCACGCTGGAAGGCCGCGTCATTGCCGCCCATGGCCGGCACTATGAAGTGGAACTGGAGGACGGCAGCCTGCGCCAGTGCTATCCGCGCGGCAAGAAGGCCGCAGCCGCGGCCGTGGGGGATTATGTGACGATCGCCCCGGAAGGACTGGACGGCGGCAGTATTGCTGCCGTGCGCGAGCGCAGCAACCTGCTGTACCGCTCGGACGCCATGCGCACCAAGCAATTCGCCGCCAATGTCGACCGGCTGCTGATCGTGGTTGCGGTACAACCCACCTTTTCCGATGACCTGCTGGGACGGGCGCTGGCTGGTGCCTGGTCGGTAGGCATCGAACCCCTGATATTGCTGAACAAGACCGACCTGGCCGAAGGGCTGGTCCTGGCGGAAACCCGCCTGGCCCCGTATGAACGGCTGGGTGTGCCCGTGCTGCGCTTGAGCGCCCACGATAACGAAGCCACCCGCGCGCGCCTGGCCCCCGAGCTGGCGGGCCGCACCAGCCTGCTGCTGGGGCAAAGCGGCATGGGCAAATCCACCCTGCTCAACGCCCTGGCCCCCGAGGCTGGCGCCGCCACCCGCGAGCATTCGACGGCGCTGGATACCGGCAGGCACACCACCACCAGCACCCGGCTGTACCACCTGCCGGCACCCGGCGGCGACCTCATCGACTCACCGGGATTCCAGGCTTTCGGCCTGCAGCATCTGTCGGCCGGCGATATCGAACGCGGTTTTCCCGAATTCGCCTCGCATATCCCGTCCTGCCGCTTCTATAACTGCACCCATAGGCGCGAACCCGGCTGTGGCGTGCTGGCAGCGCTGGAAAGCGGCGCCATCGACACGGGACGCTATGCACTGTACCTGCGCCTGCTAGACGAACTGGAAGCCGGGCAACGTTATTGAGACACGTGCCCGCACACCAACAGCTCGCCCTGTCCGAGCGGGAATGGCCCTACTCTTATTTAGCCGGGCGCAGCGCCAGGTAGAGATTGCGCAGCATCGCCGCCGTGGCGCCCCAGATGAAATATTTGTCCCAGGAAACCGAGTAGTAGCGGCGGCTGGCGCCATCGGGCAATTGCGCGGAATGGATACGGTAGTTGGCCGGGTCCAGCAGGTATTCCAGCGGCGCCTCGAAAATTTCGGCGACTTCCCGCGCCGCCGGTTCCAGCGAGGGGTTGCCCTCCACCCAGGCCGCAATCGGCGTGACGGCAAAACCGGTGACGGTCAGGTATTGCGGCAAGGTGCCCAGCACCCGCACCTGATCAGGCCGCAAACCGATTTCTTCGTGGCTTTCGCGCAGTGCCGTCGCCACCGGGCCAGCGTCGCTGTGTTCGGCGCGTCCACCGGGGAAACTGATCTGTCCTGCATGATGGCTGAGGTTGGCGCTGCGTTGCGTCAGCAGCATGCCCGCGCCATCGCCCCGCATAACGATAGGCATCAGTACCGCCGCAGGCACGGGCCGCATGGCGGCAGGCAAGGCACGCAGGCTCAAGCCGATATCGCCGCCTAGTACAGACCCCGGCGCCGGTCCCAACTGGCCCAGCCGCGCCTGGATCGCGTCGCCAGTCAGCAACTCCGCCGGCAGGCGCGCTTCGACAGGGATTGGCGTCCATGGTTGAGCCTGCGGATCGAAGATCTGCGGTTCCTTGGAGGTTTCGGATGCGTCAGCCATGGTACTTATTCCTACGCCAGCCGCAATGGGGGCCTTCCGCCACGGCATGCCTGCCACTGCACGCCACCAGCAGTCGGAGGCTGGCTTATCTGGTTATTGCTATGTTATTGACCGGCAGTATATCCCTGGGTTCCCCAAGCGCAATGCCACCGCTCGGCAAACCGCTGCGCGGGCAAGATGAGCCACGGATTTGAATCGCATTATCCGATACATACTAATTTAATCAAAACTTATTAATTTTTCGCTTTATTTATATTTTTTGCGCAAAAAGACCAGACATTGCCCTGATCTGTGTTTTCGTCCTTCCACCATCCATCTTCCGCCTGCCCTTGCCGTGTTGCCAACCCGCATGCGCGCCATCGGATTCCGGCGGCAACACCCGGCATGGCGGCGGGAATCAGGTGATGTCCGCCAGTGCGGCCGCAGCCTCCAGCTGGCTGCCCTCGGCAGCCAAAAGCACGATACGTCCAGCCCGCGGCGCCACGATGTTCATCTCCATTTTCATGGCCTCCATGATGGCCAGCAAGTCACCCTCTTCGACCTGAGCGCCATCTTCCACTTTCCAGCGCTGCAACATACCGGCAATCGGGGCCAGCACTGCGGGCGGTTGTTCCAAAGGCGTGGCCGCAATGTCCGGCGCAGCACCTGAATGCCGTCCTTCGGCCTGTGCAGGCAGGCCCGCCAGGCCTTGCAACAAGGTGAGCGGCAGACCCAATGCTACCCGTCGCCCGTCCCACTCGATATCCAGGCGCTGCAAGGCGGGCGCCAGCGCCTGCCGGGCAGGCGTTTCGGCCGGCAAGGTATTGGCAAAATCCGTTTCTATCCAGCGCGTGTGCACCCTGAACGGCTCGGCCCCGGTGAAATCCTCATGCGCCATGACGGCACGGTGAAAGGGCAAGACGGTCGCCAGGCCTTCGACCCGGAACTCCGCCAGCGCGCGACGGGCCCGGGCGATTGCCTGGGCCCGCGTCGCGCCCGTCACGATCAGCTTGGCCAGCAGGGAATCAAAATGGCCGGATACCTCCGACCCTGCCGTCACACCGCTATCCACACGCACGCCGGGTCCGGATGGCGGGTCAAAGCGCCGTACCGGTCCAGGGCAAGGCAGGAATCCGCGCCCGACATCCTCGGCATTGATGCGGAATTCAAAAGCATGGCCACGAGGCGCCGGCGTGTCACGGAACGACAGCATTTCGCCATCCGCAATACGCAGCTGTTCCAGCACCAAATCCACACCCGCTGTTTCTTCGGTCACGGGATGTTCGACCTGCAAGCGCGTATTAACCTCCAGAAACGAGATGGCGCCATTGACGCTAAGCAGGAACTCCACCGTTCCGGCCCCGACGTAGCCAGCCGCCAGACAGATATCGCGCGCGGCACCGTGGATGCGTTCACGCTGTTCATCGCTCAGGAATGGCGCCGGCGCTTCCTCTACCAATTTCTGGTTGCGCCGCTGCAGCGAGCAATCGCGCGTGCCCACAACCACGACGTTGCCATGCTGGTCGGCCAGCACCTGGGCTTCCACGTGCCTGGGCCGGTCCAGGAACTGCTCGACGAAGCATTCGCCTCGGCCAAAGGCGGCTGAGGCCTCACGCACTGCGGATGCATACAGTTCTTCGATTTCTTCCAGTTTCCGGGCGACTTTCAGGCCGCGCCCGCCCCCACCGAAAGCCGCCTTGATCGCAACCGGCAAGCCGTGTTGCCGTGCGAACACCACGACTTCTCCAGCATTGCGCACCGGATCACTGGTGCCTTGCACCAAGGGTGCGCCAACCTTCATGGCCAGCTTGCGCGCCTGCACCTTATCGCCCAGTTGTTCGATGGCGGCAGGCGGCGGGCCTATCCATATCAGGCCCGCGTCGATAACCGCCCGCGCGAACGCCGCGTTTTCGGACAAGAAGCCATACCCGGGATGCACTGCATCGGCCCCGCTGCGACGAGCCACCTCCAGCAGCTTGCCGATATCCAGATAGGTGTCGACGGAACGCTCGCCATGCAGCGCATAGGCTTCGTCGGCCATGCGCACGTGCAGCGCATCGAAATCGGCGTCAGCATAGACCGCTACCGAGGCCACACCGTAATCGGCGCAGGCCCGGGCGATGCGCACGGCAATTTCACCACGATTGGCGATGAGGATTTTTTTCATGGCAATGGCAGGATGGAAGGAGATGAAGCCGGAGCGGCTGCCGACACGTCGCCAGCAATCGGCCGGCGCTCAGGAATGATGGGCTGGAACGGCTCCAGCACACGCAGGCGTACCAATGCGCCTACCGGTATCTGCCCGGCACGGTCCAGGTCGTGGGGCGCCACGCAAGCAATGACAGGATAGCCACCAGTCAAGGGGCGGTCAGCAAGAAACAGCACCGGCTGGCCGCTGGGAGGCACTTGCAGTGCGCCTGCAACCGTTCCTTCACTGGGCAATTCGGCCGTGAGGCTGCGGGCCAGCGGTACCGCCCCCTGCAGCCGTATCCCCACGCGATTCGATTGCGGGGTCACCTGCCAGGCTTGCTGCAGCAATAGGGCCAGCGCTGCATCCGTAAACCAATCGGCGCGCGGCCCCAGCGTAATATCCAGCCAGACAGTCTCGCCAGGCGCGGGCATATCCGGACGGGACACAGCCGGTTCGCCCACGCAGCCGTGGCGGGCGGGCAGCACAGGTAGCCTGTCTCCGGCCCGCAAGGCGTCAGGGCCGATAT
Source organism: Kerstersia gyiorum (assembly GCF_004216755.1). Lineage (GTDB taxonomy): Bacteria > Pseudomonadota > Gammaproteobacteria > Burkholderiales > Burkholderiaceae_B > Kerstersia > Kerstersia gyiorum. Next base: position 16,979 of record NZ_SGWZ01000003.1, read on the forward strand.
GGGCCAGGGTATCGCTCGAGGCGCTGCCCAGGAATGTCTCAACGGCAAAGCCGCCACGCACTGCGAGATAGGCCCGGCTGCCGGCCCGGGCCGGACCGGCCTGAAAACGTTCGCCATCGGTCAATGCCAGCGGGCGATGGCTGGGCAGGCCGGCATGGCGCCCCTCACGGTCGCGCAGTATCAGCGGCGCGTCCGCGCCGGTCACAGCAATGACCACATCGCCCTGGCATTCGATTTCAAAACCACCGGGCACGAACTCGATGCAGGCAGTGCCTGCCGCGTTGCCGACCAGCCTGTTGGCCTCGCGCAGCGCCGCCTGGTCCAGCGCGCCCGAAGCGCTGACGCCCTGGCTCGCCAGCCCTGGCCGCCCCTGGTCCTGGAACAGCGCCAGCAACCCCGGCTGACGCATCACGCAAGCGGACATGCCGGTGGCAGCCGCAGCCGTTACGGACCCGACGGCCGGCAAGCGGGCCTGGGGACGGGAGTGCGGCTGATGCTGGCCGGAGCGACTGAAGACCGGCGCCCCGACAGGCCCGCGTTGCTCGATGAAGCGCACCCGCATTCCCGGTTGCAGCAGGGCCGGTACGGCGCGCGTGGCATCCCACATGGGCACATCGGTCACGCCAATAATCTGCCAACCGCCTGGACTGGCCTGCGGATAAACACCGCTGAACCGGCCTGCCAGGCCGACGGCTCCCGCCGGAATTCGAGTGCGCGGGCTTGTTCGGCGCGGTACGTCGAATACCGGATCGCCACCGGCCAGATAGGCGAAACCTGGCGCAAAGCCCGTAAAGGCCACGCTATATGCGCTGCCTGTGTGACGCCGTATCACTTCTTCCCGGCTCAGCCCCAGTAATTGGGCCACCTCGTCGAGGTCTTCGCCGTCATAGCGCACCGGAATTTCCACCAGTTCGCCTGGCTGTTGCGCGCCAGTCTGCGTACGCAACGCCGCAATGTGCCCGGCCAACACCTCGCGGCAGATCAATGCGGGCTGGAAACGCACCAGCACGGTACGCGCTGCCGGCACCAGTTCCTCGACACCCGGAAGAGGCTCGGCCTGCAGCGCCTCGAACAAGGCCAGTACCTGCGCCAGATCTTCAAGCTCGACCAGCATGGCATGCGAATTGACAGGAAGAAAACGCAAGGGCAACACTCCAGTCTCAATCAAGGACAAACAGGCCGGCAACGACCAGGGAAACCCGTCGCGGCTCGGCGATCATGACCGCTCATGCTCGGCTCGGCCGACATAGCATGGCATGAGAAGATCGCCTTCGCCATCAGGCGAAAGCGCGCACCGCCACCCCTGCCTGTTGCAAGGTATCGCGTACCGCGCGCGCCATGGCCACGGCATCCGGGCTGTCACCATGCACACAGATGGAATCCGCCACCACCGGCGCCAGGCTGCCGTCCACGGCCTCGATCACGCCTTCCTCAGCCAGACGCAGCATGCGCCTGGCCACCAATCCCGGATCATGCAACACGGCGCCCGGATCGCGGCGTGACAACAAGGTTCCCTGGGGCGTGTAGGCACGGTCGGCAAAGGCTTCTGCCATTGTGCGCAGGCCTGCATCGGCCGCCCACGCTGCCAGCGGCGAACCAGCCAGCACCACCAGCGTCAGGCTGGTGTCTATGGCCCGGATGGCTGCGATCACCGCCATGGCCTGGCGCTTGTCATGCGCAATGGTGTTGTAGAGCGCGCCGTGCGGCTTGACGTAGCGCACCGCCAAGCCAGCAGCCCGGGCCAGCCCCTGCAGCGCCCCGATCTGGTAAATCACGCCTGCCGTCAGGTCGGCACTGGCGATATCCATATTGCGCCGGCCGAATCCGAGCAGGTCAGGATAGGCGACATGCGCGCCCACAGTCACGCCACGCCGGCGCGCTGCCTCCAGGGTTGCCAGAATGCCGGCCGGGTCGCCAGCATGATAGCCACAGGCGACATTCGCACTACTGACAATGTCTAGCATGGCAGCGTCGTCACCCATTTTCCATGCGCCCAGGCTCTCGCCCAGATCGCTGTTGAGGTCTATGGTCTTCATTCTATTTTTCCTTGTGCAGGCCGCATGACTGCTGTTGCCGATCATAGCTGACGCCCGCGTTGCCGGAGAAGGACGCCGTCGCCGCGGTGTGAGGAAAAACGCCGCGCCATTTGTTGTATTTTCCAGACCACTATTGATAATAAGTTTCATTTTCTATAGCATAAAGAATTGGACAGCACGCATCTCCAATCGCCAGGCAAGCCTACCTGATTCATACGACTTGTCCTTGCCGCTCCATCGTTCCACCGAACTGCTCCTTACGCCACTGCCAGACCATGTCGCGCCAGGCCTCCGCCGACCACAGCACTATTGAATGCCTTTACCGTGCGCATTATGGCGAGCTATTCCGCTGGCTGGCGCGCAAACTGGGCAACCCCAGCCAGGCGACCGACCTCGCACAAGACACATTCGTGCGCATGCTTTCTCGCAACCAGGTCCAACCGCTGGACGGCCAGACACTCAAGGAACCACGCGCCTACCTGAAGACCATTGCCAATGGCCTGGTCATCGACTTCTGGCGCCGCCAATCGCTGGAGCAGGCGTATCTGGATGCCCTGGCGCAACAGCCCGAACCAATGGCGCTGTCTCCCGAAGAGCACACCCTGATTCTCGAAACCCTGCAGCAGCTCGCCAGGCTGATCGAAGCCATGAAGCCCAAGGCCCGCACCGCCTTCCTGATGGCCCAGCTCGACGGCATGAGCTACACCGAAATTGCCGGCCAGATGGGTATTTCCGTGCGCACGGTGGAACGCTATATGGCAGACGCACTGTTCCACTGCCACCAGTTGATGCAGCGTTCGGCATGAGTATCGCCATGTCCACGGGCAACGAGAAACTGGAAAAACAGGCGATTCTCTGGCTGGTACGCCTGCAATCCCAGCCCGGCGATGCCAGCCTGCAGCAAGCCTGTATGAACTGGCGCCAGCGCCATCCCACCCATGAGCATGCCTGGCAGGCGGTACAGTCTTCCTACAGCCAATTGCGCCAGCACGTGCAACAGGTTCCCTCCGGATTGCCGGTCAGCCCGTCCACGCTGCTGCACCGATCGACCAATCGCCTGTCACGCCGCCGTGCGTTGGGACAATTCGGCAGCCTGCTGGCGCTGGCCGTTCCCGCAGGCTGGATCGCACACGAATACACCCCTTGGCAGCGCCTGCGCGCCGACCACGCCACCAGCATCGGCCAGCGCGCCCTGCTCACACTGGACGACGGCTCGCGCCTGCACCTCAATACCGATAGCGCGATACGCCTGCGTTTCGGCCCGGACGAACGCCTGATTCTGCTGGATCGCGGCGAGATCAGTCTGAACAGCGTCACGGCCCGGCACGACACGCCGTTCATGCCCTTGCGCGTGGAAACCCGTGACGGCAGGCTGGACGCCAGGGCCAGCCACTTTTCCGTGCGCCAGCTGGCTAACGGCAGCCAGTTGCATGTAGAAACCGGAACGGTCCCGGCGCAAGGACGGCACATGCCGACCCCGACGCTGGCGCCCGCCCCCGGCGACTACCTACTGACTGCCGCTGCGGCCCGGCCCATCGCCAATCCGGGCATGGACATGCTGGCCTGGACCGAAGGCCAGCTGGTCGCACAGAACATGCTGCTGTCGGACTTCCTGGCGGAAGTCGGACGCTACCGCCACGGACGCCTGGACTGGACGCAGGAGATCGCCTCGTTGCGTATTTCCGGAACGTATCAATTGCGCGATACGGACAGCCTGCTGGCCTTGCTGCCACGCGTCCTGCCGGTGGAAATCGGCCAGCGCACACGTTACTGGACGACAGTAAGGGCCCAGGCCTGAAACCTGTCGGCGCGCGTTGCCATTGCCGTCCGGCTATCGCCGGAATAGGAATGGAAATGAATCGCGTAGAAATTTTTGTCGGGTTTTGCATTTTCGTACGGCATAGAAGGAAAGACACTTCCGGATCTTGCCGTCATGCCCCTCCATCCTCCTGGCCGACAGTCAGCCCCTACACTCCGCACCGCGCCCGGTGCGCGCTCCCGCGCCTTCAGTCTTTGCCCGCCGCTGGCGCTGGCAGCGGCACTGGTATTGGCCTATCCGCAGCAGCCGGTACAGGCTCAGGGACAAAACAGCGCCAATAGCGTCCAGACCTATCACATCGCTCCTGGCCCGCTTGCCGACCGCCTGAACCAGTTCGCGCGTCAGTCCGGCCTGAATCTTTCGTTCACGCCCGAGCAGGTGCAGGGCCTGAGCTCACGCGGCCTGGAAGGCAGCTATACCGTCCGCGCCGGCCTGGAGCAACTGCTCAACGGCAGCGGACTGAGCGCACGAGCCGGCGCCACCGGCTATACGCTGGAAGCCGCTCCCGCCACGCGCGATGGCATCTTCCAGTTCAGCGATATCGAAGTCCAGGGGGCCGCGCCTGACGACACAGACAAGGATTTGCCGTTTCGCAGCGCCAGTTCGATGAAAGTCCTGTCTCGCGATGACATCGAACTGTTCCGCGGGACGTCCGTGGGCGATATTTTCCAGGGCATTCCCGGCGTGCTGATCGGTGAAAACCGCAACTCCGGCGGCCTGGACGTGAATATCCGGGGCATGCAGGGCCAGGGCCGCGTCCCCGTGCTGGTCGATGGTGCCCGCCAGGAAACCACGGTCTATCGCGGCTATTCCGGCGTGTCCTCGCGCAGCTATATCGACCCCGACCTGATCGGCGGCATCCTGATCGAAAAAGGCCCCACCATGTCGGCGGGCGGCGAAGGCGCCACCGGCGGCCTGGTCAGCGCCCGTACCATAGGTGCAGATGACATCCTGCGCGACGGGCAGACCTTCGGCGTGCGCGTGCGCGGGCAGATGATAGGCAATAACAGCGGGTCGGCGCCGGAACCCGGCACGCCCTCCGGCTACTTCCTGCGCGGCGGCGGCGTGGACAACGGCGCCTGGCGCATCAACTGCTCCAGCCCGGAAATCTGCAATGAAGCCAGGCCCGGCGGCGGTACCCATGCCATGCCGCGCCGCTTTGCCTCCAACGAAGGGATGGACCGACCGGACTGGTACAAGCCCAAGAGCTGGGCGGGCAGCATTGCGCTGGCGCAGCGCTTCGCGGCGGTGGACCTGGTGGCGGCCTATGCACGCCGCGAACAGGGCAACTATTACGCCGGTACGCACGGCCCTACGCCGTACGTCGATTTTTCCGACCAGCGCAAACTGCCTTTCTATACGGAAGTCCGTCCCGAACTGCAGGGGGCCACGCGTTTCCGTGGCGGCGAACGCATTGCCAATACCAATTTCGAAAGCGAATCGACCCTGGTCAAGGCAAAGTTCCTGCTGCCCGCCGACCACGACCTGGAACTGAGCTGGCTGCGCTATGACAGCAGCTACGGCGAATTAATGCCGTCGCAATTGCTGTGGACCAATGATATTGCCCAGACCAACAACAGTCATGTCACGGCCAATACCTATACCAGCCGCTACCGCTGGACGCCTGCGGACAATGCCTTCTTCGATGTGAAGGCCAACCTGTGGCATACCAACACCAAGAGCAATAACGATCTTTATGCCGTCTCCGGCGATTTCGCCAGCGGCATCACGACGGAATCCAGCAACGTCACCGAGCGCTACAAGCGCACCGGCTTCGATATCAGCAACACCTCGCGCTTCGACGTCTGGGGCATGCCGGAATGGCGCTACGGCTTCTCGCTGCAGCGCGAAACCGTGGGCCCGGACGGCAAGGCCGGCAATGGCACGGACATCTTCGGCACAGACGGCGATGCCCGTGCCGGCGAACGGCGCGAGTACAACCTGTTCACCGCCATCAAATGGGAAGTGCTGCCTTCCCTGACGCTGGATGCCGGCCTGCGCTACAGCCGCTACAAGTCCGAAGATCACAAGGCCCAGACGCCGGCCGCCGGCAGTGCCTGGTGCGAAGCCGTTGATGCGTTCGGCAAATGCCTGCCGGTGTTCTACAGCAGCCGCAACAGCGGCTCCACGCCGCTGGCCAGCCTGACCTGGGAACCTACGGACGGCTTGCAAGTGTATCTGCGCTACGCCGAAGCAATCCGCATGCCCAGCCTGTTCGAAAATACCAGCGGCTTCTCCGTCGCTCCGACCATCGGCGCAGACCTCAAGCCCGAGCATGCCTACAACCGTGAAATCGGCATGAACCTGCTGCGCGACGCGGTGTTCACCGACACCGATAAGCTGCGCGTCAAGCTGGCCTATTTCAGCAACACCACCTCGGACTACCTCACCCGTACCGTCAGCTACGGCTGGGAAGATACCGACAGCCGCAACGTCTTCCGCATGCGCAACATCGACAAGGTCAGCGTGCGCGGCGCCGAATTGTCGGTGGAATACGACGCCGGCGTGTTCTTCTTCGAAGCCGCAGGCACCCGCTACAACCATATCGCGGTCTGCGAGCATGCTTCCTACCGGCGCTATGACTGCACCGACTACGGCCTGGCCAACAGCTACGTCACGAACATGATTCCGCCGCGCTGGCATGCCTCGTCGCGCATCGGCACCCGGCTGTTCGACCGCCGCCTGATGCTGGGTGTGCGCGGCACGTTCATGGGCCAGCGCAACATGCCCACCGCCTTCGACGACACGCGCAATGGTTTCCTGCGCCCCGTGCCCTGGCATTCGTACCGGATCTTCGACGTGTTCGCCACCTATCGCGTCAACGACAACATGAGCGTGGACTTCAACATCGACAACATCACCGATCGCTATTACCTGGATGCACTGAGCCTGGGCCTGGTCCCCGCGCCCGGCCGTACCGCCAGGCTGGGCGTCACCCTGCAATTCTGATTCCGACCCCGAGGAACCTTCAATGAAACCCACTATCCGCAATCTTGCGTTGAGCCTCGGTGCCGCGCTGGTTCTGGCCGCCTGCGGCGGCGGCAACGGCGCGTCCGACGACTGGACCGGCAGCGACACGAGTGCCACCACGCCGGTCGCCAATGCCGGCACAGCGCAATCCGTGCAGGTTGGCGCAACCGTGACGCTCAATGGCGGCGGCAGCACTGCCGCAACCAGCTACACCTGGACGCTGGTGAGCAAGCCCGAAGGCAGCAATGCCGTCCTGAGCAAGGCAGACAGCGCCACGCCGAGCTTCGTCGCCGACCTCGCCGGCCGCTATGAGCTGGACCTGGTGGTCAGCAACGCATCCGGCAGCAGCAACCATAGCCGCGTGCTCGTTACCGCTGGCAGTACGGAGCCTATCGCCGCAGGCCCCACCGATACCGTCAATGCCCTGGTCAATGGCTGGGCGCAACTAGACGGCAGCGACAGCACGCCGCCGGCAGGGGGCGACGTACAGGGCATGAGCTACAACTGGAGTGTCACCGATCCCAACGGCAAAGCCGTACAGCTTTTCGACGCCTATTCAGCCAAGCCCGGTTTCACCCCGGACATCCCCGGCGTGTACCTGGCACGGCTGGTCGTCACCTACGGCCGCAAGAGCAGCAACGAGTTCGTGATTTCCATTCACGCTTCTCAGGCCAATACACAGCCGGTCGCCTTGGCAGGCGGCCCCTATACGGGCAGCACGGGCCAAGCCATCAAGCTGGACGCCTCGAACAGCTATGATGCGGACGGCGATACCCTGCAATACAGCTGGCGCTTATCGCCCTATCTCGCCAATGGCCCCCAGACCGCCTACGCGAATGTCCAGCTGAAAAACGCCGACACGGCCACCCCGACCTTCTCGGCAGATATTGCTGGCTCCTACAACCTGGACCTGTACGCCTTCGATGGAACGAGCCTCAGCTCGCCCGCACGTGCCACCGTCACCGTGAGCAGTCCTGAAGGCGCCGCCAACACTCCGCCCGTCGCCGTGCTGCGCGACTACTATCCGCTGAATGAAGCGGAGCTGTTGAGCGCCAGCAAAACCAGTTCTGCCTACATCTACTTTTTCAGCGATTCCTATGACAAGGATGGCAATAGTCTGACCTACAAATGGGAATGGGGTGATACGCCGGCTGGCTTCACCCGTCCCGACGTCAGCGGCTACACCGGCCGCAACACCTTGAGCTTCCGTCCGACCACCACTGGCGACGCAACGGGCAGCCCGGTCGAGGGCTACTACACCATGTACCTGACCGTCAATGACGGTCAGGTGGACAGCCAACGCACCTCCCAGACCGTTCACGTACGCAGTGGCGCCAACCGCCGTCCGCAAGCTGTGGTCAGTACCGATACCAGCAGTGTCATGACCGGCATCGAAGCATGGTTCGACGGCACCAAGAGCTCCGACCCGGACGACGGCACCTATGGCATGAAATACCAATGGCGCTGGGCCATGAAACCGTCCAGCAGCCAGGCGGAACTCAAGCACGCCAATGAAGCGCGCGCCAGTTTCGTGCCAGACGTCGCTGGCGCCTATGAAGCGGAGTTGATCGTCTACGACAGTACGGGCACGCCCAGCCGCGCCTCGGAATGGACGGATTATCCGAAGGTCGGCAAAGTGATGGTCAAGGCCAGGAACAATCCCCCTGTGGCGCGTTTCATCGGAACCACGCCTGGTACGCTGGATGAAGAGGCAGGCATCTACCGCTACACCCTGATTACCAACGGCACCAAGGCGCAGGATGGTCTGGCTTGCGACTTCGGCAACCTGGCATCCACCAAGCTGGGCTGGGGCAATACCCTCAAGATGGGTGACGTCGAAAACCTGATCATCCAGGCGACGGCGCTAGACCCCGATGGCGATCAGCTCTACTACCGCCTTTCCGTCGAACAACCGTCTGGCAGCAATATCCAGCCGTCGTTCAGCAATCCGGTCGAGTTCAACCGCATGTCGCTGAAGATCTGCAATATAGACGTTCCGGGAGACTATAAATTCACCCTGCAGGTGTCCGATGGCTCGGAACTGACCGAGGTTCAGCGCTTGGTGGTACGCGTCGAACCAGCACCGGCGGATGCCTCTGCCCTCACACTGGAATCCCTGCGTGTGGAAGGCGCATCCGGCTACGAGGAAGTCGTCGGCGAACAGGACCCCAACAGCTTCAATACGGTGAGCCGTCTCGATGGCCGCACATCTTCACTGGACCTTGGCACCTCCCCCAACGACATGGCGGGCAGGCAGGCGTTCTACAACGACTTCAAGAACGGCGGCACCGTGAAGTACTACCGTCTGACGGCTGTCGGCAAGGACTTCCCCATCAGCGATGTCTCGACGAGCGTCAAGCAGTTCATGCCCAGCGATGGCAAGACGCCCGCCCACTACAGCAGTGACTTCGAAAATGCTGCGAACTACCAGCCACGCTTCGAAGGCCTGCCCAATGTCATCAAGGCCGGAGAATCAGTCGTCTTCAAGATGGTCCTGCCCCCGATGCCACCGCAACGCGCAGAAAAACCGGCATTCTGGGACAGTGACCGCAACTTCGATACCTACGACTTCAACTTCTCGTTCTCCAGCACGGAAATCTCGCAGCCGGTTCAGTATGGCGTGCAGGTCTATGTCCCGCTGACAGGTTGGAACTGGGGCAAGTAAGTCCTTCTGCTTCGCAAGGAAGGCGGTCGGGCACGGCCTTCCTTGTGGATAGATCGCCCAGGAGGCGTCACAGCCAGAGTTTCCACAACTTCTGTGAATAACCCTGTTGGCAGACCTCAGATGATGAAAAAAAACGCTGTTATTTCAAGCATCTGGAATTCCCTGCTCAAAAAAGACACAGTCCGGCTCCGGACCGTGTCTTTTTTTCTTGCAATGCACAAATTGTGGAAAAAACACTGTTCATGCGAACAGTTCCTGCAAGCCTTCCCATGAGACTGTGGATATCTTGCAGTGCCTGCATGGATGCCGTCAGGCCTGTGCGCAGCCAAATCCAGTTTACACACACACATTGTGAACAACCCTGGGAACATCCTTTGGGCATTCCGTGAACAATGAGCAAACATGCGGCTTTCCAGGCCGTGAGCAAACATTGCGCAATCCACAGGCAGCTGCATGCACGGAATCTTGGGCGCCGGACATACAATTTGAGATAATTGAGATCGGTCCCGCTGCCCGCTTTTCTTGCCTTGCGGCGACAGCAGGATTAGAAAGCAGGCATGCCAGACCAATCTTCATTCATTACCCCCTTGCCAATGACGTTGATCGCCACCGGCAAGGCCCTCCCCGGCCAGCGCATCACTGCCGCGGAGCTCGATCTCAGGCTGGGACGCCCGCAGGGCTACAGCCTGGCCCAATCCGGCATCCAGTCGCGCCACCTGGCCGATCCCGGGGACGACCAGGCCGTGCTGGCGGCACAGGCCTTGCACGACGCCCTGCGCCAGGGCGATATCGCCCCGGCCTCCATAGACCTGCTGATCAGCGCCAGCGCCATTCCGGTGCAGGCGCTGCCATGTTCGGCCGCCCATGTGCTGGCACAGGCGGGCTTGCCTGACGGCACGCCGGGTTTCGACATCAACGCCAGTTGTGTCAGCTTCATCACTGCCCTGCACACGGCGGCAGCCTTGCTCAACAGCGGCGCCTACCGGCGGATTGCCATTGTCTGCGCCGACCTGGCATCGCGTGGCGTCGACTGGCAGAATCCGAAGTCATCCCTGATCTTTGGTGACGGTGCCGCGTGCGCCATTGTCGAAAAAGGTAACGGGATGCAACGCCTGCTGGGCTTCCGCCAGCACACCCATCCCAGCCATGCCGCGCTTTGCGAAATCCGAGCAGGCGGCACGCGCCGCAATCCGCGCAGCGGCATGGAAGACTCCGATTTCCTGTTCCAGATGCAGGGAACTCGGTTGTTCCGGCAGACTGCGCCATTGATGCAGGCCATGCTGGATGGCCTGCTGTCCGCCGCGCACCTGACACTGGCAGATATTGAGCGGGTGATTCCCCACCAGGCCAGCCACCTGGGCATGTCGCACATGCGCGAGCGCCTGGGCATCGACAACGACAAGCTGGTCGATATCTATGCCACGCACGGCAACCAGGTTGCTGCGTCCCTGCCCACGGCACTGCACGAGGCCCATGGCAGCGGTCGGTTGCCTCGGGGCGCACCAGCTGCGCTGATCGGCACCGGCGCCGGGTTAACGCTGGCCGGCCTGGTCTGGCAACTATGAATACGGCCTCCCCTGCGTCGCCCGCGCTACGTCCCGGCGCGCGCATTCTCGTGACAGGCGCAACCAGCGGCCTGGGGCGCAATGCCGTCCAGTGGCTGTGCCAGCACGGACATGCCGTCCGGGGCACTGGCCGCGACCCCGTTGCGGGCGCCACCCTGGCGGCACAGGGTATCCCGTTCCAGCGCTGCGACCTGGCTGACGCGGGCGCCGCGGAACTGGATACGCTGGTCGCTGGCGTCGAGGCCATCTGGCACTGCGCCGCGCTCTCCTCGCCCTGGGGCCCTGCTCGCGACTTCCGGCGCATCAATGTCGACGCCACCATGGCGCTGGCCCGCGCCGCCATGCGCGCCGGCGTACCGCGCTTCATCCATATATCCACACCGTCGCTCTACTTCGATTTCCAGCACCGCTACGATGTCGACGAAGATTTCCGCGCTGCCCGTTTCGCCAACGAATACGCCCGCAGCAAGCATGAGGCCGAAGTGGCGCTCGCCGCGTTGGCAACAGCGGACAGCCCTACCCGCTTTACCCTGCTGCGTCCGCGCGCGATTTTCGGGCCGCACGACCGCGTCCTGTTGCCGCGCCTGCTCGCGCAACTGAAAGGGGCAGCCGGCGGCACGCTCAAGCTGCCCAGGGGCGGCACCGCTTTGCTGGACATGACCTATGCCGGCAACGTGGTGCACGCCATGGCGCTGGCGACTGCACAAGCCTCGCTGCCCAATGGGCGCGCCTACAACATCAGCAACCACGAGCCCGTGCGGCTTGCCGACATTCTGCACCAGTTGCTGGCAGTCGAACTGAAGCTCCCCATCTCCATTCAATCCGTTCCCTATGGACTGCTCCATGCCGCTGCGGCGGCAATGGAAGCCGCCGCCAGGATCAGCGGACGCGAACCCATGCTGACGCGCTACAGCGTTGGCGCCGTGAATTTCGATATGACGCTGAGCCAGGCGCGCGCCCGCAACGAACTGGGCTATCAGCCCCCCGTCGGTCTGCAGGCGGCTGTCGCATTGACAGCCGCCTGGCTGCGCGGCGCTGATGCCGACGGAGGCATCGGTGGCTGAGCTGCAAACCTACATCGCCGGCTACTGCACACATCCGGCCTGCATGGCCCTGCGCGGTGCCGGATTGCGCATCTGCCGTTTTCCTGCACGCGCGTGGCTGATACGCACACGCCAGCGCCAATGGATCTGGGATACCGGCTATGCCAGCCATTTCCATACCCAGACGCGGCGTGGGCTGATCAGCTTGTACCGGCGTGTCACGCCCGTTCATTTTGATGAGGAAGAAGCGCTGGTGCGCCAGCTTCGGGCCGACGGCGTCACTCCTGGCGAGCTGGATGGCATTCTGCTGTCGCATTTTCATGGCGACCATATTGCCGGGCTACGCGATTTCCCCGGCGTTCCGATTTACTGCTCCGGCACCGGCTGGACTGCCACCCGCCCTTTGCGCGGCTGGGCTGCATTGCGCCAGGCCTACGTTCCAGGCCTGATTCCCGAGGATTTCGAAACGCGCATGCGTGCAGTGGAACAACTGCCCGCCGTGCGCCTGCCGGCCGCCCTGCAACCGTTCGAACAGGGGTGGACGCTGCCCGGCGCGGAGGATGAAGTCTTCATCGTCGCGCTGCCCGGCCACGCCGCCGGGCACCTGGGCGCATTCGTGCAGACTTCGGGCGGCTGGACCCTGCTGGCCAGCGACGCTGCCTGGGCACCGGCCAGCTACCGCGACGGCACGCCTCCCTCGCGACTGGCCCATCTCGTCCTGCATGACGTGCCCGCCTACTACGATACCTTGAGACGCCTGGGCGAACTGCATCATGGTGGCCAGGTACGCATCCTGCTCAGCCACGAGGGGGATATCTGACATGGGCCGCTTGCGGGATACCCTGGCAACACTGTGGCACTACCAGCGCGCGCGGCGCCTGCGGTTTTCCAGTCGCACCGCCTTGCTGGCGCACCAGGAACGCCAGTTGCAGCGCTTCCAGCATGAAGTGCTGCGCCATAGTCCTTACTTCAAGCCCTTCATCGGCCTGCCATTGGCGCAATGGCCACTCATGGACAAGGCGCTGATGATGGCCGAGTTCGATCGCATGAATACCGCAGGCCTGCGGCGTGACGAACTGCTGGCATGCGCGCTGAATGCCGAACGCAGCCGAGATTTCTCCCAAATGGCTGGCGCCTACAGCCCCGGCCTGTCTTCCGGCACCTCCGGACGCCGCGGCCTGTTTGTGACCAGCCCGTCAGAGCGCAACCAATGGGCAGGCACCATCCTTGCCCGCCTGCTGCCGCGCGGCCTGTTCGCCGGTGAACGCGTCGCGCTGTTCCTGCGCGCCGACAATTCGCTGTACCAAGGCGTGAACAGCCGCTGGCTGACGCTGGAGTTCTTCGACCTGTTCCAGCCGCTGGACGGGCAATATGCCCGCCTGGAAACCTATCGCCCGAGCATCATCGTCGCGCCGGCGCAAGTACTGGGCGCGCTCGCCCAGGCGCTGGAGCAAGGCCGGATCGACATTCCGCCGCCCATGGTAATTTCCGTCGCCGAAGTGCTGGAACACCAGGAACGGGAAACCCTGCAGCAACGGTTTCCCCGAGTGGCCGAGGTCTACCAGGCAACCGAAGGTTTCCTGGGCGCGACCTGCGAACATGGCAGCCTGCACCTGAACGAAGAGTTCATCCATATCGAACCGGAATGGCTGGATGAACGGAGATTCCAGCCCATCATTACCGATTTCACCCGGCGGACACAGCCTATCGTGCGCTACCGCCTGGATGACATCCTGACGCTGCGCGCCACGCCCTGCCCATGCGGCCGCCCGACCCTGGCGCTGGAAGCCATCGAAGGCCGACGCGACGACCAATTGCGCTTGCCAGCCCTGAAGGGCGGACATGTCACGCTGTTTGCCGATGTCTGCAGCCGCGTACTGGCCCTGTCCCTGCCGTTGGAGGCAGACTATCGCCTGTGGCAGCACGGGGACACCGCCCTGGCCCTGCATGCGGCCGGTTGCTCGCCCGCCGAGTTGCAACGCTGCCAGGCCGCGCTGACCGGTTTGTTTGAACGCCATGGCGTAGACACGGCCAGCCTGCAATGGACGCTGGCCGATGCAGTACCAGCACAGGCCGCACACGAGAAACGCCGCCGCATCCGCCGCTTACGGCATGAGGACACGCCTGCGGCGCAACGGGAGTCGCCATGACAGAACCGGTTCAAGACGTTGGCCATGAAACCCGCCCGGGCGCCCGCACTTTCCGGTTCCTGCCCCTGCTGCGTGGCTGCGGCCCCGGCTGGCTGCCGCAGCGCCTGTGGCTGATGCTGATCGGCTGGGGGGCCATCGGCCTGGCCTACGGCAGTGCCCACTGGCTGCAAGGTGCCGGGCGCTCGCTGCCGGAGCTGCTGCCGGATCGTCTGCTGCCCTTCCATCCGTTGGCAGTCTGGCCTTACCTTTCAATGTTCATCCTGGTGCCGCTGGCCTACCTGCGCTGCCCGCCGCAACGGCAATATGCGCTGGCGGCGGCCATGCAATGCTGCGCCGCTGCCGCCTGGCTGTGCTTTATGTTGTTCCCCACCACGCTGGCCGCCTACCCTGCGCCAGACCCGGGCACGATATCAGGCTGGCTGCTGCACGGCCTGATGCAAGTGGACTCCCCCCAGAATTGCCTGCCTTCGCTACATGCCGCACTGACGCTGCTGTGCGTGCACGCGCTGTACCGGGATGGCTCGCAGACTCGTACACGCACCTACAATCTCGCGCTCTGGCTATGGGGCGGGCTGATTGCCCTATCCATCATCGTCCTGCGCCGCCATCTTTTCATTGACCTGATCGCCGGGCTGTTGCTGGGCCAGGCCGCAGCAATGTATTGCGGCCTGGCTGGCAAGCGCGCGCTGCCGGCTGCAGCAGCGCGCCGGACTGCCCCCTGCCGCTCCGCCAATCATCCTGCCCAACGGGAGACACTGCAATGAACGCATTGGCCCTGCCCATCGCCTTCATGCTCTTTATTGTGCTGGCGGAAGCCTGCTGGCTGCATTGGCGCCGCAGCGCCGACCATGACTGGCGCGATACGATCTTCAACCTCAATTCCGGGCACATCGTGCTCTGGCTGTTCCGCGGCATGGAAGTCGCACTGTTCGGCTGGATTGCCAGCCATGCCAGCCTGGACTGGTTCACCCGCATGCCCGTGGCACTGCAATGGACGGCAGGCATCCTGGCCTGGGATTTCTGCTTCTACTGGCTGCACCGGCTGCACCACCGCTACCGCCTGCTCTGGGCTGTCCATGTCGTGCATCATCAGGGTGAAAAATTCAACCTGTCCCTGGGCGTGCGCAACTCCTGGTATTCCTCGCTGACCTCCATCCCGTTCTTCCTGATCCTGGCATTGCTGGGCATGCCGGTAGAAATGTTCGTGGCTGTTTCAACGCTGCACTACTCCATCCAGCTCTTTAACCACAATGCCGTCACGCCACGGCTGGGCTGGCTGGAATATCTGCTGGTAACGCCCAATCACCATCGCGTGCACCATGGCACCCACGAGCGCTACATCGACAAAAACTTCGGCGGCAGCTTCATTTTCTGGGACAAACTGTTTGGCACGTTCGAACGCGTTCATGCAGATGCCCCGCTGAGCTATGGCGTCATTGGCATGGCGCCTTCAGAAAACCCCTTTCGCGCCAGCAATGACCCCGTGCTGCGCTACCTGGGCCTGAAACCCGCCAATGCTGCGCCAGCCCCGCGCAGCACCGCCCCGGCGTGGCTGGTCGCCAGCGGCGGCATCATCCTGTTCTGCGTGGTGGTGGCCTATGTCTGGTCCGAGGGGCAGTGGCCCTCGTGGTGGAGCCAGGCCGCGCTGTTCCTGCTGCTGGCCTGCGGCACGATCGCCCTGGGTGGAATGTCCGAGGGACGCCGCTGAGGCTGGCGTTGCTGGCCCCTCATCTGCCTGCTGGTTCCGGCAGCGCTGGCAGGTGCCGTGCTGCCAGGCAAGACACTGACATGGCTGGCGCTATCCGTGCCGCTGGCCGCGCATGGCCTGCTGGCCTGCGCGTACCGCTATCGTGCGCTGCGCTCGGGCCGCACCAGCCTGCCGGCTTCCGGGCAGCTTACCGTGCAGCCGGATTTGCCTGTGAATACCGGAACTATGCGCGGCCCCGCCGACGCGGCTCAGCGGCCCTAGCCCGGCGGGCCGGTATGCAGGGTGCAAGAAGCACCGGAGGCATAAAAGGCACAAAAGGCGCGAGGACTGCCGGGAACCACCCATGCCGTCTCAGGCCGCTGCGCCCGCGCCCGTCCGGCGCAACCAGAACAATGCGATCAGCCATGCTCCCGCCATCAGGCCGACCAAGACGGAAAA
This sequence comes from Kerstersia gyiorum, assembly GCF_004216755.1. Lineage (GTDB taxonomy): Bacteria > Pseudomonadota > Gammaproteobacteria > Burkholderiales > Burkholderiaceae_B > Kerstersia > Kerstersia gyiorum. The sequence goes on from NZ_SGWZ01000003.1 coordinate 33,373, forward strand.
TGGCCAGGTCGAGGACATTTCATACAGCGTCGTGCTGGCGATCGGGGCGATGATGGCCGCCGTCCCTTGCGTGGCGGCCACCAGACCAGCGACTGCCCCTTGGTGCTGCCGGTCGACACTGACAGACGCACCAGACATGAAACCCGGAAAAATCATGCCAGCACCGCAGCCAATGAAGGCATAGGCCAGGTAATAGGCCTGCATGCTGCGGGTCAGCAGCAGCACCAGCAGGCCCACCGCCACCAGCGGCGCCCCCACAGCGACCAGCCGGCGCGGCTGCCACTGCAGAAAACGTATCTGAACAAACTGGGTAAGCATCAATACCACACCCACCAGCGTCAGCGCCCCGGCCAGAACACGCGCAGTACTGCCCGCGCTCAGCCCGAGATGGTCCTGGAAATAGAAACCGGCAGTGATCTGCAAGGTCACGATGCAGAGCATGTTGATCAGGCCAACCAGCAGCCAGGGCAGGATGCGGGCGTCCAGCGGGCTCAGACGAGGGCCGTCCACATGGCTGCGCGGCGGTGCAGCAGGCAACACCCGGCGCACGACGAACCAGGCAAACAGCGGCAGCACGGTTGCCAGCACCATGGGCCAGATCAGGCCAAAAATTGCCAGCGTACCCGCCAATGCCGGTCCGAGAACCATGCCCACGCCATTGGCGGCCCCGATCACGGCCATACCGCTGCTGCGCTCCTCGGGCGTGGTGATGTCAGCCATATACGCCTGCGCGCCGGTCGGCACAGCAGGCAGGAAAGCGCCTACGAAGGCCCGCCCTGCCAGCAACAGGATAAACAGCGCCATGCCACCGACGACGCCATATAGCCCCAGACCGATGATGACGGTATAGACGAGGTAGCTGCCGCACAGGCCCGCAAACCCAGCCAGAATCACGGCCTTGCGGCCCAGCGCATCACTGCGCCGCCCCCACCATGCACCACACAGCGCCATGACGACTGACCCAACCGACACCATCCAGCCCCCCTGGCTTTCACTCAGTCCCAACTCGCGGATCAAGGGCGCCAGGATGGGCAGGATGATCGTCACGCCCAGCGTCGACAGGCTGACGCTCAGGAAAATGGTCAAGCGCACCAGGCGCTTGTCTGGAATAGCGATGGCGCCGGCCTGTGCCGCGTCCGGTTGGTTCATGGTGCATCCTGGTTGATGAAAATGGAACTTATTCCAACCGGGATTCTAGACCGTATCTGCAAACTGACCTATGGCGCAATGCCAGATGTTTCCAGCCTTGCCCAGACGGTGCAACACCGGCCGCTCTCCCCGCCTGGCCACCTGGCTCAGAACTGGTCCAGCGGCAACTTCAGGTAGCGCACGCCATTTTCCTCAGGTTCCGGCAAGCGGCCGGCACGGACATTGACCTGAACGGAGGGCAGTATCAGCCTGGGCATGGGCAGGGTGCGGTCGCGGTCGGTACGCATGCGCACAAAATCTGCTTCACTGATGCCATCGTGCACGTGAATATTGCCTGTCCGCTGTTCTGCCACCGTCGTCACCCAGCGCGGCTCGACGCCCTCTGCCGGGTAATCGTGGCACAGGTGCAGGCGTGTTTCGGGCGGCAAGGAAAGCACCCGGCGGATGGATCGGTACAGCGTGGCGGCATCGCCGCCGGGAAAATCGCAACGCGCAGTGCCGTAGTCCGGCATGAACAGCGTATCGCCCACAAAGGCATCACGGCCGATGATATAGGTCAGGCATGCTGGCGTATGGCCGGGCGTATGCATGACGCGCACCGTCAGCCGGCCCAGTGAAAAAGCTTCGTCATCGTCAAAGAGACGATCGAACTCCCTGCCGTCCGTCGAAAGATCGCTCAGGTGATAAATCCCCTTGAAAACGCGCTGCACGTCCTGGATATGGCTGCCTATACCGATCTCGCCGCCAGCATGGGCCTTCAGGTAGGGGGCAGCCGACAGATGATCCGCATGCGCGTGGGTCTCAAGCAGCCACTGCAAGCGCCAGCCGCGAGACCGCAGTAGCGCCAGTATGCGGTCGGCGCTCTGGTGTGAAATCCTTCCAGCTGCGGCATCGAAATTCAGCACGCTGTCGATGACCGCCGCCTGACCGGTATCCGGATCCGCGACGATATGCGTCACCGTCGCGGTGTCTGCGTCATAGAAGGATTCGATGAGCGCGTCTTTCATGAACGACCTCTTAATTACCTATGGTAATAACAGAAAAAACTTATACTATATGGTAAACCGTTTTGCCGCTGCCAGGAACACCCGCCACGCTCCCCGCGCCCTTGCTCATCCTCCCTGCCCCGCGCGCGAGGATGACATTTTGCGACAGATAAAAATGAGTCCCCACGCTGCACCTTCGGCTGAACTGCCCCCAAGGAGTGTTTTTGTCTTGAACGGCCCGGCGACAAAAAATTTCTCTGCACAAAAACCCTTACCGACTGAAAAGTCGGTATAAAATCACCGCATGCTGACGGTTGCTGTAGCCAGTGCGATATCCATCGTCCGGCCATATGACTCCCATGGCAGCCGCCTCTTCCATGAGCCCTGAATACTGAAGCTACGCAGGCTTTCCGTTTTCTTTTCGTGCCATTCCGCCATGTCTACGACGACGACTCCCGCTACAGACCGTCAGTGCACCGCCAGGATCTGCCTCATGCATCTCATGCAGGCGGCGGTGTTTGTCATGCTGCTGACTGCCTCCAGCGCCTGGAGTATCCGCACGCTGCTCTACCAAACGGCAGGCTGGAGCGAACTGGCGGCGATGGTGATCGCTATCTGCGCAACCTTGTGTGTGGTCTGGCTGTTTGCCGGCAAAATCCGACGCGCCCTGTTGCTGTGGATGGTATGTGCCACGGCATTTCTGGCCTGGTATCAATTCGTTCCGCAGACAGTGCTGATCCAGCCCTGGGCGGAGGAAACCGTCCTGCAGACGCCCGTCGTCTGAACACAGGCAAAGCCACCTAGGCTTTTTCCGCTCCGGGCGCCTGTTTGGGACGCAGGCTGTCCAGCATCAATTGTTTGTGGGCCTTGCGAACTGCATCCAGCGATTCCGTGCAATCGGTATCCGCATGGATCAATTGCCATATGGCGCAATAGATCGCCGGCGAGAAGGCAATGGCAAAACAATCGGTCAGTGCGCTGGTGCGCAGACTGCCATCGGACGTGCACTGGTTGATGATGCACTGCTGCTCTTCAATATGGCGCAGCAGGTCCGTCCGCCATTTCTGCATCAGCTGCGGCACCCGCCCGCTTTCGGATACCACCAGACGCAACACCGCCAGGGCCTTGGGGTCGCCAATCGTGCAGTAGATTTCATCCATGTACTCGTCGACCACCTGTTCCAGCGTGCGGCCATCTTGACGCAGCCAGACCTCATTGGGAAAGTCAGGAGCCAGGATTTTTTCCAGCAGCGCTTCGAAGATGGCTTCCTTGCCCGAGAAGTGGGCATATAGCCCCGCCTTGGACATGCCTACGCGCTTGGCAATGTTTTCCATGCGCGCCGCCCCAAAGCCGTGGTCGGAAAACTCCACCAGCGCGGCGTCGAGAATTTGCTCGATCCGCACGGCAGGCGACAACCTGACGCGCTTGCGGGGGCGGTCATCGGTAGTTTTTGGCATGGCGAACGGCATTCCCTGAACAGCAAGACATCATAAGGCTTCGATTATACGGCCCGCCCTGTTCCACCCAGTTACAAACACCTTCAAAGTTATGCACAGTTTGCAAGTTACCCACAATCACTGTGAATAAACCTGTTGGCAGATGGGGGATATACGGGAAAACACTAATTCTTACAAAGCCTTGTCATTCTTTGGTCAGAAACAGTGCAATTTTGCAGCCCTGCCAGCCTGCTGCAACCCCTTGGACAATCCATCCACGCTAGCATAACGCCATGACCGCAGACCTTTTTCCCGACCTGCACGTCGGCCAGCGCGACCGCCTGGAGCCGGGTGCCATCGTGTTGCGCGGCTATGCGCTGGCACGGGCTGAAACCCTGCTCGCCGACCTGGCCGCCATCGAGCAACAAGCCGCCTTCCGCCATATGGAAACGCCTGGCGGATTTACCATGTCGGTGGCGCTCACCAACTGCGGCCGCTACGGCTGGACCAGCGATCGCCAGGGATACCGTTACACACGCACCGACCCGGCCAATGGCCGTGAGTGGCCTTCCATGCCTGCCAGTTTCTCCAAGCTGGCGCACGAAGCAGCCACCGAAGCCGGCTTCCCTGGTTTCCAGCCGGATGCCTGCCTGGTCAACCGTTATGTTCCCGGCGCGCGCCTGGCCTTGCACCAGGACAAGAACGAACGCGACGCCAGCGCCCCCATCGTTTCGGTATCTCTGGGCATGAGCGCTACCTTTCTGTTCGGCGGCCTGCTCCGCTCCGATCCCACCGCTCGTATCACCCTGCTGCACGGCGATGTGGTAGTCTGGGGCGGCCCCGACCGGATGCGCTATCACGGCATTTTGCCGCTCAAGGGCGACCCACACCCGCTGCTAGGCGCCCAGCGCCTGAACTTCACCTTGCGCAAAGCTGCCTGAGACAAGACCGGACCGGCGCAAACCCCGATGGGCAATGTTCCTGCCCAAGCCAGCTGTGTGCCGCCTCGCCCATCCATCCGAAGCGCCAGCTTGGGGACAGTTACCCACAACAAATGTGAATAAGCATGTTGGCACTTGTGGGACAGGGAAAAAACTCCCAATGATTACAATGAGATGAAACACATTGATCAATCATTGACCAGATAGTGTTTTCCGGCCTGTTTTCCGCTTCCCGGACCAGCAAAGCCAGGCTTTCCACAGGCAATCTCCCCCTGCAACAGACTATCGCCGCCACAAAGGCCTGCCACACCGGCCGCCTAGTCCTTTTTTTCCATTTACCCACAGCAACTGTGAATAAGCCTGTTGGCACTCTTTGAACACATCAATAAGTGCCATAAAAATCAAATAGATAGAAGAAAATGATCACTTATTGATCAAAATGAAGAAACCGTCAGGCATTATCCGGTAACTAGCGGCCAGGCACAGCCCGTCCTCACAAACAGATGGCTGCCGTAGCCTTGGCTTCAAAACGTCCGAGCCATACCTGGGAAAGGCATGCTGGCATCCCCGCGCTACAAACCAGCTACGGCCAGCGCTGAACACGCAAGCGCACAAGGGGAATACTGGAAGGAGAAAAACGCGCAGGACGCAATCAAGCCTTGCAGCACCAGGACATCAACACTGAACAGTCTGCGCGGCTCCGCTCCAACAGCAGCGAACGAAAAAAGGCCCAGTTCATTGAACTGGGCCTTTTCATTTTGGTGCCGGTGAGAAGAGTCGAACTCCCGACCTTCGCATTACGAATGCGCTGCTCTACCAACTGAGCTACACCGGCGAAACCTGTACTGCGATAAGAATTAAATTATAGCACGTAAATTCAAACACAGCACAAGTGGCCTGCGAGAAAAAATTATCACAGGTCGCGTGCCAAGCTGACGGCCATACCCAGGTAGCTGCGGGGCGTCATGTCGAGCAAGCGGGCCTTGGGTTCGTCAGGCAGGGCCAGGCCGGAGATGAATTCACGCAACGCTTCCTGGGTAATGCCCTTGCCACGCGTCAGCGCCTTGAGCTGCTCATAGGGCTGCGGCAGGCCATAGCGGCGCATCACGGTCTGCACCGGCTCGGCCAGCACTTCCCAGCAGGCGTCGATATCGGCGTCGATGGCGGCAGAATTGACTTCCAGCTTGTTCAGGCCGCGCAGGCAGGCGTCATAGGCCACCAATGCATAACCGAAGGCCACGCCCAGGTTGCGCAGCACGGTAGAGTCCGTCAGGTCACGCTGCCAGCGCGACACCGGCAGCTTTTCCGACAGGTGGCGCAGCATGGCATTGGCCAGGCCGATGTTGCCTTCGGAATTCTCGAAGTCGATGGGATTGACCTTGTGCGGCATCGTCGAGGAACCAACTTCGCCTTCCTTCAGGCGCTGCTTGAAATAACCCAGCGAAACATAGCCCCAGATGTCGCGGTCCAGGTCGAGGATGATGGTGTTGGCACGGGCCACGGCGTCGAACAGTTCGGCCATCCAGTCATGCGGCTCGATCTGGATCGTGTGGCGGTTCTGCGTCAGGCCCAGGTCGCCCAGCACGCGTGCGCTGAAGGCAGGCCATTCGATTTCGGGATAGGCCGAGTAGTGGGCGTTGTAATTGCCGGTAGCGCCATTGAGCTTGGCCAGGGGCTGCACCTTGGCGACATTGTCGATGGCACGACGCAGACGGGCCGCGACGTTGGCAAACTCCTTGCCCAGTGTCGTAGGGCTGGCAGGCTGGCCGTGGGTACGGGCCAGCAGCGGTTGTTCCGCGTGCGTGGCAGCCAGGGCCGCCAGCTTGGCGTAGACCTTTTCCAGGGCAGGCAGCAACACCTGCTCGCGGGCGCGGGTCAGCATCAGCGCGTGCGAGGTGTTGTTGATGTCTTCGGACGTACAAGCGAAGTGAATGAACTCTGCGGCACGGTCCAGTTCCTCATCCCCGGCCACTTGTTCCTTCAGCCAGTATTCCACCGCCTTCACGTCGTGATTCGTGGTGCGTTCGATAGCCTTGATGCGCGCGGCATCGGCTTCGCTGAAGTTTTCCACCAAGGCCAGCAGGCGCTGGCGGGCACGATCGGAAAAGCGTGGCAGCTCGGGCAGGCCGGCTTCGGACAGACCGATCAGCCAGGCGATCTCAACTTCCACCCGATGGGCCATGAAGCCAGCTTCGGACAACAGGCCACGCAGGGCATCGCCCCGGCCGGCGTAGCGCCCGTCAAGCGGCGACAGGGCATTGAGGGAACTGATCTGATCGGCGATTTGCATGATTTCTGACAAAAAAACAACAATTTGCGAAGTCTTGGATTCTAGCATCCGGAAACCGTGCACGGCCGGGCTACACTCCCGTGGAGCCGCTCTATGGCATGATTTCGCCGCATCGGCTGCTTGCCGCATCCGGCCAGCTCCGGGAACATCACGCTTTGTTCCGGATAGCACGCAGTTAACTGCCGCTCAAGCCGGCATGCTGCCCGCCGCCATGGAAACATGGCCCCCCGCTCCGGACACATGATGTCTTGGCAGGGTACGTCTGGTGATTTACCGCACTGGGATATACTGCCACCGCATTTGCCTGATCACGTCGCTTTCATGAAACTGTTAGGTTCGCTGAACAATCCCTTCGTACGTAAAGTACGGATCGTCCTCGCCGAGAAGAAACTCAACGTCCAGCTGGACGTCGAGGATGCCCCGACCGGCTCAATATCGGTACGAACCTACAACCCGCTGGGCAAGACGCCCTGCCTGGTCATGGAGGATGACGCCGCCCTCTTCGATTCGCGCGTCATTGTCGAATACCTCGATACCCTCTCGCCTGTCGGCCGCCTGATTCCGCCTTCGGGGCGCGAACGCGCCGCCGCCAAGGGCTGGGAAGCACTGGCGGACGGCCTGCTCGATGCCTGCCGTACCATCCAGGAAGAACGCGCCCGCCCCGAAGCCCTGCGCAGCGAGGACATCGTCGCCAGGCAAATCGAAACCGTGCACGCGGCCCTCGAAGTCATGAACCAGCAACTGGGCGAGCAGACCTTCTGCATGGGCGTGAATTTCAGCCTGGCCGATATCGCCGTGGGCTGCGCGCTGTGCCATCTGGACCAGGAATTCCCCGAGCTGGACTGGCGTGCGAGCCACGCCAACCTGTTGCGCCTGCACGAAAAGCTGCTGGCCCGCCCTTCGTTTGCCGAGAACCTGCAGCAAAGCGCCCAGCAGTAAAGCGACCCGGTCGGCGCCTCCAGCCGACCACAGGCTGCCGGCAGTGCCAGCCTTCGCACCGTTGCATTTGGCCTGCAGAGCCTCCATGAAAAAACAGCGTCCTGGCTCTCCGGCCAGGACGCTGTTTTACTTGCCCACCTATCAGGCGCGGCTCTGCGTCAGAGAATGATCCCGCCGCCCAGGCATACTTCGCCCTGGTACAGCACCGCCGATTGTCCGGGCGTCACTGCCCATTGCGGTTCATCGAAGGTCAGTGTGAAACCACCCTGCCCGTCCGCCGTCAAGGTGCAGGCCGCATCCTGTTGACGATAGCGGGTCTTGGCGGCATAGCGCCCTGGCGCCGGCGGTTCGCCAGCCACCCAACTGGCATCCTGCGCCGTCAGCGTGTGGCTGAGCAGCCACGGATGGTCGTGCCCCTGCACGGCGTAGAGAACATTTTTCTTCAGATCCTTGCGCGCCGCATACCAGGCCTGAGCGGTGCCATCCTCGTTCTGATGTCCCTTGACCCCGCCTATGCCCAGGCCCTTGCGCTGGCCCAGCGTATGGAAGGCCAGGCCCTGGTGGGTGCCCAGCCGTTCACCTTCCGGCGTCAGGATGGGGCCGGGCTGGGTCGGCAGATAACGGTTGAGGAACTCACGGAAAGGCCGCTCCCCGATGAAACAGATGCCGGTGGAATCTTTCTTCGTGGCATTGGGCAACTGCAGTTCCGCCGCGATACGGCGCACTTCAGTCTTGGGAATTTCGCCCAGCGGAAACAACACGCGTGACAACTGCTCCTGGCTCAGCCGGTGCAGGAAATAGCTCTGGTCCTTGCTGCCGTCGAGCGCCTTGAGCAATTCGCTGCGCACGCCATGGCCTGAGGGCACGCGACGCACCCGGGCATAGTGACCGGTGGCAATCCAGTCCGCGCCCAGGCTCATGGCATGATCCAGGAAAGCGCGGAACTTGATTTCCGCGTTGCAAAGCACGTCAGGATTGGGCGTGCGGCCGGCGGAATACTCCCTCAGGAATTCCGCAAACACCCGATCCTTGTATTCCGCAGCGAAATTCACCGCTTCGATATCCACACCCACCAGATCGGCAACGCTGGCGGCATCCAACCAGTCTTGCCGGCTGGAGCAGTACTCGGAATCGTCGTCATCTTCCCAGTTCTTCATGAACAGGCCGACGACCTCATAGCCCTGCTGCTTGAGCAGCCAGGCGGAAACGGAGGAATCGACGCCGCCGGACATGCCGATCACGACACGGCCGCGGGAAGGAGCGGAAGAAGAAGCAGTCATGGAATTCGCAATGCGGCGGCGCGACAGGCCACGCCGCCGTCTATGACAGTGAAATGCCCAGATCAGGCAAGGCCTTACCAGGCGATGATCTTGCCCGGGTTCAGGATATTGTTGGGATCGAAGGCATGCTTGAGCGAGCGCATCAGTGCAATCGCATCCTCGCCATGCTCTTCGGTCAGGAACTGCATTTTATGCAAGCCCACGCCATGTTCGCCAGTGCAAGTGCCGTCGGCGTCGATTGCGCGGCGCACGATGCGGTGGTTGATGGCCTCGGACTCTTCCCATTCTTCCTTGCTTTCCGGGTCCAGCATCATCAGCACGTGGAAGTTGCCGTCACCGACGTGGCCCAGAATGGTGGACGGAAAGCTAGCCTTGGCCAGATCTTCCGCCGCTGCCGTGACGTTCTCCGCCAGGCGGGAAATGGGCACGCACACATCAGTCGTGCTTGCCAGGCAACCCGGACGCAGCTGCACCGATGCAAAGTACGCATTGTGGCGCGCCGACCACAGGCGGTTACGGTCTTCCGGGCGTTCCGCCCACTCGAAGTTCTCGCCGCCATGTTCACGCGCCAGTTCCTGCACGATTTCAGCCTGCTCGCGCACGCCCTCAGGGCTGCCATGGAATTCGAAAGCCAACAGCGGCGTTTCGCGCAACGTCAGCTTGCTATGCTGGTTGACCGCACGCACCGAGGCTGCATCCAGGAATTCCACGCGTGCCACTGGCACACCCATCTGCACCGTGTCGATCACGCAGCGTACGGCGTCGTCCAGTGTGCTGAAGTTGCAGATTGCCGCCGACACCGCTTCCGGCAACGGGTACAGGCGCACCGTCACTTCGACGATGATACCCAACGTCCCTTCGCTGCCCACGAAAACGCGGGTCAGGTCGTAACCAGCGGAAGACTTGCGCGCCCGGCCTGCCGTACGCACCACCCTGCCATCGGCCGTTACGACCGTCAACGACACCACGTTTTCGCGCATGGTGCCATAGCGCACGGCATTGGTGCCCGAGGCACGGGTTGCCGTCATGCCACCAATACTGGCGTCGGCTCCCGGGTCGATGGGGAAGAACAGGCCGGTATCGCGCAACTCCTCGTTGAGCTGGCGCCGCAGGACGCCAGGCTGCACGGTAGCGGTCAGGTCGCCTGCATCCACCGACAGGATGCGGTTCATGGCCTGCAGGTTCAGCACCACGCCACCTTGCGCCGCCAATACGTGTCCTTCCAGCGACGAGCCTGCGCCATAGGGAATCAACGGCACGCCAAATTCATTACAGAGCCTGGCGACGAACACGACTTCTTCCGTCGATTCCGCAAACACGACGGCATCCGGCGGCATGACTGGATAAGGAGATTCGTCGCGGCCATGGTGTTCACGCACCGCAGCCGCTTCCGAACAGCGACTGCCGAAGCGTTCACGCAGGCGTTCCATGAAAACGGCAGGGATGGCACGAGGCGCCTGGATGGATTCGATATGGGCATTCATGATGGTTTGTCTTCCTGGCGCGTAAATCGCCGTCACCCTCAGGGCCGGATTTCAGCGCCGTTTATTATCAATAGAGACGCGGCCCAGGCCGCGCAGCCGCACTGCCCGCCGCGCCCGCATTCCGGCCGCCCACGGGCCTGCGCACGGCAGACGCCTGAAAAGCAGCGCGGGGAGGCGCCACGCGCAGGATCTCGTCCAGCGCCTGCGCCTCCCCGCAGGAAACGGGCCCGTTCCGCAGGAATCTTCCCGCGAGGACAGGCTGCGTTTAGGATAGCATTTTTATACCAACACTTCGCGGCGGTCATGCACCGCTGCGGCCAGCTGCTCCAGCACCGCAACAGACTCATCCCAGCCGATGCAGCCGTCGGTAATGCTCTGCCCGTAGACCAGCGGCTTGCCTTCCACCAGGTCCTGGCGGCCGGCCACCAGGTGACTCTCGACCATCACACCGACCAGCCGTCCATCGCCTGCACCGACTTGCGATGCAATATCCGCCACGACCAGCGGCTGGTTTTCCGGTTTTTTGCTGCTGTTGGCATGACTCGCATCTATCATGATGCGCGGGTCCAGACCATTGGCCAGCATCAGCGCACTGGCAGCTTCGACGCTGGCATGGTCGTAGTTGGGCTGCTTGCCGCCACGCAGAATGACATGGCAATCCTCGTTGCCAGCCGTGCGTACGATGGCAGAACGCCCACCTTTGGTCACCGACAGGAAATGGTGGGGCTGCGACGCCGCACGGATGGCATCCAGCGCAATCTTGACGTTGCCATCCGTGCCGTTCTTGAAACCCACCGGGCAAGACAACCCGGACGACAGTTCGCGGTGCACCTGGCTCTCCGTGGTACGAGCGCCGATGGCACCCCAAGCCACCAGGTCGGCGATGTACTGCGGCGTGATCATGTCGAGGAACTCACAACCGGCAGGCATGCCCAGCTCATTGATTTCCAGCAGCAGGCGGCGCGCCAGGCGCAGGCCGGCGTTGATATTGAAACTGCCGTCCAGGCCGGGGTCATTGATCAGTCCCTTCCAGCCTACGGTGGTACGCGGCTTCTCGAAGTACACCCGCATGATGATTTCCAGGCGGTCGGACAGCTGTTCGCGGATGGGCTGCAGGCGGCGGGCATATTCCAGGGCGGCAGCGGGATCATGAATGGAACACGGGCCAATCACGACCACCAGCCGGTCGTCCTCGCCATGCAGAATCCGGTGCACCGCCTGGCGGGCATCATGAACAACAGTGGAAGCTCTTGCCGAACACGGCAATTCGCTGATTACCTCAGCTGGTGTAGCCAGTTCCATGATTTCTTTGATCCGCAGGTCATCGGTATTGTGAGACACGGAGACACTCCTGTTTTAGATAATTTCTGCGCCAACTGCGCCCGACGACATACGAAAAAAAGCCGCCAGACAGTGCTGGCGGCTTTTTCAGGGAAACGGGTAGAAAACCTCAGGTACGACGCGTCCCTTCCTCCGCCAGCGGCATCGGAAAATAGTACGCAAAATAAAATCGTGCATTGAGGATGTTCATGTAATTCATGGTAGCACAAAAAATTCCGCCGTCACGCCTCATTTTCAGGCTATGCATTAGTTTTCTTTAAACGTGGCGAAAATACAAACACGGCGGCCTGGCCGCCATGTTTGTCATATGCGGGTGCCAGCCACACCGCTGCAGGCAAGGTTCAGGCGGTGCCGCCCACGGTCAGGCCATCCATGCGCAAGGTCGGCATGCCCACGCCGACCGGCACGCTCTGCCCTTCCTTGCCACAGGTTCCCACACCACCATCGAGCGCCATGTCGTTGCCGATCAGACTGATACGGTTCATGGCATCCGGGCCGTTGCCGATCAGCGTCGCGCCCTTGACCGGATACGTCACCTTGCCGTCTTCGATCATGTAGGCCTCGGACGCGGAAAAGACAAATTTCCCGCTGGTGATATCCACCTGCCCGCCGCCGAAATTGACCGCATACAGGCCTTTCTTCACCGAAGCGATGATTTCCTCGGGCGGCGTCTGCCCGCCCAGCATGTAAGTATTGGTCATGCGCGGCATGGGCAGATAGGCATAGGATTCCCGCCTGCCGTTGCCGGTAAGCGGCACATCCATCAATCGCGCATTGAGCGAATCCTGCATATAGCCGCGCAGGATGCCATCCTCGATCAGCACATTGTGCTGCGTGGCGTTGCCTTCGTCATCAACATTGAGCGAACCACGCCGCCCTTCAAGCGTACCGTCATCCACGACTGTCACGCCCTTTGAGGCAACGCGCTCGCCGACGCGGCCGGCAAAGACGCTGGAACCCTTGCGGTTGAAGTCACCTTCCAGGCCATGGCCGACTGCCTCGTGCAGCAGGATACCGGGCCAGCCCGGCCCCATGACCACAGTCATTTCCCCAGCGGGCGCGGGCCGCGCCTCAAGGTTGACCAGCGCCTCATGCACCGCGCGTTCCACATAGCCCTGCAGGATGGCATCGGTGAAGTAGGACAGGCCGGCGCGGCCACCGCCGCCACCATGGCCCATTTCCCGGCGGCCGTTCTGTTCGGCAATCACGCTGACGGACAGACGCACCAGCGGCCGGACGTCGGCCACCAGCCGGCCATCGCTGCCGGCCACCAGGATCACATCATGTTCCGCCCCCAGGCTTGCCATGACCTGTATGACGCGCGGATCGCGGCTGCGGGCCATGCGCTCGACGCGTTCCAGCAGCGCCACCTTGTCCGGTGCATCCAGGGTCAGCAAAGGGTCCAAAGACGGATACAGCGCCCGACCCACCGGCGCATCACCGGCAAGCACCTGCTGCCGTCCCGCTCCACGGCGGGCAATGCCGCGGACCGTGCGCGCCGACGCCAGCAAGGCCTCGGCCGACAGGTGATCGGAATAGGCAAATGCGGTCTTCTCACCCGCGATGGCGCGTACGCCCACACCTTGCTCGATGGAGAAGCTGCCGCTCTTGACCACGCCTTCTTCCAGGCTCCAGCCCTCGCTGCGGGTGTGCTGGAAGTACAGGTCGGCATAATCGACGCGGTGCGTGAAAATCTCACCCAGCGCGCGCGCCAGGTGGCTTTCATCCAGGCCCCAGGGGTCCAGCAGGACGGCCCTGGCGGTATTGAGGGCATCCAGCCCGGGATCAATTCGTTTCATAGACTCTTCAACAATTAATTGGGCCGCCGGAACCGTCACCCGCACGGGCAGCGGCTCGTTTCCCGGCAGCCAGCACCGGCGGAATCAGAGCACGCGATGGCGCAATGCAGGCAGGTCGGTGCGTATGCTGGCGATGCGTGCCGGGTCGACGACGCCGCTGACCACACCCGGCCCTTCTTCCAGTACGTCGACAATCTCGCCCCAGGGGTCGATCAGCATTGCGTGCCCCCAGGTGCGCCGGCCGCTGGCATGGCGTCCGCCCTGCGCCGGCGCCAGCACATAGCATTGGTTCTCGACGGCGCGCGCGCGCAGCAGCAGCTCCCAGTGGGCCTTGCCGGTCGTATAGGTGAAGGCCGCAGGCACCAGCAACAGGCTGACGCTGCCCATGGCCCGGTACATTTCCGGAAAGCGCAGATCGTAACAGGTCGAAAGCCCGACCCGCCCGCAAGGCGTATCGAACGTGCGGACTTCGCTACCGGCGCGAATCACGCGGGATTCATCGTAAGACTCCTGGCCGCGAGTGAAACTGAACAGATGGATTTTGTCGTAGCGCTGCACGCGCTGGCCATCCGGCCCGTACACCAGCTGGGCATTGAACAGCCGGCCCGCATCACCGCTTGCCAGCGGAATGGTGCCGCCAGCCAGCCAGATGCCATGGCGGCGCGCCTGCGCCGACAGGAATTCCTGCAAGGGGCCGGCGCCATCCGTTTCGATGATGGCGAGTTTGTCCTCGTCCTTCAGGCCGATCAGGCAGAAATATTCCGGCAAGGCCACCAGCCGCGCGCCGCCAGCGACCGCCTGGGCAATCAAGGCCTCGGCCTGCGCCAGATTTTCCTGTACGTCCGGTGTGGACACCATTTGTATGCCTGCCACCGGCAAGGCTGAATCAGCCGCCAATGCTTGCGCCGCGAGTTCCGACATGCAGTTTCCCCTGGATAACGCGATAGCCGGCAGGCACACGATGCCTGCCGCCTGCTGCCAGCGTTCATCCACGCCGGCGCATCGACAGGATCGTAGCAGGTTTCACCCAGGCGCTTCAGTCGCTCAATTGATAATTCACGCGCCGCACCTGGCCGTTATTACCAGGGAAATGATCGAAGACCGCCCTGAAGAGATAAGGTGCGACTTCCAGGCTTTCGGAATCCCCGGCCCCCACATGCTCGGCTGTCGAGCGATACACTTCTTTGCCTTCGTTGTCCTGGTCCTGGATCGTTACCGTCAGGCGGTATTCCTTGGCGGCCACCGGGCGCGTCACCCATTCGGGCGGCCCGCCCCAATAACCATAGCCGTAGCCATAGAAACGTGGCCGGAACCCGGGCGGCCCCATGCCCCACCAGATCGGTTCCTCGACCAGTGCCGTCACCGGCTTGATCTGGTAACTGAAGCCTGCCAGGAAGCGCGCCGGCGCGCCATCTCTGGCCTCGACCAGACCCGTTGCCCCGAGCGCGGCGCGCAGCATGTCTTCATAGGAAGAATATTCGAGGTTGCCGCGGCTCTGTTCGGGTGTGTCTATCCGGTAGGTCTGGCCTTCATAGCTGTCCGACCACTGCTGGAAGCTGGTCACGCGCGCCGAGATGCTGGACGCGCAGCCTGCCAGCATGAAGACGGCCAGGCCCAGGCCCAAGCGCCAGCCGGGCCAGCGCCCCCTGTGCGAGATTCCTGTTGTCCGGGACATGAGATACCTCCTGGCGATCGTAAGTCGTAAGCCTGGCTGAATATTCTATTGCTAAGACTGTCCCGCGCCCGAAAAGTTTTGTGCCGGCGGTTTTGTTCCTGTTTTCATGGGTTTCCGCACGCCTTGCCGCTGGGCCGGCGCGCAGCCCGGAACAGGCTTCAGTCCAACCGGCACAGTTCTCCGGTGCGGACGACTACAATGTAGCCGTCCAATCTCGAGCATGATGACATCGCTATGCGCCACGCCAGTCCGACCACAATCCTGCGCCAGGATTATCAAGCCTATCCGTTCCAGATTCCGTCGATCGAACTCGAATTCGACCTGGCAGCTGAAACCACCCGGGTCATCTCCCGCCTGCACGTGCAGCGCAAGCCAGATGCGCCTGCCCAGGCTGCCTTGGTGCTGGACGGCGAAGCACTGACGCTGCAATCCATCCATGTCGACGGCCAACTGCTCGACGCCAGCCGCTACCAGGTGGACGATGCCAGCGGCACGCTGCGCATCGACGGCCTGCCCGCCGATGCACAGGTACAGATCACCAGCCTGTGCCGCCCGGCGCAGAACACCACGCTGATGGGTCTTTACGTGTCTGGTGCCAGCCTGTTCACCCAGTGCGAAGCCGAAGGCTTTCGCCGCATTACCTGGTTTGCCGACCGCCCCGATGTCATGTCGCGCTATCGCGTCACGCTGCGCGCGAGCCAGGCCGATTATCCGCTGCTGCTTTCCAATGGCAACCTGATCGAAACCACTACGCTGGATGGCGGACGGCACCAAGCCGTCTGGGAAGACCCCCATCCCAAGCCCTGCTATCTGTTCGCTCTGGTTGCCGGTCAATTCGATTGCCGTGAAAGCCAGCTGCGTACCCGCAGCGGACGGGAAGCGCTGCTGCAGGTCTATGCCGACCCCGGTTCGGGCACGCAGACCGCCTGGGCCCTGGAATCACTGGAACGTTCCGTGCGCTGGGACGAGCAACGTTTCGGCCTGGAACTGGACCTGGACCGCTTCATGATCGTCGCCGCCCGCGACTTCAACATGGGCGCCATGGAAAACAAGGGCCTGAACGTTTTCAACGCAGCCTATGTGCTGGCAGACCCGCAGACAGCAACGGACGCCAACTACCGCGCCATCGAGGCCGTCATCGGCCATGAATACTTCCACAACTGGACAGGCAACCGCGTCACCTGCCGCGACTGGTTCCAGCTGAGCCTCAAGGAAGGGCTGACGGTCTTCCGCGACCAGGAATTCACCGCCGACATGATGGCTGCCGGCCTGGATGCCGAAGCAGCCGCCAGCGCCCGCACCATCAAGCGCATCGACGACGTAACCGTGCTGCGTGCCGCGCAGTTCCCGGAAGATGCCGGCCCGATGGCGCACCCCATTCGCCCTGACAGCTACCAGGAAATCGGCAACTTCTATACCGCCACCGTCTACGAGAAAGGCGCCGAAGTCATCCGCATGCAGCACACGCTGCTGGGCGAAGCCGGCTTCCAGGAAGGCATACGCGAATATTTCCGGCGCCATGACGGCCAGGCCGTCACCTGCGACGATTTCGTCAATGCAATGGAATCGGTCTACAAGCGCCTGCACTCCGGCAAGGACCTCGCCGTCTTCCGCCGCTGGTACGAGCAAGCCGGCACGCCGCGTGTGCGCGTCGAACTGGATTACGACGCCGCCACGCGCTCGTGCGTGGTCACGCTGTCGCAAAGCAACCCGCCGGTAGGCGTGGAAAAGGAACGCGGCGCGGATTTCATCAAAGCCCCGCTGCACATTCCGTTCGCCATCGGCTTCATCGCGGCCGACGGCCAGGCGCTGACACCCGTGCTCAACGGCCAGCAAGCCGATACCTTCCTGCTCGAACTCACCGAGGCACGCCAGCAGTGGCGCTTCGAGAACATGGCCTCGGCCCCGACGCCGTCGCTGCTGCGCAACTTCTCCGCCCCCGTCATCGTCGATTACGACTGGCAGGATGCCGACCTGGCATTGCTCTCGGCCCACGACGGCAACCCCTTCGCCCGCTGGGAAGCCGGCCAGGAACTGGCCGCCCGCCAGGTGCTGGCCAATGCGGCACGCCTGCGCGGTGGCGAACCAATGCACGCAGACCCGGTATTCGTCGACGCCTGGCGCGCCCAATTGAGCGCCCCCGGCCTGGACGCCGGCTACCGCGCCCGTGCCCTGGCGCTGCCTTCCGAGAAAGCGCTGGCGCAGCGTATGGAAAAAATGGACCCGCCGGCAATCGCTGCCGCACGCGACTTCCTGCGCGCCGAACTGGGCCGCACCCTGACGCCGCTGTGGCGCGCCGCCTACGACGCCAATGAGGTCGCCGGCCCCTATTCGCCCGACGCTCCTTCTGCCGGCAAGCGCGCGCTGCGCAACCTGGCGCTGGCCTACCTGCTGGCAGGCCAGGCCGAAGGCGCGCGCGAGCTGGCGCTGGCGCAATACGATGCCGCCAGCAACATGACCGACGGCCTGGCGGCGCTGACCGCCCTGGTCAATGACAGCCGGGATGCGGCCACCGAGCAACGCCTGGCCGCGTTTTACGAAACCTGGAAGCATGACCCGCTGGTGGTGGACAAATGGTTCGCCCTGCAAGCCAGTTCACGCGCCACCGACGTCGCCGCCGCCCGGCGCCTGCTGACTCATCCGGCCTTCACGCTGCGCAACCCGAACCGGGCCCGCTCGCTGGTCTTCCAGTTCTGCCTGAACAACCCGGCCGGCCTGCATCAGGCCGATGGCGCAGGCTACGCATTCTGGACCGAGCAAGTCCTGGCACTGGATGCCATCAACCCGGAAATCGCCGCCCGCCTGGCGCGTGCGCTGGACAACTGGGCCGCCCATGCCCCGGCGCTCAGCGCCCCGATGCGCGCCGCCATCGAACGCGTGCGCGCGCACCAGCCGTTGTCGCGCAACGTCGACGAGATCACCGCCAAGGCCCTGGCCCTTTGAATCCCCATTTCCTGTTTTTTCACTATTTTCTGGAACAACATGTCCCGTAAAACCCTGACTCAATACATGATCGAGCAGCAGCGCGACCACCAGTGCGTGCCCGAAGCGCTGCGCCAGCTCGTCGAAACCGTCGGCCGCGCCTGCAAGAGCATCGCCCACTCCGTGGGCAAGGGTGCGCTGGGCGGCGTGCTCGGCAGCCTGGAAAGCGAAAATGTCCAGGGCGAAGTGCAGAAGAAGCTGGATGTCATGTCCAACGACATCCTGATCGAAGCCAACGAATGGGGCGGCTGCCTGGCCGCCATGGCATCCGAGGAAATGGATACGATCCGCAAGATCCCCAGCCATTATCCGAAGGGTGAATACCTGCTGCTGTTCGATCCGCTGGACGGTTCGTCCAACATCGACGTCAACGTGTCCATCGGCACCATTTTCTCCATCCTGAAGACGGAACACGCAGGCCAGGACGCCACTGAAGCCGACTTCCTGCAACCCGGCAAGCAGCAGGTCGCCGCCGGCTACGCTGTCTACGGCCCGCAGACACTGCTGGTGCTGACCTTCGGCCATGGCGTGGTCGGTTTCACGCTGGACCGCGATATCGGCGCCTGGGTACTGACGCATGACAACATCCAGATCCCGGCAGATACCAAGGAATTTGCCATCAACATGTCAAACCAGCGCCATTGGGATGCCCCCGTCAAGCGCTATATCGACGAGTGCCTGGCCGGCGAAAACGGCGTGCGCGGCAAGAACTTCAATATGCGCTGGGTAGCGTCCATGGTGGCCGATGTGCACCGCATCCTGATGCGTGGCGGCATTTTCATGTACCCCTGGGATGCCCGCGAACCGTCCAAGCCCGGCAAGCTGCGCCTGATGTACGAAGCCAACCCGATGGGCTTCCTGGTCGAACAGGCCGGTGGCGCCGCCATTGATGGCCGCCAGCGAATTCTTGATGTACAGCCCACCCAACTGCACCAGCGCGTGAGCGTGGTGCTGGGTTCGCGCAATGAAGTCGAGCGCGTCGGCCAGTACCACCAGGAAGCGGACGCAGCAAAACGCTGATCCCGTCCGGCCGCCCCGGGTCGGCATTTGCCCCCCCATGCGGCCTTCGCCCGGCCAGCCCATCCGGCTGAACGAGGCATAGCGGAAAACGGCCCGCCCGATCATGAGAAACCGGGCGGGCCGTTTGGCGTTCACCGCAAGCTCAAGCGGCGCACTTACTGTGGTGTGACGCTCCAGACGCCTTCGGCGCTTTGCGCTACCTTCACATTGAAGACCGGTATCGGTGAATTATTACCACTATTTCCGCGGACTTCGCCCACCGGCAGGCGACGCGTCAGCAATTCCCCATCCTTGGCAGAGGACAATTGCACCGTGGCGGTACGTCCTGCAGCACGCGCATAATTATTGATGCCAATCTGGTATACGCCCGCCTGCAACACGTTCGCATCGCAACTGGCATAGTAGTGTTCCGGCCCATAGGCAATGACGTTGTCGGTATCCAGATAACCGCTCTGGCCGGGCCGGCTGGCATAATAGACATGCGCGCCTTGCGGTTCGAAGGTGTGCAGGTCGACATCACCTTCGCCATCCCAGGTCAGCGTCACGGTAAAGAAACCAGTTTCACCGACCGTCGTCGGCGTCTGAAGCTCACCCAGTGCCTTTTGCATCTGCGCCTGAACCTGGCCGCGTGCAGCACGCGTGCCGTCCAGATAGGTTTCGATCAGCTTGTGACCGGAAGCGTCTACCTTGGAAAACGGAATATTCAGGTTGGCGGCAGGCGTATTGCCAGCCACAGCCCGCAAGCCGCCGATGACCAGGTCGATATCCACCGTGGTGTATTCGCCATTGAGCGTCGGCGCCGCCGTGGCGATATGCACCACCTTGGCGCTGGCCGTGGAACCGCTGACCCTGACGGCTTCGTCATAGGCCTTGTTGACGAACAGATTCCCCTGGGAATGGGCCACCAGCAGCAACTTCTTGCGTTCCGTCACCAGCCCCTGGATGCGCGCGTTGTGACGGATGTAATCCGCCTCCGTGGGCGGCGTGGATGCCATGCCGGCCAGCAACGAGACCATCTTGGCCTTCACGGTGTCGCGCCAGGCCTGGTAGGCGTCGCCGAACGCCTGGTGGCTATCCTTCAGGCGTTCCCACAGCGAAGACTCGCCAGCGCCGCTCAGTGTGCTCCAGAAATACTCCCAGCGTTGCGCGAACACCCCGTCGATTTCCTCGGAACGCTGGATGAAAACTTCTGCAACATCTTCCAGGCTCGTGACATCCGGGCGATCGGCCAGCTTGCCGGAGGTGTTGTAGAACAGTTCGGACGTCACGCGCTCGCCATCATGGCTGTCGCCGGCCAGCAGCATCAGCCGCTCCATGCCGTGCGCGGCTTCGGTCGGATCGTTCCAGACACCGTTGAAAAAGCCCAGCACATAACCGCTGGTTTCGCACAGGCTGGCGGGTTCCTGTTGCGCCAGTGCGGGCTGCACGGCCGCCAGCGAAAGCGTGGCCGCAGCGGCCAGGCCAGCCGCGAACGAACGATAGGAACGCGCCAGGGGAAAGGGAGCAAACCCGAACCGCTTATTCATCGCCGCACCCATTGCCGTCAGGAGATTTCATGACATAGCCGTTGACGGCTTCCATGTAGCGCATATAGGCGCGGGCACGCGTTTCCGTGTTGGCCGTACGGTCGCGCAGGCCGGTCACGGTATTTTCGCCTGCCAGCACATCCGCTTCGCGGCGTACCACACACTTCACGCCAGCCATCTGCTGGGACACCACCTGGCGCAGCGCAGGTTCGTCGGCGACGTCAACCAGCAAAGCCTTCTGATTGGCAGCGGCCAGCTGCATCAGCGCCTGTTTCTGCGTCTCGTTGGCGGGCAGCTGCGTCACCCAGGCCTGGATGTCATCACGCACGCCATTGCCATCGGCATCCACGCCAGCCAGGCTGTCGCTGCGGTCCAGCGCGGGCAAGGTGCCATCCCGCTCCAGTGCTTCGATGCTCGCTGCCGGCGTATTGTCTTCAGGGGGAGTGCTGCCGCCGTCCGAGCCGCCTGAATCATCCCCGCCGCCGCAGGCCGCCAGGGTCAGGCTCAAACAAAACGGCGCAAGCCACGACTTGCGCAAGGAAACATTCATTATGTGTCGCTCCATGGAAGCATGCCTGCCCCGGCAGCGGCCTTGCGGGCACGCTGCCAAGGCCAGCTGCGGAAAAAGAAACCTGCCCGGCCGGACGCCGTCCACCTGGAACGGCGCCTCGCCCTGGGCAGGTATTCAAAAAATCCGCTGAATTCTAGTCTGGCAGGAGCTAAACAAATTATTTCCATTGTGTCTGGGCGTAGCCGAGCGGCTACGCCCAGACATCACGGCAGCAATATCGTCGCGCCGGTGGTTTCGCGCCGCTGCAGGGCATCCTGCGCCCGTCCGGCCTCGGCCAACGGCGCTCGCCGAGAAATCTGCGCCGCGAGCTTGCCAGCCAGAACCAGTTCGAACAGCTCATCCGCCGCGGCCTGAAGGGCTTCAGTCGTGGCAATGTGCGTCGCCAGCGTAGGCCGCGTCACATAAAGCGACCCCTTGGCTGCCAGGATGCCAAGGTTGACACCCGTCACCGGGCCGGAGGCATTGCCGAAACTGACCATCAGGCCACGCGGCGCCAGGCAATCCAGGGAATCCTCCCAGGTATCCTTGCCCACCCCGTCATACACCACCGGTACCTTGCGTCCTTCGGTCAGTTCCAGCACGCGGTGCACGATGTTTTCCCGCGAATAGTCGATCACCTGCCAGGCCCCTGCCGCCAGCGCGCGCTCGGCTTTCTCGGGGCTGGAGACCGTGCCGATCAGCTTGACCCCGAGCGCCCTGGCCCACTGGCAGGCCAATAACCCCACACCGCCGGCAGCGGCGTGGAACAAAATGGTTTCCCCGGCCTGCAGCCGATACGTCTGGCGGAACAGATACTGCACGGTCAGTCCCTTGAGCATCAGCGCTGCGGCTTCCTCATCGCTGACGCCCGCCGGTACCTTGACCAGGCGACCGGCCTCCATATTACGTACGCTTGCATAGGCACCCAGCTCGCTCTGACCATAGGCCACCCTGTCGCCCGGCGCCAAGCGGGTCACGCCTTCGCCGACTGCAATCACCTCGCCGGCTGCCTCATAGCCCAGGCCATGCGGCAGCGGCTGCTGGTACAGGCCGGTACGAAAATAGATGTCTATGAAATTCAGCCCGACCGCAGTCTGCCTCAGAGTGACCTCGCCCGGGGCGGGCGGTGGCACGTCGATATCCACCCATTCCAGCACTTCCGGACCGCCGTAACGGCGTATGCGCATTGCCTTGGCCTGTGTACTCATGTCGTTGCTCCTGTCGGGGGATGAACAAACCTGCGGCTGGCGCCAGCATGATCCACGCTGGCAGGCTCGCGCGCCGCCCTGGTTTCGTGCAATCATTTTAGGGCCGGCCCGAACGATCTCCCTCTATTCCCCTGCATCATTCATGACCTCTCGCCGCCACGCCTCTCCGGTCTTCCGGCCCGCATCCCCTGCAACCGCCAGGCTGTGCGCCCACCTGGCCGCCCTGCTATTCGGCCTGAGTGCAATCTTCGGCGCGCTGATCCATGCGGATGCCGTCACCATTACCTTCGGGCGCGCACTGTTCGCCTGTCTCGCCCTTGCCGCCTTTGCCTGCTGGCGTGGCCATGGACTGCATCAGCGCATGGCCCCCCGCCAGTTCGCCCTGCTCATGATCACAGGAATCTTGCTGGCGCTGCACTGGATCACTTTCTTCATCTCCGTAAAAACCGGTGGCGTCGCCATGGCCACCCTGGGCTTCGCCAGCTTTCCTGCATTCATCGCGCTGCTGGACCGTTGGCTCTTCCGCGAGCGCATCGGCCGCAGCGAAAGCCTGTTGCTGGTGCTGGTCAGCGCCGGTCTGGTGCTGGTGACGCCTGCCTTCCATGCCTCCGACCAGGGCACCATCGGCCTGCTCTGGGGCGTGGCATCGGGTTTCTCGTTCGCCCTGCTGGCTGCCGCCAACCGCCGCGCCGTGCACGGCTTGGCCGCGATACAGGTGGCGTTCTGGCAGAACACGACCGTAGCGCTGGTCCTGGCGCCATTCGCCTCATGGGGACTGATGCGACTCGACGGGCTGGACTGGCTGAACCTGGCCTTGCTGGGCATTTTGTGCACCGGGCTCGCGCATGGTCTGTTCGTGGCCAGCCTGCGCGGACTGAGCGCACGCGGCAGCGGCATGATTATTGCGCTGGAGCCCGTCTATGCCATCGCCGGCGCCTGGTGGCTATTTGGCGCCCAACCTACGGGGCGGATGCTGGCGGGCGCGGCGCTGATCGTCAGCGCCATCGTGCTGGCCGCACGCAACAAGGCGGCGGCACCAGCCGAGACAGCCGAACCACCGCCAGCTCCCTGACTTGATGCCGGCCCTGCCACGGCTTCAGCGCCGCTTGGACCCCATCAGCGAACCCAGAATGCCGCGCACCAGGGAATTGCCCATGGAACGTGCCGTGCTTTTCACTACGCTCTGGACCACCCCATCGCGCTTGCCGCCACGCGGCCCCGTCGAACCAAACAGCAACTCATTGACGGCCTTGAGCATGGGATTGCCGCCATCATCCTGCTGCGGCTCGGCAGCCGGGCTGGCCGCCTTGCCCGCTGGCGCCGCCGGCGTCCCTGCGACAGAGGTCACGGCCCGCGCAGCCAGGATCTCGTAGGCGGATTCCCGGTCAACCGCCTGACCGTAGCGCAGGTCCATTTGCGATGCCTGGCGCAGCGCTTGCCGTTGCATCACAGGAATGGGACCAATTTGCGAGCCCGGCGCACATATCCAGGCACGTTGCGTCACGCCTGGACGGCCCTGCTCATCCAGCAGCGATACCAGGGCCTCGCCCACGGCCAGTTCGGTAATCGCAGCGGTGATATCCAGGCCGGGATTCGGCCGCATGGTCTCGGCCGCCGTGCGCACTGCCTTTTGGTCGCGCGGCGTGAAAGCGCGCAAGGCATGCTGCACACGGTTCCCCAACTGCCCCAGTACCGTTTCCGGAATATCGGCCGGGTTCTGCGTCACGAAGTACACCCCGACGCCCTTGGAGCGGATCAGGCGCACGACCTGCTCGATTTTTTCCAGCAGCGCCGCCGGCGCATCGTTGAACAGCAGGTGGGCCTCATCAAAAAAGAACACCAGCCGCGGCCTGTCTAGATCCCCGACCTCGGGCAAGCGCTCGAACAGTTCGGCCAGCAGCCACAGCAGGAAGACGGAATACAGACGGGGAGACTGCATCAGCCGGTCTGCGGCCAGGATATTGACCACGCCACGCCCCTGCGCATCCGTGCGCATCAGGTCCGCGATATCCAGCATGGGCTCGCCGAAAAACTGGTCCGCCCCCTGGCTTTCCAGGGTGAGCAGGGCCCGCTGGATCGCCCCCACCGACGCGCTGGACACATTGCCGTAGCGCGTACGCAGTTCCGCCGCCCTATCTGCCACGTTCTGCAACATGGACCGCAGGTCCTTCATGTCCAGCAACAACAGCCCTTCGTCATCGGCCACCCGGAACACCAGCGACAGCACGCCTTCCTGGGTCGCATTGAGATTGAGCATGCGCGACAGCAGCATCGGCCCCATATCGGAGATGGTGGCGCGCACGGGATGGCCCTGCTCACCGAACACATCCCAAAGCTCCACCGGGCAGGCGCCCCATTGGGGCGGCGGCAAACCCAGTTTTTCCAGCCGTGCCAGCAGCTTGGGCGATGCTTCCCCAGCCTGGGCCAGGCCGGTCAGGTCACCTTTGACGTCGGCCATGAATACCGGCGTGCCCAGCCGCGAGAAGGACTCGGCAAGCACTTGCAGGGTGACGGTCTTCCCGGTACCGGTGGCCCCGGTAATGCAGCCATGGCGATTGGCCAGCGCAGGCAGCAGATGGACATCCGTTCCGGCATTGCGGGCAACGAGAATGGGGTCGGCGCTCATGGTTTCTTCCCGGGAAGCAAATAAAACGCAGTTTAGGGCTTTCACACCCGTGTCGCAGCCGACTTTCCCGTCTTTGACACAGGCGCAACCCATTTTCCGCATGCCTGGCCCAGGCGCGACAAGGTTTTCAATGACCCGGAACCGGGGACGCTGCTATCATTCGCCGGTTTTTCATCTCATGCGCCGCCATCCGTCCGGTACCTCTCCAGCGGTACCGGACGGATGGCAATGCTCGTTTAGCCGTGACAACAAGCAGCCAATCTGCCCCACCCCAGACATCCTCTCCGCCCAACGGCGGCCTGAAGAGGGAACTCAAAGCCCGGCACCTGTCCATGATCGCCATCGGCGGCTCCATCGGCACCGGCCTGTTCGTCGCATCTGGCGCGACGATCTCCCAGGCGGGCCCGGGCGGCGCGCTGCTGTCCTACGTGCTGATCGGCCTGATGGTCTATTTTCTGATGACCAGCCTGGGCGAGCTTGCAGCCTGCATGCCGGTATCCGGGTCCTTCGCCACCTATGGCGCACGTTACGTCGATGACGGTTTCGGATTCGCGCTGGGCTGGAACTACTGGTACAACTGGGCCGTCACGATTGCCGTCGACCTGGTCGCCGCCCAGTTGGTCATGGCCTATTGGTTTCCGGACGTCCCTGGCGTCATCTGGAGCGCGCTGTTCCTCTGCCTGCTGTTCGCCCTCAATTACCAGTCGGTGCGCGGCTTTGCTGAAACCGAGTACTGGTTCGCCGCCATCAAGGTGGTAACTGTGCTGTTCTTCATCGGCGCCGGCTTCCTGATGGTGCTGGGCATTCTCAAGGGCGGCGAGCACAGCGGTCTGGCCAACTGGACAATCGGCGACGCACCATTCGCAGGCGGCGTCGCCACCATGATAGGCGTGGCCATGGTGGTCGGGTTTTCCTTCCAGGGCACCGAGCTGATCGGCATCGCCGCCGGCGAATCGGAAGACCCGGCGCGCAACATTCCCCGGGCGGTGCGCAAGGTTTTCTGGCGCATTCTGCTGTTCTACGTCCTGGCGATTTTCGTCATCAGCCTGCTGATCCCCTACACCGACCCGCAATTGCTGCGCAACGAAGTGTCGGACATCAGCGTCAGCCCCTTTACCCTGGTCTTTGAAAAGGCCGGCCTGCTCTCGGCAGCGGCAGTCATGAACGCAGTGATCCTGACTTCCGTGCTGTCGGCCGGCAACTCGGGCATGTATGCATCCACCCGGATGCTGTACAACCTGGCGCTGGAAGGCAAGGCGCCACGCATCTTCGCCCGCCTGTCGGTCAACGGCGTCCCGCGCTACGCACTGCTGGCCACCGCCGCCGTGGCCGCACTGTGCTTCCTGGCCTCCATTTTCAGTCCGAGCGCGATCTATATCTGGCTGCTCAATGCCTCTGGCATGACCGGCTTCATTGCCTGGCTGGGCATTGCCATCAGCCACTACCGCTTCCGGCGGGGCTATATGCACCAGGGCCGCGACCTGAACCTGCTGCCCTACCGCGCCGGCCTGTTCCCCTTCGGCCCTATCTTTGCCTTCGTGCTGTGCCTGATCATCACGCTGGGACAGAACTATGAAGCCTTCCTCAATGACCAGATCGACTGGCTGGGCGTGGTCGCCACCTACATTGGCCTGCCGCTGTTCCTGCTGATCTGGCTGGGCTACCGGCTGGTCAAGGGCGGCCGCTTCGTGCGGCTCGATGAGATGACCTTCCCCGATTCGCTGTCGGGGCCGGTACCGCGCCGGCCCGGGAAGTAATGGCAGCCACGCCCAATGCCGGACAGTTGCCTGCCCGACGGCGTCTCCCGGCGCATTTCCCTGACGCCGCAGGAGCGATTCTCCCCCTGCGGCGTCAAGCAAGCTAAAATCCCGGTTCTTTCCGTTTTTTTCCTTTATTTCAGAGCACTATGGCCGGACACAGCAAGTGGGCTAACATCCAGCACCGCAAAGGGCGTCAGGACGCCAAGCGCGGCAAGATCTGGACCAAGATCATCCGTGAAATCACTGTCGCCGCGCGAGCCGGCGGCCCTGACCCGGCCACCAACCCCCGCTTGCGCCTGGCCTGGGACAAGGCCACCGACGTCAACATGCCCAAGGACAACATCCAGCGCGCCATCACGCGCGGGGCTGGCGGCGCCGATGGCGCCAACTACGAGGAAATCCGCTACGAAGGCTACGGCATCGGCGGCGCGGCCGTCATCGTAGACGCCATGACCGACAACCGTACCCGTACGGTCGCCGAAGTCCGCCACGCTTTCGCCAAGAACGGTGGCAATCTGGGCCAGGAAGGCTCGGTGGCCTTCATGTTCAAGCACTGCGGCCAGTTCATCTTCGCGCCCGGCACCTCTGAAGACCAGGTAATGGAAGTTGCACTGGAAGCCGGCGCCGAGGACATCCAGACCGATGACGAAGGCGTGATCGAAGTCATCACCGCCCCAGGCGACTACGCTGCCGTGCGCGATGCCTTGCTGGCAGCCAGCCTGACGCCGGAAGTCGACGGCATCATCATGAAAGCCCTCAACGAAACCGAGCTGACCGGCGAAGATGCCGTCAAAATGCAAAAACTGCTGGATGCGCTGGAAGCCCTGGACGATGTCCAGGAAGTTTTCACCACCGCAGTCCTGGACGAAACCGAATAAGGCCGTCCACTCGCGCGGCCGCCCATGCGGCCGCCTGCAGAACAAGAAACAGCCTGCGCCCGGCAACGGGCGCAGGCCTTGGCAGCATCCTCCACGCTGGTCGTGGCAACCACCCTACTGATTCAAACAATGAAACTCTTGGTCATCGGCTCGGGCGGCCGCGAACATGCCCTGGCATGGCGCCTGGCGCAATCTGAACGCGTCCACAAGGTCTATGTCGCTCCTGGCAACGGCGGTACCGCACTCGCCCGCAACCTGGAAAACGTGGATATCACGGATCCCGAGCAGTTGGCCGATTTCGCCCAGCGCGAACAGATCGCGCTGACGGTGGTGGGCCCGGAGGCGCCCCTGGCGGCCGGCGTGGTCGACGTGTTCCGCGCCCGCAAGCTGAAGATCTTCGGCGCCACCAAGGCCGCTGCCCAGCTGGAAAGCTCCAAGGACTACGCCAAGGCCTTCCTGTTCCGCCACAACATTCCGACGGCGGCCTACCAGACCTTCACCGACCCGGCCCAGGCGCATGCCTATATTGAGGCCCAGGGCGCACCCATCGTCATCAAGGCCGACGGCCTGGCGGCGGGCAAGGGCGTGGTCGTGGCGGAAACCCTGGAACAGGCCCACGAAGCCGTGGACGCCATGCTGGGCGACGGTTCGCTGGGCGCGGCCGGCGCCCGCGTCGTCATCGAGGAATTCCTGCAAGGCGAGGAAGCCAGCTTCATCGTCATGGTCGATGGCCGCAACGTGCTCGCCCTGGCCACCAGCCAGGACCACAAGCGCCTGGGCGACGGCGATACCGGCCCGAATACGGGCGGCATGGGCGCCTACTCGCCCGCGCCGGTCGTAACACCGGAAATGCACCATCGCATCATGCGCGAAGTGATCCTGCCCACCGTGCAGGGTATGGCGCGCGACGGCATCCCCTACACCGGCTTCCTGTATGCCGGCCTGATGATCGCCCCGGGCGACGATCCGGCCCGCCCGATCAAGGTGCTGGAGTTCAATTGCCGCATGGGCGACCCGGAAACTCAGCCCATCATGATGAGGATCAAAAGCGATTTCGTCGATGTCCTCGAAAATGCTGTGGAAGGTACGCTCGACCAGGCGGAAATCACCTGGGATAGGCGCACGGCTATCGGCGTCGTGCTGGCAGCGGCCAACTATCCCGGCGAACCCCGCCGGGGCGACGCCGTTACCGGCCTGCCGGCTGACAATTCCGATGTCATGGTGTTCCATGCCGGAACTCGCTACGACGGCCAGGATGTCCTGACCAACGGCGGCCGCGTACTGTGCGTTACAGCCCTGGGAGATTCGCTGCGCATTGCCCGCGATCTGGCCTATGACACCGTGGAGCGCGTCCATTTCAACGGACGCCAATACCGCACGGACATCGGCTGGCGCGCGTTCAAGCGCGGATCGGGCGCGGCCTGACCCCTACCACTTCCCGCAGGAGCCGCACAATGCCGTCCATTCCCCTGTCCTCAGCCAGGCAATACTTCCTCGACCTGCAGCAACGCATCGTCACAGGCCTGGAACAAGTCAGCAATGAATCATTCCGCGAAGACCGCTGGGACCGCGAGGAAGGCGGCGGCGGCATCTCCCGGCTGATCGAGGGCGGGGAGTTCCTGGAACGCGGCGGTGTGCTGTTCAGCCACGTCCAGGGCGCGACCCTGCCGCCCTCGGCCAGCGCCCACCGCCGCGAGCTGGCCGGCCGCCCCTGGGAAGCCATGGGTATTTCCATGGTGCTGCACCCGCGCAACCCCTATGTGCCGACCACGCACATGAACGTGCGCCTGTTCGTGGCCAAGGCCCGGCCCGGCATAGACGACAGCGACCGCTACTGGTTCGGCGGCGGGCTGGACCTCACGCCCTACTACGCCTACGAAGAAGACGCCCGGCATTTCCACCAGACCTGCCACGACGCGCTGGCGCCATTCGGCGACGAATACTATCCGCGCTTCAAGGGCTGGTGCGATGAATACTTCTATCTCAAGCACCGCAAGGAAACGCGCGGGATCGGCGGTATTTTCTTCGACGACCTGGACGTGCCCGACTTCGACAGCAGCTTTGCGCTGACACGTTCCGTGGGCGACTGTTTCCTGCAGGCCTACCTGCCCATCGTCGAACGCCGCATCGGCCAGGAATACGGCCAGCGCGAGCGCGACTTCCAGGCCTACCGGCGTGGCCGCTACGTGGAATTCAACCTCGTCTTCGACCGGGGCACGCTGTTCGGCCTGCAATCCGGCGGACGCACGGAGTCCATCCTGCTGTCCATGCCCCCTATGGCCCAGTGGCGCTATGACTGGCAGCCGGAACCCGGCACGCCGGAAGCGCGGCTGTACGAGTTCCTGACCCCCAGGGATTGGATTTGATCACACCCGTTCACGCCGTTCCTTCTGAACCGCTGCCGCGCATCGGCCTGCTGGGCGGCAGTTTCGACCCCATTCACCTGGCCCACATTGCCCTGGCGCAGGCGGCCTTGTCGTACCTGCAGCTGGCCGGCGTGCAGTTCATTCCGGCGGCGCAGCCCTGGCAGCGCCGGCCGCTCCAGGCCAGCGCCGACCAGCGGCTGGACATGCTGCGGCTGGCCCTGGCAGGACAGGAACGGCTTTCCATCAATACCGCCGAGCTGGATCGCGGCGGCCCGACCTACACCATAGATACCGTGCGGCAGTTGCCGCAGGACAGCCGCTACGTGTGGCTGTTGGGCACCGACCAGCTTGCCAACTTCTGCACCTGGCACGACTGGCAGGAGATCGTCGCCCGCGTCGATCTTGCCGTGGCCCAGCGCCCCGGCTCCAGCCTCCAGGCACCGCCAGCGTTGGCCGAATGGCTGACCGCACATGGCCGCCAGCTGGAAGAAATCCCCTTCGAACCCCGCCAGGTATCGGCTTCCGATATCCGGGCACGCCAGGCACACGGCGACTCGCTGCACGGTCTGGTCGCACCTGCCGTGGCGAGCTACATCGACGCCCACGGGCTGTACCGGGACGCCGGTTCCGCCTGAAGCGCCGGCGCTCCGCACGCAGGCAGGCGCAGCTTCCCGGCATAATTCCCGTAAAACGCCTCTTTCCCGCAGCCACGCTGCATCTGATCGCGCTATATTTCCCGCATGGATATACAAAAACTGCAACGCGCCGTGCTTGACGCGCTGGAAGACGTCAAGGCACAGGACATCAAGGTATTCAATACCACCCACCTGACCGGCCTGTTCGACCGTGTCATCATCACCTCCGCCTCCTCCAACCGCCAAACCCGTGCGCTGGCCAAGAGCGTCGGCGACTGCGCCCGGGAACTCGGCATTCCCGTCCTGGCCGAAGAAGGCCTGGAAACGGGCGAATGGGTGCTGGTGGACCTGGGCGACATCGTCGTCCACATCATGCAACCCGCAATCCGCCAGTACTACAACCTGGAAGAAATCTGGGGCGACAAGCCGGTGCAGGTCAAACTGCTGCCGGAATCCACGCGTCCGGTACCCATCGCTCCCATCCAGCAGCGCCCGGGCCTGGACCAGGACGCCTGAGCCCTTCCCTGCCACCAGCGCCGTTCCGGGATAATCCGCGAATGGCGCCCCTCTTTTCGCGCAGCGCCCGCGCCGCTGCGACGCCATCGCCGTGAAACTACACATCCTCGCCGTAGGCCAGCGCATGCCGGACTGGATAGAAACCGGCTGGAACGAATATGCCAAGCGCATGCCGGCGGACTTTCCGCTGGTGCTGCGGGAAATCAAGCCTGAGCCGCGCAGCGGCGGCAAGACGCCGGCACAAATGATGGAAGCAGAAGCGCGCCGCATCGAGGCCGCCCTGCCGCCGCAATGCACACTGGTCATCCTGGATGAGCACGGCCGCGACTACACCACGATGAAGCTGTCCCAGGCCATGCAGGACTGGCGCCAGGAAGGCCGTGACGTCGCCTTCATCATCGGCGGGCCGGATGGCCTGGATGCCAGCCTCAAGCAGCGCGGCCACCTGGCCCTGAGACTGTCGTCGCTGACCTTGCCGCATCCATTCGTGCGGGTCATGCTGGCCGAACAGCTCTACCGTGCCTGGACCATCCTGCAGAACCACCCCTATCACCGCAGCTGAAATCCAGCTCCAGGCCATCGCCATGACCGCCACACCCTCAGCCTCCCGCCTGCCACTCTACCTGGCCTCCGCCAGCCCCAGGCGCGCCGAACTGCTGGGCCAGATCGGCCTGGCCCACAGCGTGCTGCGCGTGCCGTCGCCACCTGGCGAAGACGAACCCCGGCTCGCCAATGAAAGCGCGCGCGAGTACGCCCGGCGTACCACGCTGGAAAAAACCCGGCGTGCGGTGGACTGGGTGCAGCAGCAAAGCCTGCCCCCAGGCCTGATCCTGTGCGCCGACACGTCTGTCGCGCTGGGTGAAGAGATACTCGGCAAGCCAGCCGACGCCGACGATGCCGCACGCATCCTGCACCGCCTGTCCGGCACGCGCCATGAGGTGCGTACCTGGGTGGCGCTGTACGACCCAGCCAACGGCCAGACACATGAACGCGAATCCGTATCGCTGGTCTGGATGAAGTCCCTGAGCGATACCGAAATCCAGGCCTATTGCCGCAGCGGCGAACCACAAGGCAAGGCGGGTGCCTATGGCATCCAGGGCCTGGCATCGGTTTTCATCGAACGGCTGGACGGCAGCTACAGCGGCGTCATGGGTCTGCCGCTGCATGAGACGGCGGAACTGCTGCGTCTCACAGGCCACCCGGTGCTGGGCTGAACGCCCCCGGCCATGTTCGAATTCATCACCCTGCCGCCGGAAGTCACGCACGCCTTTGCCATCGTGCTCGTCATCGCCAGTTTTTTCACTTCGGCGCTGACTTCCGCCATGGGACTGGGCGGTGGCGTGGCAATGCTGGCCATCATGGCCGCAGGCCTGCCCGTCAGCAGCGTACTGCCGGCACACGGCATCGTCCAGATGGGCTCCAACCTGGGCCGCACAGTCATCCAGCGCCAGTACGTTATCTGGCCGCTGGTGCTCTGGTTTTCGATCGGCAGTGTCATCGGCATCGCGTTGGGCAGCCCTGTCGCTGCGTATATTCCTGAACGCGGCGCCAAGCTGCTGCTGGCCGTGTTCATCCTGTGGGCCGTGTTCGGCAAGAAACCGCCGCCCAGCCCGCCCGGCAAGCCCTATCTGATCGCTGGCGGGGCCCTGACGAGCTTCGCCACCATGATCGTCGGCGCCACCGGGCCGCTAGTCGCCGCGCTCCTGGCCGCAATCGGCTTGACCAAGCAACGCCTGGTTGCCACCCATGCCACCTGCCTGAGCATCCAGCACGGACTGAAAATCCTGGCGTTCGGCGTCCTCGGCTTCGCCTATGCCCAGTGGGCCTTCCTGCTGGCCTGCATGATTGCCAGCGGGGTGCTGGGAACCTATGCCGGCACGCGCCTGCTCGACAACATGCCGGAGCGCTATTTCCGGCTGGGCTTTCGCATCACCATGGCCTTGCTGTGCGCGCAGATGCTCTGGCAAGCCCTGGCGCCCTGAGACACTCAAGCTCTGCTGCCCCTTTAGTCCCTGACGCAGCGCCCAGATACCCATCCCACCAGAAGGCCTGCGCCGCTCATGCCACCACGCTGCGTTCATCGACACTGCCGGGCAACACGATGCTGCCATCGCGCAGCGCACGGATCAGCGAATACGGCGTCGCGCAGATATGGGCTTCCAGCGCCAACGCGGCTCGCGCGTCCTCGCCGGCCATTGCCAGTTCGAAAATCCCCTTGTGTTCCAGGTGCACGTCGCGCGTCATGCCCGGCAATTGCATGGCAAAGCAGCGATAGCGCTCGCCATGGCGCGTCAGCAGGCGCAACACGCGGCGCGTCCAGGGAGACTCATGGCCGGCCAGCAAGGCATCGTGAAAGCGCGCATTCAGCACTTCCCACTGGCGTCGGCGCGCCATGGTCAGGGGTTGCTCGAATTCCGACATGGCCTCGAAACTGGCTTCCAGCGCCTTGCGCCAGGCCATATCGCCGTGACGGATGGCCAGCCGCAAGGCATGGGTTTCGATATGAACACGCAAGCGGGTCAGATCTTCCAGGTCTTCCAGCGCGATGGGCGACACGCGAAAGCCGCGCTGCCCTTCCGCCGTCACCAGCGCATCGCTGACCAGGCGAGTCAGGGCTTCGCGCAGCGTGCCGGCGCTGACGCCATACTGGCCGCGCAGGTGGTCAATGCGCAGCTTGCTGCCCGGCTGCAGGTGCCCTTCGATGATATCGGCGCGCAGCCTGGCATAGGTCTGTTCCGTCAGGGTGCGCAGCTCATCGTCCCCTTCACCGCATTCCAGCGCAGCGGACAGTTGCGCCATGAACGATCGCTTCGACATGGCTATTCCTCTCCCTTGCCGCGAATGCGGGACAGACGGTAGCTGAGCTGCGGCCGCGTCATTTTCAGCGCCCGCGCCGCAGCTGCCATATTGCCGCCTGCCTGCGCCAATGCCTCCTGCAGCAGCAGGCTTTCCAGATCATCCAGGCCCAGGCCCTGCTTCTGCAACAGGTAGTACACGCCGCTGGCGCTCTGCAGGCTGCCCGGCTGCGACAGCGTCGCAGCGTCACCCTCGCTGGTTTCATCGTCGGCCGAAGCCAGTTGGCCCGACGCCGCCAAATGATCCGTCAGCGGCATATCTAGCGACGGGAACAGCGTACCGGCGTCGATAGGCTGTTCCGGCGGCGTCAGGATGACGCCGCGCTCTATCAGGTTGGACAGCTCCCGCACATTGCCTGGCCAGTCGTGGTTGCACAGGGCCGCCATGGCTGGGCCGGTAAAGCCCGCCACGCGCTTGCCGTGCAAGGTACAGTACTGCTCCAGCATATGCCGCGCCAGCAGGGGAATGTCGTCCAGGCGTTCGCACAGCGAAGGTATCTGTATCGGGTAGATATTCAGGCGATACAGCAGATCCCGGCGGAATGTGCCAGCCTCCACCGCCTTTTCCAGGTCCACGTTGGTGGCCGCAACCACGCGCACGTTGACCTTGCGCACTTCCGTGCCTCCCAGTTTCTCGATTTCACCCTGCTGCAACACGCGCAGCAGCTTGGCCTGGGCCGCCAGGGGCAGTTCCCCGAGTTCATCCAGGAACAAGGTGCCGCCATCGGCCCGCTCGAAACGCCCGAGCCGGGTCTGCACGGCGCCGGTATAGGCCCCCTTTTCAACACC
This sequence comes from Kerstersia gyiorum, assembly GCF_004216755.1. Lineage (GTDB taxonomy): Bacteria > Pseudomonadota > Gammaproteobacteria > Burkholderiales > Burkholderiaceae_B > Kerstersia > Kerstersia gyiorum. The sequence goes on from NZ_SGWZ01000003.1 coordinate 68,404, forward strand.
GAACAGTTCGCTTTCGATCAGATCGGCAGGCAAGGCGGCGCAATTGATGGCCACGAATGGCTGCTCGGCACGGTCGCTCATGGCGTGCAGCGCGCGGGCAAACTGTTCCTTGCCCACGCCTGTCGGCCCGGTCAGCAGCACCGTCACCTGGGTCGGCGCAGCCCGTTGCAGCAACATGAAAGCGCGCTCGAACGCCGGCGACTGGCCGACCAGCTGGCTGCGATGGCGGTTCTGGTCCAGCTGACCCCGCAAGGCCTCGACCTCCTGGCGCAGGGCCGTCACGGTTTCCTGAACCGATACCGGCCCGGCATCGGGTTCGTCGCGCTGCGCTGCCGGCCATTCATGCAGGAAACGGCCTTCGATCTGGCAATGCGCGTGCCCGCAGGCCGTACATCGAACCTCCTTGAACAGCACGGGCTGCTGGAAAAACGCCGTCGAGTATCCCGAGGCATACCCCAGTTGCATCCAACAGGCCGGGTCATCTTGCTGCCCATATTCCTGCATGTGCGCTTCAGCTTCCCAGCTGTACGACCAATTGAACACAGCATGGAAATGGCGCCGCACCGGATCGGCATGCGGTTGGTAATCGAATACCAGGGGTTCGACCTGCACCGCACCTTCCAGCATGTGCAATTGCGGGCCGATGGCAAAGGCCTCGAACACGCTCTGGTCGGGGCGCACCTGGCGGGCGAGCAAGCCGTCCTGCTCGCCCGCCGAATACCCGGCGCGCGTCAACAGGGTCCTGGCCTGCTCCAGCCCGAAACTCTGGATGATTTCCTTGCGCATCGCACGCAGGGTATTCACATGCATCAACAGCATGCGCTGGCCGGCCAGCCAGATCCGGCCATCCATGCGGGAAAAGCGCAGCAACCTGCGCAGGTCCCGGTCGGATGGGAAAACAGGGGTGTTGGATTCGGGCATGTCTCGTTTTTTATCGATATTTATGCGCCTGATTATCGGGTTTTGATGATCCCGTGCATCCTGCTGTTTTCCCTGATGCGGAATTCGTTCATTGCCGCCGGATGAATTCATCATCTCATCATGATGCAGTGCAATGAGCCGAAAATCAGCGACGATCAAATAAATATGATTCTCTTTACGTCCCCTGAAAACAGGGGGTCGGCTCTGTTTTTTTAAGGGCTTTCCCTGGTTTTATCGATATTCCTGCGAGCTGGCACGCTTATTGCAAGTAGGCCTGTACAGACAGCCGAAAAGGAAAAATCGCCATGAGTGCCCTGACGACAGACGACACCTCCATCCCGTTGCCCGCCGTTGACCTGAGCAAACGCTATGTCAGGGTCACTGGCCAGCGTGACAACGGGTTCATCGAATTCGAATTTTCCGTGGGCTGGCAGGAACTGGTCGTCGAACTGATCCTGATGCCCCCCGACTTCAAGGCCTTCTGCGAAGCCAACCACGTGGAGATGCTGCCGCCGCACGAAGAAGGGCACGAGGACGGACACGAAGACTGAAGCATCCATGCAGCCATACCGACAACAACAGGAGACTAGGCATGAACATTGATTTACAGGCACGGGAAATACAGCCCCTGCGCCAGACCTTCGACCGCGTGCAAGCCTATACCGGCGACAAGCCCGCGTCGCGTTACCTGGAAGCCATCCTGAGCACGCAGCCCACGGAGAACTTCCACTACCGCGCCACCTGGGAGCCCGAGTACGAACTGTTCGACCAGCGCCGCACGGCGATCCGCATGGCGGACTGGAATTCGCTGCGCGACCCCCGGCAGTTCTACTACGCCACCTGGACCATGGCGCGCGCCCGCCAGCAGGAAGCCATGGATGCCAACTACCAGTTCGTGGAATCGCGCGAGCTGCTCGACATGATGCCTGATGCCCTGCGCGCCAACGTGGCCGCCACGCTGATGCCGCTGCGCCACGTCGCCTGGGGCGGCAACATGAACAATTGCAGCATCTGTAGCCGCAGCTATGGCACAGCGTTTTCCGCGCCGGTGCTGATGCACGCCATGGACCACCTGGGCGCCGCGCAATACCTGACGCGCCTGGGCCTGCTGATGGGTGCGGAAACGACGCTGCTGGACGCAGGCAAGGCCGACTGGCTGGATGCCCCGGCCTGGCAGCCGCTGCGCCGCTTCCTGGAGGATTCCTTCGTCGTCATGGACCCGGTCGAGCTGTTCGTACTGCAGAACGTCGTCCTCGACGGCCTGCTCTACCCGCTCATCTACGGCCAGTACATCGACGGCTATGTGTCCCAGCGCGGCGGTACGCCGCTTGCCATGCTGACGGTCTTCATGCCCGAATGGCACAAGGAATCGGCCCGCTGGACCGACGCCCTGCTCAAGGTCATGGCGGCGGAATCCCCCGAAAACAAGGCACAGCTGCAGGAATGGCTGGCCCGCCACGGTGCCCGTGCCCAGGAAGTCCTGGCGCCGGTTGCCCAGCTTGCCATGCAGGACGATGGAGCCGCCGCCTTGCGCGCCGCCAGTGAAGAACTGCATACCCGCATGGCCAAGATCGGCCTCGCCCTGAACTGACCCGGGATCACCGCCATGACCAGCACGACCTCCAATGTATTCATCGCCTTCCAGGCCAATGAAGAATCCCGCCCGGTGGTGGATGCCATCCTGCAGGACAACCCCCAAGCCAGTGCCGTCTACTCGCCCGGCCTGGTGAAGATCGACGCCCCGGGCCGCCTGAGCATCCAGCGCGCCACGATCGAAGAGCATACGGGCCAGCCGTACGACCTGCAGCAGCTGCACGTCAACCTCGTCACCCTGTCGGGCAACATCGACGAGGACGACGACCAATTGACCCTGAGCTGGGGCGCCTGAGCCTCCCTGCCAAGAACAGACAGAAACGGAGACAAGATATGGATACCAGAGTCACACGCAAGAAGCTCGGCCTGAAAGAGCGCTACGCCACCATGACCCGCGGCCTGGGCTGGGAAACCAGCTACCAGCCCATGGACAAGGTGTTTCCCTATGACAAGTTCGAAGGCATCAAGATCCACGACTGGGACAAATGGGAAGACCCCTTCCGCCTGACCATGGACGCCTACTGGAAATACCAGGGCGAAAAGGAAAAGAAGCTCTACGCCGTGATCGAGGCCTTTGCCCAGAACAACGGCCAGCTGAGCGTCTCTGACGCCCGCTATATCAATGCGCTCAAGCTCTTCATCCAGGGCGTGACGCCGCTGGAGTACTACGCCTACCGCGGGTTTGCCCACCTGGGCCGCCACTTCACCGGCGAAGGCGCCCGCGTGGCCACGCAAATGCAGGCCATTGACGAGCTGCGCCACTTCCAGACCGAAACGCACGCGCTGTCGCACTACAACAAGTACTTCAACGGCATGCACAACTCGAACCAGTGGTTCGACCGTGTCTGGTACCTGTCCGTGCCCAAGTCTTTCTTCGAGGATGCGCTGACTTCCGGCCCCTTCGAGTTCCTGACCGCCATCAGCTTCTCGTTCGAGTATGTGCTGACCAATCTGCTGTTCGTGCCCTTCATGTCCGGCGCGGCGCACAACGGCGACCTGTCCACCGTGACCTTCGGCTTCTCGGCGCAATCGGATGAATCCCGCCACATGACGCTGGGCATCGAGTGCATCAAGTTCATGCTGGAACAAGACCCGGCCAACGTGCCCATCGTGCAGGGCTGGATCGACAAATGGTTCTGGCGCGGCTACCGCGTGCTGACGCTGGTCGCCATGATGCAGGACTACATGCTGCCCAAGCGCGTCATGAGCTGGAAGGAAGCCTGGGAAATGTACGGCGAAGCCAACGGCGGCGCGCTGTTCCGCGACCTGGCGCGCTATGGCATCCGCGAACCGCTGGGCTGGAAGCAGGCCATGGAGGAGAAGGACCACCTGAGCCACCAGGCATGGAATATCTTCTACAACTACTGCGGCGCCGCAGCCATGCACACCTGGGTGCCCGAAGACGAGGAACTGGACTGGCTGTCGCAGAAGTACCCCGATACCTTCGACAAGCTCTACCGTCCGCGCCTGCTGCATTACCGCAAGCTGCAACAGGAAGGCAAGCGCTTCTACAACAACGCGCTGCCCATGCTGTGCAATACCTGCCAGATTCCGATGGCCTTCACCGAACCCGGCGACCCGACGGCAATCTGCTATCGCGAAAGCACCTATCTGGGCCAGAAGTTCCACTTCTGCAGCGACGGCTGCAAGCAGGTCTTCGACCACGAACCGCAGAAATTCATCCAGTCCTGGCTGCCGGTGCACCAGATCTACCAGGGCAATTGCTTCAAGCCCGATGTCGATCCAACCGCCGAAGGCTTCGATCCGCTGGCCGCCGTGCTGGATTGGTACGGCATCCAGCCGGGCGTGGACAACATGGAATTCGACGGTTCGCCCGACCAGAAGAACTTTGCCAGCTGGACTGGCCGCAGCGTTTGAACAGGAGACACGCCATGACTTTGCGCACGCTCGCCCCGTATGACTTCCCGGCACGAGACACGGAGGACCGCTTCCCGGCGCCACTGCTGTACATCGGCTGGGATGGCCACCTGTCCTTCTGCTCGCCGGTCTGCCTGCCGGTGCCGCCCGACACGCCGTTCGCGGCGCTGCGCGACAGCATTCTGCCAACCATTTACAGCCAGCACCCGGACTTCGCCCTGATCGACTGGGACAAGGTCGAGTGGCTGAAATCCGGCCAGCCCTGGCAGCCGGACGCCGCGCGCAGCCTGGCCGACAACGGCATCGGCCACAAGGATGTGATCCGCTTTCGCACACCTGGGCTGACGGGGATCGCCGGCAGCCACAGCTAAGCGACGCGCAGACAGTACAGGAGAAGCAAACATGAGCTATCAGCTGACGATAGAACCCCTGGGCGCCACCATCGACGTGGAGGAAGGCCAGACCTTGCTGGATGCCGCTTTACGCCAGGGCATCTACATCCCGCATGCGTGCGGACACGGTCTGTGCGGAACCTGCAAGGTCGAAGTCGCCGAAGGGGACATAGATCATGGCAACGCCAACCCGTTCGCACTGATGGACTTCGAGCGCGACGAAGGCAAAACCCTGGCCTGCTGCGCGACCCTGGAATCCGACGCCGTGATCGAGGCGGACATCGACGAAGACCCGGACGCGCGCATCATCCCGGTACGCGACTTCGCCGGCACGGTGACCCGCATCGAAACCCTCACGCCCACCATCAAGGCCATTCACCTGAAACTCGATACACCGATCGAGTTCCAGGCTGGCCAGTATGTCCAGGTTCACATCCCCGGCATCGAGGGCACCCGCGCCTTCTCGATCGCCAATCCGCCCGGCGCCGATGGCCAGGCCACGGAAATCGAGCTCAACGTGCGCCGCATTCCCGGCGGCGCCGGCACCACCTGGCTGCACGAAAGCCTGGAGGAAGGCCAGCAGCTCGATGTCAGCGGCCCCTACGGACGCTTCTTCGTGCGCCGCTCGGCCGCCATGCCGATGCTGTTCATGGCCGGTGGCTCCGGCCTGTCCAGCCCGCGCTCGATGATCCTGGAGTTGCTGGAAAGCGGCTGCGACCATCCCATCACCCTGGTTTACGGCCAGCGCAACCGCGCCGAGCTTTACTACGACCAGGAATTCCGGGAACTGGCGCAGCGCTATCCCAACTTCGAATATGTGGCCGCGCTGTCCGACGAACCGGAGGACTCCGGCTGGGACGGCCCGCGCGGCTTCGTGCACGACGTTGCGCAGCATCACCTGGCCGGTGATTTTTCCGGACGCAAGGCCTATCTGTGCGGCCCGCCGCCCATGATAGAAGCCTGTATCGGCACCCTGATGAAAGGCCGGCTGTTCGAACGCGACATCTATACCGAGAAATTCCTCTCGGCGGCGGACGCCAACAACGTCCGCAGCGCGCTGTTCAAACGCATCTAGGCCGATATCGAATCTTGGGATGCATGGAAACGCGGAACATACCGCGCCATGCAGCAACGGAAGGAGACACGCATATGTTGCCGCTGACACCCTGCCAGAAAGTGCCGGTCCGCGTCGTGCAATCGGACGAGACCTACCAATGCTCGCTGGAAGAAAGCCTGCTCAAGGGCATGCTGAAGCTCGGCCGCAAGGGTATTCCGGTGGGCTGCGTCAGCGGCGGCTGCGGCGTCTGCAAGGTCAGGATCATCGAAGGCAGCGTGCGGGCACTGGGCCCGGTCAGCCGGGCGCATGTCAGCCAGGAAGAAGAAGCCCAGGGCTACACGCTGGCCTGCCGCGTGGCGCCGCTGGAAGCCGTGGTGCTGGAAGTCAGCCCGCTGCTGCGCAAGCCCTTCTGCCGCCCGCCATGCCAGACGCCGGGAACGTGCCCCCCTGCGGACGGCGGTCCCGCTCCCACGACGCCCGCCACGGCCGGCCAGCCCCAGGTGACAGCTCCCCCCGTTATTGAATCGCAGGACCGCGCCGCTTTGGCGTTGTCCTGACATGGCCGTGAACGGCCAGACCAGGCAGTGAACCGGGGCCCGGCCCCGGACCCAACCAGAAAGACAAGGAGACAGACTATGAGCAGCCCCGTATTACGCATCGGCCACGCCAGCCTGAAAGTCATGGATATGCAGGCGGCCATCCACCACTACCAGGACGTACTGGGCCTGCAAGTGGTGCACCAGGACGACGCCGGCCACGTGTACCTGAAATGCTGGGACGAGTGGGACAAGTTCTCGCTGATCCTCACCCAGGCGGACCAGGGCGGCCTCAACCACCTGGCCTACAAAGTCCGCAATGACGCCGTACTCGACGAACTGCAGGCCCGCATCGAGAACTGGGGCCTGAGCACGACCATGATTCCGGCAGGCGCCTTGCCCTTCACCGGCCGCCAGCTGCAATTCCACCTGCCCAGCGGCCACGACCTGCGCCTGTACGCCGACAAGGAATTCGCCGGCACGGGCGTAGGCTCGCTGAACCCCGACCCCTGGCCCGATGGCCTGAAGGGCTGCGGCGTGCACTGGCTGGACCACTGTTTGCTGATGTGCGAGCTGAACCCGGAGGCAGGCATCAACACGGTGGAAGCCAATACGCGCTTCATGCAGGAAGTCCTGGGCTTCTTCACGACCGAACAGGTACTGGCCGGCCCGGACAACAGCATCCAGGCCGCGACCTGGATGGCCTGCACCACGACGCCGCACGACATCGCCTTCGTGGGCGGCCCGACCAGCGGCCTGCACCACATCGCCTACTTCCTGGATTCCTGGCATGACGTGCTGAAGTCGGCCGACATCATGGCCAAGAACAAGGTGCGCATCGACGTCGCGCCCACGCGCCACGGCATCACGCGCGGCGAGACGATCTATTTCTTCGACCCCAGCGGCAACCGCAATGAAACCTTTGCGGGCCTGGGCTACCTGGCCCAGCCAGATCGTCCGGTGACCACCTGGACCGAAGACATGCTCGGCAGCGGGATTTTCTACCACACCGGCGACCTCGTGCCTTCGTTCACCGACGTCTATACCTGATCTGCCGGGCCGTATCCCGCCCCCGGCCACACGCCTGGCTGCGGGACGCTGCCCGTAGCCAGGCAGCTTTTCCTACCGCCTGCCGCTGTACGGCAGGCTGATTGACACCCCAGCAAGGAGACTGGCATGAGCACGCCCCCCATTGCGGGCCTCGCAACTGAAGCCGCCGCCCGCGCCGGCCTCACCGTGGCGCGCACCGCGCTGAGCGCCCGCGCCATCTGGGTGATGACCGATGCCGCCCTGCGGCAAGCCGAGGCCCTGGGCATAGAGGTCAATATCGCGGTCGCCGATGCGGCTGGCCTGCTGGTCGGCTTCATCCGCCAGCCCGGCGCTCCCCTGCACTCCATCGACATCGCCATTGACAAGGCCTATACCTCTGCCAGCTTCGGGCTGGCCACCGGGCAGTGGCCCGAAGCCCTGCAATCGCATTCACCTGCCGTGCGCGACGGCCTGCTGCGCCGGCCGCGCTTCGTGGCCTTCGGCGGCGGCCTGCCCATCGAGATCGACAGCCAGCGCCTGGGCGGCATCGGCGTCTCTGGCGGCAGCGAAGCCCAGGACGAAATCATCGCCGGGGCCGGGCTCGCAGCACTGGCCCAGGAATACTAACCCCGCCTGCGGCGCGGCCGCAGCAACTCGGCAACAGGAACATCAGCCATGACCCAGAAACAGATTCTCAACTTCATTGACGGCCAGTACGTGGCGACACAGAAACACTTCGCCAAACATTCGCCCCTGGACCACAGCGTCATTGCCCAAGTGCACGAAGCCGGCAAGGCCGAAGTCGACCGCGCCGTGGCCGCTGCCCGCGCCGCGCTGGACGGCCCCTGGGCAAGGATGACGGTGGCCGAGCGCGTCGAGCGCCTGTATGCCGTGGCCGATGGCATCAACCGCCGCTTCGACGAGTTCCTGGCGGCCGAGTGCGCCGATACCGGCAAGCCGCGCAGCATCGCCAGCCACATCGACATCCCTCGTGGCGCGGCCAACTTCAAGATCTTCGCCGACGTCATCAAGAATGTGCCGACCGAGTTCTTTGAAATGCAGACGCCGGACGGCCGTGGCGCGATCAACTACGGCTACCGTGGTCCGGTGGGCGTGGTCGGTGTGATCTGTCCGTGGAACCTGCCGCTGCTGCTGATGACCTGGAAAGTCGGCCCGGCGCTGGCCTGCGGCAACACCGTCGTGGTCAAGCCCTCGGAAGAAACCCCGCAAACCGCCGCGCTGCTGGGCGAAGTCATGAACGAAGCCGGCATCCCCCCGGGCGTCTATAACGTGGTGCACGGCTTCGGCCCGGATTCAGCGGGCGAATTCCTGACGACCCACCCACATGTGGATGCCATTACCTTCACCGGCGAAACCCGCACGGGCGAAGTCATCATGAAGGCCGCCGCCAAGGGCGCCCGTCCGGTCAGCATGGAAATGGGCGGCAAGAACGCCGCCATCGTGTTTGCCGACAGCGACTTCGACGCCGCCATCGAGGGCACGCTGCGCTCGGCTTTCGTCAATAGCGGCCAGGTCTGCCTGGGCACCGAGCGCGTGTACGTGGAGCGCCCCCTGTTCGAGCGCTTCGTCGCCGAACTCAAGCGTCAGATTGAAGGCTGGAAGATCGGCCTGCCCGAAGACCCGGACACCAAACTGGGGCCGCTCGTCAGCCGCGAACACCAGCAGAAGGTGTTGTCCTACTATCAGTTGGCGGCCGAAGAAGGCGCAACGGTCGTGACTGGCGGTGGCAAACCGGCCATGGCGGGCGCACTGGCCGACGGCGCCTGGGTGCAGCCGACGATCTGGACCGGGCTGCCGGAAACGGCCCGGGTCATCAAGGAAGAAATTTTCGGTCCGTGCTGCCATATCGCCCCCTTCGACACTGAAGAAGAAGCCCTCAGGCTGGCCAACGACAACGAGTACGGCCTGGCCGCTGCCATCTGGACGCGCGACGTAGCGCGCGCGCACCGCGTGGCGCAACGTATGAAGGTTGGCATTTCCTGGGTCAACAGCTGGTTCCTGCGCGACCTGCGCACGCCGTTTGGCGGCGCCAAGCATTCCGGCATCGGCCGCGAAGGCGGCGTGCATTCGCTGGAGTTCTACACGGAGTTGAAAAATGTCTGCATCAAGCTCTGATACCAATCCGGAGATCGGCCGCAGCGTCATGGCCAGCGGCCTGCGCACCAATGTTCATGACATGGGCTCGGGTGCGCCGGTACTGTTGATCCACGGCTCCGGCCCCGGCGTGTCGGCCTGGGCCAACTGGCGCACGGTCATGCCGACGCTGGCCCAACGTGCCCGCGTCATCGCGCCCGACATGGCCGGCTTCGGCTATAGCGAAGGGCTGGATCTGTCGCTGCCGGGCGTGCGCCATGACCTGTTTTCCTGGGTCTGGGTACGACAGGCGCTGGGCGTGCTGGATGCCCTGGGCATCGAACAGGCCGATATCGTCGGCAACTCGTTTGGCGGCGCCCTGGCGCTGGCGCTGGCCATCCGCCACCCGGAGCGGGTACGCCGGCTGGTGCTGATGGGCAGCGTAGGCGTGCCCTTCGCCCTGACTCCCGGCCTGGATTCCGTCTGGGGTTACACGCCCTCGCCGCAAAGCATGCGCCAGGTACTGGATATCTTCGCCCACGACCGCAATCTGGTCAGCGATGAACTGGCCCAGCTGCGCTACCAGGCCAGCATCCGGCCCGGCGTGCAGGAAGCCTTCGGTGCCATGTTCCCCGCCCCGCGCCAGCGTTGGGTCGATGCGCTGGCCAGCCACGAAGAGGACATTCGCACCCTGCCGCATGAAACCCTGATCATTCATGGCCGCGAAGACCAGGTCATTCCGCTGCAGAACTCGCTCACGCTGTCGCAATGGATTCCACGGTCTCAACTGCATGTGTTCGGGCACTGCGGCCATTGGACCCAGATCGAACATGCAGCGCGCTTTTCCCGTCTGGTAGGAGATTTCCTCGCCGAAGCGGGACAGGCCGAGCCCAAGGCATTGGCAGACCGGCAAACCGCCACGCGCCAGGATACAAAAGAAGCCGCCTGAGCGGCCTGCATAACAGGGCTGTAAGCAACCCTGAATTACCCCGGGCTGGCTGTGCCGGCCCGGTTTTTACTCGCTGTGGCGGCAGAGCCATGAAGCAGCGCTTTGCGCAAACCGTTTCATTTTTTGCTCGCCCATGGCAAGGCCCTAGAAAAAATCCACCAAAACCATAATCAGGGATAACAACAATGATCCACCACAAACCCTACCTGATGCCGCGCCTGCTCGGCCTGGCCCTGGCTGCCTGTGCCATGGCGGCCAGCGCCGCCGACCAGCCGCAACGCCCCAATATCCTTTTGATCGTCGCCGACGACCTCGGTTATTCCGACATCGGTGCCTTCGGCGGGGAAATCGCCACGCCGAATCTCGATGCGCTGGTTCAGGATGGCGTGGCGCTGACCGACTTCTATGCGTCGCCCTTTTGTTCTCCCACCCGTGCCATGCTGATGTCTGGCGCGGATAATCACCAGGTCGGCTTTGGCAGCATGGCCGAACTGCTGACACCGCAACAGCGTAGCCTGCCAGGCTACGAAGGCTACCTGAGCGATCGCGCGCTGCCCTTTCCTGTCGTGCTGCAGGACGCCGGCTACCGCACCTACATGGCCGGTAAATGGCATTTGGGCGTCAAGGAAGAATTTTCACCGCCGCAACGCGGCTTTGATCAGTCCTATGCCCTGATGCACGGCGGCGCCAGCCACTACGACCAGAGCGGCATCATCACGTTTGACGCGGACAAGGCACCCGTCGCCCTGTACCGGGAGAACGGCAAGGAAGTCCAGCTGCCGGACGACTTCTATTCCAGCGAGTTCTTCGCATCGCGCCTGCTGTCCTATATCGACGCCGACCAGCGCAAGGACCAACCCTTCTTTGCCTACCTGGCCTTTACCGCACCGCACTGGCCGCTCCAGGCGCCGGACGAATACATCCGCAAATACGAAGGCCGCTACGACGCCGGCTATGACGTGCTGCGCGAGGAACGCCTGGCACGCATGAAAAAGCTGGGCCTCGTGCCCCAGGACATGCAAGGCTATGTCGGTAACCCGGCCTGGCCGCGCTGGAAAGACTTGAGCCCGGAGCAGCAACGCGTGGAAAGCCGGCGCATGGCCGTCTATGCCGCCATGGTCGAAGCCATGGATGCCCAGATCGGACGGGTCATCGACCATCTGAAGCAAACCGGCCAGTATGACAATACAGTCGTCATTTTCATGTCCGACAACGGTGCGGACGGGAATACCGTGCTGGACGAAGGCGCGACCCGCGCCTGGGCCCACAAGCATCGCGACAACAGCTACGAGAATACCGGCAGGCCGGGCTCTTTCGTGGAATACGGGCCAGGCTGGGCGCAGCTTGGTTCCACCCCGTTCAACCTCTACAAGGCGTTCATGTATGAAGGCGGCATTTCCGTGCCCAGCATCGTGCGCCTGCCTGGCGGCAAACGCCAAGGTGAATTCGTTCGCGCCCCTGCGCACGTGACCGACGTGGCGCCCACCATCCTGGCACTGGCGCAGGTCGAACAGCCCGGCGAGCAATATCGCGGCCGTGATATCGTCCCCATGCAAGGACGCTCCATGGTGGATATGCTGGCCGGCCGCAGCGACAGCGTGCACGATACCTTCCGCCAGGGCTGGGAGCTGAATGGCCGTCGCGCCATGCGCGTGGGCGACTGGAAAATCGTTTACGCCAATGCCCCCTGGGGCAAGGACCGCTGGGAACTGTTCAATATCGCCGCCGACCGCGCCGAACTGAAAGACCTGGCCGCCGAGCACCCGGACAAGCTCAAGGAAATGATTTCGGAGTATGAGCAATATGCCAACCGCAACGGCGTCATGGATTTCGAAGGGCTGGCGTCCCGCCCGGGCTACAGCAACAGCCTGAATTACTACAAGGACCTCGATGAAAGCCTCTGAGCGTCCGGGTAATGGCCTCACGCTGGCGCGCTGCGTACTGGCAGCCGGACTCCTGGCCGGGCTGGCCGCCCCTCCGCAGGCAGGCGCTGCCACGCCGCTGCCCGCCCCGGCGCCAGCGCATGATTGCCTGGCCTACAGCGGCATTCCCGACGGTTTCGGCCCTGCCACGGATAAAGCACCCAACCGCGCCGGCCTGGTTGCCATTCCCGGCGGCCGCTTCCTGATGGGTGCCGACGACGGCTACCCTGAAGAAAAACCGGTGCATCCGGTGGCCGTGGCCGGTTTTTTCATAGATCGCCATGAAGTGACCAATGCCCAGTTTGCCCGCTTCGTCGCCGCGACCGGCTATGTCACCCGTGCCGAACACACTCCAGATCTCCCCCACGGCATCCAGGTGCCCGATGCCTACCGCCAACCGGGTTCAGCGGTTTTCGTCCCACCTGCCAGGCCATCAGGCGGGCATGCGGGCGCGGGCCACGACCATGACGACCATGGAACAACCGAGCAGCATGGCGCCTATCAATGGTGGGCCTGGGTTCCCGGTGCAAACTGGCGCCATCCCGGCGGCCCCGACACCGGCATCGAAGGGCTGGAAAACCATCCGGTGGTTCACATCGCCTACGAAGATGCGCAGGCCTATGCCCGCTGGCTGGGGCGCGATCTGCCGACCGAAGCGCAGTGGGAATATGCCGCGCGTGGCGGCCTGGAAGGCGCTACCTACCCCTGGGGAAATACGCCGGAACTGCAAGGCCGCCTGATGGCCAATACCTGGCAAGGCAATTTCCCGGCGCAGAACCTGGTACGTGACGGCTATGCCGGCAGCGCGCCCGTAGGCTGTTTTCCCGCCAACGGCCATGGCCTGTGGGATGCCGTCGGCAATGTCTGGGAATGGACCCGCGACCCCTGGCGCCCCTACCACGACCCGCAGGCTTCCTCAGAACCCCCGGCCCAAGCCCACCTCGCGCCTGGCCGCCAGGCTGCCACACGCGTCCTCAAGGGCGGCTCCTTCCTCTGCGCCCCGAATTTTTGCATGCGTTACCGCCCAGCCTCGCGCCAGCCCCAGGAGGCCGCCATGTCCACCATGCACGTGGGCTTTCGCACTGTCCTCAATCTCGAACCTTGACAGCAACAACAGGAACTTAGCCATGGACCAGCAGCAGATCCAGACTCTCGGCGCCGAACTCTACCAGGCCTTGCGCCAGCGCCAGGTCATCGCCCCCTTGACCGAACGTCATCCGGACATAAGCATCGAAGATGCCTACGCCGTCCAGCAGGCCATGCAGGCCCTGCGCCTGGCCAGCGGCGAGCGCGTGGTCGGCAAGAAAATCGGCGTAACCAGCCAGGCCGTGATGAACATGCTGGGCGTCTACCAGCCGGACTTCGGTTGGTTGACCGATGGCATGGTCTACAACGAAGGCGAACCCATTGCTGCCGCCAGCCTGATCCAGCCCAAGGCGGAAGGTGAAATCGCCTTTGTGCTGAAGAAAACCCTAAAGGGGCCGGGCATTACCGCTGCCGACGTGCTGGCTGCGACCGAAGGCGTCATGGCCTGCTTCGAAATTGTCGATTCCCGTATCCGCGACTGGAAGATCAAGATCCAGGACACAGTGGCCGACAACGCGTCCTGCGGCGTATTCGTGCTGGGCGACCGCCTGGTCGATGTGCGCGACGTGGATCTATATACCTGCGGCATGGTCCTGGAGAAAAACGGCGAGATCGTGGCAACTGGCGCAGGCGCAGCGGCCCTGGGCCATCCAGCCAATGCCGTGGCCTGGCTGGCCAATACGCTGGGACGCCTGGGCATCGCCCTGGAGGCCGGCGAGGTCATCCTGTCCGGTTCACTGGCAGCCATGGTGCCGGTCCAGGCGGGCGACAACCTGCGCGTCACCATCGGCGGCATCGGCGGTTGCTCGGTCCGTTTCGTTTGAACACCCCATACTGCCGCCCCCTTTTTCCCTGCCTTGCATTACGGCTGCCTGCCGGATCTCCGGCAGGCCATCACTCTGAACATAGAAGGAAGACGACATGGCCCTGAACCCCGAAACCATCGCCCAACTGGCCGAGCACCTGGAAACCTGCCAGCTGGAAGCCCGCGACACGCCAAAGATCACCAATGACCACCCTGACATGGACTGGGATGACGCCTACGCCATCCAGGATGAAATCCTGCGCCGCAAGCTGGCCCGGGGTGCGCGAGTGGTCGGCCTGAAAGCCGGCCTGACCTCTCATGCGAAGATGAAGCAGATGGGCGTGGAAACCCCGGTATTCGGCTTCCTGGTGGACGAGTACAGCGTGCCGGAAGGCGCCGAAATCAAGACCAGCGACCTGATCCACCCGAAAGTCGAGCCGGAAATCGCTTTCGTGCTCAAGCATGCGCTCAAGGGGCCGGGCTGCCATATCGGCGCTGTACTGGCTGCCACCGAATTCGTCCTGCCCGGCATTGAAGTCATAGACAGCCGCTACCGCGACTTCAAGTTCGACCTCAAGAGCGTGGTGGCCGACAACACCTCGGCAGCACGCTTCGTCGTGGGCGGCCAGGCGTTGCGGCCGGACCAGACCGACCTGCGCACGGTCGGCATCGTGCTCGAAAAAAATGGCGAACCGGTCGCGCTGGGCGCAGGCGCAGCAGTGCTGGGCCACCCGGCAGCCGCCATCGCCATGCTGGCCAATCACCTGGGCAAGAAGGGCCAGGAAATCCCTGCGGGCAGCCTGATCCTTTCCGGTGGCGTCACGGAAGCCGTCGCCGTCGCCGCCGGCGATCACGTCTGCCTGCGTGTGCACGGCATGGGCAGCGTCTCGCTGCGCTTTGCCTAAGGCTTCCCGCCCCCTTTCCCCAGTCCGGGGCCGGCCTGCGCCCGCCCCGGGGCTACCGGCCTCAGATGATCTTTCACTCTGACAGGAGATGCCATGCCATTTGCACAAATCCATATTCTCGAAGGCCGCACCGAAGCACAGAAAAAGGCGGTGATCGAGAAAGTCACCCAGGCACTGGTGGAGGCACTCGACGCCCCTGTCGCCAATGTGCGTGTCTGGATTCAGGAAGTCCCCAAGGAAAACTGGGGCATCGCAGGCGTCAGCGCGAAAGAGCTAGGACGCTGACACGCCCCCCGTCCAGTCTGGATTCGGCAGGGACCATCCGGTCCCTGCCTGCGCTAATATTCCAGAATCTGGCACAGGTTGTGTCAGCGAGAAACACGGCGCTCAGCCTGTCCTCAGACTCAAAGGAACCCCTTGTATGCGTCCCATATCCTCCTGTGCATTACTTGCAATAATCACACTGGCAGGCTGCGCGACAGGCACACAACCCCGTTCCCTCAGCCTGCAGGAAGCGTCGGCCTTCGAGCAAACATTATTGGCCAGAGCGCCCGCGACGCCTGTCCACCCGCCCCCCACCTTTGTCCAGCCCATTAACAAGCAGGAACGGTGCCTGCTGCCATCGACGCCACAACAATCGGCCAGCCCGAACTTTCGCGCATACTGGGACGGCGGCTGCCAGAACGGCTATGCCCATGGCCTGGGCCGCGACATCGCCATATCAGACACCCAGCATATCGAACAGATTACCGTCCACAACGGCAACGGCGATAACCTGTCTCAACCCGCCATCACCTACGATTTCGTCAACGACCACGTTACCTACAGCCTGAACGGCAACATTCCTGGTTCTGCCAGCTTTCTGCAGGAAAGGTTTCGCAATGACATCAGCGGCTTTGATGTCGTGCAGATAATGGGCAAACAGGATGGCCAAGGCCGGCTGGTCGCCCTATCCAGCGGCCCATTCCAGTCTGCCCGGACCTTTCTGAACAGCGACGGCAAGATCCTCTATCGTTTCCAGGACAATAGCGCAGCGCCCGCCCTATCGCCCCAGGCCATCGTCCTCCTGGCAGACACCCAAGATCCCGTCACCCAGGCACCAGGCGGGATTCTCATTGTCCGTCTTGCCAACGGCGCATTCATTTATCTCAAACTGGGCGGGCCTGTGCTCGAACCCATCAAGCTGCCCCCTGAATATGTCGCGAACCGCCAAGCCAAATTCCAGGCAGTTCAGGACGCCCTCCCATCCATCCAGGCCGACATTGAGCAAGTACGGCAACTGGAACGCAATTACCTGTTTCGCGCTTGCAGCACAGGCTATCACCTGAAGGAACTGGATCCTGTCACCGCCCAGAAAATCTGTACCTGGCGCGATCAATTTCGTGCCCCATACGCCAGGGCAGCAGAGCAATACCGTCAGGAACAGGAAAACCAGCGTCAACAAGCGGCCCTCGCTGCGCAGCAACACTTGCTCCAACAACAATTGGCCCAACAACAGCAATGGCAGCAACAGCAACAATGGCAGAGCGAGCTGGACCAGCTGAACCAGGCCAGCCGCGAGCTATACCAGCAAAGCCAGCAACTGCTGCAGAACCAGATCAACCAGCCCATGCCCCAGGCTGCCAGTATCCCGTCCCCCGGCAACAGCAGCACCATCACCTGCATCAATACCGGACCAGTGACAAACTGCCGCTATTGAAGGCACACAGCAGGAACGGAAGCTATACGCCCAGATACCGACTCGCCAGCCCCGCTTCCTGCTGCAGCGCGGCCGGGCTGCCTGACCACACCACCGTGCCCTTCTCTACGATGTAGTGGCGGTCGACCAGCGTAGCCATTTCCGGCAGGTTCTTGTCTATCACCAGAATCGTCTGCCCCTCCGTCTTGAGCTGACGCAGGCATGACCAGATTTCCTGCCGGATCAGCGGTGCCAGGCCTTCGGTCGCCTCATCGAGAATCAGCAAATGCGGGTTGGTCATCAGAGCCCGCCCTACCACCAGCATCTGCTGTTCACCGCCCGACAAAGTGCGGGCCGACTGCTTGCGCCGCTCCAGCAGGCGAGGAAACAGCGCATAGACCCGCTTCAGATCCCAGCTGTCACGCCCCGGTTCGCGCCTGGCCGTCGCCAGCAGGTTTTCTTCCACCGTCAGCGATCCGAACACGCGCCTGCCTTCTGGAACCAGCCCGACGCCCAGACGCGCCACCACGCTGGGTGCCAGACGCTCCAGCGGTTTGCCACGAAAACTGACCTGGCCGCCACGTGCAGGCAGCATGCCCATCACGGTCTTGACGGTAGTCGTCTTGCCCATGCCGTTGCGGCCGATCAGGGCGATCACCTCGCCCTCGCCAGCCTCGAAAGACATGCCGAACAACACCTGGCTGCCGCCATATCCCCCTGCGAGATCCTGAACCGTCAGCATGTTTCTTCTCCCAGATAAGCAGCGCGAACATCCGGATGCTGGCGCACGGACACTGGATCACCCGTATGGATGATGCGGCCGTAGACCAGCACGCTGACGCGATCAGCCAGCGCAAATACGGCATCCATGTCGTGCTCGACCAGCAGAATGCCGTAATCCTGCTTGATTTCCGCCAGCAGCCGGGTCATGCGCGCCGACTCATCCCCGCCCATGCCAGCCATCGGTTCGTCCAGCAGCAGCAGGCGCGGCTCACGCGCCAGGGCCACGGCCAGTTCCAGCTGACGTTTCTCGCCATGCGCCAGGTCGGCGGTACGTGCCAGGGCGCGGTCCGCCAGGCCGACTTTTTCCAGCCAGTGCATGGCACGCTCGTGCATGGCGCCATCGTTACGCGGATTGCGCCACATGCCGAAGCCGCGCGACTTGAGCAGCATGACGGACAGAATCACGTTTTCCAGCGCATTGAACTCCTGACACAGCTCGGTGATCTGGAATGAGCGCCCCAAGCCCTGACGCGCCCTGAGATAAGGCGGCAGGCGCGTGACATCACGCCCTTCGAGTTCGATCACCCCGGCGTCGGGCAGGATTTCGCCGCAGATCTGCGTGATCAGCGTTGATTTTCCCGCTCCGTTGGGGCCGATAATGGCGTGGATCTCCCCCTTGAAGACGGTCAGGTCCACGCCGTTGGTTGCCTTCACGGCATGAAAAGCCTTGTGCAAGCCTGCAATGCGCAGCAAGGGAGCTGCGCCATCCTGCCGCTGGTGGTTGTTCTGCTCATTGGCCATTGCGCTTCTCCAGCAGTCGTCCGAACAGCCCGCGCTGCGCCAACAGCACTACCAGTACCAGCAGCGGCCCCATATAGAGCAACCAGTGTTCGGTCACTGCCGACAATGCCTGCTCCAGCCCCAGGAAAACAGCCGCGCCGCCAATCGGCCCCAACAGGGTGCCTACGCCCCCGAGGATCACGATGGCCATGAATTCGCCGGATTTGGTCCAGGCCGCCATATCCGGCGTGACCAGCCCGGAGTAATTGGCCCACAGCACGCCTGCCAGCCCGGTGCCCACCGCCGACAGCACGAACGCCGTCAGCCGATGCGGTACTGGCGCCACGCCGAGGTTCACCGCGCGCCGTTCACTCTGGCGCAGCGCCTGCAGCACCATGCCGAAACGCGAATTGACGATACGTATGCACAGCAGCGTCCAAAGCGCCAACAGGACCAGGCAGACGTAATAGAGTTGCGTGTCGCTGGACAGATCCACGCCCGGCAGATGGTTGCGCTCGTTGAGCAGCAAGCCATCGTCACCGCCATAGACTTGCAGCGACACCAGGATGAAGTAGAGCATCTGGCCAAAGGCCAGGGTGATCATGATGAACTGCACGCCCCGCGTACGCAGCGCCAGGTAGCCTGTCACCAGGCCCAGCAATGCGCTGCAGGCCAGGGCCAGCGGCCACACCAGCAAGGCCTCATTGCTGCCCGCCCAACCAAACAGCGGACCGGCCTCGAAGGTATGGAAGGAAATGATGCCGACGACGTAGCCGCCCATGGCAAAGAACATGGCATGGCCGAAACTGATCATGGCGCCATAGCCGATGACCAGATCCAGACTGACGGCCACCAGACCGTAGATCAGAAAGCGCGTTGCCAGGTTGACCCAATACGGCGAGCCTATGGTTTCAGCCAGTAGCGGCAACAGTGCCAGGACCAGCAGGCCGCCCCAGCCAAACAGGGCACGCCTGGCGTTGAAGGAATTTTGAATCATGTTTCAGCTCCGCGCCGGGAACAGGCCAGCAGGCTTGATGATGAGAACAATGGCCATCAGCACGTAGATGCTGGCCGAGGCAAAGCCTGCCGCCAGCGGATCAGCGATCGTCGGGGGAAACAGATGCCCCAGCAAGGTCGGCAGATAGGCGCGTCCCAGGCTGTCCACCATGCCCACCAGCAGTGCGCCAGCCAGCGCGCCGCGCACGGAACCGACCCCGCCGATCACGATGACCACGAAAGTCGTGATCAGGATGCGCTCGCCCATGCCGATTTCCACTGCCAGCAAGGGCGCGGCCATGACGCCGGCCAGGCCGCACAGCAATGCGCCCAGGCCGAACACCAGCGTATAGAGGCGGCGGATATCCACGCCCAGCGCTTCCACCATGCCGTGGTCATCGGCACCGCCCCGGATCAACATGCCGATCCGGGTGCGGTTGACCAGCAGCCATAGTCCCAGGGCCACCAGCGCCCCCACCAGGATGAAGGCCAGGCGGATGACCGGATACTGGAAGCCCGGGCCCAGCGTCACGTATCCCTGCAGGATGTCAGGGATATTCACCAGCGGCGGGCGGCGCCCGAAAATCAGGCTGACCGCCTCGTTGGTGAACAACAGCAACCCGAACGTTGCCAGCACCTGGTACAGGTGGTCACGCTGGTACAGCCTGCGTATCGCCAGCACTTCGACGACCAGCCCGTAAATTCCCGCCCCCAGCAGTGCCGCCAGGATGCCGGCAAGGAAAGAGCCGGTATTGGCAATGGCGTAGGCCGCGCAATAGGCCCCCACCATATAGAACGAGCCGTGCGTCAGGTTAACGACCCCCATGATGCCGAAGATCAGGGTCAGCCCGGCTGCCAACAGGAATAGCATGGCGCCGAACTGCAGGCCGTTGA
Organism: Kerstersia gyiorum; assembly: GCF_004216755.1. Classification (GTDB taxonomy): domain Bacteria; phylum Pseudomonadota; class Gammaproteobacteria; order Burkholderiales; family Burkholderiaceae_B; genus Kerstersia; species Kerstersia gyiorum. Next base: position 88,642 of record NZ_SGWZ01000003.1, read on the forward strand.
GCAACTGTTCGAGGAAAAAAGTCATGATGGCATCTTGCAGAGTTTGGCGTAGCTATCCTCGTGATCGGTCATCAGCTTGCGCACGGTACGCGGCGCGAGCTCACCCGAATCCTGGCGGACGATCTGCATCAGGTAGTAGTCCTCGATAGGGTGCTGGTTCACGTTCATGCGGAAGTTGCCGCGCAGTGATTCGAAATCCGCCTGGCGCATGGCTTCGCGGAATTCATCCTTGCGCGACATGTCGCCGTCGACGGCCTTGAGCGCGGTACCCATCAGCTGCGCCGTGTCGTAGGCCTGCATGGCGTAATCGGTCGGCACGCGGCCATATTTTTTCTGGAAGGCTTCGACAAAAGCCCGGGATTGCGGCGTGTCGGTATCCAGTGACCAGATGCCAGTGGTATAGACCCCTTCTGCCGCATCACCCGTCGCCTTGAGCATGTGTGCATCCATGGAGAAGCTGGGAATGATCATCGGGATACTCTTGTTCAACCCTGCCGCCGCATACTGCTTGGCAAAGTTGATGCCGGTGCCGCCGGGATGGAACTGGTAGACGGCGTCCGGCGCAATGGAGCGGATACGCGCCAGTTCGACAGAGAAATCGGACTGGTCGAGCTTGGTGTAGATTTCCGCGGCGATTTCGCCCTGGAAATTTTCCTTGAAGCCGGCGATGGCATCGCGGCCGGCCTGGTAGTTGGGCGCCAGCACCGCCACCTTTTTGTAGCCCAGTTCGTTGGCCGCCACGCCGCCTGCCGAATAGAAGGCATCATTCTGGTAGGACACGACGAAGTAATTGGGGTCGCAGCGCTGGCCAGCGAAGTTCGACGGGCCGGGATTAAGGCTGATGTAGAAGTCGTCGGCCTTGGTCACGCTGGGCACCACGGCCGCCAGCACATTGGAAAAGATGACGCCAGTGAAGATGGGGACGCCGGACTGCACCATGCGGTCGGCCGCCTGCTTGGCATTGGCAGGCTTGAGCGCATCGTCCTCCACCATCAGTTCTACCGGAACGCCGCCCAGCTTGCCGCCGCCTTCTTCTATCGCCAGATTGAAGGCATCGCGCAGGTCTTCGCCGATGTAGCCGGCCGGTGTGGAGAGCGTGGTGATGAAACCGATGCGTACCGGATCCTGGGCCTGCGCCACGGCGCAAGCCCCTGCCAGCAGCGCGCCGACAGTGAGGGTTTTCCTGATCATGTGTTGTCTCCAGTATGGTTATGAAACCGGCCTTTTTTCGTGCTGGCCGGCTGGCACTGCTTGATACTACGCTGTCCTGATTTGCCCTCGGCGGCGCGCGGCTCGCCTCCCGGGTAAACACCGAGGCACCGCCGCCTGCCGCCGGCTAGCGGGCTTCCTGGCGCAGCGCGAAACGGCGCAACTTGCCGGTTTCGGTACGCGGCAGGCTATCGACGAATTCGACCAGGCGCGGATACTTGTAGGGTGCAACACTGTCCTTAACAAAGCGTTGCAGCGTTTCCACCATGGCTTCGTCCGGCGCGTTTCCGGCCTTGAGCACGACATAGGCTTTGACAACCTGGCCCCGTAAATCATCCGGCCAGCCAACCACTCCGCATTCCGCAACGGCCGGATGACGCAGCAGCGCATCCTCGACTTCCGGGCCGGCGATGTTGTAGCCAGCAGAAACGATCATGTCGTCGTTGCGCGCCTGGTAGAAGAAATAGCCATCGCTATCACGTACAAAGACATCGCCAGGCAGATTCCAGCCTTGCTGCACGAAGACCTTCTGGCGTTCGTCCGCCAAATAGCGGCAACCGGTAGGGCCACGCAGCGCCAGGCGCCCCGGCGTACCATCGGGCACAGGCTGCATGTCCGCATCCACAACGCAGGCCTCGTATCCCGGCACTACCTGACCGATGGCGCCACGCCTCACGTTTTCCGGACGACTGGAGATGAAGACGTGGATCATTTCAGTGCCGCCAATGCCATCTACCATTTCAATGCCGCTGGCATCCTTCCACAGCTGGCGCGTGGCGTCAGGCAACGCTTCGCCGGCCGACACGCACCGGCGCAGGCTGGACAGGTCGTATTGGGACGCCAGCGCAGCCATTTGCCGGTAGAAGGTCGGCGCAGTAAAGACGATGGAAACGCGAAAATCCTGCACCGCTTGCAGCAGGCTCGCTGGCGTGAGTTTTTCGGCCAGCACCACGCTTGCGCCAACGCGCAGCGGGAAGCACAGCAGGCCGCCCAGGCCGAAGGTGAACGCCAGCGGCGGCGTGCCGCAGAATATGTCATCCGGGCCGGGCTGCAATATATGGCGCGAGAACAAGTCGCACATGGCCAGCACGTCACGATGAAAATGCATGCATCCCTTAGGCATGCCCGTGGTACCGCTGGTGAAGGCAATCAGGCAAACATCATCGGCTGCGGTGTCGCACGCCATGAACTTGTCGTCCGGCTGTGCGGCGGCACGCGCTTCCAGGGATGCGCTGCCCGGCTGGTTGAAGTAACGGATCTGCTGCAGGTCGCTGCAGAAGTGTTCATGACCCGGGGTGCGGCAGAATTCCGCTTCTTCGGCCAGGCGCGAGTCACACAGCATGGCGCTGATCTGCGCTTTTTCGATAACCTGTTTGAGTTCCTTGGCACGCAGCAGCGGCATGGTCGGTACAGTGACCATGCCAGCCTTGATCGCCGCCAGCCAGGCCGCCGCCATGAGCGGGTGGTTGGCGCCGCGCAGCAAGACGCGGTTGCCCGGTACCAGGCCCATTTCTTCGGTCAGCACGCGGGCCATGCGATTGGTCAATGCCTGGAGTTCGCCATAGCTCATCGTTGCCTGGGCACCGTCTTCCCCCAGCCAGCGTAGTGCGATCCGCTCACCCCGGCCTTCACTGACATGGCGGTCCACCAGTTCCACCGCGCAGTTCAGGCGGGCGGCATAGTCGGTGTCCGGGGAATCCAGCATGACAGGCCAGGTGTCCTGCGGCGGCAGGTTATCGCGAGCGAAGGTATCGACGTGTGCGGAAACTTCCATGATTACCTCGGGTTGAGCACCCGCCAGGACAGGCCCGGCCGGAAATTATTTTATAAATACATATTTTACTTTTAAAGCAATGTAGCCAAATTCAGGCACTGGAACTATCTAGGAATTACCCTCAGGCAAGCCGCCAAGGGCCGCGTCAGGACTGGCGTTGCACGGTTTGACTGGGTTGCGCGGTTTGCTTGCCGCTTCATGTATTGCTGGTGCGCGGTTGGGCGGGCTCGATCACCAAGCCGCAATATCGGGCCGCGCCGTTCCCGGCGTTCGATGGTCTTGCCGAGCATCAGGAACAGCAGCGCCCCCCCCCCCCCAACTCAAGGACTGGGACCTCGCTCCAGGTAGGTGGACAAGGCCACGATGCAATGGGTGCCATCTATGCCTTCGAACCCCTGGATACGCGCCAGGATTTCTTCCAGCGCCTGGGTGTCGCGGGTACGTACCTTGAGCAGCACGTCGCTCTGCCCGGTAATGGTATGCACTTCCTCGATATCCGGCAGGCCGGTGAAGTCATTCTGTTCCAGTGTCGTCGCCCAGTTGCGGGTCTTGACCTGAATGAATGCCAGCAGCGGACGGCCAATCGCAGGGCCGTCCAACACCGCGACGGTTCCCTTGATCACACCATCCTGCTTCAGCCGCTTCACGCGCTCATGCACGGCTGGCGCCGACAGGTGCAGGGCCTCGCCGAGGGCAGCATAACTACGTGTCGCATCGGCGGCAATCAGGCTTAACAATCTTCGGTCGACATCATCCAAGGCCGCACCGCCCCCCGCGCCTTTCCTAATGCGATTCGTTTTTTCTTCCACAGCCTTTATCCCCCTTCAAACAACAGAACGATATAAGTTAAATTAGACAAAACGCTGAATATTTTAAGTCATCACCCATGTTTTCCGCGATCCACGTCTTGTCCAGCATCCAGGCCCATCCCGGGCAGGCCGGACCGCCGCGAGCGAACCGCAACTCCTTTCCCTATTGATTCACGGCAACTGCCGTGCCCACTATCTGTTTTGACTCGCTGCGCATCATGGAACTGGCTACGTTCTATTCATTCCTGGTCTATTCACTGGTCACCGCCATCACGCCGGGGCCCAACAACATCATGCTGACTGCCTCCGGCCTGAACTTCGGTTTCCGCCGCAGCATTCCCCATATCCTGGGCGTGGCCATGGGCTTCGGCGTCATGGTGGCCGTGGTCGGGCTGGGCATAGGCAACCTGCTGAAAAGCTCCCCTGCCCTGTTCGAGACCATCCGCGTACTGGGCATTTTCTACCTGCTCTATCTGTCCTGGCGCATCGCCACGGCCGGCGCGTCCTCGTCTTCCAGCAATACCAGGGGCCGACCGCTGGGCTTCGTTGGCGCCGCGCTGTTCCAATGGGTCAACCCGAAATCCTGGATCATCACGCTGAGCGCCGTAACGTCCTACACCAGCAATACCAATGGCAGCCTGACGCTGTTTCTGACGCTCGGCCTGATCTACACCATCGTCAGCCTGCCCGCCGTCAGTGCCTGGGCCTACATGGGCTCGCGCCTCCAGGACCTGGCTGCGGACGCACGGCGCATGCGCTGGTTCAACTGGGGCATGGCCCTGCTGCTGGCCAGTTCCGTGCTGCCTTCCATCCAGGCTTCATTGCAGTACTTCTCGCTCTGAACACCTGCCGCCAGCCTGTCTATCACGCCGCATCCGCCCGGGTTGCGGCGTTTTTTTCTGCCTAGCCGGACGTCGCCGCCAGCCAGCGCTGCAGCGGCAAAGCCCCTATACTTGAACCACACCTCAATAAGAGGCAATAGCTCGCCGTTCCGATTCATAGTAGGTTGCCTATCCCGCTTTAAGGAAGCCTGTCATGCCTCAGCGCCGTCGCCCCGCCCTCGCCACTTCCATTCCCTCCGGCTGGCGCTGGGTACTGCGACAGCTTTCACGCCGGCTCTGGGTGCACACCACCCTCATTGGCCTGCTTGGCGTCGTGGCGGCCATGCTTGCCGCATTGGTGGAGCGCTACGTCCCTCCCTGGGAAGTGCCATCCAATATCGGCGACAACTCCGTCTTCACCCTGCTGCAGATCATGGCATCCAGCATGCTGGCCGTCACCACGTTCTCATTGAGCATCATGAACGCGGCCTACGATGCCTCGACCAATAATGTCACCCCACGAGCCACGCGCCTGCTCATGGAAGACCGAATTACCCAGAACGCCCTGTCAGCATTCATCGGCTCTTTCATTTTCAGCATCGTCGGCATCATTGTCCTGCAGACCGGCGCTTACGGCGAACGCGGCCGGTTCGTGATGTTCGTCGTCACCATTGCCGTCATCGCCCTGGTCGTGATTTCGTTGTTGCGCTGGATCGACCACCTTACCCGCCTCGGACGCGTAACCGATACCTCCAGCCGCATTGAAGACACGGCCAGGCAAGCCCTGGACGCCCGGCTCGTGCATCCCTACCTGGGCGGCCTGCCGCTCCATGCCCCCAAAACGGAGGTTCCTGCTACTGCCGTGCCGGTCATGGCAGCTGCCATCGGCAATGTACAGTTCCTCGATATGGTTGCCCTGGCGCGTTGCTGCGAACAGCACGATTGCGATGCCTACGTACCGGCCATTCCTGGCACCTTTGCCTACACCGACACGCCCCTGGCCTGGCTCCATCGCGCCGACGGGCAGCCCTTGCCCGAATCCGCCCTGACAACCTGCCACGCCTGCTTCACCCTGGGCGCGGAGCGCGCCTTCGACCAGGACCCGCGCTTCTGCCTGGCCGTCATCGGCGAAATCGGGGCTCGCGCCGTCAATGACCCTGGTACCGCGATAGATATCATTGGCCGCATGGCCCGGCTATTGCAACGCTGGGCCGACGGCTGTGCCAGCCCAGTTGCCGAGCCCACGCTCTATCCCCGCATCCGCGTCGCCCCGCTGACAGCAGCAGAACTCTTTGCCGACGCCTTTACGCTGATTTCGCGCAACAGCGCCGGCATGATAGAAGTGCAGGTGCGCCTGCAACGCACCCTGCACGCCCTGGCCCGCACAGGCAATGCCGACTTCCGCGCCGCAGCGCGGGAACAGGCGCAACTGGCCCTGGAACGGGCGGAAAGCGCGCTGGTGCTGGAACAGGAAAAGCTGCAGCTCCGGCGTGCTGCGCATGATGCAGCCTGAGATGCCTGCTGGCGCCTGCAACGGTAGCGTCACGCAGGGCTAACATGGTCAAATACCCTATTCCGCCGCAAACGCCCGCATGGTGTTCCAGGCGCTGGCCCCCCCGGCGCATCCCTGCACCGGGGCACCGGCCGCCATGGCAGCCTTGCGCAGGCGCCGCCTGACCATTTCCAAAGTTTCGATGCAAAAGAACGATCTTTCCGCCCATACCCCCATGATGCGGCAATACCTGGAACTCAAACAGGAAGCCGGCCCGTTGCTGCTGCTTTACCGCATGGGGGATTTCTATGAGATGTTCTACGAGGACGCCGAGCGCGGCGCGCGACTGCTCAACCTGACGCTGACCAAGCGCGGCAATTCAGCAGGGGCGCCGATTCCCATGGCCGGCATTCCGGTGCACGCGGTGGACCAGTACATCGCCAAACTCGTCGCGCAGAATATTTCCGTAGCCATTTGCGAACAGATCGGCGACCCTGCCACCAGCAAGGGGCCCGTGGAACGCAAGATCGTCCGCATTGTGACGCCCGGCACGCTGACCGACGATGCCCTGCTGCCCAGCAAATCCGACCGTATCCTGGCCGCCCTGTCGACGACCGGCAAGGCGCCCCGCAAGCTGCGCCATGGGCTGGCGTGGTTGAACCTCGCCAGCGGCGATTTCCGTGTGTCGGAGTGCGACCCTGCCGAACTCGAAGCCGAGCTGCACCGGATCGCCCCGGCGGAACTCATCATCGCCGACCAGGCTGAATTGCCGATCGCCTTCGACGGTGCCATTGCCCGCACGCCGGACTGGCATTTCGAGTACGAAGGTGCGCGCAGCCATCTGCTGGCCCATTTCCGCACGGATTCCCTGGCCGGTTTCGATGCCGAAGACCTGGAAGCCGCGCAATGCGCCGCGGGCGCCCTGCTGCGCTATGCCACTCGCACCCAGGCGCAGACGCTGACGCACGTGCAGACGCTCAAGGTGGATCGCAGCGGCCAGTATGTGGTGCTGGACCCCTATACCCGCCGCAATCTTGAACTGACGCGTACGCTTTCCGGCGAGGAAACCCCCACGCTGTTCTCGCTGCTGGACCACTGCCACACGCCCATGGGCAGCCGCCTGCTCAAGCGCTGGCTGCATCACCCCCTGCGCGACAATGCACCGGTGCTGGCCCGCCAGCAATCCATCGAAGCCCTGCTGGCAGCGGCTCCCGGCGCCTCGGCCTGGCAGACGGAAGCCTTGCTCAACGGACTGCAACGCGCCTTGCGCCCGATTCCCGACCTGGAACGCATTGCAACGCGCCTGGCGCTGCGCACCTTGCGGCCACGAGAGCTCGCCAGCCTGCGCGAGGCGCTGCTGGCACTGCCCGGCGTCCTCCAGGCCCTGGCATTACCTCAGGACAGTGCCGTCCCACTCCTGCACTATTTGGCCGCCAGCCTGGAAATCGACCCAGGGCTGGGGGAACTGCTGACACGCGCCATTGCCGCTGAACCCGCAGCTGCCATCCGTGATGGCGGCGTGATCGCCACCGGCTACGACAGCGAACTGGACGAACTGCGCAGCCTTGCCAGCGACAACGGCGAATTCCTGATGCGGCTGGAAACCCGCGAGCGTGAACGCACCGGCATTTCCAACCTCAAGGTTGAGTACAACCGCGTGCATGGCTTCTATATCGAAGTGTCGCGCCTGCATGCGGAGAAAGTCCCGACGGAATACCGCCGCCGCCAGACCCTGAAGAATGCCGAGCGCTACATTACGCCTGAGCTGAAAAGCTGGGAAGACAAGATCCTCTCGTCCAAGGACCGCTCCCTGGCCCGGGAAAAATGGTTGTACGAACAATTGCTGGATGCCCTGGCGCCGCACGCACCGGCGCTGTCGGCGTGCGCCGCCGCGCTGGCCGAGCTCGATAGCCTGGGCGCCCTGGCCCACCATGCTCGCACGCATGCCTGGGTACGCCCGGAATTGTCCGACCAGGCAGAAATCAGCATCGAAGCCGGCCGCCACCCGGTGGTGGAGAACGCCATAGAACGCTTCACCCCCAATGACTGCCAGCTGGACTCCACCCGCCTGATGCTGCTGGTCACCGGCCCGAACATGGGGGGTAAATCCACCTATATGCGGCAGGTCGCTCTCATCGCCCTGCTGGCCCGCATCGGCAGCTTCGTGCCCGCCACACAGGCGCGCATCGGCAGCCTGGACCGCATTTTCACCCGCATAGGTGCCGCCGACGACCTCGCTGGCGGCCGCTCCACCTTCATGATGGAGATGACCGAAGCCGCCACCATCCTGTCTGCCAGTACCAGCCACAGCCTGGTTCTGATGGACGAGATCGGGCGCGGCACCTCGACTTACGACGGCCTGGCGCTGGCTTGGGCCATCGCTCACCGCCTGCTCACCCACAATCATGCGCTGACCTTGTTCGCCACCCACTATTTCGAACTGACGCGCATGCCATCGGAGTTTCCGCAGGCTGCCAACGTGCATCTGGCAGCGGCGGAATCTGCCAGCGGCATCGTGTTCCTGCATGAAGTGCGAGAAGGCCCCGCCAGCCGCAGCTATGGCATCCAGGTCGCGCAACGTGCGGGCATTCCAGCGGCCGTCATCCGCCATGCCAGCCGCGAACTGGAACGCCTGGAAAGCCAGGGCCAGCCCACGCCGCAGCTTGGCTTGTTCAGCCAGGGCTTCGACGCCCCCGCCCCCTCCCCTGCTGCCGAGGCCGAAGCCCATCCCGCCGTCACCGCGCTGTCCGATATCGACCCGGACAGCCTCACGCCCAGGGAAGCCCTGGACGCCCTCTACCGCTTGAAAGGCCTGCTGCAATGAACCTGGATACTCCGCTGACCCTGCTGGGCGGCATCAGCCCCGCAGAATTCATGCGCACCTACTGGCAGCGCAAGCCCTTGCTGATCCGCCAGGCCGTTCCTGGCATCAAGCCTCCCGTGAAAATCCCGGGGCTGCGCAAGCTGGCACGCGAAGATGATGTCGAATCGCGGCTGATCTGGAAAGAGGACGGCGAATGGCAGATGGAAAACGGGCCGTTCGCACGCCTGCCCAAGCGCGATGAACGCGAATGGACGCTGCTGGTTCAGAGCCTGGACCAGCACGACGATGCTGCCGCGCACCTGATGCAGCAGTTCCGCTTCATTCCCGACGCTCGCCTGGACGATGTCATGGTCAGCGTTGCCAGCGACGGTGGCGGCGTTGGCCCCCACTTCGACAGCTACGACGTTTTCCTGCTGCAGGCCCAGGGTACCCGCCACTGGCGCATCGGCCAGCAGCGCGACCTTGATCTGGTCCCGGACCTGCCTCTGAAGATACTCAGCAACTTCCAGCCGGACGCCGAATACTACCTAGAGCCCGGCGATATGCTGTACCTGCCCCCCCAGGCCGCGCACGACGGCATTGCGGTCGGCAATGACTGCATGACGATTTCCATCGGTTTTCGCTCCCCGGACCGGGCGACGCTGGCGCGCGGCATGCTGGAAGCGGCCATGGACCAGGTCATGGAACGCGCCACTTGCAGCGGCGGCACCTATGCTCAGCCGCTCCTGCCCGGCCCCGACCTGTCCGCGCGCTATCGCGATCCGGGCCAGCCGGCCACCGCCACACCAGCGGAAATCCCCGGCAAGCTGGTCAAGCATGCACTGGATAGCGTCGCCAAGGTGCGTTTCGACGAAGCGCTGGCGACACGATTCCTGGGCTGCTGGCTCAGCGAACCGCACCCGAACGCCGTATTCGAATCCAGTCTGGAAGACAGCGACGATACCGCCGACAGCCTGCCCGATAGCCTGCCTTCCCATGGCCGGCTGGTGCTGGACCGGCGCACCCGGATGCTCTACCGCGAGCGCCAGTGCTTCATCAACGGGGAATGCCTGGAATGCCCGCCAGACGCATTGCTGCGCGCACTGGCCGACGCCAGGGAACTGCAGTGCACTGACTGGCGCAAGCGCCGTATCGGGCTGGCCGTGCGTGAATACCTGACAGATTGGCTGGATGCCGGCTGGCTGCACTGGCGCGAATAAATAGCCAAGCTGCCATCCTGGCAGCGCCCGGATGGCAGCTGCCTCCTCTGGGCACTGCCAATAAAAAAGCGGCCTGATGAGGACATCAGCCGCTTTTTCACTTCCTGCCTGCGGAACAGGCAGAAGTAAAGTACTACTCAGGCCTTCGGCGTGGCGAAGACGTTGATGGTGTACTCGGACAGGGTGTAACCCATTTCCTCGGCAATCTTGTGCAAGCGCTTCTCGATCTGGGGATCGTGAAACTCCTTGACCTCGCCGGTCTTGCTGCACACCAGGTGACCGTGGTGGCGCTCGCCGTCATTCAACTCGTACACAGCCTTGTTGCTGCCGAGCTGGTTGCGCTTGAGCAGGCCAGCCTGTTCAAACTGGGTCAACACACGGTACACCGTCGCCAGGCCGATTTCGATGTTATCAGCCATCAACAGGCGATAGACATCTTCAGCAGTCAGGTGACGTTGTTCGCTGTTGCGAAACACATCCAGAATTTTCAGGCGGGGAAAGGTTACCTTAAGCCCACTATCCTTGAGTTCAATCTTATCCGATGCCACTTGTTCTCTCCAGATAGAACGCGGTTAACTCGGGTTTTACGGCAACGGACACCACGCCCAGCCACCGAAACCATTCGACCGCACACTGCCGACGCGCTTCCTAAGTGCCAAGAAACGCACGACTACCCCGTCGCCGAAACTTTATGATGCACCCAGGCACGCGACACGTACCCGGAACTCGAACAGCCATGGACAGCCGGCAGAAATTCCCGACTATTGAAGTTTAGCGGTTCTGCAGCCCAGAGCAAGCCTGGGCAGGCAAATTACTTCTGGCGTGCTTTGAAACGGGGATTGGTTTTGCAGATCACGTAGATCTTGCCGCGACGGCGCACGACTTGACAGTCACGATGACGCTCTTTCGCGTTCTTGAGCGAAGCAACCACTTTCATGGGATTTTCCTTGTTGAACTGGCGACAGACCGCTTACAGAGTGTGCTCGACCGCGCCGCTGATAATCGAAACCGTACGGGCCATGAAAACCTGAACCCATAGCCCGGCAAAAACCTGTCTGGCAAAAGCCATACAGGCATAGTTAGCCCTAAAGGATAACACAAGCCCAAGCATCGAGACAAGAAATGCCTGGAATATCGCTGGACTATCGGCTTCTGCACCACAGCAGGATCATGACCGACAGTGTAGCGCCGCCAGCACTTTGCTGAAACGATAACGATGTGTCCCTTCGTTTCCTAGATTTCAGTCAGTCACAGTCCAGACGCCCCGACAGCGTAAAATGATGTTTTGCGTTTTCTTTCCGGTTGCCCGCACTATGTTCAATCCGTCACGCGATCAGGTGCGCCAGTTCTTCATCGAAGCATGGCGCAAGCACCGGGCCGGCGAAGTCCAGACCCCGCTGGAAGCCATGGCCGTGGAATGGATGGCCGAGCATCCCGAATACCATCAGGATCTCGAAAGCGAAGAAGCGCTGGCCACTGACTATTCCGTGGAACAAGGCCGCACCAACCCCTTCCTGCATCTCTCCATGCACCTTGCGATCGAGGAGCAGTTGTCCATCGACCATCCACGCGGCATACGCGCCGCTTTCGAACGCATGGCCAACCGCAGCGACCGCCACCACGCCATCCATGAAATCATGGAATGCCTGGGCCAGGTGGTCTGGGAATCGCAGCGCCTGGGAACGCCGTTGGACAGCGACACATATATCGAACTGATCCGCCAACGCGCCAGCAAGTAGGCCCGGCCCGGCGACAAAAAAGGGCCCCCACGCGGCGCCTTCGGCTTGCTGCCCCCCAAGGGGGCGTTTTTGTCTTGGGGCGGCCCGGCGACAAAAAAGGCCCCTGCCCGGCAACCCTCGAAAGGATTGCCGGGACAGGGGCCTTCGTGTTTCCTGCGCGCCTGGGCAAGCCGGGCGCGGGAACCCTTAGGCCAGTTGCTTCAGGGTTTCATTGAAGGTGGTGCTCGGGCGCATGGCCTGGCTCACCAGCGACAGGTCGGGACGGTAGTAGCCCTTGATATCGACCGGCTTGCCTTGCACTGCGGCCAGCTCGGCCACGATCTTGGCTTCATTTGCCGTCAGCGCCTTGGCCAGCGGTGCGAATTGCGCCTGCAAGCCTGCGTCTTCGGTCTGCTCGGCCAGCGCCTGGGCCCAGTACAACGCCAGGTAGAAGTGGCTGCCACGATTATCCAGGCCACCGACCTTGCGGGCCGGCGAACGGTTTTCGTCGAGGAAGCGGCCGGTGGCCTGATCCAGCGTCTTGGCCAGGACCTTGGCCTTGGCGTTGCCGTAGGTGTCGCCCAGGTGTTCCAGCGAAGCGGCCAGCGCCAGGAACTCGCCCAGCGAATCCCAGCGCAGGAAACCCTCTTCCAGGAATTGCTGGACGTGCTTGGGTGCGGAACCGCCAGCACCCGTTTCGAACATGCCGCCACCGGCCATCAGCGGCACGATGGACAGCATCTTGGCGCTGGTTCCCAATTCCATGATGGGGAACAGGTCGGTCAGGTAGTCGCGCAGCACGTTGCCGGTGACAGAGATGGTGTCCTTGCCGGCGCGGATGCGCTCCAGCGACAGGCGGGTTGCCTCTTCGGGCGGCAGCACGCGGATATCCAGGCCGGTGGTGTCGTGATCCTTCAGGTAGCGCTCGACCTTGGCGATCAGCTGCGCGTCGTGGGCACGCTTGGGGTCCAGCCAGAACACGGCGGGTGCACCGCTGGCGCGGGCACGCGTCACAGCCAGCTTGACCCAGTCGCGCACGGCGGCATCCTTGGCCTGGCAGGCGCGCCAGATATCACCGGCTTCCACGTTCTGTTCCATCAGCACGTTGCCGGCATCGTCCGTCACGCGAACCACGCCCGCGAATGGGATCTGGAAAGTCTTGTCGTGCGAACCGTACTCTTCGGCAGCCTGGGCCATCAGGCCGACGTTGGGCACGCTGCCCATCGTGACCGGATCGAACGCGCCGTTGCGCTTGCAATCCTCGATGACGACCTGGTACACGCCGGCGTAGCAGCGGTCCGGGATGACGGCCTTGGCATCGTGCAGGCCGCCATCGGCGCCCCACATTTTGCCGGACTCGCGAATCATGGCGGGCATGGAGGCGTCAACGATCACATCGCTGGGCACGTGCAGATTGGTAATGCCCTTGTCGGAGTTCACCATGGCCAGCGCCGGACGCTTGGCATATTCGGCCTTGATGTCGGCTTCGATCTCGGCACGCTTGTCAGCCGGCAGCGAGGCCAGGCGGGCGTACAGGTCGCCAATACCGTTATTGGGATTGAAACCGGCTTCCTTCAGGACGTCGGCGTGCTTGGCCAGCACGTCGCTGTAGAAGGCTTCGACGACCTGGCCGAACATGATCGGGTCGGACACCTTCATCATGGTGGCCTTCAGGTGCACCGAGAACAGCACGCCCTTTTGCTTGGCGTCTTCGATCTGCGCATCCAGGAAACGACGCAAGGCAGCCTTGCTCATGACGGCGCTGTCGAGGATTTCATCAGCCTTGACCGGCGTCTTTTCCTTCAGCACCTTGACGCTGCCGTCAGCGCCATGCAGGGTGATCTTCACATTGCCGTCGGCGGCGATCAGCACGGACTTTTCGCTGCCGTAGAAGTCGCCATCTTCCATGTGCGAAACATGCGACTTGGAATCGGCCGACCAGGCACCCATCTTGTGCGGATGCTTGCGGGCATAGTTCTTGACCGACAGCGGAGCGCGGCGGTCAGAGTTGCCTTCACGCAGCACCGGGTTCACGGCGCTGCCCTTGATTTTGTCGTAACGGGCCTTGATCGCCTTCTGTTCGTCGCTGACGGCCTCTTCCGGGTAATCCGGCAGGGCGTAGCCTTGCTGCTGCAATTCCTTGATCGCAGCCTTCAGCTGCGGAATCGAGGCGCTGATGTTCGGCAGCTTGATGATGTTGGCTTCCGGGCGGGTCGCAAGCTGGCCCAGTTCGGACAGATCGTCCGACGCTTTCTGCGCGTCCGTCAGGAATTCGGGGAAGGTGGCGATGATGCGACCGGCCAGCGAAATGTCCCGGGTCTCGACCGCGATGCCCGCGGACCGGGTGTAGGCCTGAATGATGGGCAGCAGCGACTGGGTAGCCAGCGCGGGTGCTTCGTCAGTATGGGTGTAGAGGATCTTCGACGTGTTAGACATTTTTTCTCGTTAACTTGCTCAATCACGGAAACCGCGGATACTTCGCGCAGCACAGCATCGGCCGGTCAAGGCACGATGCATGCAGCGCCGTTCACCGTGGGGACGAACGGCACCCTGGCACTATTGCGGGCCTGTATCAGCTTCGACGACAAGAAAGGGATCTTGGCTTGCGCCGTGGGGAAAAGCACGCAAGGCCGGCATCGGTTCTGGAGCCGAAGACGCCGAAAAAAGGCGCCCTGAGGGCGCCAACGAGTATAGCAAGAAAAGCTCTCATCTTCGGCCAAACCGAGGACAAGCCAAGGGAAACAGCGCAATAGGGGTCTGCACCGGGTAGCGCCGCGCCGGAACCCGCGACCGGTTTCCCGGCTGGCACGGATTCCAGCGCACCGGCAGATGCCGGCCGCGCCCCATTCCCATCCTTTTTCCGGCTATGGCTTCTTGGAAAAGTCACCGGCAATGGCACGGCTCCAGTCGTCCGGATGCATGTACTTGCGCAGCACGCGGTTGACTTCCGCTGCGTCAAGCTGGCGCAGTTTCTGCTCGAATGCCTCGACCCAGGCAAAGCTGCGGCCGGTTTCCTGGTAGTTGGACCAGCGCTGCGCCAGATTTTCATCCACCGTCCGCGACAGGCGCTGGTAATTCAACAACGCCTCTATGCCCTCTGCCACTTCCTTGTCCGTAAAGCCTTTCTCCAGCGCCTCGCTCAAGGTCTCATTGATCAGGGTTTCCAGGCGTTCGCGGTTGGACGGTGCGAAGATGGCATAGACACGCCAGCGTGCCGCCGGTTCGAAGGCCGATACCGTGGCATGGCTGCGCACGCTATAGGACAGGCCCGCTTCTTCCCGGATCTTCATCCAGAGGCGCGAGGTTTCCGAAGCGCCCAGCAAGAAGTTGGACAGCATCAACGCCGGGTAATCCGGATTGTCGTCCTGCATCTCGAAGCTACCGCCAGCCAGATAGAATGCGTTGGCCTTGTCGGGCGTTTCAATTTCGAACTGCTGGGCGTCGACCTTGCGATAACCGTTATCCACGCGGGTATAGCTGGGCGCCTTGCGCCAACCGGCAACACCTTCCACCAATGCCTGTTCAGCGGCTTCGGCATCGAAATCGCCCACCGCAGAGAACGTCAGCTGGCCGGCGCCATAGAACGCCTCGTGAAAAGCCTTGAGCTTTTCCCGCTTGACCGCCTTGAGGTCATCGAGTTCTTCCTGGAAGGTCGGCTGATAGCGCACGTCATCCTTGGCCCAGGGGTTGTCATGGCGCGCCAGTGCCTTGCCCGCCAGCCCCATGGGATCGCTCATGGCATTGCGCAGCCGGTTGCTTTCCTGGCCCAGGTAGGTTTTCAGCTCGTCCTGCGGAAACACCGGATTGCGCAATAGGTCGAACACCAGCGCAATCATCCTGGGCAGGTTCTCACGCGGCGCGGACAACGTTACCTCCACCTGCCCCTTGCCGCCAGAAATTCCCAGGGTACCGCGCAGGCTGTCGATCTCGTCATTGATCTCCTGGCGCGAACGGGTCTTGGTGCCCATGCCCAGCATATCGGCCACGATCTCTTCTTCGACACGGTGGCCCTTGAGAGTCTCCGCATCACCGAAGTACAGCTTCAAGACTGCTTCGGCACGCTGGCTGCGGGTACTCTTGGGCAACATGGCGATGCCGATGCTGCCGTTGGGCAGCGTCAAGGTCTTGCGCATGGTGGCCGCGTCAATGGCGGCGGGACTGGTATCAAAGACTTCTGCGGGAGGCGCCTGGCCATCCCCGGCGTAATCAGCCACCAGTTGCGCCACATCGGGTGCCGCCAGTTCGGGCGCACGCACCGGCTTGTCCGTGGGTACGTACCGGCCCGAGGTACGGTTGCTGCGCACCAGATAACTGCGCGACACCGATTCCACTTCGTCCAGCCCGGCATTGCGCACCCAGTCGCGCTGCAGGAAGAACAGGCGCCAGTCGCCGGCGGCAATGGCTTCCGTCAGCGCAATGCCCAGGCTTTGCGCATCGCCGAAGGTTCGTTCCCAATCGGTCAGCCACTGGTTGCGGGCACGGTCCAGGTCCTGTTGCGACATCACCCGCTTGCCCTGCGACTCCAGCACGTCGGTCAGCGCTTCCAGAGCCTTGTCTTCGCTCATGCCTGGCTGCAACTGCGCGCCGAACATGGCCACGCCGGCATCGCGCCGCGCCATGGCGAAACCGAACACGCCGGTTGCGAGATTGTTCTGCACCAGGTCCCGGTACAACTGCCCCGACGGCGTATCGGACAGCATCATGGTCGCCAGGTTGAAATAGACATAGTCCGGCGCTGCGGCGGAAGGCACGTGATACAGGGCCGCCACCATGGGGGTTCCGCCAACGCGCCTGACGGTGACGCTGCGTTCGCCATCCTGCACGGGCTCCACGGTATATTCACGCGGCAACTCGCGCTGCGGACGGGGAATCTTGCCGAAGGCATCGGCAATCATGGCCAGCGTCGCCTCTTCATCGAAAGCACCGCTCAGGACCAGCACGGCATTATCCGGCTGGTAATAGACACGGTAGAAATTACGCAGCTGGGCAATATCCACATTCTCGACGTCGCTGCGCGCGCCTATGGTGCTCTTGCCATAGCTGTGCCATAGATAGGCGGCTGACTGCATGCGCTGCATCAACACCCGGAAAGGGCTGTTTTCGCCACTTTCCATTTCATTGCGCACCACTGTCATTTCCGAGGCCAGGTCTTCGCTGGCAATCGTGGAGTTCACCATGGCGTCGGCCTGCCAGCGCAGATACCACTCCAGGTTTTCCGGGCTGGCGGCGAAACTGGCGTAGTAATTGGTGCGATCGGTAGAAGTCGTACCGTTGGCCTGCAAGCCACGCCGCGAAAATTCTCCCAGTGCATTGGGCGTGGTGGGAGTCCCCTTGAACAGCATGTGCTCCAGCAGGTGTGCCATGCCGGTCTGACCGTAGTTTTCGTGACGAGACCCCACGAGATAGGTCATGTTGACCGTGGTCACCGGTGTGGATGCATCAGGAGCAAGCACTACTTTCAGCCCATTGGCCAACCGATACTCGCTGACGCCTTCGACTGTCGCAACCTTGGACACCCCTGCAGGCAGGGTTGCTGCAACCAGTACGGGCGGTGCGACCAGTCCCAACGCCATGGCCATCAAACCCTTGACCACTCTATTAAGATTGAAAGACATAGCCCTCCCAGAAATCAGTTGATATGACTGCGGCTGCTCCGCGATGCCCATGGCGCCATGCCATGGTGCCACGTATGCAGAGTGGCGGCCCAATGCCGCACATGCCATGCCCAATGCTGGCACAAACATTAGATATAAACAATAAATCAGACACGGCAGGCCGGCCAGTTTAGACCGATGTTCCTGCGTGCCGCCAGCGGAGTTTGTAAAGCTTTTTCATTTCGCTTCACTGCAGCTGGGCAACAGCGTCCCACCCTGCTCCGCCTCACCCTCCCTCACAGGGCCGGACAAAAAAATGCCGGCCACGCGGGCCGGCATCATGGACAGGACACACCTGCCGCGGAAATCAGCCCGAAGGCCCATAATCAGGAAAAGAATTCACGGACCCGGTCCGTCCAGGATTTGCTCTGCGGGGAATGCCTGTCGCTGCCGCCCTGGTTGAGTGAAGTCTCGAACTGCCGCAGCAGGGATTTCTGCTCGTCACTCAGGCGGACGGGGGTCTCCACGACCAGGTGGCAGTAGAGATCGCCGGGGTAATTGGAGCGCACGCCACGGATACCCTTGCCGCGCAAACGGAAAGTCTTGCCCGACTGGGTGCCTTCCGGAATGGTGATTTCCGCCTTGCCATTGAGCGTGGGAACCTGAATATCCCCCCCCAGCGCCGCCGTCGTAAACGGAATGGTCAGCTCGGCATGCAAGTCGTCGCCATCGCGCTGGAAAATATCGTGTTCGCGAATATGCACTTCCACGTACAGATCGCCCGGAGGCCCGCCATTCAGGCCGGGTTCACCGTTGCCACTGGAACGGATGCGCATGCCGTCGTCAATGCCGGCCGGAATACTGACCTGCAGCGTCTTGTTGCGGCGCAGGCGTCCCGCACCGCCGCATTTGTCGCAAGGGTCGGTGATTTCCTCGCCCGAACCATGGCACGTCGGGCAGGTTTGCTGAACGCTGAAAAAGCCCTGCTGCATGCGCACGGCGCCAGCGCCGCCGCAAGTGCGGCAAGTACTCTTGCTGGAGCCCTTTTTGGCACCGCTGCCATGACAGCTGTCACACTCATCCCAGCCCGGAATGCGGATTTCCGTATCGAAGCCATTGGCGGCCTGTTCCAGTGAGATCTCCAGACTGTACTGCATATCCGCGCCACGATACACCTGCGGGCCGCGTCGGCCACCGGCCGCCGCACCGAAGATATCGCCGAAGATATCGCCGAATGCTTCGGCAAAACCGCCCATGCCACCCTGCCCGCCGCCCATGCCACCATTCTGATCGACACCCGCATGGCCGTAACGGTCATAGGCCGCGCGCTTGTCCGCCTCGGACAGCACTTCGTAGGCGGCTTTGACTTCCTTGAATCTTTCTTCGGCTTCCTTGTTCCCCGGATTGCGATCCGGGTGGTACTTCATTGCCAGCTTGCGATAAGCCTTTTTGATATCGTCATCCGAGGCGCTTTTGGACACCCCGAGCGTTTCGTAAAAATCGCGTTTTGCCATGATTGGATCCGTCACGCAGCCCACACGGGATGCGTCAACCCCATAAAGCCATACCCGGCCACCGCCAAACAAGGGCAGCGCCGGGCATGACGGGAGCCGCAGCCCCCGTTGAAATCACCTGGAACCAGGAGCCGGCGCGCCCTGCCACTGCAGGGCGTACCGGACTGCCGGTGCTTACTGGTCGCGCTTGACTTCCTTGAAGTCGGCATCCACGACGTTGTCGTCAGCCGGCTTCGCTTCTTCCTGCGCACCACCGGCCTGGGCCTGCTGCGCCTGCATGTCGGCGTAGATCTTCTCACCCAGCTTTTGCGAGGCAGTCGTCAGCGCTTCGACCTTGGCTTCCAGTTCGGCCTTGTCGGCGTTGTCCTTCAGCGCAGTCTCGACGTCAGCCACGGCCTTCTCAATGGCTTCCTTCTCGGACGCCTCCAGCTTGTCGCCATGCTCGCCCAGAGACTTGCGGGTGGCGTGCACCAGGGCATCCGCCTGGTTGCGAACCTGGGCCAGCTCGGCGACCTTGCGGTCTTCCTCGGCATTGGCCTCGGCGTCCTGCACCATGCGCTGGATTTCCTCTTCCGTCAGGCCGGAGTTGGCCTTGATGGTGATCTTGTTTTCCTTGCCGGTGCCCTTGTCCTTGGCCGACACATGCAGAATGCCGTTGGCGTCGATGTCGAACGTGACTTCGATCTGCGGCAGGCCGCGCGGAGCCGGTGCAATGCCTTCCAGGTTGAACTCGCCCAGCATCTTGTTGCCGACGGCGATTTCACGTTCGCCCTGGAACACCTTGATGGTCACGGCCGGCTGGTTGTCATCAGCCGTGGAGAACACCTGCGCATGTCGCGTCGGAATCGTGGTGTTCTTCTGGATCATCTTGGTCATCACGCCACCCAGTGTCTCGATACCGAGAGACAGCGGGGTCACGTCGAGCAGCAGCACGTCCTTGCGGTCGCCGGACAGCACGGAACCCTGGATGGCAGCACCTGCAGCAACGGCTTCGTCAGGGTTGACGTCCTTGCGCGGCTCCTTGCCGAAGAATTCCTTCACGGCTTCCTGCACCTTGGGCATGCGGGTCATACCGCCGACCAGGATCACGTCGTCAATCTCGGAAACCTTGACGCCGGCGTCCTTGATGGCCACGCGGCAGGGTTCGATGCTGCGTGCGATCAGGTCTTCGACCAGGGCTTCCAGCTTGGCGCGGGTGATCTTCAGGTTCAAGTGCTTGGGACCGGAAGCATCTGCCGTGATGTACGGCAGGTTGATTTCGGTCTGTTGGCTGGACGACAGCTCGATCTTGGCCTTTTCAGCGGCTTCCTTCAGGCGTTGCAGCGCCAGGACGTCCTTGGACAGATCAACGCCTTGTTCCTTCTTGAACTCGTCGATGATGTAGCCAATGATGCGCTGGTCGAAATCTTCACCACCCAGGAAGGTGTCGCCGTTGGTGGACAGCACTTCGAATTGCTTTTCACCGTCGACATCGGCGATCTCGATGATGGAAACGTCGAAAGTACCGCCGCCCAGGTCATAGACGGCAATCTTGCGGTCACCGGCTTCGCTCTTGTCCAGGCCAAAAGCCAGGGCAGCAGCCGTCGGCTCGTTGATGATGCGCTTGACGTCCAGGCCAGCAATACGGCCGGCGTCCTTGGTTGCCTGACGCTGGCTGTCGTTGAAGTAAGCCGGCACCGTGATCACGGCCTCGGTCACTTCTTCGCCCAGATAGTCTTCGGCAGTCTTTTTCATCTTGCGCAGAATTTCCGCCGATACCTGGGGAGGCGCCAGTTTCTTGCCGCGCACTTCCACCCAGGCGTCCCCGTTGTCGGCCTTGATAATGGAGTAAGGCATCAGGTCGATGTCTTTCTGCACGGCCTTTTCGTCGAACTTGCGGCCGATCAGGCGCTTCACCGCGAACAGGGTGTTCTGCGGGTTGGTCACGGCCTGGCGCTTGGCCGGCGCGCCGACCAGCGTTTCGCCATCGTCCATGTAGGCGACGATAGAAGGCGTGGTACGCGTACCTTCTGCGTTTTCGATAATGCGGACCTGGCCGCCCTCCAGAACTGCCACGCAGCTGTTGGTCGTGCCCAGGTCAATACCAATGATTTTGCTCATGTCTAGAGTACCTTGCTCAAATAGTCAGATTCGTTGCTTGCCGGGCATCACGCCCTCATGCTGGACTATCTGGGGACGATCGACGCAATTTCAAGCGTCCCCGCTGAAAATATGCAGCCAGTTGCTGCGTCCCATGGCTTTCCGTTACGACTGCCCGGCCGAAACCATCACCAGCGCCGGGCGCAGCACGCGCTCGGAAATCAGGTAACCAACCTGCAGCGTATTCGCCACGGTGTTGGCCGGTTGCTCCGACGGCACGCTGGAAATGGCCTGATGCAGGTTGGGATCGAAACGCTCGCCTGGCGCCGGGGCGATCTGCTTGAGCTGATGGCGGTCGAAAGCGGCCGACAACTGCTTGAGTGTCACATCCACGCCTTCGCGCAGGGCTTCGGCGGTCTGGTTTTCCAGGGCCAGCGCAGCCTCCAGGCTGTCGCGCACCGGCACCAGGCTTTCAGCGAACGACTCGATACCGAACTTGCGGGCCTTGGCTACGTCTTCCTGCGACCGGCGGCGCACGTTTTCCGCCTCGGCATGGGCACGCAGCACCTGGTCCTTCAATTCGGCGATCTGGGCCAGCGCTTCATCCAGCTGCGCCTGGAGGTCCGTTTGCGCCTCTGCGCCAGCGGCCTGCTGCTCCGCCTGGTCTTCCGGGTGCACCTGTTCGGGCGAATTGCTATCCGTCATGTCGATTATCTCCGCGAAATTCATAAGAAATGGCTGGGCCCGTCAGCACAGGCCGGCGCTGAACCGGCACTGCGCATCCACGCGCCTAGCCTTGTAACACCAATGCGCCAGGCCACCGGCCTGCGGTTTCTGGAACCACCGGCCAGCCCTGCCCTGAACTGGCAAAGCAGTCACACGCGCATTGGCCTGCACACTGCAGGCACCGCATCCGCTATCGCGGGAATGGTACCTCCGCGCCTATAACTGGGGGCAGTCCCGCCGGTTTCAAGCCCAAATGCCACAGAAAGCCCAGCCGCCGCCCTGCTGGGCCGGCCGGGCCACCATCATTCAGCCGGCCACACCGCCTGCCGGGGCGGCATCCAGCCGCTGCGCGATCAGGTCCGTCAAGGCCGCCAGCCAGGCGGGCGCATCATTCATGACGGGAATGTAGCGGAACTGGCGTCCGCCCGCTTCGAGGAAGGCATCCCGTCCTTCCATGGCGATTTCTTCCAGCGTTTCCAGGCAATCCGAGGTAAAGCCGGGACACACCACATCCACACTGCCGACGCCAGCCCGGCCCCAGGCTTTCAACGTACCCTCGGTATCCGGCTCCAGCCACTTGGCCGGGCCGAAGCGGCTCTGGAAGGTCACGGCATAGCGTTCCGGCGACAAGCCCAGGCGTGCCACCAGCGCCAGCGCCGTCTGCATGCAATCCCGATAGTAGGGGTCGCCCTGCTCGACGCAGGCACGCGGCAGGCCATGGAAGCTCAACAGCAGCCGGTCCGGTTCGCCCTCAGCCTTCCAGCGATGGTTGATGGCAGACGCCATCGCCGCGATATAGCCTGCATCGACATGAAAGCGCTTGATAAAGGACAGTTCCGGCTGGTCGCGCATGCGGGCGGCCGTCCGCATGACCTGATCCACGGCCGTGGCCGTGGTGCTGGCGGCGTACTGCGGATAAAGCGGCACGCACAGGATGCGCTCACAACCCGCTTCCTTGAGCGACTGCAAGGCCTGCTGCGCCGAAGGTTGCCCATAGCGCATGCCCACGGCCACTGTCGCATCCAGGCCGTTGGCCGCCAGCCCGGCCTGCACTGCCTGTGCCTGGCGCTGGGTATAGACCAGCAATGGCGAGCCGCCATCCATCCAGATACTGGCATAGCGCGGCGCCAGCCGTGACGGGCGCCGCGTGAGAATGGCGCCATAGAGCACCGGCTTCCATAGCCAACCGGGCAGCTCGATAACACGCGTATCCGAGAGAAACTCCGCCAGATAGCGCCGGATCGCCGCCGGGGTGGGCGCATCCGGCGTCCCCAGGTTGAGCAACAGCACACCCTGCCGGCCATACGCACCCGCCCCGTCGGGCGCTGGCTTGATTTCAAAAAGGTCGGAGCGCCGGGGTTCTGACAGATATTTCATGGCCTAGTCTCAAGAGTTGGGCTGACTGAGCGCGTTCGACAACAGCCTGGCAGTGATATCCACGATGGGAATCACTTTGTCGTACGCCATGCGCGACGGCCCGACCACGCCCAGCGTGCCCACGACCTTGCCGTCCACACCATAGGGCGCTGTCACGACGCTGATATCCTCGAAGGGCATCAACTGCGATTCGCCGCCGATGTAGATCTGCACTCCCTGTGCGCGGCTGGATACATCCAGCAACTGCAGGAGTTCGGTACGCTTTTCGAACAACGAGAACATGCGGCGCAGGCGATCCATGTCGGACGTGATGTCTTCGACCTCGAGCAATTTGCGCTCGCCGGAAATCAGCACGGCATCGCCTTCGTTCTCGACATCGACACTGGTTTCCACCGCCGCCATCATCAAGCGCGAAATATCTTCGCGCAGCTGGTCCAGTTCCGACGCCAGCGTACGCTTGACGACATCGAAGGATTTGCCAGCAAAATGCATGTTGAAGTAATTGGCCGCTTCCAGCAGTTCGGATTCGTTGTAATCGCGCGGCGTAAAGAGGATGCGGTTCTGCACATCGCCATCCGGCGTAATAATGATCAGCAGAACCTTGCGTTCCGACAGCCGGATGAATTCGATCTGGCGGAATACCTGCGAGCGCTTGGGCGTGAGCACCACTCCGGCGAACTGAGTCAGATTGGACAGCATGCTGGCAGCCGCCGAAACCGTACGTACCGGATCGGCCACAGGCAAGCGGGTTTCGAAGCTGACCCCGTCGGGTTCAAAAGGACGCGCAGCCAGCAGGGTATCGACGAAAACGCGATAGCCGCGCGGCGTCGGCACCCGGCCGGCAGACGTGTGCGGGCTGTGGATCAGCCCGAATTCCTCGAGGTCCGCCATGATATTGCGTATGGAGGCCGGTGACAGATCGAACACTTTGGACAGCGTGCGCGAACCGACAGGCTGTCCATCGGCGATGTACCGTTCTATCAGGGCCTTCAGCAGAGAGCGTGCGCGATCATCCATCATGGGTTCATTTTAGGATGCTTTTCAGTACCTATGAAGACATGGCGGTCGATATAATCGCGCCAGTAACGTCAGCCCCGCGTCCGTCAGGCCGCTTGGTCCTGGCGCGGGCACCTTGCCGCGCCTTGCCGGACCACGCGCCAGAGCGCAGCCTCTGCCGGCAACGGCAGGGCCCAGCGAGGCATGTTTAATTCGGGGATGAAGGATTCCCCCAAGGGCAGCGCAGCTGCGCCAACCCTCGGACGGAGTACTTTGCCACCACAAACCTTGCCAGGATTTCATGCATTTCTCCACCGTCGCGCTGATTGGCCGCTATCAGGATACCCACCTGGATGCCCTGCTGGGCAGCCTGGGGGATCTACTGGCCGATGCCGGCCGTCAGGTGCTGGTCGAGGCGGAGACGGCCCGTTACACGGGCCTGAAGCGTTTTCCGCTGGCCACCTACGATGAAATCGGCCGCCAGGCGGAACTGGCCATCGTCGTCGGCGGGGATGGCACCATGCTGGGCGCCGCCCGCCAACTGGCGCCCTACAACGTACCGGTCGCCGGCATCAACCATGGCAGGCTGGGATTCATCACCGATATCCCGCTGCCTCAGGCCCATGACGCGCTGCGCGACCTGCTGGCCGGACGCTACAACGCCGAAGACCGCATGATGCTGACCGGACGCGTACTGCGCAATGGCGAAATTCTGTGCCAGGCCTGTGCCCTCAACGACGTCGTCCTGAGCCGCGCCGGGCGCGGCGGCATGATTGAAATGCGGCTGGAAGTCGATGGGGTCTACATGAACACCCAGCGCGCCGACGGCATCATCGTCGCCACTCCCACCGGGTCGACCGCCTACGCGCTGGCAGCCAGCGGTCCCATCGTCCATCCGGGCATCGAGGCCATGGTGCTGGTACCGGTATCACCCCAGACACTGTCCAACCGTCCCATCGTCCTGCCGCCCAGCGGCGTACTCAGCATCACCCTGACCTCCATGAGCCGGGTAGAAGCTGGTGCCAGCATCCACTTCGACATGCAATCCTGGTCGGAACTTCAGCCAGGCGACCGCATCGAAGTGCTGCGAGCCCCCAATACCATCCGCTTCCTGCATCCGCCGGGCTATAGTTTTTTTTCCACCTTGCGCCACAAGCTGCACTGGAATGTCATGCCCCGCATGGATGACCAGGACGAGTGAACCATCATGCTGCTTTCGCTGCACATCCGCGATTTCGTCATCGTCGACGAAGCTGAAATCAGCTTCGGCCAGGGCTTTACCGTGTTTTCCGGGGAGACCGGCGCCGGCAAGTCCATCCTGATCGACGCCCTGGCCCTCTGCCTGGGCGCACGCGGCGACGCCAGCGTGCTGCGTGAAGGTGCCAGCCGTGCAGACATCCATGCCAGCTTCGCACCGACGGCGGAACTGAATGCCTGGCTGCAGGCGCACGACCTGGACGCAGGCGAAGAACTGGTCCTGCGCCGCGTTATCGACGCCCAGGGCCGCAGCCGCGCCTATATCAACGGCGCTCCCTCGCCACTGGCGCAGTTGCGCGAATTGGGCGAACAACTGGTCGACATCCATGGCCAGCATGCGCACCAGAGCCTCATGCGCAACGATGCGCAGCGCGACCTGCTCGATACCCACGGCGAACTCATGCCGCTGGCACGCCAGACCGAACAAGCCTGGAAACAGTGGCACGCGCTGACCCGCCAGATCGAACAGCTGGAGCGCGATGCCGATGCCCGCCAGGAACGTGCCGAGCAAATCCAATGGCAGCTGGACATGCTTCATGGCGTCAACCTGCAACCCGGCGAATGGCCACGCCTGCAGGCAGAACACGACAGGCTGGCGCATGCGCAGGCCCTGCAGGACGGCAGCGCCCAAGCGCTGGGCCTGCTGGACGACGACCAGGGCGCGCTGCACCTGTTGTCCGGCGCCATCGGCAAGCTGAATCACCTGCTGCGCCACGATGCCGGCCTCACCGCCATCCGCGACACGCTGGAATCGGCGCGCATCGCTGCCAGCGATGCCAGTTCCGAACTGCGCGACTACCTGGAACGCGTGGACCTGGACCCGGAAAACCTGGCGAGCGCGGAATCGCGCCTGAGCGCCGTCTTCGAACTGGCACGCAAGCTCAAGACAGACCCCGAAACATTGCCAGAACTGCAGGAACGGCTGGAGCAGGAAGCCGAATCCCTGCGCGTTTCCGGCGATGCGGAACACCTGAAACAGGAAGAAGCCGCCGCCCGCCAGGCCTATGAAGCCCTGTCCGCTCGGCTCTCCGAAGGCCGCAGCCAGGCCGCGCTCGACCTTTCCCGACGTGTCACTGCCGCCATGCAGACCCTGGCCATGGATGGCGGCCGCTTCGACATCCAGCTGGAAAACACCAGCCCCAGCGCCCACGGCAACGAAAACATCGTCTTTCTGGTGGCCGGCCATGCCGGCGTTGCCGCCAGGCCGCTGGCCAAAGTGGCATCCGGCGGCGAACTGGCGCGCATTTCCCTGGCGCTATCGGTAATCGCCAGCCGCGCCGCACGCGTGCCCACGCTGATCTTCGATGAAGTGGACACCGGCATCGGCGGCGCCGTCGCCGAAGTGGTCGGCCGGTTGCTGCAGAAATTGGGCGCTCGCCACCAGGTTCTGTGCGTAACCCACCTGCCTCAGGTCGCTGCCTGCGGCGAACGCCACTTCCAGGTTAGCAAAAGCTCGGACGGCGAACTCACACGCTCGGAAATTGTCCCACTCGACAATCCAGGACGGATCGAGGAAATCGCCCGTATGCTGGGCGGCATTACCCTGACCGAAACCACGCGCCAGCACGCGAAAGAAATGCTCTCCCGCTCCGGCACCCTGGACCCGGCCTGACCGGCGGCACCATCCCCGGCTACACTTATGAAAGATTTCATCACGCAACCGACACGAGCCCATTCCATGGATCGCAGCATGCCTCAAGCTTATGCATCGTTTTCTCGCGCCCGACTCAGCGCCCTTCTCATCGCGCTGGCCATAGGCGCCACAGGCTGCACTTCGGGCAAATGGGGCTTCCCCTACCGCGCCAGCGTCCAGCAAGGCAACTGGATCACCGCCAGCCAGGTCGCCCTGCTGCAACCCGGCATGAGCCGCGACCAGGTGCAGTTCGCCCTGGGCAGCCCGATGCTCACCAGCATCCTGCACTCCAACCGCTGGGATTACACCTACTACTACCAGCCCGGCCGCGGCCAGCCGCAGCATCGCCTGTTCACTGTCTGGTTCGACAATGACAGGCTGGTGCGCTGGGAAGGCGATGCCGTTCCGGAAGTGCAGCCATTCCAGAAAGGCGCCCAGGATGGCCAGATCGACCTGATCGAAGTCGACAAGATCGCGGAAACCGCGCCTGCTGCTCCCGCCACCCCGGCAAGCGGGCAACAGGAAGGTATCACCGACAACCTGAATATCGACGGCGACCCGGTGCCACTGCATATCGAATTGCAGCCCACCCCCATCACCGAGCCAGGCGCCGCCAGCCCGGCCCCCATGCCGCTGTAAGGTTCGCGCGAGGCTGCCGGAAGGCAGCCACGCCCCCATTTCAAGGAATATACACATGCGCATCGCCATTGCAGGCGCCAGCGGCCGCATGGGCCGCATGCTGATCGACGCCGTTCTCGCCGCCAAGGACCTGACCCTGGCCGTTGCCCTGGACCGCCCAGGTTCCGTCGCCATCGGCCAGGATGCCGGCGCCCCGTCGGGTATCAGTACGGGCGTCCTGATCAGCGACAACATCGAAGAGCTGGCCCAGGCCGACTGCCTAATCGACTTCACTCGCCCTGAGGGCACCCTGGCCCACCTGGATGCCTGCGTGCGCCACGGCACCAAAATCGTAATCGGCACCACCGGCTTCGATGCTGCCGGCCACGCTGCCATCCATGCCGCCAGCGAAAAAATTGC
Source organism: Kerstersia gyiorum (assembly GCF_004216755.1). Taxonomy (GTDB): domain Bacteria; phylum Pseudomonadota; class Gammaproteobacteria; order Burkholderiales; family Burkholderiaceae_B; genus Kerstersia; species Kerstersia gyiorum. The sequence continues at coordinate 116,702 of NZ_SGWZ01000003.1, forward strand.
CGTCGTCTTCGCGCCCAACATGAGCGTGGGCGTCAACGCCACGCTGCGCCTGCTGGAAATGGCCGCCAAGCTGCTTAACGAAGGCTACGACACCGAAATCTTCGAAGCCCACCACCGCCACAAGGTGGATGCCCCCTCGGGTACTGCCATCGGCATGGGCCGCGTCATTGCCGAAGCCCGCGGCCAGAAACTGGAGGATGTCGCGGTCTGGACCCGCTATGGCGAAACCGGCCCGCGCCAGGACGGCACCATCGGCTTTTCCGTCGTGCGCGGCGGCGACATCGTCGGCGACCACACCGTCTACTTCTGCGGCACCGGCGAGCGCATCGAAATCAGCCACCGCTCCAGCAGCCGCGCAGGCTACGCCGAAGGCAGCGTACGCGCGGCGCGCTTCCTGGGCCAGCACGAACGCGGCCTATTCAACATGCAGGATGTGCTGGCCATTTGAAAACCGGCGGCAAGCCTGCCGTCACCACCGACACGCCATCCATCAAGACAACCACCCCGCCGCAACAGGCAGGGGTGGTTTTTTTATGCCTGCTTCGGTCCGCCCGGAAACAGGCGACCTGCGGCGCCTGGGACAAGCAGACGCCGGATCAGGGGCAAGCAAGCGGCGGCAGGCAGACTGTAGACAGTCCACAATCAGACGGACTGGACTGGACTGGACTGGACTGGACTGGACTGGACTGGACTGGACTGGCAGCAGGATAACTCGGCCCTGATCGTCAATCACGCCCTGGCGCCAGAATGGGCTCACGCTCCAGCGCCACACCAAAATGCATCTGGACGTCCGCACGCACCACCGCCTCCAGCCGCAAGACATCTGCCGCACGCGCACCGCCACGATTCACCATCACCAATGCTTGCCTCTCATGCATGGCAACCGGACCCAACGCCCGTCCCTTCCAGCCACAACGGTCAATCAACCAGCCGGCCGCCAGCTTGCTGCGACCGTCCGCCACCCGATAACGCGGCATATCCGGGAAACGCTGCTGCAGGGCATCCGCCTGTTCATCGCTGACGACAGGATTCTTGAAGAAACTCCCGGCATTTCCCAGCACAGCCGGATCCGGCAACTTGGCACGGCGTACGGCGCACACCGCATCAAACACATCCTGCGGGCGAATCCCGGCTGCGGACTTATCCTGCAACCCGACATAGCGCTGCAAATCCGGATACTCCATACGCGGCGCCCAGACCTTGGGCAAAGCCAGCACCACCGACATAATCAACCAGCGCCCTTGCCCAGCCTGCTTGAACCGGCTATCACGGTAAGCAAAGCCACACTCGCTGGCAGGCAGCACCACCCTTTCAGCAGCCACGATATCCCAGGCATGCACCTGCACCAGCCGCTCGGCCACTTCCAGCCCATAGGCGCCGATATTCTGCACTGGCGCCGCGCCCACCGTACCGGGAATCAAAGCCAGATTCTCCAGGCCGCCCAGCCCTTGGGCCACACACCACTGCACCAGACCATGCCAACTCTCGCCGGCGGCAGCTTCAACCAGTATCGCCGTATCCGTCTCGCCCACACGGCGCACACCCGGCAACCGCGCCGCCACCACCAGCCCATCCACCTCGTCCGGCAACACCAGATTACTGCCGCCCCCCAACACCAATGTCGACGCGTACTCACGCACCAAGCGGCTCAAAGCGGGCAACTGAGCAGCATCAGTCACCGACACAAACGCAGCGGCCCGGGCCGGCAGGCCCAGGGTATTCAACGCGCGCAAATCCTGCGCAGCGGCAGCAAGCACAGGCATATCCGAAGCAGCTGGGTCCATGGAGAAAAGGGGGGCTGGAGCATTTGACATAGTGCCGTAATCTTATGCTATAGTTGCGTTCTTCGCTTGTTGCTCAGGCATTACCTGGGCAAGCCTTCGGGGAAATCTTTCGAAAGAAGATTCCAGCAACGATAGCAAACAAGCCATGCGGGAGTAGCTCAGTTGGTAGAGCGCAACCTTGCCAAGGTTGAGGTCGCGAGTTCGAGACTCGTCTCCCGCTCCAATTTATGATCTACAGACTTCCACTGACGTCTGTAAGTCGTTGAAAACAGGGCCGAAAGGCCCTTTTTTCATTCCAGCGACGTCCACTGAAATCCACCTGTATCCGCGACTTTTTAGTCCATCAATACGCAAGAGCGTGGCAAGGTAATAAGGAGTTCGAAACGTCGTCCATCACGGCGCAGGATCCAAATCAAACTCCAACCAGTCCCTTCCAAACCAAAGAAATCCCTTCTCCTCTGGGATGGCAGACACGCCTTTCGGTTGCATGGAAAAGCGTCGTTTATTACCTATTGTCTTGAGCGACCAGGTTATTTGGCAAGTTCCGCACTGGCAGTAGAAATCTTGCTGCTGCCCGCGCTCGAATCGTGCCGGATGCCCACAAAGCTGCGCAAGCGCTGCTACCTGTTCAATGGCAACCCCTACAGCGTCCTCTACTTGAGAATTAGCCGAATCTCTTAGAGATGCCTTCAGTTCGGCTGCTTGCTGAGCATCGACTGGCGCGAGAAGCCGAACATAGGTCGGAGAAACAGGTTCAAATTGTTTCGGCCATGTCTCGGTCAGCTTTTTAGACGGTGTGGGCAACGGCCCCAGTTTTCGGCCATAACCTTGGAGCAGCTGCCGCAACATCCACTCATCAATCAACTTCCCTACTTTTTCCACAACATAAAGGTCCAACGGCGAAACAGGAAGGCTCTGCGCCGATGCGACACTATTTGGCGCGCCCGGCCAACACACAATACGTCCAGACCCAAGACTCTCACTGCTACTGATGGACGCACCGAACCAAGCAATAGGCACGATCCTCAGCGTAGATCCCTCTGACTGAGTTATAACCCAATCATGTGCATCATGATCGACTGTGAAGCCCTGACCAGCCCAACTGAACGCAAGACTCCCATCTACTTTGCACGGACTATACCTTTCAAGCGCCCGTCTGATTACAAGACCGACGTAACTGACGTAAGCCACTTGCAATTGAAGTTGCCGCGCCAAGCGCTCTTCAGGGGGTAACAGCCGTTCCTCTCGATCATCTTTCAGCCTCTCCCATAAAGGGGGCAGATGACGATAGTGAGGGTCGTGATTCAGAATATTCGTCCGATGAATTTGGGCAGGAACCACAGATGCAGGAGGCACCAGGGAATAAAGACCCCGTTGCTTCAGTCCTCTGATTGCACGCAACTGAGACTCCAAATCGCTGAGGGCACGCTTTCCTGCCTCCAACTGCATCCCAGTTTTGTCATCAAGATATGACTCCCCCCAAAGGCGACAAATATCCTGGCGAAGTCGAAAATGCGTCTGCTCTGAGTCTTGAAACTCCAAAGCACTCTCCAGTCTTGAATTGACTCCCCGGATGCGAGCCAATCTCCTGGCAAGGTGTCGATCAAGCCGATCTAGTAACCGCTTGTAGAGCCTATTCTCATAGATGGCATAGTCGTCCTCGCTGAAACGTGCCAGAATCTTGCGCGGTTGAACACCGCTGAGCGTACGCTGCTGCCAGCAATCTGAGTGTGATGCCAGGTGACTTAATGCCGAAGGCGCGAGGCGTCGGGCTCGCGCCACTGGCGCAACTGATTCGTCATATCGAAGGTCTCTTCGAGGGCGGTCAGATATTGCATGCAGATGACCATCTCCGAGAACCGCCGCCAAGTCTCGCTCGAGCTCTTCGAGCACGCATTGGGCGGCCATCTCTGCGGGTAGCATGGGCGAGACATTTGCATCATGTGTGTGAGCGATCTTTCCGGCGATGGAAACAATCGCCTCTGCAGACAGATCGGAGTCCGCCTGATCGCAGTCAGAATGATCGATGGCGAGTACTTTTGATTCAGTGTCTTGAATCCGGATGACGCCCGATCCGTCATCCGAGAGCAGATCACCGGGCTGCAAGCGGCTGTGTCCATTGACCACGAGTGGCTCAAGCAAGCAATACCGCCCCGGCAGAAGCACGTCGGGTAGGCAGTTGAGTTTGCCACCCGTAAGCCGGTCCAAAAATATCATGCCCCACGCTCCTTGCGGCGACGGTCTTCAGCCAACAAAGCAATAGAACGGCGAGGCTCCGATTTCCACCCCTTCCATACAGTGGTCAGCGCTTGTTCGATAGCGGCTAGATCATCAATGGTCGCATCATATCTACCAGTGACCTTCCCGCGCCTAAATACTCTGCTGGCGAGCAAATGATCCAGAGCATCTTCTTTGCGACCGCCGGCAGCCATGTAAACAGGGACAAATCGCATGGCTTGGCGTTCGAGTCGATTGCCCCAACCCAGGTCAAAGCGATCCTGCAAGATGCTTGTGAGCGGGCCAGTGGTCAACTCCGCCAACAACTCTGAAACCTCATCAGCGTTTTGTGTCACAGCAGCATCAAAACGTTCAATCAATGATCCATAGCTAAAGCTGACCTTCGGCTTCGGCTCCACCTTGAATCCACCTTCGTGGCGGGGAAGCGTCATGACATGAGCACGGTCGTAGGTTTTGTCAGCGAACTCGTTCGTCGTTTCATCGTGGTTAGCAGTGCCTACAAACCAGACGTTGTGGGGAACCCGAATTCTTCGACCCTCGACCAGCAGCGCTGGTGCGTTTGGCAACTGGCTCTCCGACAAACTGATGAGTCGATCTCTTGGGTCATTCTTTTCGAGCGCCGAGAGGAATTCAGCAAAATACTGCTCCGGGCGCGACAGGTTCATCTCGTCCAGCAAGATGATGTTGCACCGGTCCTTGTAAGCGGCTGATTGCGCACGGTAGAGACCTTGCAGGCAGTCGCGCTCATAGAAGCGCTTCTCGAATGCGTTGTAGTGGCCTAGTAGATCATCACGGTCTCGCCAGCCAGCTTGGACGGCAATGTCAGTGCAATGCCCTCCCACAGCCTTTGCGAACGCCTTCGCCAGGCTCGTTTTACCCGTGCCGCTGATTCCCTGAAAGATGTGAAGCTGGCTCATGGCCAACCCGGCAATAAGCAACTGAATATCTTCGAGGCGGAAATGCAGTATCGCGCCTTCCTCCGCTTGAGCGATCCGGTGCTGCAATTCAACCGAGAATTTTTTCAGATCAGGAACATTTTGCTCCGGCAGGCTCAACTCCTTGGCCTTGCGATCCTTGATCCAATCGGCAGTGGATGCGGAATCCATCCATGCCATTTGAGGGAACGGCTTCTCAGATTGCTGTGACTGGGTTAGGTCATCTACCGTTTTGCCCAAGTCATTGAGCCTTGCACTCAAGATCTGATTGTTCTTTTCCAGGGCACGCTTTTCTCTTTCGAGGTTCTCTTTGTCACTCACGCCGAGGCGGAGGCGATGAAGCTGAGCTTTTGCATCAGCCAAATCAAAATGAACCTCGTCGAGTTGAGCCTTTTGCTCATCACGAAGTTTTCGCAGCGCCTCGTTCTCAAATTGCAACTGATCATCCTGACTGTTTGCAATTTGGTTTTCCAATTGAGTGACTCGACGCTTCTGAGCAGCCAACTCGTCAAGTATCTCGCGGGCAGACCTCCCTGCCAATGCCTCTGAGAATTCCCGGTATTGCTCTAGTTTCTGTTCAGTCAATGTCCAATCGCGGTAAACCTTTTCAAGGCGTGCCTCTGCGCGTAGTCGAGCATCGGTCAATCTGGCAATTTCCTGACTGGCCTCGCGAAGTGAATCTTCGCGGATCTGTACCCGTTCACGCTCAAGCTCTTTCCACTCTGCATCTAGTCGCCGTTGCTGCTGCTGTAGAGCTCTCTCCTTGTTTGCAATCTCCGCTTCACGTTCCATCACTTCGGATGCGCGCGCGGACTCATCGTCACGTGCTTTCTGCTCCGCTTGAAGGATGCCGAGTTGAATCTCAGTCTTCCTAGACTCGAGCTCCACGATTTCTTTCTTGAGATCACTGAGTGCGGCCACGTTTTGGGCGGCAAAACCGGAACGCGCATCCAGTTCTCGCTTCTCAAGTTCACGCTCCTTATCGGCCAAACTTGATTCGGACTTTTTTATCTCAACTTGTCTTTGCTTCAACTCTTCGTCGAGTTTGTTGATCTCTTCGGTTCGCTTCTTGTTCTCATCACTTCGGCGGGAGAATGCCTCCTCCTTGCGAGCCAGGTCATCGGTGCGCTTCTGTGCGTCTTCATGTAGATCACGAACTCTCTTTGCGGCATCAGAGATACCCGCCAGCAACCTCTCGAGCTCGATTTTTTTCTCGGGCTCTACCTTATCCAACTCGCTGACCTGATCTTTCTCCAAGTCAGGGAGTGCCACAGCGGAAGCATCGCCTTGCACCAGCGATGCAAGGGAGCCAATTCCAGCAGTTGCTTTCTGCCATGCCGATGCGACCGCACTTTGTGCAGTATTTGCGTTTTGCGCGACTGGGGCTTTTTTCCCCTTATTGTGTTTCGCCATTTCAATACCAGCCCTTAAAAATTTGAACCCATTCGATGACAAAGTCAGCGTGTTCCATAGCTTCTTCTCTATCGATTCTCTCGACACCTGAATGCCCGGCCTTTTTGTTGCGAGCATCGGCCATATCAAGCAGACGAGCCAGTTGAAGCTCATCGGCGGATAGCTTGAGGAAGGGGTGTGATGCTTGATCCACTGTCCCTAAAAGTCCTGCAAACAACAACGCCTTGAGCGAACTGGTACCGCGCTTTACCGCTGTGCGCACCTGATCTAGGCGCTGCTCAGACAAACGCTTGATTACGTCATCGGTGAGGCAAGGAAGGTTGAAGAACTGGAGGTAATATTGCGCTTCCCCATCTTTCCAATCCCTCTGGTCTTTCCAGTGCGGCAATCTACGAATGTCCGATGGGTATGCTTTCAACAGCCACTGCAGCACGCTTTCTGCCAGGTTGTGAGTCTCAATGAGAAGGCTAGTCACATCCTCCTGCCAAGACCTCTCCTGACTAGCCAGCACGGACCTTCGTCTCAGAACGCTGGCGAGGTATCCCTCAACAATCGGCACCTTCCGCGACCAGTTGTAGTCTGCAAGCAGTGTCAAGTCGATCTGATTCTCCAGGGATCGGAGCCACTCCTCTGCCGACAAATCGTTCGATCTCGTCTCGCCTACCGCGTCAGCGATGTATCTTCCAAGTCCATCGTTTCGCGGCAAGACTTCCTGCAGGGGTTTGCGCAACCACGACGCAGCCTGCTGCAACCCGAATGGATCTGCAACCAACCAGGGTTGTGGCCCAGCCTCGTCGGGAAAAATCCATGTCCATAACCACATCGGCTGCGCCGAATCTTCGACGAAGCTCAGGCTCTCAATGCGGACACGTGCCGAAAGCTCGTCATCACGCTGCTTGGCGTGGTCGTGATCCGTTCGATAGCGCTGAAACGCATCAAAGAGGGCCGCTGTGTCCAATGTGTCCTCTCGGAAGTGATTGAGGCGGAAGGGGCGATCCTCCTTTCCGGAATCGAGGTCTCGCAGGAACACTGGGTAACCACGTTCATCGACTCGCTTCGCTTCGATCTCTGGAAGTTCTTCAGTGAATCGCGGCAGCCAGTTCCCCGAAATCGCGTCCTGATATGCGTACCCCATGCGGACTTCCTCGCTGGCATCCTGAGCCTCTTCGAGGACACGCTCACCTTGAGAGGTGACTGATCCCGAGGTGTTCATCCAGCCGTTCGGGATCAGTTGAGTTGCAATGATGAAGGCCACCAGTTCTCCGTCCAGCCCCAGCAACTCAGCCATTTCCGAACTGTCCTGGCATCTGGCCCTTGCCAGTCCAAGGATCGCCTGCTGGAACAGGTTCAACTTGAGGACACGATTTGTTGGATAAAGGACCTTCCAAACGCGGACAGGCCACAGAAGCGGCCGCCCACCCGGGGGGCGACGGACATCGAAGCGAAGATAGCGGTCAGCGGCCATGCGCCATCTCCTCTCTGCAAAGCTTGAGGAATGCAGCCAGAGCCGGGACCCCTTCCTCGGACTCGGGCCCTTCGGCCATGTGTTTGGCACCGACGGCGACGAGGAGCTTCCTCTGGCGACTCATCGCCACGTTCATGCGATTTGCCAACCGCAAGTGTCCATACTTGCTGTTTAGCAATCGTTCGCGCTCTTCCCCTTCCTTCTGATCGGGAATCACCACGTCGTTAGCTCGCACTACGGACAGGAAGACGAGGTCAAACTCTTTGCCTTGAAACGCGTCAACCGTGCCGACGCGCAGTCGCTCATCACCTGATTCAGTCTGCCGGTAGGAGCGTGCGATTCGGATTTCCCCATCCTCTTCCTCTGCCAAGCCCTCGTCAGCCAGTGCATCAAGTATCAGGTCACACTGGGCGCGGTAGAAACTGATGACCCCAATGCTCAGCGACGGCCCACATGAATCTGCAATCCGCTTAACCTCTTTTGCAATAGAAATTGCCTCCGCCCGTCTTTCATAACCGGGTTTTAGGAATCTTTCCTTCCCGTCCTGCAGAGGCACATCCAACCAAGCCGCACATTTGCCTTGGTAGCCAGGAATCGTGTGAGCGAAATCCTCCGCAGGTCGCCCCGAGTGCAAGACGTCCAATCCCTCAGATTCATAGAACTGTTTGCTGATGAAGTCACCCAGTGTCGGATGCATTCTGTACTGCGTATCGAGCATCACGACGCGCTTGATGTTGTCGACTTTCTCTTGCTCCCTAAGCTGCTTCACCAGCCGCTCAAAAAGACTCTGCTCATACGCCTTCGCTTGAGCCTCAGTCAGGCTTTGTCTCGAAATTAGTTCGTCTTCCAACTCTCGTTGAACAAGGTGAGGTAGTTGTCGATGGTCGCCGACCAGGATGATGCGACGCCGCGCCATCGCCATAGGAACGAAAAGGTCTAGAGGGTTTGCCCTGGCGGCTTCGTCGATGACAACCGTGTCGAACTCAATTCCTTCTGTTGCATCTAGGTCGCTCAACTCTTTCAAACTACTCATAGCCTTACCAGCTGACTGCTGGCAGGTCGCACCGACAATGCTGGCGTACTCGCGGACCGCTCTCGCTGCCTCATTGGGGGCTTGGGAAAGTGCCGCGTGGTACGAGGCCACTACCGCAGAGATGCCACGGCGAGATTGACGCAAAGGCGCGTCGATTGCGTGCTCGATGTTGGCCAAGAGACCAAGTGCTTCGCCGCTCAACGCTTGCTTTAGCTGTGGGGGCCTGTAATCGGGGCTCAACCGATCCAGCATGGACCGCTTAAACGCAGCCAATTCAGCAAGATCTGCTTCAGTGGCATCGGCAACCGTTGAAAGTCGCTGGAGCAAGCCCCATTCCGAATCTTGAAGATTGACGTTGCTGCGCCGCAGCGTGCGCTCAAGCTGGTGAGCTCTGTCCGGCCCGTCGTCGGCGAACCCGATAGAACTGGTGCGCAGAGCCCTCAGCAAGCGCACAAGCCCAGCAGGCTCATTGGCCTGACGCTGGGTTTCGACTCTCTTCTGCTGGGCAAGAAACTCATCCCATCGGTCCTTAATTTGGGCCGGGAGACGAACGTCTAGATCGAACAGCTGACGCAAAAGGACATCAATTTGCTCGAACTGTGTTTGGCGTTCCTGTGCCGACATGCTCGCGAGTCTCAATGCTGTGATACGTCGATCTAGCTCTTCCAATGGTTGAGTCAGCGGCTCATTCAGCCGAATCGCGTCGAGTCGCACAGAGATTTCTTTCCGTTTGCGTTCACACCAAACACCAACGGGGTCGACACCGCCTTCATCACGACGCCCTCGACCGCCAATTCGAACGGCAGGCAAGCCAAAGACTTCTGCACGATTCAGGGCGTTATCGACCGCATCGTGCTGGTAACTGCTAATCAGCACTTGGTGCTGCAGCGAGTTTTCCCCGAGTGTTTCGGCAAGGCGCCGCTGCAAAGCTGCAATGACCTGAGTCTTACCTGTTCCTGGTGGGCCAACGATAAGTGCGATATCAGGTGTATTGATCGCCTTCTCCAGCGCCTCAATCTGCCGCTTGGTCGGAACACCCTTGAAGCAAGATTTGGCGTAGGTGGATAAGCCGTCGAGCTGACGTCGCCGGGCGCTTGGCGGAGCCACCCCTTCCAGCAAGTAGCTCAGTTGCGGCAGTCGCCGTCCTTCATTGATAGATTGCCTTGCGCGTGCACGACGGGTCTGTACGGCTTCATCACCCGATAGTGAGTAGTAGATGAACCCTTGGTTGGGGGGGCGTTCTGAGCGCCGGTCCTGGCTCGGAACCAAGACCACGCCATCCCGCTCGAACCGCAATACACCACGAACCGGGCAACGGCGTGCTCGGTCAGCTCTGCCCGGCACGTCATCAACCTCGGAATCAAGATCAAGCTCCCGATCCCCAAGCTCCACTTGCGTCGTGTTCGCCAGCCCCAAAGCTTTCCATCGTTTCCGGAAATCCCTTAGGTGATCCGCATCAACTTTTAGAAACCAGGCCCACAGTTCACCTTCGACGAGCTCCGCACTCTTGAAGCGAAGAGAACCCAGTTCCCTCGCACAATCTCGAGCCTGCTCCCATTCGAGCGCACCATACTCTTGCCATAAACGTAGGTAGCTGCCGTTGTCGCGCAGCGCGGCATCCAAAAGTGCGCGTTGCTCTGTACTCTGGAGACGCGCGGCGACACTGGCATCTTGGAAAGAGATCTTGCCAACGGCCATCGCTACACGTGCTGTAGCCCCCTTGAGACGAGTGACGCTCATCAGTTTCAGCACGCCAGCATCTCGTTTGACGTTGCCGCGCCAGCCTGCACCAAACAGAACGAAACTCTCATCGGAAGCGTTGTCGAAGCGGCCAAGAAAAACACGATCCATTTCTGCGGTCGGTGCTTTTTCAGCTGAGATGAATTGCTCATTCAACCAACCAACTGCAGTGGGTACGTCTGAAGCAGAAATCTCACCCCTGCTGGCCAATTGCTCCGCAATGGACTCATCAACAGAAATCGCCATATCCAGCTGGATCTGCTCGACCAAATCCAGCGATTGAAGGTGGAGGACCTCGCCATGCCGATGTCTTAACACCCACAACGTCAGGCCTCGTTGGACCTGAAGCGCAGTTCGATCTTGGCGTCCTTCTGCTTTGCCGACGCAAACGGAGTTGCCCTGTCGGAGAAGATAGTCATTACCGTGTGCCTGTACTGACACGGCCTCACCGATTTGCCAATCGGCTCCCAGGTCGTCACATGTGAACTGGGCAAGTTCACCCGACAGAAGAGGAAAGTCGCAGAGTTTCATCGTTGCCTCACCAGTTGAAACGCCAAACGACGTGCTCTTCTTCTACCGCGCCTAGGTGGAGCCAAAAAGATACTCCTGAACGACTGTCTGACTTGAGCCGCTGACGACGCACAACAGCGACGACTTTGTCATCAGATGCTCTCTGCAAGGAAACTTGCGTACCGACTGATGGCTCTATCCACAACCCATCCTTAGCAAGTTCGACAGTGCATAGCGGACGGGCATCCGCGTACAGGGACGTCCCCAAAGGCAAAGTCTTTAACACGGTAGGGCTCATACTCAAAACCATCGCCTTGCCTGTGCGAGTCCAGCACTCTTTTCGAATCAACGACTCTGGAACATCTTCCGGCAAGCCCTCCCGGAGCAGATCCGGAGGCATATAGCGATATTCCTGCAAGAGGATCGTGCGATTCGTGTCCTGGGCGTGATCGCAAAATGGACAGATGTGCTTCGAGGTGTAGAAAAACGTGCTGCCGCAAGACTCGCATTGATCGCAATGGCCTGTGGCAGCCTCGAAGGCATCTGCCCACTCATTCAGACATGGCCGCTCACCCGGATTGTTCAGCCCGGCATTGAAGCATCGTTCAAACAGCGCACGCAGTGGCGCATTGAGCGTGATTTCGCGGGGAAGACCTATCGACAAGGCGTTGCTGCGATCAACTGGGTGATCTACCCAAGGGAGTTCGCCTCGGAGTGCCGCCTCTTCACGCTCGGGTTCACCTTCAAGCACAACGTCCCCCTTGAGGGGGTGAACCAGAGTGAGGATGCGATACGCCATGACCGCAAAACTCCAGCTGTCGGTCAGTGTATTGATGCCGGACTCTCCCCTCAGAATCTCTGGAGCCCCGTAATCAGGGGTGAATACACCTTGCTGACCGTCACGCGACTGACTCGCAACGTTGTCGGCGTCGATTAACCAGACTTCGGCGTACTCTAGTGACTGCGATACGAAGACATTTGCAGGAGAAAGATCGCCATAGGCGAGTCCTCGACCATGCAGATCCGCCAGCACCCGAGCCAGTCGCGCGAGCATCTTCAACCGGCGCAACAGACCGCCTGTCTTCACATAACCGGATAGGCCTTCATCTGACATCAAGGCGTCCGTCGCCACCTGCATCAGTTCAGTCATTGGGGCCAGTCCATCCATCAGTTCCATGACGTAACCGGGCTGCGGCTGCGTAATAAGAGCTTGTGGATGAGCGATTGGAAGGCCCTCAAGTGGCTGACGCATAAGTGCGCGAATCTTGCTCGTCCAACTGACTCGCTTTTCTTCTGTGGTTGCACGCGCGACTTTTACGAGAACGTTGGGGTAGTTGGTCGTGCAAACGATCCCTTGACCGCCTTCTCCGATACGCCCCGTCAGCTCATAGGACTGACCATGTTGGTCCAGCACCGTCCTGTTTTTCTTTGGCGCTTCTGGTGTTGCTGTGCTCATTCAGACGTCCTAAAAATGGCCACGAGTGTTTTGTCGTCGCTGTGTAAGGGTGTGGCCCAGTCATTCAGTTCAGACTGCAACCAGCGCCTGCCTCTGCGCCGATTCCGAGTGCTCACGTCTTGATAAAGCGCATCAAAGAAGTCGGCAAGATGGGCAGGTTCGAGGTCATCGGCCACGCCATCTGTCATCAGGACCACGCCATCACCCGGCTCGGTGAATCGGCCTTTCGTATAGCTCCATTTGTCCTGCAGGTGTGTGGACTCAAGTGCCCAAGTCTGATTGCCATATGCTGTGCGCTCTGGCGTGACGCGACGGAACTCGCCCGCGCATTTCACCAACAGAAGACCATCACCCAATTGGGCTGCATGGACCTCGCCTTGATCTGTCACGCGGCCGAACAGCAGCGTGGTCGCGGCGTCCCGAGGAATTGTCGGACCAATCGCTTTAAGCCATTGCTGATGAATCAAGGGCAGAGTTGCCGGCAGATCGAAACTGCTCGATGTGGCGCGCAAGATCCGCCGGGTAACTTGGCAGGCACTACGTGCCCCCAGATCACTACGTGCTCGCGATCCCAAACCGTCTGCTGCAGCCGCAATCCAGCCACCACGGCAACCCGCCAGAACCATCGCGTCCTGATTTGGCTCGCCCAGATCCAGGTGTCGGGGGCCGATGACGCTCGCGCCGCAGGCAATAAACCTCATTGGAAGTCGAGGTCCAGCGCGTCATCATCCGGGGGCGGGACAACGAATGCGGTTGAGACGTCTGGATTTTGGCTTGCCGTGCGAGTGGTCACACTCATGGTCACTGCACGGAAGAAACGGTGGATGTCTCGGGCGTTGTGGGCCTTGAAAATAGGAGCCTCTGCGTCGTTCGCAAAATCCTTCAGCATTGCTTCATCGGCATCCGGCCCAATCGCCATTGCAAGACGGGTCGCTTTTTGTGCCCGTTCGGAGTCGCGAAGAGCCTTGAAAGGACCCTCCCAGTCGTCGGTCGGTTGTCCATCAGACAACAGAATCAAAACGGGGCGATAGGCTCGGGAGGGGATGCGATCCTTGTCCTCCAGCAACTGACGCGCGAGATCAAATGCCGCACCCATCGGCGTGACACCGTCAGCCTTAAATTCCGAGAACCCTGCGACCCCATGTGCCGCAACCAATGGCAAGTGCAACTGCGCCTTGCCACCAAAGGTGATCAGGCCCACCTGGATCTCGGCGCGCAAACGACTTTCCTTGGCGAAAGTCGAGACCATGTCCTTCATCGCAGCATTTAGCGCTTCGATCTTGCCGTTCTCCCCCATGCTGCCACTTGTGTCAGCCAAGACGATCACGGGGAGAGGCCGGGGCGTGGCGACAGCGAATTTTTTGAGACTGCTCATCTTCTTTGTCCTTTGATCAGGTTGATTTTTTGTGTTCTGGGTTGGGGCTTTAGGCGGCGAAATTGGTGACGTAGCGGAACGCATCGCGAGATCGCCGACGTACCGGCTCACGATGTCTTCCTGGTATTTGGCAAACCCCATATCTCAGCCTCCAACTCATAAAATTTCTTATCATCAAGCACAAACCGTAGCCAGTTTTTTGACTGATGCTTGAGCAACCAATTCATCAATGATTAAAAACTACTTTACCATTAAATACATTTCATTCGGATCTGATGTGCCTGCGATCCGTTGATAACGAGAACTGTGGTGAGTCCTGGTATTCTGAGCCAGTCTGTCATTTCTGGCTTTCGGATTCAGAGCTGTGGTGGGCTCTGCTCATCGCCCAGAAACCAGCCCAACATCAAGCGCATCAGCCTGCGCGGCAAAGTCTCGTGGACGGCGTTTCTGGAAGGTTGCCAGGTTGGCGAGCTTCCAGCGCAACGCGGGCAACTGGTCGGCGTGCGGGCATTGCAACAGCGACCAGTCGGGTTCGGCGCGAGCCAGTCCGCTCAGGAACTGCCGGTGGGCGGCGCTCAGCCGCTGCGGCAGTTCCTAGCGTAATTGAGTGCGGGTTTCTAGCAGAGCCTCAAGTGGGCAGTCCACTTCAGTCATGCCCACGAAAGCGCGTTCATATTCGACCACGATGTCCTTGTCGTTGCCGAACAGCACTTCATGGGTGGGCCGGTTGTGCCCTGCCAGATAGATCACGAAGCATTCGACCATGGCATCGGTCAGACCTCCGGTCTGGAGCAACTGCCAGACATCGAACAGGTCTCGCGGATGCTGGCGATCCAGGGCAGCAACCAGTTTGCCTGCGTAGAGTTCGTCCGGGGCGAGCACCGGCACCGCAAATTCGACCCCGAACAAATCGCCGGTGCGGGCATTCAACTGCCTGTGCTCAATGGGCAGCACCGTGCCACGGAACACCACATTGACCTCGACCTTGACTTGGCTGGTTTCGTTCTCGACGATCAGCTTGGTGTCGCCAAGGTCTTTGCTGCGGATCAGCCTTGTCTGTACGCCAAGGCGTTCGACACGCTGCGCGATGGCTGCCAGTTCCTGGTTGATATCCTCTAGTGCCTGATCACGTGGAGTCTGCCAGGGGCGGTACACCACATCTATATCCACCGATAGGCGGGGCATATCTCGCAGGAACAAATTGATGGCAGTGCCACCCTTCATGGCGAAGATGTCGTTATCGAACACGTCGGGCGCGATGTTCAGCAACAGGCGGACGGTGTCGGCGTAGTGTTTATCCATGAGGGTTCAGGCTCAACAGGGTTCCGTCATCCAGCCGGCTCATCCAGCGGCTGGCACTGCCGGAGCGTACCGGGTATTGCGCCAGTAGCTCATCCACGTCAATAACGCCGGTTTCCCGCGCCCAGGTAAGAAATAGGCGCACGGCCTTGACGCTGGTGCAACAGGCCAGCAACCGTCCGAGCACATCCTTGCGCGGTGAGCGCAGGCCATCGAACAGGTTGCGGGATTCTTCGAGGCTTTCCCGTGTGCCGGTGTCGTAGAGCAACTCCAGCACTGCGCGTTCAGGCACTGCCACCCGCAGTCCAGCAGGCTGTCCGGGTGGTGTGTGCAGGGTTTTGCTGGCGAGGTCATCGTTGGGCCAATCGAACAGCCTTGCATTGACGTAACGCGCAGGAAACCGTGTGGTGAACCAGGCAGGCAACGCAAAGCGGGCCTCGCCCCAGAGCACCAAGGTTTCCCTGGGGGCCAGGTTGTGCCGAACCCCTTGCAGCGCCAGGGCGCTTTTGCCGCCGATGTGCAGCCCGGCGACCCGCTCTTGCAGAAGCCGCAGCGCACCGCTGGCGTCAAAGTTGTCGTTAGGATAAGCATAGACGCCGTGTCCCAGGCGCACCAGCCAGCCGCTCTTGGCGTAGCGGGCGGCCAGTTTGGGCGACACGCCGAAGGTTTCAAGCACGGCGAGATCGAACGGTGCCCCCCGAGGAAGCTCCGCCTGCAGGCGCTTGATTATCTGGTGTCTCGAATGTTCACTCATGCAAGAAATATACGTCAAAATCTAATCATTAACCACTAAAATTGATAGATTTTTCTCTAAAATTCACCCCATAGTGGAATTTCACGCTTAAATCCAATCGTAACCGGCCAGGATGAAAAACGCAGCCAAGATAGGCCCACCGCTCCACTGACGACAGGCCAAGATTGGACGACGGTTCCGGCTGTTCTTCCGGTAAGACTTGAAGGCCAAAGATCATCGTCCATGCTTGGGTCAACGATGAATCATCGGGCAACCTCATGCAAGAGATCTGCCTCAGCAATGACGACCGATGCGGCTTGGCGGGATTCATCATGGATGCCAGCGGAGGCCACTGGATGCAGGCGGACAGCCGACGTTGACGCTGTAAACTAGCTAGTCCACAATCCAATCCATCCAGTCATTCTGGATGAATTTAATTTGTTTTCAATCAATGAGTTATGGCTTCATCCTGGAGCCTGTTTCCCGCTCCAGATTCTAAAAAGGCCCAGACTTCGGTCTGAGCCTTTTGCGTCTGCGTGATTCTCGGTTCATCTAAAGTCGATTGATTCGAAAGCGTTTTCGGTCTACGAATCGTCCAGCGGAGCCTATCGGTATCCCACATACTGATATCGAAGTTCTTCATCCAGATGGGCAATGGCTAAATATGGAAGACATCCCCGTCCTGACACACCATACAAAACAAAATTGGAAGTCGGTCGACTTCGGAATGCCCGTTGAGCGTTACCCTGAGTACTGGGCAGTGAAACAACGATCCAATGGTGAGCAGATAGTATTGATACGCCAGCCTTATAGGGTGGGCCGTTGTCACATTGAATGCAACGATGAGCACGCACAAATAATTCTACATATTTTGCGTGAGTGTGCATTTTCATCCCGCAACATTTCTCGCACACGCTGGTTTTATGCGCATGAATCAGGAGATTATATTGTTTCGGAAGAACTTCAACCCGTAATACGGAGAGGATTGAAGGGATACCTCAAAAAATTAATAGCTCGATGGAACACAAATATGCTCCACTGCGATTGGAACGTCAGCTTGCCAAAGTCCGGCTCCTTTTGTAGGGACTCACAGACGGATGAGCTCTACAAGGAATTCAGCCTCGCTGGGCTGCTTTTGCGCGGTGAGCGGTGGACATACGTAGATTCGCCATGCGCCCTTCCCTCCCTTCGGCCCATCCAGAGCGTCGGCAATTAATGCACCAGTTGTTAGTCAGTTGTGCTAACATAGCCAACAAATAGCAATTTCATCATACATCGGAGGTTCCCATGACCACTACCACCATGCGTTCCGGGCGTATCGGTTTCCGGGTACTTCCGCAGCAAGAAGCCGTGCTGCGGCGCGCCGCCGAAGCCAGCCACAAGTCATTGACCGACTTCATTCTCGAGAGCGCTTACCAGGCTGCCGAGCAGACCCTGCTGGATCAGCGCCTGTTCCTGGTGTCGGGCAGCCAATCGCAAGCCCTGCTGGATCTGCTCGACCGCCCCGCGCAGGTCAATGAAGGTCTTCGAAACCTGTTCTCCCGCCCCGCGCCGTGGGATCGCTAATACATCTGACAGCGCCGCAGGCGCTGGATGCCAGCCATATCCTCGACGAGTTCGATTGCGGCAAGGACAGCATGAACGAATGGTTAATTCGTCATGCTCGCCAAGCACAAGCCAGCGGCTCCGCCAAGACGTATGTGGTCGCGCCCAACCAGGATCCGCGTGTCGTTGGCTACTACAGCCTCACCGTGGGTCAAATCGACACGCTGGAAGCGCCCGAACGAGTGCGCCGTGGCATGGGCAGCTACCCCATCCCCGTGGTCATTCTGGCGCGGCTGGCAGTCGCCCGGCAATTGCATGGACAGGGTCTGGGCATTGGTCTGCTGCAAGACGCGATCCGTCGCACCGTGGCGATTTCCGAACAGGCTGGCGTGCGGGCCTTGTTAACGCATCCTATCGACGCAGAGGCTGAACAGTTCTACCTACGCTTCGGCTTCGAAGCCTCTCCTGTGCGGGAACAACAACTGCTGCTTCTGCTCAAGGATGCACGCAAATTGCTGCTGACCAAGCCTTGAAGTATGCACCCTATTCAACCAAATCGACACAGCACTTGCGAAGCACCGGATCGCTGAATATAGTTTCTCTCGATTGAGGGCCATGAAATAATAGTACATGTAAACTCACTTCAGCTTATGGTCAATTCAATTCCTCTGGCAATTTTGAGGAAATTGAAAAATAAATCATCAACCCATCCCTAAGACTGAGCGCGCAACGCACAAAATCATGAATAATTGCATAAGACAAGAATACCTTGTCACTAAAAAATATTACATTACACATATGATTTTTGGATGGCTCGGGGGGGCCGCGATAACATATCCATTCTGGAACAGTGATTTTGCATACAAAAAGATTGTTTTTGCCATTGCTATTTTTGGAATAATTTTTTACCCAGTTGCAAAATGGATAGTTGAGCGAGTTACATTAAGCATTACAAAAAAGGAATTCTGGTCTAATGCATCATTCAGTCGCTCAGCAAGAATATCTGGGTTGTTGGGTGCGTATTGGGGGACCATATTTATCCTAACCGCCCCCATTCTTATCATATTTACCTTAGCTTTTCTTATCAAGAAAGCATTCAGTCAGGGCAAGGCATCTTAGATTCCGACGAGACCAATGGCTTCTTCTATCCATTCATCATCAATGAGAGCACCAAGACTTGCCATGATCAACGAATAGCCTAAAATCCCAACAGGAGTACCCAGTAGCACACTGAATGCCAGCCCAGCAACCGTTGTCGCACCCAAACCAGCGGCAATAGATCCGGTTTTAATGAAGAATGGTCGCCAGTTATCGGTTTTTACAGCATTCGCCAACTCACTTAGCCAATCGACAAAATCAATAGCCCCGCTAGTATAACCAAGACCCTTACTGAATTTTTTAAAATTATTTGCGATATCACCGGCCTCAATAGATTCCAATGCCGTTGCAATGGCGTCGCGGTCTTTCCTATTGATTTTTTTGTTAATATCTTTTCTATATTTTTCGTAAGCCTTCAGGGCATCATCGACATTTCGTACATTCTTACCTTGAGTCTTGTCCGCCAACGATTTTGACAAGTGCTCAGCTTTTTCTCCATATTTTTCGAATGTTTCCTTATGGAAATCTGCAGCAAACTTCACTGACTCTTTAATTTCTTCTTTATCTGCATTTATTTTTTCCAGTTCTTCATTTTTTTTTGCGTCGTACATGTGCAAGGCAGCATATTTTATTTTAAATATACGACGCAATTTATCAAAAGCCCCATCTCGGTAGGCACCAACTACATCCTGGTACGACTTTTCCTTCTTCCAGTGTGGACAATTTATTTCTCCGCAAACAGCACAAATATTATTTGCAATGAGATTCAGGATATCATCGCCCGGCATCTGTTCCGCGACAATTTCCTGCGTCGGCATTAAGTGGACACCACGATCGGAAAAGGGGCGTCCGTTTTCCCAATATTTTATTAACCTATAGTCGTATTTGTCGTTGCTCATATTTCTAAAAATCATCTTAATGGTCGATTTATTATCATACATTCCGAATCAATCTTTATCGTTAATAGCATCCTCGTTTCCGTGACAAGATAAAATAATTCAAATACAGCCTTGCTAACAAAGCGGTCAGAAACAGGTGTACATTTTTGATGTTGGCACAACGTACCATCAAATGCTCCAGCATATCCGTACGTGGAGGTAGCCATCTAATACCCTGCATTCCTGCTCCTTGCGAACAGCTCAACTCCGATAAATTACTATAATATCATATAACAATCATTCTCATTTTCGTAAGAATTATGCGGATGAGTAATAACTTGTTGGCTATGGATCCTGGTGAGCAGGTGGTGGCAGCCTCGGAACTGGCCGATGCACTCAAGCAGATCCGGGAGCATCAACGGATGCTGGGCAAAAAGACCATGGAGAACGAAAATCTGCGCGAAGCGATGGAGTATGGCCGCTTAAAAAAGTGGATTGCGCGCTCGAATATGGCAGTACGTTTGGCGAGGTCGCAGGATTGGCGTGATGGCCGCAAGGTCCGCACGCCCCGGGACAGTGGACTGGTTGAGGAAATCCAGCGGCATATCGGTCAGCTTCCCTGCTACGGCTATCGCCGAGTCTGAGCGCTGGTGCGTCGGAGCCGTGCACTGGATGATGCAGCGCCGGTCAACGCTAAACGGGTCTACCGGGTGATGCGAGACCACAGCTTGCTGTTATCGCGCCGCAGGCAGCCTCAAACGCCGGCACGATGATCATGTGGCTGTCCTGAGCAGCAACCAGCGCTGGTGCTCTGACGCGTTCGAGTTCCGCTGTGATGATGGCAGCTCCTTGCGGGTGGCCTTTGCTCTGGATTGCTACGACCGCGAGGCGATGAGCTGGGCGGCAATCACTGCCGGTCACAGCGCCGAAGTGGCACGCGATGTGATGCTGGCCGCGCTAGAACACCGGTTCGGCGGCGCCGACCATGCCCCTTCTTCGGAGATCGAGTGGCTGACCGATAACGGGTCGGCCTACATCGCTGGCAAAACACGGGCCTTCGTCCAGCAGATCGGCCTGAAACCTGTCACCACGCCAGTACGCAGTCCCCAGAGCAATGGCATGGCTGAGAGCTTCGTGAAGACAATCAAGCGTGATTACGTCGCCTTCATGCCCAAACCTGACGTGCCTACGGCACTGCAGAATCTGGCCATTGCCTTCGAGCATTACAACGAGCAGCCCCCCATAACGCGCTGAAATACCGATCCGCCAAGGAGTTCATACAGCACCAGGAATCATTAACCCAAGGGTGATCTGGTGTCCGGATTTACGGGGGGACAAATCCAGGGCCTAGCACTTAGCCTGTATCGCCGTAGTGATCTGCGTTGAACAGTTACTGCTTTCAGGCTGCTCTTGCCAACCGCCCCCAACTAGTACACAATCCAGTCATCCATTAACCGAGGTGCACAAGAAACACCTTTTGAATCAATGGATTGTTCGGTGGTCGGTTAGCCCGTCTCCCGCTCCAGATTCTAAAAAGCCCAGACTGCGGTCTGGGCTTTTTTTCGTCTGCGTAATTCTCGGTTCATCGAAAGTCGATTGATTCGAAAGCGTTTTCGGTCTACGAATCGTCCAGCGGAGCCTATCGGTCTCCACTGTCAACCACCCAACAGTCGTACACGTTTTAGTACACGCAAATACGGGGGGGGCGTGCGACGTTTGCAAACCGAGCTGCTGGGCACGCATGCGCAACGCGATAGGCATCTGCCTCAACAAGCTTGAGTCGGCGACAACTTCCGTGAGAACACTCAGGGCAATCTGGCGCACAGCGGCGCTGGCATGGGCAAAGGATTGCTCCAGCAAATCTGCCCACGTCAGGCCCAGTTCGCTGGCGGTTCGGATGGGCAACGGTCCCAAGTGAACGGCGTAGTGATTAGTGGAAAGATGGCCGGTCAGCGGGTTGCGAACATGGGCATCAATGTGAATCCAGCGAGTCAGGCGCAACACCGTCAAGGTACGTGCCACCGTCTCACGGGAAGCCTGTGGGTTATCGGGCACGCAGGCCAAGAACTGGCGCAGTTGCATATAGCTGATTCCCGTGACATTTCCGT
The DNA here is from genome assembly GCF_004216755.1 of Kerstersia gyiorum. Taxonomy (GTDB): domain Bacteria; phylum Pseudomonadota; class Gammaproteobacteria; order Burkholderiales; family Burkholderiaceae_B; genus Kerstersia; species Kerstersia gyiorum. Next base: position 138,312 of record NZ_SGWZ01000003.1, read on the forward strand.
CCGCATTCGCACTGGCGTGAAGCACCATCCAGGCGTTACGCTCCAGGGGCATCAGCCGTTTGTCGAGCAACAAAGCAGTGGGAACGGCAGGCAACAAAAGAATATCGTCAGGGGTGTTGCTCCTGGCAGCAACTTGGGTACGGGAAATCATCATGGCGTTGTCTTTCAGAGATTGCAGCCCATGGCCGGACAAATTCATGACAACCGATCCAGCACTGCGCAGCAACAAACCATCCAAACTTCGACGCAACCGTATTCATGGGTACACCGTTTCAGGTAACAACTCGATTGGTGCGAAAGGTGTGTTGTTTTCCCAATGCGATGGCTCGTATTTTTGACATTTGGAAGGTAGATGGAACCCCATATCGACAAAGTAAGGATATTTCCTTACAATACAGACATCCTTACCAGGAGTGCCACCATGCCTGCCATTCTCGAAGTTGCCACATTGACCTCCAAAGGTCAGATCACACTGCCCAAGTCCATCCGGCAAGCCTTGGGGGCCGATACTGGGAGCAAACTCTCGTTCGAGCTTCGAGGTACTGAGGTGGTGGTCACTCGTGCCGATGCCGAACATGAAGATCCGGCCATCGGTGCGTTCTTGACTCTGTTAGCGCGAGATATAGAAGCGGGTCGCAACGTTCGTGGCCTGCCCGACGATCTGGCTCGCACGATGCTGGAACACGCAGGCCACAAGGTGAAGTTGAACGAAGACTTCGACGAGGACGTGGAAATCTGATGCGGCAGCATGGCTGGACACTGCTGTTCCACGACAACCTGATCGAACAGATGGTGAAGTTGCGCGCAGCGGTACTGCGCGCACAGGAGAAGGACCCGGAGAACTTCGAGTCCAACGCCAACGTCAAGTTCTTCCGGGCCTTGGTCCAGTTGCTCTTGGATGTGGTGCCAAGCGACCCGGCACGCGACGAATACCGCCAAGGCAATACCATGGGGCCAGCCTACCGCCATTGGCGGCGGGCCAAGCTCGGCAAGCGGTACCGGCTGTTCTTCCGGTATGACTCCAAGGCGCGGATCATTGTCTATGCATGGATCAATGATGAACAGACCCTAAGGTCGTCAGGCAGCAAGTCTGATCCGTATGCAGTCTTCGAAAAGATGCTTGGACGAGGTAATCCGCCAGATGGATGGGATGCCTTGGTTAAAGCAAGCAAGACCGCGTGGGGCGAGTCGGAGTAGAAATTCATATAGCGCCATCCATTCAGCCAAAGGCTGCTCAGCATCGGATAATCTGCCATTCTGCGCGATCACATTTTCCCCACCGTCCACGGATTGACGGCCAGCCATCCAAGCGAGGATGTGTGGCTCATTGATGCCGACATAACCAACGAATAGCAATTTCATCAAATAGTGGAAGTTCCCATGACCACGACAACAATGCGTTCCCGGCGCATCAGTTTCCGGGTACGTCCACAGCAAGAAGCCATGCTACGCCGCGCCGCCAAAGCCTCTCATAAATCCTTGACCGACTTCATTCTCGACAGCGCCTATCGTGCGGCCGAACAGACCTTGCTCGATCAGCGCCTATTCCTGGTTGCGGGTAGCCAATCGCAAACTCTGCTGGATTTGCTCGACCGACCAGCGCAGGTCAATGAAGGCCTTCAAAACCTGTTCTCCCACCCTGCCCCGTGGGGCCGCTAATAGTCCCCCAGGCGCTGGATACCGACAATCTCTTTGGCGCGTTCGATTGCAGCAGTTGCTTGTTTTTTTGATACGGAAGATATACATTAATTCCGTATATCCAAAGGAGATCACTATGCAAGTAGCAAAATGGGGCAACAGCCTTGCCGTGCGCCTGCCCGCTACCCTGGTCGAAGCACTGGAGCTGCGTGAAGGCGACGATATCGAAATCGTCGTGGACGACGCACGTACCTTCGCCGTGCGCAAGAAACCGGGCGCAGAAGCCTTGCTGGCGCGCCTGCGAGCCTTCCGTGGCAAGCTGCCGGCAGACTTCAAGTTCAGCAGGGACGAAGCCAATGCCCGTGACTAAGCAAAAGAGCTTTCTCGACAGCAATGTCGTGCTCTACCTGCTGTCAGGCGACGCAAGCAAGGCGGATCGGGCCGAGGCCTTGCTGAAAACCAGCCCGCTCATCAGCGTGCAAGTTCTCAATGAGGTGACGCACGTCTGCGTGCGCAAGCTCAAAATGAGCTGGGACGAGATCAGGCAATTTCTTGAACTGGTGCGCAGCTTCTGCAAGGTGGTGCCGCTGACAGAGAAAATACACGACCGCGCCAGGTGGATAGCTGAACATCATCAGCTGTCGTTCTACGACTCGTGCATCGTGGCTGCTGCCGCCGGTTCCAGTTGCCTGACGCTATACAGCGAAGACATGAATCACGGCCAGACCTTTGAAGAAAACGTGACGATCCAGAATCCGTTCATTGACCAATGATCGCTGCTTTCACACCACCCTTGCCAACCTCCCCCAGTTGGAGTCCCTCTGTAGCCACGGCTCTTCCGTCCATCAATACAGGGGAAGCCCGGTTCGTCCACGTCGATATTGCCAATCAACTCCTTCGATATGTCGAAAAAGGAAAGGTCGTTTGCACCTATCCGGTATCCACTGGTGCTAGAGGCGGTGGATGCGAGTTCGGCAGTTATAAGACACCGATCGGCTTACACAGAATCAAGATGAAAATCGGAGATGGCCAACCCGTCGGTACAGTTTTTTTCAGTCGTCGCGTGACAGGCGAGATATACCCAAAAGAGATTCACGATGCCACGCCAGATCGTGACTGGATTTTGACCCGCATACTTTGGTTGGATGGCCTCGAAAGGAATCGGAACCGCAGCGGGAATGTGGACACGCTACGCCGATATATCTACATTCATGGAACGCCAGACGAAGGCATGCTCCGCCCCCCGTCTTCACATGGATGCATTCGAATGTATAACACCGATATCGTAGAGCTATTCTCGCTCGTCTCAGTAGGGACCCAGGTGCTAATCGATACAGATATGACTATATTGCATGAGCGGGATTTGGCATAAACATGCGCAGTAAAGAATGGTCACCACCAACTAAGCAGATCACTATGTTGATGGATGATTATTGACTCGACAGGAGTTATTATTTGTCTCTTGAACCGTCCGGGAGTTGGTCGAAGGCGAAAGCCCTATTATCAGGAACAAAGTCTTCCTGCGCGATGGCAGATAGTCGATACCGCATCATTATTTTCTACCGGCAACACACTCGGCAGCCCTGCGGCCAAGTTGCCCGATAGTATCTTCAAGTTGGGCATCCGAGATATCCGCATAACGACCCGCCTCGATATCCATCCAGCCTCGGTTGGCCGCTTCACGCAATGCCAGGATCTTCGCTGCTTCCATGCGTTCACGCTGCTCGATCAGGCGCAGTCCTTCGCGCAGAACCTCGTCGGTATTCTGATAGCGTCCTGTTTGCACCATGGATGCGACAAAATCATGTTGACGCTCGGTTGGCACCCCGTTACTTGTAGGCATGATATTGGACCTCCATGGAAATACATTAATGAAACAGGGAAAAAGTTAGCCTTTAAGACACTCAATCAGAGCAGCACGATTTTTTTCAAACTCATTCAAAAGCTGCTGCCTTCGCTCCGTCTCTTGCCTAGCGAAAACATCCGCGTTGCCCACAACGCCTATAGAGGTTTGGTTGTCCATTGTCTTTTTGCTGTCTCTTGTTAACTCATCTAAATACGCACATTTCTGTTGAGCTAATAATTGAAAGTTAGCCGCACTTAATTCCTTCTGATATGCTAGAAGAGACTCGTATAGACGAGCGTTCTCCGCACCGTACGTTTTTGTAACATCATCAATACGCCTCATAAGAGACGCCACTTCTAGGTCTAAGCGGTCAGCCCGATCTTTTTCGCGTTGGCGCTGGCTTTCGATATCGGGGATTCTAGCGATTTGTATTTCAAGCTGAGTCATTTTCTCGCTTTCTGCGCCTCGCTTCCACATATCTGAAAGTAGCCAACCACCTATGACACCAACAATAGCAACGGCCGAACCAATTGTTGCAAATTTTTTATTAAGATTCATATATCTGTTCCCAAGTCTAATATCCTGCCGTGACATTAAGCATTTCTCGAAAAAATCAATACGTCGATAGAATATATGCGAAATTTATGATGGTTGCAGCGCCTTAAATTTTATCTCAGCGTCAATCTACCGCATGTTTAATGTAGATGAAAATGGAGTTATTGTGGCGCTTAATGAAAAACGGCGGCGCTTCATGGTGGAAGATTATTTGGTAAATATCAACGTCATGCAGTAGGTTGGCGTCGATGACAAAGGCGAGCCGACTACCGAAACTCTGCGGAGGACCACCTGTGGATTTTTATTTCAGCGAGGCAGCGCCATTTGAGCAACGTACCAGCAAAAGCCCTCTGCACCCGCCAAAAGAATATGCTAGAGATGTCATGACTGTAGATTACGCCGCATAGAAAAACAGACACCTTTGTTGAAAATTACCGCATTTTTCCGAACTGCGGTTTGCTGTTTCAGCGACACGAGAAACTGCCGGTGGATCGGAATCATCATCAGCGCCCGGCGCATCAGCCGACGCTTGCACACCCATCTGCTGGGCACGCAGGTGCAGTGCGATCGGCTTACGTTGCGTTGGCAGCCACTTCCGTGAGGACACTCGATGCAATCTGCCGCACCGCCGCACTGGCGTGAAGCACCATCCAGGCGTTGCGCTCCAGCGGCATCAGCCGTTTTTCGAGCAACAAAACTGTGGGAACGACAGGCAGCAGAGGAATATCGTCAGGGGTATTGCTCCTGGTTGCAACTTAAGCACGAGAAATCATCATGACGTTGTCTTTCAGAGGTTGCGGCAAATCGCCGGACAACGTCGTGACAACCGATCAAGAACGGTACGACAGCAAACAATCCGAACTTCGGCGCAACCGTATTTCCCATCACCCAGACAAACATTTGTTTTGCGTTATGTGACGTTTAATGATACTTTTCGCAAATCAAATGAGATTTCCATGAGCGTGACAAGCCCCCTGACCGACGTGCTGGACGCTGCCGAACGCGGTGGGCGCCTGAACGTGCGGACCGAAGACCTTGCGTCAGCCTTGCCCGGGCTGAGTGCCGACGCACTGCGCCAGGCCCTGCATCGGCAGCAGCGCCGAGGTCGGCTGGTGCGGCTCTCGCGTGGATCAGGGCATTGGTTGATCGTGCCGCTGCAATATGCCGAGGCTGGCGCGCCGCCGCTGGAGACCTGGCTGCATCGCTATCTAGCCAAAACACTGGAGATTCCATACTACGTCGCCCTGTTGAGCGCCGCCGAGGCCTACGGTGCCTCGCCCTATGCAGTGATGGTGACCCAGGTGATGGTCCCCAAGCCGCGCCGGCCGATGACCGTGGGACGACACGAGATCGTATTCCACACCCGGGCCAGAGTCGAACAAATGCCGACACGCTGGCACGAGACACCGGACGGCCGTTTCAAGATGTCCTCACCAGAATTGACGGCGCTGGAACTGGTGCAGCGTGAAGGCGCCCTGGGCGGAATATCACGAGTACGTGAAGTCCTGCAAGGTCTGATGTCGGCGTGCTCCCCTACAGGGCTAGGCGAGGCACTGACTGCCGTACAAGAAGTACCTGCCGCCCAGCGGCTGGGAGCCTTGCTGGCACTGGATGGCCACAACGCGCTGGCCGATTGCATAGCCGACTGGCTACGGGCACAGCCGATGCGCATTATCTCTCTTGATACCGGCCATGTTTCGGCTGGCACCACCACACTGGATACGCGCTTTAAGGTGCGGATGCCGGACGATTTAAGAAGGTCGAATACATGATGCAGCAATCCCACCTGACGGCCTGGCAGGCCTATGCTCCCTGGCCCAAACGTAGCCAAATCGAGCAGGACCTACGGTTATCCCAGGGCGTGACTGCAATCTTTCGCGACGATGTGCTCAGCCAGCATCTGGCCATGCGCGGCGGCACGGTCCTGCACAAGGCGCACTTGGCGCCGGCGGCGAGGTATTCGGAAGACATCGACTTGGTGCTGGTCAAGGCTATGGACACCGATACACTGGATCGCCATCTGCGCCGGGTTCTTTCACCCGTGCTGGGGCAACCCAGCGATTCGCTGATCGCCGATGCCTGGCTGGCGATTCGCAACGTATTGCGGCCTTCGCGGATTCTGCGCACCGCCTACAAGTTCATTCCATTGGGATTGCAGCGCGAGGAAACCATCAAGGTCGAGGTCAATCTCAACGAAAGCGCATCGCTCTATCCACTGGTGCAGGTCGAACTGGACACGCTGGACGAAGATGGCGAGCCAGTGCGTGCCACGGCGCATTCCTATGACATCAACGAAATGCTCGGCACCAAAACACGCGCGCTGATGCAGCGCGAGCAAGGCCGTGACCTGTTCGACTTGGCGCATGCTTGGCAGCTCAGCGTAGCCGGTTCCACTCCCTACGAGGTGGACGGCGCCAAAGCGATGCAAGCGTTCACCTGGTACCTGGAAAAGGAAGGCACGCATCTGGGTGCAGAGGAAGCCAATGCGCTGCTGGATGCCCGGTTGCGCAAGCCAGGTTTCCGCCGAGACATGGAGACGCTGCTGCGGCCGGGGATGCCCCAGTTTGATGTTGATGCGGCTGCCGTCACTGTCCGGCAGGCGTACTTCCAACACCTCTAGCCCTGATCAAGTCGGACGCACTGACGCTATGCAATGAGGGTATGAATCACGTCCGGGCCTTTGAAGGAGACGTGACGATCAAAAATCCGCTCATTGATCGTTGCGTGAAGGCCGCTCTTGCCAACTCTCCCCAACTAGCACACAATCCAGTCATCCATTAACCGAGGTGTGCAAGAAACACCTTTTGAATCAATGGATTGCTCGGTAGTCGGTTAGCCCGTCTCCCGCTCCATATATAGTTCTGCAGAGTTCCACGGAAGTCTGCAAGTCATTGAAAACAGGGGCTTCGGCCCCTTTTTCGTTGCTGCAAGTTCCACTGCAGTCCAGCCACCATCAATCAATACTGCCCCACCCACAACGGTACGGGTGACGGCTGTCGCGGCTTGTTGCCGGGTCTATCCGACGCCACGCGCATGACGCTGCTGGTGCGCCGCATGATAGACAGCCCTTGCGCCAGAAAGGCCTGGCGGATACCTTGTATCCAGATTCCGCATCTTGGACGCAGGTGCTAACGCAATTGCACAAGGCGCAGGTGCCCAGTTGTTCCTGCAAACCGGCCCGATCGGCGCACAAAATATATCGTTCTGAGGCCTACGGTCCGCAAGATTGCCGCAGGAATCCTGACCAAGAGTGGGAGATGAAGCACACCATTCTTGCCGGGCTGTCGCCGCAAGCATTGGAAGACACTCGCCAAGCCAAGGGAAAGATTTCAATTCACTTTGATAAGACGGGCGAATATCCCAGCAACACAGGGAGCCAGGCTGAATGCCGGCCGCCCCATACACTCCCGCAAAACATAGTCACTGAAAAATGAAAATCAAAGGATCGCCATTCTCCTGGGTCAGTTTCGCCATGATCGTGGGCGTCATGGGGACGGCGCTCATCAGTCCCCTGTACGGTTTGTACAAAGACACCTGGCAGTTGCAGACCAGCGACATCTCGCTGATGTACGTTGTCTATATGGGCGGCGCGCTGCTCGGCCTGCTGTTCCTGGGGCGCCTGCCCGACCGCGTCGGCTTTCGGCCGATGATGCTTTGCGGCCTGGCACTGTCCTTGATTGGAACCGCCATTAGCCTGTTCGCCTGGGACATGACGAGCCTGAATGTCGGGCGCTTCATCGTGGGCGTGGCGTCGAGCATGCTCACTACCAGCGCGACACTGGGGCTGTCCAGGCTGTCACGGCATGCCAACCCTCAGCATGTCGCCATGATGACGGGGTTTCTGATGGCATTCGGCTTCGGCCTGGGGCCGCTGGTGGGCGGAATTATCGGTCAATGGGGTCCGGCACCTTTGGTCATCACGTATATCCCTACCCTGCTGCTTGGCGCCCTGGCACTGGCTGCGCTGCACCGCCTGAAATTGCCCGAGAGCGCCCGGGCTGCGCCTGGCCAGCGGCTGCGCGTGCAGGATATTCTGCCCTCGTTGACCTGGCCGGAAGCCAGCACCTCCAAGGCCTTCGCGCTCACCTGTTGCCTGCCCCTGATGGCATTTGGCGTCTTCGGCCTTTATACCTCGATGGCGCCGCTGTTCCTGGATCTGCTGCTGCCATGGCACGGCCCGGTGGTGAGCGGCACCACTATCGCCCTGATCCTCTTTACCTCCGCCGCCGTGCAAGTCCTGACCGCGCGCCTGCCCACCCACTTGACTGGCGCGCTCGGCCTGATCAGCCTGGCCTTGAGCAATGCGCTGCTGATGGTGAACCTCTGGGTCAGTTCAGCCACTTTGTTCGCGCTGGGCGTGCTGCTCACTGCACTGGGCCATGGAATGACCATGATTGCCGGCATGAGCATGGTCAATCGCCTTGCCACAGCCAATGACCGCGCAGGATTGCTGGCCACCTACCTGGTGGTTGGCTATGTCGGCAGCATGGTTCCGATGATGGGCATAGGCTGGATTGCCGATCATTGGGGCATGAATGCCGCGATCTGCACTTTCTGCTCGATGGTCATCCTGAGCGGTATTCCAGTTGCCGTGATGTTTCACCGGCATCCGAAAATCAGGCCGACTGCAGCGCAAGCCTAGTATGGTTCATACTGAATACCCAGGTTTTCGACGTCAATTTATAATGACTGATTATTGATATCATTCACAATAAATTCAAAAAACCTTATGTTGCGTCGACGCTTCCTGCTCATGGCTGCATGTATGCCGGCTTGTCCCTTCGCCCAGTCACCCACAGCCCCCGCCCAATCCCATCCCCCCAGACGCCGCTGGGACGAGCCGATTGGCCCGACGGTCGCGGATTTGCCGTCTGAGTATTACGAATTTGATCGTTTGCTGTTCGATTCCCGAGATGGCAAGCGCCATTACCGGGTGTATATCGGAGTGCCGCGCAAGCCGGCGCCGGCCCAAGGTTACCCGGTCATCTACATGCTCGATGGCAACGCCGCCATGCATACCCTGCAAGACCAGGATCTGGCCGCCTTGTTCACGGACAACCCTCCGGTACTGGTCGGTATCGGTTACGACGTGCCTTCCCGGCACGATGTGATGGCGCGGGCTTTCGACTACACGCCCCCCATCCTGAACCCGGACGGTACAGCACAGACAGGTACCGTGAACCGGGGCCGTCCCGGCGGAGGCGCTGACCTCTTCCTGGATATCATCCAGGACGCTATCCGACCCGCTGTCGAAGCGCGCGTCCCTCTGGACCCGGCGCGGCAAACCCTCTGGGGGCACTCGTTCGGCGGCCTGTTCACCCTCTACACCCTGATCACCCGGCCGCTCATGTTCCAGCGCTATGTCGCCGGCGACCCTTCGGTCGGCTGGGGCGATGACGCGCTGCTGAAACGCGCAAACAGGTTTCATGCAGACCAGGCGCCAAAGGCCATCGTCAGGGTGCTGGTAGGCCGAGGACGTCCCGCCGCCAATCCCGACGCTACCCCAGCCCCCTCATCCGGCCCGGTTTCCACGATTCCGCCTGGCCGGGAAAGCACGCATGCGCTGGTGAACAGGCTCGCGCATGAAGGCATGGACATTACCTTCCAGGCGTTCCCGGAGCAAAGTCACGGTGAACTCTTTGCCACCTCATTGCGTCCTGCGCTGGCATTGGCCGCAACACGCTAGCTACCCTGGGCGCATAGCGACGGCAGCCCCTAGCTGCAGCAAAGGGGCTTCAAGCGCAATCATCACTATCACGGAACGCCAATCGCGTTTGATGCTGCTGGACTCCAGCAGGTCATCTAAGGATGATAATCCGCGAAATCCAGCCCTAGCCCATCGTCGGATATCAAAATACTAGTGCATGCGCCCACCTGCTGAGTCAGGCTGTGCATGACCGCCAGTTTTTGATTCGGGATGAAATACCAACCTGTCGCGACAGCCCAACCCGCCAGTATGCTTTCACCTTGCCGCGTCATCGGCGGCAAGGTAAAAGTCTCACGCTGCCAAGGCTGCCGCAGAACCGTTTACTGCGCCGTATACCCGCCATCAATCACCAGTTCGCTACCTGTCACGAACTTCGATTCATCCGAGGCCAGATACAGAATGCCGTAGGCAATGTCGTTGGGTTCGCCCAGGTGGCCCACCGGATGCAGGCTGACGAGGCGTTTGTAGGCATCGCTCTGTTCATCCTGCGCCAGTTCCTGCACCAGCGGCGTCCAGATATAGGCCGGATGAACCGAGTTGACGCGGATGCCGTAGCGGGCCTGGGCGCAATGCAGGGCGGCTGATTTGGTAAAGATGCGCACGCCCCCTTTGCTGGCGTTGTAGGCGGCCAGGTTGGGGTCACCGATCAGGCCTTCGATGGAAGATAGGTTGATGATGGAGCCACCACCGCTTTTCTTCAGTGCTTCAATGCCGAAGCGCGTGCCCAGGAACACACCGTCCAGGTTGATGTCCTGAACCTTGCGCCATTCGGCCAGCGTGGTTTCTTCCACATTCTTGCCCAGCGCAATCCCGGCGTTGTTGACCACGACGTTTAGTTTGCCGAAGGCATCAAATGTGGCGGCAATGGCTTTTTCCCATTGATCTTCCTTGGAAGCATCATGCTGCACGAAGATGGCCTCGCCACCCTGCGCCTTGATCGCGCTGACGACGGCCTGGCCTTCTTCGACTTTCAGATCGGTTACCACGACCTTGGCCCCTTCCCGGGCCAGCAATTCTGCCGACGCCTTGCCGATACCCAGTGCAGCGCCCGTAACCAGAGCGACTTTTCCTGCTACACGACCCATTTCAATCTCCTTTGAAAAAGCATGAACGACAAGATGGCACTTAGGCCGGGATATCCATACAGGGTACTCTAATAAAAGGAAAACCGACGACTCGCCTCTCCAGTCCGGCAAGTACGCCCCGACAGCCGTGCTTCTGCCCACCAACGGGAAAAACTCAACGCCACCAGCACAGGCATAGGCCAGCACCTGCCGCCATGATTGGCATGGCACAGGCATCGTCACGCCATCGGTTCAATGCATGCAGCGATGGACGACCGATGCTCCTATCGGGCTGCGCAGCCATCTGCAGGCAAGGTAGAATCCGCTCCCATGCGTTTCTCTGATTTCATCCAGCGCCTGACCTCCCTCAATGCCCTGCCGGTTCACCGCGGCCGCATCCTGCGCGCCTGGCTGAGCGGGCAGGCGCTCGATAGTGGAACGCAGCGGCGGCCCGCCGAGCATTTTCTGCCGCTGAGGCTGCGCCAGGCCCTGCCCGCCCTGACGGCGGAGCTCGATGGGCTGGCCCACGTGCATTCGGAACATCCGGGCAATGATGGCTCACGCCTGCTGATACAGCTTGCCGACGGCCAAATGGTGGAAAGCGTGCTGCTGCCGCGCGGCGGGCTGTGTGTTTCCACGCAGGTGGGCTGCGCCGTGGGCTGCCGTTTCTGTATGACCGGCAAGAGCGGCTTGCTGCGTCAGGTGAGCAGCATGGAAATACTGGCCCAGGTGGTGCTTGCGCGACGTCTGCGCCCGGTAAAGAAGGTGGTGTTCATGGGCATGGGCGAACCCGCCCATAACCTGGATAACGTGCTAGAGGCAATCGAGCTGCTCGGCACCGAGGGTAATATCGGACACAAGAACCTTGTGTTTTCCACCGTGGGCGACCCGCGTGTCTTCGATGCCTTGCCCAGGCAGCGCGTTAAACCGGCCCTGGCGCTTTCATTGCATACGACCAAGGCTGACTTGCGCGAGCATTTGCTGCCGCGCGCGCCCAAGATTGCGCCGGATGCCTTGATAGAAATGGGGGAACGATATGCACGTGCGACGGATTACCCCATCCAGTACCAATGGACACTGCTCAAAGGCGTCAATGACGGCGATGACGAGCTGGACGCCATTCTGCGTCTGCTCACAGGCAAGTTCTGTGTGCTGAATATCATTCCCTTCAATAGCCTGGAAGGCGATGACTACCAGCGCCCTGATCCGGAACGGATCCGCCACATCATGCAATACCTGCACGGCAATGGCGTGCTTACCAAGGTCAGGAACAGTGCCGGGCAGGATGTGGACGCCGGCTGCGGGCAGTTGCGTGCACGCGCCGTGGGTGAAGGGAAAGTGGTGGAAATGCGGCGCCGGCGTCCTGGGCAAGCGCCGGCACAGCCGGTGGCGCTTGCCATGCCTCACTGATAATCGCCGTCCAGCACGCCATTCATGTACTTGGCAGGGTTCGCCATGAAGGCCTTGAAGGTGGCCAGGTCGGCGTATTCCTCGTGCTCGATGTCCCAGTAGCCAATGCGTCCTTTGGTCGGATTCCAGACAAGGACGACATCGGTGTAATCGCCGGATTCCTTGCTCAGCCGCAACACCTTCCTGCGGCCGGCTTTCATCGGAAAGATGTCTGTCAGCGCAAAGAACTCAAAGAAACCGAAGTCGCAATCCGGCAATTCGATACGCCGTTGTTCTCCCTGCAGGAATGCCAGCATTTCCGGCGGCAGCTTGTAGGGTTCAAGCTCACGCAACCTGTGCGCCACGCTATGCAGCTCGGCAGGTTCCAGTGACCGGAAATAGGCAGCCAAGGCTTCATCGCCTTCTTCCAGAGCCACCGTGTAGGGACGCTCGCCATCCCGGCTCGTTGCCAGGACGTCCGCGCCATGATCCACCAGCAGGCGGCACATGCCCTTGTCGCGGTTGCGCGCAGCCACCAGCAACGGGGTCGCACTATCGGAGAAAACCTGGTCCTTTTCCTTGAAGTTGACGTCGACGCCATGCGACAGGAAAAAATCAACCACCCGTTTCTTGCGCTCGAAGACGGCTGAACGGAAAGCCTGACCACCATGTTCCGCTGCGGCATGACCAAGGGCATGGATTTCCGCCAGGTGTTCGGTTTTTCCACCGTACAGGGCCTGCATATAGGCATCGCCGCCCACTTTCCGTTCGGCATGCACATCGGCGCCCTGCTGTACGAGATAGCGCATCATGGCCGGATCGGTGTAGCGTGCAGCAATCGGAAAAGCCGGTTCATCGGCCTGGTTCAAGCTGGCGCCATGCTCAACCAGCCACCGCACCGAGGCACGCGCATTGACGCACAAGGCCAGTACCAGCGGCCTTTCCTGGATGTGTTTGCTCAAGGACAGCGGGGCTTCGATATCCCAGCCTGAAGATAAAAAGGCATCCAGGGCGTCAGCATCCCCTGCCAGCAATGCCTCGACAACGGGCGGCACCTGTTCAAAACTGCCCAGGTCTGCGATCTTGATCATAATAGGGTCATTTCCAATTTATGTGCCCTGCCGCCTTCACAGTACGGCAAGGTATGCAATGCCAGGCAGCCCCGGCGGGCGGCCCCCGCGCACCAGGGTGCCACAGCAATCACGCAAAGTGCAGACCCGGCCAACGGCCAGAACAGCCATGGCCCGCCGCACGCTTCAGACTGACGCCCGCAACGCGGCAAGCATGCGGTCATGTGCGGCCTTGAGGGCCTGGCGATCGCACAGCCCCTCGCCATGCGCCCAGCGATAGATGATGTCCTGCAAGGAGGAGGCAGACACTTCCTGCGGCAAGGGCGAAGCCAGTTTACGGGCCAGGCCACGCGTCGGGCTGCGATCCTCCCCTGACCGGCAGCCTTCGTCGAGCATGGCGGTCAGGGCGGCAACACAGCCTGTCTCACCACGTTGCTCTTCGATCAAGGCCAGCAGGGACAATCCAAACGACACCGGCACCCAAGCAATGTAGTCGCCGGTAAAGCGTTCTGCGGCCAGTGACGCAAGCTGCGCCCTGGCATTTTCAATATCGCCGGCAATATAGGCATCGTAGGCATCATCCACCCGTGCCTCCATGCTCTGGGTCGGCGCGGGCAGCGCTGGCGCCTGTGCCAGGTGGGCGGGCGTCACGCTGGCGGCATCCTCGTGCCATACCGCATGGACGGCAAGATTGCCGGCCCCCTTGAGTTCCGTCCCGTCGATGAAGGACACCACGGCGTATTCCCCTTCCTCGTCTTCCCAGCTGACCTGGTCTATTTCCGGCGAAAGTCCGGTGGCATATAGCACCCGATACCCCTCGCCCACGTCCCTCAGCGTGGTATTTTCAATCGGCGCCTCAGCTTGCATTTGATCCATTGCTCCCATGATTTTCGTGCGGCATTTTCCAACGGGCCGCCGCCAGGGCTTCCGGATATCCGGCCTGAAGCCCTGGATTGTCCACGCGGCGGCGCAACAAATTCAGGCTGAACATGATACGGGATCAACCAGCGCCCCTCGTGTCCAGTCGTATCGACCCGTATCCGCAGGCGAATACCGGCAAACCTCGGCGAGGCCGCCATGCAATCATCCGCCAGAACGCGCCAAACATGACAAGGCACAAAACGCAAAACGCGGGACATTCGTAACCGTGTCTTCCAAGCAGCGGCAGGAATGCCAACTTTTGCTATTCTGGAGATAAACACCTGCTACGCGGCGAACGTTGCGCCGCATGCTCATGAACCAGGCACTGCCCGCCTGGGCCGCCATCAGTTCTTCCATCCTTATCCTGATTTTTCACGGAGGTTGTATGAACAAAAAAGCCCTTATCCTCGCAATCGCAATGCTTGCCACCACCCTCGCCGGCTGCAATACGGTGGATGGCATAGGCAAGGACATTGAACGTGGCGGTGAAAAAATCCAGGAACAAGCCCAATAGTGTCGTCCGTTGTTCCCAGGTTTTTTCAGACGTTTTTCCAACCAATCCGTTTCTCTTGATCCAGACCGAATTGCCTCGAGCAGCCTGGCACGGCGCCCGAGGCAATTTTTCTGCGCCATGCCAGGGCCAATCCCCCTGTCGTCATCAGATGTTCAGCCAAGAACGCCTGGGTGCCCGCCACCTGGCCACGGCTTCAAGCCATGGCCTGCATCATCAAGAGACAGCCAGCCCGCAAGGGTTCCCCTGGCCCCATTCAGGCTGACGGCAACTGACCATCAAGACTGGGGCAACTGAACCGCCAGGTGCAATTTTTCGATGCAGCGGCGGCTTTCCTCGATCAGCTTGCCGAACTCGGTGCTGTTGATTTCGTCGTGGCTCAACCAGCTGATTTTCTGCGCTTCGCGGTAGCGGTAGTGGTAGCCCTCAGGCGTCGGTTCGGCCTGCAGGTCGATGTCGAACCAAGTGCTGCGCACCTTGCACTGCTGGGCAGGTTCGTCGATCTTGCCTCCGGAGAGCGTGACGTCATAAGTGACGATCTGCGGTTCACCCTGGTAGAGATCAGCCAACTGCCCTTCGCTGCGGTATTTGATGAACGCTTCCCATTGGCCAGCCAGGTCTTCGCGGTCATAGAAATACTGCGCGCCACGACGCTCCAGGGCACGGCCGTCAGTCAGCTGGGCCATGATGACATAGCCGGGCTGCACGACAAAGGTACTGTCATCACGTTCCAGTGTGCAGTCCCTGACTTCCTTGGCAAATTTCCGGCATAGTTCCTGGTCAGTACTGGTGCGGCCGGAAAAGCGGTCAGTCACGCTGACATCCATCAGCAGTGCATTGGACAAGGCCGCCTGCGCTTCAACCCGGGCTTCACCACCAGGCAGGTAATGCTCGCTGCGTGTCACCAGCAAAATATCGCTGGGCAATTCCATGGGAATAGTTTCACGTCGCACCTGTCCGTCCGTCCCGAGTACCAATGCCCAACGTTGCTGGATATCAGGCATGGTACGACCAGGAGCAAATACCGGGTTGGTCGGGTCCAGCCACCAGACCTCGCCATCCACCTCGGCGCGCACGATGGCATGGTTGGGCGCGTACATGCCGGGAATCAGAAGGTCACGGGCCATGTCGCCACGGCTGACGAGCGTCGGTTCGGCCTTGATGCCAGCAGCCTTGAGCATGGCGCTCAGCAGCACCGCCAGATCTTTGCAATCGCCATATCCGTTGCGTTCGATTTCCGCCAGCGTAAAGGGCACGTAGCCGCGCCCGCTGGCACGCCAATCGCCCAGATAGCGATAGGTGTCGTTGATGTACTGCATCAAGCCGGCCACTTGCTGCGCCACCGGCTTGCCCTGCACCGCAGCAACCGCCGCAGCCACCCCCTTGGGCAATTCAGCAGAGAGAATTTCGTTGTAACGCACCGCGAACGGACCGATATTTTCCTGCACATCCAGTGAACTTCCGAGTTCCAGGCGAGGTGCATGGCGCAGGTAGGCGTTACCGGCTTCGTTGATGTAATTCAGGTACAGCGGTGGCTGCTTCAGGCTGAGCCTGATGGTTTTCTTGTCGGCACTCTGTTCAATGTCATAGGCATCCATCATCTCGCCACGCATGACCATCGGCCGCTCCGACGTGAACCTGGCTTCGAAACGATCATCGCGCACCGGCATGGGCTGGCGGTTGAAGACATAGTGAAACTGCGTGCTCAACGGCTGGGCAGAAAAGTGCTCGCGCAGGGTGTAGCTGATACGGGTACCGACACGCAGGTTGGGGAACGCCAGGGATGTCTGGTGTTCGCGCAGAAAACCCTGGTCGGGATTGGGCGCCATCCGCGTATCTATCTGCGAGGCGTCCAGCGGAACCGGTGGTTCTCCCGGCTGGGTCACTTCAGCTTTTTCCACCGTCAGGCTGTCATTCTCGGCATAGCTGCGGTCAATCCGAGACAGCATGTCGCGGCCACTGGGCTTGAGGATGGTGAAACTGTAGGTGCTCAGGCAATCCGTGCTGTTGTCGGCGTTGAACTGGCAGTCGAACTCGATTTCACCGGCCAGGGGCGCTTCGGAGACCGGTTGCAATGCCGCGTAGACCGGCGTAGCGGCGCAAAAGACGCTGACCGCAAGAAGGGAACGGGAAAAAGGGAGACGGGACATCAGTACCTTGGTATGAAACGTTTGAGCCAGGCAAATTTTGCCACGAACCTGGCCCATCCATTTCATGGCAGGCCCTGATTCAGAATTCCTCCAGAAAACGCATGCGGAAGCGTTTCCCCTTGATATTGCTGTTGGAAAGCCGTGAAAACGCCTGTTTGGCGATCTTTCGGTCCAGGGCCACGTAGGCGTTGTATTCGGTAATGTTGATCTTGCCCACTTGTTCGAATACCAGGCCGCCGTCTCCCGTCAGCGCCCCCAGCAGATCGCCCGGGCGCAGCTTGTCTTTCTTGCCCCCCTGGATGCAGAGGGTGATCATGGGCGCGCGCAACGGACGATCCGCCTTGGGCCGCAAGGCCTTGATGTCGGCCCAGACCAGCGGCGTGCCCTGGTATTGCTCAATCAGGTTGGCCCAGCGCATTTCGTCCGGCGAACACAGGTTGAGCGCCAGCCCCTTCTGGTCGCCCCGGCCGCTACGGCCGATACGGTGGATATGAACCTCGGTATCCTTGGTCACGTCCACGTTGATCACCGCCCCCAGGTTCTGGATATCCAGGCCGCGGGCCGCCACATCGGTGGCCACCAGCACGGCGCAGCTCTGGTTGGCAAACTGGATCAGAATTTCGTCGCGCTCGCGCTGTTCCAGGTCACCATTGAGCGCCTGCGCGCTGATGCCTGCGGCCTGCAGGCGTTCCACCAGGTCATGGCTGCGGATCTTGGTATTGCAGAACGCCAGCGTCGATACTGGCCGGAAATGCCCCAGCAGGGTTGCCACGGCATCCAGCCTTTCGTTGTCTTCGATTTCATAGAAGATCTGCTCGATGCGGCTGGCATCATGCTGCGCCTGCACCTTGACCTCGACCGGGTTGCGCAGGAACCGGGCGCTGAGTTTGCGGATGTTTTCCGGGTAGGTCGCCGAAAACAGCAGTGTCTGGCGCTTGGACGGGCAACGCGAGGCGATGGCGACGATATCGTCATGAAAACCCATGTCCACCATGCGGTCGGCTTCGTCGAGTACCAGCGTGCTCAGGCCGGACAGGTCCAGGCTGCCACGTTCCAGGTGGTCCTGGATGCGGCCCGGCGTCCCCACCACCAGATGCGCGCCGCGCGCCAGTGATTCCACTTGCGGACGTGCCGACGTTCCCCCACACAACGTCAATATCTTGACGTTAGGAATCAGGCGCGCCAGCCGGCGCAGCTCCTGGGCCACCTGTTCGGCCAATTCGCGAGTGGGGCAGACCAGCAACGCCTGGGGCGTCTGCTGGTGCGGCCGCAACGTCTGCAGCACCCCGAGGCCGAAGGCAGCCGTCTTGCCGCTGCCTGTCTTGGCTTGCGCGATGAGATCACGGCCCTCCAGGATAAGCGGCAGGCTTTGTGCCTGGATGGGCGTCATCTGTTCGAAACCCAGGCTTTGCAGGTTTTCCAGCAAGGCGGGCAACAGGGGCAAGGAAGAAAATGGCGTCTGGGTCACAATAGAACGGATCGCTAAAACCGCGAAAAATGGAATCGACCGACAGTGTATGCCGGCCTGGCCTGCTACGGGCGCAGCAAAGGCGTGCCAGCCAGAAATACACTGCCTGAATCCCGCAAGCAGACATAGGCCCGCGCTGCGCCAGCGCCGGAAATTTATGTGACAATCCTCACACGACATCGACACGTAGACGCACCAGGCAGAGGACAGCCATGTTACGTAGCGGGATAGCCATCATCGCGGCAGGCCTGGTGTCCTCCTGTGGCCTGCCCCCGCTGGATAACCGCAGTGAATCCCAGGCGACCATGACGCAAGAAGGACTGGATACACGGCTGGGCCAAAGCCTGGCACCGTTGGCCGCACAGCACCCCGGCCTGTCCGGCGTACTGCCGCTGACGGACTCACTGGATGCATTCGCCGCCCGCATTCTGCTGATCGCCGCTGCCGAACGCAGCGTCGACGTTCAATACTATATCTGGCGCGACGACATCACTGGCAACCTGCTGCTACGAGCACTCCACGACGCCGCACAACGCAAGGTACGCGTACGGCTGCTGCTCGACGACAACGGCACGAATGGCCTGGACAGCAAGCTCGCACTGCTGAACGCCGAGCCCAACGTCGAAGTGCGGCTGTTCAACCCCTTCCCCTTACTTCGTGCCTACCAGTCAGGGCGTGGAAGCCTTCGGCAAACTGGCTGAACAAGGGGTGCATTTACGGGTTCTGACCAACGCCATGGAAGCCACTGATGTACTTGCAGTACATGCAGGCTACGCCAAATACCGCGTGCCCTTACTGGAACAAGGCGTGGAGCTATACGAATTGCGGCGCAATTCCGATTCCGAACGGCCCAGGGAAAAGGCCGGCCCCTTCGGCAGTTCAGGCTCCAGCCTGCATGCCAAGACCTTTGCCGTCGATGGCGAACGTGTTTTCGTCGGCTCGTTCAACTTCGACCCGCGCTCGGCGCAGTTGAACACCGAACTGGGCTTTGTGATCGAAAGCGCCGCACTGGCCCAGGCCATGTCCCAGGCCTTCGATCACAGCGTGCCCCATTACGCCTACCAGCTGGAACTGGATGACAAGCATGAAATCGCCTGGCTGGAACAAGGCCCTGATGGCGTCATCCGGCATACCAGCGAACCGTCAACCTCATTCTGGAAGCGGACGTACCTGCGCCTGTTGTCCATTCTGCCGATAGAACCTTTGTTGTAGCGTTCGTGCAGGCCACCCGGCTGACCTAGCCTGTGTGTGCACGGCTGCGCGTTGCCACCCAGCAAAGTATTGAGCCTGCGCACACCATGCCCGCCCCCTGCCAGAACGCCAGGGACAGCGGCGTATTCAATAGAATCGCGGCCAAGAGCGCCGATAGCACCGGTATGAAATATGAGGCCCCGGCCAGGATGGTGACGTTGCCATGCAGAATGCCAACATTCCAGGCCGCATAGCCAAACCCCATGGCCGCTGCCGCCAGCAACAGGTACACCACGCTCTGCCATGACCAATTCATGGCTTCGCCGCCCATGGCGGCATATTTGATCCACAGCGCCAGCGCGACCAGCATGAAGAAGAAGGTCACGCCATTGCGGCCGTCTGCCATGCGCGCCGTCACGGTGCAGTACACCGCCCAGATCACCGCGCCGGCAAAGGCCAGGCCATAGCTCAAGGGGTTGTCGCGCACGTTTTCCCACATGCCGCCGATATCCAGCCCCTGATCACCGCCCAGCACCCAGCACACGCCTGCGATCGCGATGACAAAACCCGGAATGATCAGCCAACTGGCTTTCTGCCGATTGAACAGAATGGCGAAAACCATGGTCAGCGCCGGCCACAGGTAATTGACCATGCCGACTTCAATCGCCTGACGACTGGTATGCGCATAGCCAATCGAAAGCGCCAGGCACAGTTCATAGGCCACGAACAGCAAGCTGCCCCAGAACAGATAGCGGCGGGGAAATTCGCTTATCCGGCTGGGGCCTACCGTTAGCAGCAAGAAAATGGAAGCCACTGTATAGATCAGCGCCGCGCCCCCCGTTGCCCCGAAGTACTCGCTGACGCCGCGAATCAAGCCAACAATCGCACTCCACAGCACCACCGCAATCAAACCCACCAAAGTCGCCTTGCGTGCATTCATCTCTTGCAACCTCTTCCATGCCACCCTGCCGCCCCCGATGACCGGGATCGGCGAAATCATCTAGTTTATCTGCTGGTGCGGGCCGGCCCAATGGCCGGTGCCATGAAGCATGGCACGCATGGAAGACTGAGCGACGAATCAGGCCTGTGCCAGTATCTGCTGCTGCGTATTGAGGCGGTTGCGCATGCACCAGGCCAGCAGGCAGGCCACGCACAGAACGCATAGAACTGCACCCAGCGTATAGCGCAGGCCCATGGAATCCGACAACAGGCCGAACAGCGGCGCCACCATGCCGCCGATGGACATGGCCAGCCCCAGGGTGATACCACTGGCGGTCGCCTGATTACGCGGCAGGTAATCCTGCGCCAGCGTCACCTGCGGAGCAAACGGCAGGAACATGCACAACCCCAGCAGCAGGGTGCAGACCCAGGCCATGGTAGGCGAAGACGCCAGCACCAGCCCCGCCAGCGAAGGCAGCGCCAGCAGATAGCCCATGCGAATGGCCGGCATGCGTCCCCAACGGTCGCCTATCCAGCCACCCAGCAAAGTGCCTGCAGCGCCTGCCGCCGTGAATGTCGTCAATGCCGCCGCCCCTTCAAACGCTGTGCCGCCCAATTCGCGCGTCAGATACAGCGACAGCATGGACACCACCGTCACGTAGGGAATCGACCAGCCGACAATCACCCCGCACAGCAGGAAAAACGCCTTCCAATCATTTTCCGCCAGGATTTTCCTGCCCGCCGCAGCCGGCGCTGCCGACTGCGACGCCGCCACCCGCCTGCGGCCATCGTTGCGGGTCCAGACCATCCAGACACCGAGCATGAACAGCGCCGGGATCACCAGCAGCCAGCTGTGGCCCAGGGCGCCGCCACCAACAACCGCAGCTGCCAGCAATGGCGCGAACGACGCCCCGATCGTGCCGCCCACCGAGAAAACGCTCATGGCTTTCTGCGAAGCGCCACCCGCCACCCGGGCGGCAACCGTTGCCGGCGGATGATAGGCCGCAATGCCCAGCCCACACAGCGTTGCTGCAATCCAGCTGCCCCAGTAGGTCGGGCTCATGCCCATCAGCACCAGGCCGATGGCCGCCACCATGAAGCCCAGGGGCACCATCCACGGGCGCGCGGCACGATCCACGTACAGGCCGAACAGCGGCTGGACAACACTGGACAAGGCCGTGGCGGCGAGCATCAGCCCGCTGACGGCGGTATAGCTATAGCCACGTTCCAGCGCCAAGAAAGGCAGCAGGGCCGGCACCAGCCCCTGGTAAAAATCGTTGACGGCATGGGTACCCGTCAGCAGGCCAAGACGGGCGCGGTTCATGAGGCCCTCCCGGACGGGCGGGCAGGCATGGATGGCATGGACATCATTGATTCCTCGATACAGGTAAATGGAAATGGGAATCAACGCATCTTAAAGATCGGCCGAATTGCAATCCTGCGAAAAAAGCACAACAATCGTCGCGAAAATGACAAGCGGCCAGGAATACTCATGCCAGATGTCCAACCTTCGCCTGACGACCTTCAGTGGGCGACCACGCGCCCCGGCCTGGTCCGCGTGCCAGACCCGCATGCCTCGCCCATGCAGGGCGAACACACCGCCAGCCCGGTCGTGGCCTACGGCACGGACATGCCGGCCAACGCCCATATTCCGCCTCATACGCACAGGCGGGCACAATTGCTGCACGCTACCGAAGGCGTCATGCTGATCCGTGCGGAATACGGCAGCTGGGTCGTGCCGCCGGGATGCGCGGTCTGGGTGCCGCCCGGCATCTGCCACGACATCCGGATGGCCAACCAACCCGTCGCCATGCGCACCATCTTCGTGGAACCGGGCCTGCGCCCCACCCTCTGGCCGCACTGCCAGGTCATCGAAGTTGCGCCGCTGCTGCTGCAGCTCATCCTGGCGGCAACCCGACTGCCGCTGGACTACCCGGCAGGCGGCCGGGAAGAACGCATCATGAGCCTGATTCTGGATGAGATCGAAACCGCCCATCCGCTGGCGCTGCATGTGCCCATGCCCGCCCATGCCGGGCTGCGCGAACGCTGCCGGGCCTTCATCGCCAGTCCGGCCGATGCCGCCAGCCTGGAAAGCTGGGCCGATGGCCTGCACATGCATCCCCGCACGCTGGCACGCCTGTTCCAACGCGAAACCGGGCTGAACTTCGGCGCCTGGTGCCGGCGTACGCGCCTGCTGCTGGCCGTACCCATGCTGGCGTCGGGGGCTTCCGTGCTGGAAGTGGCCCTGGCGCATGGCTACGACAGCCCCAGCGCCTTCAGCGCCACCTTCCGGCAGCATTTCGGGCAGCCGCCCAGTGCCTATCAGCCAGGCCGGTCAACCCGGCCCGCCCCCCACTAGGCAGAGCAAGGCTGAACCGCAGACCGGGCCCAGGAAAAAACCGCCAGCACGCCAAGCCTTACGGCCTGGCCCTGCCGGATGATCAGCGCTGCGCCACATGCCCCGACAGCAAACCGCGTCGCTGAAACCAGATTTCCAACGGCCACGTTACCAGCGGCGGAATCGCAGCCAGGATAGCCAACCAGGCATCGCTGGCCTGCCAGCGCAAGCGTTTCGCCGCTACGATAGCCACGACGAAATAGACCAGGAACGCCAGCCCATGCAGGCGGCCGAACCACCAGACCACCTGATCCGTCGTGCCCGAGCCGTATTTGAGGTACATGCCCAGAAGCAGGCCGGCCCAGGTAATTGTCTCTATCAGCGCACATACCTTGAAAAGCCTTGCGATACCGGACTGCTGTGCCATAAATTCACCTATTTTGATGACGATGAGAATCAATCCGGGATTGTAGCCCGCGCCATCGGCACGGTGGCACCGCAGCGCGCCTTCTGGCCAAGCAACACATGGCGCAGCAAGGCCAGATGAGGAAACTCCAGCAACATGCCAGCCACGATTGCCGCATGCACCAACGGCTGCCCCGGCAATACGGCCATCGTGACGGCCAGCATCAGGGGTGCGTTACGCGCAGCCAGCGTCATCGTCAACAGAACATGCTCGGGATACTTCAAGGCGAACCGGCGGCTGGCGGCTTCGCCCAGCAGATATGTCGCAGCAAAAAACAGCATGGCGCCCAGCAACAGGAAAGCAAAATTTTCAGCCTGCGACACAATCACCGTGATATTCGCGGAGAAAATCTCCAGTACCAGGACAGCCAGCACCCAGGGCACGAGACGGTCTGCCCAACGCAGCACCTGCTGGAAACGGCCATCGCCGAGAAAACGGCGCAAACCCTGGTGCAGCAGCACCGCAACCACCAGCGGCAACAAAAACCATTGCCATAGCGTTATCCACGGCATGCCAGCGCTCACCATCACATCCTGCCCGGCGAACAACGGCAGATACGCCGGGTACAGTAACAACTGCATCGCCATATTCAGGGGAATCAACGCCGTTCCCAAGGCCACATTGCCATTGGCAAGACGCGTGAAGCCCAGAAACCAGTCGGTACATGGCGCCATGAAATAGATCGCCAGACCAAGCATCAGCAAAGGCTGCCCCGGCAGCACCAACCACGCAATGGCGTACCCCAGCCAGGGCACGACGGCAAAATTCAACGCCACAGCCAGAACCAAGAAACCAACCTGGGTTGCAGACCCGCCAGTCACGCCACGGCGCCCAGGCACGCCAAACAACAGCAAAGTCACCAGGCACAGCAAGGTCGCATCGACATGAACCTCCAGCCAAGCGGCTACCGGCGGTGCCACCTCACCAATCAGCGCCCCGCCCAGCATCGCAGCCACCAGCAACAGGGAAAATCCCGCGCCCGGCCATTGCCTGCTCATCGTTTTCAACACTCGCAGCCCTCGCAGCATTCGCTATTGCCAAACGGCCCCCATGCACCGGCTCCGGCTTGCAGCTGTCCTGCATCCAGCCCCAAGCGCTCTGCGATCTGGGCGGCCACCAAACCGAAACGCTGCCGGAACTTGTAGATGAAGCAGTAGATTCGATCATCCTGACGCACCTGCGGCCCCACCAGAAACAGGCCTGCCGCGCGGGTAGACTCATCGCAGGCACTCAGGGCAATCGCGCCATCGGTGCGCCTGTCCCACAAGCCCGCAATCTGGCAAGCGCCGCCCCCTTTGACAAACCCCGTGCCCAGCACAGGCGGCTGGGTGGCGCTCCACTGCCTGCCATCCGCTGCTTCAATCCGGAAACCACCGCTGCGCAGGCGACTTACACCCGTCACATCCACGCCAAACACGATTTCCAGGCGCTTGCTGTCCAGGGCCTCGTACATACGCTCACGGCTATAGGGCGACAGTGACAGGCTGGGGTCGTAACTCCCTTGCGGGTCCCAACTCTGCTTGCGCACCAGCAAACGCACCTCGCAGCCCTTGCGCACCAGATTCACCGTCGCATCTACGCCGCTTTCATAGCCGCCGATCACCGTCTGGTGCACGGGCCGGAATGCCTGCCAGTCTTCCACCTGGGCATAGTGATGACACCATTGCGCGCCAGAAAACGGCGCAAGCTCCGGAAACTGGAACTCACCGGCAGCCCAGATCAGAAAACGTGTCTGCAGCACGCCTTGCTGCGTGCGCACCTGGAACCCGCCGCCAGGCAAGGCTTCCACCAACTGCACGCGGCAACGCGGCACCACCGGCAAATCGTGGCGCGCCACCAGCAAAGAAAGGTAATCGGCATACTGCGCGCCCGACGGATGCTCCGTGCCACTGAAAATCGCCGGGGAACTGTACTCAGTCACCGCATTGAGGTCCGCCAGCCCAAACGCATTGCTATGAAACGAAGGCGTGATGAACCGTGTTTGCCTGGGCCAGCGCCGAAACGACTCCCCCACATCCCCGGCTTCCAGCACACCGTAGCGCAACCCTGGCAACCGTGCCAGCGCCACAGCCATCCCCACCCCGGCGGCTCCCGCGCCTACCACCAGGACATCAAGCTTGCCAGTCAACATGGACGAACACTCCCTGCCGCCGCCACCCAGGATTCCTCTACAGACCCGCCCACCATCGTCATCACTCCCCACAGAATATAGAATGTTATAACATATTCAAATTGAGATTCATTTCCGCTGGAACCAGAACGTCATGCCCGCCCTCATCCCCCGCACTTATGAACAATGGCACCACTGCATCGTCCGCGAATGCGGCATTCCCCTGACTACCGCCTTCATTGCCCAGCGTTTGGCCACCTGGCGGAACCCCGAGGCAGAAGAAACCCGGCGATTCCGCAAACGGTATGGCGACGCCCACTGGCAGGCCATCCTGGCCTGGTTCGAGCAAGCCGCCCAGGAAGCGCAAACTGAAAATACCCAGGCAACACCCACCTGACTTGTCAGAAACAAATTTTTAGGTGTATTATTACAGTCTGTTCGCTGCTGCAATGGCGCGAAAATGCGGGAGTAGCTCAGTTGGTAGAGCGCAACCTTGCCAAGGTTGAGGTCGCGAGTTCGAGACTCGTCTCCCGCTCCAATTCATATTCTGCAGACGTCCACTGGTTTCTCAGTGCGTCTGCAGTCAATTGATTCGAAAGAGTTTTCGCTCTACGGATCGTCCAGCGAAGCCTACCGGCCTCCACTGTCAACCACCCCAAAGTAGTACACGTTTTAGTACACGCAAATACGGGTGGCGCGCAGTGCGCATTGTTTGCTGAATCACTTTCCCCTTGAGCAGTACACCTCTCCTGACTCAAGGAGATGTGCGCATGGCGCTTACCGATGCCGTTGTCCGGCAGGCCAAGACCACCGGCAAAGCCTATACCCTCAACGATAGAGACGGACTGTCACTGTTCATCAGCAGCAAAGGCGCCAGGAAATGGCACTTTCGCTTCTGCTGGATGGGTGCGCAGCATCGGCTGGTGCTGGGGGCTTATCCTGAGATTTCGTTGCGGGAAGCACGCGATGAGTGCGAGGAACTGCGGGCGCAGGTGGCGCGTGGCGTTGATCCACGTGTTTATCGTTTGCAGGCCAAGGCGGCTGCGCTGGCTGCACCGACGAATACGTTTGCAGCGGTATTCAAGGCTTGGCGTGACTTCAAGGCGCTCAGTCTCAAACCCGGGCGGCAAAGCACGCTGTCGCAGATTGATCGGATATTCCCCAAGGATGTACTGCCCAGGCTGGGGCAGTTTTCTATCTTCGAGGTAGACAACCCTCACCTGCTGGATGTGCTGCGAAGGATTGAGCGGCGTAAAGCTTTCACAACTGCAGAGAAAGTCCGCACCTGGCTCAGGCAGTTATTCCGCTATGCGATGGTTGAAAAAGGTCTGCGCTACAACCCGGCGAGTGATCTGGATATTGTCGCGGCACCGAAACCGCCGGTTTGCCATAACCCGTTTCTGCGCATGGAAGAGATGCCGGTGTTCATGCGGGCGCTGCGGGATTATGGCGGGTCTGAGGTGACGAAGCTGGGGCTGCGACTGCTGCTGTTGACTGCCGTGCGGACGGGGGAATTGCGGCAGGCTACGCCGGATCAGTTCGATCTGGAGCGCGGCCTATGGATCATTCCGCCAGTGGTCGTCAAGCAGTTGCAAGTCAAGTTGCGTCGGGAAAACAAGACTCTTCCACCCTATGTCGTGCCGCTCTCGCGGCAGGCTATCGAGATCGTGGAATATCTCTTGCAACAGCAAGCCCGGCGTCCAGCACAGCACTATCTGCTTGCCCATCGCAGTGACCTCAAGCAACGCGTCAGTGAAAACACGCTCAATGGTGCTTTGCGGCGCATGGGATATGCCGACCGGCTGACAGGCCATGGTATCCGCGCCACGATTTCCACGGCATTGAACGAGCTGGGGTATCCAAAGGAATGGGTTGAAGTCCAGCTGTCGCACGTCGATCCTAATCAGGTGCGGGCTGCGTATAACCATGCCGCCTATGTTGAACAACGGCGGACGATGATGCAGGCTTGGGCGGATCGGCTGGATGCATGGGCTGATGGCCGGGATGTGTCGAGCGCTGTCATGACGCATCCCAGTCACGCTGAGAATTTCCTTGCCCAGCACACAACGCCTGTTGCATCTCAACGGGTGACAATGGCTGCGCATGGACAGGTCGATGGTGCAGCCTTTGTTCGGAGGGCTGGGACATGACTGAGCATCTTGAGCAGAGCCCGCCCATCATCATTGTTGATCGCTGGTCCATGACGCGTGTGGGATTGCGTACCATTCTGGAGGAATGGAATTTCTGCCCCGTGGTGCCAGTCGCTGATTGGAATGGCTTGGCGGCGTGGCATGGGAGAGCCATCGCGCTGCTGATCGTTGGAACCGGCCAGGCGGGAGATGGGCTTGATCATTACGTTTTACGGATCAGGCGGAATTTCCCTGGCGTGCCGGTGGTTTTCCTGTGCGACAGGCAGCCCGCCTTGCATCTGGCGCTGGCGCGGAAGCTGAGAGTTAATGGATGCTTGTTCAGGCAAAGCGATGAGTGCGCAATTCGGGCGGTGGTGAGCGTGGCGTTGACGGGAGATATCCACTATCCACGGGTGGATGGCGCCGCGGCGGGTGATGGCCCTGCCTGCCATGATTTTTCGGTACTGAGTACGAGGGAATTGGCGATTCTGCGGTTACTGCTGCGGGGGCAACGGAACAAGGAGATTGCACGTGGGTTGTGCCTGAGCGAAAAGACGGTCAGTGCGCATAAGCTGGCGGCACTGCGCAAGTTGAATGTGAAGTCAGTACTGCACGTCAGACCTCCGGATGAAACAATCTAGCAACAGCAAGGGCCGGCCTGATGGACCGGCCTTTTTCTTGACCTTTTCGAGGTAAGACCATTGCCCCCTTCCATTACCTTTTCACCCTTGGGGCATTTACTATGGCTGCTAACGGCCATGAGCTGTCATTAGAGGTCGGTGGCAGCGGTCACTTGATGTTTGATTTCACCTGCCTACACGGCTTTCCGCACGGGGCTGGTGGAATGATGGCTTAGGCAGACCACGTAGCTCTGCTAGATTAGGGGCCAGCATCTGGTCGCGTGATGGTTCGTCCGTTTGTGGTGCCAATGCTAGCTCCCGCCTCGGAACAGGGCCGAGCGCGCTGTGATGCGCTCGCCGTTTGACAGCAATTGCACCAGCCAGTTGTTCTTGGAGTTGATAAAGACGTTGCTCAGCACGACGTCGAATTTCTCCTTTGATACGACCATGGTTTCGCTGTCCAGGTCGGCTAGCGTACCAGCGAGGTAGTCCGGGAGCCTGACCAGTTCATCAAAGCGGTGCTTGCCCGTCTTCTCTGGAATTTCAAAGCTAAGGGTGGCCAGAGAAGCGCCAAGGTTCTGAGCGTTCCGCTGCTGCGGTGTGGTGAACTCGATTGCCTGGATAAGGTAGTACACGTACGCTAGGTCAGACACCACGGCATCATGGCGCTCAAAGAGTGCATCTCGGTCAGAAATCCAACGGATTACCCTTGCGCTCACCGTCTGGTTGAGCATGTTGCAAAGGGTCGCGATCATTGCAGCCACCAGATGAATCTGCCTGGCCAACTTCGCATTCACACCCTTGTGGCCCAGATCTCGTTCGAAGGCCTTCAGCCGCTTGATGGCGCTGCGGTGATAGTTGATGTCGCGCGCATCCTGGTAGAGCGAAAGGCGGTCATCCATGAAGGATATAGCTCCGGCGACTAGCGCGTTCATGGCCTCTATGCTCAGGTAGTCGCGCAGCAGCGCAGCCTCTCGCCTCATGACGAACGAGACGCTGAACGTCACAGGCACCTCACAGGTCAGATACTGGATAAGACCAAGCGGAACCTTGCTTGTGTTCTTCAGATCCTTGGGTGCCACGCCGGCTATGTACTCGCAGATGTTCTCCGCCTTGTCATGGGGTGCGACAACTACAAAGCTAAAGACGTCGTTCCCCTTATTGACGTCACCAATACAGTAGTCAGAGACCACTGACCATGGCATGCCAGCTGGATAGCGAGCGAACCACTGCTTCAACTGTAATCGCATTGTCGCAGTGGCTTGAACTAGGACGGGAAGCAGGTCAATCATGGCTTAATGGTAGAGACTACCTTCCGTGTGTCGCCAGCTTTGCTAACAAATAGCTGGCGACCGTGCCAACAGACTCAATCGCTGCTTTGGCCTCGGCATCGGTAAGTGTCGGCAGCCACGGGCGACCGTGGCCAGAACCCTGCTTGTTCCGGACGCGGTTAACACCGAGCGCGGTGGCGAACAGACCTCGCTCCATAGCACGGACAGGCGACTCGCCCTGACCTTCCGGTATCTCCGGCACCGCAAGATCAAGCGCAATGAAGGCCATGCCCAACAAGGCCTGAAAGTTAGCTCCCGTGGGATAGCTGCCCCGTATTGTCATAAGTACGTGGGCAGCAGTGGCCTCAAGCAGGTCCTTGCCCGTTCCAGCCACAAGGGCCGCATCCTCGGCGCCTCGCTGTGCGCGCCGCGCGTAGCCCAGGAGTGCATCGGTCAGCTCCGGGCCACGAAGAGCTGTGAGCACTTTCGGGGAAAGCATCCCGTCGTCTGTGAGGACAAAGCCAACGCTGTCGCAGGCCGACTTGGCGTTCGCAATCGCCTCGGAGCCAACGAAGTTTGGTGCGCCAGCGCGGAAGCCGCCACACGCACGAATCTTTCCGAGGAGACCCATGGCCAACCGCGAGGCGGCGGTGGGATTGGCCGTCATCGCCTCGTACAGCACAGCTCTGACCCGCTTGCCCTTTCCGATCAGCTGCCCCTGTTGCTTGGGATCGAAGGTCGCCAGCCCGGACGCATTGATTTGGAATTCGATGTCCGAATGCGATGGCTCTCGATAGCTTCCGTTATTACCCGAGTCGTCTACCAACTGGGAAAATGCGTGTACGACCGTGTCAGTAACAGGAATGTTCGGCATCAGTTCCCTTTCTTTAGTTGTTCGAAGCTCGATGTTCGTTAGATGAAGCAGCACTGTGCCAGAAACTGGCCTCAGCGGATGGCAGAGTTGGAAATGGTTTGAGTTTATATGCTCCGCAGAATCTCCACATACATGGTGCATATGCCACAACCTCGGCGTTGCTATGCCGCAGCAGGCTTGGTTTGCAGCCACGCCGCTGCTAACTGCTAACGACTTGCTTGGAAGCAGGCACTGGCCGTCGAGTGTCGAATAGCAGCACTGGGGCGAAAGCAGTCAGCCGCAACTGGCTGCTTTCGACCCAAAGCGGACATAGCTGAATTTCAATTGGCTAGCATTCAATGGATCAACTCAGCTGCACCGATAAGCGCTTTCGCGGCAATGTAGATTAAACGTTGCTCAGTGCGTAAGCTGCTTTCGTTCGAAGTTGTTCGATTTTCTTAGCCAGGGACCATGCCGCCATTTCCTGCTGATCATTTTCGAACTTATCTAGATGATCCCAGTAGTCACGATGGTGAGCCTTATTGGGCGATTCAATGATGTCTTCCAGGATGGCTGAAAGTCGCTGAAGTGCTGACTTCCTTCGGTAGATTTCTACTACATCTAAGGCAGCCAATTCGGATGTCAGTTGAGCATTTACTGCATCGTTATCGCGGTTGAGGGCGATGCACCATTGGCCGTGCGCAAGCTTGTTCCTCAAGAGGCTGGGATCAAAGATGAACTCCTCAATAAAACGCTGAAGCCGTTGCTTTACGTTGGGCCCATGGCTGCCTTTTGCACCCTGGACACTACGCATAGCAAGCTCGACACATTTGATCCATCCTTCTTTCACACCGCCAGCCTTTGTGGCGACTTTCACTTGTTGGATTTCGTCGAGGGTTAAACCTTTTGGTGTGTGCAGAATCTTCGAGAAAAGAGCCTCAGCGAGGGCGCAGTAGATAAGTGCGAGAACCTTAGTGTTGACGTGAACCGCAACATTGTTACTCGTTAACAGAAGAGCATTCAATTGACGGTTAATATGCCTCCAAGAGCGCTCCAGCTCTTGCGCATTCTTAGTCTGAGCGCGAAACACGTCCACGCGCTGCTGTTCTTGCATGCTTTCCTCGGTAGATAAAGGACACTAGGACAATGCCCTTTATCTACCCGGAATCGAACCGGGATTCCGGCCCCAAAAGAGCCGGTGCCTTACCAAATTAGGCGATAGATCCATGTGCATTGTGCCACGGCGAACGTCCGTTTTTCAAGCAGTCTAACGTGCTATGGATCGTCCGCTTCTGGCCGATAACAGACACTGAACAGCAGCCACCACGGATTGATTGCATCAGCCCTGCAAAAACTGGATACTAGCACCGTCGCAGAACCAACTGCGACCCGGGGTGAGAGCCGGGAACTACAGGCGGGACGAGACCGCCGCCTTTGCTGGCGGCTTTTTATCGTCCCGCGCCATTGCACGCCTGTCTACGGGCGGGCCTTGGCGGGGGTGCGCTTGCGCACGCCGGGTACCTGTAGCCGGTCTCTCAACCCTGTCTTGTGCCCGCCCACCCCGTTTGAGAGCGGGGTAGCGGGATAACCGCTACTACAGGAAGTGCATCATGGCTACAAACCCAAAGGCTGGCCGTTCGCGCCAGGAACCAAGTCATGCCGAGCAATCTGGCCCCTATGACTTCACCTCCCTGCCATTTGTCTACCGTCCCAAGCGTGGCTTCAAGAATGCCAGCAACTGGAAGGTGAAACCCACTGACAACTACGCGCTGGCGCTGCATTACGGCGAGTGGTATGCCGCAGAATTCATGCGGTATTTGCGATCCGACCCGAGCCGGGCGGGCGGCAACTCCCTGGGGCTGATTGCCGCCGCCATCGACTACCAGGATAAGTCAGGCGCTTCCGGGTACTGGGTTGGCTTCTTCTCGCATCTGGAACGAGTGCTGTGCCAGCGATAGCCCACGCGTTTGGATGCCCGACTCAGCGCCCCAGATAAGTCACCGTGATCTGCAAGCGCTTGTGCCCAAGCTCCTCACTGATCTGCTGACGGGCCTGGGCATCGCGTTCCTCCTGCTCTGGCGTCAGCACATCGCTCACCGGCCCACCCGCGGCAGGAGCTTTCCACCCTGTCAGCATTTCATAGCGCATCTGTGCATACCTATGACGCAAACCGTGCATCTTGCTCAGTCCTGCCGCCTTGCATTGGCCATCGTAGACGTGCTGCTGCTGGATGTAGCGCTTCTCAGTCGGGATCAATGAATTGTTCCCAACCATCTGGTGGGCACGGTTCAGCACCTCTCGCTGGGAAGCGGTAAGGATGGGCACTTCCCTGTCCTTCCCTCCTTTGGTCCATGACGATTTCAGCATCAGCCTGTCGCCACGGTCTGCATAGCTGGGGCTGAACTTGATGCACTCCTGGCGACGCAGCCCAAAAGCCGCTTGCAGTTCCAGGCTCATGCGGACATAGGGATCGGTGACGGCATCAAGTCGATGATCCAAGACCTGCGCTTTGCTGACATTGGTGACGAAGCGCCGATCAGGAATACCCAACTGCGAGTTGTCGGCAGCAATGATGCCGCCTTTGCCGATCTTTTCAGCCCACCAGCGCAAATGCGCCATGCGGTTCTTCAGCGTCCCGGCGGACAAGCCTTCGGCCTGCCAACGGTCCAGCAATGCCTGCACATGCTTTCCTTTGAGGGACGTCGCCTTCATTTGGCGGAAACCGGCTTCCTTCAACTGGCGGGCCACCAGCGTCAAGGAACGTCGGCGGTCTGCCTGGGTGGTCAAGCTGCCATCCCGATTGCGTCGGCAAAGTTGTTTGAGAGTCCAGGTCAAGTCGTCCATGGTGTTCCTGTTCAGCGAGTTTTCGAAGGTGTATTCCTGAGTCGTCATGCGATTAATGTTGTTGCCAACTCGCGCAAAGCGAGATGCCCTGAAGGGCCAAGTGCTTGGTGCTCAGATCACCAATTGCCTCGAATGAGGCATCCGCCTTGCTTCCTGTGGGAAGGCCGGACGGAGGAACGGAAAGGGACAAATACGGAAAAGAAAAAATGGCTGATTAGCTTGGATGAACCTCCTTGAAAGAATGGGGAAAACAACGGGTAGCGCCGCCAGGAAATAGTGGGCGGACGTAGGGACGCCTGAGCGATATATCGCGAGGGAAATGAGGTCAAATAGACCGATGGAAAACTGCGGCTCAACCCTGTAACAGGGACGATGCGCGAACGAGCCTTGGCGCATCTGGGAGGCTCCATCCTCATGGACGGGCACGCTGGGAGCCTTGTGCCCTGGATGCCGGTTGGGTACGGCGGCGCAGTGCGATAGACGCATCAGCACTGCACCAGTTGCCGGTGTTCAAACCCGCCGGCAGGTGACTGCACGGACAGTATCTGCCCCCATCATCATGTGGGCCAGACTTAATGCGATACGCGGCACACCCGCATTGTTGCTGCACCTCGCGCCGTCGTCACTGCGGTGGGCAGTGACGACGGCGTCGCATATGCTGGTATCCAGGATGGTGCAGTTTGGATGCCTGTGGCTACCGCAAATATCAGCATGTGCCGCCTCCTCTGGCACGCAGCCGCCAGCGCAAGGCCACACGCTGTCAAGCGTGGGCATGGCACGTTCCTTTCTGCGGCTGAATACCCAAAGCGTCCTTAATCTGCGCCAGGTACATCCTGGCCACCTCCGGTGAAGCAGGAGGCTGCGATTCCGTTTGCAGCACCGTCGGAACAGACCTCATGGTGCCCGTTGCTGCAGGCTGCTTCGGCTGTGCCGCCCACAACCGGAACTCCCCCTGGATCGCCTTGCGGATCAAGCCAAACAAGTAGGCAGCAGGTTTAAGCACCTTCCCGAGCACACAACGCGCAGACCACTCATCAAGCACCTGCTGACGCTGCGGGTGTGCCAGCCGCTGCAGACGGTAAAGCGCATCGTGTTGCTGATTCAGCACCAATGCCTGGAAGCGTTCGGGCAAACGTAGATCACCCATGCCAGGGTCTGAGCGCTCTCCGCGCACACGCAATACGTACGTACTTTTTTTAATAAAACTACTACGTACTTTACTGTTCGGTGCATCAGGTTCACGCCGATCTTCCGAACCACGATCTGCCGTTTCAGCGACGTCGGACGCTGCTGATGAACCGGAGTCATCACTTCCGCTCGGTCCATCATCGGGCGTTTGCAAACCCAACTGCTGAGCACGCATGCGCAACGCGATAGGCATCTGCTTCAACAGACTTACGTCGGCGGCAACTTCCGTGAGAACACTCAGGGCAATCTGGCGCACAGCAGTGCTGGCATGGGAAAAGGATTGCTCCAGCAAATCGGTCCACGTCAGATCCAGTTCGCAGGCGGTTCGGATGGGCAACGGTGCCAAGTGAACGGTGTAGTGATTGGTGGAAAGATGGCCCGTCAACGGGTTGCGGACATGGGCGTCAATGTGAATCCAGCGCGTCAGGCGCAGCACGGTCAAGGTACGGGCCACCGTCTCGCGTGAAGCTTGTGGGTTGTCGGGCACGCAGGCCAAGAACTGGCGCAGTTGCGTGTAGCTGATCCCCGTGACATTTCCATCCGCATTGGCACTGGCGTGCAGCACCATCCAGGCGTTACGCTCCAGCGGCATCAGCCGCTTGTCGAGCAACAAAGCCGTGGGAACGGCAGGCAGAAGAGGAATATCGTCAGGGGTGTTGCTCCTGGCAACAGCTTGAGTACGGGAAATCATCATAGTGTTGTCTTTCAGGGATTGCGGCCCATGGCCGGACAACTTCATGACAACAGATCCAAGGCTGCACAGCAGCAAACAATCCGAACTTTGACGCAACCGTATTTCTTACCCTGCAGGGCATGCATGCCTGCAGATTACCCATACTCATGCACAACGTGGCGATTTCCGAACAAGACGCCCCACCGATTTTTGTTTAAAGACATTAGGCCAATTCAGTACTTCGATCACGCCTTACCCTACCGCCACGCCTGGGAAGCAAGGCCTTGTTCATCGCATGCAACAAGGGAGCGTCACTAGCGATATTAATGAAGAACTGTGGAGGGTGAAAATTGCCCGAAACGTCTCGCAGCTTGTCCAGTGGAATTGGCGACGATAGCTTCATGGGATCAGTCAAGCCAAGTGCAAATGCTTTTGGCAAGCCGGAAAAATATTCAAAGAACTCTTGACGTCGAAGACCAGAAACCGCCCCAAAACGTTTCCACAGCGTACTAGGCGCGAGAGTGTACAGATCAGTGACCTTGGCACATCCAACCACGCTACCCACCGGCATCTTCACATAGATCCAGACAGTTGCGCCGATGGAAACGTTCATCGGCCTGCGTCGAAGTTCAACGGTTTTCGTACCATCAAAAATCCCATTTGCATAACGCTCTTCAAGAGAGATTAGGAAGTTATGCGGGGTAATCATGCGGAAATCCTTCAAGAAGTATGTTTTCGATCTGCTCGGATGTGATGATGCGACTTGTTCGTAGCTGATTCGCTTCGCCACAGCCAAATTTCTTGAGGCTTTCCAACGGTACCGGATTTTTCATTTTCATCAAATTATCGAAGACGACTACGGTCTTGATTTTCGATTTTCCAATCGCATCGAGGTCACTAACTTCCAACACTGATCTGTCCAAGTCACCCTTATCGACCGCGCCCTCTGCGCGCAGGTAGGCGTTGATCACCCTCGCCACTGCCACTACAGCCTTCAGTCCTTTTTTACGAGTCGATTCATAGAAGAACATTAGGCTCCCGCGCTTGAACGATTTCAGCGTCCTTGGCGCACTCAAGTAATGGCGCTGCTGGAAAAGCAAGGCTTTGGAGTGGGCGAGTAATTGCATCTGATCCAGGTGATCAAGCAAGTGTTCAGCGTAATCACGTTGGATAGGCACGAGCACGCCGGGCCTGTCAGACATACAGATCAGCGTCGGAGAAAGTAAAGTTTCCAAAGCAAAGACTGTTAGATGTGTACGTTGACCATCAGGACGCGTCAATTCCACGTATTGATCGGCCGCTCGGAAAACTGGCACGATGGTGGTAGCGTGATATCACTCACGGCCTGCAACTTGGCGCGAAGCTCTGACCAATTGCGAGGAAGGAGCACGCTGTGGAGCGAGACCTTATTCAACTCCCGAGCGTCATCCAAGCCAGTGAATCCAACCTCCAACGCCACCTCTCGAACAGAAGCTTGTCGTGGCGCGAGATTCAGCCGTACGCGCTGAATCTCTTCTCTAGCCCTTCCTAGTAGATGAGCGATCATTTGACGCGCAGCGTCCCGCGCACAGATCATGCGCTCATCCACAGCCAAGAAAGCATCACACGTTCCACCTCTGAGACTGCTAGGCCACATCAGATAGCCAATGACTCTATGGTCTTCCAGCACAATAAAACGATGCCGAGCCCTACTAACTCCGTCGTCCGCAGCCCACAAAGTGGATTGATCAGCTACAGCTACACCCAGGTTGCAAAGCAATTCACGAACATCCGCTTCGCGCCCGGGTATGAGCTCTACTAATTCCAACGTGTCACGTGTGCTTGCAGCGACAGCGCTGGACCTGCTGTTGAGTTCACCAAGGATACTGAAGGCCGACGGAGAAAGGACTTCAATACCGTAGCGAAAACGCAGCATCGCTGACGCATTGCGAATCGCCCCATCGCTGGTGACTAAACCTGCTAGGTTATGATGAATTGCCGTTGCTAGATGCCGCAGATCGGAGAGATCATTAGCGGTCAATGCGCTCGCAGCGAAACGCTCAGGAAAGACTAAGGGAGCGACCTCCTTGGTGAACTGCGCCATAACATCGTCGGAAGGCACGGCAAACTTCGGGAAGACCTGTCCTAGACCCTGCATGGGATCAGTCTTGCCATTCGTAGCAGATCGTTTTAGCTCGACGTCAAACTCAGTGCTCAGCGCGAGACGACATACGCCTAGACGTTCTAGCGCAAAAAGGTCTACAACATCCTGGTGACGCGCTCTACGCGGCCCAAGATCGAACATTACATTAAGGTCCAGAAGATAAAGCTTGGTCGCTGATGATGGTTCGACAGCGAGGCCTAGAGGATCTCGGTGGCTCAGCCCGCTAGTCGCAAAAAGTTGTTGTGTCCGTAATTCGTGGCTACGCAAGACTAGGGTACGCCCCCTAGTCTTGCCTCCTGGCACAGTGCCATGCGCATAGAAATCCTGGCTTTGCCAGAACTCTTGCGAAGCGCGGAGATCTTCTGCAACCCGTGCACCAATCGAGATGTAGTTCAACGCACTCAACTGGTCTTTGAGCGCATTTAGCAGAGATTTGGCAATTCCGTGCCGACGGTGACCCGGATTTACATGAATCTGCATGATGTGCCCACGAGGGAAAGTGCTGGCGAACAATAAATGTCCCGCGTATTGAATCTCGTCAGCCCCGCGAACAATCGCCACAATGAGTCGTTCGCTGATAGCAGCCTCTTCATAGACCTTGAAGGGAAACCATCCCAATGCCGGGCGGTCGCTTTCAGCGGCATCAACTACCTGCCTCACGTACGGCAGGACGTCCTGCCGTTTCAGAAGCAACTCCACTGAGAGCTGTTGGATATTCATGCGGTATGCACTCCATCTGTATCGGATGATGGATGCAACTGTAACAAATTCGTTGCATTGACTCAGCTAGGTTGAGGCGTCTGCAGCACAAAAACCTCATGCATCCCATGACTGGGCCGCTTCATGACAACCGATCAAACTGCGTGAGGCATCAAACAATCCGAACTCCGGTGCAACGTGTCCTGGCGCTCTTTCGACATAACCTGGCCATCAAAGTTCGAAGAAGGGCACGTTAGTCATTTGTGCTAACATAGCCAACAAATAGCAATTTCATCGCACACTGGAGGTTCCCATGACCGCAACAACAATGCGTTCCGGACGCATCGGTTTTCGGGTGCTCCCGCAGCAAGAAGCCGTGCTGCGGCGAGCCGCCGAAGCCAGCCACAAGTCCTTGACCGACTTCATCCTTGACAGTGCCTACCAGGCCGCCGAGCAAACCCTGCTGGATCAACGCCTGTTCTTGGTTGCGGGTAGCCAATCTCAGGCTCTGCTGGATTTGCTCGACCGGCCAGCACAGGTCAATGAAGGTCTTCAGAGCCTGTTCTCTCGCACTGCGCCGTGGGATCGCTAATACATCTGACAGCGCCACAGGCGCTGGATGCCAGCCATATCCTCGACGAGTTCGATTGCGGCAAGGACAGCATGAACGAGTGGCTAACTCGACATGCTAGCCAAGCACAAGCCAGCGGCTCCGCCAAGACTTATGTAGTCGCGCACAATCGGGATCCGCGTGTCGTTGGCTACTACAGCCTCACCGTAGGTCAAATCGACACGCTGGAAGCGCCCGAACGGGTGCG
Source organism: Kerstersia gyiorum (assembly GCF_004216755.1). Taxonomy (GTDB): domain Bacteria; phylum Pseudomonadota; class Gammaproteobacteria; order Burkholderiales; family Burkholderiaceae_B; genus Kerstersia; species Kerstersia gyiorum. The sequence continues at coordinate 176,913 of NZ_SGWZ01000003.1, forward strand.
CCGGGGCATGGGCAGCTACCCCATTCCTGTGGTAATTCTGGCGCGGCTGGCGGTCGCACGGCAGTTGCATGGACAGGGGCTAGGCATCGGGCTGCTGCAAGACGCGATCCGTCGCACCGTGGCGATTTCCGAACAGGCGGGAGTACGGGCTCTGTTGACGCATCCTATTGACGCAACAGCCGAACGGTTCTACCTGCGCTTCGGCTTTGAAGCCTCACCTGTACGTGAACAGCAACTGCTGCTTCTACTCAAGGACGCACGCAAGCTGCTGCTGTCGAAGCCTTGAAGTACGCATGTTCTCCAACCGGATCAACACCGCTCTTGCCAACCTCCCCCAACTAGTACACAATCTAGTCATCCATTAACCGAGGTGTACAGAAAACATCTTTTGAATCAATGGATTGCGCGGTGGTCGGTTAGCCCGTCTCCCGCTCCAGAATTTTCGTCCATGGACATCCACCAACGTCCATAGATGATTGAAAGAAGGCCGAAAACTTTGTGTTTCGGCCTTTTTTTCGTCCAGCGACATCTACTAACATCCACCTAAATCCACGCGATTTCAGTCCATTTTTAAGTCCATTTTTTTGAGCCGCGCTCGCGACAGGATGGACTGACTTTCAGGCAGCTTGCCCGCAGAGATGTTTCAATCCAGGCCTTTTTCTGGAAACATCATGAGCCTGACGGATTCTGCGACACGACAAGCAAAAGCTACTGGTCATCCCTATACACTGGCCGATTCAGATGGACTCTCATTGGCGGTTTCTGCTCAAGGCAGCAGGTCGTGGCACTTCCCGCTACTACTGGCAAGCCAGACAGAAACGCATGTCACTGGGCACCTATCCTGAGGTATCGCTGCGCGATGCTCGACACCTGCGCGACCAAGCCCGCGTCCTGCTCAGCAAGGGCATCAATCCCAGGCTAGACCGCAAACGCAAACGGCAAGCTGTTCGTCTGGCGCAGGCCAATAGTTTCGAAGCGATCTATCAACAATGGCTGGCGCATCGCAGACTCGAACTGCAGGACGGGCGACAAAGTACCTTGTCGCAAATGCGGCGGATTTTCAGCAAGGACGTCTTGCCCAAGGTGGGCAGATTCCCCATCCACGAAATCAAACGGTTTGATCTGCTGGATCTCCTCAGAAAAATCGAAATGCGCGGTGCCCTGACGACAGCAGAAAAGGTGCGTACCTGGCTCAACCAGCTATACCGCTATGCGTTGGTCGTTGTTGACGGGCTGGACAACAATCCTGCTGCTGACCTGGATGTCGTGGCACGTCCCAAACCACCGGTCGCACATCATCCGTTCCTGGCCTTACGTGAGTTACCTGAGTTTCTGCGTGCCTTACGAGACTACGATGGGAGATCCATCACAACCCAGTTGGGCATTCGGTTGCTGCTACTGACGGGTGTGCGTACAGGAGAACTGCGTCTGGCCGAACCCTGTCAGTTTCAATTGGACCAGGGGCTATGGCTCATACCGCCGAACAACGTCAAGCAATGGCGGGTAGGGTTGCGACGAGGCAGCCGGCGAGCCCAGGATATTCCTGCCTATATCGTTCGCCTATCCATACAGGCCATCGAAATCGTGCGTTATCTGCTGGAGCGAGTGAAGCAACACGCCGCGTCGCCCTGATGCCACGGACTGGACATTGTCTCTGGCCTGCGCGATGGCGTTGAATAGTTGGCGCACATCCTTCTGAAATACGTGCCCAGCTGGGGTAAGTCGGGTGCGACGTCGGTTGCGAACAAAAAGCTGCACGCCCGGGTCATCCTCAAGCTCTTTGATTGCCCGTGAGAGAGGAGATTGCGCGATGTGGAGCCGCTCAGCCGCACGAGCGAAGTACAGCTCCTCCGCGACTGCCAAAAAGCAACGCAAATGCCGAAGTTCCATCGCATGCTGTCCTCAAATCTTTGCATGACGGCCAGCAGGCAAAGAAACGATCAACTCGATGATCAGAATTGCTGCCAATATTCCTATCGGCACATTCCAATTGCCCAACTTGTGATACAACGCACCCACCAATAAAGGCCCCACGGCTGCAATCAGATAGCCAACGGTCTGCGCCATTGCCGAGATACGGGTTGCCGTCTCTACGCTGCCCGCTTTGGCCACGAACAACAAGGCACCCAAGGCCGGACCGGCCCCTTGCCCAAAGCCAAGCAGCAAAGCCCACAGCAGGGCCGTGCCAAACGGCGCGAACTGCAGGCCCAGCGTTCCTGCCAGGCATAGCAATACAGTCATCGCAATAAACACTCGCTGGTCCGGCTTGCGTGCGGCCAACAAAGGCGTCACAAAGCTGCCCACCATCAAACTGACTTGCGACAGAGAAAATATCCATGCTGCGCTTTCCTGGCTGGCACCACGATCCATCAATATGGTCGGCATCCAGGGAAGAAACACATACAGATTAAGCGCCTGCAGGCCGAAGAACAACGTAATCGACCAAGCTATGCCGTTGCGATAGACATTCACGGCGGGCTTCGCTGCCATGCCGCCTGCGCCACGCCCCGCAGCCTCTGCTTTCTGAAAACGCAATTGCGGCAACCAGAACACCAGCGCCAGCAAAGCGGGTAACGCCCACAGCCCCAACGAATGGTAGGCTGCATCGGTATCAGCCCCCATTGCCTGGAACAAGGGAAACGAGGCACTGGCCCCCAGTACAGCGCCCGCGCCCAGCATCAGGGCATAGACACCCATAACCAGCCCCATGCGCGGCGGCCCGAAGCGCTTGCGTGCCAGCGCGGGCATGATGACATTCATCACTGCAATGCCCGCACTGCCCAGCACCGTCCCCAAGATTAATCCCGGTTCACCAAACCAGCGTACGCCGCAGCCAAGAGCCAGCAATACCAGCGCCAGCCCCAAGGTGCGCTCTTCCCCGAAAAACTGGCGCAATCGCACGCCAGGAATCGAAAACACCCCCAACAAGGCAGTAGGCAGCACCGTCACCAGCAGCGTTGAGCTGAAGTCCAATTCCAGGTTGCGCAGCAACGGTCCCAGCGTGGAAAAGATCAGCCGCAGATTCAGGGACACCAGAATGAAACCCAGCCATAGCAAAGCCGTATTGCTGGATAAACCTTTTGAAGCCGCCACCCGCGACGATAAAGTTGTGTGTTGCATGGTGAGAATCTCTTTATTGAATGGAAGTGAACGGCTGGAATGACTGGTCTGTGGTTGCGCTGAAAATGTGTTTGCGCACAAACATCACCAGTACCAATATCAGTGCCAATCCGCCCACCAGACACATCAGCATGCCGGGGTATCCCAGGCGATCCAGCACCACACCTGCCAGCGCCGGCACCATGGTGCGGCCAATCACAAATAGGCTGGACTGAATGCCATAGTCGAGCGCAGACAGCACCGGACGTGCGTAATACATCATCAAGCCGAACACCAGACCCGCCGATGCCCCCATCATCAAGGCCACCACCATCGTGCCGGATATCAGCCATACTTCATCGAGTTTGAACATGACGGCACCAGCCAATAGCGCCAGCGCAAGCAAATTGCCGATGGCAAATAGTGGCAAGGCATTTGCCGCACCACTACGGCGCGACACCCAACTGCCTGCCATACTGGCAATGGCCGCCAGCAAGCCGCCACCCACACCGACAATCATGGCGATGCGTTCTGGCGCAAAGCCAAGATCCAGCATCAAGGGTTTCAGGTAGACCCACACGGCACCAATCAGCGGGTAATACAGCACCAGCAAGAGTGCCCAGATGCGGTGCTGGGACGTCGCAAACCAGCTCAGCCACTCCCGCAAACCGGCGCGTGCCATGGCAACGTCTTGCGCCGATGCAGGCCTATCGACGACAGAATGACCTGCGCGCAGCAGTGGGATCAGGATTGCGCCAGACAACATGCCTAGCGCCAATACGGTGAATGGCCAGGCCCAACCCAATTTGGTATGCAGCATCAGCATCAAACCGCCGCCGACGATCGCGCCCAGCGACGTGGCTGCAGAGCGAATCGCCCCGGCGCGTATGCGTTCTGATTCCGGCAAGATACGGATGGCCAGGCCATTGACGGGAATATCCGCCCAGGTTCCCAACAGGCTGACCAGCAGTGCCAAGGCAAACAACACCATAAACGGCGTATCGCGAATATCATGCGCGCCCAGCAACAACAGTGTGGCGGCATAGCCCACACTCAGCAGCACCGCCCAGTTGCGATAGCTGGACTGCCCCAGCCGCCAGCGATCCACGGGTGTAGCCAGCACGAACTTGAGCATGGCTGGCAAGCCTGCCAGTTGCAGCAGCCCGATTTCAGTACCGCTCCAGCCATGTTGGCGCATCACCAAAGGCAGACCGACATACAGGTAAATCACTGGTGCAGTCAGTACTAGGTTCAGCCAGCCTATCAACAGCTGCTGTGGCCACCATGAACGACTAAAACTCGGTTTCATTAAACAACTCCCTACTTATTCATCTAGCGGTACGAGCAAAAAAGCCGCTGAAGAGGTGGGTTGTCGTGCCTCCATGAGCGACCGAGCGAAATGACACTCGATTTATGTTAAGGGATACACTTATGAGAATGAATGTCGTTCGCTATGATGTTCGGCGGAATTGCTATGCAGAACAGCGATAGGGCTTGTGTATGCGGGCCTTTATGGTCTGATCGCCTGGTTTTTCCACTACAGGCATCTACATTCAGTTAAGGCCACCCTCTATGTTCCGATGATTTGAAGTTGAGTCGCAAGGAGTAGCAGCAATGAAAGAGCAATCAGTTTCAGACCAAACAGTTGAAGTTGAAGCCAAGCCAAATACTTCGGGCTGGAAAAGCCTTGAAGGAAGCGGGGCTGGTGGCAGCTATAAGGTCAAGCGATTAGATTGCGATCTTGGTTTCTCTGTTGTTCGATCATTTACTTCCGTCAACGATATCAGCTCGGAATTTTGTGATTACGAAGGCCATGAGCGACTTTTGGTTATTGCTTTTGGCCTTAGCGGAAAATCAGAATTTTTAGATAAAACAGGGGAAAGACTCTCCTTTGGCGTAGGGCAGACGACCATATCAATTTTTAGAGAAGGTCAGGGTAGACGAATTTATGCCCCAGGTGATCCTATTGATCAGTTGCGTTTGATCGTTACGGAATCCGCACTAACACAATATGTTGGTGAAGAAAGGGCCAATAAAATATTTGGTTCTGCTCTCGGCTCAAGTGAAAGCTTTAGAAAAATATCAATGTGCAATAGTTGCCACAGCAGTCACCTTCATTGCATTAAGAGTAGAAATATTGAGCAGGAAGATGGACTGACTCAGCGCATACATGCGTTAAGTCTCTTGTCAGAGCAATTGCAAGGGCTTCACTCAACCACGCAATGCCCAGAAAGATTATGTGCCAGAGATCTAGGCACACTAGATCACATAGAACGTTTCATAGACTTGAATCTAGACAAACCAATAAACAATACATTTCTTTGCATGAGATTCGGAATCAGTGAATACAAACTTAAAGAATGCTTCAAACAAGCTCACGATACGTCCCCAGGCCGCTATTTATTAACAAAAAGGATGCACCGAGCCCATGAATTATTGCTCGCAGGCCATCGTGTATCTGAAACAGCATACAAAGTTGGATATCAACATCCAAATAATTTGACTGCTGCTTTTGTAAGATTTTGGGGAGTCTCACCAAAAATTATCTACGAAAGCAGATAAATCAATATAATAAATAGTAAGAATTACAGAAGAAGTAAATTAATTATCAAGAAAATATATTTAAATTTATATGAATAAATAAAAAATAATCTGAGAGCAAAATAACTTAAAACCAAATTACGAAGCCACGATTTTTTTGAGCCTGATATGCATAAAGAATCCACGTACAGTTTCATCGAACTGGAACGCGGTCTGAGTATTGGCACATTGCGTTATCGCCCTGACGCCAAGCCGCAGCATCTTGATCAAAATCCGGATCAGGATAACGACCGTCTTCTGCTCATATCCCTTAGCGTACAAGGACTGTCTAGGCATTCCTCTGCTCAACAGACTGGACATGAGTACCGCAGTGCAGACGATGCCATTATTTCCACACGCATTTCTACCTCCAGCGAAGGCTTGGGCTTTGCCTGTAGCCCTATTCATAAGCTCCGTATCGTGGCGCGCGAAAGCCTCATTGAGCGCTATATGGGCTATGAGCGCTGTCATCAGTTGTTCAGTAGTGCACCATTGGCCAATGGCCTGAGCTGTCGCGCAGGCACGCCGCCCGCCATGTCACATGCCTGTACGCTCATAGCGCTCGCGCGCTTCAACCTCGATCCGCGTACACCGCTGAACCTCCACATTCATGCGCTCAGCCTGCTTCAGGAGCAGCTCAACTTGTTTGCACCAGCGCATAACTCGTTGCCGTTGCCCTTCACATCGCCGGACATCCGCTACGTTGAAGAGGCACGTTTGCTCATGCAGAACAACCTGCAGGCCGCGCTGCCACTCGAAGAACTCGCCAGTCAGGTTGGGGTCGGGAAACGCCGGCTCCGAACGCTCATGAGCTACTTCTATGGGAAAACGCCAGGGCAGCTTCTGCTTGAACTGCGCATGAACCGCGCCCTGCGTCTGATAGAAGCCAATACACCGACCCATGAGATCGCATGGCAACTTGGCTATCGGGGCGTGCGCAGTTTCGCTACCGTGTTCACCAGCTACCACGGGGTTACTCCCGAATCTGTACAACGCCTCCAAGTGAATGCGTAGAGGAAATGCGCAGTTGCAATAGCTGACCTCTTCACAGGCCTGGTTCAGGCGACGCAGGCCTATTCCTCTACAAACCACGTTCACTCAGTGTAAAGAACCTCGACCACCACTGGCCGGACCTCTTTGCCAGCCCGTGCGAGCCCGCACGGGCGCGTTGGGCAACGTCAAGTATTGACGCGCATAGCTCATGCCCAACCTTGGCGACGGCTGCCCAATACCTTGAGATAGAAGGGGCGAGCCACTTGAAGGCTTGATGCCTCGGGCTTTGGCGCACGTCACGTAGCACGCAACAGATCCCCAAACGTGCGTAGCGATAGCGGTAAGCACATCGACGGCACCCAAAACCTTGCCCAGTTCCCCACTTCTCCCGACCCCATACCTTTTCAGCCAATTCGCATAGTTAATACATTCAGACGCATTCGCATTTATTGATAGGATTATTTCGCAATAAAGAAGTGTTGAAAAAAGGTGGGAGCAGCCGGACAAAGGTCTTTAAAGACCAGTCATGACAGTCGTCATGGCCAGACATCAAAACCCTGCATCCCCTTGACTCAGCATGTGTATCACCCTGGCTAGGAGGCCAGTTCTGGGATTCGTGCCTCCAGCCGCAACAAAGAGGTTGTCAGTCTGCCATGTCGCTGCGTGCACGTTCATCTTCACCCCCTATACCTTTCCGCCTGACTCCATTGGTCATCAGTATCGGGCTGTCACTGGCCTATATCGCCGCAGAAATGCCCAGCGCCCATGCGCAAGAAGCGGTGGCTGCAGGAACTGAACGGGATGAAAACACCGAAGCAACCAGCCCGGTGTTGGAACTGAACACCAGCGAAGCTGACACCGCCAATGTTCTGGAAGCCGTCACCGTTTATGGCGAGCGGGAAGACCGCGACGAACGTGGCCGCAATGACGTGTACGACCAGGACGTGGTCAACGTCTATCAGGGCAAGGAAGAGATCGAACGCTACCGGGGTACTTCTGCTGCCGACCTGTTCAAGGGCATGAATGGCGTGTACTCCGGCGATGCCCGCAGCGGCGGGCTGGACCCGAACATTCGCGGCATACAGGGTGAGGGGAGGGTGCCGCTGACCGTGGATGGCACCGAGCAGGCAACGTCCATCTGGCAGACCGGCGTTGGCGTGTCCAACCGCAACTATGTGGACCCGAACCTGATCAGCAGCATCACCGTGGAGAAAGGCCCGAACGCAACCTCGGCCGTCAGCGGCATTGGCGGATCAGTGCAGGTACGCACGCTGGAGCCGGACGACATCATCAAACCCGGTGAAAGCTTTGGTATTGAGTTGAAGCTGGATACAGCGACCAACTCGGTGAAGCCTGATGAGCGGGCGTTTAGTGCGTATGGGAAGGATTATCGGGATTTAGGAATAACGCCTGATGTATATGGAGGTATTTCCCCAGCAACGATCACCGGAGGTGCTCTAAGCAGAAAAGGTAAGAGCGGCCGGGATTTTAATTTTGACGACAATGCTTATAGATTGGCCGTAGCTAAAAAGCATGAGCACTTTGATCTCTTGGCTGCTTATAGCTATCGAAAGCGTGGAAATTATTACAGTGGTAAACGAGGGGCTGGAAAATATGAACAGAATACATGGATGGAGGATGCGGCTGAAGCTGCAAATTCTACACATGGCATAGCGTACCGGCCAAGCGTTAGTTATATCGCACAGTATTATCTTCCAGGTCAGGAGGTAGCAAACACATCCAGTGAGCTTGAGTCGACACTGCTAAAAGGCACACTGCGACTGCCTGAAAACCAGACCATTAATATGAGTTTCATGCGTAATGACCATACCTTTGGCGAAACTATTCCATGGAAAAATGAATGGCTTGTACAACGGCAAAATGAACTCAATACGAACGGCGCGCAAGAACAGTATCCGTATAGCACCGTTAAACAGGATACTTGGAATCTTGGATATTCTTTCAGCCCAGAAAACAATCGGCTGATTGATTTAAAAGCAGCAGTTTGGATGACTCAAAGTGACAGCGAACGCCATCAGAACGGAGAAGACCCATATGGTGTCGTTGCTGTCCCCAATGCTATTCCTGGAAGTGGAGACTTCGACCCTATTATTCGCCCAAGAGCATTACAGATATCAGACCATCGCCGAACAGGTTTCAATTTAAGCAATAACTTTCAACTGCATGAAAAGCTGGATCTAACCGTCTCTGGTGACTGGACGAAAGAGCGTCTACGCCAGCAGGATGCTTCTGAGATGTGGGGGCTGCAGAACCCCTATAGCTCTTGGGGTTCTCGGCACTGGGGCCCCAGAGCAGGAAGACGACAGCAATGGAATGCTGGCTTCAATTTTGACTGGCGCCCGGCTGGTTGGTTGCAGATTAATGCCGGTGCACGTTACAGCGACTACTGGTCTTTTGATGACCAACTAGCTGAGAAACGAGCTGCCCAGGATGAAGATTGGGCAGTGCAAAGAGGTTTTGTATCTAGGGATTTTAAAGTACGAGAACTGATGAGCGACGAAGAAGTCGCCACATTGATTGAAGAAAAGCGGGATAGCTATCAAAGTTACGTTGATCGTTATACCCAATGGTTTCCGGATCGGCTGGCAGCATTTCTGGAGAAATATCCAGACGCAGATTCCTTTGCACTCTCAGGTGAGGATACTCGCCTAGTAAACGGATATTTTTATAAAACAGAAGAAACCACAATATCTGTTCCATACAACGGGGATCATCGCGGGTTTTCAGAAAACAACCCATTTGCAAATGGAGAGATTGATGCGACAGAAACAGTAGACGGAGCGCAAGGTAAAGAAGGCTCTGCGCCAAAATATGTCATCCAAGGTGAAGGTTGTAAATCTTGCTATACATATGGCGCAGACCCTCAGAATAAATGGGAGCAACCTAAAAAACAAAGAGACCATGCGTGGGTTCCTCACATTGGATTGACGGCATTTATTTCCGATAACGCAAGAGTTTATGTACGCTATTCGGAGGCCGTGCGTTTCCCAAGTTTATTTGAGTCTAGCAATTCTGCCCACTCGAATGGTGCATCGGGCTCCAACAGCTTGGCTGGGGTGGTCACCTCCCCTGAACACGCTTACAACTGGGAAATCGGCTACGTTCAAAATCTGATCGCGCACTTTGACTCTTTGGAATATGCAGATTTTCGCATCAACTACTTCAACAATCGTATCAAGGATTACATCGATAGCGACTGGAACATGAATACCTTGCAGTTCTCCGAGAAAAAGCTTTCGGGTATCGAACTACAGGCGCGTGCTGATAGTGGCAAATATTTCATGAATATTGGTGCTACTTATCGGCTGAAACAGAAGCTGTGCGATAAAGATTATGCATCGTTTCTAGACCCGGTTTATGGCCGCGTATCCGAATGTGTGGATGGAGGCTTCCCCCTTACCTATGCACGTACGAGTCTGCAGCCCAAGTATTCAGTCAACCTTGATCTTGGTGCGCGCTTCTTTGAGCGAAAACTGGAAATTGGAACAAGAGCGGTTTATCACAGTGCCGCAAAAAATCAGAGCGATTTCTCTGCTATCAAACTGATTACTTATAACAGCACCCCCAATTATTGGAATCCTATTCTGGTGTTTGATGCCTATGCCAGCTATCGCGTCAATGACAACCTGGATTTTGATCTGGGCGTTACCAATCTGACCAATCGCTATTACGTAGATCCTTTGGTGCGCGTCGTGATGCCTGCGCCGGGAAGAACTGTGCGTATGGGGATGACTGCACGATTTTGAGATTTGAATTCATAGATTTTTGGCCGTTTTTGTAAAAACGTCCGTTTCTCAACCAACCGGAGATATCACATGGAAAAGACCATGAACCTTCAGAAACTGGCCCTTGCATCTGCTCTGGCCCTTGCATCCATTACTTCCTTCGCGGCGCCGGTCGCAGGGAAATCGTCAAACGAGAACTATATCAAAGTTGGCTCTTCGACTTTCCAAGGCAACAATGAAGCAGGCATCGGGTTTCCCACCACCAACCCACCTGATGGTACGACCGCCGCACTTTCAAGCTTGAAGAACGGCCCGATTTTGCAGACCGATAATGCATATACCACACAAGCGGGTCCTGACTACTTCATCGAGTTCAACGTCAGTGGCTCGACGCTACGCATGGCCCAGACTTGGCGCAATCTGAGTGCGCCAAATGGTACCGAGATCTACACGTGGCGGCAGATCAGCGACCCGGTCGGCGCAGACCGTCCTCACTTCGGCAACACCAGCATCGCCAAGGTGAGCGGTCATGAAGTGTATTTTGGTGAGTGGGTACCCAAGGCTACCAGCCCAGTCTACGGCAGCAGCACCAATATGGTGGGCCAAAACGATTCTCTGCGCACCGTGTTCTTCGTGGGTGAAAACCCGACCACCAGCATGCCGACCTTGGTCAACGCCAAGTACGACGTGGTTGGTCTTCGCCAGTACAACCCCGGCACGCAAGCAGGTGTCTACACAGGCGTACTGACGGCTAACTACGGAGGTGGCAAGGCTTCCCTGACCGGTAATGTGGGCTACGTCAGCTTCGCCAACACGGCTATTTCCGCAGACGGGACATTCCAGAACAACAACGGTTCCATCCAAGGGCGTTTTTACGGTGCCAATGCCAGCGCACTGGCGGGCTACTACAAGGATGCCAACAGCGCTGCTGACCACATGGCCTTCGGCGGTGCCAAGCGTTGAGCTGTTTGCCTGATTGAAGAGGCATGAAGGGGGGAGACGTTCCCCCTTCTTTTTATTGCACCGTTTGTTCCCGGATTCATTCGCAAGGCCCGCATTCATGCATCAGCGTACCCGCATTGCTCTTCTTCTGTCCGTCGCCATGACTGCCGGTCTGGCCCATGCGGATGAGGACGATACCCGCCGTCTGCTCAACCAGATTGACCGCTCCGTCATCGAGCGTGAGCGCTCGCACCTGGTCGATGAGACACCGCCCGGGGTAGACCCGACCACGCAGATTGTGCTGGATGGCACCACCTACCAGGTCAACAACACCCTGGAGGATCTGGAGCCGGCCATCTATGTGTCGATGAACCGGCGCCAATGGGTACGCATGGAAGGTTTCTTGCGGAAATACCAACAATTGTTCGGCCATGACCCTGCCGTGGTGCTGTTGGCCGAAGGCTTGCTGGCCCGCGAGGGCCGTGATTACAGCACAGCGACTCGCAAGCTGGAGGCTGCGCTGCAGGCCAACCCTGACCATGCCCGCGCCCGGCTGGAGTTGGCCCGGGTGTATTTTGAGGATAACCAGTCACGCGAGGCATCCCGCATGTTCGAGCAGGTCTCGACCAGCGGCATCCCCGACGAGATTCGCCCTGTGATTGAGGGCTTCCAAGGGGCCCTGCATGAACGCGATGCCTGGCACGGCTCGTTGTCGCTGGGCATGGGCTACAACAGCAATATCAACCAGGCCAACGGCAAAACGCTGGTGTCTGAGGTGTGTTTTCCGGAGTTCGGCTGCTTTCCGACTTCACGCACCATGCCAGATCCAATTCGTTCAGCCTCGATGGTGTATGACCTGACCCTGAGCCGCCGCTGGCAGTTGGCCGGCCACCACAATGCCCTGGTGCGAGGCATTGGTTATGGCAAGTTCTTCCGCCAGCACAAGGAGGGTTCAGAGACGGATGATGCCGTGCACTTCGATGAAAACACGGGCATTCTGTACGCAGGCTACAACTATTTGAGTGCCTTGGACGATGTGTCCATTACGCCGCTGTTCGAGCACAACTATGGCAACCGCCATTCGCGCTACCAGGCATTGGGCTTGCGTGCGGAGTGGAAGCGCAACATAACCGAACGTGCACAGATCGGTATCAATGCGCAGCGCAAGCACATCAACTTCAAGGCACGCGAGAGCGTCTATTTCGACGACTATGATGAAAACCAGTTCGGGCTTTTTGGCTCCTACATGCTCAACGCGAGCACGGCAGTCTATGGCGGCCTGAACTACACGCGCCAGCAAAAGCCACAGGCAACCGCCAGCAGCAAGGAGTACATGGCCAACCTGGGCCTGTATCACATGTTCGATGCGGGCATCAGCGTCAATGCCACGGCGCTGTATCGCAGCTTGCGACACGATGCGGAAGACGCTTTCCTGGGCGGGCGCCGCCAGGACCGCCAGCGGATCTTGATCCTCAACGTCGGCATGCCACGTTTTGCCTTCAAGGGCATTACGCCCAATCTTTACCTCAAGCGTACGCTCAACAACAGCAGCATCGACTGGGCGTACGAGTACCAGCAGACCGAGGTAGCACTGAAGTTTGAGAAGAGCTTCTGATGGTGCTGCCGTGATCTGGATTCTTACGAAGTATATGGTGACAGCCGCCGTCGTGGTTGGCGTCTCGGAGCTGGCCAAGCGCAGCGACAAATTGGGCGCGTTCCTTGCAGCGATGCCACTGGTGACATTTCTTGCGCTGATCTGGCTTTATCTGGAGCAGCAGCCCACCAGCAAGATTGCCAACCATGCCTGGTATACCTTCTGGTACGTAGTGCCTACGCTGCCTATGTTTCTCGTCTTCCCTTGGCTTCTATCACGCGTTGGCTTCTGGTTCAGTATTGTGGTTGCACTGTGCATCACCGCAGCCTGCTATGGATTGCTGGCGTGGGTACTACGGCCGTATGGGATTGAATTGCTGCCGTGAGGCTGCCAAGTCGCTTTTTTTGCACAGTGCAAATGCGCAAATCTCATGTTGACCATCTAATTCTTATGGACAATCACACGTGAAAACCATTCTGTCTTCTATCGAGCCCTCCGTCGAAAGCGCCTCGAAGTTGGCTGGTGCCTGCGTCAAGCTGAGCATTGCCCTGGGCTGTATCACAGCTATCTTTTATTCGTTGCGAATCGGCTATTTCCCTCAAGGCATGACGCTTGGGGATGGCTTGCTGTTCTTGGTCGTGGCCGGGTGTTTCGGCGCAGTCTATGCCATTTTCCTAGGTAGCATGGTTTCGCTGGGAATCTCGATAGCTTGGCTGCTCAGGCCTGTGCTGCAAGGTATTTTCTGGGGAGTGAGCAAAATAGTTCGTGCCAAAGACAAACAGGTCTACCAGTTGGCAAGATTTGCCTGGTGGTCCGTTCCATACGCCTTGATAGGTGTCATCTTTGCGGTATGGCTGGCCGGCTATGACTGGCGCGCCTACCTCAACCTTTTTTTGATGGTTGTAGCGCTGTATGTTTTTTATTCCCTGGCTGTCGATACAGGAGCCCGCTACAAGCAGTCACGGCAGGCCGTTGAGCCTGATGAGGCCAGTACGATGGCTCCAGAACAAAGCAAGCAACCCCTGGCCGTGCCGGGGAGCCCAAAACCTGCCGGTTTGAACCGGCATAAGCACCTCTATTTTGTCAGTATCGCTGTCGTCGTCTTGCTGCCATTGTTGATGAGCAACTCCATAGGACAGTTGCTCGACGGTGCAATGCGCCTGGCACAAATTCGTGTGGAGCATCCCATCCTGTATGTAAAAGCGCCCTACAACCAGATGTTCCCTCAATCGCTGGAGGTGTCAACTGCAACCGCCCCACAAGGGTTTACCGCTTATGAAAAAGTAGTGATCCTGTTTCGTGGGGTCGGTGATGCCATTGTGGTGTCTTTTAAGGATGGCGATTATATCCGTCAGCTGGATCTGCCTAATGACCATGTCATGGTCGAACGCAGGCAGCACCTTAATGAAATGAAATAGCAAAAATACGATATCTATAGACGATTCAGCCCATCGTCATGAAATCAGTGGCACAAAACAATCATCACCGACATCCATAGATAATTGGCCGAATCGCATAGATATTGTCTTGGCGTTCTAGTGCGCACCATAAGTCATGGCGTTATTATACTCATTTGATAATTGATACTTAAATCTGGCCATTAATGCAATGTGCATTTTGTAAATGCTGTTATCAGCAGCAAGGCATTAATATCATGAGAACCAAAGAAGGGAAAATGATAAAAAGTATATTGGGTCCAGATATTTTAGAGACTTTAAAACCATCACTGCCCAAGTTGATTATTGGCACATTAGGTAGTGCTCTCTCCGGTTTATTCATGCTCGCCGCGCTTTGGTGTCTTATTCAGTTGCTGGGCGATCTTTCATCAGAATGGGCCATATGGGCGTGTGCGCTGTGGTTGGCGGGCGGTGCACTGTCATCATGGTCGTCATTTCTATGCCACAGCGCCGAGGCTTCTTTTACAACTCGTTTGAGGAGGACCGTGGCAGCTCACTTGGTTCGGATACCCTCTAGCACCTTGGCTCGCTATGGTGACGATAAGCTCAAACGCCTCATTTCCCACGATATTTCCGCGTTGCACCATATGGTGGCTCACCTGCCGGCAGAGCTGACCACTTTTGTTGTGGTGCCGATTGCTTCTATCACATTGCTTGTATGGGCTGCAGGTCCGGCAATGTTGCTGGCACTGATTCCTGGCGCATTGACGGCACTCTACTATCTTGTCGTTATGCCCAAGCTGTCGGCACGCTATGGGAAACAGCGCGCCAAGGCGATGAGTGGGATATTGAGTGCAGTCGATGACTACGCACGAGGTGTTCGCGTCAACCGAATTTTTGGCGCACAAGTGGGAGCACTCGCTTCATATCGTTCTGCAGCTCGCCAATTCACATCAGGGATGGTTGATTGGGTTAGTTCTGTTGCAACGCCTGCTGCCATCGCAATTGCCCTTCTTCAAGCGGTATCCACTTATGCCATTGCCTATTCCATGTCATATCAGCGGGATGCGGTCGCGCTGGGCGCTGCTTTGCTGTTCAGCCTCGCGGTTGTCACTCCTGCGATGAAGCTCGGGCATGGACTGGACTATGTTGCCCTTGGCAAAGCTGCCGCCAATCGTCTGGCAGAGTTCCTGAGGGAGCAGTTTATCCCTTCAGGCCATGAGTCTCTCGCCTCACCACCAAGGTCTCTGGAGCTGAACAAGGTCAGCATATTGGCCCATGACCGAGAACTGCTGGATGACTTGAATTACCAGTTTCTGCCAGCAACCCTCACGGCAATAACCGGCCAGAGCGGAATAGGAAAAACCACATTATTGAAGACATTGGCAGGTTTCGCATGCCCAGACCGTGGCATGGTCATGCTGGATCACAAGAATATTTATGAGCTGGATGAAAACACCAGAAGTCGCTGGATTCGCCTTATTCCACAGGGCACAGATCTGCTCGCAACTTCTGTTCGTGACAATTTATCCTTATCGTCCTCTGATGCAACGGATGAACAGCTTGTACAAGCACTCCGGAAGGCGCAGATAGACATACCACTGGATACTGAGACAAAGAACCTCTCTGGCGGAGAGCGCCAGCGTGTTGGATTGGCGCATGTTTTTCTGACGCCTGCCACGGTCATATTGCTTGATGAACCCACCAGCGCATTGGATGCGAAAACCGCCTCAGACTTGATGGAGGAAATCCAAACGCTTGCCGTCAGCCAGAACAAGATCGTCATCATCGTGACTCACGATCACAGCCTCATAAACAGGGTAAGCAGCCACATGAATCTCAACTTGGCGAATCATGGGAGCATGCCCAAATGAACACGGAAAACCATCCATCTTTCCACATCAAGAACCAGCTCATCGCCATCGGTTTGGGATGGACCGTTGCTGGTGCCTTGGAAGCATGGGCATATATCGCTTTGGCTTGGGCAATTATTCACCAGCAGACACCTGGAACGGTTCTGCTCTGCGCATTGATTTCCGTCGTCGTGACCGTAGTCATTCAGCGCAGCAGTTTTTATGTTGGGGTTAGACTGGCTGGCACACTGTACGATGTGCTTGGCAAGGCCTTGTCTCAAGCCAAGTTGTCGTGGTTTACCGAGCAGAATCGGGCGTTAATTGGAACGGTTGCTGGGCGAAACATTCCCGGGTTGATGAGCTTTCCGCCCCATCAAATTCAAGCTTTCATTTATGCCATCTTAATCCCGATCGTATTGGTAGTGAGCATGGTATGGCTTGCCAACGGATGGATTGCATCTTGTATTGCGGTTTTGCTGATTGGCTCATTTCTGATTCAGTTCTTCTCGCAAAAAAAACTGATACACCAGGACTCAAAACGGCAAGAACTTGAGTCTAATTCGGCACGAAGCGCATTGGAGCTGCTGGAGCATCTGGAGATACTGCGAACTGCAACAGGTCCTGACAAGGCCATCAAGCGCGTAGAGTCGAGTTGGGCGCACGAAGAAGAGGCCCTTAGCCGAACCAATAGCGCAACGGCTCTCGCAATGTTTTCTTCGATGTTGGCTGGCATCCTCCCTCTGGCTGGACTACTGGCGATCTGGCTGCTCGAAGGCTTCGATAGTTCATATCTGGGATTGGCATTAATCATGCTTACTTTGCGTGCGGCCGCACCGCTTGACGCGTTGGCACACGCTGGATTGGGGATCAACAATCTGCGTGCCGGGCTTGATAACTATCGCAGAGCCACGCGGGTTCCCACGTTACAGGAGCCTGACACCGGAGCCCAAGTCTCACCTGCCAATAACGATATAGAAATTCGGCAGGTAACTTATGGCCCAGTCCTGAAAAATTTGAATGCGCAGATTCCTGAAGGCTCTCGGGTACTTGTCTCGGGCCGTAGTGGCACCGGAAAAAGCACACTGCTTGAGTTGCTAATGCGCTTTGATGATCCAGAGAAAGGAAGCATCACCGTTGGCGGCTTTGAGCTAAGTCGCATGCGTCATAGCGACTTGATAAAACGCATCGCCTATGTTTCCCAGAACCCAATTGTCTTTACCGGCACGTTGGCGGAAAACATACGTTTAGGACGCTCAGATGCTTCAAACGACGAGATCTTGCAGATCGCACAAATGGTTTCGCTCGGTGAGGTGATTGAGCGCTCCGAACTGGGAATTCACCAGTCTGTCGGGCTTCATGGTTCAGCTCTTTCTGGCGGTGAATGCCAGCGTGTTTCCATTGCCCGGGCGTTAATCAAAAATGCGCCAATCTTGATCTTGGATGAAGCCACATCGGCACTCGATGAGGATACAGAGAGGAAGATCGCTGAAGCCATACGAATCTTGCCAAGCACTGTGCTTATCACAACTCACAGAAACGCAGACATTTGGCATGCCGGCATCAATATTGAACTTATTAACCCGTAACCTGTTTCGCCTGAAAGGAACATCCCATGATTCGTCATGATATTTCTCACTGGCCCTTGGCACTTAGCCTTGCACACGGTGCATCTTCTCTGGAAGACATAGAAAAATTCATGTCTGCCTGGAGTGACTGGCTGGCTCAGGATGAGTCATTTTCCATATTGCGAGTTTTTTTAGACCCACAGTCTACCGAGCGTTCAGCTGGCTCTGGGAACTCAACAAAATCATGGCTTCAAGATCAAGCTTCGCGCATTCGGGAACAAGTGATTGGTATAGCAACCGTGGTTCCGCCCAGCGAGTATGAGCGGATAAGCAAGATAAACGCAGAGAGGTTGTTTGGCGTACCAGCCAGAACTTTTCTAGACGCGCATGCAGCTTTATTGTGGCTGCAACAAGAAATATTTAGTCCCCGGGGATTACTTCTCCCCAATGACGATATTTTGAGAAGCATTAGACTTTATAAAAGTGAATCGTCCGAAATTTAACTAGCCTGAGTCTGTATGTAATGACCCAAGCATGCGCGTCCCAGCACGCTATCGCACTGCTGTCCCCTTCGTGTCGAAGTAGTGCGCAATGTCCTTGGTCAGGTGGGCGACATTGATACGGGTTTTGCCGCGAAAGTTTTGCGATACCGAGAAGGAGCTTCCGGGCATCAAGAGGATGTCCCTTGCCTCCAGGCGCTCGATGTAATCGGATGGGTCTTCGGTGTCGGGATGCTCAATCTACAAGAACATGCCACCGTCCGGCTCAATCTCGAAATTTGACCTCCTCAACGAGAAAATTCTACTTCTGTCTTCATCGCTTTTGCGGGAGGATTACCACCCAAAGCCATCAAAAAAGCAAGAACCACCAGCAAAAACAGGGTCGCAAATGCTGCACCAACCAACGTAACCAAAATTTCGGACGGTTCAAAATCAGGGGCAAAGCCGTTAGAAACAAAAAACACCAACAAAAACAAACCGCCAAAACACAAAACAAAAGCCCAAGCACTTAACATCAAGCTCCGCGGCCTGATGCTCAAAGACAGCCACGCAATCAGATTTTTCTCCACCGCAAACCTCTCAAATATTTATTAAATAGCCATTCATATCAGAATCACTTCATTCTGATAAAGTCAACCCTCTACCCATATTCGCCTAGCGGGACAGATACAACGACATCACCCAGAAAAATAAAACCGATTTTCGAAAGCGGTCAGCCCCCCAGCAGCAAACAAAAAGCCGGATACAGCAATCAGTCACTAACGTTTTTCAATTCCCCTCCTGCGCCACCAACTGCCCATTCAGCGCCAGCACATCGTCCTCAGAAAACCGCCCGGCATAGAATTGCAGCTTGGCATAGGCCTGCAGCCATTCCACATGACTGCGTATCAGGTCCTGCCGCGCCCGGTAGGATTCCCGTTCGGCATGCAGGGCATCCGTGTTGGTGCGTTCGCCGCCAGCCACGCTTTTATGCATGGCCGCAATCAGTTCCATGCTGTCAGCGACATTCTGCTGCAAGGTTTTCACACGCTCCGCGCTACCGTGATAAACCCGGTAGTACTGTTCCAGCGTCGTGACCGTGCTGCGTGTCACTTGTTCCAGCTCATGCTGGGCCTGTTCCAGCCGATGGCTGGCTTGGCGGGTGGCGTAATAGCTGGAACCGCCACTGAAAATGGGGATGGAGACTTGCAGGCCGATTGTGTTGCTCCTGTAATCGCGCCCTTTGTTATTGATGGTGTCGGAGACGATGCGCTCATGCGTGGCAAAGAGTGACACCCTGGGCATGAATTGGCCTTTTTCCCGTTCGACGGTCAGGTCGTTGTAACGCACAGCAAGACGCGCCGCCTGGACCTCCGGGTTCTGCTGCTGGATGTCTGCCTGCAGAACCGCCAGGTCATCTTCCGGTAAAGCCGGTGCGCCTGAATGCGGATTAATGTCCAGCAGCGCTGAGGCCGTGACCGTTGCCCCCACGATGGCAGACAATTCCCGCAGCCGGTCAGCCAGCGCATTTTCATGGTTCACCAGTTCTGCCTGGGTGGCGCCAAGCTGGGTGCGGGTTTCCAGTATGTCTATGCGCGTGCCCTCGCCTTCGGCCATCAAGCGTTCGTTGCCATTGAGCATGTCCTGGTACACACGCACCTGCCTGCGCGCCAACGCCAGCGCATCCCGGGCCAGTACGGCATTCAGATAGGCGTCGATCAGCGTTACCGCCTGCTGCTGGAATTGCAGCCGATACTGGATATCCGCATATTCCGCCTGTGTCTTGCCCATGCGGTAAGTGCTGATGGCCGAATAATCGAAAAGCGTCTGTTCGACCGTCAGGCCGGCCCGGCGGCCATAGAAGGTATCTTCGGCGCGCACATGGCCGGTCAACGGGCTGTCGTAATACTCCGTCTGCTGCGTGCGGTTGCGCATGTAGTTGATGGAGGCCTGCGGCAGCAAGGCGGCGCGGGCAAGTTTGCCGGCGTCCTGCCCCGCCAGCTGCGCCGCACGCGCACCCTGCACTTGCGGGTCATTGAGCAGCATGCGCTCATAGGCCTGCACCAGATCCAGTGCGGGCAACTGTTCCGCCTGCCTGTCCGATGCCTGGTCTTCAAGCTGATGCGGTGCGGCGAATGCCACGGGTTGTGTCTGGCGCAGCACCAATACGGATGGTGGCTGGACGCCAGCAGGTTCTGCCTGAGCATGATGGCCGCTATCCAGGCAAAGCAGCAAAGCCACCACTGCTATCGACACCGGATGAGACACACGCCCGATGGCCCGCCCCCCTCGAATGCCTGCCCGCTGCCCCCTTTTCCCGGTTCGCCACCCACCCATTTCCGTCATCTCCGGCCCAGTCATTTATTCCTCCGTCAGCGCCAGGCGGGCACGGTCGCGCAAGGGTTTGAGCAGATAGCTCATCATGGTGCGTTCGCCAGTCTTGATGAAGGCGGTCACTGGCATGCCCGGCTGTAATTGCAGGCCCGGCAGCACCTCCCTGCCCTGTAATTCATCAACATTGATTTCGACGTGGTAGTACGGCAAGCCCTGATAAGGATCTTCCAGACGATCTGCGGAAACGGTCTTGACGGTGCCTGGCAGCCTGGGGGTCGACGCGCGATTGAATGCCGCAAATTCCAGCTCTACTGGCTGTCCGACATGTATTTTGTCCACGTCCTGAACAGGCAGGCGGCCTTCAACTATCAAGGGCTGGTCCAACGGCACGATGTCCATCAGTTTGTCTCCGGCACTGACCACGCCGCCCTGGGTGAAAACAGCCAGGCCGGCCACGATGCCCTCGGTGGGTGCCAGAATCTGCATGTTGCCCACGTCATATCGCGCGCTGTCCAGGCGCGCGCCGAGGTCTGCCGTACGCGTGCGGGTTTCGGCCAGCGCCGTGCGCAGTTCCTTCTGATAATCCTCGCGCTGCTGCACAAGGCGCAGCTGGTATTCCTGCACCTGGCCTTGCAACTGTGCCAAACGCCCCTGGTCATCGGCAACGGCCCCAACCAATTGCAGGAACTGGCGTTCGGACTCCAGCAAACGGTTACGCGCCAACAAGCCATCGGCCGCCAGCGAACGCTGCCCGGCCAATTGGCGCTCAAAGGCCTCGCGCTGGCTCAGGCGAGATTGCAGGATGCGCAGCAGGCTGTCGCGCTGCTCGCGCAGGCCGCGCAAGGTAGCCTCCAGGCCATCGAGCGTGATTTGCTGGGCTCTGCGGCGGCTGTCGAACAATTGCCGCTGCGCCTGGATGATCTCCGCCCCCTGGGCCTGTCCCTCCTGCCCGGCCTGCAACAGGCGCTCATCGAAGCGGATGTCGCTCAGGCCATCACGTTCTGCCATCAAGCGGTTCTCCATCGCCAGGCTGCTGAAGAACTGGAATTGCAGGGAATCCAATTGATTGGCTGCAACATTGGGTTCCAGCACGACCAATACCTGCCCCGCCTGCACGCGCTGGCCTTCGCTGACCAGAATGCGTTCAACCCGGCCGCCGGTGATCGGCTGCACCGCTTTCCGATTGCCACTGACCACCACCTTGGCTTCTACCGGCACCCCAGCATCCAAAGGTGCCAGCATGGCCCAGCCGAGAAACCCCATCACACCGACAAGCACGATGAGCCAGCCCAGGCGCACAAAGTATCGTTCGTCCACCGACAGCAGTTCATCCCTGGCGTCGATCAAGCCGGCGCCCACCGGCAAGGCCCCTGTGTTCACTGGCATGCTCATGCTCCTTCCTTGCGTTGTGCATAATTCATCGCCGCCCCGTAGGTGGGAATGGGCATGGCCCGAGGCTGTGGCATGCTGGCAGGCGCCCTGGGCGGCGCGCCACGCTGCATGCGCTGCATCACCTCGGCCAGCGGGCCGAAGTCGGCCTGTGCGCCGGCGTGCAGTACCAGCAGTTTGTCGGCCAGCTTGAGGATGTTGGGTTTATGCGTAATCAGTACGAGGGTGATGCCGGCCCGCTTGATGCGGGCGATGGCCTCAGCCAACATCGCATCACCCGCCTCATCCAGGTTGGCATTCGGCTCGTCGAGAACCACGAGGCAGGGTTCGCCATACAGGGCGCGGGCCAGCCCCACCCGCTGGCGCTGGCCGCCCGACAAGCCCATGCCGTTTTCTCCCAGTTGTGTCTGGTAGCCGTCGGGCAGTTGCAGAATCAATTCATGCACGCCAGCCATCTGCGCAGCGGCAATGACCTGTTGTTCATCCACCCGGCCAGCCTCACTGGCCGCAAACCGGGCGATGTTCTCTGCCACAGTCCCCGCGAACAACTGGACATCCTGCGGCAGGTAGCCGATCAGCGCCCCCAGAGCTTCCGGCCGCCATTGGTCCAACGGGGCACCATCCAGCCTGACTTTGCCGCGCAAAGGTAGCCAGGCATTGACCAGGCAACGCGCCAGCGTCGTCTTGCCCGAACCTGATGGGCCGATCACGACCAGTGTCTCTCCCGCTGCCAGCTTGAAGTGAATGCCATGCAGCACCGCCTGGGTCTGGCTAGGGGGAGCAGCCAGCAGTTGCTCGACCGCCAGATTGCCAGCCGGCCTGGGAAAATCCATGCCTTTTGCCAGCGGCGGAAAATCCTCCAGCAAACGGCTCAAACGCCGTTCGGCCTCCTTCACCTGCGTCCACTGGCGCGACGCGCCGATAATCTGGTCTATGGGTGCCAGGGCGCGGCCCAGCAGGATGGAGCCTGCGATCATCATGCCTGCCGTCATCTGGTGTTCCAGCACCAGCCACGCCCCCAGGCCCAGCGCCAGGGATTGCACCGCCATGCGCAATGACTTGTTCCAGCCCTGTATCTTCGCCATGCGTGCACTGGCCAGGTTCTGTTCACGCACATAGCCCAGATGCTGTCCGGCCCAGCGCCGGCGCAGGTTCGCCAGCATACCCATGCCGGCTATGGCCTCGGCGTTACGTAAATTTGCGCCGGCATCGCGGCGCGACGCAATGGCCAGTTCCCCGGCTCTCTGCAAATGCGGGCGGCTGACACGCTCATTGATCCAGGCCACGCACATCAGCAGCACCGTGCCGCCCAGGGCAAACCAGCCCAGTGCGGGGTGGAAATAAAACATCACCAGCACATACACCGGGAACCACGGCGCATCGAACAGCGCGAACAGCGATTGGCCGGTGGCGAACTGGCGCAGCTGCTGCAAATCCTCCAGCGGCTGCGCTGCGTTGAGCTTGCCGGTCCTGAGGTTGGCACTAAAGGCCGCGTCATAGACACGTGGCGCCAGCTGGCGGTCAAAGCCCGTGCCCAGGCGCAGCACCACCAGCGAGCGCACCCACTCCAGTGCCCCCATGAACGCGTACATGCCCAGCAAGATGAGCGTCAGCATCAGCAAGGTCATCTCATTACCGGACGTCAGCACCCGGTCATACACTTGCAGCATGTACAGGGCAGGGGCCAGCATCAGGATATTGATGACACCGGAAAACACGCCGATGTGCACAAAACTGCTTTTATAGGTCAGCAGGGCACGGGCCAATTCACCACGCGCACTCCCTGCCGGCCGGGATTTATCCGCCGTCATTACATCCCCAGCCTTTTTTACGGAAAAAAATCCCCCTCCCCACTGGCAAGGGGAAAGCCGAAATCTGCCTGCAAAGTGTTTTTGCAGGGGCTTCCGTAAACCGCTAGAATCAACGGCTTCCGGAACCCGGAACCTGGCCGCAAAGTGCCAGGCCCCGGTACTACCCGGTCAAGTGGTGGATCTTCCCGCTAGAAAATCACCAGCACTTTTCCGATCAAACCTCTTGCATTTCTGGAATGGCTGCTTACGCGGCCAGCAGGAGGTCGCTTTCGACTTCTGCAGCAGCGACGGCATATGCATCAGCTGCAACAGCGCTGCTGGGAGCGTAGTCGTAGTAGCTGATCGACACGCCAGTGCCAGACAGTGCAGTTTGGATGTCTGCCCACGAGTCGGTGATATCCGAACCCTTGGACTCCAGGTACTTATCCAGCACCCACTCGAAGGCTTGAACACCGGTGTTGTCGAACGCCAGGCTGTACAGCACGGCAGAGTTCAGCGTTGCGTTCTCATACAGGCTGGCGTTAGCCAGGATGCTGGAAAGCACGGTGCCATCGGAGGCCGTTGCCGACACGCTGATAGCCGTGTTGCCGTTGTATCCCGAGCCAAACAACGTGGCGGCGTAGTCCACGGCGATATTGAAACCGTTGACTACCAACAGCGGATAGCTGGTATTGAACGCAGTCAGTGTGGCAGCATCCGGAGAGGGATTGTTGTCACCCGAGGGGGTGTAGCCGAGCGACAACTTATTCAGTGAACCAGATGTCACGAAATTGTAGGTACCATCGTAGCCGCCAGGGGTCGAAGGTGGCGTTGCAACTGCCGTATCCCACGAAAAGCCGCCAGTCGATTCCACCACGAACTTGCCACCACCGTTGATGGCATTGACATGATCCACACCTTGTCCCGCGTACACGTTGAAGTCGTAGATCTTGTTGCCGGTTTGGTAAATTGCAATACCTTCGTAGATATTGCCGTTCGTGGCCTTCACCGAACCGATATAGGCCGGATCATGTTGCGTGTCGATGATGGTTTCATCGTAGCTATCACGCCAGTCGTCGATTGCAGTTTTCAAAGACATGATGTCTCTCCTGTTTCACAAGCCGGTCGCAACTCCGGCAAAATTTGTTCCGACCCAGATGGCCGAAACAGCGAAAAACTTAAAATCTGTACTCCAAGTTAGCTGTAACGGTGCGGCCTGGATAAAAGTTGTATCCCAAAGAGGTCGGCGTACCATCAAACTCATCAGTTAGATTGGCAATGTAAATTCCTGCTTTCAGTTGATCGTTAAATCGGTAGTTAAAGAACAGATCAAATTTGATAGTTTTCGGCCAAAGATAGGCATCTATCCAGCCATCTCCATTGGGCAATGGCCCTAATGAGTTGTTGCTGGGGTCTTGAGCATCCTTGATGTAGTAATAAGACGCACGTTGTTTTCCTCGGAAATGCAAGGTGCTGCCTATTTCCATTTTCCCGTTGTAAGGCGTCAGGGCTGCTGTGAGACTTCCTCGAATAGGCTCGATTAAGCTGGTTTCCATCCAGTTCCAGCCTGAGTAACATGAACTCGGCCCTTGGCCCCCTACCTGTGAGAAAACAGCATTTCCCTCTGCATCATAGGTGACGTAATAAGCGTTCCCGCTCGGCAGGAGCGAATTACACATTTTATTGTTATGCCGAAGTGGAAGAGTCAAATTACCACCCACATAAAACAACGACTGTTTATAGGCAAGGTTCAGTTCAAAGCCATGACGAACGACTGCCGCCTCATTATTGACGTTAGCAACAGCCCCCCCAACAGAGCTTTTGCCATTCATAACTGCATCGTTTTCCATCCATATCGGGCCGTAGCCAATGTGATTGCGTATGCGATTTCGATAATACCCAAGACCCACATTAAATTCATCTGAGGTCGTCAACCATCTTTCTTTATGATAGTTAACTCCCAATTGCAAGGAAAGATTTTTTTCTTTTTTCAGATGAGGATTGGCGACAAACAGTTGCTTCAACCAGGGGCCAGATGTATACATTTCATTGCTTGTCGGCGCTCGTTCACTGTAACCAATAGAGCCATATGCCGTCAAACCCGTCCCTGGTTGTGTATATTGCAAGTTGAAATTGGCTTGCCTCAAATTAAAACCATGTTTTTTATCATCCAAATTAAAGCGATTATTCCCATTGTCGCTATCAGGATCCAACTTCATCTCATTGAATATTCTTGTACTTTCCGCATTCGCCATGCGCCGGGCTTCTCCAAAAGAGTAGCCTTGACTACGATAAGCATTTAAGAGTGTTGTAGTATTAGGAACTATTCCCTCTTTTGCAATATTTCCAGTCCTAAATCTGGGAGAGTCCACATCCATTGTCACTCGCTGCCAACCAGCACCAGCACTGGCCTGCCATGGCCCATCCCCTTCAGTACTCAAATTCAGCGCAAAACCTGAAGATTTGTTTTTTGAACTGGGATCCCATTCCTGCGCAAGGGTATAGGGTAAGCCACGGTTCTTTTTGTCTTCCTCCAACCAGTCGGCTTCGCTGAAACTATCGACATCTTTATGAGTACGTCGAAACTCGAATGAAGAATCCAGGCGCAATGGGCCGACAAGCGATGCTTGGAAATGACTGGCATTACTCAGCTTGAGCCCATTGGAACTGTTATCTACAAAGTAGTGCATATCCTGACCAACGGCACCAGTCCCCCTGACACCTTTCCACTGTTGATCTCGTTTTTGTTGCTCGTGGTATAGCATTATTTCAGGATTAATTAAATCCGAAACGACTGCCTTGTATTTCAGGCTGATAACCTGGCTTTTCATCTCGGTAGCAATAAACCAAGGATTTTTTGCCCAATATGCAGGCTCTGCAGTCCCCCAACCTTCCGGGATGATAATCTGAGGCTGCTGATCAGTCTGATATTTTGCGCGACTGTTTGCCGCAAACATCTCCAGGCTTTGCTGATAATCATCATTAAAATAATGGCGCAGACGCAGCATCTGTGATTCGGCTTTCTTTTCTGTACCTTCCAAAGCACCAGACTTTGCTGCCTGCTTGAGTTGATTCAGGCGTTCAGGAGAGAGCTGGCAGTTTTCCATTCCATCTCTACTTCCGCTACTGACTCCGCGAACCTGATAGCGGCACCCTCCCCCCCAATTGAGCTCTGGATTATTTATGTTGTCGTAAAAATTAAGGTTTCTTGCATGAAAATACTTCAGCATATCGCCATCATCAAAATGACTACCTATCTTATAGGCATCATTTTCACTGTCAGCCGCGCCTACCATCACATCCCAGCGCTCACTTCTTCCGCCCAGAAAGAATGAGCCAGACGGCTTTTGTCCATTCTTGTATTTACTGAACCCGGTAGAACCGCGAACCATCCCGCCAAAACTTCTGCCAGGAAGCAATATGTCGTCTAGGTCGAGGTATTTGAAATCAACAGAGCCGCCTAAGCTTCCCAAGCTACCAGTGCTGGCATTCACACCTCTGGTAACGTCAATGGATTTCAAAAACTGAGGATCAACGAAAATCGAGCCGGTCTGGCCAATATCTTTGGTAAAGGCATGGAAGTTCTGTGTAATACCTTCAAGCGACTGAGAAACACGCCCATGCCCCGCAATCCCCTGCACCCCTACAGACACTTCCGGCCTGGCATACAAACTGTTGACCGACGTCCCTGATATCCGGTCAATCAGGTCGCTCATGTGGCTGGCACCGCGCCGCTCGATATCCTCTTTGCTGGCCCCCGCCGTATTGCCAATCGTCTTGTTTTCTTCCGCCGTGCCTAGGATCTCTACCGCGTCCAGCACCTGGGCATGTCCGGCATCCGCAGGCATCTGGGCAGATTGGGCATCCTGATCCCCGGATGGCAGGCGCTCTTGCACTTCCTGGGCCAGCACTACCTGCCCGGCCAGGGCCAGTACGATGGCCAGGCTCAATTGCCGCGGGCGCACCGGTACCGCCGTTCCTGCTGGAAACGGCGCAAGCTTGCGGCGCCGCTGCCCGGCAACGGCAAGCAGTTCCGTGTGGCTCACTGCCTTGTCTCTAGGAAATTTCATTTGATGAATAAAAATAAACGATATAAGTAATGATAGGCATTTACATATTTACCGATGATCGCCCATCGCTCAGGCTGTGCTCTTGATGGCATCTTGCCCCGGTTGTGCTGGCGCAGACGCAGTGTTGAGGCCTGGCGCCTTATGGGCAGGGCCGCATGCTGGGCTCACTACCCTCTGCCAGCCAAGGCCTATGATCACGAAAATATGTGCTGGCTGCTAACGGTTTACGGGAAAAATTTGACTATTCGAGAATATTTGTTGCACCACAAAATACCGGCGAGCACCTGTGAGGCAATGGCATTCATGTCTCGCCAGGCGTTGCAATATCGAATTGAAAAATTGAAAACACCGGCCATGGCCGGTGTTGAGTGTGCTGGCCCGCAGGCGCCAGAAAATGCCAAGAATTGCCCGCAATTGCCCGCTATTGCCGCCTGGCCTGCATGCCCAGGGCGCATTGCTTGGGTGAAACGCCGGTATGGTTCCTGAATATCCGGCTGAAATGGCTGAGGTTTGAAAATCCGCAACTGACTGCCGTTTCCGTCACGCTGACACCGCGCTGCAAGAGCGCCACGGCGGCATCCAGCCGTATGCGCGTCAGGCAACTGTGTACCGAGCAGCCATACAGGGCCTGAAAGCCCGATTGCAGGCGTTTTTCGTTTAGCCCCACCGCACGCGCCAGCGTTTGCACGCTCCATTCCTGGTCGTAGCTTCGTTCCAGCAAGGCCCTCGCATCCAGCAGCCGCGGCCGGTCTGCCGGCACAGGCAGGCTGGCCCGTTGCTGGGCCAGGTTTTCCCGCAGGAAGCAGGCAACCGCTTCAAAGGCCTTGGCACGAAGATAGAGATCACGCGAAATGCAGCTGCCCGGATAGATGCTTTCAAAACCCAGCAGCTCGCCCGCCAGACGCTGCAAACTGCTGGATGCAGGCATAACGCCAAGAAAAGCGTCCAGATGCGACTGGTCGCCCGAGGTAGTGCAGATGCGCTGTTTCAGGTCGTCCATCTGCAATCCGGTCAGGCTGGTCATGGCCGTCTGGGGAATGTGGATGCTGACCATGCGGAACGCGCCTTCGGATTCGCTGTCGAGCACATCCCAGCCCTTCGCATACTGGCCGGTTGCCATCATGATCGCAGATCCTGCCCGGGCATCGAGCACGCCGCCGTCGTCGAACGCTGCCTGCATGCGCCCCTGCAACAGGATATTCACACTGAATGCAGAAGGCCCTTCTGCCTCGAACGACCATTTATTGCCCGGCCGCCCGTTGATGCAACTGATACAAAGGCCTTCGCAGGGCTGATACATGTGAACGGCATGCCGCCAATCCTCATGCACACGGTTCAGGCTTTCTTCCGACATTTTTCCGGGATCAAGGGCCTGTTGGGCGGATGGACCTGCGCTCCCCGACATAATTTCTTCCTGAAAAAATCAAATTTTTTCCGTAAACCGTTAGCGCAACTTCCCTGCAAACGTAATGATGTTGGATATCACTCTTATCTATTCTATCCACAAATCCTGTAGATAGAAATTGTCCATTGTGATTGACCCGCATTGCAATGCAGCGCTTTCCGCAATGCGGCAGAACATCCGCCTCCAGCAGGCTACGGACCACTCCGCATGTCGAAATCCTATGTTGTTCCGTCGCGCCTGAGCGCGCGACAAGTTCTGCCAGCCATCGCAGGCATCTATATCAGCCAGACCATCATCACCGCACTGACGACGCAGGCCCTGCCGTCGCTGCTGCGTGATGCCGGGGCATCGCTGCAAGTTGCGGGCCTGACCGCCCTGCTCTGGATTCCCTGGGGCTTGCGATTCATCTGGGCGCCCGCCGTGGAACGCTGGCGGCTGCCCGCCCATCGGCTGGAACGGCGCTCACGTACCTTGATCCTGACGGGCCAGTGGCTGATATCCGCCATTCTGTTCCTGCTGGGGCTGGCGGCCTTGGCTGGCTTTTTCTCACTATCCGATCATGCCGGATGGATTCTCTGCGGCTTGCTGCTCGCCGCGCTGGTAGCCGCCACCACCGATGTCGCCAGTGACGGATTCACCGTGGAACAATTGGCAGCCCAGCAACGTGGCTGGGGCAACGTGGCCCAGGTCGGCGGCAGCTATATCGGCGCCATGCTGGGCGCTGGCGGATTTCTGCTGGTCGCCGGCAAGGCCGGCTGGCCCTGGGCCCTGATGGCCGCAGGCCTGGCAACGCTGTTGCTCAGCATCCCCATGCTGCTGTTGCGTGAACCGCCGCGCGAACACGAACTGGCGCAGGGGCACCGCCCCGGGCTGCTGCATGCGCTGCGCCGCCCGGAAATCCGTACCGGCCTGCTCCTGATGCTACTGGCCAGCGTGGGAGTGCGCCTGACGCTGGGCATGTTCGGCCCCTTCCTGCTGGATCGCGGACTGAGCCTGGAACAACTGGGCTGGCTTTTCGGTTCGCTGCATATCTTCGCCGGGCTCTCTGGCGCCTGCCTGGGCGGGCTGCTGGTACGGCTGGTCCCCGGATGGCGGGCCGTATGGATTGCTGTCGCGTTGAAAGCCTGCGTGCTGGCAGCCCTGGCGCTGGCTGCGCCATCCGCCTCGTTGACAGTCCTGATGGTATTGGTCGGGCTGGTATTCGCCGTCCTGGGCTTTGTCTGGGTCGCCTTGTATTCCGCCTTGATGGGGCTGGCATCACCGCTGCAGGCAGGCGTGGATTTCACCCTGTTCCAAAGTGCCGATGCGCTGCTGGCTGTTGCCGGCGGAATGGCAGGCGGGTGGCTGGCGCAGCACTTGGGCTACCCGGTCTTTTTCGGGCTGGCCGCAACGTCTGCAGTCATTGCGGTGATCGTGATCAGAAGCCAGGCTCCGTCCCTGGATGGCCTGGATCCGGAATTGCACTCCCATGGCTGCTGATTCCCGTCCCGCCTCCCCCAGCGTATGGAGCATCATGCGGCCGGTCGGCAGCCAGATCCGAGCCGCGATGATTCTGGCAGGGCTGGCTGCTTCGGCAGCGCTGGGCGCGCTGTGCGCACTGGCCTGGGCCGTGCATGGACTGCTCACGCAGCCCGGCCCGTGGCCCTGGCAGCCATTGCTGCTGGCTACCTGCCTGACGGTGCTGGCCTATCTGCTGCGGCTGAGCGGCTTCAATCAATCACATCTGGCCGCGTTTCGCCTCGAAACCCATTTGCGCACTGCGCTTTCGGCGCATCTGGCCCGCGTGCCGCTGGGCTATCTGCAGCAAACGGGCTCCGGAGCGTTGGCCAAGGTATTGATGGATGACGTCAAGGCATTGCATGTTTTCGTGGCTGACAGCACACCGCTCTATGCCAGGGCATATGTTTCGCCCGTCCTGACCTTCATCCTGCTCTGTTGGCTGGATTGGCGCCTCGCACTGGCAGCCGCAACCGTGCTGCTGCTGGGAATGGCGGTCGTATCTCTGGCCATGCGCGGCAGCATGGAAATGATGTCGCGCTATCACCATGCCAGCGAGAACGTGAGCAAGGCAGTGGTGGAATATGTGCAGGCCATGCCAGTGGTACGCACTTTCGACACCGGCGCCACCACCTTTCAGCGCTACCAGCAGGCGCTGGACCGGTTCTGGGACGTCGTCCAGCAGTGGTACCGCATGGCCGGGGTTTCATCGCGCCTGTCCGTCGCCATCCTGAACCCGCTCCCTACCCTCGCTGTCTTGGTCTGGCTGGGCGCCTGGCTGCTCAGCCAGGATGTACAAGCCACTTCCACCTGGCTGGCAGCCTTGCTGGTAGGCACCGGCATGGCCGAATCCCTGTTGCCGCTGATGTCGCTCAAGCACCTGGTTGCCAAGACGCAGATGAGCATCCACCGTATTCACGAAGTCATGGCCGAACCCGCACTGCCGGCACCTGATGCCAAACGGGCCAGGATGCCGGCAGATGCCAGCGTGCGCTTCGAACGCGTGAATTTCCGCTATGCGCCGGATGGCCCGTTGGTCCTGCAGAATGTGAGCTTCCACGTGCCGCAAGGCAGCATCACGGCGCTGGTCGGGCCATCCGGTGCTGGCAAAACCACGGTGGCGAGGTTGATTCCACGTTTCTGGGACGTGAGTTCGGGCTGTATCCGTGTGGGCGGCGTGGACGTCCGGGACATGCCGCCAGACACCTTGATGCAACAGCTGGCCTTCGTTTTCCAGGATACCTTCCTGTTCGCCGACACGATTGCCAACAATATCCGGCTGGGCATGCCTGGCGCCACGCTCCAGGCCGTGATGCAGGCAGCCCAGGCCGCACAGGCTCATGATTTCATCATGGCGCTGCCGCAGGGCTATGACACCCCCGCAGGGGAGCGTGGCGTCTTTCTGTCCGGCGGACAGCGCCAACGCATCACCATTGCCCGGGCCATTCTGCAAAACCGGCCAATCCTCATCCTGGACGAAGCCACTGCCTTTGCCGACCCTGAAAACGAAGCCGCCCTGGTGACTGCGCTCTCCCACCTGATGCGGGGAAAAACCGTGTTGATGATCGCGCACAGGCTATCGACCATCCGCGATGCAGACCAGATATTGGTTTTCGACCAAGGCTGCCTGGCCGAAAGCGGGCGGCACGAAACCCTGTTGCAGCAGGCAGGGGTATACGCCAGGCTTTGGCGCGGCTACGAAGCCGCCCAGAACTGGTCGCTGACAGGAACACTGGCATGAAAAAACCGGCCTCCGGCCCACGCATTACCTCGCTGCGCGAGACCTGGCAACTATTGCTGCGCAATGCCCGCAGCCGTGCTCCCCGGCTGCGGACCAGCCTGATCGGGTTGGGCGTGGCCGCCGCCATGCAAGGCCTGGCACTGGCCTGTCTGATGCCGGCTTTCCAGGCACTGATCCCTGTGCCGGACTGGCAGGCCGCCTTGCCCTGGCTGCTGGCCATGACAATCCTGCTGTTGGCCAGCAGCGCCATCCGCTGGCATGCGCAAGGCTTCGACTACGACGGCGACATGGTATGCAATACGCACGAACTGCGCACGGAGCTGGGCGCACAGTTGCGCCGCATTCCGCTTGAATTGCTGCAGGACAAGCGTACTGGCGGCGTCAACGCGGCCTTGCTGGGCAACGTGGACGAAACCCTGAGCTACGTCCTGACCATCGCCAATATGATGGCCAGCGCCTTGATCACGCCCGCCGTGGTTGCCCTCGCCGCCCTCTGGTTCGACTGGCGCATGGGCCTGGTCCTGCTGCTGGTGTTTCCTTTGCTGGTCCCGCTCTACCGCTGGCGTCGCCCTGCTTTCGGCCGTGGCATGCGCCTGCTCGCGGACGCCAACGAACGCGCCAGCAGCGACATACTGGAATATCTCCAGGGCCTGCCCATACTACGGGCAGCCTGTTGCGCCGGCGCGCGCGCCGAGACCCTGCAGGACAGCTTCCGTCATCTGGAAACGGTGCAAACCCTCGGCCATCAAAAAGGGGCGAAGCCCAACCTGATCCTGACCACCGTCATGGAGCTGGCCGTGCTGCTCGTGGTGTTCGTCGGCACGCTGCTGGCCGCCCAGGGCACGCTGGACATTGCCATCCTGGCAGCCCTGATGGTCGTGGCCGTTCGTTTCGGGGAACCCTTGGCCACCTTTGTGCTGTACGCCAAGATACTGGACCTGATCGAGGCCGCACTGGGGAAAATCAACGCGCTGCTGTCTCTGGCGCCACTGCCGCAGCAACAACCGGTGCAAATGCCGCAGACCTTCGATGTGGCGTTCGAAGCCGTGGAATTTTCTTATGCCTCAGCAAGTACGCCATGCCTGCGCCACCTGGACGCCAGGATTGCAGCCCGCAGCCTGACTGCGCTGGTCGGCCCTTCCGGCAGCGGCAAGACAACCGTGACGCGCCTGCTGATGCGGCATGCCGATCCACAGGCCGGGCGCATCCTGATCGGCGGGGTGGATATTCGCGCCATCGCCCCGGAACAGCTGAACTCGCTGATTTCCGTGGTATTCCAGGACGTTTACCTGTTCGACGATACCATCCTGGCCAATATCCGCATGGCCCGTCCCGAGGCAACGACCGCCGAGGTGGAAGCTGCGGCGCGGGCCGCGCATTGCCACGATTTCATCTGCCGCCTGCCCTCAGGCTACGACACCTGCGTGGGCGACATCGGCGGCAGGCTTTCCGGCGGAGAACGCCAGCGCATCAGCATCGCCCGCGCCATGCTGAAAAATGCTCCCATTGTGATTCTGGACGAGCCCACCGCCGCGCTGGATACGGAAAGCGAGGTAGCCGTCCAGGCCGCGATTGATGTTCTGGTACGCGAACGTACAGTCATCGTGATCGCACACCGTCTTTCCACTATCGCCGGCGCCGACCAGATCCTGGTCATCGACGCTGGCGAGATCGTAGAGCAAGGCCGCCATGCCGAATTGCTGGCACGGCCTGGCCGTTATGCCAGGATGTGGCAGGCCCAGCAAAGCGCAAAAAACTGGCATGCCGGGCGCCGTGCGCAAGACCGTGATTCACTCCCGGAAGCACTCATATCCTGACATTCCGGCCGGCTGGCAGGGAAACAATCAATTCGATGACCAGGACGCCGGCCAGCAGCAGGATGGGCAGGTGCCAGTCACCGGTACGGTAGTAGATCGCCCCCACCAGCAACGGCCCGGCCACAGCGATCAGGTATCCCACAGTCTGTGCCATCGCGTAAAGCCGGGTCGCAACGTCAATACTGGAAGCCTTGGCCGCGAACAGAAAAGCCCCCAGCGAAGGCCCCGCCCCCTGGCCGAAGCCCCGCAACAGCGCCCACAGCCAGGCTGAACCCAACGGGGCATACATCAATCCCAGGGTGCCCGCCAGGCAGCTCAGCACCGTCGCGGCAATCCATGGGCGCTGGTCAGCACGGCGCGATGCCAGCAGCGGCGTGATGAAGCTGCCCACCATCAGACTGAGCTGCGATGCCGAGAAGATACCGGCAGCCCCGGCCTGCGCGCAAACATCGAAACTGAACCCCGACGACCAGGAAAAAATCCTGCGCGCGCGTGAAATCCTGCTCAATGAGTACGCTCAGCCGCTTACCATTGCCTATTTGAGCGCTGCCGTCGGCACCAATGATTTCAAGCTCAAGCAGGGTTTCAGGGAGTTGTTCGATACCAGTCCGTACCGCCTACTGACTTCGGTACGGATGGAAAAAGCCCGGGAGTTGCTGGAAATGGGCGCCCGCGTTTCAACCGCCGCCTATCAGGTCGGCTATCAGCATCTATCGAGTTTCAATACGGCCTTCGAACGTTATTACGGCCATGCTCCCAAGAGCGTGGCCCATGCTGGCAAGGAACGCGATTCGCCAGCACCCCCTGCTGCCCGCCAGGTATCAGCCCAACAGGCGTTCGTCCGCCATCGCCTCGTCCCGGCGGTCCCAGTCACGACTGGCCATGCACGCGCGTATGCGAGCCATGGCCTGCGTGCGCAACTGGCAAACCCGCCCTTCGGTCACCCCCAGAACCAACGCTACCTCCTTGAGGTTCATGTCTTCCTGGTAGAGCAAGGACAGCAACAGTTTTTCTCGTTCCGGCAGTTTTTCCAGCGCTTCGATCAGGACCGTGCGGAAATCCGCCTGCATGATGGCATTGAGGGGATTGGCACGGCCCTGGTCGGAAAAAATCCAGTCGTGGCCAGATTCGTCCTGGCCGTGGGACAGGTCTTCGGCATAAAGCAGTTGTGCCCCGTGCGCATCCTGCAACATTTCATGGTACTGCGACAGGCTGACCCCGAGCTCCTCGGCCATGGCCGCCTCGGTCGCCGCCTGGCCAGTGCGGGCTTCGACGCTGCGCATGGCATCTTCGATGCGACGCGCTTTTTCGCGCACGCCACGCGACAGCCAATCCATGCCGCGCAATTCGTCCATCATGGCCCCACGGATGCGTTGGGTCGCATAGGTGGCAAATTGGGCATGCGGCATTTTCCGATATTTGCGCACGGCATCAAGCAGGCCCATGCTGCCTGCCTGTATCAGGTCATCCAGCTCCACCGACGCCGGCAGGCGCGCCAGCAGGCGCAGCGCGATCCGCCGGATCAGGGGCAAATACTGTTCGATGAGTTCCGATTCTTTCAATGACACGCCTAGCGACCATGAACGCCGGCTCCGCCTGGGCGCCGGGGGAGCATCAGAAATTTAGCGGGCAGCCAGCCGCCTCAGACCGGCATGCTGGAGATTTCCTGGTAGGCCGCAACGAAGCGGTTGCGTACCTGTACGGTCATCTGAAAAGCGATACCAGCCTTTTGCATATCCAGCATGACATCGTTGAGCGCAATGCCAGGCTGACCGGCCTCGTAGGCCTGCGCCTGCTGGTTGGCGGATTCCTGCATGGAAGAAACCCGGGCCAACGAGCGTTGCAGTTCCTGGGCGAAGCCGCTTTCCCTGGCCGCGCCCGCTGCCCGCATTTCGGCCGTAGGCGCAGCGCCTGCCGCACGCGCAAGCTCACGCATGCTGGACAACAATTGCTCGATTCCGGACATTTGCACCATGGCCATTCAGACTACCTTTTGAACCCTGGCGCAAGACATGCGCGCAGGTATTGGCGCCAGGCAGCAGCACTGCCCACCGCGGGAAATTGCCAAAACACAATAGCAGATATAACTGGCAGACGCAGCCGCACCAGCGCCTCCTGATGCTCACCAAAAGACAGGCCATCACCGCTGCAAAAACAAGCCGGCATGCGGCTTTCAGCTTCGTTTCCTGCTACCTGCAAAAATTGATTAGCGCCAAAAATGGCGGCTTTTCAGCGTTTATTCCCCTACTGCCGACAGCGATAATCCCCAGCTCGAATATAGAGGTCCGCCTCGTGCCGCAACCCGTATTTCTGCTGAGAATCGCGCTACTGCCATCACTAGCCTGCGCCGCCCTCCTCCAAGGACTGTCCGCATGAGTCAAGACACAGTCCCGGGCCGCCTGTCCGGTTTCTTCACCCGCTTTCCGCAGTTGGCCTTCCTGGCCCGCGTGCCCAAGCCGGCGCTGCTGGGCGCGGGCGCCCTGGCCATTGCCTTGCTGGCGGTCGCCCTGCTGTGGTCGCGCGGCCCTGAATACCGTGTCCTGTTCTCCAACATCGAAGAACGAGACGGCGGTGCGATCGTGACCGCGCTCACCCAGATGAACGTGCCCTACCGTTTCAGCGATAGTGGCACGGCCCTGCTTGTTCCCGCCGAGAAAGTCCATGAAACCCGCCTGGCCCTGGCGGCCCAGGGGCTGCCCAAGGGTGGCTCGGTCGGTTTCGAACTGCTCGACAACCCCCGTTTCGGCGCCAGCCAGTTCAGCGAGCAGGTCAGCTACCAGCGCGGCCTGGAAGGCGAGTTGGCACGTTCCATCGAATCCCTGCATGCCGTGGAACGCGCCCGCGTGCACCTGGCGCTGCCGCGCCAGTCATTGTTTGTACGCGAGCGCCAGAAGCCCACCGCGTCGGTACTGCTGACGCTCTACCCCGGCCGCCAGATCGACCACGCCCAGTTTACCGCCATCAGCTGGCTGCTGGCTTCCAGTGTGCCGAACCTGCACGCGGATGACATTTCCGTGGTGGACCAGAGCGGCCGCCTGCTATCCACCCCCCAGGGCGAGGAATTCGGCTTCGATGCCGACCAGCAACGCCGCGCGCGCCAGATCGAACAGCGCGCCGAAGAACGCATCCTTGCGCTGCTGAACCCCTTGCTGGGCAGCGGCAATGTGCATGCGCGCGTGACCGCCGACCTGGACGTTTCCCGCCGCGAACAGACTTCCGAAAGCTATCGTCCCAATCAGTCGCCCAATGAAGCAGCGGTACGCAGCCGGCAAAGCAACCGCCGCGAGCAGACCGGCCTGGCCCCCGCAGGCGGCCCGCCGGGCGCACTCAGCAACCAGCCCGCCCCGACTGCCGTCGCGCCGATAGATGCGCCCGCCACCGGCAATGCCGCTAGCCAGGCAGAAGCCGGCAAACCCGCCGCCCCGGCCGCACCGACGCAATCCAGCACCGATGAAACCATCAACTACGAAGTGGACCGCACCATCGAACATGTGCGCACGCCGGCCGGAGAAGTACGGCGGCTGTCGGTGGCCGTGGTGCTGAACTACCTGCCTGACGCGCAAGGCGTCCCCCAGCCCTTGTCCCCCGAGGACATGGCCAAGATCGAAGGCATCGTCCGCGATGCCGTGGGCTACAGCGAAGCGCGTGGCGACAGCGTCAGCCTGGCCAACAGCCCCTTCACCGAAAACCTGGCGCAAACAGACGAACCGCCTTTCTGGCGCGACCCGTTCTACCTGGACCTGGGCCAATCCATGCTGCAATACCTGCTCTATCTGTTGCTGGCGCTGTTTGCCTGGCGCGCCGTCATCCGCCCCATCCTGAACCAGCGCAATGCCCCGGCAGCCGCGCCGGCGGCGCCAGCGACGGCGCAGTCCGAAGCGCAGTTGCAGCAGATTCGCGAGGCGCAGAGTGCCGCGCTGCGTGAACAGCAATTACAGGCCGAAAAGCACAGCCACGAAAAGAACCTGGCCGCCGCCCGCGAACTGGCGCAGAAGGACCCACGCGCCGTGGCCATGATTATCCGCGCCTGGATGGAGGGCAAAAATGGCTAAGTCCCCCTCTGTCACCGAAACGGAACTGAACGGCCTGCAGAAAAGCGCCATCCTGATGCTTTCCCTGGGCGAAGATTCCGCTGCTGCGGTATTTCGCCACTTGCAGGGCACGGAAGTCCAGGAACTGGGTGCGGCCATTGCCAACCTGAAGCAAATCTCGCGGCAGGACGTCAACAGCACGCTGAGCAGCTTCCGTGACGATGCAGAACAGTTCCTGGCCGTTTCCATCGGCTCGGACGACTACATCCGCGCCGTGCTGACCAAGGCGCTGGGCAGCGAAAGAGCCGCCGGCATCATTGACGACATCCTGGAAGTCAGCAGCACCAGCAGCGGGATTGATACGCTGAACTGGATGGATGCCTCGGTGGTGGCCGAACTGATCGGCGGCGAACACCCCCAGATCATCGCCACAATCCTGGTGCACCTGAAACGCGACCGCTCCGCAGCCATCCTGAATTTCCTGCCGGCCCGCCTGCGCACCGATGTCATGCTGCGCATCGCCACCTTCGGCGGTGTGCAACCCGCCGCGCTGGCCGAACTCACCACGACGCTCAGCACCTTACTGAGCGGCCAGGGCGCCAAGCGCAGCAACATGGGCGGCGTGAGGACGGCAGCGGAAATCCTCAACATGATGAGCACCAGCGACGAGAAATCCATCGTCGATGCGCTGCGCGAACGCGACAACGACCTGACCCAGCGCATCGTCGACGAGATGTTCGTGTTCGAGAACCTGCTGGAAATGGACGATCGCAGTATCCAGACGCTGCTCAAGGAAATCGAGGGCGAAGTGCTGACCATTGCGCTCAAGGGCGCGCCGGAAGACCTGCGCGAGAAATTCCTGGGCAATATGTCGGTACGCGCCGCGCAGATCCTGCGCGAGGATATCGAGATGCAGGGCCCGGTGCGCATGTCCCAGGTCGAGACCGAACAGAAGAAGATCCTGGCGATCGCCAAGCGCCTGGCCGAAGACGGCCAGATTGCCCTGGGCACCCAGGGCAACGACGCCTATGTCTGAACAAGAAACGCCGCTGCCGCCCAAGCCGCGCAACCGTGCATGGCAACGCTGGCAAATGGCCTCACTGGAAGCGGAAACCGGCGCGCCTGATTCACCTGACGCACCTGACGCGCCTGTGACGCCCCCGAAACCGGAAGAAGTCGATCCGCGCGCGCTCATCGCCCAATGGCGCGAGCAGGCCGAGCAACAGGGCTATGAACTGGGCTACGCCCAGGGCCTGGAAGCTGGCCGGCGCGACGGACTGGCCAGTGGCCGCGAGGCAGGCGAAAAGCAGGGCCATGCCGAGGCACTGGCCCAACGCCAGGAAGAGAACGCCGCACTGCACGCCCGCCTGCACGACATTGTTCGGCAGGCCGACACGGCCGCCAAGCGGTTGGACCGCGAAGTGGGCGACGCGCTGATCCGGCTGGCCCTGGATATCGCCCAGGATATCGTGCGCGCCGAACTGCGCCAGCGCACGGACGCCATCGTCCCGCTGGTGCGGGAAGTCCTGGCGCTGCATTACCAGCAGCCCATCCTGTCCATGCGCCTGCACCCTGACGACTACGCCGTGGTGCAAAGCCAGTTGCCTGCGGAGCTTGCCGCCACCGGCTGCCGATTGAGCGCCGATGCCAGCCTGCAAGCTGGCGACTGCCTGGCGGAAACCACGCTGGGCGACATAGATGCCACCTTGCGCGCGCGCTGGCGCCAGCACGCGGAGGCGCTGGGCGTTGAACATGAATGGGCTGCGGCCGCGCCGCCAGCCAGCCCTTCTGAACCTGGCACGGGCCAGGCGCAAGCCGATGAGCCTCCCGCTTGAACAGCGCTGGCTGAGCCAGCTGCAACTGGCCCGGCAGCGCATCGCGCATTGCCCGCCCTGGCAGCCGCTCGGGCGCATCACGCGAGCGGTCGGCCTGGTACTGCAAGCTACCGGACTGAGACTGCCGGTGGGCGCCGCCGTCACCATCGCCCATGGCCAGGGCGATGATGGCGGCATCGAAGCCGAAGTCGTCGGCTTCGACGGCCAGACCTTATACCTGATGCCCTTGCAGGACATTGCCGGCATCATGCCTGGCGCCCGCGTGGTGCCCCAGTCCCTGCCCCGGCGCCGCGTCACGGCCTTGCCGCCGGGCGAAGCCGATGCCACCCCCGCCAGCCATGCCGCACGCCAGCTGCCGGTCGGTGACATGCTGCTGGGTCGGGTGCTGGACGGCGCCGGCGTCCCCCTGGACGGCAAGGGTTCACTGCAGGATGCGCCGCGCAGCACGCTCGCCCACACCTTCATCAATCCGCTGGACCGCGCGCCCATCCATGACGTGCTGGATACCGGCATCCGCTGCATCAATGGCTTGCTGACGGTGGGCCGGGGACAGCGCATGGGCCTGTTTGCCGGGTCCGGCGTCGGCAAGAGCGTGCTGCTGGGCATGATGGCGCGCTATACCCAGGCCGATGTGATTGTCGTCGGCCTGATCGGCGAGCGCGGCCGCGAAGTGCAGGAGTTCATCGAAACCAATCTCGGCCCGGCAGGCCTGGCCCGTTCCGTGGTGGTGGCGGCCCCGGCTGACGTCTCTCCCGTCTTGCGCCTGCAAGGCGCGGCCTATGCCACGCGTGTGGCCGAATACTTCCGGGACCAGGGCAAGCATGTCCTGCTCATCATGGACTCCCTGACCCGCTACGCCATGGCGCAACGGGAAATCGCGTTGGCCGTGGGCGAACCGCCAGCCACCAAGGGCTATCCGCCTTCGGTGTTCGCCCGCCTGCCAGCCCTGGTGGAACGCGCCGGCAATGGCGCGGCTGGCGCCGACGGCGCCAGCCATGGCTCCATCACCGGTTTCTATACCGTGCTGGCCGAGGGTGACGACCAGCAGGACCCGATCGCCGATGCGGCACGCGCCATTCTGGACGGCCATATCGTCCTGTCGCGCCAGCTGGCGGAATCCGGACATTACCCCGCCATAGACATCGAAGCCTCCATCTCGCGCGTCATGACTGCGATCACCGATGCCGGCCAGCAGGCCGACGCACGCCGCTTCAAGCAATTGTTTTCCCGCTATCAACGCAGCCGCGACCTGATCGCGGTAGGCGCATATGTGCCCGGCAACGATGCACAGCTCGATGATGCCGTGGCCCGCTTTCCTGCCCTGGAACGCTATTTGCAGCAGGGCCTGAACGAAAACATTTCCTACCCGCAGGCCACCCAGGCTCTGGGCGGCCTCTTCACCCAGGCAGGACGCCATGTCTGAAGCCACGCCGCTGGACACCCTGATCGACCTGGCGCGCCAGCGCACCGACGACGCCCTGCAAGCGTTCGGCCAGGCCCAGGGCAAGTGCAACCAGGCCCGCCAGCAGTTGCAGGCGCTGCATGAATACAGCGATGACTACCGGCATAACCTGCAACACGGCATGGGGCAAGGCATGCAAACGGCGACTTACCGCAATTATTCGTCGTTTCTCGACAGTCTGGATCAGGCCATCGCGCAGCAAAATGGGATATTGCAATCTCAGCAGCGGCAATTGGAAGCATTGCGCCAACGCTGGCTGGATGAGAAACGCAAGCTGGACGCCTATGTGACACTGGCCACGCGGCGCACGCACGCAGCCGACCTCGTCGCCCAGCGTCGCGAACAGCGCGCCATGGACGAGGTTTCCGCACGCCTGGCGCGCCAGCCCCTGGCTTACGCCCCCTGATTCCACGCCTGTCCATTTTCCTGCCCGCCCATCATGACGAGTCCCCCCCCCCTGGTACAAGCCAACCAAGCGCTGGAATCCGTGCGAGATCAGGCCGCCGCCCAGCGCCGCGGCGAGGCCCGGCACCTGGAAAACCGAGGCCTGCGGGACACCTTAGAATTTTCGGCGCTTATGGCGCGCCAACAGTTGCGGCCGCACGAAGCGCAAGGCAATGCCTCGCGCCCCGCCGGAGACTCTGACACGGCAGAAGAAACGGATGCCCTTGCGCAGGCGCAAGCGGCAACCGAGGCCAGAACGCACCCGGATGCCACAGCCGCCATGACCCTGGCCGCCACCACGCCGCCGGCAGCGACCGGCGCCAGAGACGCAGCCGCCACGCTGGCGCCGGATGCCGCCGGCCATGGCGATGCCAATGACCCGGACGGCCTGCGCAACACCATGCTGTTCCTGGCCCAGACGCAACGCCCGGCCGCTGCCGGCGGCGCGCAGGCACGGACGGCCAGCATGAGCGGACCTGCCCCGGCGGAGCGCCACACGGATGCCACGTGGCCTGAAACCGGACCAGAAGAAACGCAGGACAGCCTGCGCGCCAGCTTCCTGACCAACGGATTGGCGCCAAGTGC
Source organism: Kerstersia gyiorum (assembly GCF_004216755.1). Classification (GTDB taxonomy): domain Bacteria; phylum Pseudomonadota; class Gammaproteobacteria; order Burkholderiales; family Burkholderiaceae_B; genus Kerstersia; species Kerstersia gyiorum. The sequence goes on from NZ_SGWZ01000003.1 coordinate 219,561, forward strand.
AAGGGCTCAGGTCGGCCGTAGCCGCAGCGGCGCCAGCATGGTCACCGCGGGCCGGGAACCCCGTGCCATTGCGGGGAAAACGGCGGCTGAACCTGCCCTGCCAAGCCGGCCCGGCCTCCGCCACGCAGGTGCGGCCACCGGCGCGCGCCTCGCGCCAGCCGCAGAAGCCGGCTCTGCAGACGCGGCCCAAGCCAGGCTCGTGGCAGACACATTCAGCACGGGCATCGCGGCAGAAACCCGCGGCACGGAGGAAGCGTCTCCGGGCCTATCAATGCAGGTTGCGCCAGCCCCTACCGGCTTGCCGGCCGCCAGCCCGACGGGCGGGCTTCTGCATGGTGCGCCCGGCACCGCACCGGCGCCGCATGCCGGCGCGCTGCCGCAACACCTGGACAGCCCCGCCTGGCAATCCGCACTGAGCCAGCAATTCCTGCGCCTGGGGCAATTTGCCGCCGGCCAGCAATCGGTCGTTCAGCAAATGGACCTGAGCCTCAATCCGGCCTCGCTGGGCCCATTGCGCATCATGATGACCGTACAGGACGGCGTTGCCCATGCCTGGATCAACACGGCCCACTCACATGTCCGCCAAAGCATAGAATCCGCCCTGCCGCAGTTGCAGGACGCCCTGGCCGATACCGGCCTGACCCTGGCGGATACCCAGGTCAGCGACCAGCCCGGGGCGGGCCATGAACAGGCTCAGGCATTTTTCCAGGCTGCGCTGCGCCAGGCCCGCAGTGGCCCATCCGCCAACGTCACCGATAGCGGTGCGGCCTCGCTGGCAAGCGCCGGCAGGGCACCGGCCCGGGTATTGCGCCCCGATGCGCTGCTGGACACTTTCGCCTGAAGCCATAGCCACGAATACCTGCTGAAACCAGGCTTTGTTCTCTGGGCAGGATTCCAGGCCGGTCGGGCACAATCTGGAATCGGGCGCACGCGGCAAGCGTCGCTTTCCGAACAGTCTTATCCCAGGCCCCAGGCGTTTTACTCCGTATTCCTCATGCCAGATATCGACGCCAGCACGTCCCCTCCGCGCAAACGCAATCTCTTCCTGAAATTTGTCGGCGCAGTACTGCTCATCGTACTGTTTGCCTTCGCAGGCATTGGCGGTGCGTGGTTCTACGTCAACCGCGAACACCCGGTGGCTACCGATGCCACCCAGGCAAGCGAACCCGCTGACGCCACGTCCGCCGTCTCGAACGGCAGGGACCCGGACGCCAACGCACCCATGCCGATTTTCGTGGATCTCACGCCTTTCACCGTCACGCTGTCCGACAATGTCATGGAACGGCTGGTGCACATGGCCATCACCGTCCGCCTCAGTGATGAAGAATCCAAGGAAAGGCTGCAACGCTACCTGCCGGAAGTGCGCAACCGCGTGCTGATGATCCTGACCGACCAATCCCCCGAAACCATTGCCAGCACACGCACCCGCGCACGGCTGTCACAGGATATCTCCGAGGCCTTGAGCCGGCCCTTCAAACCGCTGGTGCGGGGCCAGCAGATCATCGACGTGCTCTTCACCGATTTCGTGGTGCAGTAGCGAACCATGGGCTACGAAGCATTCCTTTCTCAGGACGAGGTCGATGCGCTGGTCGCCGAGGTTTCCGGCGACACTTCCGCGCAGGATGCCGCCGAGCAGGCTGATGCGGGCGCGGTAAGGGCCTACGACCTGGGCTCGCCGGACCGCATCGTGCGCCGGCGCATGCAGACGCTGGAACTCATCAACGAACGCTTCGGCCGCAATATCCGCAGCGCGCTGCTGCAATTCATGCGGCGCAGCGCCGACGTTTCCGTCAGCAGCCTGCGCATCATGAAATACATAGATTTCGAGCGCAACCTGCCCGTGCCCAGCAACCTGAACATGGTTGCCATGCGCCCGCTGCGAGGCTCCGCGCTGTTCGTCTTCGACCCCAGCCTGGTCTTCCTGGTGGTGGACAGCCTCTTTGGCGGCAGCGGCCGCTATCACACGCGAGTCGAAGGACGCGAGTTCACCCTGACCGAACAGCGCGTCATCCAGCGCCTGCTGCGGCTGACACTGGATTGCTACGGCAAGTCGTGGGAGCCGGTCTACCCGATAGACTTCGAATACATCCGTTCCGAGATGCACACGAAGTTCGCCAGCATCACCGACAGCAATGAAGCCGTGGTGGTCAGCGCCTTTCGCATCGAGTTCGGCACGGTAGGCGGCACCCTGCATATCTGCCTGCCGTATTCCATGATCGAACCGATCCGCGACCTGCTGACCCGCCCGCTGCAGGACGCGTCGCTGGACGCCGCCGATCGCCGCTGGACCTCGCTGCTGGCACGCGAAGTACGCCAGGCCGAAGTCACGCTGGCAGCGCAGTTCGGGCACATCCCCCTGAAACTGCAGGATTTGCTGAAGTTGAAGATCGGCGACGTTCTGCCGCTGGAAAGGCCGGAAACCGTTCAGGCCAGCGTGAACAACGTGCCGGTAATGGAATGCGAATATGGCCGGCACAACGGCAGTTATGCGCTGCGCGTGCGGCAGATCCTTGCGCACCCGGACCTTGATTCGAATGAGATTGACGCACTATGACGACTGATTCCTCGTCCCCGAACCCACCGCCCCTATCCGCCGATACGCTCGCGCAAGACCTGGGCGGCACGCAGGCTGACGGCCTGGCGCAAGCCGGCGAAAACGCCAGCGGCATGGACCTCTGGGAACAGGCGCTGGCCGAGCAGGCTGCCGCCACGGCGGCCAGCGCCCAGCCGGCGCCGGCCCAGGCTGACGCCACTTCCGCCCCTGCAAGTACAGCCGCCACCCCGAAGCGCGTGGACTTCCCGGCCCTGAGCGATACCGCCGGGACGTCGGTCAATGACCTGGATATCATCAAGGATATTCCGGTCCAGCTGACGGTCGAACTGGGGCGCACGCGCATCACCATCAAGAATCTGCTGCAGTTAGGCCAGGGTTCCGTCATCGAGCTCGATGGCCTGGCCGGCGAGCCCATGGATATTTTCGTCAATGGCTTCCTTATCGCCCAGGGCGAAGTGGTTGTCGTCGAAGACAAATACGGCATCCGCCTGACGGATATCGTGACGCCATCGGACCGCCTGAATCGCCTGAACAAAACCCGCTGACCATGGATTCCGGCTCGATATTGCGCATCATCGCCGCCCTGCTGGGCGTCATCAGCGCGATCCTGCTGGGCGCCTGGCTGATCCGCCGCAGCGGCGTGCTGGGCCAGCAGGCGCGACGCCACGATTTACGCGTACAGGCCAGCCTGGCGCTGGGGCCCCGGCACCGCATCGTACTGGTTTCCGTGGAAGGCGAACGCATGCTGCTGGGCCTGTCGCCGCAGAACATCCAGCATCTGGCAACCCTGCCCCCCGGCGCCGCCGAGGCCGAGGCTGGCGACATCCCGGCTGCCAGCCTGCCAAACGGCAACGCCGCACCTGTGGCCGGCGCCTTCCAGCGGGCGTTGAACCAGTGGCGTGCAGCCCAGCCCTGAACCTGCCCATCATGCATCTGCCTCGCCTGTCCAACGCCCGCTTCGCCGCCGCCTGCCTGGCGCCGCTGCTGTTCCTGGCCTGGCCCATGCCGGCCGCGCTGGCGCAATCGCTGGCCATGCCCGCACTGACTGCCACGCCCGCCGCCGACGGCGGCCAGATTTACTCGCTCAGCGTGCAAACGCTGCTGATGCTGACGCTCATCGGACTGCTGCCAGCCATGCTGCTGGCCATGACCGGCTTCACCCGCGTCATCATTGTGCTGGGCCTGTTGCGCAATGCCATGGGGACCGGCTCCTCGCCGCCCAATCAGGTGTTGATCGGGCTGGCGCTATTCCTGACCTTTTTCACGATGTCGCCGGTGTTCGACCGCATCTATGAAGACGCCTATACCCCGCTGTCGCAAGGCAGCATTTCCTTCGAGGCTGCCGTCGAGCGCGGCGCCCAGCCCTTGCGCGAATTCATGCTGGCCCAGACCCGGGAAAACGATCTGAGCCTGTTCGCCGGCATGGCGGGGCTGCCCGAACTGGAAGGTCCGGAACAGGTGCCCATGCGCGTGCTGATACCGGCCTTCATGACCAGTGAACTGAAAACGGCATTCCAGATCGGCTTCACCATTTTCATTCCCTTCCTGATCATCGACCTGGTCGTTGCCAGCGTGCTGATGGCGCTGGGGATGATGATGGTGCCGCCCGTCACCATTGCCCTGCCTTTCAAGTTGATGCTGTTCGTTCTGGCGGACGGCTGGACCTTGCTGCTGGGATCGCTGGCCCAGAGCTTCAATACCTGACCTGCAACCGGCAAATGCGCCGCCACAGGCGCACCGCCCCATGCACCGGAGAAATCATGACGCCCGAAGCGGTAATGACGCTGGCCTATGAAACCATCAAGATCGCGTTGTCCATTGCCGGACCGCTGCTGCTGGTCATCCTGCTAGTTGGCCTGGCCATCAGCATTTTCCAGGCCGCCACCCAGATCAACGAAATGACGCTGTCGTTCATCCCCAAGCTGCTGGCCATGTGCGGCACGCTGGTATTGCTCGGCCCTCTGCTGATCGAACAATTGGTGGACTACATGCGCCAGCTGTTCAGCGCCATTCCCCAGTTCGCCCAGTAGGCGCAAGGCCAGGACGGCCATGATTGCCCTGACGCTGGACCAGCTTTACGGCTGGATCCACGCTTTCATTCTTCCCTTCGCCCGCATCGGCGCGCTGATGCTGACCGCACCCGTGCTGGGCGACGCGGCCATCCCGAAGAAAATCAAGCTGGCCATCGCGCTGGCGCTCACCCTGGCCCTGGCGCCTGCTGCCGGGCCAATTCCGGATATTCCACCAGGCTCCTGGCCCAGCCTGGCCATCATCGCCAGGCAGCTCCTGATCGGGTTGGCGATGGGCCTGTGCATGCGCGTGGTCTTTGCCGCCGTGCATACGGCGGGCGAATTTGTCGGCCTGCAAATGGGCCTGTCCTTCGCCACGTTTTTCGACCCTGGCGCGGGTGCCAGCACCACCGTGCTGTCACGCCTGTTCAATGCGATTGCTGTCCTGCTGTTCCTGGCGCTGGATGGCCATCTGCTGATGATCGCCGGCCTGCAGCGTTCCTTCGAAAGCCTGCCGCTGGCGGCGCCGCTGGATTTCAGCGGCTGGGGCGTGCTGCTGGAATGGAGCAGCGCCATCATCGTCTCCGGCCTGCTGATGGCATTGCCGCTGATCACCGCTTTATTGACCATCAACCTGGCGCTGGGCATTCTCAACCGGACAGCGCCGCAGATGTCTGTGTTTGCCGTCGGTTTTCCCGTGTCGCTGATTGCCGGCCTGCTGGCGCTGCTGGTCGTACTGCCCAACAGCAGCGGTTTTCTCGGCAATCTGATCCAGGATGGCCTGGAAAACATGCTGCGCCTGGTACAGGCGCTGGCGGGAGGTTGAGCGGCCGCCTTGGGCAGCTCGCCCGCCGAGCCCGCCCACCACGCTAGTCGTCGCCCATCCCCTCGCCCGAGCCGCGCGTACCTGCAGCCTGGCGCTGGCTGGCCGGTGCCAGGCGGAAAACATGTTGCGCCACACGCAGGCCATCGACCCGCTCCATCAAGGTCTGCATGGCTTCGGCCAGACTGTCCACCAGCGAAGAATTCTGCTGCGTCTGGCCGTCGATCTGGTTCATCGCCAGGCTGACCTGTTCAACACCGATATGCTGCTCGTTCGAGGCCAGCGAAATTTCGCTCATGGTCTGATCCACACGCTCGATGGCGGCCATGACCTGGTCCACCATGGAACCCGCCGCCTTGACCTTGCTGGCGCCAGCGTCCACCCTGCCAGTCGACTCCTGGATCAGGTCACGCACTTCGCGTGCCGCCTCCGCGCTCTTCTGCGCCAAAGAACGCACTTCGCCAGCCACGACGGCGAAACCCTTGCCAGCTTCCCCTGCCCGCGCCGCTTCCACTGCCGCGTTGAGTGCCAGGATGTTGGTCTGGAAGGCGATACCGTCGATCAAGCGGATGATTTCCGATATTTTCGCTGAACCGGCTTCGATCTCTTTCATGGTTGCAGCCACGTCGCTGACGCTCGCCCCCGCCTGACCGGCAAGCTGGCGGCAGTCATGCGTCCACTGAGACACCTGCTTGACGTTGTCGACGTTGTGCTTGACGGTTGCACTCAACTCGTCAACGCTGGTGGCGGTCATTTCCAGCGAGGCCGCAGATTCCTCAGTGCGTTGCTGCAGGTCTTTGTTGGCCGAACTGATGGTTTCCAGTACTGTCACCACACCACGGGTATTGCTGCGCATATCCAGCGCCACGCTGTTCATGCCGCAACGCGTCATTTCCAGCGCAAAAGCCAGGCGTCCGACTGGATCATCATCATGGTATTGCAGCGCTGTCCCGAGATCCCCTGCCGCGAGCCGGAATGCGCGGTCCACCACCGCTTCGATGGATTTGCCCGTGCGCGCCGTGAGCCGCCAGCCATACAGGAAGATCAGCAAGGATGCCAGCAGGGAGCCGCCCAGCAGCCACCACATCCCGGTGTCGCCGATGTCTGCCGCACGCAGGTGCCACAGCGAGGTCAGCGCCGCCAGCAGCACCATCAACGAAGAAAAGAACGCATAGCGCAACATGCTGGGCGCCAGCCAGGGCTTGGTCAGCTTGCGCAGTGCGCCTGCCAGTCCGCGCCAGCCGGTCGGGACAATACGGCCACGCACCAGGCGGGCTGCCACCCGATGGCCGGCGCGCCAGCGTTCGTAATAATGCCGAGCGCGGGTTACATGTTGTTCACTGGGCTTGACGCGCACCGACGAAAACGCCACCACCTTGCCAGCTTCGCGTACCGGCGTGACATTGGCCAGCACCCAGTAAAAACCGCCGTCCTTGCGTCGGTTCTTCACGACGCCCAGCCACGAATTGCCGCTTTCCAGGGTTTGCCACAGATCGGCGAAGGCTTCCGGCGGCATGTCCGGATGGCGCACGATATTATGCGGCTGCCCCATCAATTCTTCCCGTGTAAAACCGCTGGCAATCACGAACGCCTCGTTGGCGTAGGTGATGCGACCTTCCAGATCCGTGCGCGAAATCAGGTAATCCGATTCGCTCAGATGATATTCATGGTCATTGACCGGTTGGTTATTTCGCATGCGGTATCTCGCAGTTCATAGCTGGCATCATCGTGGGCAAGGCGTGCCTTGCCTGCGGCGTGAACACTCAGAAGGATTCCCAGTCGTCCTCTGACGCGGTGCGGGTCGGCCGGCGCGGCGCCGTACCGGGTTCCAGCCTGGGAGTGGCGGCAGGCCTGGCGGCTTTGCGCGGCCCGGCAGCAGCGGCTACCGCCGGCTTTGAGGGTGCCGCGGGCCTGGGCCTGCTGGTGGCGCCGTTCAGGCGGGCCGACGCCAGTGCAGCGCCAGCTTGCGTGCGGGCCGCACCGGAAGCAGAAACCTTGAACTCAGCCACGGCATGGGCCAGGCTGGACGCCTGTTCTTCCAGCGAACCGGCCGCCGCCGCCGCCTGCTCGACCAGCGCAGCATTCTGCTGGGTGACCTGATCCATCTGCGCCACCGCGCGGTTGATCTGGTCTATGCCCAACGACTGTTCCTGCGAGGCAGAGGAAATTTCGCCCATGATGTCCGCCACACGCTGCACCGACTCCATGATTTCGCGCATGGTGTCGCCGGCGCGGCCCACCTGGTCGGAGCCGGCATTGACCTTATTGACCGAATCGTCGATCAGTTGCTTGATTTCCTTGGCGGCCTGGGCGCTGCGCTGGGCCAGGGTACGCACCTCGCTGGCCACCACGGAAAAGCCCTTGCCCTGGTCGCCCGCCCGCGATGCCTCGACGGCCGCGTTCAGGGCCAGGATATTGGTCTGGAACGCGATACCGTCGATCACACTGACAATTTCTGCAATTTTTGCCGAACTGCTTGAAATTTCAGTCATCGTGGCAATAACTTCGGACACGGCCTGGCCGCCTCGACGTGCGACGTCCATGCTGCCGGCCGCCAGATGATCCGCCTGACGCGCATTATCGGCATTCTGCTGCACCGTAGAGGCCAGTTGCTCCATGCTGGCCGCGGTTTCCTGCAATGACGCGGCCTGCTGCTCGGTACGGCTGCTGAGATCAGTATTGCCCAGCGCGATTTCCTTGCTGCCATGGGAAATTTCCTCCACCCCACGGCGCACTTGCAACACCATGCGCGACAGGTTTTCCTGCATCTTGCGCAGACCGGCCATCAACAAGCCGATTTCGTTGCCATCCCGGACATCCACCCGCGACGTGAGGTCGCCCTGGGCCACACGGTCCAGCAACTGCCCGGCCTCGCCCAGCGGCCGCAGAACGCGGCGCCGCATGACCTGCCAGGCCACCACAGAGATCAGCAACCCGGCAATCATCAACACCAGTACCGCCAGTTGCGCCCAGTGCTGGCGTCGCACTTCCTGTGTCTGCAATTGCGCAATGTGCGCCTGGGCGGCATCGGTGAATTCGCGCAGCAATTGTCCGCCCTGCGCCAGCAACGCTTCCAGTTCGGCCTGGGACACCGGTTCATCGCTGCCGCCCGACGACAGCGGCAGCAAATTGCGGGCATTCTGGCGCATCAGGGCATGATGGCGCTCCAGCACCTGGCCCAGCGCTTGAGCGGTACCGACCTGCCCGGCCTCGCCGGCAAACAGCGCATAGCGCTCGTCAGCCTGCGACAGTGCAGTCTCGGCCTGATCCAGGGCCTGGCGGATATCCGCCAACGCGCCATCCTCGCTTTCGATGCGCCGCGCACGCTCCATCCAATAATGGCTATTGCTGACCGACGCCGCCACTTCCTTGAGCGGCAACACCTGCCGGGTGGTCAGGCTGTAGAGCGTTTCGAAGGCGTTGCCGGACACCCGCATCCCGTTCCAGCCCAGCGCCACTGCCACCAGCAGCAAGGCCATGAACAGGCCCAGCACCAGCATCATATTGATTTTTATGGACGTATTCCGAAACATGATCATCAATCCCTTTTCACTGCGGCGCGCCGCTACGCCTAGTTATTGCCGTTGAACAGTCCCAGGCTCTGGATCCGCTGGAATGCCAACATGGAGGCTTCCAGCGCATTCTGGTAATAGATCTGCTGGCTATAGGCGGCGAACTCATTCAAACCCACCAGGTTGTCGAGTTGCTTGGCATAGCTCAGGCCCCTGGCGCTTCCCACGGTGTCCAGCGCGGACAGCTCATTCATGCGCGCCCCCAGCGAGGCCTGCACAGTCAGTACGTTGTCATACACGCTGCCCAGCTTGCGCTGCGCCTCACCAACCACGTTCTGGAAGTTGGCAACAGACACGGGGTCGTTTTTGTCCAGCGACTCCAGGGCGTCTATGGTCCGGCGCAAGGTGGAAAACACATCCATATCGGCTTGCGCCATGGGTTCCAGCGTGAAGCAGTCGCCCTCGGCCGGCTGTCCCTGGATCGCCAGCGACAAACCGCCGACGGACAGGTTGAGCCCGGTTTCCGCGTCGTAGGGGCCGCTGTCCAGCACCGTCTGGTTCGCATCGGTCACGACATAGCGCACACCGCCTGCTGCGGGATCGGCCTCGAAAGCGATACGCAACGTCTTGCCGACATGCTCGCCGTCCTGGCTGGTGACCGCCGGCGAACTGAAGGTCGCGGTGCCCTGGTTGCCCGGCGCGGATGAAGCGGCATAAGAGCGATCACCGGGATTGGCGCGGGCAAAGATATTCATTGCGGATTCCGCCGTTGGCATCTGGCGGGTCTGGTCCACCTGGATCAGGCGCTTGCCTTCGTCCCCCTGATAGGCGCCGCTGACCCAGCCGTCGCTATCGGTCTGGAACGGCGCGACATCGCCACGATGGCCCGAAAACATGTAAACGCCATTGCCGTCCCTGGCGTTGGCCTGGTTCAGCAGGCGGTCATAGGATTCCTTGAGCACCTTGGCCAGCGCACGCTGGTCGGTTTCCGAGTAAATGCCATTGCCGACTTCCACCAGGCGTGTGGTCACGTCCTGCAAGGTATTCACGGTGGCGTCCAGCATCTGGCTGGTTTCGCCCATGTTGTGCTTGGCCACCTGTCGATTGGCGGCGAAGCGCTCGTTAAGTTCCAGATTCTGGCTGGTTCGCACTGCCTGGGCGGCCGCCAACGGGTCGTCCCCGGGGCGCACCACGCGCAGGCCGGTGGAAATCTGCTCGAACAGCTGAACCTGCTGCGCTTCCTTGCGCGAGAACTGGCCGAGGGCAATCTGGTACATCAAAGACGAGCTGATACGCATGGCGATATCCTGTAGACGCGGCGCTGGCGGTTACTTCATGGACAGCAGGGTGTCGAACATCTGGCTGGCAACGTCGATCAGACGTGCCGACGCCTGGTACTGCTCGGCGTATTGCATCAGCGCGACCTGCTCTTCACGCAGACTGACGCCCGAGACCTCCTGCTGCGCCGTCAGGCGATGCGTCACGAGATTGTCCTGAGCCTTGCTGGCCGTGGTGACCTCCCCGGTCTTTACCCCGACCTTATTGACGATTTGCAGATAGGTATCGCTGATGCTCAGCGACCCCTGCCCCATCACCTTGTCGGTCTGCAGCTGGGCCAGCTTCAGCGCGTTGGCATTGTTGATGGCGCCGCCGCTGGCATCCGCAGCAGCGATTTCCGCCGGGTTTTCCACGGCCACAGCCAGGCTGGCAGCCGCATTCATGGTGGGTTGCAGCAACCAGCTGTCTCCATGCTCGACGGCCCCCGGCTGCGTGGCGTCGGGCAGGTTCAGGCTCAAGCCGTCGATTTCCACCTGTCCGGCATCGCCGTCGAAGCTCCGTTTCACGCCATCGGACAGGCGCTGAATTTCATACTTGCCGCTGGCGGCGTGATAACTGATGCGGTAATCGCTGGCCTGCAATGCCTGGATATCCTTGACCTCCGCAGTCAGGCCCGCATTGCCGCCCGCACTGGCGCTGCCCTGGTTGGACAGGCTGGCGTGAGCAACCGGCGCCGCGATCGTGAAGAAGTCGCCGCCCGGCTGCCCAGCCTGATCCAGACCCTGGCGGTGCTGCGTATTGAAGGCATGCGCCAGGCCCAGCGCCAGGCGCCCCAGGTCGTTCTGCACGCTGTCCAGCGATTCGCGCCTGAAGGCCAGCAGGCCTCCCAGGCGTCCACCACTCAGGCGGGTGTCATCCAGTTCCACCCAAGTGCTCTCGCCGTTTTCGGCGGGCAGTTCATAGGCAATGACGGTACGGCTGGGGTCATTGGCCGAAGTCATGGCGCGCAGCGGGTAGCTATGATTGCCGGACAGCAGCACCTGGCCATTGCCGACGGTCAGGTTGATGGAGGACCCCTGCTCGACCACCCGCACGCCAACCAGCTGGTTCAGTTCGGACACCAGCTGGTCACGTTGGTCTAGCAGGTCATTGGGCGCCTGACCTGGCGTCGCCGACGCCTTGGCCAGGGTGATCTGCTCGTTCAGCCCGGCGATACGGTCCACATAGCTGTTGATCTGCTCGACCGTCGTGCCGACCTGGATATTGATTTCATCGCGCTGGCGATTGAGCATCTCCTGGGTTTCATTGATCTGCGTGACCAGGCTGTTGGCCTGGCCGATCATTTCCTGGCGCGCCGCCGCGTCGCCCGACTCGGAGGCGACAGCCTGGACGCTGGAGAAAAATGCCTTGAGCGCGGGAGAAATACCGGTTTCGCTATTACCGATCAGATTATTGATCTGGCCGATCTCGTTCAGGTAGCTGTTGTACGAGGACTGCGTGGAACGCGCGGAAACCAGCTGGTTGTACAGATAGGAGCTGTATTGCCGGGTCACCCCGTCAACCGCCACGCCACGGCCATAGAAGCCGGCGCTGGTAGCGCTGCCGCCGACCGAAGACACCAGCACCTGTTGGCGGTTGTAGCCTTGCGTATCGACGTTATTGATGTTGTGGCCGGTCGTATTCAGGCGCGCAGTCGCGGCGTTGATACCCGTCAGTCCCAGGTTGTACAGATTCATGGTCAGGAGACTCTCATAATGGTTGCCTGTCGCCCTGGGCCTGACTTGCCCCGGACACCCCGGCATTCCCATGGAATAACGGTTGCGCGGCGCGGAAATTTAGGGTGATTGGCTAGCGTTCCAGCATCGCCATCACATTGATCAGCTTGTCGGCATAGCCTGGGTCGGTGGCATAGCCGGCTTCCTGGATGCGACGCGCGGCCTCGGCCGGGTCGGAAGCCTGCAGCACCCCCTGATAACGCTCATTGCGCTGCAGCAAACCGGCATAGTCGCGCAAGGCGTCTTCATAGGACGAATAGGCGCGGAATGGCTGCGTCAGCTTGCGCGCCTTGCCGTCCTCGTATTCGGTGGTCATGGTTTCCACCACCGCGCCACGCCAGGCTGGCGTAGCCTTGATACCGAACAGGTTGTAGCTGGGGCTGCCATCCTCATGGCGAATTTCACGCCGCCCCCAGCCGGATTCCAGCGCAGCCTGCCCCAGGATCAACTGGGCCGGGATACCGCTTTCCTGGGCGATACGCTGCGCCATGGGCGCCAGCTTTTCGACGAAACTGGCGACGAAGTCCGGCGCCTGCGCGGCCGCCTTCAGCATTGGCGCCTGGCCAGCAAAGGCCGCGCCAGCGCGTACTGCTGCAACGCCTGCACGTGCGCCACGCCAGAGATTCTGCTGCAACGTCGGACTGGTTGGCGCAAGGCTGCCATCAACGCGCAGCTCACGCGTCAGTTCGCCGGTGCCGCCAGGCCCCCTGCCACTCACGCTGCCCGCTGCACCCGAAACACCCGCCATGGCACTGCCCGGCTGGCGGATCTGCCGCAGCAGCGCCTCGGCCAGCCCCAGGCCGGACTGTTTGCTTGCCAGGTCAGAGGCAATCTGTTGGTCCGCCAACGACTGCATCATGCGCGTCTGTTCGTTGTCGAACAGTCCCTCACTGGGCGTCGCGTCCCGCATGCGCTGGATCAGCATATTGATGAACAGGGCCTCGAACTGCTGCGCCACCTCGCGCTGCGCCGCCTCGCCATCGGGCGACTGCTGCACTTTGGCCCGCAGCCTGTCCATTTCCCGCGTATCGAAAACAAAACCCTGCGCCAGAGAGGCGGCGGTGGAACCGGAAGCAATCGTCATCATGCAGCCTCAGATGATTTCCAGCTCGGCGCGCAAGGCGCCGGCGCGCTGCATGGCCTGCAGGATGGACAACAGGTCCTGTGGCGTGGCGCCCAGCGCATTGAGCGCATTGACCACATCCTGCAGATTGGCGCTGGTCTGCATGTACTTGAGGCCGCCACCGTCCTGCAACAGGCGTATTTCGGTATTGGGCGCTACCACCGTCTGCCCTCCCGCGAAGGGGGCATTGGGCTGGCTGACATCCAGGCTGCGGTTGATCACCACGGAAATATTGCCGTGCGCCACGGCGGATTCCTCGATGACCACGGTGCGGTTCATCACCACCGAACCGGTGCGGGCATTGATGATGACTTTGGCGGCCACCGGCGCCCGTTCGATGGGCAGGTTTTCCAGGCGCGACAGGAACTGGCTCAGCGCCGCATCGGCAGCCGGCGCGGCCACGGCGATGACCCGGCCGTCCAGGGCGTTGGCCGTGCCGGGGCCGAACGCCGCATTCACCACGTCGACGACGTTCTGCGCCGTGCCAAAGTCATTTTCTTTCAGTTCCAGGTGCACCTGCCCTTGCATGGCGATCACGGTCGGCACGGCGCGCTCCACAATGGCGCCATTGGTAATCATGCCGCTGTTGAGCTGGTTCACCTGCACGCTGTTGCCGCCGGACGAGGCGCCCGCGCCGCCAACCAGCAGGTTACCCTGGGCAATCGCATAGACCTGGCCATCGGCGCCCTTGAGCGGCGTCATCAGCAAGGTGCCGCCGCGCAGGCTTTTGGCGTTGCCCATGGACGACACCACGACATCGAGATTCTGGCCAGGACGGGAAAACGGTGGCAGTGTCGCCGTCACGATCACCGCCGCCACGTTTTTCAGCTGCATATTGGTTCCGGGCGGCACCGTCACACCCAGCTGCGCCAGCATGTTCGCCACGCTCTGCTGCGTGAAAGGCGCCTGCCGCACCTGGTCGCCACTGCCGTCCAGGCCCACGACCACGCCATAGCCGATCAGCGGATTGTCACGCACGCCCTGCACGCTGGAGACATCCTTGATGCGCTGGGTGACATTCATGGCCTGTGCCGCAGGCACCAGCCCCAGACACAGCAAGACCTGACAAACAATCAGAAAAACGCGACGCACCGTGACTCCCACTGTCTTCAAAATGGCATTACGTTCAGGAAAAAGCGTTGCAGCCAGCCCATGCTCTGCACTTCGTCCATGACTCCCTGGCTGCGGTACTCCAGGCGTACGTCGGCCACCTGGGTGGACGACACCGAATGCGTGTTGCCGGTCATGCTGCGCGGGTCCACCGTGCCGGAGAAACGCACGTATTCGCTGCCCCGGTTGATGGCAATCTGCTTTTCACCCGCCACGCGCAGGTTGCCGTTGGGCAGCACTTCGATGACAGTGGTGGTAATGGTGCCGGAAAAGGTATTGTTGGCCTTGCTGTCACCAGTGCCCGACGCATTGTTGCTGCCGGTGGCATCCATGTTCTGCTGCGGCCCGAACGCGCCCGGCAGGGCGCTGGGCATGGTATTCATGCCCAGCCCGGCCGACCCATTGCGCTTGGTATTGGTCGCCACGCTTTTGGCCGCATTGGTGTTTTCGTTGAGCACAATGGTGACGATATCCCCCACCTGGCGCGGCCGCCTGTCCTCGAATAGCGGATAGCTGCCATAGGCCGTCGGCTGGTAGATCGCGCCATTGGGCACAGCCAGCGGCTGGGCTGGCGCTGGCGGCGGCGCGCTGACGGGACCAACCACGATAGGCTCGGGCGGTATCAGGGCGCAGCCCCCCGCCGCCAGCAGCGGCGCAAGCATCAACAAGCGGGCCAGCGGCCGGCAGGACGAGCGGAGCGAAAACCGACGGTGCATCATCAGAGCTGCGTCAGGCGCGCCAGCATCTGGTCTGACGTGGAAACGGCCTTGCTATTGATTTCATAGGCGCGCTGGGTCGTGATCATGTTGACCAGCTCCTCGGCCACATTGACGTTCGAAGTTTCCAGGTATTCGTGCGCCAGCGAACCTGCGCCGTCCAGGCCGGGCTGCAGGACATTCGCCGGGCCGGAAGCGCTGCTTTCCAGGTACATATTCTGGCCTATGCTTTGCAGCCCGGTCGGGTTCACGAAGGTGGCCAGCTGGATCTGGCCGATCTGCACGCTGATACCCGCTGCCCCCGGCTGGGTCACCGACACCACGCCGCCCTTGCTGATGCTCAGACTCAGGGCATTATCGGGCACGTTAATGGGCGGTTGCAGCACGTAGCCGCCGGCAGTGACCAGTTGGCCATCCTGATCCACCTGCAAGGCGCCATCACGCGTATAGGCCAGAGAACCGTCGGGCAGTTCCACTTCAAAGAACCCGCGTCCTTCGATCGCGACGTGCCAGGGGTTGCCAGTATTGTTCAGGCTGCCTTCGGTATGCACCCTGGCCGTGGCCACGGTGCGTGCGCCGGTACCCAACTGCAAGCCGGAGGGCAACTGATTGGCGTCGCCCACCTGCGCGCCGGGCTGACGCACCACCTGATACATCAGGTCCTCGAATACCGCGCGCTGGCGCTTGTAGCCATTGGTACTGACGTTGGCCAGGTTGTTGGCGATGACATCCATGCCGGTCTGCTGGGTTTCCAGGCCGGTCTTGGCTATCCATAGTGAACGTATCATCCGGGCATTCCTTGCGCCTGATGGTCAGGCATAGACTGCATAACGATCCGCCGCCGGCAACGGCACGCGGACCCGTACTGGGTATTACTGCGACACTGCCAGCAACTCATTGGCCCGCTGCGCGTTGCCATCGGCGTGCTGGATCACCTTCATCTGCATTTCGAAGCGGCGCGCGTTATTGATCATGCCGACCATGGCCTGCGCGGCACTCACATTGCTGCTTTCCAGGGTGCCGGTCACGACACCCACCGCCGGGTCCGCCAGCGCCGGCCCGGACGGGCCATCGGGGCCATCTGCCAGCCTGAACAGGCCATCATCACCGCGCAGCAGTTGTCCAGACGGAGGATTCACGCGCTTGAGCTGCCCCAGCGCGGCGACGTCATTGGGCGCATCGCCCGCGCCCAGCGCGTTCACGTTGCCATCGGAGGAAATCGTGATGGAGGCGCTCTGGGGTATATCGAAAACCCCGCCTTCGGCCGACAGCACGGCCAGGCCACGCTCGGTGCGCAGCACGCCGTCACTGCCGACCTGCAAGCTAGCCGTGCGCAGGTAGGCTTCGCCGTCTGGCGCCTGAACAGCCAGCCAGCCTTCGCCGGCCAGCGCGACATCCAGTTCGCGGCCCGTGCTCTGCAGCGGCCCTGGCGAGAAATCCGACCCTGGCGTGGACGCCACGGTATAGACCCGCGTCGGCGCACCAGGGCCGACCACCGGCACAGAACGGTAGGCGGCCAGCTGTTCGCGGAAACCCGGCGTATTGATATTCGCCATGTTGTTGCTGATCGCCGCCTGGTGTTCCAGCGTCCTGGCGGCGCCGCCCATGGCGGTATAAAGCAGCTTGTCCATGCGCCGCAGCCCTTAGCGCATGGTGACCAGGGTCTGCATGATGCCGTCCTGGGTCTTGATGGTCTGGGCGTTGGCCTGATAGGTGCGCTGGGCGATGATCATGTTGACCAGTTCCTGGCCCATGTCCACATTGGACGCCTCCACCGCCTGGCCCACCAGCAGCGACAGGCCATTGCTGCCCGGCTGGCCCAGCACGGCCGGGCCGGAACTCACGGTTTCCATCCAGGCATTGCCCCCGGCCGCCTGCAGGCCCTGCAAGTTATTGAAGTCCGCCAGCACTACCGTGCCGATTTCCTGGCTCTTGTCGTTCGAATACTGCGCCATCAAGCGGCCATCCGCAGCCAGCGACACGCGGACATACTCGCCAGACTGGTAGCCGTTCTGCAGCATGTCATAGCGGAATTTGCCGCCATACTGCGACGAACCGCCATAGTTGAAGGAAATATTCAGGTCCGCTGCAGGCGAATCGTCCCCGCCAGGGTCCGCAAAACCTTTGGATACTTGGGCAATGGGGCTGGTCATACGACCGCTGGTGTCGAAAGTAAGCGCCTGCGCGTTGCCTGGCACATGCTTGCCGTCGAGCGCATACTGCACTTCCCAATTGCTCGCCGTGCCCTGCGAACCGGAACGCTTGATGAAATACTGGGTCAGCACATGAGAGTTGCCCAGCGAGTCGTACACCGTCATCGGCGTGGAATCGCTGAACGTGCTGCTGTCGGTTGGATCGAAGGGCTTGAGCGCCGGGTCGATCACAGGTTCATTGGCATCCAGGTTCAGGTTCGCCGCCAGCGAATCGGTCGCCTGAGGCGCAATGTTGCTGGACGGAATGCTCAGGGGCACAGGGTCGGCGCCCACCGCGCCGGCAGGGTAGCCGGTCAACACGTGGCCCTGGATATTGACGATCTGGTGGTTCTCATTTTCGAAGAACTGCCCGTTGCGGGAATACAGGATGGAACCATCGGTATCCTGCAGGCGGAAGAAACCGTTCTGGCCGTCAATGGCCATATCCAGCTCATTGTTCGTGCTTGAGATGGTGCCTGCGGAAAAACGCTGGCTGATGCCGGAAACCTGCACCCCCATGCCGATGCGCGAACTGGCGAATACATCGGAAAACACCGCACTGCCCGCCTTGAAACCGACAGTCGCCGAGTTGGCGATATTGTTGCCGATCACATCCAGGCCCGCAGATGCCGCGTTCAGGCCGCTCAAACCTTGACTGAAACCCATTTTTCACACTCCCAGAACGCCACCGGGCGCGCCATGCCGCGCGCGCCGGGGCTGGTCCGCAATTACATGATTTGTCGAATATCGAACAGGCTGACCTGCCCGGCCAGGCCCAGATCCAGGCGCAGGCCTTCGGTGGTGTAGACCACACTCTTGACCTGCCCGTAGCTCAGTGTTTCGGCCGCGACAGCGCTGCCATCCGCCGCCGTGGCCGATACGCGCACGAAATACGCGCCTTCCGGCAAGGTGGTGCCGGCATCGTCCTTGCCATCCCAGGACAAGGGCACCACGCCCACTGCCTGAGCGCCCAGTTCCATGCGCCGCACCGGCGTGCCGTTCTTGTCCAGCACTTCGACTACCACCCCGGCCGCCGGCGCCTGCATATCCACGCCGAACGGCGTGGACTGCACTTCCCCGCCATCGCCGTCCGCGCTGCCCAGCAGCACTTTGCTGCCAGGCACAAGAACATCCTTGCCCACCAGCGCCGCCGCCTGCATGGACTGGCCGACATCCAGCTGGCCCGAAAGCGCCAGCAAAGTGCTGTTCAGCTGGTTCACTCCAGCCACCGTGGACAGCTGCGCGATCTGCGAGGTGACCTGAGCGTTGTCCATGGGGTTGAGCGGATCCTGATTCTGCATCTGCGTGACCAGCAATGTCAGAAAACGATCCTGGGTATCCGCCATCAGGTTATCGGTACTGGCCTGCGCCGTGGAAACCGCCAGCGAGCGGCTGTCCACGCTGGCCGCGTTGCTGCCATCTACTATCGTGCCCATTCTTTCCTCGTGTCCGTGTTAGCTGCCACCAGCGGCACCTGGGCTACTGCCCCAGCGTCAGCGTGCGCTGCATCAGGTTCTTGGCCGTGTTCAGCACTTCGACATTGGCCTGGTAGGAGCGCGAGGCCGCGATCATATTGACGGTTTCGGCCACGACATCCACATTGGGCATGGCGACATAGCCCTGGGCATCCGCCATGGGATGGGCCGGGTCATAGACCATGCGCAACGGGGCGCTGTCCTGTACGACCTCGGCCACCTGGACGCCACCGATCTGCTCGTTGCCGTAGGTCTGCCCCGGCACCGGCGCAACCTGGAAAATCACCTGCCGCGCCCGGTAGGGTTGGCCATCCGGCCCGGCCACGCTGTCGGCATTGGCCATATTGCTGGCCGACACATTCATCCGCTGCGACTGTGCCGTCAACGCCGAACCGGCAATCCCGAAAATATTCGTCAGTGACATGACTGCCTTTCCTGTTCCTATTGCTGCATGGCTGCGAGCAACCCCTTGATACGGCTGGACAGCACTGTCAGGCTGGCCTGATAGCGCATCGCGTTATCGGCGAAATCAACACGCTCGACATCCATGTCCACGGTATTGCCATCCAGACTGGGTTGCAGCGGCTGCCGGTACAGCAGGCTGGCATCACCGGATTCCGGTGCGGCCGAACGCAGATGGCCGGGAGCCGTCACGGCCAGCGGCAAGCCGCCTTGCTGGCCTGCCTCTGCAGCCGCGAGCGCCTGGCTGAAATCGAAGTCGCGCGCCTGGTAGCCAGGGGTGTCGGCATTGGCGATATTGGCCGCCAGCACTTCCTGGCGCTGCGCCCGCAAGGCCAGGGCTTTCTGGTGGAAACTGAAATGGTCGTCGATACGGTCGAGCATGGAAGAATATGAGCCCTGGTTCTCGTTGACACTGAAACTGCAATCGGCCGGAACCTGCCAGCCCAGGACGAGTGACACGCCCCGCAAACCCGGCAGCCGGTCATGCAGTCATGCGGCCCGTACCGGCCTACCCGCTTCCGATACGGACGGGCGCCCCTCGCGCCATCCTGACAAGGATGTTACGCAAGGAAACGGACAGACAATGCCAGGAAAAAGAATGTAAATATTTGCCTATTCCCCCTTCCATCATCCCGGTTTTTCCGGACCGGCCCGCCACCCGGGCCGCAGCTCGCCCGACGCCCGAGCCCGCCAGTTTTTAAGGCCGCCGCACCAGCACACCAGCCCAGCGCCCAGGCCCCTTAAAATACGGCCATGTTCCGTTCCTTCACCCGCTCAGGCGAGCGCCCGTCCGCGCCCTCTGCCCGCCCTGCCGCCAGCGCCGCAGCCATGCTGGCGGCCAGCGTTTTCGCCCTGGTGCCCCTGCCGGCAGCCCAGGCGCAAAGCCAGGCCGAATTTCAGCAACTGGCCACCGAGCTCATCGCCACCCACAGCAGCCAGCTAGAGGGCCAGCTCAGCGTGACGCTTGCCGCGCCGCGCCTGGAACAGCGCCGCCCCTGCACCAACGGTCTCAGCGCTTTCCTGCCGGGCGGCGCCAGACTGCGCCCGCGCATGAATATCGGCTTCCGTTGCAAAGGGCCGCAACACTGGAGCCTCTACGCCCAGGCAGAGATTGCCGTGAACGGCAGCTACCTGGTGGCTTCAGCGCCCATAAAAAACGGCGAAAACCTGGACCGCAGCAAAGTCCAGCAAAGAGAAGGCAACCTGCTGCAACAACCCGCCGATGTGCTCACGCAATGGGAACAACTGGCCCGCCAGCAGGCCAGGCAACGCATCGCTGCCGGCCAGCCCATACGCGCCGGCGCACTGCGCGATACCGAAACCGTGCTGCGCGGCAGCACCGTCAAACTGGTGATCGAGGGCCAGGGCTTCAGCGTCAGCACTGAAGGCGTGGCCATGGAAGACGCCGCACCTGGCCAGGCCATTCAGGTACGCAATCCGGCAGGTGCGCTGCTCTCGGGCCGGGTGCGCAACGCCGGCACCGTGGAAATCCTGTACTGAATGGCGCCTGTATACCGGCGCCCAAAACCAATGCTGAAAAATGCCACGCGCAGCAGGCTAAATTTTTGCCGGCATCTGCCGTTAACCTGGGCACGCCCTCGAAATCTACCGCCCATGCCGGCAGCCCGGCCTGTCATGCCCGTCCGGAGAACACTTTGATCATTCCGACCAACCCGCTTTCCAATGCCCCTGCCAGCGCCGCAGACAGCGCGCGCGAACGTACGCCCGCCGCATCCGGCCGGCAGGAAAAAACGGGTGCCGCCTCTGCTGCGGTTTCGATCTCCCCAAGTGCGGCCTCCCTGAGTGCCGCCTCCCTGGATGCTGCACGCGCACCAGCCGAACCCCCCGCTGCCGCCACTGGCGACGTAGACACTGCCAAGGTCGAACGCATCATCCTCGCCCTGCGCCAGGGCGAATACCGGATGGATACCGCCCGCATCGCCGATGGCCTGCTGGCCAGCGCCAAGGATCTGCTCAAGCCCTGACACCAACGGCTGCAGCCTCCGCCCTGCGCAACCCCATGGCCGCACCCAGGCCAGGCAATCCAGCCCCCACACGACAGCCCGTTACACCATGTCCGCCATGCCCGCTCCCCTCCCTGCCCAGGCCTGTACCGACTTCTGCCTGGCATTGGCCCAGGAAACCGAGTACTTCCAGGCGTTCAGCCGCCTGCTGGATGAAGAAGCCGCGCTGCTGGCAGCGCCGCACGATGCTGAAGCCGTGCGCGCCATGGCGGAGCAAAAGCAGGCCTATGCCGAACGACTGCATGCCTGCGAACAGCGACGCCTGCAACTGGCGGCCGAACTCCTGCCCGACATGGCGGACGCGCCGGCCCGCCTGCAACAGCTCAGACTGACTCCTGCGGTGGAAGCCGCCTGGCTGCCGCTGGCAGACGCTGCGCAGGCCGCTCATGACCGGAATCGCCGCAACGGCATCGTCCTGGGCGTACATCTCAAGCATGTAGACCAGGCCATCCAGGCCATGCGCCAAACTAACCAGCAGACCGAGCTTTATGATGCCCAGGGCCGCACGGCCCGGGGTAGAAGCAAGGCCTCAGGTGCAGGCCGCTACCACCGTGCCGGCTGACCCGTCCCACCGACAGGCCTCCCACGGACCGGCCGGCGCCTGCGGCGTCGTGTGGATGATGCCTCGCTAGGCCTAGGCCTGAAGGCCGGGGCTTGCACTCAGACTTGCACTTAGGCCCGTGTTCATGGCCTGCAACGCAAACAACCGCCAGAGCGCATCCATGGTCCGCCATGCCGAATCCTCTCGATCCCAGCCGGCAGCAGCTTTCAGTGCCCGTCGCAATGGCTCCGCATGCCCGGCATGAATGGCCTGCCAGCCCAGCGCACCCATCTGTCCTGCCAGCAAGGCCCGCATACGCATGGTTTCCGTCAGCCGGGATTGCTGGCCAGCGGCGGATGCCTCGTCTCCGACGGCCATGTTCACGGCGCGGCCCAACCCTTTCCAGGCCTGCGACATCAGGCCGAAGGCCCGCCGCATGCGCTGCGCGTACAGCCACCAGGCGGCCAGCCGGGCGTTATCGGCCAGGCTGGCCGGTACGTTACTGAGCATCATCTGGACGCCAGGCCGGCCTTCGGCCTCGCCATCGACATGGCGCAGCACCAGCAAGCGCAATCCTGACAGGCTACCCGCGGCCATGCCGGCCGGCGGTGCTTCCCTGGCGCTTTCCAAGCACCTCCTATCCGAAGCCTCCCTATCCAATCCCGCCAGCGCTACGCCTGCGCCCCACCAGCCGGCCGCCATCTCATCCCAACCGGGGCTCATGGCAAGCGGCAGCGGCAGGCTGGCAAGGCTGTCCGCCAAGGCTGTGGCCATCACCGGCTGTTCCTCCCCGGCGGCTATCAGGCGGACATCCGGTGGGCAAGCCGCCATCCAGAAGCTGCCTGCCGGCAAGCCATGCGCCGGCGCTTGCCCCGGCGTCCATGGCGCGCCATCGAACGGGTCCAGCATATGCACGGCCCGTGCCTGCGACAGCTCGCCATCGAGCCACGCCATGCCTTGCGCCCGGCTTGCCATGGATTCCGCGGGAGATAGCGCCGCCTGCCGGTTTTCCTGTGCCGCACCTGCCGACGTTTGTGGCACGCCCAGGCGACCGAATGGTCCGGCCAGCACTGGCGCAGGCGCGGCCAGCATATGGCCACGGTCGCTGGCCAGCAGCACGCCTTCCAGTATCGTGCGCGGCAATTCGGGGTCCAACGCCGCCTGGCCGTGCACGGCCAGCAACACGCGGTCACACGCCGTAACCACGGCATCCCCTGCCGCCCGCGCCCAGGCGCTTGCCAGGGCATGCGCTGGCAGGCATGCCTTGCCCGCGCTTGCCTGGCCGGCCGCTACCCAGGTTTTCCAGGCATCGAACGCCAGGCGGCTCGCCGGATCGGCACGCATCCAGGCAGCACCCGAAACAAACGCCGCTGCCGCACTGCCTTCCTCTCCTGCCTGCTGACTATGCAGCAGCCAGGGCAGCCACTGGCCCAGCGCGGCTTCACCTTGTCCGGTACGTTCCCTGGCCTGGACATCGGCATGGTGCAGCAACGCCGCCAAGCCCGCCGCATCCGGCGCATACAGGCCGCTGCTGCCGCCAGCCGGATGCAAGGCGCCATCCACCAGGCTTTCGGCTGAAGGCAAGGACAGGTCTTCCGGCACTTTCTGCCCGTGAGCGACATAATGCACCGCCAGACCATGACGAATGGCGGCATCCAGCACCGTCCCGCTGCGCGAGGCCTCATCGAGCTTGGTAATGACGCAACCTGCCATGGCCGCCCCTGCCGCATAGGCCTGCACGACTTCTTCCAGCGTATCGCCCTGGCCTGCGGCATTGAGCACCAGCAGGCGCCGCACCCGCATGCCCTCCTGGTGCAGCAAGGCAAGCTGGCTGGCTACCTTGCGGTCACGCTGGCTCAGGCCCATGTTATCCACGAGGACAATGCGCTTGTCCGACAACCGGGCCAGCAGACTCTTGAGATCGGCATCGGCGCGCAAAGGGTAGACCGGCACGCCCATCATGCGCCCGAATGCCTGCAATTGCTCCTGCGCCGCGATGCGATAGCTGTCTGCCGTTACCAGCGCCAGGCTGCCACGCCCATGCAGGGCCACGCAACGGGCGGCGAGTTTGGCGATGGTAGTGGTTTTGCCCACACCCGTAGGACCGACCAGCGCATAGATGCCAGCACCGGCCAGCAATTCCTGCCCGGCAGGCACGGTGACCAGGCGGCTGATGAGAGCGGTGCGCAGCCTCAGGCGCAATGCATGCGCATCCTCGCCATCCGGCGCCTGCTCAAGCAGCTCGCGCGCCAGCGTGGCGCTGAAGCCCGCCGCCAGCAGCTCCCGGAACAGGCCTGCCTTGGCCGAGGATTCCTGCAACGCCTTGCCCCAGATCAGGCCATCCAGGCGTTGCGACATCTCTCCCTGGAGATTCGCGAGCAGTTCACTAACCGGCGCATTGCCCGGCGTCGCGGCAGCGTCCCTCTGCGGCTGGCTGGCGGCCTCCGACGGCTGGCCGTCATGGCCGGGCCGTCCTGCCGTCGGCACCGGTATGCGTGGCAATCTGTCTGCGCCGGGCGGGCTGTCGGACTGGTGCTGCGTACTGCGCTCCGCGCCTCGGCGTACCTCCGGCTGGGCGAAATCGGGCGCAGCCGGCACCGGTGCGGCCGTCAGGGGAGCCGCCGATGCCGGGGTTTGCACCTGGGCCTGTGTCTGGGCGGATGTCTGGGCCGTCACCGACGGCTTGGGAACTGCGACTGGATCGAAATCCGCCGAAATGCTGCGTGGGTCCGCCGCCATAACTTCGATCTGAGCATCTTCCAGGCGGCGGTTGGAGATGATCAGTGCATCCGGCCCGAGCAACTGACGCACCTGATCCAGCACCTCACGGTTGCTGGCGCCGACGAACTTCAGGATTTTCATGCTGCATTACCTATCAGACTGGTCACCTGTACGCGATGGTCACCAGGAATTTCATTGTTGGCCAGAACCACGATCTGGGGAATATGGCTGCGCAGGAAGCGCGACAGGCTGGCCCGCAAGGCCGACGACACCAGCAGGACCGGCGCGTCGCCGTTATCCTCTTGCCGCACCACGGCTTGCTGCGCTTCACGCAGCAAGGTATCTGCCAACCCTGGCTCCAGCGCGCCGCTGGTGGAAAGCGCCTGGGTCAACACACGCTCCAGCCGGCTTTCCAGGCCAATCACGCGCAGGTCCGTGGTGTTGCCAAACCATTGCTGCACCAGCATCCGCCCCAGCGCCTGGCGCACGTGGGCCAGCAAGGTGCCAGCGTCCGCGCCGCCAGGTTGCGCCGCCAACCGCGGCACCCACTCGGCCAGCGTATCCAGGATGGTCCGCATATCGCGTATGGGCACTTCTTCTTCCAGCAAGCCTTGCAATACCTGGCGCAGCAGGTTCAGCGACACGACCTTGGGCACCAGGTCGCCCGCCAGCTTGGGCGCTTCGCGGTTGATGCGATCCAGCAGTTCCTGCACTTCCTGGCTGCCCAGCAAGGCCGCACCATGGCGATGCAGCAAGTGGTTGATATGCGTGGCGATCACGGTGCCAGGATCGACCACGGTATAGCCTGCCGCCTGCGCCCGTTCGCGCTGTGCCAGGTCTATCCAGAACGCCGGCAGCCCGAACGCCGGGTCGGTGGTCGGAATGCCTTCGATGGCTGCACTGTCCAGCCCACCGGGGTCTATGGCCAGCCAGCGGTCCGGCATCGCCGAGCCACGGCCGATCTCCACGCCGGAAAGCAGGATACGGTACTCTCCCGGCTGCAGTTCCAGGTTGTCACGGATATGCACCACCGGCGGCAGGAAGCCGACCTCCTGAGCGAACTTCTTGCGCAGGCTGCGGATGCGCAACAGCAATTCCCCGCCCTGCACGTGATCGACCAACGGGATCAGGCGATATCCGACTTCCAGCCCCAGCGGGTCGACCAAGGAGACGTCATCCCAACTGGCCTCCATATCAGCCTCCTGCGCGGCAGCCGCTGCTGGCGCGCGCGCCGCCTGTTCCTGCTGGGCGGCACGCGATTGGCGCTGCATCTGCGCCCAGCCGCTGGCGCCCATGACGGCAGCCAGCGACAGGAAAACCAGGTGCGGCATGTTCGGAATCAGCCCGATGAGCGTCAGTACGCCAGCCGCGAGAAACATCACATTGGGATTGGCGAACAGCTGGCTGGTTACCTGCTGGCCGATATCCTCGCCCGTCACCACCCGCGACACCACCACGCCTGAGGCCGTGGAAATGACCAGCGCAGGAATCTGTGACACCAGGCCGTCGCCCACCGTCAGCAAGGTGTAGACCCGGCCGGCGTCGCCAAATGACATATCGTGCTGGGCAACCCCGACGATCAGGCCGCCGACGATACTGATGACCATGATCAGCAGGCCGGCCACCGCATCGCCACGGACAAACTTGCTGGCGCCATCCATGGCGCCATAGAACTCCGCTTCCTGCGCCACGGCGCCACGGCGACGGCGCGCCTCTTCCTCGCCAATCAGGCCGGCATTCAAGTCGGCGTCGATCGCCATCTGCTTGCCTGGCATGGCATCCAGCGTGAAACGCGCCCCGACCTCGGCAATGCGCCCGGCGCCCTTGGTGATCACCATGAAGTTGATGATGACCAGGATGATGAACACGACCAGCCCGACGGCGAAATTGCCGCCGACCAGGAATTGGCCAAAGGCTTCGATGACCTTGCCAGCGGCATCCTGCCCGGTATGACCATGCAGCAATACCACGCGCGTCGAGGCCACGTTGAGTGACAGCCGGAACAGCGTGGCGAATAGCAGCACGGCGGGAAACGCCGCGAAATCCAGCGGCTTCTCCGTGAACATCACCACCAGCATGATGATGATTGCCAATGCAATATTGAAGGTAAACAGCAAGTCCAGCAGCAGTGGCGGCAGTGGCAACACCAGCATGCCCAGCACAAACATGATGAGGATGGGCCCGACCAGCAACCGTGGGTTGCCTCCGTTCAGGCGCCGCAGATGATTCAACAGGCCGGCATTCATGCGGCACTCTCCTTGCCATCGGGGTCCAGGCCAGCGGGCACGGCCAGGCCGTCCGGCGCAGCCGGTTCAAGGCCCAGTCCGGACTCCTTCCAGGCACGCAGCCGGAATACCCAGGCCAGCACCTCGGCCACGACGGCATACAATTCCACAGGAATTTCCTGCTCCAGTTCTACGTGATGATGCAAGGCCCGCGCCAGCGGCGGCGCCTGCAGCAAAGGCACACCATGTTCCTGCGCCAGGGCGCGTATCCGGGCCGCAACCAGGCCGCTGCCCTTGGCCACCACCTTGGGCGCGCCACCCCGGCCTTCCTCGTAGCGCAAGGCCACGGCATAGTGCGTGGGGTTGGTCACCACGACATCCGCCTGAGGTACGTTGGCCATCATGCGCCGACGCGCCATATTGCGCTGTTGCTGGCGCAGCCGCCCCTTGACGTGCGGGTCGCCCTCGCTCTCCTTGTGCTCCTGCCGCACGTCCTGGCGTGACATCCTGAGCTTTTTCAAATGGCTGAAGATCTGCCAGGGTACGTCCAGCAACACGATGAACAGCAAGGCGGCAATGATGGTGGTGCAAATCCGCGCCACCGTGCCCAGCGCTTCTGCCAGGGCTGCCGCCGTCGGCGCATTGAGCAGCGCCAGGATCGTGTCGCGCCGCGTCCAGATCGCCCAGGCTGCCACGCCCCCCACCAGCAGGGACTTGGCAAACGCCTTGACCAGTTCGATGAGCGCCTGCATGGAAAACATGCGCTTGACGCCCTTGAGCGCATTGAGCCGTTCCAGTTTGGGCGCCAGGCTTTTCGATGACAGCAACAGGCCGCCCAGCAGCACGGAGCCCGCCAGCGCCGCCACCAGCAGCACGGCAAACAAGGGCAGCAGGCCTTGCAGCACTTCCCAGGATGACGCGGCGCTTTGCGCCAGCATCTGGGTTGTGTCCATGGCCACCGTACGGCTGAAGCCCAGGCTCTGGCGCAGCATGCCGCCGATTTTCTCGTACAGCAGCGTAGCACTCAGCCAAAGCCCCGCCATGCCTCCGGCCAGGATCAGGAAGGTGGACAGCTCGCGCGAACGAGCCACCTGCCCCTCTTCCCTGGCCTGTTCAAGCCGCCGGGGCGAGGCCGCTTCGGTTTTTTCGAGATCGCTGTCGTCAGCCACGCCAGCCCCTCACGCGCACGGCCGGGCCAGCCAAGGCTGCTGCGACGGCTTGCAACAAACGATCACAAGCCCAGTTCCGACAAGAGGTCATCAACCTGATCCTGGCTGGAGACGATATCCGTCCGGCCTTCGACACGGACCTGCGGTCCGTTGAGCAGGCCTTCGGCTTCGTCGCGCTTTTCCTGGGGCACGTGATCCAACAGCACCTGCAGCAGCTCTTTTTCCAGGGTACCGATCAGATCGGTCAGCTTCATGATGACCTGCCCGGTCAGATCCTGGAAATCCTGGGCCATCATGATGTCCAATAAATGCCCGTGCGTGGCCTCGGCATTGCGGGCGGCTGTCTGCAGATAGACGCAGGTATCGGCCGGCAGATCCGCGTCAGCCTCGCCACCGGCGCGGCTGCCCGCCTGCCAGCGGGCCAGCAGCGCCTGCGCGCCCTGGTCGATTTCGCCTTGCAGCGGCTGGGCCTGCTCGATGGCGCCCAGCACCCGCGTGGCGGCCTGTTCCGTCAGGTTGGCGACATAGCGCAGTCGGTCGCGCGCATCCGGTATCACCTCTGCCGCATCGCGGACCTTCTGGTCCAGGCCCAGCTCCCGCATACTGTTCTGCAACAGGCGGGTCAGGCGCGCCACGCGGATGAACAGGTCTTCCTTGCCCGTAGCTGCAGGCTGGTCCTGACTGTCTCGTGCGTCCATCAGATAGGCTCCATGGCGCTCACTGCGCCATTTTTTCGAAGATCTTGTTCAGTTTTTCTTCCAGGGTGGCTGCCGTGAAGGGCTTGACCACATAGCCGCTGGCACCGGCCTGGGCGGCCGCAATGATGTTTTCCTTCTTCGCCTCGGCCGTGACCATCAGCACCGGCAGGCTCTTCATGGCCTCGTCCGCACGGATGGTCTTGAGCAGCGTCAGGCCATCCATATTGGGCATATTCCAGTCGGAAATCACGAAGCGGAAATTGCCTTTCTTCAGCATGTCCATGGCCATGGCACCATCTTCGGCCTCTTCGACGTTCTCGAAGCCCAACTCCTTGAGCAGATTGCGCACAATGCGGCGCATGGTCGGAAAATCGTCGACCACCAGAATTCTCAGACTTTTGTCCATGAACCGAAACCTCTATCCAATCAATTGATAAATCATTGCCCGGTACCGGCCCCGCTCAAATGCGGCTGACCCTGGCACCGAGTTTTTCCTGTATCGCCGCGCCGATCTGGGCCAGCGGCACAACACTTTCCACCGCTCCCACCTGCACGGCCTCACGCGGCATGCCATAGACCACGCAGCTGTTTTCGTCCTGGGCCAGCGTCTGTGCCCCCGCTCGCCGCATCGCAAGCAGGCCCGCCGCACCATCCTTGCCCATGCCGGTCAGGATGACACCGATCGCATTCCTGCCCGCCACGGCGGCGGCGGAATGAAACAGCACATCCACCGACGGGCGATGCCGGTTGACCGGCACGCCGTCGTCGAGTTCCACCACGTAATTTGCGCCGCTGCGCGCCAGGCGCAGGTGGCAGTCGCCGCCCGGCGCCAGGTAAACGTGGCCCGGCAATACCCGTTCGCCATCCCTGGCTTCGCTGACGCTCAGCGCGCACAGGCTGTCTAGGCGCTGCGCGAAGGAACGGGTAAAGCCCGCCGGCATATGCTGGGTGATCAAGATGCCGGGCATGTCAGGCGGCAGGTGCTCCAGCACCTGCCGGATGGCCTCGGTGCCGCCCGTGGATGCGCCAATGACGACGATTTTTTCCGTGCCGGTAAACGGGGTACGCAATGCCGGCCGGCGGATTGCCGCTTCCTCGCAGCCGGCCGCCGTCGCAGGTGCCACGGCGGCGGCGACAGCGGTTGTGGCTGTGGCCGCTGTAGCGGCTGCGCCAGCGCTGACGGCTGCGGACACGGTAGCAGCCAGGCGCGGCCTACGGCTGATCCTGGCGCTTGCAGCGACACGGATTTTCTCCGCGATGAGATCGCTGTATTCACGCAGGCCGTCGCGTATCCCCAGCCGGGGCTTGGTCACAAAATCCACCGCGCCCAGCTCCAGCGCCCGCAGGGTCACCTCGCCACCGCGCTCGGTCAGCGAAGACACCATCAGCACCGGCATGGGCCGCAGCCGCATCAGCTTCTCCAGGAAATCCAGACCGTCCATGCGCGGCATTTCCACGTCCAGCGTCAGCACGTCCGGCCGATGTTGCTTGATCAGCTCCCGCGCCACATAGGGATCAGGGGCGACCGCCACCACTTCCATATCGTCATGGCTATTGATGATCTCGGTCATCAGGCCGCGCACCAAGGCCGAATCATCGACGCACAGAACGCGTATTTTCTTGTTCATTGCTTTTCCTGCTTGCTATTGCCCAAGTAAAGGCGCTCATCGGGTTCGTGTTCCAGGGCACGAACCCTCGCCGCCCAGGCCAGGGCTTCTCTTTCCGCGGCGTCCGCTTGCTGGCCGCCAAACCGCCGTACCCGAGTCAGGCCGCTGGCGGGAAAGAAGTTCACCCTGCGGGCCTGTGTACCGCCCAGATCATGGGCAATGACCGGAATACCGGCACGTTCCAGATAGGCCCGCACGAACTTCGCGTTACTGGCACCAACCGCCATCCGTGTCACGCCTGCCAGCACCGCGCCGCCGCCGAATACCTTGGCCTCCAGCCGTTGGCGCTGCGCACCGGCCCGGATCAAGGCTTCAATCAGCGTGTCCATGGCGTGCTGGCCATAACGCATGCTGCCCGCCGGTGCCCGGCCCGACTCGGTCGGGGCAACGCCAGGCAGGATGAAATGATTCATGCCACCCACGCCATTGGCGCCGTCACGCACGCAGGCCGCGACGCAAGACCCCAGCACCGTGGTCAACAACAGGCCATCACCAGGCGCAGCAACGTAATACTCGTTGGGCAGCACCTTGACCGCCTGGCATTGCTCGCCCTGGTCGAAATAACGGATAGACGCCCGCACGCCGGCGTGGATACTGACCGACCACTCCTGCTGCACATCCGCTTCCCGTCCGGCCTGGGCATGGCTCATACCTGGCCTCGCGCGCATTCATAGACCGTCTTGCCGCGCAACACAAAATCCCGGGTGATATTGCCGAAATTCTCCGAGTGTCCCGCGAACAGCAAGCCGCCCGGCTTCATCACCGACGCCAGCCGCTGCAATACTTTGGCCTGCGTCGCCTTGTCGAAATAAATCATGACGTTGCGGCAGAAAACAACATCGAAGAGACGGCCCTGCAAGGCGCTCCAGTCGGGCGCGACCAGGTTAAGCACGGCAAACTCCACTTCTTTCGCCAGTTCCGGCTTGACCCGCGCCAGCCCGGCGTTGACGCCGCGTCCACGCTGGAAAAAACGTTTCTGGCGCTCGGCGTCCAGCCCGGCAAGGCGCTGGATTTTATAGACCCCGGTCATGGCCTGCTCTATCACCTCGGTATCTATGTCCGTCGCCAGGATACGGGGGCGTTGATGCTCTGGCCCCTGCGCCTCGGCCAGGACAATGGCGATCGAATATGCCTCTTCGCCGGTCGAGGCGGCACAGCACCAGACATCCAGAGGCTCGTCGCGCCGTTGCCGGGCAAACTCGGCCAGGATGGGGAAATGGTGCGGCTCGCGAAAGAAGGCCGTGAGATTGGTCGTCAGCGAATTGATGAAGGCCGCCCACTCCTGGCTGGCGGGATCGCCAGCCAGGGCATCCAGGTACTCGCGAAAATCGGCGCATCCAAGCGCGCGCAGGCGCCGCACGACACGGCCGTACACCATCTCGCGCTTCTGCTCGCCCAGCGTGATGCCGGCCTGTTCGTAAATCATTGCGCGGATGCGGTCGAAATCCCGCTCCGACATCTCGAATTCCTGCGCGGTCCGCCTTGCAGCGTCTCCGCCAGTACGAATGGACATAAATCCCCTGATCCTGTTCCGCCTGCCCGCCACCGGGCCGCGTACGCCTAAGCCGTGGCCGTCCCGCCCGGCGCCTTGGCAACCATGGCGTCGCCACGCAACTTGAATACCGCCACCGAATGCGCCAGGCGTGCTGCCTGGTCCTCCAGGGACGCCGCGGCAGCCGCCGCCTGCTCAACCAGCGCGGCGTTCTGCTCGGTGTGTTCGTCCAGCAGCGCCAACGCGTGGTTGACCTGGCCGATACCGCTGGTCTGCTCCTGTGAAGCCGCGTCGATGTCCTGCATCATGTCGGTCACTTCCCCGACCGACGCCTCGATTTCCCGCATGGTCACGCGGGCCTGGTCGACCTGGCCGTTACCCTCTTCCACGCTGCGCACCGAGGCCGCGATCAGGCCGCGTATCTCGCGCGCGGCCTCGGCGCTGCGCTGCGCCAATGACCGCACTTCACCGGCGACTACCGCAAACCCCCGGCCGGCCTCACTGGCCCGTGCCGCCTCAACGGCGGCATTGAGCGCGAGGATGTTGGTCCGGAAGGCGATGCCGTCGATGACGCTGACGATCTCGGTAATCTGGTGAGCGCTGGCGGAAATATGCCGCATGGTTTCCACCACCGCCTCCATGGCGACACCGCCACGCTGGGCCGCCGCCATGCTGTTGGCCACCATCTGGGTGGCGCGCCTGGCATTGTTGGCATTCGACTGCACCTGCAGCGAAAGCTCGCGCATGCTGGCGGCCGTTTTTTCCAGGCTGCTGGCCTGCTGTTCGGTACGCTGGCTCAGATCGGCATTGCCCAGCGCAATTTCCCCCGCCCCCAGGTGGATGGCATCCACTCCCGCACGCACTTGCCGGACGATGTCGGTCAGGCCCATCTGCATCTGCGCCAGCGCGCCATGCAACTGGCCCACCTCATTACCTGCGTCCACCACGATCGCTGCAGTCAGGTCGCCGCGGGCACTGGCTTCTATGCGGCGCACCGCCTGGCGCACCGGGCTCAGTACCTGCCGGTTCAGGTAAACATAAGTCAGCACCGTCAGCAGGATGGCCGCCAGGCTTCCCAGCGCCACCCCCGCCACCACCCAATTCAGGTAGCGCTTGGCCGC
Source organism: Kerstersia gyiorum (assembly GCF_004216755.1). Lineage (GTDB taxonomy): Bacteria > Pseudomonadota > Gammaproteobacteria > Burkholderiales > Burkholderiaceae_B > Kerstersia > Kerstersia gyiorum. The sequence continues at coordinate 252,248 of NZ_SGWZ01000003.1, forward strand.
ATCCGCGTCCGCGCGCGCCTGCTGTGCCAGTTCCTGCAGCAAAGACGCCTGCGCCAGTCCGCCATCGGCAGCCTCTCCCAGTGTCCGGACCACCTGTACGGTGCGCACGGCATTCTCGTCGAGCGTCTGCGTCAGGGAACTCAAGGGCAACAGCCCCATGCCTGCGCCGACCAGCAGCATCAGGCAAAACAGGCCCAGGACCGCCACGATGCTGGTCCGCAGGGATAGATTCCGGATAAACGCACGCATGCCAGTGACTCCTTGGCCCAAGCCCGTTGGTGTATGACGCGCCGGCTCAGCCGGCAGCCCGGTCGATCAGCGCCATGTCCTCGCTGCTCATCAAACGTTCGATATCCACCAGGATCAGCATGCGCTCGTCGAGCGTGCCCAGGCCGGTCAGGTACTCCGTCGAAAGCACTGCACTGAACTCAGGCGCGGGGCGAATCTGCTCCGCGCCCAGCGTCAGCACATCGGAGACGCCATCAACCACGACCCCGACCACACGACCGCCGAGATTCAGGATGATGGCCACCGTCTGATCGTTGAAATCCGCCGCTGCCAGGTTGAAGCGCACACGCAGGTCCACGATGGGCACAATGACCCCGCGCAGGTTCATCACACCCTTGATAAAGGCGGGAACATTGGCGATGCGCGTCACGCTGCTCGCGTCATAGCCGCGGATTTCCTGCACCTTGAGGATGTCTATGCCATATTCCTCTTCGCCCAGCGCGAAGATCAGGAATTCCCGCGCGCCTGCCGCCTGGTCGGCCGCTTCCGTGTCCACATTCGATCCGATATTCATTTGCTTCCCTCAGTTGGCTACGACTTCTGTGCAAGGCTTCAGCTGGCGTCGGCGCTGGAAGCCAGCGCCGGCCGGGACCACGGCTCGCGATTGAAGCCGGCCAGCGCGAAGACGTCGACGATCAGCGCCACGCGCCCATCGCCCAGAATGGTGGCTGCCGCGATTCCCGGCACTTTGCGGTAATTGGTTTCCAGGTTCTTCACTACCACCTGATGCTGTCCGATCAGGTGGTCCACCAGCAACGCATAGCAACGCCCCTGCGCCTGCAACACCACGGCAATGGCCTGCGACGGGTCGGCCTGCGCGCCCTCGATCGCGAAAACCTTGCTCATTTCCACCAGCGGCAGGTAGTCGTCCCGCACTTTCAGCAGGCGCTCTTCGCCTGTCAGCGAGCGCAGCTGTTCTGTCCGCGGTTGGATGGATTCCATAACGTTGTTGAGCGGCAGAATGAAAATTTCATTGCCGACCTGCACCGACATGCCATCCAGAATCGCCAGCGTCAGCGGCAGGACGATGCGGGTGGTCGTGCCCTTGCCACGCTGCGACAGCAGCTGCACATGGCCACCCATGGCCTGGATATTGCGCCGGACGACATCCATCCCCACGCCACGCCCCGAGATGGCCGTCACCTGCTCCGCCGTCGAGAACCCGGGGGCAAAGATCAGTTGCCAGACATCTTCGTCCGGCGCGTTGTCGGCAATCAGCAGCCCGGACTTATGCGCCTTGGCCAGAATCTTGGCGCGGTCCAGGCCCCGGCCGTCGTCGCGTACCTCGATGACGATATTGCCGCCCTGGTGCTGCGCCGCCAGCGTCAGGCAACCCTCCGGGCTTTTGCCTGCGGCAAGCCGCTCCTCGGGCATTTCAATGCCGTGGTCCAGGCTGTTGCGCACCAGGTGAGTCAGCGGGTCGATGATGCGTTCGATCAGGCTCTTGTCCAGCTCGGTGGCCTTGCCTATGGTTTCAAGCTTGATCTTCTTGCCCGTGGATGCCGACAGATCTCGAATCACACGCGGAAAACGGCTGAACACATACTCCATGGGAATCATCCGCATGGACATGATGGCTTCCTGCAGTTCGCGCACATTGCGCTCCAACTGGCCCAGCCCGCCAAGCAAGCCGTCATGCTCGACCGGGTCCAGCGTCGAGGCGGTCTGCGTCAGCATGGCCTGAGTAATGACCAGCTCACCCACCAGGTTAATAACCTGATCCACCTTGCCTACGTCTACCCGCAGCGAGCCGGATTCCTTATCGTGGCCAGCGTTGCCGCGTGCCGGCGAACGGCGTGCAGGTTCGGCAGTGGCAGCCGTGGCGCCCGGCACCCGGGCGGCTGCATCGTTGCCGGCTGGTGCCGCCGTCGCTGCCTGCGGTTCCCCTGCCAGCCCGGCTTCATGCGCCTGGGCAGTCGCCGGTGATGCCGCACCGGCAGTGGTATTGGCGGAAGCTGTGGTTTCAACAACCGCTGCCGCAGACTCCACCGGCTCGGCTGGGCCGGACTGCGCCTGAATGTCTATCTGGTCGGCATTGACGATGAAGCAGCTGACCGCCTCGATATCCGCTGCCGCGCAACTGGTCTGCACCATGGCCACCAGGCTGCCTGGCGACGCTTCATGCGACAGCACCTGCCCCAGGTTCCCGAGTTCTTCGAGCAGGGTTTGGGCATCTTTGTCCGAAACACGGCTGAAGGCCACACGCAGTACCGCCTCCCCCGCGGGTATTTCAGACGGCAACGCAGGGACGGCGGCTTCGGGCAGCGCTTTCACGGCCGCCCCTCCCACAGGCACAGCTACCGCAGGCGCGACCACCGCAGCGGCAGGCACCGGCGCGGGCGATGCCGCACCCTGCTGGCGCAAGGCGCGCAAGCGCTCGCCCATGGCCAGGAATTCCGCCTCGTCGGGCTCCGCATTATTGCGGTAATCGTCCAACTGATGCTTCAGGACATCCTTGGCCTGCAGGAAAACGTCGATCATGTCGGCTCGCAGGGGCAGTTGTCCCTGCCGGACGGCATCGAGCAGGTTTTCCATCAGGTGCGTGGTCTGCGCCAGTTTTTCGAAGCAGCCGAACGTCGCCGCGCCCCCCTTGATCGAGTGCGCCGCACGGAAGATGGCATTGAGTTGCTCGCTGTCGGGCTGGGCCACATCCAGCTCCAGCAGCAGGCTCTCCATATTGGCCAGCAGGTCGTCCGCTTCGTCGAAGAAAGCCTGGTAAAACTGCGTCAGATCTATTCCGCTCATTACGCTGCCTCTTTTTCAAACATTCGCCCGGCCATCAGTTCCGCTGCCCGGGACCCTGTGACTCTGCCTGCACCACATCCTCGATATCACGCAAGGCCTGTTCGGGGTGAGCCGCATCCAGCGGGACACCGCCGTCGGCAGCCAGCCCTGCACTCGCGTTCTCTGCCTCCAGGCGCCGCTGCGTCGTCGCGTTCAGCAGGACCAGGCTGATACGGCGATTCATATCGGCATAGGGGTCCTCGCGCACCAGCGGCATGCTGGCGCTCATGCCCAGCACCCGCATGATCTTGTCTTCCTGCATCCCGCCTGCCACCAACTCGCGACGCGATGCATTGGCCCGCTCCGTGGAGAGTTCCCAATTGCTGTAGCCGCGTTCGCCACCGCTGAAAGGCCGCGCATCGGTATGCCCGGACAGGCTGATGCGGTTCGGCAGTTCGTTGAAGACAGGCGCCAATTCACGCAGGATCTCGCGCATGTGGGGCAGGACTTCCGCGCTGCCAGAGGCAAACATCGGCCGGTTTTCACTATCGACGATCTGCAGCCGCAGACCCTCGGCCGTCATGTCGATACGCAGCTGCGGCTTGAATTCACGCAGTTTGCGGTTCTGTTCGATCAAATCGTTGAGGCGATGACGGAAGGTTTCCAGCCGGCGCAGGTCGCGTTTTTCGCTTTCGCTCAGGACCGCGATCGCGGACGCCGGCGCCTGCTGCAGACCCGCCTGGGTTTCATTGATCTGCCGGCCGCCGCCACGTATCGGCGACACCGGATGCGCAGGCAGCACCGAGCCGTTTTCAACGGCCGTGCGCAGCGGCATGCGGAAATATTCGGCCAACCCGGCACGGCTTTTTTCCGGCAGAATGCCCAGCAGCCACAGCACCAGGAACAGTGCCATCATTGCCGTCATGAAATCGGCATAGGCGATCTTCCAGCTGCCGCCATGATGAGCCTTGCCGTGGCGCTTTCTGGATTTGATACGAATGACAGGGCGCTGCAGATCCATGCTGTCCCCTGTGCTCAGGCTGCCTTGTCGGCCGGCGTTCCCTTGGCCTGGCGGACATGCTCTTCCAGCTCTGCAAAACTGGGACGGATATCCGCAAACAACACCTTGCGGCCGAACTCCACTGCCATCTGCGGCGGGTAGCCGTGCAGGCTGGCCATCAGCGTGACCTTCACGCACTCGAGGATCTTCACGGCCTCTTCATTGCGGCGATCGACGGCAGCCGCCAGCGGCGACACGAAACCGTAGGCCAGCAGAATGCCCAGGAACGTCCCGACCATGGCCTTGGAAATCAGGTCGCCCAGCACAGCCGGCGGCTGGTCGATGGCAGCCAGCGCCTTGATCACGCCCAGTACGGCGGCCACGATCCCGAACGCCGGCAGGCCGTCCGCCAGATTGTGCAAGGCAGTGGATGGCAGGCTGCGTTCATGGCTATAGGTCTCGATTTCCTCATCCATCAGGGCTTCGATCTCGAAGGCACTGGTATTGCCGCTGATCATCAGCCGCAGGTAATCCAGCAGGAACTCCTGCAGGCGTGCGTCCTTCTGCACCAACGGATACTGGGCGAACAGTTCGCTGTTGGCAGGGTCTTCGATATGCGATTCGATAGCCATCCAGCCATCGCGACGCACCTTGGCCAGCAGGACATACAGGAAAGCAATCAGCTGCATGTAGACTGCCTTGTTGTAGGGCGACGGCTTCATGAGGCCGACCAACGCCTGGACCGACAGCTTGAGCGTCTTGCCGGTATTGGCCGCAATGAACGCTCCCAGGCCGGCGCCACCGATCACCACCAGTTCGAACGGCTGGTACAGCGCTCCCCAATGGCCTCCCATGGCAGCATAACCACCCAAAACCGATGCCAAGACAACAACAAAGCCAATGACGATGAGCACAATAAAAAGCCCTTAGCTCGAAAAAGCCGCAAGAAAGCCTAATCTTCAACCGGAAAGCATCCGGAGGAAGCGTGAGTCAGAACGATTTTTGCGGCATTCCTTGCCGCTTTGAGAGAGCGGGACGGCTAGACTGCCGTCCCTGCCGCGGCGCTAGGCCTGACGGCGCTTGGCGCCTCGCGTCGCAGAAAGCCGCTTGCCGGCCCGCGGCGGCAGGCGGCACAGGCCGCAGACAAAGGCTTCGGCAGGTTCGTGCGCATGGTGGACGAACTGGCCGCCACAACTATTGCAGCGACACATCTGCAGCATGTCCGCCTCGAAAAAACGCACCATCATCCAGGCCCGGGTGAAGCTCAGCACCAGCCCCTGTTCCGGCGTACCTTCTTCACCCATCAGGTCCTGGTAGCCCCGGTAGGCCTCTACCAGCACCAACGGACCACGCAGCCCTGCGTCACCCGCCATGAACTGATAGATGTTGTAGAAAACCGACGAGTGGATATTCGGCAACCAAGTCATATGCCAGTCCACCGAGAACGGCAACATACCCTTGGGCGGCGACTCCTGGCGGATTTCCCGGTACAGGCGCGACAGGCGCTCACGACTCAGGCCGGTCTCCGTCAGCAGCACCTGCAGCCGGGCGCCCAGGCGAATCATTGCCGCAGCCAATTCGATTTCCCGGGCTTCCCGCACCACGCTCTTTGCGTCATCCATGCGGACACTGCCCTTGGCACTGCTTTTCGCCTTGCCTCGTTGCACTGCCATTTGCTTCAACTCCAGGATGCCGGAAGACAGCACCGCACTCACGCGATACGCTCGACCGGCTGGCCCGCCATCATGATGGCCATGCGCGCTCGCTGCAGCGCCCCGCCCATCACATCCTTGCCGCTCAACGCCGCCACGACTTCCGGGCTATCCAGCCGCAAGCGGCCCAGCGCCATGTTCAGATTGCTCAGGCGCAGCAGTTGCGGCGGCGAAAGCTTCAACAGGGCATCGGCGACATCAGCAGACAGACCCAGACGGAACAGGCCCACCGGGTAGTCCTCCCGCAGCATTCGCTGCGCCAGCATCAGATAGGAAAGGTTCAGCTCCCTCATATCATCAAGCAGGTTTTGTTGCTGCATAGCAGGCTTCATCAGCAGAGAGACAGACATCATAGGGGTGAAAAAAAAGTGCCCGGCCATCCCGTAACGCCAAAGAGACTGAACGGGATACACATGAAACAAGTCCTTCCTGCGGGCATCGGCGCCGACATCGACTGCAAGACTGCATCCGCCGATCTCCGCGACCGGAAGGGGCTTCATTACCAGTGTTTAAAACGATACAAAACGAAACAAATATAGGACTATTCCACTTTTTAAACGTTTTTTACAAACATGTCAAAAGTTTAAATATCGTTAATTAAATACAATGATCTGTGTCAAATTTCCTAAATGAAATACCAATCCCATTAGTCAAAGATGTTTGAATATTGCGCTATGAACTAAATAAGCAAAACATATTTTTTGCGTAAATAATTCGTAAAATATAAAAATAACATCGTGAAAATAAAGTGATTTTTCTTATTATTAGATTATTTTTATATTTTGATTTTCTACATAAATAGCGTGTGACCCTAAAGTTTCCGGTGCTTCTGCCGTTAATCAGCCTGATAGGCTGGTAGCAAGACGCTGTTACGAGTTCGAGATTGTTTCTTGCTGCCTTGTCCATTGCCCGACATGCAATCTTTCAGGAATCTAGATGGCTGCCGTTTCTTCTTCTACGCTGCTCATTGCACCGATACCGGCAGCGGTATCCACTGCCGTTCCTGCTCCTCGAGGCCTGGAAAAGACCGCCGCGAGCGGCCGCACCGCAACAGACCCGCAAACCCAGCCGGCCGTCACCGCGCAAGACGAAACACCATCCTCGCCCGTGCTGGAAGAAGCACTGGCCAAGCTCAACCAGAGCATGCAGGCCTGGGCCACCAGGCTGAACTTCGTCGCCGACAAGGAAGCCCAACGCATCGTCATCCGCATCATCGACAGCGATAGCGGCGAAGTCATCAAGACCATCCCCAGCGAAGCCGTCCTGCACGCTGCCAGGCTGCTCAACAACCAGACTGGCGCCGCCGCTACGATTGCGGCGCAGGCCTGACCCCGGGAGTACCTGCAGACAGCGCAGGCACACCAACGCATCAAGGAATTTTCATGGCAACTTCTTCTGTCTCTTCCAACCTCGGCGTAGGTTCCGGCCTGCCTCTGACCAAGCTGCTCGAAGACCTGCGCAAGGCCGAGAACAAATCCCTGGAACGCATCCAGGTACAGCAACAGACCCAGGAAGCGCGTCTTTCCGCGTACAGCCAGTTGAAAGGCGCCGTCGAAACCATGCGCAGCAGTGCCAAGACGCTGGCATCCGGCGACCTGTTCAACGCCACCAAGGCCACCAGCAGCAGCGAAGCCTTCACTGCCAGCAGCACCAACAAGGCCATCGCCGGTGATTACTCCGTCGCCGTGACTTCTCTGGCACAGGCCCAGACGCTCTATACAGGCAGCGCCTTCAGCGCCCGGGACACTGCCGTAGGCAGCGGGGGTAAAGTGACCTTCTCGTTCGCGGGCAAGGAAAGCACGACCCTGGAATTGCAGGGCGAACTGACGCCGGAAAAGCTGGTCCAGGCCATCAATGCCAAGGAAGACCTGGGCGTGAAGGCCAGCCTGCTCAATGACGGCAATGGTTTCCGGCTGCTGCTGACCAGCAGCGAAACCGGTACCCAGGCGGCCGTGACCGCAATCCAGGTCGAAGGCAACGCCGCACTGGGCCAGGCTATCGGCTACAACGACGGCACCGGCGCCGATCCGGCCACTCAGTTGCAGGTCGGCACGGCCGCCGCCGATGCAAAGCTCAACATCAACGGCATCGACATCACCAGCCAGAACAACACGGTGAAAGACGTCATCGACGGCGTGACGCTGAACCTGAAAAGCACCACAGGCGACAGCACGGACCCCAAGCCTGCCAGCCTGAGCATTGCCCGCGACAACACGCTGGCAAGCACGGCGATCCAGAATTTCGTCAATACATACAACAACCTGCAGAAGACCATCACCAACCTGACGGCCTTTGATGTCGAGGCGGAAACCGAAAGCGTGCTGACCGGCGACTACACGACGCGCCAGATCCAGACCAGTATGCGCCAGCCGCTCAATACCATCGGCAGCGGCGAAACCATACGCTCGCTCAGCCAGATCGGCATCACTACCGACCCTGTCAGTGGCGACCTCAAGCTGGATACTGATAAATTGTCCAAGGCTCTGAGCAATCACGGCGCGGATGTCGCCGCCCTGTTCCAGGGAGAAGACGGTATTGCGGCCAAGGTGGAAAACACCACCAAGCAAATGCTGGAAGACAGTTCGGCAGGCAGCGGCCTGTTCAAGAACCTGGAAGAGAACATCAACCGCAACATCAAGAGCCTGAAAAAACAGTACGAGGCTGCCAGCCTGCGCCTGGAAGACCAGATGGCGGTCTATACCGCGCAATTCACCGCGCTGGACGCTGCCGTGACAAAAATGAGCTCTGTCAGTACCTACCTGACCGAGCAGTTGGCGCAACTGAAGAAAAATACGCAATCCTCATAATCCTTACCGCCCGCAGCCCGGATAGCCGCATTCATGAACACTTTTTCCTACTCCGCAGGCCGCCGCCCCGGGCAAGGCGCCCGGGCCTATGCCCACATTGGCCTGGAAACCCAGGTGGGCAGCGCTTCACCGCAACGCCTGATTACCCTGCTGTTCGACGGCGCCCTGGCCGCCGTCGCCAAGGCCAGGCACCAGCTTGCCGCCCATGACATCGCCGGGCGCGGCCAGTCGGTCTCCAAGGCCGTCGATATCGTCCAGAACGGCTTGATGAACAGCCTGAACCTGGACGCCGGCGGTGAACTGGCAGCCAATCTGCACGACCTCTACGACTACATCATCCGGCAACTGCTGCTGGGCAATCTGCAGGCTGACGACGACGCCCTGCAACGTGCCGCCACGCTGTTGGGCCAGATTGCAGATGCCTGGCGCAGCGGCGTAGACACGCCGGCCAGCAGCAGCCATGCCCTGACACCCTGAACCGATGAAAACGTCCCCCTCCCCCCTGCCCACGCCAGACAGCGCCCGCGACGCAGCCGGATGGCTGCGCTGCTGTGCTGCGCTTGCCAGCACGGCCAGCCAGCTACTCAAGGCTGCCCAGGCCGGCCGCTGGAGCGATTTCATTGCGCATGGCCAGCACTACGCAGGGCTGGGCGAGACCTTGCGAGCGGGCATTACCCTGGCTGAGCTGCCCGAACCGACGCAGGCCCGCTGCGCGGCCCTGCTGCAAGAAGCCCTGGCGCTGGAACTCGCCGCTCGCCAGATATCCGGCAAAGAGCGCGACAGCCGGCTGGCTGCAGTACACAGCACGCGTCATTCCCAGCGCCTGCACCGCAGCTACGGCGCACTGCAGGCTGAATTCAAATGAACGGGCCGTCGGCTCCCAACGCGCTCCTGCTGCAACGGCTGGATGCCGTGCTGGGCGTACCGCTGTCGAAATATGCCCGCCCGGCCACGGCACCTTTTCCCCTGCCGGAGCATCCGGGCCATGAAGCCGCTCCCGGCGCCGATGGCCGCAGCGGCGATGAAGACGGCGCCATCAGGGCGCCTGGCCGTACTGGCAGGCGTCCCATTGCCCCCGACACATCGGTGCCCGGGCAAAACGCCACCGACAGCGCGGCGGGAAGGCGTTTCCCTTCCTCGCCCACCACGCTGGGACAGGCCGCCCGCGCCATCCTCACATTGCTGCAACAATTGCCGCAACAGCCTCCGGCAGTTGTGCTGCGCCAGCCCATGCTGCCCGGCGCAGATACCCTGCCTGCAGCCACGCTACTGGCCGCCGCCACTCCTCATCCCCAGCCAACCCTGGCCGACGGCCTGACGCCAAGAACAGGACAGCCGCCATCACCGGCCAGTCTGTCTGCAACGCCCTTCGTGCCGGACAATAGCGCTGTGCAGCCCGCCGCCATGCAAGCCAGCTCGCCGCTGGTGACCCTGCTGGCACAGCACCTGATGCAACAGGTCAGCCAGAGTGGCATGTTCTATGAAGCCCATCTGGCCCGGGTGGCGTTCGAAGGCCAGCCGGCCGACACCCTGCGGCAACAACCGCAGAGCAGCCTCCCGGCCCTGGCGGGTGCGGACCGCGGCGCACCACCCGCTGCCGCCGTTCTGGCTGGCCAAGGCGGCACGCCGCTGGCGCCTGAACACGCCATGCTGGTACGCCAGCAACTGGAAGTCCTTGCCACGCAGACATGGCAGGCCAGGGGCGAGGCCTGGCCCGGCGCCCCCATGCACTGGGAAATCCAGCGTGACGCCATGCCGGCCTTGCTGCCGGAATTGCCGGGACGGGAAGGCAACGATGATGACCTCAATGACGGCAATACTGGCGAAGAGGAAGCCGGCAAGGCAAGCGCAGAGTCGTCCGCCAGCGCCTGGAGAACCCGGTTGCGCCTGCAATTGCCGCACCTGGGAGAAGTGAATGTCGCCTTGAGCCTGCGCGGCATGCAATGCGAGCTGCAGTTCGAAAGCGCCAGCCATGAAAGCGTGCTGCACCAGGCCAGCCCCATGCTTCAGCAACGCCTGGCTGCCGCCGGCCTGGATATCCTGAGCCTGGACGTCCAGCAAGCCGAACCCATGGCAAGCATGGCACGGCAGGCGGAAGCTGCGGAAACGGCGGAAGCTGCGCCTGCTGCTACCGCCACCGATGCCAGCCGCGCGCCCCCATTGCCGGCAAGGCCCCGCAACGGAGAGTCGGCATGAGCACGCAGGGCGGCCCCCCTTCTCCAGGCCCCCGGCGTCCGCGCGCCGCCGTCCTGCGCTATGAAAGCCATGACAGCGCACCACGAGTGGTCGCCAAGGGCTATGGCGCCATCGCCGACACCCTCATCCGTACCGCCAGGGAACATGGCGTTCATGTGCATGAATCGCCGGAACTGGTCGAGCTTCTGATGCGCGTGGATATGGATGCAGAGATTCCGCCAGCCCTTTATCTGGTGGTCGCGGAACTGCTGACCTGGCTATACCAGCTGGATGCAGAAGCGGCGCCCGCTGCCGCAAAGATAATTTTGCCGGACACACTAAATCCTGGCGGCCAGCAGCCGTAAACCCGGGTGTACAGGAAACACAGGGCCTGCCCGGCACCAGCGGTGAAGGGCCAGGATTCCACCCCGAACGGGGTTTTCCTGGTCAACCGGCAGCAGGACATTGCTGCCTTATCCCTCACAGGAGTCATCTATGTCCGTCATTAATACCAACTACTTGGCTTTGGTGTCCCAGAACAACCTGAGCAAGTCGCAAAATGCCCTGGGCACGGCCATCGAACGCCTGTCGTCCGGCCTGCGCATCAACAGCGCCAAGGATGACGCGGCAGGCCAGGCCATTGCCAACCGCTTCACCGCCAACATCAAGGGTCTGACCCAGGCGTCGCGCAATGCCAACGACGGCATTTCCATCGCCCAAACGACGGAAGGCGCGCTGAACGAAATCAACAACAACCTGCAACGCGTGCGCGAACTGACGGTGCAAGCCGCCACCGGTTCGAATTCCAAGACCGATCTGGACACCATTCAGGCAGAAATCACTCAGCGCCTTGGAGAAATTAATCGCGTTTCAGAACAAACTCAATTCAATGGTGTCAAGGTACTAGCATCCAATCAAACACTATCCATTCAAGTAGGATCGCACGATTCTGAAACAATTTCGGTAAATTTGCAAAAAATCAACCGAAACTCATTGAATCTGAGTAATTTGGATGCAACAAAAATCGCTCAAACCATCAATGAAGGAGATGCCGTTTCTGTTACAACTGCGCCAGTTACTGAAACAAAACTCAGTCTGGATACAACAGGGATAACAGGGCAATCTATAGAATCGGGCATCTTTACAGATGGCACTAATTACTATGTTAAAGATAGCGGCGCTTCCGAAACTTACTATCAAATCGACCTTGACAATGCGAATCCTGATACTGGTGCAGTAACGCAAGATATCTCAGGCGCCACTGCTGTTACAACAGGTACGTTTACCCCGGTCACCTCGGGAAATGAACCTACTGTACGCACAGCATCTGCAGGAGAGCCTGACGACGGAAAAGCAAAAATTGATCTTTCTGCCAATACTGCCATTGCCAATAATCAAAATAATTTGATTAAACTGGAAAACAGTTTCTACATTCGCAGTACCGATGCGTCAGGCAACACCTCCTACTACGATGCAACGCCAGGTGCCAAAGATGCTGCAGGAAATATCACATTCACGGTTGCTACAACCGCTACGACTGACGCCATCGCTCCTGAGCAGGGATCTCCTCTTGCCGCATTGGACCAGGCCTTGCAACAAGTTGACTCACTACGTTCTGACCTCGGTGCCATCCAAAACCGCTTCCAGTCCACGATTGCCAACCTGAACAACACGGTCAACAACCTGTCGGCCGCCCGTTCGCGTATTGAAGACGCCGACTACGCCGTCGAAGTCTCCAACATGACGCGTGCGCAGATCCTGCAACAAGCCGGCACCTCGGTGCTGGCCCAGGCCAATCAGGTTCCGCAAACCGTGCTGTCGCTGCTGCGTTAATTCCATCAGCAGATAGTCACCTGCCATGGTTGCCTCCGCTCAGTGAACGGAGGCAACCCAAGTGCCGACGCAGGCGTCTTCCCCTGGACGCCGCGTGGCAAAATAGAAATGCCAGTCCTGGCAACAGGGCTGGCATTCTCGCATTCGGTTCCATGTTTCTGTCACGCACTTATCCCCGGGCAATGTCCCCCCAGCTTGGTCCCGCCAATGCAGCCGCCCTGCCTCAGGCCTCCGTCATGCCCAGGTGCTCGCGCAGGGTGGAACCTGCGTAGTCCTTGCGAAACAGCCCCGCCTGGGCCAATCCAGGCACCACCTCATCAAGAAACAGCGTCAGGCTTTGCCAGGCGCCGCCCGGCAAGGCGATGAAACCGTCCGCCGCGCCGGCCCGAAAGCGCTCGCTGATGGCCGCCACCGCCTGCGCTGGCGTACCGACGACCTGCCAATGCGCGGAACCGGCCACTTCCGGGCGCTGCATGAAATCACGAATACTCGGTGTTTCCCGTTCGATCAGGCGGCGCATCAGTGCCGCATGCGTCTGTCCTTGTCCCGGCGCGCTATGCGCCGCCGGCAGCATGTCCAGCGCCAGCGGTTCGTCCGGGTCCAGCACGGTGAGGTCCACTCCCAGCAGTTGCTGCACGCGCGCATACTTGCGCGCCATATCCTGCTCGACGTGCGTCTCGGCATATAGCTCCCGGGCTTCGCGCTCGCCGGGCGCCAGGAACAGGCTGAGCCCCGGCAGCACGCGAATGGCGTCGGGCTGGCGGCCGTAAGCGCTGGCGCGCTCACGCAAATCGCGGCGCAGTTCCTGGCCGGCTTCGATATCGGGCGTGGCGGCGAAGACCGCATCCGCGATACAGGCCGCGAAATCCCGCCCCCAGGGAGACGCCCCCGCCTGGAACAGCGGCATCATGCCGTAGGCTGGCGCCGGAAGGTTCAAGGGCCCCTGCACCGAGAAAAATTCGCCGTCATGGTCGATGGGCCGCACACAGGATGCGTCGGCATAGGCACCGGATTCCCGTTCGCAGCGCAGCGCTGCGTGAGGATAGCTGCGCCAGAGTTCGCGCACAACCTGCACGAACTCCAGCGCCTTGCGATACCGCTCAGCAGACGACGGCATGGCCGCCGCGCCGAAGTTCAGGTTGCCGTCCAGCGCCGTCACCACGTTCCAGCCCACCCGTCCCTGCGTCACCCAGTTGAGCGACTGCAGCTGGCGCGCCACGACATAGGGCGGATTGAAGGTCGTCGCGGCCGTGGTGACCAGGCCGATGTGCCGCGTGGCACCCGCCAGCGCGGCCACCAGCACGGTCGGGTCCAGGCTGCTGAATCCGGGCGAATGCCGCAGTGCCTGCCGGTCCAGGAAGAGCGCATCCGGCCGGAACAGGAAGTCCAGACAGGCCTCTTCGGCCCGGCGCGCCAACCCGGCATAGAAGCCGATGTCATAGATGTCTTCGACGCGGCTGTCCGGACGGCGCCAGCCGTTGCCCATCAGCCAGGTCACGGCCAGCGACAGGCCGATGCACAATTGTTTTTGTTGTCCCACCTTGAAGCTCCTTGCCGCCTGCCGCAGATACCACCGGCGGCAGGCGGGCAACCGCTCTTGCGGCTGTGATTACCAGCTATAGCGCAGATTGGCGATGACCGTCCGGCCGGTACCGTAGTAGCACGATGTTGCCGCCGTGCAGGTGGCGACATAGCGCTTGTCCGCCAGGTTGCTGGCATTGATGGACAGCCTCAGGTCGCCATTGCCGACATGGGCGATGTCATAGCGCAGCGCCGCGTCGAACAAGGTATAGGACGGAATATGCAGCACATTGGCCAGATCGCCGTAGGTATCGTCGATGTAACGCAGGCCGCCACCGAAGCCCAGGCCCTTGAGCGCGCCGCTGCGCACGGTGTAGTCCAGCCACAGCGAACCCATCCAGTCAGGCACGCGTATCATTTCATTGCCGACATTGCCGTCATTGCTGCGCACGACCTTGGAGTCCATGCGCGTGACCGCGCCGATCACGCTGAAACCATCAAATGGCGTGATCCGCCCTTCCAGTTCGATGCCACGGACCCGCACCTTGCCGGTCTGCACCTGGAACGACGCACCGGTCGTCACATTGGTCGGGTCGGCCGTCAGCACGTTCTCCTGGGTCAGTTCGTAAGCCGACAGCATCAGCATGCCGTCCACATCGCGCGGTTCGTACTTGATGCCGGCTTCCCATTGCTTGCCCTTGAGCGGCTTGAAGGTATCGCCATTGCGCTGCACGCCGCCCACAGGCTGGAACGACTGGGAAAAGCTCAGGTACGGCGCCAGGCCGTTGTCGGCCAGGTAGGTCAGCCCGGCCCGGCCGGTGAAAGCGCGATCGGACGTGACCGTGCGCTCGTCGTTGAGGCGGTTCAGCGTGTCGATGCGGCTCCAGTCCTGGCGCCCGCCCAGCGTAACGCGCCACTTGCCCCAGGCCAGCTGGTCCTGCAGATACACGCCCATCTGGCGGTTCTTCTCGTCCGTCTCCATCTGCACCAGCGTCAGCGAGGGCTCGAAATCGTAGTAGGTGTAGACGGGATCGTAGATATCTATTGCAATGGCATCCGGCGAGGCATTGGACATCTTGCGCAGGAAGTCCCACTTGTTCTCGCGCCAATCAAAGCCCGCCAGCAAGGTGTGCTCCAGCACGCCGGTGGAGAACTTGCCTTCTACCCGGGTATCGACGGTCTTTGCGTTGGAATCTCCTTCCCCCTGCACCGCCCTGCGCTTCAGGATATGGCCGTCGGTCAGGGTATTGAGGTCCGTCACTGCCGCACCGCGCACGCCAAACCCCACCGTGGCGCGGTACAGCGAATCCACGTGCGTGTAGCGCGCATTCTGGCTCAGTTTCCAGTTGTCATTGAACTTGTGCTCGAACTGCCAGCCGGCGTACCACTCCTTGCGGTCATAGACATTCCAGTCCGGCTCGCCCAGGAAGGTTTTGTTCTTGATGAAGCCCTGTGCGCCCGGCACTACCGTCCCCTGGTAGGGCAGGAACTGGAACGTGCTGCCGCCGCTGTCCTTCTGGTACATGCCCAGCAGGGTCAGTTTGGTATTGTCCTCGTTGAACTTGAACGTCACACTGGGTGCCACGAACCATTGCTTGTGGCGCACGTGGTCGAGCTGCGTCTTGCCGCTGCCGTGCAAGCCGACCATGCGCCAGAGCACGTTCTCGTTGTCATTGGCGCCCCCCAGGTCAAATGCCTCGGTGGGCCGGCCATTGGCGTCTATCTGGGCCCAGACCGTCTGCATCTGCCCGGCACGCGGCACCTTGGTCACCTGGTTGACCATGCCGCCGGGCGCCAGCTGGCCGTAGAGCACGCTGGACGGTCCCTTGAGCACTTCCACGCGTTCCAGGTTCCAGGTATTGAACGATGCGCGGTTCCAGCTCAAGGTGCCATCCGAGGGCGCCCGCATGCCGTCCAGCATCAGGTTGGCCCCCCAGCTGCCGGCATCGAAGCCGCGGATGTACATGTCGTCGACACGGTTATCCATCCCCTGGCTTTCCGGCAGCACGCCTGCGGTATAGCGCGTGGCTTCATTGAGGTTCTGCACGCCCCGGGCATCCATTTCATCTCGCTCGATGACCGTCACTGTCTGCGGGGTCTCGATCAGCGGCGTCTCGGTCTTGGTCGCCGCGCCTATGGTTTCCGCCTGGCGGTAGGCATTGATGGTGATGCTTTCCAGCATCGCGGGCTCGGCCGGCGAGCTCTCACCATCCGGCGTGGGCTGCGGTGCCCCGGCGGACTGGGCCGCCGCCTGCCCCCATACGGACAGCAGCAGCGCCGCCAGCAAGGCATGGGTGGATACCGGTAGGGAAGCAGCGCCTGGATGGCGCCGACCCTGGCCGGCGCACCGGCGCGGCAAGCGGCTGGGGGAGGACATATGCACGGAATTCTCCTTGGTGATAATAAGATTCCTTACCATTTATGAAATGGTCGCATGCGTGCTCCTGCCCGGCCTTCGCCGGAAAGGCAAAAAGCTTCGAGGAAAATGCAATCGAAGATCCGCAGGGAAACGGGGTGGCGCCCGCTCCGTACCCGGCCCGCCGGGGGGCGACTCAGCGCAGGCGGGCCTGGCTGGGCGACAAGCCGAAACAGCGCCGGAAAGCCGTGGCAAAGCCGGTAGCATTGGCATAGCCTGCCAAGGCAGCCGCCTGCTCCACGCTGATGCCATCCCGTTCCAGCGCCATCCTGGCCTGGCGCAGTCTTTCCTTTTGCAGGAAATCGAAGACCGTCGTGCCGAACGCCAGGCGGAAGTGGCGTTGCAAGGTGCTGGGCGTGGTATGCATCTGCCGGGCGATCTGTTCCAGTTGCAGCGGCTCGGCGGCATGGTCCTGCAACCAGGCCTTGAGTTCAGTCATGCGCCGCAGGCTGGCAGAAGACAACCGGGCGCCGCCAGGCTCCTGGCCGGCAGTGCCGCCGCCACGCGCCTGGACCAGCGCCTCGGCGATCAGTTCGATGGTGCGGCTTTCCTGGTACAACCCTGCCAGATAGGATTGCAGCGCTGGCGGATTCAGCAACTGTTCCGCCAGCACGCAGGCACGTGGCGAAATGGCCCATTGCACGGTATCCAGGTGCCTGGCGGACGCACCGCCCTCCTGCCCCGGTTCCCCCAGCGTTTCCTGCAGCCAGGACCGGGATACGCCTATGCTGATGCGGCGCGAGGCATCCCCTTGCCGCACGACCCTGCGCAGGCGCACGGGTTCCTGCAAGGTCACGACCGCCCCGTTGCGGACGCTGCGGCCCCGACCGCCGGACGGCCCTTGCAGGTTCAGCGGATGCGAGTCGTAACGCAGATCCAGCGCGCCCTCCAGGACCAATACGATACGGATGTGGTCGTCGATGACGGCTTCGCCCACGCAGGCCTCTGCGTGGGCCTCCACCCCGCACTGCAAGGTCAGGCCCGGCCGCAGTTCACGCCAGCCATGGCGCGGCCGTTGCGACGCAAACGCGCCGCCGCCGATGCTTCGCTGTTCTGTCATATCCACCGGACGCCCTGGCCATGCCGTGATTTCTCATTAATGAGAACCATTATATTTAATATATCGCGGCCCAGGGGGGCAACTTTCGACGCGGTGGACGTTCAATCGCCCAGCACCAACCCTTCGCGGCGTGGGTCGGTACCGCCACTCAGGCCCCGGGCATCCAGGACAATGCCGTTGAGCCCGCTGGGAAACGCCATGATACTGACCTCATGGCCCATGAGCCGCAGCGGCTCGGCCAGTTGTTCCAGCGTGGTTCCGGCTTCCAGTTCGGTCTGCCGGTTGCGGCTGCCCATATTGGGCAGGGAAATCGCCTGCTGGATGTCCAGATGCCAATCGAGCACGCCAACCAATACTTTCGCCACATAGTTGATGATGGCGCTGCCGCCGGGCGACCCCAGCACGATATAGGGTTTGTCGCCGCGATACACCACCATGGGCGCCATGCTGCTGCGCGGCCGCTTGCCCGCCTCCAGGCGATTGGCTACCTGGTGGCCGGCCTTGTCCTCGGGCGACAGAGAGAAGTCGGTGAGCTGATTATTGAGCAGGAATCCCCGGACGAAAATCTTGCTGCCGAAGGCCTGTTCGATGCTTGTTGTCATGGAGAGGGCATTGCCTTGCGCATCCACAGCCACGATATGGCTGGTGGACGGCAGGTCGAGCGCCTGGTCCTGCCCCGGTTCCGCCTGCATGCCTGGCGGCCGGCCCGGCGCAGCCATGCCCATGGAATATTCAGGGTCTATCAGTGCGCTGCGGTCATCAAGATAATCCGGGTCCAGCAGACCTTCCAGCGGCACGTCGACGAACGCCGGATCGCCGACATAATAGTCGCGGTCGGCATAGGCCAGGCGGCCTGCCTCGGAGAACAGATGCACCGCCGCCAGGCTGCCTGGCTCCAGGTGGCGGATTTCATAGGGTTGCAGCACGTTGAGCATCTGCAGGATAGCCAGCGTGCCGGAACTGGGCGGCGGCATGCCACACAGCCGGTAGATACGGTAAGTGCCGCACAGCGGCTCGCGCTCTTCGACGCGGTAGGCGGCCAGGTCTTCCATGCTCAAGTCGCCCGGCACGGGATGCGCCTGCACGGCTGCAACGATGTCGCGCCCGATACTACCGTGATAGAACGCATCGGCGCCCTGGCTGGCCAGCAGCTGGAACACCTGGGCCAGCTGCGGATTCTTCAGCAGATGGCCGACCGGCCACGGCTCGCCGTCCGGGTCCAGGAAGTAAGCGGCAGCCGCAGGCTGGTCGCGCAACGCCCGGTTCTCCTCAAGCAGGGCATGCAGGCGCGGCGAGACCGGAAAGCCCTGTTCGGCCAGTTCGATCGCAGGCTCGAACAACTCCGCCCAGGGCAGCTTGCCGTGCGCCCGGTGCATGGTTTCCAGCAAGCGCAGGACGCCAGGCGTCCCTACCGACAGACCGCTGTTGACAGCCATGCGCATGGGCAAGGGCTGGCCATCGGCCATGAAACGATCAGGTGTGGCGGCGGCCGGCGCCGTTTCCCGGCCATCATAGGCATGCAGACGTCCCTGCTCCGCATCGTGGTACATCAGGAACGCGCCGCCGCCCAAGCCGGACGACTGCGGTTCCACGAGCGTCAGCACCAGTTGCGCCGCAATGGCGGCATCGGCGGCGCTGCCATGGCGGGCCAACATGCGATAGGCGGCCTGGGTCGCCAGCGGATTGGCCGTCGCCGCCATGAAATCGTGGGCCCGAACCAGGGTTCTGTCGGCATAGCCAGTGGCTGCCTCGGGATTCTGATCAGCCGCCACCAGCCGTGCAGCGGCAGGCCCCGCAAGCAGCAAGGCTGCCAGCAAGCCCACGCCGGGCAGGAAACGAAATCGAATGGCGCGCAATGAAAATGACATGGCAATGCTCCTCCCAGCCCTGGCAGGGAAGCCGTCGTGAACCCAGAACCGCTCACGATATCACGCATGCGCCAGGGCTCGTCCTAGGAAAAAACGCCAAAATTCGTCATTAACGCAAAATATGCAGCGAAAAGTGCCAATTATCCGGTCGGAACCGCCCCCGGCATATTCCTTCCTGCCGTCGCATCCCCGGCCGCCTGCCCCCGGGCCCGAAGCGAAGCCCACCAGCCACACCTGAAAGCACCGCCTGCAAGCACAGTCAAATGCCTGTCATGCCACTGCGCCAGACTGTCTGCTCCGAACTTCCAAGGACAGGGTGCCTCATGAATTTCCCCTTGCGCGCATCAGCGTTGGCGTTGATGCTGGCAGGCCTGCTCAGCGCCTGCGGCAG
This sequence comes from Kerstersia gyiorum, assembly GCF_004216755.1. Classification (GTDB taxonomy): domain Bacteria; phylum Pseudomonadota; class Gammaproteobacteria; order Burkholderiales; family Burkholderiaceae_B; genus Kerstersia; species Kerstersia gyiorum. The sequence goes on from NZ_SGWZ01000003.1 coordinate 272,043, forward strand.
TGACCACGACAAAGACGATTCGACTACGCCGGAACCCTCCGCCCCGCTGGCGCTGACGATCCTGCACATCAACGATCATCACTCCCACCTGGATAGCGAAAGCAGAACGGTCAAGCTGCTGAATCCGGATGGCGATACCGTGGAAGTAAACGTCGCATCCGCCGGTTTCCCTCGCGTCACCACCGCATTCCAGCAATTGTCGGCCCAGCACGACAATGTGCTCAAGCTGCATGCAGGCGACGCCCTGACCGGCACGCTGTACTTCAACCGCGCAGGCAGCCTGGGTGCCGCCGACGCCGCGCTGATGAATACGGTGTGCTTCGACGCCATGGCCGTCGGCAACCATGAGTTCGACAAGGGTGATGAGGGCCTGGGCATCTTCATCGACGAATTGCACAGCGGCGCATGCAAGACACCGGTGCTGTCGGCCAACGTCAAGTTCGGCGCGTCGTCGCCGCTCAAGGACAGCGGCAAGGTCCTGCCCTCCACCGTGGTCGAGCGCGGCGGCCAGCGCATCGGCCTGGTTGGCCTGACCATCGCCAGCAAGACCAAACAATCCTCCAGCCCCAATGCCGACACCGAGTTCGAGGACGAAGTCGTTGCCGCCCAGCGCGAAATCGACCAGCTGCAGTCCCAAGGCGTGAACAAGATCGTGCTGCTGAGCCATATCGGCTACACCTACGACCTGGAAGTGGCCAGCAAGCTCAAGGGCGTGGACGTCATCGTCGGCGGAGATTCGCACACGCTGCTGGGCCCCAAGGATAAACTGTCGCGCTACATCGGCGCCGACATCAGCCCCGGCTATGACTATCCCACCCGCGTCAAGGACAAGGACGGCAACACGGTCTGCGTGGTGCATGCCTGGGAATACTCGCAGGTCGTGGGTGAACTGACCGTGAACTTCGATGCCAACGGCAAGGTCGAGAACTGCGACGGTACGCCGCGCGTCCTGATCGGCGATGACTTCCAGGTCAAGGACGGCAGCGGCCAGCGCGCCGCCACCACCGCCGAAGCCAGCGCCTTCAATGCCGACATCAAGGACAGCGGCATCCTGTATGTCGCCGCCGAGGACCAGAAGGCCGCCACCACCCTGGCGCCGTTCAAGGTCGAAGTCGACAAGTTCAAGGCCAAGCAGGTTGCAGTTGTCCCGCAGGAACTGTGCTCGCGCCGCGTGCCTGGCGGCCCGGATTCCATCGACTACTCACGCTCGGCCTCCTGCGCCAACGGCCAGGCTTCGGTCAGCGCGCGTGGCGGTGATATCCAGCAACTGGTGGCGCAAGCCTATTACGACATTGCCAACAGCAACTACGGCGGCGCCGACATCGCCCTGCAAAACGGCGGCGGCGTGCGCGTTCCGCTGAAGGGCAACGTCACCGCAGCCAATGTGATCGAAGTCCTGCCCTTTGCCAACATGCTGTGGAAGATGACGGTGAGCGGCCAGGAGGTCAAGGATACGCTGGAAGACGCGATGGACATGGTCTTCGGCGAAACACCATCGTCCGGCCCCTACCCCTATGCCGGCGGCCTGCGCTGGCACGTGGACACCAAGCAGCCCAAGGGCCAGCGGATCAGCAATCTGCAAGTCTTCAACCGCGACACCAAGCAATGGCAGCCGCTGGACCTGCAACGCCAGGACTACACGCTGTTCCTGCTGAGCTTCGTCGCGCAAGGCGGTGACGGCTACGCCACGCTGGGCAAGTTGCCGGATTCGCGCCGCCTGGACGTGGGTGTACTGGATGCCGACGCCTTCCAGGAATGGATAGACAGCCAGACGGAAAAGGACGGCACGACGAACCTGCCTATCCTGCGCCCGGTCGACGACGCGTTCTACAGCACCCAGCAGTTCGTGGAGTAACACGGCGGCGGCAGGCGCTGCCTGCCCCGGTCTGCCGCCCGCGCCCTCAGGCGCGGGCGGCAGACCGTATCAGGGCAGCAGCCCCCGGGTACGCGCCTCGTTGACCGCACGCACGCGGGAGGACACGGCCAGCTTGTGATAGATATTCTTGACGTGGCAATCGACGGTATAGCGGGAAATGCAAAGCATGTCCGCAATCTCCCGGTTCGTCAGGCCATCGGCAACCCGTGACAGGATCTCATGCTCGCGCGCACTGAGCGCATCCATCGCCACCTGACCTGACGCCTGTCCGCTCGCTGCCGGCACAGGCTTGCCCCCGAGCTGATCAATCACCCGACGTGCGATGAACGGATCAATCGGCGCGCCGCCCCTCAGTACGCTGCGTATCGACAGCATGACTTCCATGTCATCCCGCTCCTTCAGCACGTAGCCTGTCGCCCCGGCACGCAAGGCGGCAAGAATGGCGTCCTCGGTACTCCAGGCGGAAATCACGAGAATCCCCATGTCGGCATCCCTGGCGCGCAATTCGCCGATCAGATCTATGCCATTGCCATCCGGCAGGCCCAGATCCACCAGGGCCAGCGCGTAGGCGTACTTCTGCACCAGGCTGCGGGCGTCCGTCAGGGTGGCGGCGCCATGCACCGAACCCATTTCATAGCTCAATTGCGCCAGAATGGAGGTCAGGCGGGTACGGATGAAAGGCTCGTCTTCAACGATCAGAACCGGTGCTGGCAAAAGAGTGTCGGACATGTGTGAAGCACCTACTTCTATCGAACAATAAATGTCTGCGGAATCATACCGTCACCGCCTGCCAGGGCAGACCGGACCACGGCGCCATAGCCGTTGCCGCCATGCGTCATGGGTTACCTTGCGGCAGCGCCAGGCATTGCTGCAGCAAACGGTCTGCGTCTTTTCACGCCTATAGTACGCAAGCCTGTACGGCATTCGCATCGCCTGAACCGGTTAATTCGCGGTTCGCAGCGTCGCACCGCCCTCTGCCGCACCGGCAGCGTGCAGGTGCAGGCTGGCCTCCAGCCTGGTATGCCCACGCCGCGAACTCACCTGCAGACTGCCGCCTATGCGCTCCATCCGCACGTGCATCGAACGCATGCCGACGCTGAGCCCGGCGTCCTGCACAGCGTCGACATCGAACCCCACGCCATCATCCTCGATGCGCAGGACCAGCATATCCTGTTCCGGCAGTTCAAGCGTAATCAGGGCACGACGGGCGCGGCTGTGCTTGATGACATTGGCCAGTGCTTCTTCGACCAGCCGGGTCAACGCCAGGCACACCCGGGCACTGGGCGCCATACGCCAGGCGGACGGAATACTCCATTCCGACGCAATACCCAATTCGTCAAACAGATTCACGAAACGGTGGCGCAGGGGCGCTATCAGGGCTTGCGGCGAATGCACACCGGCCGATTCGACCTGGGCGCTGCTATCTATGACCTGGCGCAAATCGTTGCGCAGCAGCTTCAGCATGGACAGGAAGCGGGTATTGTCCAGCGGGGTACGAGCCTGCTCCACCACTGCAATCGAGCGCACCAGCGAGCCTCCCAGGCTGTCGTGCAGGTCGCGCGAAATCTGCAGGCGCTCCTGCAAAACGGAATTGTCCAGCGCCAACGCATGCTCACGCGCCAGGGTTGCGCTCAGATCGTCACAGGCCTGGGACACGGCACTGCTCAATTCCTGGTTGAACTGCGCGATGCGGCGCATGTTGCGGGCAATGCGCCGCCCCAGCAGAATGGACAGCGTCAGCATGGTCAGCAAGCTGGTGTAGCTCAGCAAGGGCTGCGACTTGATGAGCTCGGCCATCAACAGAATGTCATGAATGCTGATCGCGATGCACAACAGCCCGCTGATTGCCAGGACCAAAGGCTCTACCGAGCGTTTGACCAAGCCGTAGCCCAGTAGCAATAGATTGCTGGAGCTGAAGATTGCAGCGGCCCCCAATATGGCGACCTGAGTGACCGGCGACAGCCATTTGTCTGGCACAAGCAGTACGGCAAACGCCATCCCCAATTGCAGCAAACCCAGTACCCATGCCGTGCGGCGCAGACGCAACCGGCAGAAACTCCAGGTAAACATGCAATAGCAGCACACGAACAACAGGCAGGCCACGACATTGATTCGAGCCATCCACAGGGTGCTCAAGAACGGCCAGGGCTCGGTGCACAGCATATTGGCGGCAAACACAATCCAGAAAAATGCCGTCAGCACATACCAGCCGCTGGCATGCTGGGAGCGGTCCTGCAGCCAGATGCAGAAAAACAGGCAACCCAGCACAGTGGAAATGGCCAGGTTGATGATGAACATGGTGCGCTGGTGCCAGACTTTGGTTTGCTGCAAGCTTTCCAAAGCTCCGGGCTCGCCCAGGTGCACCCGGCCCAGGCCGCCGCCCTGCGAGCTCAGGCCATGCACCCCGATCCATAACGTATTGACTCCATCATGCAGGCTGGACTCCGGCAGGCGCCAGTAACGCGGCATGTTCCAGCTGCGCGAAAAAGGTTCGGACAGGCTGCGGTCGCGCCACAACAAGTCGTCATTGATATATACGATGCCTGCCAGGCTGATCCATTCCATCGCCAGCCCTACGGGCGCAGGCGGCGCTGCACTGTCGCGGCAGCCGCGCACCCAATCGACGCGATACCAGACCGCACCGGTATATTCCGGCCAGTGCGCGGCCCAGCGATCCGGCAGCACGGTTTCCTGCCAGCCCTCCACCGGCCGGCTGCCATCGGGCGCTTGCGCCATCTGTATGCTGAGGATCTCCGGTTCGCACGCGTCGGTAGCCTCTGCCCATGCTGGCATACAGAAAAAAACCGCTGCCAGCCAAAGCCAGTTCGGCCATGCCGCCAGCCGGCGCATGACGCCCCGGCCCCATGCCAACGGGCCGGCTGCAAACGCGCCTCTGATCATGGCCTGCCCCGGCGACAAGGCCCGCAAACACATTGCACACGGTTGGAACGGCAAGCGCCACGGATACCGGCACACGCGGGCAGAACAGGAAAAGTCATGGGATCAAAAAACGGAATTTCAGGAAAATGCGTCCAATCATACTGGTCAATCAGAAAATGATGCACTCCAGGCCTGAACACCTGCCCCGCATTCTTATGCTTCACCATCACAGACTTCACGCCCTAGCTCTTGCTGCAATGATGCGCGCCTGCCACAGGAAAAAGGGTGGCATGGTCCCGTCACACGAGCTGCCTGCCTCAGACTGGCTGGCGGCGCGCCGGGTGCCTCTGCTGAATTTATGCACAATTTACACAGACCGGCATCCAGGAAAATTACACTGGAGGCATCATTTTCCTATCCGGGATAGTCCAACATCATGGACTCGTTTGAATTTCCTTTACTCCTGATACTGGCCATGGCCTTTATGTACTCGCTCATCATGGCAGTCATATGGGTGGCCTCGCGGGCATCGAACAGCGCAACCAGCACCCGACTGCCCGACTCCTGTCATTCCGACAAGCGCCGGGCCTCGCGCAACGTCACATAAGGCTGCGGTCTTTCACCACAAAGCGCAGGCCGACACCAGGCTCGGTCACAATATAGCGCGGCGCCGACGCATCATCCCCGAGCTTGTGACGCAGTTTCCCTACCAGGATGCGCAAATAATGTGCATCGTCTTCGTGGGTAGGCCCCCAGACTTCACGCAATAGCTGGGTTTGCGTCACCAGCCTGCCCGGCTGGCGCATCAACAGCGACAGCAGCGTAAACTCCTTGCGCGTCAGCGCAACCGGTTCGCCACCGAGAGTTACCTCACGCAAGGCCAGATCCACCCGCAACTGCCCATCGTCAAACACCGGGCTGGCCTCGCCACGCGCGCCCGCCATGCGCAGCAGCACACGTATCCGTGCCATCAGCTCGTCCACGCCGAAGGGCTTGGTGACATAATCATTTGCGCCCAGGTCGAGCAGATCGACCTTCTCCTGCTCGCCATCGCGCACCGTCAACACGATCACCGGCACCGGCGACCACTGGCGCAGCTCGGCCAGCACCTCGCGACCGTCCTTGTCCGGCAGGCCCAGATCGAGGATGACGATATCCGCCCCCTTGCTGGCCAGCAGCGTCAGCCCCTCCTGCCCGGTCGCGGCCTGCAGCGTGGCATAGCCCTGCGAGCGCAGGCTGATATCTATGAACTTGCGTATCTGCGGCTCATCGTCGACGATGAGCACCCGCGCCGCCGGCAGGGCGGCATTCGTCTCTGTTTGGCTTATCACGCTATGACATTTCCTCTTCGTCATTCCCCAGGGCAGGCGCAGCTTCCCAAGGCAGGGTCATGCGCACGCAAGTTCCCTGCCCGTCCGGGCCGGGCAAGGCAATGACGCTGCCCATGTGGGCGCCCACGATGCCCTGGACGATGGCCAGGCCCAGGCCCGTGCCATGGCGCCCCCGGTCGCCCCGTTCCACACTGTAGAACATATCGAAAATACGTCGCCGCTCGTCTTCGGGTATCCCCGGCCCACGATCGGACACGTCGATCTGCAACTGCCCTTCCTCGCCTGGCCGCACCTTCACGGTAATGGCTTGCCCAGGCGGGGAAAATTTTGCCGCATTTTCCATGACATTGAATAGCGCCTGCTCCACCAGCGCCGGATGTACATGAATGGGCGCCAGGTCCGCCGGAATGTCATGCTCGACCCGGACATGCGGTTCGTAGCGCTGCAGGCGGCGCGAGGCCGAACCCACCAATTCATCCATGCCGATCCAGTCACGCGTGAGGGTCAGCCCTTGCTGCCCCAGGCGCGTCATGTCCAGCAGATTCTGGATATAGCGGTCCAGCCGCTCTCCTTCCACATGAATGGTTTCCAGCAGGCTGCGCTGGTCTTCCTCGCTCATGTCCTTGCCGTAGCGCGCCAGGCTGTCGGCAGAGCCTATCATGGAAGACAGCGGCGAACGCAGGTCATGCGACACCGAGGACAGCAGCGCAGACCGCAGGCGTTCGGTTTCGCCGGTCACGCGGGCGGCCTCCAGTTCCGCCACCAGGCGGGTGCGCAATGCCGCCTGGGCGATATCGTCCACCATGCTTTCCGCCAGGCGGCGTTGCTCGAAGGACAGGCGGCTCATATCTGCCGGAAACCGCAGGCCCACCACGCCCAGCGTGTCCTGGTCCGAGCGCACCGGCAAAAACCACCATGACGATCCCGACAGCGTATCGGTAAAGCGGCCGCTGGCCTGCCCGTGCTGCTGGGTCCAGTCGGCGGCGACCTGTTCCTTGCCGCTCAGCGCCACGCCCGGTGGCGCCTGCGGCGTCACCACATTGCCTATCCTTATCCAGGCATCTGCCCGCAAGGCCCCGTGCAAGGCGGCAGAGCCGGCGGCAATCACCTGCCCCAAATCTGCCGCCTTGGACAGGCGGCGCCCCAGGTCCTGCACAGCAGCGGCATGGGTATTGGCGGCACGCAACGCCACCACCTGCATGCGCAGCCGCGACGCCAGGCGGCCGGCAATCAGCGCAGCGGCCAGGAACAGCAACACAGTGGCCACGCCACGCGGCGCACTGATCATCGGCGTGAAGCGCGGCTCGATGAAAAAGAAATCGTAGGACAGAAAGCACAATGCCGCCGTCATCACGGCGGCCACCATGCGCGTGCGCGAGGCCACCAGCATCACCGCCACCAGGAACACCATGGACAGGTCCTGCAGGCCCAGCAGCATATCGGCCAGCGCCGCCATCACCGTAGCGACCAGGCTGGCCTGCAGCACGAACATTGGCTCGCCCTGTGTCAGCCACTCGCCCGTCACGTCCGGCCAGCGCGGCAGGCGCTTGCGCACCTCGGGCGTGCTCACGATGGTCAGTTCGTAGTGCGCTCCGCGCCGCAGCAGTTGCTGCGTCAGGGTGCGGTTGAACATACGCGCGATGGGACGCTCGCGTGTACGGCCAATCACGATGGATTTCGCGCCACGGGCCGCACCGGCGTCCAGCAGGGCCTGGGTGATATCCGTGTTGTGCAGAACTTCGGTTTCTCCGCCCAGCGCCCGCGCCAGCGCAAACGCCCGATCCAGTTCCATCTGGCGGCGCTGCTCCTGCCGCGCGGCGCGGTCCTGGCGGTGTCCGAGACCACGCTGGCCGGAAGAAATCGTGGCCTCGGCCGAACTGCCCGTGTCCACCGTCACCACCGACCAGGGGGCGCCCCGCCGCTCCGCGATGCGCGCCCCAGCCCGTACCAGGTATTCCGACTCGCCCAGCCCGTCGATGGCGATCATCACATGGCGCTGTATCGGAATTCCTTTCAGTCCCCGGGCGGCCCGCGATTCGCGCAGATCGGCGTCGACGTGATCGGCCACGGTTTGCATGGCCAGTTCGCGCAGCGCCGTCAGGTTGGAAGGCGAGAAGAAAGCGCGCAAGGCCTGGCTGGCCTGGTCGGGCAGGTAGACCTTGCCTTGCTTGAGCCGCTCGATCAGCTCCCGCGCCGGCAAGTCCACCAGGCGAATGTCCCGCAAACGCTCGAAAAGCGCATCGGGCACGGTTTCCGTGACCCGTATGCCGGTGATCTGGAACACCAGGTCATTGACGCTTTCCAGATGCTGGATATTCATCGTGGTATAGACGTCGATACCGGCGTCCAGCAATTCCTCCACGTCCTGCCAGCGGCGCTCATGGCGGCTGCCCGGCGCATTGCGATGCGCCAGCTCATCAACCAGCACGATGGCGGGCTTGCGCACGAGGATGCCGTCGAGATCCATCTCGTCGAGCGCCATCCCCTGGTGCTGCGTTGCGCGGCGCGGCACCAGCGGCAGGCCTTCCGCCAAGGCCTGAGTTTCGCTGCGGCCATGGGTTTCCACGATGCCGATCACGACATCGAAACCCTGGCGCATCAATTCCCTGGCCCGCGTCAGCATGGCGCAGGTCTTGCCGACGCCTGGGGCCGCCCCCAGGAAAACCGTCAACCGTCCTGCTTTCTGACGCCGGATTTCTCCAAGAATGGCATCCGCCTGTCCGGCTCCCATCATGTTTCTTTCCTTGTTTCCAACTGCGCTATTTTCCACCGGAAACCGTATCGGCATCCTGAACGGGCAATAAGCGGTCGAGCGCTAGGTTCAGCGCCAGTACATTCACGCGCGGTTGGCCCAGCAGCCCAAACTGCCTGGGCTCAAGCTGTCGGGCCAGCAATTCCTGCACGTGTCCCGCCGTCACGCCCCGGGCACGGGCCACACGATACACCTGGACGGCCGCCGCCTGCGGGCTGATGTGCGGGTCCAGGCCGCTGCCCGATTGCGTGATCAGGTCGGCAGGCACGTCTGCCGGAGGAATCTGCTCACGCGCAGCCGCCGCCCGCCTGGCCACGTCCAGGCGTTGCTGCAAGGCCGGGTTGCTGCGCGCCTGGTTGCTGCCGGCAGCGGCCAGCGGATCGTAGCCGGCCGCTGAAGGCCGGGGATGGAAGTACTCCGCCCCGTGGAAGGGCTGGGCCACCAGCGCCGAACCCACGATCACGCCATCGCGCGCCAGCAGGCTGCCATTGGCAGCCTGGGGAAACAGGGCCTGCCCCAGCCCCACGCCAGCCAGCGGGTACAGCAGGCCCAGCCCGGCCATGGCCAGCAGCGCCATGCCCAGCGCGGCTCGCAGCCAGCCGCCATCATGAATGAATGCGCCTGCCTGCGGCGCCACGCTTGCCTCGGCCGTGTCGATAATGGACATCTCCGTCTCCTCAGAACTGGAAAAACATGGCCAGCACAGCGTCTATGGCCTTGATCGCGATGAACGGCAGGATCACCCCGCCCACGCCATACAGCAGCATATTGCCGCGCAGCAGCCGGATGGCGCTGGCCGGCCGGAAACGCACGCCGCGCAATGCCAGCGGAATCAGTGCCGGGATGATCAGGGCATTGAAGATCAACGCGGACAGCACGGCGCTGGCCGGGCTGGAGAGCTGCATGATGTTCAGCACCGCCATCTGCGGAATTGCCGCACTGAACAGGGCCGGCAGGATGGCGAAATACTTGGAGACATCATTGGCGAGCGAAAATGTCGTCAATGCGCCGCGGGTAATAAGCTGTTGCTTGCCGATTTCCACGACCGACAGCAGCTTGGCGGGGTCATTGTCCAGGTCCACCATATTGCCCGCCTCCTTGGCCGCCTGCGTCCCCGCGTTCATGGCCAGCCCGACATCGGCCTGCGCCAGCGCGGGCGCATCGTTGGTTCCGTCCCCCACCATCGCCACCAGGTGCCCGGCTTCCTGCTCGGCGCAGATACGCGCCAGCTTGTCTTCCGGCCGGGCTTCGGCAATGTAGTCGTCCACCCCGGCCTCGGCCGCGATGCTGGCTGCCGTCAGGCGGTTGTCGCCGGTGATCATGACCGTCCGTATGCCCATGGCACGCATCCGAGCAAAGCGCTCCTTGATACCGTGCTTGACGATATCGGCCAGTTCTATGACACCCAGCACCTGGCCGGATTCGCTCACGACCAGCGGCGTGGCGCCTTTGCGGGCAACCGTGGCCACCATGTCATCCAGCCCGGGCGGCACCGTGCCGCCTGTCTGCCGCACATGCCCGGCCACGGCATCCAGCGCGCCCTTGCGTATGATCTTCCCGTCGGGAAGATCCACGCCTGACATACGCAGTTGTGCGGAAAAGCCGATGAAACCTGCCCCGGCGGGCGCTTCCATTTCCAGCCCTTGCTGCCGCGCCAGCGCCACGATGGATTTGCCCTCCGGCGTGGGGTCCGCCAGTGAGGCCAAGACCGCAGCCTGGCGCAGGCGTTCCAGCGAACCGCCAGGCGCGGCATGGAACGCCGTGGCCTGCCTGTCACCGTGGGTAATGGTGCCGGTTTTGTCCAGCAGCAGGACATCTACGTCCCCCGCCACTTCCACCGCCTTGCCCGAACTGGCCAGCACATTGGCCTGCAGCGCGCGGTTCATCCCGGCGATGCCGATGGCCGGCAACAGGCCGCCGATGGTGGTCGGGATCAGGCACACCAGCAGGGCAATCAACAGGACCAGATTGATATCCACCCCGACCGAGCGCCCGATGAAAGGCAATGTCGCCACGACAATCAGGAACGTGGCCGTCATGACTGCCAGCAGGATGCCCAGCGCGATTTCATTGGGCGTCTTCTGCCGGCTGGCACCCTCGACCAGTGCAATCATGCGGTCCAGGAAACTGTGCCCCGGTTCCGCCGTCACCTGCACCACGATGCGGTCAGAGAGCACGGTCGTGCCGCCGATCACACCGGAACGGTCAGTCCCGGCTTCGCGCAGCACCGGCGCCGATTCACCGGTCACGGCTGCTTCGTTGACCGAGGCCAGCCCTTCAATCACTTCCCCGTCGGCCGGAATCATTTCCCCAGCCTCGACCACGACCCGGTCGCCCGGACGCAATTCTGCTGCGGGTACCGTGCTGGCCGCACCTGCCGCATCCAGCCGCCGGGCGCTCAGGCCCTGACGGGCACGGCGCAACGACGCCGCCTGGCCGCGCCCTCGGGATTCCGCCACTGCCTCGGCAAAATTGCCGAACAGTACAGTCGCCAGCAAGATGCCGGTGACCGCCCAGCCGAACCCTGACGGCGCCTGGCCGGCGAGGGTCGCCACCGCCGTCAGTACCGTGCCCAGCCAGACTACCCCCATGACCGGGTTGCGTAACATATGCTGTGGCGCCAGTTTGATGCAGGCATTGGCCAGCGCGGGCAGCAGTCCGCGGGCAGACAGCCAGCCACGCGGCTGTGTGTTCTGTGTTTCGTTCATGGCCCTCTCCTCAATGCGCCATCACGTTGGCGGCGGCCTGCGCTGGCGCCGACAGATACTGGCCCTGCACCAACGACAGATGGTCGGCCACCGGCCCCAGTACCAGCACCGGCATGAACTGCAGCAATGTCATGGCGACCACGATAGCCACCAGGACCAGCGCGAATGTCGGGGTTTCAACCTGTAGGCTGCCGCTGCCCTCGGGCATGCGCCGTTTGCAGGCCAGCCTGGCGGCAATGACCAGGGGCACGATCAGGCCCGGGTAACGTCCCGCCGCCAGCGCCAGGCTGGCGGTCACGTTCCACCAGACGCTGTTGTCCGCCAGGCCTTCGAAACCAGAACCATTGTTGGCGAAGGCCGAGGTGTACTCATAGAACACCTGGCTGAGCCCATGGAAGCCGGGATTTGATGTGCCCGCCAGGCCCGGGACGGAAACCGTCACCGCAGTCAGCACCAGCAGCACTACGGGTTGCAGCAACAACAGCCCGGCCAGCAGGCGGATTTCCGGCGCCTCGATCTTGCGCCCGAACAGTTCAGGCGAGCGGCCCGTCATCAATCCGGCCAGGAAAACTGCCAGCAATAGATAAACCATGAACTGCTGCAGACCGCAGCCTATGCCGCCCCAGATGGCATTGACCAGCATATCGCCCAAGGAAACCAGGCTGGTCAGCGGCGCCAGCGAATCATGCATGGAAACAACCGAACCGTTGGACGTCTGGGTGGTCAGCGCGGCGTACAGCGCCGATGGCGCCGCGCCCAGCCTGACTTCCTTGCCCTCCATCAGGGCAGGCGCCGCCGCCGTGGCGGAATAGGCCTCGGACCAGACCGCAAGCCCCGCCGACACCAGCGACATGCCCAGCATCGTGCCGAATACCAGCGCACTCAGGCGCCGCCTGCCGGTAAACGCGCCCACCATGAAAGTCACGGCCACCGGCACGAGTATCAGGGCCAGGGTTTCAAGCAAATTCGACAGCGGCGTCGGATTTTCCAGGGCGACCGTACCATTCGGCCCGTACCAGCCGCCGCCATTGGTACCCAGTTGCTTGATGGCCACCATGGGTGCGACAGGCCCCACGGGAATTTTCTGTGCCTGTCGTTCCGCCGAGGCTTCCAGCAGCGTTGCCAGTGGGCCGCCGGACAAGGTCGCGGGTACGCCCTGGCTGGTCAGCAGCACCGACAAGACCAGGCACAAGGGCAACATGAATCGCAAAGTGGGCCGGATCACATCGACCCAGAAGTTGCCGACATCCACTGCGGCAGGCGTGGCCGGGGTGATCGCGGTAGCCGGGGTCGCCGAGGTAGCCTGGATGGCATCCGTGCCCGCCGGCGCACCTGCGTCGCGACGGCCGCCGAAGAAAGCCCGCAGGCTGGCCGTCACGACAGCCAGGCCCATCATGGGTGTCACCACCTGCAAGGCCACGATGCCAGCCATCTGCGACAGATAGGAAAGCTGTGCCTGGCCCGAGTAATGCTGCTGGTTGGTATTGGTCAGGAAGGACACCATGGTGTGCAGTGCCAGATCCCAGCTCATGTTGGGCGCGTCATCCGGATTCAGGGGCAGCCAGGCCTGCGTCATCAACAGGGCCCACACCAGCACGGCCAGCACCGCGTTGCTCGCCAGAAATGCCATGGCATAGCCTTTCCAGCTCATGCCGCTTGCCGCCCGGACGCCCAGCAGCGCATACAGCGGACGTTCCAGCCGCAGGAATATCGCATCGCCCCACATGGGCGCGCCGCGCATCACGGTCGCCAGATAGCGCCCCAGGGGCCAGCCCAGGATGACAGCCACGACAAAGACCAGGAGGAACTCAGCCATGACAGCCCTCCCGGCACCGGCATCCGCACGCTGCAGGATGCCTTCGGCTCAATGAAAAAATGGATTCGAGAAACATGACACAACTCGCAGGACATGGCGAAACAGCCATGGCCCGCAGTATTCCGCCCGCCCCCGTAAAGTATCCATTCACCAAAATGAGCCGTACATAAACTCTACATAAATTCGCTCACTCACCCATCAGGGGGGCTTTCCCGTCCCCCAGGGGACTGCCGGAAATTAGGGGATAACCCTGGTTTTTTACGCAAAACCGCCTTGAATTTACGCCGAATTTACGACCCGCCCAAAGGGGAAGGGCTATCGTATGCCCGCCAGAAGCAAGCGGATATCAGTCATGCCACAAATACTTCAGGACCTCACCTTTATTCTGATTGTCGCGGTGCTCTTCACCGCCCCCCTTTACTGGATCAACCGCCCCAAGAAAAAACGGGACGAGGGATCCGGTCGTGCCTCGCTGCCCGGTTTCTCCGGCATGTCCAAGCAGAAAACGCCTGGCGCCGACTGAACGTGCCGGCGACGGCGCGAACGCCGCAGGCCCGTCCCGAACGGATCTGCTGACTACTGCAACACCCCGGCCTGACGAAAAAAAGCCCAGTTCGCAGTGTGAACCGGGCTTTCGGTTTGCCATGGCCGACGCTGTCGTCAGCCGTCTTTTTCCATATAGAGCGTTTGCGTCGGGAAGGCGAAATCCGCGCCATGCTGCTGCACGATGTCTATGATCTTCAGGTAGACCTCCTGCTGCGCATCCAGCCAGGCCGCCCACTTCGTGGTTTTGGTGAAGCAATAGACCATGATATTGAGCGAAGAATCGGCAAAGGCATTGAAGTAGACCAGCATGGTTTCGGACTGGTCGATATTGGCATCCTGCATCAGCATCTTGCGGATATCCTCGACGATGACGCGAATCTTGCCGGCGTCCTCGTAGCGCAGGCCGATCTCGACATTGATCCGGCGGTTCGTCATGCGGCCCGGATTCTCGACGCTGATGGACGAGAACAGGGAGTTCGGCACGTACAGCGGACGATTGTCGAAGGTCATGATTTTGGTGAGACGCCAGCCTATCTCCACCACCGTGCCCTCGATGTTCCTGTCCGGTGAACGTATCCAGTCGCCGATATTGAATTGACGGTCGAAATACAGCATCGTGCCGGAAAACACATTGCTCAGGATATCCTTGCCTGCCATGCCGATGGCAATGCCGCCAATGCCGCCGAAAGCCAGCAGGCCAGACATGCTCAGCCCGAAATGTTCGCCGAAGAACAGCAGCAGCACGATAAACACGACGAACTTCATGACGCGGGCGATCATGCGTGTGGAAGTCGGGTCGCTGCCCTTGTTGATCTGGGTCTTTTCCAGCCGGTTGATCAGCAGGGAAAGCTGGCGCAACAGCACCCAGGCAATAACAATGACCGCCATCAGGTCCACCATGCGGGGCGCCAGCCACGTCAGGTGGTAATCGTCTATCGCCATATGGGCGTAATGCCGCGCGACAGCCACTGCAGAGAACAGGACGATCACCTGCACCACGTGGACAATAATGCTGCGCGACCAGTTCCGCTTGCGCCGCTCCACCATTGCAATAATGATGGCCCCCAGCAAACAGGCTGCCAGAACACCTGCGCCAACCAGATACTTGATCAACAATTCGTGGCCTTCCACTGTTTCTCCTTGTCGGGCGGTGGTAGCGGCGCGCCCTATGCCTGATACGCAGCCAGAATTATAAAGAGCCGCCCGCCAGGCATTGCCAGCGGTCTGTAACCGACTCTCGCGTCCTTGCTCGACTTGAGCCGCGTGCTTCCTGCGCCGGCCCTTGCCCGGCAATCATGCGCCAGCCCCCTTACTTCCGCCTGGGCAGATTGTCAGGCGCCGCCGTTCTGCCAGCGCAGGTATGCCGTGCGGGTCACGTCCGACACCGACTCCAGCACTTTCTGCCGCGTCACCTGGTGGCGCACCTGCAAGCGGGCATCGGCCACCAACCGCGATTTGCAGTACCAATGGCAACTGTGCTGGAACAGGTACAGTTCGGCCGACAGGTGATACGCGCGCTGCTTGGCATCCCAGCCCTCAACATTGTCCACCACGTGGCGCAAGCCGGCGGCATGGATGGCGAGCAAGATGCGGAAATCACGCGTGGCACCCGGCAGCAAGCGCTCCAGATAGGGAATGCAAATGGCGAAATTGCCCATGGCAGTCGCCGCCTGGCTTTCCTGGCGCATGGATTTCGCCAGCGACTGGGCCTGCGCAGCCACGGCCCGCTCTGCCTGCGTAAATGTTTCCAGCACCTGCAGCTGGCGGATTTCGGAAGGCTCGTGGATGGCACGCGCATAGCCTTGCGTCAACGTTTCCATATGGCGTTCCAGCTGCAAATTGGCGAGATGGCTGCCCAGCAGCGCGATATGCGCACGCTGGTAGCGCGCACGCAGCACCTGCAACACCAGTGCAAGCGCCAAAAGGATCAAAACAATGTCCATCGCATCCCTTCACTATTTGACCGGCGCTGCGGCATCAAAGGCAGCGCCTTCCGGCTCATTGCACCGCGGCAGAGCGCCGAAGCATCCCTGTTTCGCTGGCACGCGGACAGCAAACAAAAAGGCCCAAACCGAAGTTTGGGCCTTTTTTGAATTCTGGAGCGGGAGACGAGTCTCGAACTCGCGACCTCAACCTTGGCAAGGTTGCGCTCTACCAACTGAGCTACTCCCGCATTTCGTCTTGCTTGCGCTGCAACGAAAAATAAATAATAACCTGTTTTTTCGGATTTGAGCAAGCCCTTCCAACGAATTTTGTCAGCGAAGGCCGATTCCATTGCACACGCCATGCAACATGTCTCAAAAACACAACAAAACCATGGGGTCCAGCACTGTCTCTGCATGGACGGCTGGACATCCGGCCCGCCGTCCTGCCCAGCGGGTGGCGCAGCAGCCAGGCTGCGCCACCCGCGCTACCCGCGCGCTGGATGCTCGGGTAGCGATGCCATGCCTGGCCTGCCCTACTGGCAGAACAGATTGGCTTCGTTCACCCTGGACACGCGCAACATATCCACCTGCCCGCTGAAATGCTCGCTGGCCGGCGTCGTCGGGCGTGCGCCCAGCATCAGCGCACTGGCTGAGCGAGAAAGCAAGGGTGCGCCTGCCGTCTTGCCAAAACCGGGGCCATCCTCGCAATTGAGCTGCAAGCTGACATTCTGCCCGTCGGACACGATATACAACTCGTTCCAGCGCTCCGGGCCTTCGAGCGGCAGAAGCAGGCGCTTGCCTTGCACCGGAAACTGCACCACCACGCTGGCACTGCCCGCTTCCACGTTGAATACGCCCGTTCCCAGCGACATGAGGGTCTGCAATGCCTCGCCTGCCGCCGGCTTGAAGCGCAGGTGGATGGCGAAGACTTCGCCGATGGGGGTGGCGGCAAACAGCGAATCCTCAGGCGTGCGCAATTGCGCAGGCAAGGCTTCATCGTCGGCATTGATCTGGATGATCTTGCCGCCGATGTCGCTGTTGCCGCGTTCCATATAGCGCTCTGCCACCGGTTGCAGGCTGGCATCCTCCAGCACCAGGTCATTGCTGTAGGGCGAGTTGTCGTTGATGCAGATGGCAGCGGCGCCGTCCAGGCAGGTTTCCGTCTGCATGATCCAGAAACCCAGGGTATCGCCATTCACCGGCATGGTTTCAACCGATATTTCCCTGTCCTCGACCACGGTATCCGTGCCTCCGCAGGCCGCCAGCGGCAACGCCGCTGCGGCGATCAGGCGTTTGAGCCATTGAGTGTTGTTCATAGTCTTCATTCCTTCAGCGCGCCACCGTGGCGCGGGGTTGCAGGATGACGTCATCGACCACTTGCCCCGCCAGTGTCTTGGTGAGGACATGCATGCGGTCGCCACGGATGGACAGCGTGGTATAGGTATTGACGTTGTCATCGAACAGCACGTCCGCCACGCGGGCAATGCCGTTGCCATCGTTGTCGTAGTACTTGGCCGAATCCGACCCTGCGATCAGATAGGTAGCCCCGCCCAGGCGCGGCACGCCACCTACCAGCGGCACCGAACGCGAATACATGTGGTCATGGCCACTGATCACCAGGTCTATCCCGGCCGCATCGACCACCGGCGGGATGTACTTGGCCGACCGTCCGTTGCCAGACGCCGGATTGCCGTTGTAGGGCGGGCGGTGCAGCATCAGGATCTTCCAGGTCTTGGCGCTGGCCTTCATGTCGGCTTCCAGCCACTGCGTCATCGTCGTCCAGTCGGCCTCTTCCAGCATTTCCGTGCTGACCACGGCAATATGCGCATTGCCATAGTCAAAGCTGTAATTGGCACTGTCGAAAGGCGCGGCGCTGCTGCCTGCCGCCATCGGCAGCCGGAACATGGACGCGAACTTGCTTGCCCCTTCGTTGATGACCTCGTGATTGCCCTGCGCCGGCACGAATACCTTGGACGCCAGCGCCCCCTCCCCTTCCAGGGCATCGAAGAACAGGCGGACCAGACGGTAGTCGCTCAGGTCGTCGGTAAAATCGCCGACGTGCAGGATCAATTCGCTGCCGGGCAGCTGGGCCATCATCTTCTTGTACAGGTCGCGCACCAGGCCATTGCCATCGAAAATATTTTCATTGGCCGCCGTTTGCGTATCGCCAAACAACACGATGTCCACCTGGTCGTCGCCGTTATCCGTCAGCACGGTATAGACGGGGCTCATGCTGCCCGCACCGTCACCCACGCTGTAGTGATACGTCTTGCCCGGCTTGAGACCAGTCAGCTTCGCATGGTGCACGCGCACCGCACCCGATTCCGCGCCATAGAAAAACGGCAGGATCTCGGAGTTGCCGGTCGCGCTTTGCGACAGCGCTTCGGTGTCGCCGTAATGCACGACGGACGCCTGGCTGCCCAGCGCGGTGTACCAGGTGACGTTCAGTTCGGACGGGCTCGCCGCCGGCGTCAGATAAACATGGCGCGGCGCGGCATCCAGGCGTTCGACCAGGGCCTGCACCTTGGTCATCAGCGAGGAACCCACGCTGTCATAGACCCGGAAAATCAGGTCTTGCGAGCTGGTGCCGGCCGGCAGCTGCACACGCAACATGCCATGCTCGTCCGTCACCCCCAGGATGCGCACTTCCGTCACCGTATCGTTGGCGCTGTTGTAGACCAGCGATTCGATCGTTACGCCGCGCGCCGGCTTGCCATCCGCGCCGACGACCAGCAGTTCGGTCGCCTGCCCGCCCACGCCCCAATGGGTCATCAGCGTATAGCGCCCGCCCACCGGCTTGCGGATCACCGGGTGATACCAGGTCTTGCCATCGACTTCCGCTGCAGCCGTCACTGAAATATCCGTGTTCTGGATATAGTCCTTGACCTTCAGGCGCAAGGTGGCGATGGTTTGCGTGTTGTCCTTGAAGCCGTTGAACGTGGCTTTCAAGGTACCGCTGCCGGTACTGACCTGGCTGGGCGTCAGGTCGGCGGGCAACAATTCCAGGCTGGTCTTGGTGGCGTCATAGCTCAGATGCAGCACCATTTCGCTGAAGTTCGCTGCGCCCACTACACGGATGGGCAGATCGAAAGTCCCACCCGGGTAGAACTCCACATTGTTGCTTTCGATATGGATGCGCGGCGCACCGGTCACCACGTTGAACATCAGGTCGCCGGCGGAAACGTTGCCGTTGATGTCAAGAACGCGGTAATCCAGGCGGTGCCAGCCATCGGCGAGACCGGAGGCCTGGTATTCCAGGCGGTCGGTACCGTTGCTGCTGGTCTTGGCGCTGATATCCTGGCCGTCGAGCTTCAGTTCGAAGTTGTTGAAATCAACGCCCGAAGCGTCCGCCAGCTGCAGGCTGATCCTGGGCGAGTGGCTATCCACCGTTTCGCCGCTGGCAGGCGTCACCACGACGCCCGGCCCCTGCAGGTCGGTGTTGTCGCTATAGACGGCGGTGAAGTTGTCCAGCAGCACATGCGAATCTATGCGCTCGGCAGTTTTCAGCACCAGGAAGCGGAAAGGCTGGGAGAAACGCAGCGGTTCACGGTAGCCCTCGGGAATTTCGGCCATCATGAAGTTCCAGCCACGCTCTGGCAGCCCTTCGCCATCATTGTTGTAGTTGATGGTGATCTGCTTGTTGTCAGCGTCCACCAACAGGCCGCGTACCCACCAGACCTTGCCGGCCAGTTCATCCGGAATGTAGACATTCACGCCCAGGTACTTGGGATAGCCCGGCAGCGTCTTGACCTTGCCTGGATCGGTCACATAGGCGCCGAAGGTACCCGGAGACTTCGGATCGGTTTCCCAGGACAGGCGCATCGAATATTCACCCGCAAACACCGGGTCGCTGACGCGTTCCAGCGTCACGGCCTTGTGGCGCGCTCCACTTCCGGCGTACATGCTCACGTCACCCTCGAAGTCATCGACAATCACCGGCGGCACGCCAATATCCACCTTGACCGTAGCGGACTGGTCGCCATAGCTGACCGTGACCTGGCAGCTGCGGCCCTGCACGGCGCCTGCCGTCAGCACGCCGGTCGAGGCGTTGATGGCACAGTCTGCGGCATTGTCCACGGTGTACTTCAGCACCCCGCTTTCATAGCTGACGGAACGGCCGCCGCTGGTCAGCACCGGCTTGAGCGCCAGGGTGGCGCCGCTGTCCAGCGTATACACGTTGCGCGGAAAGGCAATGGTGTCGATGCTGGACACGACATTGACGCGGGCCACCCCCTTTTTATCGCCGGCACGCGCCACGACATAGCCTTCCGCCTGCTGCCCGCCTGCCTTGAAGGCGCCGGTCACCTTGTCGATCAGGCCCAGGCCGGCGTCACTGATGCCGTACTCCACCTGAATACCGTCACGCTCCCATTGCCTGGCGTCGAAACCGACACCGCGGAAACGCCGGAAGGTCGAGCCCGCCAGCAAGGTCAGCTCGCGCGGATGCAGCGTCACGCTGTCTTCGTAGCGGGCCTTGTCAGGGTCGAGCACCAGCGCCCATTTGGTCGCTACCGAACGTTCCGTGCCATCCGATGGCTGGTTCAGCAAATGCGTGTAGCGGTCGCCGGGAAAGCGCCCCACCAGCGTGGAAGAACCGCCGCCATCGAAATTGATGGCCTTGACCGCGCCATAGGCGCGCATCAGCTGGGCCAGCTTGGTACGGGTGATGCCGTCGCCGGTGGAACCCACCGGCTTGTCGGCCACCAGGAAAAAGGCGCTGCCGTCGGCACGTATGCCAAACCCGGTACGGCTGCTGATCTCGCCTTCGTCGGCATCGCCAGCCAGTTCGCCATTTTCCACCAGCAGGCCGCGTCCGAAACCGGAGCCGACGGCATAACGCACCTTGGCCCAATCGGCATTGTCGGTTTCATAGCGCACATCGACCTGGCTGCTGGCCGGGATCTCAGCGCCCACGACCAGTGCATGGCCGGCGGGAATCACGTAGGCGGCATCGTCCTGCACCACGCCCACGGCCTGGCCGGAAAACGGCACGAACTGGACGCTGCTGCTGCCGTCCGGCTGCGCCAGCACCGTCACGCCATTGGCCTGGGGACGCACCAGTACGCCGGTCTTGCCCTTGAGGTTGACCGGCCCCCGGTAATTTTCCGCCACATACACCGCGACGTCAGAACTGCCGCGCACATAGGCGGCGTTCTTCTGTTGCGATGCATCATAGCGGTACACGCTGCCGACTTCGCCAGCGAGCTTGCCGGCGACGTACAGGCGCAGCGTGAAATCCGGCACCTGGTTCGCCGCCAGGATATCGGCGCGTCCATCTTCATAGACCACCACGACTTCTTCGACACGGTCGCTGAAACCGGTATAGGTCACGCCGTCCATCTTGGTCAGGCCCATGTTCCAGCCGTTGACCATGTCATAGGGGTCGGCATTGACTGCCAGTACGATATTGCGGCCCTGGTCGATGGCCTTGTCGGCCGATTGGGTCGTGCGCTCCATCGAAAACTGGCCCCGGGAACGCTCCAGCGGCTCCAGCGACAGGCCTTCGCCGAGCTTGAAATCAGCCACGATCAACGCTTCGTTGTAGGTGTGATTCAGCTTGCCTTCAATAATGCGCAGCGAATCATTGACCTTGTACTGCTGCAGGTCGCTGATGACGGTAGGAACCTGCTCCTTGCTGGTGATGCCTTCGACCACAGGGGCCTCCGGCGCCAGGAACTGGCTATCGGCATCGGCCGGAGGCGCGATGATATTGCTGACGAACTGCTCGCCGGTTGAGCCGTCGACGACATGTTCGACCGTCTTATCGTTGTAGACGGTCTCCTTGTCGCTACCACAGCCGGCCAGCAATGCGCCGAGCAGCAGGGAGCCACAAGACATTCTTGTGGCCGCTAGGGAACACCACGACATAGATCTAATCCTTGAAGGGGCTTGGGGAGGGGATGGGCACGGTTGCCGGCCGGTTGACATGGCAGGCCATAGAAAGCGCGGCAGCGAATGCCCAAACAGGAAAAATGCGCAAAGGCTACCGGCGCAAGATTGCAGTTTTATTGAGAAAGAATGACCGTTCTGCCCCGAATGCTGCTTGCCCGGAAGTGATCCTTAATCAGCCCGGAAATCCCACATACCCTGATAAAAAACTCACATCAAATAGGAAAATTAACTAGTTTCAGTGTTGGAATCGTCATATACGCAGTGATACTTTAGGCAGTTACCCATTCGCCCCATTCTTGTTTTTCCCAGGAGCTGTCACCAATGAGCGTGGAAACTGAGCCAACGGTACCCGGCCACTGGCTGGAATCGCTGACGCAACATCAACCGGCGCCCTGGCGCTGGGGCCGCTCCGTCCGCAGCACACTGGGGATTGGCCTGCCGATGTTGATCGGCCTGCTGTCCAATGATTTGCTCGCCGGCATGTGGGTCGCACTGGGCGCGCTGATGCACACGACCAGTGAGCGCGACGGCACCTACGATTCCAGCTTCAGGCATCTTGCCATTGCCACGCCTGTCGCCATGCTGGGTTGCCTGGCCGGTTATCTGGGTCTGCTGCCCTGGCCCGTCACCGTCGCCGTCATGGCGGTGCTGGCCTTCCTGGCCGGCATCCTGAGCAGCTTTGGCGCAGCCCTGTCCGTCGGCTGTCTGCAGGCCTTGCTGCTGGCTGGCATCGCCATCGGCATCCCGGCCAGCGCATCACCGTTGCAACCCGCCCTGCTCTATCTGGTCGGTACACTGTTATATGCCGCGCTGCTGGGCCTGGAGGCCAGCTTCTTTCACCAGCGGCCGGGCCGTAACATGCTCGCGGGCCTGTTCAATGCCATGGCATCGCTGGCCATCAACCGTGCCGAGCGGCGCCCGGTGGACGAACCCCTGCGACTGGTCCGTGAACGTTTCTCCGCCGCCCATGCCGCCCTGCTGCAACAGCGCCGCCGGCTGGCCGGTCGCAGCCTCGAACTGGAGCGCAGCAACGCCATCCTGCAGCGCAGCGATGCCATCCTTGCCATCCTGCTGGCACGCGATGACCTGGAAACGCTGCGCAGCGCCGCCCAGCGCCTGCATCAGATCTCCGGTGCGCTGGGATCGTCCACGCGCTTTCCTGCCGCCGCGCTGGGCACGCCGGATTCCGACCTCGACCGCCATCTCCGCGCCCTGACCGCACTGCTCGATGCCCAGGCCATCTTCGACCTGCCCCTGCAAGCCGCTACGGCACCGGCCCTGCCGCCTTCGGCCAGCCGGTTGTCGGTCAACCCTTGCGACCGCCTGGCGCCCAGCCGGGACGTCATGCTCGCGGCCCTGGTGCTTGCGCTGTGCACTGGCCTTGCCTATGCGACGCGCTGGGTGGCGAACGATGCCCACTGGTTCTGGATTCCCGTCACCGTCAGCCTCCTGCTGCGGCCGGATTACGCCTCCATCATGGCGCGCTCCGTTCTGCGCAGCCTGGGCGCTCTCGCCGGCGTGGCACTGGGAACCGCCATCCTGCTGTTCCTTCCCCAAGGAGGGGCCATCGTCCTGGTCATTGCCGTGCTGGCCAGCCTGCTGCCATGGGGCATGCAACACATCTACGCGCTGCAGGTCATTCCCCTGGCGGCAATCCTGCTATTACTGGGTGATATCGTCATGCCCGGCGACCACAGCGCTGCCTTCGCACTGCAATGCCTGCTGGGTACCGTGGCCGGCGCCATCATCGTCATTGCCGTGGGGGCGCTGGTATGGTCCCGCCACAAGCAGGCAGCGATCAGCGCCCGCTTTATCATGGTGAGACAAGCCCTGGCCGAGTATCTGCAAGCCAGCCTGCCCGATCCGGCGACGGCTTGCAGTCCCGCCCGGAACGGCAGTATCCGGCAGCAGCGCCGCAACGCCTACCGCGAACTCTCCGGCCTGCGCGCGCAATTGCAGCGCCAGCAATACGACCCGCCGCCCACCGGTCACCAGGCCGCCGCCTGGTACCCCCTGCTGGACGGTGCGGAGCGCTTGTGCGACGACATCACCATCTATTCCTTGCAGGCAGCCCAGGCACCCGATGACAGCACCAGTCAGGTTCTGCTGCAACAAGCCGGACAACTGGCGGGCAAGGATGGCGGCACAGCCATCGCCCTGTCCTGGCCCGGAACGCGCCCCAGCACGCCCGAAGCCCGCCTGATCGAACGCATGGACAACGAACTGTCCTATCTGCGTACGCTCAGCGCAGGACGCTGAGCGTGCACTGCCTTACATGCGGTCGAATGCCGACCCCACGTGGGGCAGGAATAGCCGGTCATAGGTTTTCAGCAAGAAGGCATCGGTCATGCCTGCCATGTGGTCGCAGATGATACGCAGGCGCTCGGCTTGCGGCGCCGCCTGCCAGCGCTGATGCACATCGCGCGGCAGAAAAGCCCTGGGTTCGGACGCCAGGGCCTCGAATACGGCAATGACCAGCCGCTGCCCCTTGAATTCCATCTGCTGCACGCCCGCGCTCAGGATCACCGTTTCCTTCACCGCATTTTTCAGGGTATCCAGGAACGCCATGGCGTCGCGCGGCAGGCTGGCGCGGTAACGCAGCAAGGGCGCCTCGAAGTCCGGGTCGGTATGCACGCGGCAATGGCTGATGAAGTAATGCACCAGCCTGCCTATGAAACGCTTGCGCCGCCCGCCGTCGCCGAACAGGCGGTCTACCAGCCACTCGTGGATTTCCGGCAGCGTCTTGCCTGCCATTTCGTCGGCATAGCGCTCGCGCAGGTATTCCAGGAAGCAGGCGCACTTTTCCCAGGGCGCATGCAAGCGAAAATCCTCCGGCTCGATCAGGTCCATGGCCAGCGCATCTTCCAGGTCATGTACGCCGAAAGCGATGTCATCGGCGATATCCATAATGCTGCAATCAAAGGATTTGTGCCTGGCGCGGCCATGTTTGCCCGGCACAGGCGGGTCGAATGCGGTGAAGCGTTCGCGGTCCGCCACGCTCAGGGGCGCCAGTATCCACTCCACCACCTCCTGTTCGCTGTCCAGGTAGCACTTGGGCGGGCGGGACACCTTGCGGTCGATGATGCGGATGGTGCTGGGCCCGGTCTCCAGCCGGGGGGCCAGCTCAGGATTGCACACATCGGCGTACGGCACCGGATACTTGAGCAGGCTCAGCATGGCGCGGCGCGTCAGGTTCGCGCCCGCGTGCTGCGAAAATTTCTCCAGCCGCGACACGATCCGCAGAGTCTGGCCGTTGCCCTCGAACCCCCCGGCCTCGCGCATGCAGTAGTTCAGCGCGACCTCTCCGCCATGGCCGAACGGCGGATGGCCCAGGTCATGCGTGGCGCCCGCGACCTGGATCATGCTCAGGCTGGGCAGGTGCGGGTGGATCTCGCCATACTCGGGATTGCATTCGAACTGGCGCACGATGCCGGCGGCAATTTGCGCGACCTCCAGGCTATGCGTCAGGCGGGTGCGGTAGAAGTCGTTGTCCCCTGGGCTCAGGATCTGGGTCTTGCCCTGCAAGCGCCGGAACGAAGCGCAATGAATAATGCGCGCATAATCGACATCGTAAGGGGTGCGGACGTCGGTGCCGACGGGCTCCCAGGGTTCGCGGCGCTGCTGCCAAAGCATGACTGCCTCCTTGTCTGGCTGAATGCGGTGATACGGCCCTGCTGCGGCTATCGGGCGCCGACGCGGCAGGGCCGGGCACTCGGAGTGCCTTGCCTGCGGTACGGTAACATGCGCCAGAACAGGCCACATGCGTCCCGCCACCGCGCTGGCCCAGCTCCAGGAAGAAGAGAGATATGGCACAGGGTCTTTCCCGCTACCCGTCCCACACAGACACCTTGCCGTCAGGCACGATGGACCGCATAGGCTTCATCGGCGCCGGCAGGCTTGCCCGGGCCCTGGCCTGGCATTGCCATGCACGCGGCCTGCACGTCACGGCCGTCGCCAGCCGCACGCCGGCCAGTGCGCAGCAATTGGCCGCCCGCCTGCCCGGCTGCGCCGTCCTGGACAGCGCTCAGGCAGTCGTCGACCGTTGCAGCCTCGTTTTCATCACCACGCCCGATGCTGCCATCGAACCCACTGCAGCAGCCATACACTGGCGCGCCGGCGTCCGGGTCGTGCATTGCAGCGGCGCCACGGAAGTCGCCGCGCTGGGTGCCGCGCAGGCCGCCGGCGCGCTGACTGGCGGGTTCCATCCCATGCAAACCTTCGCCGACCCGGAAGCTGCGCTCGAACATCTGCCCGGCTGCACGGTCACCATCGAAGCCGAAGCTCCGCTGGATGCCGAACTGAGCGCCCTGGCCACGCGCCTGGGCTGCCGCATCAACCACCTGCCTCCGGGTGCCAGGCCGCTGTACCATGCCGCAGCCGGCTATGCCTCACAGTTCATCAACGCCCTGCTGCATGACGCCGTGCGCATGTGGCAATCCTGGGGAGCCACCGAGGACGACGCCCTGCATGCCCTGTTGCCCCTGCTCCATGGAACCCTGGCCTCGATTGCCGGCAGCGGCATCGCCGCTGGCATGCCCGGCCCGGTTTCCCGGGGCGACACGCGCTCGGTCGCCGGTCACGTCGCCGCGCTGCGATCCTTCGACCCGGCCACCCTGCCGCTCTATGCCGAACTCTGCCAGCGCACCATAACGCTCGCATTGCAGCAAGGCCGCATAGATTCCCCTTGCGCCAGTCATTTGCACCGTCTCCTGGCCGCACCTCTGCCCTGAGCAGCGCAGCCACCCAACCATGCCGGCCCAGCTGCCGGACACCCAGCGATCACCACAAGGAAATCAATCTGCCATGCCGACCCAACGCGATAACAACCTGCAACAGGCACATAAGGTCCTGGACTGGAACCGAAAATACCTGAACCACGCTTCAACGCTCTCACCCGAACGGGTGGGAGAATGCTTTGCCCCGGCTTTCGTGGTCGAGGCCAACGGCAGGCGTTACCAGGCCAACCATCAGAACTACCAGGCCTTTCTGGAAGACATGAAGCGCTCGCTGTCCGGCATCGAATACACGGTAGACCACGAAGTCGCCGATGATCATTCGGCGGTCTTTGCCATGCGGGTCGGCATCAGCAAGAAAGACGGCAGCACCGAACACTTCAATGCCGTGCTGCTGACCCAATTCGATGCCGATGGCAAAGTGACGCTCTGGCACGAAGTCTACGTCCCCCAACCCGGCCGGGCCTGATGCGCATGGTCGTTCTGGCCGGCCGCGTGGCCATGCCCCCAGCCAGCCGGGCGAGCAGGCACAGTCATGATTCCGTCACGCTCGCTTGACATACTGGGGCGCGGCGGAGAAGCCCTGGCAAAGGCGCGGCTCCGCTTCCGTTCGAGCCTCAGGCTCCCGAAAAGAATCGCTGGCCTTAACCGGAACCCCCTGCATGTCTTCGTCCGATCCGACTTCCTGCCTTCCCGTCCTGACCCGGCGCCTGTTGCCCGCCACTTTCGTGCTGGCAGTACTGGCCGGCTGTGGCAGCAGCCATGACAAGAACGATACCGAACCAGCGCCGGAACCCACACCGACGCCCACGCCGGTTTCACCCTATGTCGATGCCCGCGCCGGAGACGTCCTGAAAGTCCAGATCAAGGAATTGCACCCGACCCAGCCGTCGGTAGGCTACGACCAGATCTACTACCACCTGGGCCGCAAACAGCCTGACCTGAACCGCTACCAGCCTACGGAAGCCGGCTACCTGGGTGATGACGACGAAGATAACTACTCGCGCTACATCTACCGTACCGAGCGCAAGCGCATCGACGACTATTGCGCCGACAACGGCCAGGGGGGCGTGGCCAGTTTCACGCAGACCGGCACGCGCCTGATAGACAGCACGAGCTACACCTGTTCCCTGCCCGAGCCCACGCCCGATGCCGCTGCCGACATCCTGGCGCAACTGAAGACGGTGGTGGTGGGCCCCGGCGGCACCCTTTACCTGACGGACGGGCACCACACCTTCACCACCCTCAAGGAACTGGCGGACGGCGGCGAAGAGCTGCCGGTCTGGGTACGCGTGGCAGCAAACTACAGCGGCGCCGAAACCCAGGCCAGCTTCTGGCAACAAATGCAGGACGCCCGCTACGTCTGGCTGGAAGACCCGGAAGGCAAGGCCATCACCCCCGACCAGTTGCCGGACCGCCTGGGCCTGGATACGCTGAGCGACGACAAATACCGCTCGCTGGTCTACCTGACGCGAGGCATGGGCTACGACAACAGCGACATGCCGGAATTCGCCGAATTCTACTGGGGCAGCTGGCTGCGTGAAAACGGCCCCGATCTCTCCCAGTACAAGTTGACCGACCTGGCGCGCGCCCGCATCGAAGTCAAGAACGGTGTCGTCAGCGCCCGTAGCGGCGACAGCACGGACAGTTATGTTGCTGCCGTGCGTGATGCGGCGCTGCGCATGGTCGCGCTCGACGATACCGCCACGGTATCCGGCGGCCGTCTGGCAGGTGAACTGGGCCACCTGGACGCGCCCGCCGCCGCCAAGGATTGGAACGATTTCATGGAAGACGAAATCTGGCGCGCGGACACCAACAGCAGCGGCCGCTACCGCACGGCCGGCAAGGCCTGGTACGCGCTCAAGTATCGCGAATGCGGTGGCGCGGCCAACACGCAGCCGGCTTGCTGGCTGCAACCCTGAAGCCCGGCCTCCGGGCCGTCCTGGCCGGGCCGGGGCCATCAGGCCACCGGTTCAGGCCAGGTCACCCAGCTGGCGGTGCAGATCCTCGATATCCTGCAGCCGCCCGCGTACCTCGGCCGGATAGGCCGATGCCATTTCGACCGCCAGGAAATGGATCAGCGCAAAGGCCGCCAGGTGTGAATCGAAAACATGCCGCCTGGCATTCGGGCAGCACAACGTGAGCGCCGCCCGGGGCACCAGGTCCGACATGGCGGTGTCGGTAATCAGCAACTGACTGACCCGGCGCCGCGCCACGGCCTCCATCAAAGGCAGCAACTGGCTGGCCCGCCGCCGGAAATCAACGACGACCAGCAAATCTCCCGACCGCAACTGGCTGAGCAGTTCACTGGGCCTGCCAGCGGCATCTCCCAGCACGAAGACATCCTGGCGCAACTGCAGCCACAAGGCCTGCGCATAGCAAGCCAGCACGTGGCTGGCACGCAAGCCCAGCACAAACACCCTGGGCGCACGGAACAGATGCCCTACCGCCTGGGCCAGTTGGCCCGGGGGCAGGCTTTGCCGCAGTAACCCCAGTTGTTCCTGCTCCGCTTCGATATAACTGCTCCACGCGGGTTCCGTGCCTGGGTTTGGGCTTGGGGCGCTACCCAGCTCGCGCCCAATGGCCGCAGCCGTGCGGTCCAGCGGTGAATTGCCATCCTGGTCACGCGCCTGGCGCCGCGCCTGCTGGAAGCCCTCGTACCCGAGCTTCTGGAAAAAACGCGCGGTGCAGGCACGCGACACGCCGGCCATCGCCGCCAGTTCTGCCGCCTGGAAGCCGGCCATGGAAAAGCCCGGCTGCATCAGCAGGCTGGCCAGCTTGCGCTCGGACACCGACAGTCCGTTCCATTGGCCCAGAATGCGTCCCCGCAACGACCCTGGCGCGGCTCCGCCCCCCTCCGCCTCACGCCCAGGCTCCTGGCGTCCGCCTGACCCTGCATGATCCCTGCTGTCGTACCCCATGTCGCTCTCCGTCCGCCATGCCTGTTGTCATTCAATAGCGCACCATTCCAGTGCCTGATGTCTGTCAATGGGGTGCAAAACGCACCGCCATGGGCCTCGTCCAAGCGGCTCCGGCCTGGCATTTCACCCTGGCCCGGCACGAACGTCGCGCCCGCCCGTCCTGGAATTTCCATTTCACCCACAAGGAGAAATGGAACACCCATTCCATCCACTAGCACGATGGATGCCAGTTTTTTTCCGGAGTTGGCACGGCATTTGCTTGTGTCCTGTCATCAGCAAACCTTTCCTCACCCTCGCTTCAGCAAGGAACTCTGCCATGACAGCCCGCCTCACTTCCCGGACCGCCGCCTTCATCGCCACCCTGGCCGCCAGCTGCGCCATGCTCATGCATGCCGGCAATGCCAGCGCCGACGACTCGCTGAACCGCGTCCTCGACAAGAAAACCCTGGTCGTCGGCATCGCGGGAGACTTTCCTCCCTATGGTTTCATTGGCCCTGACTTCCAGCCCCAGGGCCTGGAAATCGACCTGGCCCGGCATATCGCCGGAAAAATGGGCGTCGCGGCGGAGCTGGTCACGGTAACCAACCCGAACCGTATTCCCTACCTCCAAACTCGCAAGATAGACGTCATCATCTCAACCCTGGGCAAGAACCCGGAACGCGCCCAGGTCATAGATTTCGGTTCGTCCTATGCACCCTTCTTCCAGGCTGTGTACGGCCCTGCCGACCTGAAAATCGAAACCATCGAAGACCTGGCAGGCAAAAGCGCGGCCGTCACGCGCGGCACCATCCAGGACGACCTCATCACTCAGCTCGCCCCCAAAAGCCTGAAGATCCAACGCTTCGAGGATGATGCATCGACGGTCCAGGCCTTCGTATCAGGACAGAACCAGTTGCTGGTCACGGGGGCATCCATGGCGGATGTCGTGCTGAAGAAGAACCCTCAGCTGAACGCTGAGTACAAGCTGCTGCTGAAAGACTCGCCTTGCTTCATCGCCGTGCGCAAGGGAGAGGATGCTTTGCGCGCACAGCTCAACGCCATCATTCTGGAGGCCAAGCAGGACGGCACGCTGGAAACGCTGTCACAGCAGTGGCTGGGCCGCAGCACCGGCGAATTGCCGCTCTGATCCCGCCAGACCATGCATGGCAGGCGGCCAACCGGCGCCAGCCATGCCCCCTCAGGATGCCTGCCACGCAGGCCTCCCGCCGCCAGGAGCCCCGCCTCATGCTTTCAGATTTCCTGCCCGTCCTGGCCCAATGGCCGCTGCTGCTCCAGGGCCTGCTGCTGACCGTGTTGCTGACAGCCATTTCCACGCCGCTAGGAGTCGCGATCGGCATCGCCGGCGGCTGGCTGCGCGTGCATGGCAATACGCCAGCGCGGGTAGCCACCAGCATCTACCTGGAACTGACCCGCAACACTCCTTTCATCATCCAGCTCTTCTTCATTTTTTTCGGATTGCCCGCGCTAGGCGTAAAACTCAGCACGGAAGCCGCCTGCGTGCTCGCACTGAGCCTGAACCTGGGCGCTTACTGTACGGAAATCGTGCGTGCCGGCATCCAGGCCACGCCCAGGGGTCATATCGAAGCTGCGCAAAGCCTGGCGCTGAACCGCTGGCAGGTGTTTGCGCATGTTGTCCTGCCGCCCGCGCTCAAGCGGGTCTGGCCCGCCCTGGTGGGGCAAATCATCCTGGTCATGCTTGGTTCTGCCGTATGCAGCCAGATCTCCATGGAAGAACTGACCTACAGCGCCAACCTGATCTCCAGCCGGACCTTCCGCAATTTCGAGGCATATATCCTCATTGCCGCCGTCTACCTGCTGCTGGCCATCCTCTTGCGCCAGGGGCTGAACTGGCTGGGTCCGCGCTGGATCTTCGGCCGCTGAGCGCCAGAACCTTACAGGTGCCGCCATCATGATCGACTTCCCTTTTTCCGCCATCGCCTGGCAACTCCTGCTGGCCCTGCGCTGGACCGTACTGCTGTCGCTGCTCGCCTTCATCGGCGGCGGCGCCCTGGGTTTGCTGCTGCTTGTGCTGCGTCTAGGCGCAAACCCTTGGCCACGCCGCTGCATCCAGCTTTATGTACAGATATTCCAGGGCACACCGCTGCTTATGCAGCTATTCCTGGTCTATTTCGGACTGCCCATGCTGGGCCTGGATACCCCGCCGCTGCTGGCCGCCGGCCTTTGCCTGGCGCTCTATGCGGGCGCCTTTCTCTGCGAAATCTGGCGCGGCTGCGTGGAGTCCATTCCCCGGGGCCAGTGGGAAGCTTCGAGCAGCCTGGCGCTGAACCGCTACGAACAACTGCGCCACGTCATTCTGCCGCAAGCGGCCCGCATGGCCCTGGCGCCTACCGCCGGTTTCCTGGTCCAGGTCATCAAGGGAACAGCGCTGGCCTCCGTCATCGGCTTCGTGGAAATCACCAAGGCCGGGCAAATGATGGCCAATGTCACGCACCAGCCCTTCCTGATCTACGGCTGCGTCGCCCTGCTCTACTTCGCCCTGTGCTACCCGGTCTCGCTCTGGTCGCGCCATCTGGAACACAGCATGCGCCGGCCAGCTCCCCGCCCTTGAACCCATCCCTGCAGCCGACAACAGGAGCCCCTCATGCCTACCCCCAAGCTACCCCATCCAGCCACCGGCAACAGTTCCTCCATTCCGCTGGTTGCCATCCAGGGCCTGCGCAAAAGCTACGGCGACAATGAAGTGCTGAAAGGCGTGGATCTGGACATACACCGCCGCGAAGTCGTCACCATCATCGGCAAAAGCGGTTCGGGCAAAAGTACGCTGTTGCGTTGCATCAACGGCCTGGAAAGCTTCCAGGCCGGCAATCTGACCGTGCATGGCCAGGCCCTGCGTGCCCACGACCCGGCCGCGATGCGCGAACTGCGCAAAGATGTCGGCATGATCTTCCAGAACTTCAACCTGTTCCCGCACATGAGCGTGGGCCGCAACGTCATGCTGGCACCCATGCTGGTCATGAACATGCCGCGCGCGCAAGCTCGCCAGCGGGCCCAGGTGCTACTGACGCGCGTCGGCTTGGCCGACAAGATCGACAGCATGCCTGACCAGCTTTCTGGTGGTCAGCAGCAGCGCGTGGCCATTGCCCGTGCACTGGCCATGGAGCCGGAAGTCCTGCTGTGCGACGAAATCACGTCGGCGCTGGACCCGGAACTGGTGGGTGAAGTCCTGCATGTCATTGAAGACCTGGCTGGACAAGGCATGACCATCATCATGGTGACCCATGAAATGAATTTCGCCCGCAAGGTCAGCGACCGCGTCGTCTTCATGCACCAGGGCCGCGTACACGAAACCGCCGCGCCGGCGCAATTGTTCAACGCACCGCAAACACCGGAACTGCGTCAGTTCCTGTCAGCCATGGCCTGACACGCGCTTCCGACCCACGTTCGCCCGGCCCCGGAGGACGTGTCCGGGGGAATGGGCTGACCGGCCTGGTTCAGGCAGGCCTGCCGAGCAAAGGCTAGCAACAGGATGGCGCCAGGCGGCTCTGCGCCATGGTGATCAGCGCTTCGATAACAGGCTCGGCCAGCCGCTTGTCTATCGGCCTGCCCAGAATAACGAACTGGGTCGTCAGGAAACTGAGCACAGCATCGAACAGGATGCCCGCCACCACCGCCTTGGGCGCATCGGCCCGAATCTGGCCCTTGCGTTCCTGGATGTCGAAAAGCCGCATGAACACATCGAACCACACCATGGGGCCATGCTCGTACCAGGTCTGCCCGGCTTCGGGGAAACGCTTGGAACCCGCGATGACGAGGCGATAGAAGGCGACGTGGCGGGCATTGGCCACGACATTGACGAGTTCCTGCAGGATGGTGCGCAGGCCATCGGCCAGCGTGACACCCGATACGTCTATGGCCCGAAGCTGGGCCAGGAACTCAGCGCAGAGCTGTTCAATGACGGCGGCAAACAAAGCCTGCTTGCCGCCGAAATGATGATAGACCGCAGCCTTGGAACCGCCCGCCTCGGTCACGATGGCATCGAGGCTGGTGGCGGCATAGCCATGCTTGAGAAAATGCTCGCAGGCAACGTGCAGCAATTGCTGCTGCCGCTGCCTGCCCCGCTCTGTCGCCGGGACTTTCTTGTGTTGGGATTTCGTGGCGACAGAGACTTTGGGCATGGCAGGGTCAGGGCAACTTATGGCTTCTTGGGAAGCGCATAAGCTATCACGTAATCGCCACGATCTGGCGATTGCCGCGCACCGCCTGCCGCGATGACCACGAACTGGCGGCCACTCTGCGGCGCCACGTAGCTCAGCGGGGTGGCCTGGCCTCCCACCGGCATGCGGCCCTTCCACAGCTCTTCGCCGGTGGCGATGTCCAGCGCGCGCAGGTAGTAGTCCTGGGTGCCGGCATAGAACACGATACCGGAAGCCGTGCTGACACCGCCGCCCAGCGTGGGCATGCCCAGAGGCACCGGCAGATTGGCCTTGACGCCATTCACGACGGCATCTTCGACCGTACCTGCCGGCGTCTGCCACACCAGCTGACGGGTATTCAGGTCAACGGCAGCGAACACGCCCCAGGGCGGCGCATTGCAAGGAATGCCCAGCGGCGAATTGAAGGCCTCGTGGTCGATCACGAATGGCGTACCCTGCATGGGATAGGTACTGCCTACGCCATGGCCTGCCACCAGCTTGCTTTCGTCCACTTCCGAATGCGGGATCAGCGTCACAACCTGCGGAATGCGGATATCGTTGAGGAACAGATAGCCACGGTCTTCATCTATGGCTGCGCTGCCCCAGTTGAAACCGCCGTAATAGCCGGGATACAGCAGGGTCGGCTTGGTCGACGGCGCAGTGAATTCCCCTTCGTAGTTCAGCTTGCGGAAGGCAATGCGGCAAGCCAGCTGGTCAAAGAAGGTGGCGCCCCACATATCGGCTTCGGTCAACGGCTCGGCGCCCAGGGCGGGCATGCCGACCGAGTACGGCTGGGTCTTGGCGACCCAATCCCCGGCGGCAACCGTTTGCGGCACGGGACGTTCTTCCACCTCAGCCAAGGGCCTGCCGTCACGGCGGTCCAGCAGGAAGATCTGGCCACGCTTGGTCAGCTGCACCAGCGCCGGCGTCACGCCGCCCTTGCCATCCGGAATGTCATACAACGCCGGCTGGGCCGCAATGTCGTAGTCCCAGATGTCGTGATGCACGGTCTGGTACGTCCAGCGTTCGCGGCCGGTCAGGATATCCAGCGCCACCACGGCAGACGAATGCTTCTCGGTGGTTTCCGGACGATGGCCGCCCCAGAAATCAGGCTGCTGGTTACCTGTCGGCAGGTAAACCAGGCCCAGTTCCTCGTCAAAAGCCGGCGTGGACCAGACGTTAGGGGTCGAACGCGAATAGCTGCCGCCCTCGGGAGGCAGCTTCGTGATTTCCGGCTGTCCCATGTCCCAGGCCCACAGCAATTCACCGGAATCGGCGCTGAAAGCGCGAATCACGCCGGAAGGCTCATCCACCGACCGGCCGTCAAATGTCCAGCCGCCGATGATGATCATGTTGCGCACAACGGTCGGTGCGGAGGTCAGGTAGTACCAGAGCACGTTGTCGTAATCGACCTTGCCCATGCCGACGGTGAGGTCGACCGCGCCATTCTGGCCGAAATCCTCGCACAGCTCGCCCGTTTTGGCGTCGATCTGCAGCAGGCGGGCGTCGATCGTGGTCATCACGATACGGCTGGCGCAAGTACCATTGCCGCCAGGCGCCGCCGGATGCGACTGCTGCCAATCCAGGTCTTCCTCAAACGCATAAGGCTGCTCGACCTTGGCAGGCTCGTAGTAGCCCAGGCCGCGGCAACGGTTCCAGGTCTTGCGATCTTCGACCTTGGGATCGAATTTCCAGCGCTCCTGACCGTTCTCGGCATCCAAGGCGATGACCTTGTTGAGCGGTGTGCACACGAATACCGTGTCATCCACCTGCAGCGGCGTATTCTGGAATTCCGAGGCGCCATCCGCAATTTCGCCCGTTCGGTAGGTCCAGGCGACCTCAAGCTGGTCGACATTGCCCGGGTTGATCTGGTCGAACGGGGCAAAGCGGGTACCTGCCGGTGTCCGGCCATAATGCTGCCAGTCCCCGCCCACGCCGGCCGTCGCGGAGTTGCGCTGCACTTTGGGCGCAGCCGCGGCCTGGATCACGCCATGCGGCTGGAATACAGCCACCCCGCCCGCGACCAGGCCCAGGCCCAGTACGCCCGCCAGCAGATGCGGCACACGACGCGAGCGCACGCCCGGCAGTTGCGGCAACAGCAGCGCCAGCACAAAGGCCAACACAAGGAACGGCGCCAGGCGCGGCACCAGCATCCAGAAGTTCAGGCCGACTTCGGCCAGCGCCCATACCACGGTCGCCACGGCGGTCAGGCCGAACAGCCAGGCGCCTGCCACTCGGCGGGCCGCCAGCAAGCCGCCCGCCACCAGCAGGGCTGCGCCCGCCAGGATGTAATACCAGGAACCGCCCAAAGCGGCGAGCTGGATACCGCCCACCGCCAGCACCAGGCCGATCACGGCCAATATGGCGCCAAACAGCGCCAGCGGCCAGCGCCGCTGCTTAGTGCTGGTCTCCGAATCAGCTTTAGCTGTTGTCATATTCAAGATCACCAATGAAAAGGGAAACGTCGTAAGGACTCAGGGGCACCATTGCCCCTTCCCGTGAAGCACCTGCCAAATGGCTGCTGCGCCAGGCTGCAAGCCTCGTGCAGACGCTCTTGCAGACGATGTGCCCGGCCACGACCGGTGCAAAAAACCAGTTGCCGCTTGCGCAGCAAATCCTGTACTGTACCGTACAGTACTATTTTGTGTCATTCAGAACCCATGACGCAGCGCGGCAATACCGGGCCTGTAAAACCGTGAAACTCAGCGTGGCATTCCATGGACAAGACAGCCGGGCCGGAACAGCGCCTGCCGGACGGCCGCCGCAAGACCCGCCAATATGCATGGCCTTGCCCAGCCCGATGCCGTACGGCATGGTACCGTGGCCTGCACGCTTCACATGTCAAAGCCACCACTGGCATATCGCCTATTTCCCAGGAGCCCCGTCATGGATTCCCAGCCGCGCATCGTCCTGAATGACCAGAATCGCATTCCCCAGCTAGGCCTCGGTGTCTGGCGTACACCGGATGACCAGGCCGGCCCTGCCGTGGAGGCTGCCCTGGCCGCGGGCTACCGCCATATCGACACCGCCGCCGTCTACGAAAACGAAACCGGCGTGGGCGCAGGCATCCGGGCGGCAGGCCTGCCGCGCCGTCAATTATTCATCACCACCAAACTCTGGAATCCCGACCAGGGCTATGACAGCACGCTGAAAGCCTTCGACGCCAGCCTGGCACGGCTGGGCCTGGACGACATCGACCTCTACCTGATTCATTGGCCCTCTCCTGCTCGCGGCCTGTACCTGGAGAGCTGGCGGGCCATGCGGCGGCTGCATGAAGAAGGCAGGGTGCGCTCCATCGGTGTTTCCAACTTCGCCGCAGAACACCTGGAGCGGCTTATCCAGGACAGCGGCGTGGTGCCCGTGCTGAACCAGATCGAACTGCACCCGCGCTTCCAGCAACGCACATTGCGCGACTTCCATGCCCGGCATGGCATCGCCACCCAGTCCTGGAGCCCGCTGGGCCAAGGCACGCTGCTGGACGACCCGGTCATCACGGCCATTGGCAGGAAACACGGCCGCACGCCGGCCCAGGTCATCATACGCTGGCACCTGGACAACGGCCTGATTGCCATCCCGAAATCCGTGACGCCCAGCCGCATCGCGGAAAACTTCAATGTCTTTTCGTTCCGGCTCGACGCCGATGACAGGTCGGCCATCGCCGCGCTGGACACCCCCGACGGCCGCATAGGCCCCGACCCGCTGACGGCGGAGTTCTGACATGCAGGCCGCTCCGTCCACCCAGGATTACCTGCCGGAAAAGCTCACGGCACAGGCTGCCGCGCAATTGCCGGGTGCCGTCGTGCTCGATTTCGGTACCAACTGGTGCGGCTACTGCCAGGCCGCACGCGCACCGGTCGATGCCGCACTGGCCGGCTTTCCATCCATCCGGCATATCCGCGTCGAAGACGGCAAGGGCCGGCCGCTGGGCCGCGCTTTCGGCGTCAAGCTCTGGCCCACGCTGGTCTTGCTGCGCGACGGCAAGGAAGCGGCGCGTCTGGTCCGCCCCGACAGGCAGGCGGAAATCGAGCAATTGCTGCATGCGCAGGTGCCCTGAGCCGAATCCTTTTTCCTCACCCTAGTTCCCTATAGCGATGTCCAGGCAAACACCCCTTACGCTGACTCTTCTGTCCCTCATGGCCGTGCAGGCGGCCCAGGCGGCGCCTGCCGCCGACGCCGACAGCCCGCCGCCGGCCAGTACACCGGCAAGTACGCCGGAAGTGGCGCAGTTGCCTGCCATCGAAGTCATCAGTACCTTGGGGCCACGCGCTATCCTCGACGCTCCCGCCTCAATCAGCCAGCTCAACGAATCCGACCTCTACACTGGCAGGCCGGCGCTCAAGCTGTCCGAAGGGCTGGCCAGCGTGCCGGGCATCCAGGTGCAGGACCGCAACAACTCGGCCCAGGACCTGCAGATTTCCATTCGGGGTTTTGGCGCCCGCTCCACCTTCGGGGTACGCGGCGTGCGCATCTACGTGGACGGGATTCCGGCCACCATGCCCGACGGCCAGGCACAGTTGTCCAATATCGACCTGACATCAGCCAGCACCGTGGAAGTGCTGCGCGGCCCGTACTCGGCGTTGTACGGCAACTCCTCCGGTGGCGTCCTGATGGTGGAAACCGCCAAGGGCAGCGGCACGCTGCGCCCGGCCGCGAGCCTGACAACAGGCAGCTATGGACTGCGCCGCTACGGTCTGCAGGCCGGCGCTGCCACGGAATCCAGCGTGGGCCTGACCAACTACAACGTCAGCGCCAGCCGCCAGACGCTGGACGGATGGCGCGACCATAGCGAAATGAGCAAGAACCAGGGCAACGCCAGGCTTGATTTCGCATTCGCGGATGCCAGCCGCCTGAGTCTGCTGGCCAGCTATGCGCTGATTCATGCCGACGACCCGCTGGGCCTGAGCGCCGAAGACGTGGAAAACGATCCTCGCGGCGTCACGCCCAATGCACTCAAGTTCAATACCCGCAAAAGCACCCGGCAATCCCAGATCGGCCTGCGCTATGAAAAGTCGCTGTCTACTGACACGCAGTTGCAGGCCATGGTTTATGCCGGCGAACGCCGCACCGTCCAGTACCAGGCGATCCCTCCTGCAACCCAGAAACCTGCCACGCACGCAGGCGGCGTCATCGACCTGGAACGCGGATTTGCCGGTATCGACCTGCGCGCCACGCACCAGGCCAGCCTGCTGGGGCAGCCGCTGTCCGTGACCATCGGGGGCGCCTATGATCATATGAACGAAGACCGGCGCGGCTATGAAAACTTCCAGGGCAGCGCCACCGCCCCGACTGACCTGGGCACGCGTGGCGAACTGCGCCGCAAGGAACGCAACACCTTGCGCGACATGGATGTCTACCTGCAGGCCGGCTGGGACATCAGCGACCGCTGGCTGCTGGAAGGCGGTCTGCGCCGCAGTGAAGTGCGTTTCCGGTCCCGCGACCGCTACCTGGAAAATGGCGACGACAGCGGCAAGAGCTCCTACAGCGCCTGGCTGCCGGTCTTTGCGGCACGCTATGCGCTAGGCGCGGACAGCAGCCTGTACGCGTCGTTCGGCAAGGGTTTCGAAACCCCGACTTTCAATGAGATTTCCTATCGCCCGGATGGCTCCGGCGGCCTGAATCTGGCGCTGCGCCCGTCCACCAGCCGCAACTACGAGATCGGTGCCAAGACCGGCAGCCTGGGCGGTCTGCTGACCGCCGCGCTGTTTCGCATAGATACACAAGATGAAATCGTCAGCGCCGGCAGCAGCGGCGGCCGCGCCACCTTCCGCAATGCCGGCAAGACGCGCCGCAATGGCGCTGAACTGTCCTGGCAGGCTTTCCTGGTGCAGGATCTGCAATTCACCTTGAGCTATACCTACCTGGATGCTGCCTTCCGCCATTCCGGTCAGGGCAGCGACGGCAAGCGCATTCCAGGCGTCGCCCGCCATAACGGCTATGCCGGGCTGCGCTGGATGCCGGAACAGGGCTGGCAGGCCGGTGCGGAATGGCGCGCCATGGGCAATATCGAAGCCAATACCGCCAACAGCGCGCACGCACCGGGATACGCCGTAGCGGCGCTCTACACCGGCTACAGGATCACCCGTAACGCCTGGGACCTGGACCTGCTGGCCCGGGTCGACAACCTGTTCGACAAGCGCTACATCGGTTCGGTGATCGTCAACGAAAGCAACAGCCGCTATTACGAGCCTGCGGCCGGCCGCAACTGGACCTTCATGATCAACGCGGGATACCGGTTCCAGTAGCGGCAGCGGCGCAAGCGCTTCAATCCTTTAGCGCTTGCGCCAGCAGGGTATCTAGCAATTCGTTGACACCCACGCCCTCGGCCTGCGCCCTGGCCCGTAACGCGTCGATGACAGGCTGGCGCAACTTGACGGGGAAGGACACCAGTCCGGCAGCCTGATCCAGCCGCCGCTGTTCGCGGCGGTCCAGGACAGCAGCGCCAGCATAGCGCCCAGGCGGCACGGCCGCCTGCATTTTGCCCATGAGCTTCAGGGCCTTGTTTTTTTCTAGGTCGGTTTTTTTCATCGGAGATCCGCAAAAGTGGCGCATTCGCCACCGGCGCACTGTAGCTCAAGGCGCCTGGGCGCGCCATGGAAATAAACGGCCCAGGCCGTCCCGCCCGGCCACGGACTTGCCGATACCACGCCGGATGCGACAATTCTGGCCTTGCCCACCCCAAGGAACATCCCGCGATGATTGCCATCCGTCCAGCAGACACGGCCCTCGTGCCCGCGCTCCAGGCCATAGAACGCTCGGCCGCCCAGGCCTTCCTGCAAATTCCCGATCTCGCCTGGCTGGCGGACGGCGATGCCATGCCTGAGGAGCGCCACCGAGCATTCATCCGCCAGGGCACGGAGTGGGTGGCGCTGGATGCCGACGGCCAGGCTGCCGGTTTCCTTTGTGCCGAAATTACAGGCAAGGAACTACACATCTGGGAACTCTCTGTCAGCCTCACTCACCAGGGCCAGGGGCTGGGCCGGGCGCTGCTGGCCCATGCCATCGACACCGCGCGCAGCCGCGGGCTGCGCTGTCTCACACTGACGACATTCCGCGACGTGCCCTGGAACGCACCGTTCTACCAGCGCCTGGGCTTCGATCCCGTGCCAGCAGCGGCGCTGGACACGCGGTTGGCGGCAATCCTGCAGGAAGAAGCCGCCCATGGCCTGCCTGCCGGCCGGCGCTGCGCCATGCGCCTGGCGCTGTCCGGCCAGGGCTGAATCACGCGCCCGCCGCCCTGGCGGTATCCTGGCGGCTGCCGGTACTGGCGATGGGCACAACCATCGGCGTATGGGTCACGGGGTCGTCGATCACCACCGAACTCAGGCCGAAAACCTCCTCGACCACTGCGGGCGTCACGACCTCGTGCGGATGGCCCGATGCGACGATCCGCCCGGCCTTCATCGCAATGATGTGATCGGCATAGCGCGCCGCCTGGTTCAAGTCGTGCAGCACCATGACCAGCGTGCGCCCTTCGGTACGGTTGAGCCGCTGGCAAAGATCCAGCACCTCGATCTGATGCGCGATATCCAGATACGTCGTCGGTTCGTCCAGCAACATGATGGGCGTGTCCTGCGCCAGCACCATGGCCAGCCAGACACGCTGGCGCTGGCCGCCCGACAACTCATCCACCGCACGCTCCGCCAGCATTTCCACGTGTGCGGCTGCCATCGCCTTGCTTACCGCCGCTTCGTCTTCCACGGACCATTGCTGCAACATGGTCTGGTGCGGGAAACGCCCGCGCGCCACCAGGTCCGCCACGCAAATGCCCGAGGGCGCCACCGCGCTCTGCGGCAGCAGGCCCAACTGGCGCGCCACGGCCTTGGGCGCATAGCTGCGGATATCCTTGCCATGCAACAGCACCTGGCCGCTCACAGGAACCAGGAGGCGCGATAACGCGCGCAGCAACGTCGATTTGCCGCAGGCATTGGGGCCGACGATCACCGTCACCTTGCCGGCCGGAATATCAACGGTCAGGTTTTCCGCGATCAGGCGCGATTCATAGCGCAGGGTCAGGGCCTCGCCGCGCAGCGGAGACGTGCCGGCCGCAGAAGCCGCGGCGGCAATGCCGGCAGATGCCGGTGACGAAGAGAAATGGCTGGCACCCTGGCCT
Organism: Kerstersia gyiorum; assembly: GCF_004216755.1. Lineage (GTDB taxonomy): Bacteria > Pseudomonadota > Gammaproteobacteria > Burkholderiales > Burkholderiaceae_B > Kerstersia > Kerstersia gyiorum. Next base: position 313,687 of record NZ_SGWZ01000003.1, read on the forward strand.
GTGGTCATAGAGTCCTATCCTGCCGGACCAGACGCCCCGCAGCCGGTCCATCATAATGAAAAACATTACAATTATAGATACTGCAAGTGCCTGCCGCCCGGCGCCAGGCTTCCTGATCCTATTGCCCGGAATATCAATGCGCACGAAGAAATCCCTTGCCGCATTCGGCCTGATGCTGATGGCCCTGCTCATGCTGCTGGCTCGCCCGGCACAGGCCGGAACCGAGGCTGCGGCCGAAGCCGCCACGGCGTCCCAGCCCTGGCCCCGTGACTTCCACAATGCCGACGGCAGTATCACGCATATTCCTGCCCAGCCCAAGCGCATTCTTTCCACCACGCCCACCATCACCGGCACCCTGCTGGCCATAGATGCGCCCGTCGTGGCCAGCGCCACGGCAGCCAATGGCCAGTTCTTCGCCCAATGGGCCGAGGTAGCCAAGGCACGCAACCTGGAAAAAGCCTGGCCCGCCGGCCGTGTGGACCTTGAAACCGCCTATGCCTACGCACCCGACCTGATCGTGGTAGCGACCAGCGGCGCCGATTCCGCGCTCGAGCATATCGCCAGCCTGCGCCAGATCGCCCCGACCATCGTACTCGACTATGGCCGGCGATCCTGGCAGGACCTGGCTCGTCAGTTGGCCGAAGCCACCGGCCTGGAACATCAGGCCGAAGCCAGAATCGAGGCCTTCGATCAGCTTGTTGCCGACGCGCGCGACAAGATCAAGCTGCCGGCAGGCCAGGCCAACATCATCAGCTATAACGGCGCCTCCATGGAAAACCCGCTGGGCACCCGCACCGGCGCGCATGGCCGCCTGCTGCAGGCGCTGGGCTTCGACATCGAGGCCCCGAACCCGGCCTGGCAGAGCAATGCCGACGTCAACCACGACTTCATCTGGGCGCCCTATGAAAAGCTGCCCCAGCTGAAGGCGGAAACCACCTTCCTGTTGCGCGTGGGCGATGAACGCCGCGATGCCTTCCTCAAGGACCCGGTGCTGGCCAACCTGCCCTCGGTGAAATCGGGCCAGGTCTATGGCCTGGGCGCGAACTCATTTCGCATCGACTATTACAGCGCCACGGAAATCGTCAACGACATGGTGAAGCGGTTTGGCCAGTAACCACAGCCTGCGGCGGCAGCGCCAACGGCGCAACGGCCTGCTGCTTTGCGGCGCCGTACTGCTGCTGTGCTGCATTGCCAGCCTGGCGGTGGGAACCCAGATGCTCCCCCCGGCCCTGGCCTGGGACGCGGTGTTCCACCTGGACCCCGCCGACAACAACCAACTCATCATGCTGCACCTGCGCATTCCGCGCACGCTGCTGGCCATCCTGACGGGCTGCGCCCTGGGCGTCGCCGGCGTCATCATGCAGGCGCTGACACGCAACCCGCTCGCCGATCCCGGCATCCTGGGCGTCAATGCCGGTGCCGCCGCTGCCATCGCGCTATGCATTGCCGTGCTGGGTATCGAGGATATTTCCATCTATATGTGGTTCGGCCTGCTGGGTGCGGCCCTGGCGGGCGCCGCCGTCTATCTGCTGGGCGGCGTGCGCCACGGCGTCAACCCGGTACGGCTGGTGCTGGCCGGCGCGGCACTGACCTTCGTGCTGATGGCGATCACCCAGATCATCACGGTCAACAGCACGGACGAAGCCTTCAACCAGTTCCGCCACTGGGCGGCAGGCTCGCTGCAAGGACGCGGCTACGCAGTGCTGCTACCGGTGTCGCTGCTGATTTTCGCGGGCCTGAGCATCGCCATGACGCTGGGCAAATCCCTGGACATCGCCGCCCTGGGGCAAGACCTCAGCCATGCGCTGGGTGCGGCCACCGGGCGCGTCTGGATCCTGTCTTCCGCCGCCGTCATCGTCCTGGCTGGCGCCGCGACGGCTGCCGTCGGCCCCATCAGTTTCATCGGCCTGACCGCGCCCCACCTGGCCCGTTTCATCATCGGTCCCGACCATCGCTGGCTGTTGCCCTACGCCATGCTGCTGTCCGCCATCCTGATGCTGGCGGCAGACATCCTGGGACGCCTGATCGCGCCGCCCGGGGAGGTCGGCGTCGGCATCATGATCGCCCTCATCGGCGGCCCCTTCTTCGTGGCGCTGGTGCGCCGACGCAAAATCGCCCAGCTATGAACGCAAGCTCCCCTGTTTCCCGGACGGCGCGCCGCGTGCTCAGCACGCCGGTCTGGCGCACCCGCCACGCCTCATTCGTCATGCAGCCCCGGCTGGCCGTCGTGACCTGCCTGCTGCTGCTCCTGATCCTGGCCTGCGCTGCCTTCGCCATGAGCAGCGGCCGCGTCGCGCTGTCGCTCGGACAAGTGGCGGATATCCTGCTGGGCCGGGGCGACGGCGGCATGGGCGAGCGCATTGTGCTGAACATCCGCCTGCCGCGCGTGCTGACCGCGATCTTCGCAGGTGCCGCGCTGGGCATATCGGGAGCGGTGTTCCAATCGGTATCCCGCAATGCGCTGGGCTCACCAGACGTGATCGGATTCACCACGGGTGCTGCCACGGGTGCGCTGATGCAGATCATCGTCTTCGACCAAGGCAGCCTGGCCGTTGCCTTGTCGGCCGTGCTCGGCGGCCTGTTCACCGCCGCCGCCGTCTACCTGCTGGCCTTGCGTGGCGGTGCCGTTGGCGGCTACCGCCTGGTGCTGGTCGGTATCGGTGTCGGTGCGATTCTCAATGCGCTCAATGGCCTGATGCTGGTCAAGGGCAAGCTGGACAATGCAGTGATGGCCAATCTGTGGCTGGCCGGATCGCTGGATGCCCGTACCTGGCAACACGTACTGCCGGTCATGATAGGCACCCTGGTGCTGATTCCGCTGATCCTGCTGTCGGCACGCACCCTGCACCTGACCGAGATGGGCGACGACCTCGCCAGCCAGCTGGGCATACGCGTGGAACGCACCCGCGTATTGATGATCACCTACGCCGTCATCCTGGCGGCACTGGCCACCGGGGCGGCCGGCCCCATCGCCTTTGTCGCCCTGGCGGCACCGCAACTGGCACTGCGCCTGACCCGCGCACGCCACCTGCCCGTCATCAGCGCTGCAGCCATGGGCGCATTGCTGCTGGTGGTCGCCGACCTGCTGATCCAGCATATCCCGCTGGCCATGGCCATTCCCATCGGGCGCATGACAGGCATCGTCGGCGGCGTCTACCTGCTCTGGCTGCTGACGCGCTCCCGGCAGGTGTGAACCAAAAACAGCCAGGCCGGGCAGGCTATCTTCCTGCCCGGCCTGGCGGAACGCTTGCCGCCGCTATCGCCAGCGCACGGCTGCTTAACGGATTACCCGCATAACGGGGGCTGCCTGCTTGATGGGATACCTGCTTAATGGGCTGCCTGGCGTGCCGCCTCGTCGTAATCGGCCATGACCTGGTTCATGAACTCGGCCCGGGTCACCTTGCCATCACGATTGACGTCCATGGCGGCGAACTGCTCGTCAGTCACGTTGGCCGGCAATTCGCTGCGGTCCAGCACGCCATCCTGGTTGGCATCCAGGCGCGTGAACGATGCTTCCATGAACTCCTGGTATTCCTGCCGGCTGACATCCCCGCTTTTGTCCTTGTCCAGCCTTTGCATCTGTTCCGGCGACAGTTTCAGGCCCGGCGCCACGGCAGTCTGTGCCTGCGCTGCCGTGCCGGCAGCCAGCAACACTCCCGCCAGGGTACTCAAGACGATACGCTTCATGTGAAAGTCCTCCTCATTGAACATGCCTGCCTGTGGCGCCGGCCTGGCGCCACCGCCCGCAAACAGTGGGGCTGCCAATCACGTTAGCACAGCCAGCCCGGGCAACGGTTTCATTGTTTTACTGAACCTGGGGGATGGCCGCCCCTGGTTTCCCGGCGCTTGCCCGCCGCCGGAAACAGGCTATAGTCCGGATAACAAGCCCCGGCGCCGCCCGTTGGCCCGGCAAACCGATATTTCCCGCCCTGACTAGGAGCCCGCGATGAAGACAGCTACGCCTCGCATGACCAACCTGTTCCTGCAACTGGGCCTGGATGCCAGCGAATCAGGCATTGCCGACTTCATCGGCAAGCACCAGCTTCCCTCCAGCAAGCATCTGGTCGATGCCTCCTACTGGAACGATGCCCAGCGCCAGTTCCTGTCCGAGCAATACAAATCGGACGGCGACTGGGCCATTATCATCGACCAGTTGAATGAATCCCTGCACGAGGATTCCGTACGCCGCCAGACCGGACTATGACACCCGGCACCCTGACAGGCCGTGCCTGTCCCTGTGGACAGGCAGTCAGGGGCGGGCCGCTCATCCTGGCCTGCCTCTGACGGATTCATCTGCGGCAACCTGAGGCGTCAAGCCAGCAGGCGCGTGCGCAGGCGGTCCTGTGTTGCTTCGTCCAGGCCCAGGCCCTGCCCGAGGTATCGGGCAACCGACCCGAAATCCTGGCGCAGTTGGTCCAGGCCTGTCATCAGGAAGCTTTCGCGCACGCTCAGCGCGGGCAGGATGGCCTCGGCGGCAGCCTTGCCGTGTTCGGCAGCCACTGCCGCATAATTCTGCTCGATGAATGCCGTCATTCGCTGGTTGGTCAGCAGATAATCGTGCATGACGTCGTCCTGCGATACGCCAGCATGCAGTTGCAGCAACGCCGATACCCAGCCGGTCCTGTCCTTGCCGCCCGTGCAATGGTAGAGCTGGGCGTCCTCGCCATTGGCCAGTGCGCCGAACAGTTGCCCCAGCCGCTCGCGCATCCTGGCTTCCTGCACCATATCGCGCTGCAGCTGCTCCATCGCCGCCACGGTATCTGCTGCCGAGGACAAGGTGCCGAACACCACGTTGTCTTCCCCGAGGACATTGATCTGCACGTAAGCCGCACCTGCCGGCAGGACATCCGGCTGGCGCGCCACTTCCGAGGGCGTACGCAGGTCATAGATGGCGCTCAGGCCCAGGCTGTCCAGCAGGCCGGCCCGGCCGTCTGCCTGAGACAGCGCATTGGAACGATAGAACACGCCACGCCGCAGGCGATGCCCGCCTGCGGCGACATAGGTACTGGCGGCATCCACGCCGGCCACATCACGAAGGTTATCCACGGAACCACCCTGGAAAAAAGAAGAAACTTAACATAGCCTGATGACCTGCCTGCCCGACAGGAATCCAGGCAGCATTGACCCTGCTCCGGGAGGGCATCAAGAACGCCCGCTGCGAAAACATGCGTTATGCTCCCGCCTTCGTTCCCGGATATTTGAATAAGGAATATAGATGACCCAAGCCAGCGCCCGCCACATCCTCGTGGACTCCGAAGCCAAGTGCAACGAACTGAAGGCCGCCATCGAAAACGGCGCCGACTTCGCCCAAGTAGCACGCGAGAACTCCAGCTGCCCGTCAAGCCGTGACGGCGGCAACCTGGGCACCTTCGGCCCAGGCCAAATGGTGCCGGAATTCGACCGCGTGGTGTTCAGCGCCCCGGTCAACGTGGTTCAAGGCCCCGTGCGCACGCAATTCGGCTACCACCTGGTTGAAGTGACCAGCCGCCAGTAAGGCGCACGCCAGGTCCGTGGGCTGCCCGGCAACTTGCAGCAGCCCTGGCGGACGGAATGACGGAAGAAGGCCCGCGCATCATGCCCGGGCCTTCTTTTTTCCACCTAACGGCGTTCAGATCCCCAGGAACGGGAAAGGCTTGCTTTCCTTGAAGCTGGCATTGGCCTTGCCGGAGAAGATATTCTTCTGGTCCGGGCCCAGGTCCAGCTTCATGACCTTGCCGGTCTTCTCGGAGAAGTCCAGCTCGTTCAGTTCCACCCAGAAGGTATTGGGCGTCAGTGCCGATTCGAAGTAGTAGTGCAGGCGCTTCTGGTCTGCCACGGTACGCCAGCGGGTGGACGAAATATTCGGCTGGTCCGGGGTAGTCAGGCCATAGGGCACGGAGACGTTGCGGATCACGCTGAACACGCTGGCGATGGTTTCGCGGCGGTCGGCCGTCTTGGGAACGGCATTGATGTAGAACGACGCACGGGCAAAGCGGTCGGAGGCGCGGTTAGTACCCGGCAACATGATGGTGCCTCCAATCTGCTCCCAGTACTCGTTCATCGCCAGCTGCTTGTCGAAGGTCGGTGAGTTGGTCATCACCTGATATTCGCGGCTGTGATGGATCACCTGCTTGCCATCTATGTATTCGACGATGGCGCTGTCCCCGCTGGCGTCGGATATAGACAGGTGCAGCGTCGCCAGGCGGCTCTCGCCAGGCACGTTGTCGGTGACCAGCGTGAAGGGTTCGGTTTCCAGCACCTTGACGGCTTCTTCGACCGTGGCGAAATTATCCAGCACGTATTGTGCCCATGCCGCGATGGACAGCCCGGGCTTGTCGCCATCAAAGGTCGGGTATTCGGACTCCACCAACCACAGCACGCTGGCCGACAGGCCGGCTTCGTTCAGACCGTCCGTGGTGGAGATGTCATAGCCCGAGGCAATGACGCTGCCGTACCTGGATTTCCATTTCAGCGAGTTCGGCCCGGCTTCGCCAGAGCGCTCCATTCCTCGTGGAAATACCCACAGGTTGGTCGCGACGTCCGTTTTCCAATCCATGGAACGGGCCGTCACGATCTGACCGTCGATGCCGTGATACACCACCCGCGTGCAGGCGTCGGCGTCCGGCGCTGCGGCGGCGCCTGCCGCAAGTAGCGCGGCGGCCAACAGGGCGGCCAACGGTTGCCTGGAGAATTTCATGGGTGTTCCTCCTGTGTCAGAAATCCATTGCCGACGCTGATGCCGGCGACATGCCTCCATTATGCCCGCAGGCGTCCCGGATCAGGCGGAACATTGACAGGACTTGACCTCGCTCAAGCGCCTTGCCCCGGACCGGGTGCCTCCTGCATGCGCTGGCGATTCTGCATACAGGCGCATGCAATGCCCTATCACAAGTGTGACAGCACACTTGCCGGGCCTGCCGTTAGAATGCCGTCGCAATCCTGCCCCCAGCCTGCGCCAAACCGGCAAGGCGGCCGCCGCACTCACCGCGCAGGCGGCGCCGGGCCGTGAACTACCCGCTGCCGTGTAGCAGCTGCCTGTCAGTCCCCATGCACTGGGCACTTTTCCTTTCCTGAACGCCCCCGCCAACTATTCCTACCACTTTTCCGATGGCATTCCAGGCGATGCCATCAGCGAGTTCGGACGCGAATACTTTGCCGTGGATGGCAAGCTCTACCGGCAGGAAGGCAAGGTATTCAAAAGCACCCTGGAGAAGGCACGTAATACCTCCGGACGCTTCAACCAGGCCCAGGTCGAGGCCAGCTACGAACAAGCCATTCATTACCGCACTGGGTGGCGTGAAACTTCACGACGGCAAGATATCCAGGAAGGAACGGGACCGGATCGGTAATGCCGAGCTGGTGGACAAGCAATATGGTCATTCGCTGCTGATTCCCGACCACGTGCAGACCTATGTGATTCGCCAGCCCAGCGCCGATGTATGGATTCAATTCTCCACACTGGATGAGGAAAGCGGCGCCATCACCATCCTGGAAACCGCTGCGCTGGCCCCGTTGAACATCACGACGGTCAATGCGGAACAACTGGGTCAGACGCTGGATCAGGACGGCCGGGCCACACTGGACATCCTGTTCGATACCGACGAGGCCTCCTTGACCCCGGCAGGAGCCTTGCTGGCGCTGGAAATCGGCAAACTGATGCGCCAGCAACCGAGCCTGAAACTCAGCATAGAAGGCCATACCGACAATACCGGCACGCAGGCCCACAACCAGGCCCTGTCGCGGCAACGCGCAGAAACCGTGGTAACACTGCTGCGCACGCTGGGGATAGCAGCCTCCCGCCTGCAAGCCGTCGGTCACGGGGCGTCGCAAGCCCGCGTTCCCAACGATACCCCCGAAAATCGAGCGCTGAACCGACGGGTCGTGCTGGTGAAAATCACCGCGGCGAAATAACGGGGGCAGCAGCGGGTGCAGTGACGAAGAAAAGCAACGTCGGCAAAAAGCCAGGGCGACGGCGGCCTAGTCAGCAGCCGTCAGGCGCATCTCCTGCAAAGGTGGCCGTGCGGCGGTGCAATACCGTGCCAGACCCGGCTATTCCAGTGCCGCCGCCAGCGCCTTGCCATCCACGCTGACCGTCCCGGCATTGAGCATTCCGTCCAGGTAGGCCCGCGCAGCCTGTTTCTGGCGCTGCGCCCGCAAGGCCGCGCGCAGTTCATCCTCGACCTCTGCCAGCGCCGGCGTCCCGGCCGCCTGGATTTCCTGCAACTTCAGCACATGAAAGCCTGCCGGCAACTGCACCGGCCCGGCAATCTGGCCAGCCTTCATGCCTGCGATCACCTCGCGCAGCTCGGGCACCACCTGTGCCAATGGCAGCAAGCCGATCTCCCCGCCCTGCCCGGCCGAGGCCTGGTCCTGCGAGAACTCGCGCGCCAGGCTGGCGAAATCCGCTTTGGGCTGGGCTGCCCGACGCGCCAGATCCGCCGCCTGGCGGCGCGCCTGCTCCACGGCGCCGGCATCGCCGTAGGGGGCGGCAATAAAGATCTGGCTCAGGCGGTAACGCGCCGGCACCTGCAATTGCGCCTGGTTCTGCTCATAGGCCACCTGCAGCTCCTGCGCGGACGGATAATCCGCCGGCGCCTGGCTGACCGACTCCAGATACGTGCTCAAGACGATGCGCTCGGTGGCGGCCTGGATCATCTCGCTCACGTCCGAACGCTCCAGCCAGCCCTGGTTGCGGGCCTGCTGCGCCAGCGCTTTCTCTGCCAGCCGCGCCTGCAGCAGGCGGTCCAGCGCCGGCCGGTCGGCGGCCAGTTGCTGGCGCTCGGCTGGCGGCACGGCAGCCAGCAGGCCACGAACTTCATCAGCAGTCAGGACGACCGTACCCAGGCTGGCGACCACGGGTGCAACCTGGCTCGCCGGCCCGCTCACAGGCGCACTGACAGCATGTTCCTGTGGCGGGGTGTCGGCCTTGCCTGCGGCATCGCCGCAACCGGCCAGCACCAGCCCGCCCATCGCCGTGGCAACGGCAGCCACCCTACGTTGCATTTTCATGGGCGTCGAAAAAATTCCTGCAAACCGTTTCATCCTGGCTTCCTCGTCCTGTTCCTGTCCAGGCCTGGACCGACCTGGCGCATGATTCGAACTGCTGCCGGTCGGGCCGCTCAAGCAGCTGTTCCGGCAGCAGCGGCCTCTGCCGGGGTCGCCGCAATGGCGGCCTCGGGATCGCTATCGGCCTTGGCGGCATCCGCCTGCATCATGGCGAACTGGCGCAAGAACAGCACAAACTCCTGCAGCAGCCTGTCCCACAACTCGATCATGGCGCGCACGTGATTGCCGGATACGCCCCCGGCCACCACCACGTCCATCTCCATGACCAGGAAGTCGCCCTGGGTACTGAGACGCGCGAAACGCTTGCTGCCGTTCCAGCGCCCGACCAGGGTGTCGGGCAGCTCGCCCTGCACACGCAAGACGCAGGCGAAGGTGTAGTCGACAAACTCGCCAACGGCGGGCGCCTGGTTACCGGGCCGCACCGAAAAGCCGATGCCCTGGGCCGCGCTCAGCAACTGCGCCTGGCCGTTCTGTTCTGAATGCGTGACCCGATAGCCCATGTCCTGCAGCAATTCCTGCAGACGTGCGGTCGACATGGCCTGGATGAGGGAAAGATCGTTCATGGGAGAAAATCCATCAGTCTGGAAAAAAGGGGTTCCCCGCATCCATGCGGAGACAGGAAGGGAGCAACCAACAAAAGAACCGCTGCCGCTGCCATGACGCTAGTCACCGGCAGCCCGGGCTGCCGCCTGTCCGGGATCGAATCGGCCGTCGTACAGCTGGTCGCCATATTCCTGCGCCTGGTTTTCGAACATGACACGGGCCTCGCGCGAGAATGGCTGGCGCAGGGAGAACACCGCGCCGGTGCTGAACGACTCGTAGGCCGCCAGGATTTCCTTGCCGGCGGCATACAACTGTGCATTCTTCTGCGTGCAGGCCAGAAGCTGGCCCTGCGTTTCCTCCTGGCTGGCCAGCAGGGCCTTGCGCTGGGTTTCGGCAGCACGCGCCATGCCCAGCAGCTCTTCGTAGGCTTGCCTGTACTTGTCTAGCTGTTCGTGGCTGGCCGCAACCTGTGCGCGGGCGCTGGCGTAGGCGGCATCCTGGCGCGATTGCAACTGGCCAGCCTGCTGGCGCGCCTGCACCAGCTCCTGCCTGAGGCTATCGCGCTCTTTGTAGGCCGCATCGCGCTGCGCCTCGGCCGCGCCTATCGCCGCATTCAGCTGCGCCTGCTGGCTCTGCAATTGCTGCAACTGCTGCGTCGTGGAACGCAGCTGGGTGCGCAGGCGCTCTTCCATGCTCTGCGCATTCTGCGCCTGCGCCGGCAGCGCGGCGCAGAACAGCGCCGCCGCCAGCACGCGCAGGCCGGCGATCAATGGGGCTGGACGTTTCATCATGATCAGAACCGTGCGTTGACTTCAAGCTGCAGGACGTCGATGGACAACGGTGCGCCCGAGACTTCCTTGGAGCTGCTCCAGCGCAGCTGGCCATAGACGTTTTTCTCGAAGGCATAGCCCGCGCCGATGATGTAACCGCGCGCGTTGGTACCGCCCAGGTGGAAGCTGGAATCGTTGTAGGCATCGGGCAGCGCATCCGGCTCGATGTAGCGGTAGCTTGCGAACACCTGCCAGTCTCCCTTGTCGTTCAGGCCATAGCCGTTGCCCAACGCTGCCTGAACCAGCCAGGCGTTCGGACCGCTGTCGATTCCGACGCGCACATCGTTGTCGTTGTAGATACCGTTGGACGCGATGAAATCCGTACCATGGCGAGTACTGCGTTCTTCCATCCGGCGCTTGCTGAATGCCAGGTTGCGCACATAGTTGCCAGTGACTCGCAGGCCCAGGCCATTGAGCACGCGGGTGTCCCAGCGCAGGTTCAGGTCCAGCAGGTTGAATTTGGAAGCCAGGCCCACATACTGGTATTCGTTCCACGACTTGGTGCTGGATGGCTGCCAGTCGCGCAGCAGCATCAGGGTATTGCCCTTCTGCATGAAGGCGGGACGCGACCAGTCGGTATCGCAGGCGGATTCCGTCAGCGGGTCACAAGGGGAGGAAAGCTGCCCCAGCGTATTGTCATAGTAGTAATAGGCCAGCGCCCCGCGCAGCGTGTTGCTGGCATTTATCTTCCAGTCCGCGCCGGCCTGGGCGCCGAACAGCCATTTGTTCTCGCTGTCGCCTTCGCTCATGTCGCTCCAATTGAAGGGGCCATGGGCATACTCGAGCGCGAACGCGCCCAACGTACCGAACCAGGTCACGGGACGGCCCGCCGGCGCATGCCTGAACACGGCCGAAACGCCATCGAAATTCAGGTCGCCGGCATACAGCATATCGGTGGACACGAAGGGATTGGCGGCACGCCCTGCGGTCAGCGTGACCCAATCGGCAGGGCTGTACTTCAGGTAGGCCTGGTCCAGCCAGATGTCTTTTTTCTCCATGCCGCCGCCCAGCGTTGTCGTGGTGGAAACCGGGCTGCTGGTGCTGCCGCTGGCCAGGCGGATACCCGCCTGCCACTGCTCGGCGAGCTGCACCTTCACACCCAGCCCGGCGCGGATGCGCCATTGGTTGCGACGGTCCTTGCGTGCGTTCAGATAAGGAATGTCGTGCGCATAGACCGGCTTGCCGCTGTCGTCATAGACGTTGAACAAGGTTGGGCCGGCGGAATTGAACTTGGCGAAGTTGATGATGAGATCGCTGTTGCCGCCATCGAAAAAGTGGGATTCGTCGCGCACTCGCATGTCGCCTTCCACGGTAATGCGCGACACCCAGTCCGGGAAGGTATTGGGCTGCGCCCAGTTTTCCGCCTGGGCCTGCGCCATGACATCGGCGCGCACGTCCTGACGTATCTGCTCGCGCACGGTTTCGGGGATATACGGCACGCGCACATCGCCAGGCTGGGCGAGGGCCGCACCCGTAGCCGCCACCGGCACGCCTGCCGCCGCCGTGCCGCGCGCCTGCGCGGCTTCTGCCTCGGCCTGCCGGACCAGCGCTTCGGCCTGGTCTTTCTGGATAACGCCCTGCTCCACCAGCAGGCGGATCAGATTGATGGTGGCATTGTCCGAGGGAGCCGCTACCTGGGCCAGCGCCTGGCCGCTGCCCAGCGCCATGGCGATCGCCAAGGTGCAGGCCAGCCGGGTCGGTTGCAATTTCATTTTCAGAATCTCCGGAAGGAATATCTTGTTGCGACGGAATGACAGCTTCATGAAGGCCGCCTGCTGTTGAGAACGGCACGCACCGGCATGGCCAGCGAGGCCGGCGGGCGCTGATCCAGGGCAGGCACGTCGCGCAAGGCGGCAATCACCTTGGCGTCTATGCCTGCGTCGCCGCTGGAACGGACCAGCTCGACACGCGCCACCTGCCCCGTTTCCGTCAGCCAGATGCTGACCTGTACGCGATAGGCCAGGGTGCGTGTGCGTTCGTCTTCACGCAGGATCTTCTGCAGCGCGTAGCTCATGTACTGGCCGTAGGTAGCATTGCCAACGCGCCCACCACCACCGCTACCAGCCATGCCACGACCACTGCCGGCGGCGATATTGAAGGCGTCGCTGCCGGCCTGCGCGCTGGCATCCATTTCCATGGCCTGAGCCATGTCATCCGCAGGGGAAGGCGCTTCTTCCGGCTGTGGTTCCTCGGCCGGCACGGGTTCGGGTTCAGGCTCGGGCTCTACCAGTTCTTCGGGCGGCGGTTCTTCCGGCTCCGGAGGCGGCGGCTCAGGCTCGGGGGGAGGTGGCGGCGGCGGTGGCAGCGGGATGATCGCCGTCATGTCCGGCGCCTTGCGCTGTACGCTGCTCAGGCCGCTGGCCCACTGCCAGACGGCGTAGCCCAGCACGCCCACGACCACCAGCGCAACGACCAGCTTGCCGGCGCGGCGCCGGCGCGCACGGCGTGCGTCATCCTGCGCGCCAGTACCCAGCAGGTCGGCGAATTCATCGCGGGGCGCCGGCGCAGCTTGTTTTTTCGGCTCAGTCACAATGCCTCACCCCGTTATTGCGGCTTGCCGGTCACCAGGCCGACCTGGCTCAGTTCCAGCCGGCGCAACAGATCCAGCACTTCAACCACCTTGGCGTACTGCACCACCTGGTCGCCGCGCACGATGACCGGGAAATCCGGGTTCAGTGCCTTTTCCGTGCGCAGCCTGTCCTCCAGCTCAGGCAGGGTCACCGGGTAGGCATCCAGAAACACCTGGCCGACGTCATTGATGGAAATCGCCTTGGTCTTGGCCTGCGATAGCGACACCGATGAACTGGCCTTGGGCAGGTCCACCTTGATGCCGGACACCTGTGCCGTGGCCGTCAGGATGAAAATCACCAGGACCACCAGCAGGACGTCCACCAGGGGCGTGATATTGATGCCGTCGACCAGCGCGCCGTCGTCGTCATCCTGGGAAGAAGCGGAAGCCATGTCCATTCCTCCTCAGGCAGCCTGCGGCTCAGGGGCGGCAAAGCGCACCTGGCCAGCACCGCTGGTTTCGGCCAGGCGCGTGACGAACTCGTCGACAAAGACACGCATGTCCGCATTGACGTTCCGGTTGCGCGAGGCCAGCCGGTTGTAGCCGAACAAGGCGGGAATGGCGACGAACAGGCCCATGGCCGTTGCCAGCAGCGCAGCCGCCATGCCCGGGGCAATCGCATTGATGTTCACGTCACCGGCCATGGCCGTGCCCAGGAACACCACCATGATGCCCAGCACCGTGCCCAGCAGGCCGATATAGGGGCCGCCGGCAATGGCGTTCGATAAGGTCCCCAGCCGTGCCCCCAGTTGCTGGTTTTCACGGGTGCGCGTGGTTTCCATAGATACGCGCACGGACTCGATGGTGGCCGGGGAAATCGCCGACATATCCATGCCCTGGCTGCGGCGCACCCGCAGCTCGTTGATCGCCGTTTCATACAGGCGCCAGAGCGACGCATCCTTCAGTTTGGCCGCCAGCGGTTCGTTGTCCGCCATCATTTCCAGGCGGCTGCCGACCTTGGAGAAGGCTTGACGGAAAGCGTCGTTGGCCCGCTCGACGCGGCCCACGCGGCGGCTCTTGGCAATCATGATGATCCACGACTGGATCATCATGAACACAAGCACGGCAATCACGACCCAGGCGTCTATAGGCACGGATTTCACCAGAAAGGCCAGGCCGCCCAGGTTGAAGCCGGACTGCTCTTCGTCCGCACCGTACTGCACCAGGCGCGATTCGCTGCCCTGCGCCGTGGCATCGGCCAGGATCAACGCGGCAGGACGGGCGATTTTCGACAGGCGGATTTCATCCAGCGCACCGACAAACGGCGCATAGGCCGATACAGCCGGTGCCACCGGGCTGCCTTCCGCAGACAAGACTGGCACGGTGGGAACGTCCCCGCCCAACGCGGCGGCCGTGGCCAGCGGCGGCAGGTTCGCGGCCAGCGCCGTGCTCTGGCGGCCATTGACATAGAGCTTGACCTGACCGTCTTCGGCCGTCACGGCCAGATGCTGCCAGGCCCCGGCAGCCAGCGGCTGGCCGGGCTGCGAGCGCTGGCCGTTGACCTCTACGAAAGGGATGCCCTGGCTGCTGCCGATCAGCAGCGAATTGCCGGCGTCGCGGCGTGCATAGATCAATTGTTCGCCAGCAGGCTGGTCGGCCCGCACCCAGGCGCTGAAGGTAAATGCACCGGCTGCCGGAATGGCCAGTGACGGACTCGCGGGCAACATCAACGGCGCACCGCCGACAAACTGCGCGGCGCGGCCGACCACGCCATCGACCAGGCCTGCGGCCGGGGTCTGTGCATGGTTGCCGTAAGCCGTGGTGTCACGCGCCGGCGCTTCGGCCGGACCGTTGAAATGATAGACCAGCGTGTAGTTGGGGTCGAAACTCAGTTGCCCGTTGGCAACCGCCGGCGCCGCCGGGTTGCCGTAATACATCCAGATGTCCTGGCGCTGCGCGCCAGCAACTTCAGGCACGTCCACCCAGACCAGCGCCATACCCAGCAAGGGATCGAAGGTTTCGATCTGGTAATTCAGGACAGTGCGGTCATCGGCAGCCACAAAGCGCAGGTCGGCACCGTTTTCGGCCACGCCATCAAAAATGAAATTGCCCGTATGCAGGCGCACCAGCAATGGCGTGCGGCCGACGTTTTCCGTTATCGCCGCGCCCTGTGGCGTGGTATCCACGGCAATCTGCTTGCGGAATTGCCAGTCTGGCTGCCACCAGGCGCTGGCCACCGCAGGAAGGATACTGGCCAGGCAGGCCAGTACCAGCATGATCAAGCGTTGCATGATAGTCGTACTCCGAAATCCGTCATCCGGATGGTTGAATCAAAGAAGCCTAGAAATTGGCCCGCAGGTTGAAATGCAAGCGCGGGTGATATCTGCGAGTCTCGGAGCCGGCATAGAGCGGATAGGCCCAGTCCAGGTTGGCCGACAACCAATCCATGACCTGCATCCGGGTGCCCAGGCCGACGCTGCCTAGGTGGAAAATGCGCTGCTGTTCAGGCAACGGGTCGCGCAGGCGCAGCCCGGCCCACTCGGCAAACACATGCCAGCGCCAATCAGTGACGGCGTTGCCCAGCCAAGCGCCCAGCGACGGCGTGCGCAATTCCATGGAACCCAGCAAGCCTTCATCCGCACTGGCTTCCGCCGCAAGATAGCCGCGCACACTGTTGGCACCGCCGGCAGAGAACTGCTCGTTGGACACCAGGGCCCCGGAAGCCACCTGGAAGCTGCCACGCAGATACAGCTGCCAATCGCGTCCCAGGCCCTGGTTGTGCGTCATATCCCCCTTGAAAACAGCGAAGCTCGGGCTGGCGAGATAGCGCTTGTAGTCAAAGTCGCGCCAATCGCTGTTCAGGCCGAACATGGAACGCGTGGCGGTCACCAGGCTGAGCCCCAGCGTGCTCTGCGCGCTGTCCGCATAGCGGTAGCCGTTATAGGAAAGCGTGATAGGTACGTAGGTCAGCGGCACCGTGTCGTCCACATTGCCGAAACGCACGGTTTCGTCGAAATCCTTGTAGTCGGCCCCGATTCCCAGCGAGTGATGCCAATCTCCCTGGCCTGGCACGGTATAGGTAGCGGCAACGCCAAAGGAGTGGCCCTTGCCCAGCACGTTGGTGCCGCCCACCGTGGCGACCTTACTGTCGGAGCTGTAGCCCGCCACCTGCAAGCTCCAGTCACGCGACAGCGGCAGGGAGTAAGAGCCCGAAAAAACCTTGAGCTTGCTGATTTCCTGGGGAGCCGTGAAGAAGCTCAGGGACACGGAATGCCCGCGCTGCCACAGGTTGTCATGCCCCACGCTGAGCACCGCCCGCAACTTGCGGGTATCGGCACTGTAGTCATTGTTCAGGCCGGCACTGACATACCAGGGGCGCTTGTCTTCGACTTGCAGGTCGACATCCATGGTGCCGGGTATCCGGCCTTCCCGTACCAGCGGCAGCACCTGGCGGCTAGCCGTCTGGTTAAGTTCAGTCAGCTGGGCCTGCGCCGCATTGAAATCGGGCACCTCGCCTTCACGCAGCGCCGGCACTTCGTCACGTATCGCCAACGGTGAATAATGCCTGGCGCCCACTACCTTCAGGCGCCCGACTCGGGTTTCGGCAACCTGCAGGATGACCACGCCGCCCTGAACGGATTGCTCGGGCAGGTCCACATACACAGACTGGTAGCCGTGCTCGTGATAGACCGTCTGCAGCGCATCGCGTGCCGCCTCGATATCTTCCAGCGTGCGTTGCGGCCCCATATGCGGATAGACGGCCGCTTCGATGGTCTTGTTATCGAGCACCGTATTGCCGCGCACGATGAATTCGTTGATATTGACGCGCCGGACGTCATCCCCGGCAGGCGCCGCATCCTGCGCTTGCGCGGCCATATGCACGCCCAGCAGCAGCATGACGGCACAGGCCCCCCGCTGGCACGCCGAAAAGCCGGTAATGTTGGATTGATGCATGGAAAAGCACTCGTCCTCGTGAAATAGCCCTCCATGCGCGATTCGCATGGGTTTGGCTACTAGACGTTCCAGCGCCGTCGAACCGATGCAATGTCATAAAAAATTCATCAGGCGCGCCTGGCTCCACGGGCACACTTTCCCTACTTTCCCCTCTTCGCCCATTGCTTGCCGCCTGCGGTGTCCCCGGAACCCCCGCAGACCAGGAGCCCCGCCATGCCCGTTCGCCGGCTACCCTGCTTTCCCTTTTCCCCCAGCCATGACGCCTGGCTGCGCCTGGCCGCCAGCGTGCCCTTGGCCTGGCTGCTGGCCGCCACGCTGCCGGTTGCCGCGGCCCAGCCCAGCGCGGACGACACCGCCACGCCCGCCACAGCCAGCGAATCCAGGGCCTGTGTGGAGGTTGAGGTCGATGGCTATCGCGGGTTGTCATATGACTGCCTGAGCCAGCAGATGACCCCGCCCCCCTCCAACCAGTCCCCCGCCGCGGACACCACGCCGTCGGAAGCGCCGCTGCGGCAAGCGCCCAATCAGATCGGTATTCCCACGCCGGCCACGCTGAGCAACCGCATGGGCAACCAGCTCGGTCATTCCATCACGCCCCAGCGCCCGCCACGCTCGCCCGACGCCCGCTGACAGACAACCAGGGCCCCTGCGGAAACGGCAAGCGGGCTGCCAGCCTCGCAGAGCAGTGCGTGAAACACACTGCTAATGTGCAAAACATCAACTTTTCGTCATCCATCGGCACTCCTACACTTGCTCCATCAAGAATCAACGAGCGAATGAGAAAGTGTCTCAGCAATTGGCTTCACCGGCTTCCGCCAGCCCGCGCCTTTCCCGCCCGGTCCAATGGCTGGGTCGCTGCGCCGGACAGTTCTGGCTTTTCACCCCACGCAACGGCTATATCCTGCGGTCCACCCTGGCCGCAGCCCTGGCATTGGTGGTGGCCTATCTGCTGGACCTGGAAATGCCCTATTCCGCGGCATCCACGGTCCTGCTGGTGATCAATCCAGTCCAGGGCGCCGTGATCGGCAAAGGCGCCTGGCGCATCATCGGTACGATTGCCGGCATGCTGGTCGCATTCATCCTGATGTCCGTGGCCGGCCAGATGCCCCTGCTTTTCCTGCTCGGTTTCGGATGCTGGCTCGGGCTTTGCGTCGCCGGCATGACCTTGCTGCGGCACTTCCGCGCCTCCGGCGTCGTGGTCGCGGGCTACACCATCGGCCTGGCCACCTACGGCGCCATGGGGCACCCTGAAGCGACGTTCGAGCATGTCATGGGACGGGGTTCGACCGTCGTCATCGGCGTCATGTGCCTGGGCCTGGTCACGGCCTTGATGAGCCGGCGCAGCGTGCGCGGCCGCCTGGCAGCACTGTATGCAAAACTGGCTGGCAACGCCGCTGGCGCCATTGCCAGCCAGCACGGTGACGCCACGGCTGCGGCGACGCGCCGCCTCGGGGTCCTGGGCGACATTTATGCGCTGGACGACCTGCTCGCCGTAGGCAAGGCCGAATCCGAAGAACTGGCCCAGCGCGCAGCCGGTGTACGCCATGGCATGGCCTCGCTGTTCGGCGCGCTGGCCGGCGGCGCCATGCCGCTGGCTGCCGACAGCGCCAGCGCCAAGGCTGTGCAGCGCCTGCAGGCGCCGCTGCAACAAGCCTGGGAACAGGCAGCCGCACGGCTGGAACAAGGTGCAGAAGGCGCCGGCGCGGCGCGTACACTGCTGCTGCAGGCACGACGCCAGTTCATTTCGGCGCTGCAGGACACAGACCTGCACCACCCGGCCCAGGAAGCCGCGCTGCTTATCGCCGCAGACCGCCTGCTCGAACAGCTTGATGCCTACCTGGGGGCGCTGGCCGGGCTTTCCGCGCTGTCCAGCCGCCCCGTGCAGGGCCGCCTCGCTCCCGTGCGCTTTCATCGCGACTGGGGTGGCGCGTTGCGCAACGGCGTACGCTCCATGCTTGCCATCGTTCTGGCGGGATTGTTCTGGCTACAGACCGGCTGGAGCTACGGCGACATGATGCTGCTGGTACTGGCCCCCTACTGCGCCCTGCTGGCCACGGCAGGCAATCCGGCAGCGGGTGCCTGGCAATTCGTCAAAGGCACGATCTGGGCCGTGCCTGCCGCATTCGTCTGTTCCTTCCTGATCTTCCCCCTTCTCGACGGATTGCCCCTGTTGCTGCTGACGCTGGCGCTGTTCTGGCTGCCCGGCATCCACGCAACCAGCGTGCCCCATCGCGCGCTCGCAGGACTGGCCTATCTGGTGGCTTTCAATACCCTGGCTGCAGCCGGCAACCCCATGCACTACGGCCTGCTCGACTTCCTGAATTTCTCGGCCGCCTGGATACTTGCAACCCTGTTCGTCGTCCTGGTGTTCCAGCTCATCCTGCCGCGCAATCCAGCGCGGGACCAGATCCGCCTGCGCCATGCGATCCGGGACGACAGCCTGGCGCTATTGCGCGGCCGGGGTGCGATGGCACAAGCCTGGCAACAACGCCAGCAGCATCGTATCGCCCAGCTTGGCGCCCAACTGAAAGGACACCCCGAGCTCATGCTGCAGGCCGTCAGCGATGCCATCGCCGCCCTGCATACCGGGCGTGAAGTACTGCGCATCCGGCACCAGCTGCGGCATGCCGCCCTGCCAGCCACCGCTCGCAAACAAGTCCATAACGGTTTGGCAAAGATGGCCCGTACCGCCAGAAGCGCACGCCACCCCTCCCGCTGCGCCATCCATGCGCGCCGTTGCGCCCGCCAGCTCGCCGCACTGCTGGCGCATTGCCCGGTCACGGCCCGCCGTGATGTGCAGCGCGCCCTGGCGGCCTTCACCGACATGGACGCGCTATTGCGCCGCCATGCCGCCTACTTCGACACGACGTCATGACCTGGAGCCACTCATGCTGAGTGAATTCGCCCTGGCCGGTATCTACATGCCGCCCTTTTTCTTCTATGCCTGCGTGACCATCCCGGTCTATCTCATCATGCGCTCCCTGCTGGCCCGCAGCGGCCTGCTGCGGCGCGTCTGGCACCCTGCACTATTCGAATTCGCCGTCTCCCTGATCCTGCTCGCCGCACTGATCCTCTATCTCTGACCGCCCCGCTTTTCCGAGCTGTTGAACCATGATGAAACCCCTGTTCCGCAATCTCTCGCGCATTCTTCTGACCCTGGCCATCCTGGTGGCGGCAGCCTTTCTGGTGCGCGCCCTCTGGCAAACCTATGTACTGGCGCCCTGGACCCGGGATGGCCGGGTCAGCGCCCATGTCGTGCAAAGCGCGCCCGAAGTCTCGGGCACGGTCGTCGAGGTCGCCGTCCGCGACAACCAGTATGTCCGGCAGGGAGAAGTGCTGTATCGCATCTCCCCGCAACGCTTCGAGCTGGCCGTGGAAGAAGCCCGCGCCAGGCTGGCTGCGGCCGAAGAAACCCTGCGCCAGCGCCTGGACGAGTCGCGGCGCCGCCATGGCCTGGACGATATCCTCCCGCGCGAGGACATCCAGCGCGCCGGACGCTCCGTCGCCATTGCCCGCACCCAGGTACGCCAGGCCCAGGCCAGCCTTGAAGTCGCCGAACTGGATCTGGCGCGCAGCGTCATAACGGCGCCAGTGGAAGGCTATATCACGCACCTGCGTCTGCAGGCCGGAGATTACGCGGTCTCGGGGCAGCCGAACCTCACCCTGCTGGACGCCAACAGCTTCTGGGTCACGGGATACTTCGAGGAAACCAAGCTGCCCAGCATCCGCAGCGGCGCCACCGCCCGCATCCGGCTGATGGGGCACGACGAAGAGATCGAGGGCCATGTCGAATCCATAGGCCGCGGCATTGCCGACGAAAACGATGTGCCGGATTCCCATGGCCTGCCTGCCGTGAATCCGACCTTCAGCTGGGTGCGCCTGGCCCAGC
This sequence comes from Kerstersia gyiorum, assembly GCF_004216755.1. GTDB lineage: Bacteria > Pseudomonadota > Gammaproteobacteria > Burkholderiales > Burkholderiaceae_B > Kerstersia > Kerstersia gyiorum. The sequence continues at coordinate 334,457 of NZ_SGWZ01000003.1, forward strand.
GCATTCCCGTGCGCATCGCGCTCGACAAGGTTCCGGAACACATTGTTCTTGCCGCCGGCATGACCTGCAGCGTGGCCGTTGACGAACCTGGTGCAGGCCCGAGCGCCCATGGCAGGCTTGCCTCCTGGCTGAGCACCATCCTGTAAGGAGCACGACGTGAAACACCTGTCCCTGCCCCGCCGCGCCCGTTTCCTGGGCCTGCTGCCAGCCGCCACCCTGGCCGCCTGCGCAGCAGTTGGCCCGGATTACCAGCCCTATGTCCCGCCTCACCCCCAGACATGGTCGGCCACCACCGCCACAACGGAGGATGCATCAACGCTGCAGCGCTGGTGGCAATCCTTCGAAGATCCGGTGCTCGATACGCTGGTTCGGCTGGCGCTGCGCCACAACCAGGACCTGGCCATGGCGCGCGAGCGCCTGGTTCAAGCCCGTGCGGAACGCGATCAGGTCGCGGCCGGACTGCTGCCATCCATCGGCGCCGGTGCGGACGCCACGGCCCAACGCTCGGCCACCGCGCTGGATTATCCGCCCGGCATCGGCGAATCCCGCGCCTATCGCCTGGGGCTGGATGCCAGTTGGGAAATCGACATCTTTGGCGGGCGCCGGCGCGCACTCGAATCCGCCGACGCCTATGCCGATGCCGTCAGCGAAGACAGCCACGCGGTGCTGCAAAGCCTGCTGGCGGAGCTGGCCAACGCCTATGCCACGCTGCGCGCCACCGAAGCGCGGCAGCACATCGCCCACGCCCATGTCGCCACGCTGGCAGAAACCGAAACCCTGACCGAACGCTTGCTGGAACATGGGCTGGCGACAGGCCATGAAGTCTCGCAAGCCCGCGCCGAGCGTGAATTGGGTGAAGCCAGGCTGCCGGCGCTGCAGGCAGACGCCACCCGCCTGCGCCATGCCATTGCGGTACTGGCCGGCGGCTACCCGGCGGCGCTTGATGACCTGCTCGCCCCGGATGCCGCGCCTGCCTCCCAACCGCAGGCGCCGCACCTGCCTGCCATACTGCCGTCAGAGATGCTGCGCCAACGCCCGGATATCCGCGCAGCGGAACGGCGGCTGGCAGCTGCCACGGCAGATATCGGCGTTGCCACGGCGGAACGCTTCCCGCGTTTTGTCATTCCACTGGGCCTGGATACGACGGCCAGCCTGGTGCACCAGCTGTTTTCCCACGCCAGCCTGGCATGGTCGGCTGGCGTGGCGGCAAGCCAATCCGTCTATGACGGCGGCCATGCCGAAGCCGCTGTCCGGGCAGCGGCCGCACGAGCGGAGCAGGCCCGCCTGGGCTATGAGAAGAGCGTGCGCCTGGCATTCAAGGATGTCGAGGACGCTCTGGTTGGGCTGGATGCGGAAACCCGCCGGCAGCAATCCCTGAGGAATGCCGTCAGCGACAGCCAGGATGCGCTGGCCCAGGCCACCCGTCGCTATCGCAGCGGCCTGGCGACCTATCTCAGCGTGCTGTCGGCCCAGCAATCCACCTACCAGGCCCAGGATGCGCTGGCCTTGAGCCAGCTGGCCCATACCAGGCACGCCATCGGCCTTTACAAGGCGCTGGGCGCTGGCTGGCAATCCATTGCCGAAGAAATGCCGGCAACCCGGCCTATCGCAGCGATGCCCGGCCAGCAAGAAGCCTTCCCCGCAGGCCGCCTGTCCGTGGCGCGCCAGCACTGATCCCTGGTGTTTTGTGAATGGAGCCCGACATGCCCGCCAAGCCCGCTGCCTTCCATCTCCACGACGTCTGGCAGTTTCCCTTGTGCCGCCTGCGCCCAGGCCCATGCATGCCTGGCTATGCCCGGCAATGGGGGGATGAATTACTCGCCTTGATGCAGCTGGCGCACCCTTTCATTCTGGTCTACCCCGATTTCACGGGCGAGGAAACGGCGCCTGACCGCCAGTATCGCGAACAATGGCTGCGCCACCACGGCGAACTGCTGTTGCGCTGGTGCCTGGCCCTGATCGTGGTCCGCAGCGGAAAGAAGCAAGCCGATGATGCCAGCCCTCGGGCGCAGTCCTCCCTGCAGCTGTTCGATGGCCTGGCGCTGCACCTGCATCACGCCGATTCGCCCTACCATGCCGCCCTGATCAGCCACCGACTGGCCGGCATGCAGCCGGCCCTGGTGCGCCGCAACCAGACCGCCGCCAGTGAGTGGCACAACGTCGGCTGACGCGACGCGTCTCAAGCGCCCCGGCTGCGCTTGAGACGTTCGATCAATAAGGGGTCATAGGCCGGCGAACGTACCCGGCGGCGATCGGCTTGTACTTCGGCCAGCGGCGCTTCCAACTGCACCATACTGTCGGGCGCCTCCAGCGCCAGGCGCTGGTAGATCAGCGTACCCTCGCGTTTCCAGGCGATATCCTGCTCGGAAAGCTGGCGCACCACCCGCGCAGGCGAACCAAGCGCCAGGTGCCCGTCCGGGATTTCCATGCCGGCCTTGACGAAAGCCATGGCACCGACGATGGCATTGGCGCCTATTACCGCACGGTCCATGACCACCGAATTCATGCCTACCATGGCATTGCGCCCCACGGTGCAGCCGTGCAGGATGGCACCATGGCCGATATGCCCCTCCTCCGCCACGATGACGTCGGCATCGGGAAAACTATGGGCCACACAGTTGTCCTGGATGTTGGAACCAGCCTCCAGAACAATGCGGCCAAAGTCGCCGCGCAACACCGCGCCCGGCCCGACATAGCAGGCAGGCCCGATGATGACGTCGCCAATGAGCGTAGCCGACGGATGCAGCCACGCGCTCGGGTGCGCCACCGGCACCACGCCATCGAAAGAAAATATCTGTGCCATGGCTGCGTTCCGCCTTATTGCCAGGCCTTGGCGACCATGGTCAGGACGTCATACTGGGCAACCAGCTTGCCGTCCTGATTGGTCACGATGCAATCCCAGCGAACTTCGCCATGTTCGGCGCTGCTGCGCGGGTTGATCTCCTTGCAGGTCAAGCGCACGCCCAGCGTATCGCCCGCGTATACCGGCGTCAGGAAGCGCAGGTTGTCCACGCCATAATTGGCCAGGACGGGGCCCGGCGCCGGGTCCACGAACAAGCCGGCAGCGAAGGAAACGATGAGATAGCCGTGGGCGACACGGCCATCGAAGAAGGGGTTGGCCTTGGCTGCCGCTTCGTCCATGTGCGCGTAGAAGGTATCACCGGTGAAATTGGCAAAGTGCTCGATGTCATCCAGCGTGACCGTGCGCTTGGCCGTCACCAGTTGATCGCCGATCTGCAGTTCCGCCAGCGACTTGCGGAACGGATGGCGGCCGTCGTTCTGCGCCGGTGCGCCGTCAAGCCAGCGTCCGGTCACGGCAGCCAGCAACGCCGGCGCACCCTGTACGCCGGTGCGCTGCATGTAGTGCATGACGCTGCGCAGGCCGCCCAGTTCCTCGCCGCCGCCCGCGCGGCCCGGTCCGCCGTGCACCACGCCAGGCACGGGCGAACCGTGGCCAGTGGAGCTGCGCGCGCTGGCACGGTTGCCGATCATGACCCGGCCATGGTACGGGGCGATGCCCAGCACCACGGTCTCGGCCACGGCGGCATCATTGGTGAAGAGCGAGGCCACCAGGCTGCCCTGGCCACGGCGCACCAATTCAATGGCTTCATCCAGCGTGTCATAAGGCATGATGGTGCTGACAGGTCCGAACGCCTCGACTTCGTGCACCTTGCGGGCAGCCAGCGGCTGTTCGCACAGCAGAACCACCGGTGCATAGAAAGCGCTGCCAACCGTATCGGCCTGTGCGGCATCGCCCACGACGACGCGAGCCTCGGCCAGCAGTTCCTGCACGCGTTCCTGTACCTCGACGCGCTGATCGGGGCTGGCCAGCGGGCCCATGGTGACGCCTTCGGTCGTAGGATTGCCCACCACAACCTTGGCCAGCGCGGCACGCAAGGCCTCGACCACGGCTTCGGTATGGGCGCGCGGCACGATCACGCGACGGATGGCCGTGCACTTCTGCCCGGCCTTGGTGGTCATTTCGTTGACGACTTCGCGCACGAACAGCTTGAACTCTTCCGAATCCGGTCCGGCATCGGTCCCCAGCACGGAGGCATTCAGGCTGTCGGCCTCCATGTTGAAACGCACCGAATTGGCCACGATGGCGCGGCCGGTCTTGAGTTTGTGCCCGGTTGCCGCCGAACCGGTGAATGTCACGACGTCCTGGCCGGCAACATGGTCCAGCAGATCGCCGGTGCTGCCGCAGATCAGTTGCAATGCGCCTTCGGGCAGCAGGCCCGTATCGAGGATGCGGCGCACCATCAGCTCGGTCAGATAGGCCGTCTGGCTGGCGGGTTTCACAATGGCCGGCATCCCTGCCAGCCAGGTCGGAGCCAGTTTTTCCAGCATGCCCCAGCACGGGAAGTTGAACGCGTTGATATGCACCGCCACGCCTTGCAGCGGCGAGAGAATATGCTGCGCGCTGAAACTGCCATCCTTGGACAGACGCTCTACCGTGCCATCAACCAGTACGCGAGTGTTGGGCAATTCACGACGACCCTTGGAGGCGTAGGACAGCAGGGTGCCAATACCGCCTTCGATGTCCACCCAGCTATCCACGCGCGTCGCGCCGGTACGCGAGGAAAGCGCATAGAGTTCTTCCTTCACTTCCAGCAACGCCAGGCCGATGGCCTTGATCATGCTGGCGCGCTCGTGGAAGGTCATGCCGCGCAGTGCCGCGCCACCCGCCTTGCGGCCATGCGCCAGGATGGCCTGGTAATCAAGGCCAGTGGCGTCGATCACGGCAACCGGTTCGCCGGTCGAGGCATCCAGCAGAGTCTGGCCCGTACCGGTGCCGGCGGTCCACTTGCCGCAGACATAGCTTTCCAGCCGGCGCGGGGAGTGAGTAGATGTGCTCATGAAGCTTTCCTTCTTAATCCTGTTACAGGAAAAGCACAGGCAGCCAACGGCTGCCCATGCCTTGTCAGTATGTGTCGTCGCCACGCAACCGGAGCAGGCCAGAGAGCAGCCAGCCCCGTCTCATGGCTCGGCCCGTGGCTACAGTTCCAGCGCCGCCAGGCATTCGTCCAGCCGCTGCTCCCAGCGCGTGAGCAGGACTTCGTTAGGCTCGTGGCGCAGCCCGAAACGGGCCAGGGTGTCATAGCGCGCCGAACCGGCGTGGCCAAAGGTGGCAGCCACCCGCGGGCGCCAGTAGGCGATGGATGCCAAGGCATCGGCCCGGCCTTCGGGGTCGGCCACGATGCGTTCCAGGCCTTCCAGGCCCAGTTCCGCATGGCGCCGCTCACGCGGCTCGATGTCACGGAAGACCTCGGCCAGCGGGCCGTAGGACACGCGCGTAAATTCCTCGAACTGGATGCCGGCCGCCAGGCCTTGCAGCACGTTCATGACCACGGCATCGGTCCAGCCGGTGAAGGGGTAGTGGAACACCGACAGGCGCATATCGGCGCCATGGCGCGTCGTGCCGAGATCGGCGTCGCGCGCCACGCGCGCCGCCCAGTCATGCTGGCGCTGGTAGCGTTCGACATCGGTGCCGAAGGTCTGCATGACGTTAAGCACGCGTTCGGCGTGGTCTGCCTTTTCCAGCGTGATGCGGCTAGCGGCGATGCGTTCGCGGATGCCGGGCGCGTAGTTGATCGACGCGGCAAAGCCTGCCGATGCCGCCAGTTCGCTATCCACGAAAGAGGACATCAGCCGCATCAGCTCGCCGCGGTAGCGAGGCGGCGCATTGCCTGGCGACGTCAGGACACCGCCCTGCGCCAGGTAGTCTTCGATATTCATGGTTTCGGACATGGATTGTCTCCTCCCGCCGCTCATTTATTCATCGAAACTGACGACCACACGGTCGCTCAGCGGGAAGCCCTGGCAGCTCAGCACATAGCCCTGTTCGACTTCGTAGTCTTCCAGCGCATGGTTGATCGCCATTTCGACTTCACCTTCCAGCACCTTGCACTTGCAGGTGGAGCAAACCCCCGCCTTGCAGGCATAAGGCGCATCCATGCTGTTTTCCAGCGCCGCATCCAGGATGCTCTGGCCCTGCTTGGGGAAGTTGAAGCTGCGCACCACGCCATCCAGCGTGACTGTGGCGTCGCATACACCGACATTGGCGGTCGCCGCAGCCGAATTTTCCTTGCGGCGCGCCTTGCCCGGCTGGGCCGAGGCGAACAATTCGAACTTGATGCGTTCCTTGGGCATGCCGTTGCCCGCCAACGCATCGGCGATAGCCAGCATCATGGGCTCCGGACCACAGATGAACGCAGTATGCACCGACTTCAGGTCGATCCAGCGACGGAACAGTTCGTCGCATTTCTGGCGGTCCAGGTGACCGGTGAACAGGTCGATTTCCTGGCCTTCGCTGTTGAACACGTGAATGACTGAGAACCGGCCCAGGTATTCATTCTTGAGGTCTTCGAGTTCCTCGCGGAACATCACCGTGCTGATCTGGCGATTGGCATAGACCAGCGTGAAGCTGGACTTGGGTTCACGCGCCAGCGTGCTCTTGATGATGGACAGCACCGGCGTGATGCCGCTACCGCCTGCAAAACCCAGGTAATGGCGGGCATTGTCGGGTTCGAGCGGAATATGAAAGCTGCCCATCGGCGGCATGGCTTCCAGGACTTCGCCCGGCTTGAGCTCGGTATTGGCCCAGCTGGAGAATGCCCCGCCATCCACGCGCTTGATGCCGACGCGCAAGGCGCCTTCATCCAGCCCGGAACAGATGGAATAGGAGCGGCGCAACTCATCGCCGTCGAATGCGCGACGGAAGGTCAGATACTGGCCCGGAATGAAATTGAACAGTTCGCCGTCTTCCGCGCGCGGCTTGAGCGTCACGACGACGGCGTCACGCGTTTCGCGGCGCACGTCGACAACTTGCAAGGGGTGAAAGCGTGCCATGGTCTCCTCGCTGGCTAGGCTTCTCTATGCATTTGGTTCAAATGCACTTGAAATAATCAAAAGGCTCCAGGCAATCCAGGCAGCGGTAGCTGGCCTTGCATGGTGTGGAGCCGAACTGGCTGACCCTGGCGGTGTGTTTGGAACCACAGTGCGGACAGGTAACGGACGGGCCGTTTTCCTGGCGCAGCCAGATCCGCTTGCCCGCGCCGGCCGCAGCCGCATCGCCGGCCTCTTCCACCGGCGGCGCGATGCCATAGCCACGCAGGCTTTCCCTGGCCTTGTCACTCATCCAGTCGGATGTCCAGGGAGGCGAGAGCTGGCGCTCCAGACGCAGGTCAGTCACGCCATGGGCCCGCAGCGCCGCTTCGATATCTTCATTGATGACGGTCGTGGCCGGGCAACCCGAGTAGGTCGGTGTCACCACCACCACCAGGGTCTCCCCGTCGTAGCGGACGTCGCGGATGATGCCCAGATCCACCAGTGAAATCACGGGAATCTCGGGATCAGGCACGCCTTCCAGCCACTGCCATACCTGCTCGATTTCGGGACGCGACAGGATATCCATGGCGCGCTCCGCTACCAGGTGCAGCCGGGGTAGGCGCGTTGCAGGAACTGCATTTCCGCCAGGATGAAGCCCAGGTGTTCGGTGTGGCGCCCCTGCTTGCCGCCACGGTGGGCATAGGTACTGTCCGGCACCTTCAGCGTGGCCTGCTCCATCACGTCGCGCACGGTCTGCATCCAGGCGTCGCGCAGCGATGCAGGCGCCGGCGCAATGCCGGCCTGCGCCACTTCGTCATCACAGGCATCGCCCAGGAACATTTCCCCGGTGTACGACCACAGGTCATCCAGCGCGGTCTGCATGCGTTTGTGGCTTTCGGCCGTGCCATCGCCCAGGCGGATCACCATTTCACTGGTACGGTCCAGGTGATAGCTGACTTCCTTGATGGCCTTGCCAGCAATTTCCGCGACGCGCGCATCACTGGATTCCAGCAGGGCTTCGAGTTGCAGGATGTGCCAGGCATCGAACAGGAACTGGCGCATCAGCGTATGTGCGTAGTCACCGTTGGGTTGTTCGACCAGCAGCAGGTTGCGGAATGCCACGGCGTCGCGCAGGTAGGCAAGATCGTCTGCAGTCCGTCCTTCGTCTTCGACTTCAGCAGCCAGTCCCAGCCAGAACTGCGTCTGCCCGATCAGGTCCAGCGCCACGTTGGCCATGGCGATGTCTTCTTCCAGGACGGGCGAATGTCCGCACCATTCCGAAATGCGGTGCCCGAGAATCAGCGTGCTATCGCCCATGCGCAGCAGGAATTCGCGCAGCGCCTGGGTCGAGGCTTGTTGGACGATGGTAGTCATTACATGTGCCCCACTTCTTCAGGAATTTTGAAAAAGGTCGGGTGACGATAGACCTTGGAGTTGGACGGTTCGAACAGCGGGCCCTTCTTGGAAGGAACGCTGGCGACGATGTCGTCCGACTTCACTGCCCAGATGCTGACGCCCTCATTGCGGCGCGTATAGACATCGCGGGCGTTGTTGATCGCCATCTCGGCGTCCGGCGCATGCAGGCTGCCGACGTGACGATGGTTCAGGCCGTGCTGGCCACGGATGAAGATTTCCCACAGGGGCCATTCTTGCGACATGATGATTTGCTCCAAATAGTTTTTTCGATGTATCCGGGGCTGGCGCGTCAGGCGGCCAGCTTGCGCAGGCGTTGCTTGTCGGCATGCGCAGCCAGGCCCTCGCGGAACCAGGCGCCGTCTTCCCATGCCTTGACGCGCGCGCCCAGGCGTTCGCGGTTGCACGGGCCGTTGCCGGCGAGCACTTCGAAAAACTCATTCCAATCGGGCTCGGAGAAGTCATGCGCACCGCGCTCTTCGTTCCAGACCAGGTTCTCGTCCGGAATGGTCAGGCCCAGGTACTTGGCCTGCGGCACGGTCTGGTCAACGAATTTCTGGCGCAGCTCATCGTTGGTATTGATCTTGATCTTCCAGGCCATGGATTGCGCCGAGTGGACCGAATCCTTGTCGGACGGCCCGAACATCATCAACGCCGGGTACCAGAAGCGGTTCAGCGCATCCTGGGCCATGGCTTTCTGTTCGGGGCTGCCGGCGCACATCTTCATCATGATGTCGTAGCCCTGACGCTGGTGGAAGCTTTCTTCCTTGCAGATGCGGATCATGGCGCGGCTGTACGGGCCATAGGACGTGCGTTGCAGCGGCACCTGGTTCATGATGGCGGCGCCGTCAACCAGCCAGCCCACTGCGCCGATGTCGGCCCAGTTCAGCGTCGGGTAGTTGAAGATGGAGGAATACTTCATCTTGCCCGCGTGCAGCAGCTCGACCAGTTCGTCGCGGCTGACACCGAGCGTTTCGGCCGCACAGTACAGGTACAGGCCATGGCCGGCCTCATCCTGCACCTTGGCCAGCAGGATGGCCTTGCGCTCCAGCGTGGGCGCACGCGTGATCCAGTTGCCTTCAGGCAGCTGGCCCACCACTTCCGAGTGGGCGTGCTGGCCAACCTGGCGGATCAAAGTCTTGCGATAGGCTTCGGGCATCCATTCCTTGGGCTCGATTTTTTCGCCACGCTCGATGCGCGCCATGAACTCGCGTTCCTGTTCCGACATTTCTTCGACGCTGCGCACGCGATCGCTGTCGGTCTTAATCATTTGTGCATACATGGTCTGGCCTCCGTACCTTGATAGGCTTTAATTAAGGGGCTTTCAAACACGCTCGATAATCATCGCGATACCCTGCCCCACGCCGATGCACATGGTGCACAGCGCATAGCGGCCGCCCTGGCGGCGCAGCTGGTAGGCAGCGGTGGTCGCCAGGCGAGCGCCGCTCATGCCGAGCGGATGGCCGATGGCAATCGCGCCGCCGTTCGGGTTGACGTGCCCGGCGTCATCGGGCAAGCCCAGCTGACGCAGCACGGCCAATGCCTGGGAAGCAAAGGCTTCATTCAGTTCGATCAGGTCCATGTCCTTGATGGACAGGCCGGCGCGCTGCAGCACGCGGCGGCTGGCCTCTACCGGGCCAATACCCATGACGCGGGGCTCGACACCCGCGGCCGCCATGGCGACCACACGCGCCAGCGGGCGCATGCCCTGCTGTTGCGCTGCCGCCTCGGAAGCGATGACCAATGCACAGGCGCCGTCGTTCACGCCCGAGGCGTTGCCTGCGGTGACGGTCAGGCCGGCGCCATTGACGCCCTTGAGGCGCGCAAGCTGTTCCAGGCTGGTGCCGGGACGCGGATGCTCATCGCGCTCGACGATGATGGCGTCGCCCTTTTTCTGCGGAATGGTGACCGGTACGATTTCTTCGGCAAAGATGCCGGCTTCGTTGGCCGCGGCCCAGCGGGCCTGGCTGCGCACGGCAAAGGCATCCTGGTCGTCACGGCTGATGCCGAAGTCTGCCGCGACGTTATCCGCCGTTTGCGGCATGGTATCGACGCCGAACTCGGCCTTCATTTTCGGGTTGACGAAGCGCCAGCCGATGGTGGTGTCATAAACAGCATTGGCACGGGAGAAGGCGCTTTCGGCTTTGGGCATGACGAAGGGCGCGCGGCTCATGCTTTCAACGCCGCCAGCAACGACGAAGTCGCAATCGCCGGCACGAATGGAGCGCGCGGCCAGGCCGACCGCATCCAGACCGGAGCCACACAGGCGGTTCACGGTGGTGGCCGGAACGCCGATAGGCATGCCCGACAGCAGGACGGCCATGCGGGCGACGTTGCGGTTGTCTTCGCCTGCCTGGTTGGCACAGCCGAAGATGAGATCGTCAACTTTGGACCAGTCGGCATTCGGGTGGCGTTGCATGAGCGCCGCCAGCGGTACGGCGGCCAGATCATCGGCGCGGACCGAGGACAGGGCGCCGCCATAGCGCCCAACGGGCGTGCGTACGGCATCACAGATAAAAGCTTCCGTCATGGATTCCTTCTCCCTGGTTGGCCGGAGCAGCCATTCGCTGACCGACCGGACGGTTATAGTATTCTCTATGTGCTATTAAGCACCGAAAAGCATCACAATTCAATAGGGGTTTCCGATTAATTTGTAATGTTTCAGTATGATGAAGCTGTTGTGGATGTGGTGTTTACGGGAGAGGCGCTGGTTGGCTGGTACAGGTGACCGAGGCAAGGCGTAGTGGGTCATCGGGGACAGGCGGCAGATCGCAAGCGCACATGGTCATGCCAGAACTGATATAGGGACAAGTGCCATAGGTGCAAGTGCCCAGCCTGACTGTGAGTTTTTCAGCCCGCTTGCGCATGGACGCGGTACGCTATCGCTATCCTCCCATCCAGGTCGTGCAGCTACACAACCCGAATATTCTGCCCGCTGACGTTTCCAGCAAACAGATTATTCTGGATATCCTGGCCAAAGATGCCTACGGCAGCTTCTTCAATGTCGAAATGCAATTGCGGCATTACCCCCCAATGGCCGCAGCGCAATCTGTTCTATCTCGCCCGCATGCTGTCCGACCAGCTCGACACCGGGCAGGAATATCAAGCACTTAAGCCTGTCGTCAGCATCAGCCTGCTGGGCCATGACCTCTACCTCGACTACCCCGCACAGGCCGACTGGCACTTCACGCTACGCGACTCGCAACGTCCGGCCGTGCAGTTGCAGCCCGGTTTGGGACAGGCCATGCAGGTCCATATAATCGAACTCACCAAGGCAGAAACGCTGCATGCCTTTCCCCCAGCACTCTCTGCCTGGATCGCCTGCCTCCAGGCTGGCGGTGCACGGCAAAACAGGCAAGCGAGCAAAGCGTGGTGGCCTGGTTAAGCCAGACGCCATGGCAGGCCCAGGTAGGCATGGACATGGTCTTGCGCCAGCCGTGTCGTCAACCTTCAGCCTGGCGGCGCCGATATCCCTATCGCGCGCTTGCATGCTGCCCAGCCGGTTACTGCATCTGCCGCAGCTGCAAACTACGTTGCCTGACGGTCTGGCCCGCCTCCGGCAAGGCACCATCGCCATCAATAAAATGATTGGCGATGAAGCGCTCCGCAGGCCGCGATAAGGCCAGATAGAGGGTAGCAAATAACCGCCGGGCTTCGTGGCCGGCCCAGTCTGACGGCAAGGCTTGCACCGGCAGGCGCGGTGCGCGCAGGGCAATGCCCCGGTATTGATGCACCAGTAGCAGGCGCAAGGTCAACGCCATGGCGGGCTCGACGCTAGCGGCAATTTCCTGCACTGGGGAAAAACGCTCGATGAAAGCGCTGAATGCATCGGCATAACTCTGGAAATCCCAGTATTCCGTTGCAAACTGGCGCATGGCTGCCCCACCCTGCACGACACTGGCATCCCATACCAAGGCATCGTCCGTCAGTTCCGGCGCGCCGTCCGGCCCGATCGCCAGGCGTGGGTTGAGCGCGGCATAACCCAGCCGCTTAAGCCTGCGCATGGTAGCGTCCGGGTCGTTCCCCCCCAGATAAATCAGCCGCCATTGGCTGGCGTCGTGGGGTTCATAAAGAATGCTGGCAGCGTAGGCAAATTCCGCACGGGCTTCCGCCGTCAGACGATAGAAGCTGCGCCGACCCACCCGTTCCCCTTCCAGTTGCCCGGCTGCGACCAGGCGCGACACTGCCGTACGCACCAGGCTTTCGCTGATACCCACGGCAGCGCAGGCTTCGATCAGGTTGCCCATCCAAAGCACGCCGCCACGCGGCTCCACGACGTCGCCATAGATGGTGACAATGAAGCCTGCTCCCTTGGGAGGACTGGCAGCCAACAGACGTTGCACCAAGGTTTCCGGCAGGGAACGGGCGGCAGCCTGCAAGGCAGGCTGGCCAGTTTCAGAGTGGGGATTCGCGTTGCTCACGGGCCTGGTATGACGAATGCTGGAAAATGTCCGACACTCAGAATGTACCAGTTTCTGCCGCTTGCTCCAGCTTGCGGCACGGTTCAGGCGCCAACCCGGCTGCCGCCAGCTCGCGCAGGCGTGCCACCACCTCCTTCAATCCCCGCGCCTCGGCATCATGCAGCAGGCCGCCGCGCCAGCGCGGGAAGCCATAGCCGTGGACTTCAACCAAGTCGACATCCACGGCACGCCGGGCGATGCCTTCTTCCAGGATCAACGCCGCTTCATTCACCATGGGCAACACAATGCTGTCGATGATTTCCGCTTCGCTCCAAGCACGCTGAGGCACACCGGCAGCCGCCTCGGCGATCACCTTGGCTACCGTGTCGGACGGCAAGGGACGGCGCTCGCCCGGCGCGTAGTCATACCATCCCGCCTGGGTCTTCTGACCCAGACGGCCTTGTTCGCACAGCCGGTCCGCCACCGGCGCAAAAACGGCTTCGCCGCGTTCGCGCGCCGCCTTGCGCTGGAAGGCGGCAATATCCAGCCCGCCCAGGTCCTGGGCCTCGAACGGCCCCATGGGCATGCCATAGGCGCGCATGGCCGCATCCACCGCTTGCGGCGTGGCGCCTGCCAGCAACAGGCGTTCCGCCTGCGCGCGCAGGGTACGCAGAATCCGGTTGCCAATGAAACCATCGCAGATTCCAGCACGGACCGGAATTTTGCCCAAGCGGCGCGCCAGCGTAAAGCCGGCAGCCAGCACATCGAGCGCCGTTTGCGGAATCGGTACGATTTCCAGCAATTTCATGATCTGCGCCGGGCTGAAGAAGTGCAGGCCGATGAAGCGCTCGGGCGCGACCAGGCCTTCGGCGATCAGCGCCGGGTCCAGATAGGACGTATTGGTAGCCAGAATGGCGTCGTTGCGGCACACCTGGGACAGGCGGGCGAAGACATCGCGCTTGACTTGCAGGTCCTCGAACACCGCTTCGATGACCAGGTCGACATCGGCCAGGTCTGCATCGACAATCGTACCGCGCACCCCGCCGATGCGCTCGGCAGCCGCGCCCTCGCTGAGGCGGCCACGCTTGACACTGCTCTGGTAGATGTCGGACACCCGCTGCAGGCCGCGCTGCAAGGCAGTGTCATCACGCTCCAGCAGGATCACCGGAATACCGGCGTCACGCAAGGCGACGACAATGCCCGCGCCCATGGTGCCGCCGCCGACCACTGCTGCGTGATTGACCGCGCGGGCCTCCACGCCATTGAGTTCGGGTGGACGGGCAGCGCCGCGTTCGGCGAAGAAGATATGGCGCAAGGCGCGCGCCTGGTCGGACGCACGACGCTCCAGAAAGCTGGCCCGCTCGAACGCCATGGCATCCTGCACGCTGCCTTCGCATGCGCGGCGCACACACTCTAGCGCCAGGCCTGGAGCGACCTCACGGCCAGCACGCTTGCGCAGATCCGCCTGGGCTTGCTCCCAGAAACCGGCATCCGCCGGCGCTACCTCGCGTTGCAGCAAAGGCAGGGGCAAGGGGCGCTGCAACGCCGCGCGCAGGTAAGCCAGGGCCTCGCCACGCAAATCACCCTCGACGACGGCATCGAACAAGCCTGCCGCCTGCGCCTTGGCCGTGTTCAGCGGCGCGCCGCGCGTCACCGCCTCCACAGCCAGCGCGGCGCCAATCAGGCGCGGCAGCCGCACGCAACCGCCAGCGCCCGGCACCAGGCCCAGCTTGACTTCAGGCAGCCCGGCCTGGGCCCCCGCCAAGGCCACCCGGAAACGGCAAGCCAGGGCAATTTCCAGGCCGCCGCCCAACGCGCTGCCATGAATGGCCGCCAGCCAAGGCTTGGCCGCATTTTCGATACGCGCCACGACATCCGGCAGATGCGGTTCCTGCGGCGGCTTGCCGAACTCGCTGACATCCGCCCCGGCGATAAAGGTGCGGCCCGCGCAAATCAGGACCACGCCCTGCACGCCAGGATCGGCATCCAATTCTTCTGCCGCAGCGATCAGGCCGCTGCGCAAGGCCTGCGACAAGGCGTTGACGGGCGGAAAATCGACGGTGACAACGGCCAGGCCGTCTTCGCGTTCTATCGTGATGCTCATTTCTACATTCCCAGGTAAGCCGAACGGATGCGCGGGTCTTCGATCAGTTGCTGTGCCGGTCCGGACAGCGTGATCTTGCCAGTTTCCATGACATAGCCGCGATCCGCAATGGATAAGGCGCCAAAGGCATTCTGTTCGACCAGCAGGACGGTGACATCCAGGCTCTTCAAGCTTTTGACGACATCGAAGATCTGCGCCACCAGGATAGGCGCAAGACCCATGCTGGGTTCATCGAGCAGCAGGCAGGAAGGCCGGCTCAACAGCGCGCGCGCCATGGCCAGCATCTGCTGCTGCCCGCCGGACAGGCCTCCGGCGGCGAGGTTGCGCTTTTCGCGCAGGACCGGGAACATCTGGAAGGCATCTTCCATGTCCCGGTCGACTTTATCATCGGAATACAAATAGGCGCCCAGGCGCAGGTTTTCCTCTACCGACAGGCTGGTGAAAATCTGCCGCCCTTCAGGAACCTGCGCCAGGCCGTGCTTGACGCGCCGATAGGCAGGGACATCGTTGAAACGCTGCCCCCGGAAGACAATGCTGCCGTCCTGCACCGGCTGGATGCCAGACAGGCAGCGCAGCAGCGTGGTCTTGCCGGCGCCGTTGGCGCCGACCACCACCACGATCTCGCCGGCGCTGACTTCCAGGTCCACACCATGCAGGACTTCGATGCGCCCATAGCGCGACCGCAATTGATTAACGCTCAGCATGTTTCGCAGCCTCCTCCTTCGCCGCCGCGCCCAGATAGGCTTCTATCACCCGCGGATGGCTGGCAACCTCTGCCGGCAGGCCTTCGGCGATTTTTTCCCCATGGTCCAGCACCACGATGTGATTCGAGATACGCATAACCATCTTCATATCGTGTTCGACCAGCAGGATGGAAATGCCGCTGGCGGCGACTTCCGCCACCAGATGCTCGATTTCCTCGGTTTCGACCGCATTGCAGCCTGCCGCCGGCTCGTCCAGCAGCAGCAGGCGCGGCTTGAGCGCCAGCGCGCGGGCGATTTCCAGGCGCTTGAGCGAACCGTAGGACAGCGATGCCGCCTCGAAATCCGCTGCCCGCCCCAGGCCAACGCGCTCAAGCAGCTCACGCGCCTGCTCCTCTGAGCGGCGGGTGCGCCGGCGTGCCGACGGCAGCCCCAGCAGGTCCGCCAGCAGGGAACCGTTTTCTTGCAGGTGAAAGCCGGTCGCCACATTTTCCAGCGCCGTCATGGCAGGGAAAATCTGCAGGTTCTGGAACGTGCGCGACATGCCGCGCCTGGCCAGCAGGTGCGGCGCCATGCCGGTTACCGGCTCGCCATCGAGCCGGACTTCGCCCGAACCCGGCTGGTACACGCCGGACAACATGTTGAACAAGGTGGTCTTGCCGGCCCCATTGGGGCCGATAACCGAAACGATTTCGCCGGCGCGCACATTGAAGCTGACATCATGCACTGCGCGCAGCCCGCCGAAAGATATGCCGACACCGGCCACTTCCAATAGACTCATCTCAGCCCCTCCCGCGGATGATGCGCGCAAGGCTGGGCAAAACGCCGCCGCGCAGGAAAATCATGACCAGCATCATGATCAGGCCGAGCACGATCTGCTCGTACTCCTGGAAGAATGTCAGCACCTGGGGCAGGGCCGTCAGCACGGCCGCACCGAAAATGGCGCCCAGCACCGAGCCAGCGCCGCCCAGCACCGCCATCGTCACAATTTCGACGGAGTGCATGAAACTGGCGGCATCCGGCGTGATGAAGCGATTCTGCATGGCCAGCAGGGAGCCGGCCAGCGAAGCGTAGATGGCGGAGATGACAAAACCGCGCAGCTTGAAGCGCGCCACGTCCACGCCGACAGTACGCGCCGCCACTTCGGAACCATGCAGCGCCCGCAATGCGCGCCCCGTGGCACTGTATTGCAAATTGAGCGCCACCCAGGCCCCCAGGACCAGCATGATGCCGTTGAACGCGTACCAGAACTCGGCATTGTTCAGGCTCAGGCCCATGTCCTTGAGCGCAGCGCGCATGCCGGGGTCCTGCACGGCGATGCCGTCCGGGCCACCGGTCAGCCAGGCTTCATTGGTCAGCACCATGGCGACCAGCACGCCGAACCCCAGTGTGGCGACCGACAGGTAATAGCCCCGCAACCTGAGGATGGGGCGTCCCACCACCCAGGCCAGCAAGCCGGAAATCACTGCGCCCAGCAAGGCCGAAGGCAGCACCGGCAAGCCCAGGTACTTGGGTGCCAGCGCGCAGGCATAGGCGCCTATGCCCAGGAACCCGGCATGGCCCAGGCTGATCTGGCCCACGAAGCCCGTCAGCACCACGATACCCACCACCGCCAGACCATTGACGAAGATCAGCGAGCCGACTCGCAGGTAATAGGAAGAAGGAAAAAATAGCGGCGCCACGGCGATCAGGATCGCCAGCACCAGCAGCGTGGCATGTTTCGGAGACAGTTTCTTCATCATTTACACCCTCTCCGCCGCACGGCGTCCGAACAGGCCCTGGGGCATGAAGAACAGCACGCCGAGGATGACCACGAAAGCCGCCGCATCCTTGTATTGGGAACTGATATAGCCAGCAGTAAAAGCTTCCAGCAAGCCCAGCAACAGGCCACCGGCCAACGCCCCCTTGGGATTGCCCATACCGCCCAGCATGGCGGCGGCGAACCCCTTGAGCGCCATCGTCATGCCGATGTCGTAGCTCACCAGGGTGATGGGCGTGACCAGCACCCCGGCCAGCGCGCCGATGGCGGCCGACAGGGCGAAGGACAGCGTCATGATGTATTTGGTATTGATCCCCACCAGCAACGCGGCGATGCGGTTGTTGGCTGTCGCCAGCACGGCGCGCCCCGTCAGCGTACGCGTGAAGAACAGCCACAAGCCGACGAAGATCACTAGCGCCCCGACGATGACCCACAGGCTTTGCGGCAGAATGGTCGCACCCAGCACACGGATTGGATCATCCCCGGAGAATGCGGGGAAGCGGTGCAACTGTTTGTCAAAGACCACCTGCGCCACGCCCCGGATGAAGATGGAGGCACCGATGGTGATGATGATCAGGCTCGCCACGGGCGCACCGCGCGCCGGTTCGATGGCCAGTTTGTTGAGCGCCACCCCGATGGCTGCCGTCACCACGATGGCGAGCAGCGCTGCAAGCGGCAGCGGCGCGCCTGCCATGTAGGCGAAAGCGGTGATCATGCCGCCGAGCATCACGAACTCTCCCTGCGCGAAGTTCGCCACGTCGGAAGCGTTATAGATAATGGTAAAGCCGAGGGCGACGAGCGCATACACTGCGCCGACTGTCAGCCCCGACAGCAAAAACTGCATGAATTCAGGCATGTGTGTCTCCGGATGTGAAGAATCCCCGCCACGCCTCCCGAAACCGGGACCGGGCGGGGGAATCTTCGGCGCTACGATGAGCCGCCGCCGCGCATGGCTCGACCGGAAAGCGGTCGGCAAGCGGCAGCCCAGCTCGTCTTGCCAGACGGTGGCGGCCCCCTCGCCGCCCCGCGCTGCAAGCGCCGGAATGTCGGTCAGTTATTCGACGATCTTCCAGCCGCCATCACGGATTTCCAGCATGCGGAAAGCGCTCAGGTCCAGGCCCAGGTGATCCTGCGGCGTTATGGTGAAGCTGCCGGTCGTCCCCATGTAGCCAGTGGTCGATTCCAGCGCATCGCGGATGGCTTCGGGTTCGGCCTTGCCGGCGCGATTGATGGCGTCGACGATCAGGAACAGGGCGTCATGGGCATAGCCGCCGAAGGTCGACACCGGCTTGCCGGTCTCTGCTTCGTAGCGCTTCTTGTAGTTCTGCACCACTTCGCGCTGGGGATCGGCCTCCGCCAGTTGCTCTGCCACCAGCAAGGAGGTGCCGGGCAGGCGCACGCCTTCGGCCGCCTTGGCGCCCGCCAGTTCGATGAAGGCATCGGATGCCACGCCATGCGACTGGTACAGCGGCAGGTCGACAGCCAACTGCGCATAGTTGCGCGTCACGATGGCGGGGCCCGAACCCATGCCCAGGTTCAGGATGGCCTGAATGCCGTTCTTGTTGCGCAGGTTGGTCAGCTGCGGCGTCATGTCGGCGTCGGCCGGGCCGAAAGTTTCATCGCCCACGATGGTGATGCCATAATCGCCCACGATGTCCAGGCACTGCTTGCGCATAGAAGCGCCAAAGCTGTCGGAGCCAGACAGCAGGCCGATCTTCGTCAGGTTGCGCTGCTTCATGTCTTCGAAGATCTTGGCGCAGGCCATGCGGTCGGTATGCGGCGTCTTGAACGTATGCTTGCGCACCGGCTGGATAATTTCGATGGCGCCGGCCAGCGAAATGAAAGGCACGCCCGCTTCTTCCACGACGGGAATGATGGACATCGTGGTGCCGGTGGTGGTGCCGCCGATGACTGCCACGACCTCGTCATCCTCGATCAGCCGGGTTGCGAACGTGCGCGCCTTGTTCGGATCGCCGCCATCGTCATAGGCGATCAGCTTGATTTTCTCGCCTTGCACGCCGCCTTTGGCGTTGATGTCGTCAACCAGCATCTTCAGGGTGCGTGCCTCGGGCTCGCCCAGGAAGGACGCAGGGCCCGTCGCGGACACGGTAGAGCCGATCAGGATATCGGCGCTGGCCGTGCCGGCCGCACACCAGGCCAGCGCCACGGCGCCAGCCAGCTTGAATACATTCTTTTTGTTGAATCGCTTCATGTTGTCTCCCTCCAGTTTATGAAATGAACTGCTTGCCGGTGCCTGGCTCTTGAAGATGGCCCAGGCTGCCGGATACAGAAACCCCTGCATAACCACGATGAACACGGTCTGTCGCCATGGCGCCTCTTGGCGGGCGCCTGAAGCCACGAACAGTGATAACCACTGCCGGTGATGACCACTCCCGGCGATGACTTTAGGCGCTGGTCGGCGCGGGCTGGCGCCACATGGCGACGCGAAAGCGGTTGGCGACGAAAGCGCTGTCGGCAAAGCAGGCATTGCCTGCCGGATTGGCGCCGGTCACGTGGAAGTCGCTGTATGCCGCGCTTTGGTTCACATAGATGCCACCCAGCAAATTGACCGAAAGGTTCACGCCGGCTTCGGCAAAGGCGTCAGCCGCGTCCAGGATGCCGGCTTCGCTGGTGTCATAGAGCGCGGCGGTGATGGCGCCCTTGCGCCGCGCCAGGTCGGCAGCGCGGCGTACACCCTCGGCGGCGTCAGCCACGGCCACGACCAATGCAATGGGGCCAAAGCGTTCAGCCTCGTAAGCATCGGTGGCCGCCGCATCCACCGCGACGATCAGCGGCGTCGCAGTACGAGCCGGACCGGCGCCCGCCAGCGGCGCCGAATCACGCACAATGCGGCCCAGGCTGCGTGCCGCATCGACACGCGCCAACGTATCCGGGTTGGCGATGGCGCCCGCCACCGCGGCGGCACGCGCCGGGTCGGCCAACAAGGCATCCACGGCTGCGGCAATGCCGGCAGCCACCTCGTCGAAAGACTTGCGCTCGCCACCAGCCAGGATGCCGTCACGCGGCACGAACAGGTTCTGCGGCGCCGTGCACATCTGGCCGCTGTAGAGCGACAGAGAAAAGGCGATGTTCTGGCACATCGCATCGAAATTGTCCGTGGCCGCAATCACGATGCTGTTGACGCCGGCCTCTTCGGTATAGACCAGCGGCGTAGCCGCATGGCGGCGCAGCCATTGACCGAACTCGCCGGAACCGGTGTAGTCGATCTGTGCAATGCCGGGATGCTCGGCAAACACCTTGGCCTGGCCCGAGCCCGGCTCTTCCGCTGCCAGCAGCACGACATCGGGCGGCAGGCCCTGCTCGGCCAGAACCTCGCGCGCCACCAGCACCGTCAGCGCCATGGGCAGAATGGCGGCAGGGTGCGGCTTGGCGATCACGGTATTGCCCGTCGCCAGGTTGGCGAACAGACCGGAATAACTATTCCAGGTCGGGAAAGTCTGGCAGCCGATCAACAGGGAAACGCCACGAGGCACGATGCGCCAGTGCTTGTCCATAATGATGTCGCCCGCCTTGCCTTGCGGCTTGACCCAGCGGGCACTGGCGGGAATGCGCTGCATCTCGTCCCAGGCATAGGCTAGGGCTTCGAGGCCGCGATCCTGCGCATGGGGGCCACCAGCCTGGAAAGCCATCGGAAAAGCCTGGCCGGAAGTATGCATGACGGCATTGGCCATTTCGAAACTGCGGCGGTTCAGACGTGCCAGGATCTCCAGGCAGATTCCCACCCGGGTTTCGATACCGGCATTGGCCCAGGCTGCCGCGGCTGCCTGCGAATGCGAAACCAGCAGCTCAGCGTCTGCCGCCGGGTAGCGTATGCCCAGCGCGCCCTCGGCTGCGCCAAGGAAAGGTGACACTTCCGCGCCTACACGGCGCTGCTCGGGATGCCCCGGCAATTCGAAGTCGCCATTCAGGTGCGACTGGTAGCTGGCCAAGCCTTCCTGCTTGGCGTTTTCACCGTAGATCTTGCCGCTGGGAACCTCGGGATAGGCGCTCCAGAAGCCCCGTTCACGTATTGCTGCAAGGGCCGATTCAAGCGTGGCGCGGTGCTGTTCAAACAGGCTGGACATTCTGGTTTTTCCCATGTTGAAGAGTGCGAGGGAATTATTGACCGACCGGACGGTTTATGCAATAGTAGGAACCCGAATACCCAAGCGCCAGCAAGCTGCAACAATGGCGCCCCAGGATCACCGGAAAAAATCCGGCGAGAAAAAAATACGGCCCCGGGCCCCTCTTCCGTCTGCTACCGTCCCTGGTAGTCAAAGGCCGGAGCAGGTGGACCGGCGGTAAAAAACGAAGGAGACAACGTGGAGAAATCCTCTCACGACACCGTGCTCGTCAGTCTGGAGCAAGGCGTACTGCGCCTGACCCTGAATCGCCCCGACAAACTGAACTCGTTCAACGAAGACATGCATCTGGCGCTGCGCGCCGGGCTGGATCGTGCCGAACAGGACAGCGCCGTGCGCGCCGTGCTGCTGACGGGCGCCGGCCGTGGTTTCTGCGCCGGCCAGGACCTGGGTGACCGCGATCCGCGCAAGAGCGGCGGCAGCGCCCCCGACCTCGGCGCCACCATCGAAAAGTTCTACAACCCCCTGGTCCGCCAGATCCGCCGCCTGGAAAAACCCGTGATCTGCGCGGTCAATGGCGTGGCTGCCGGCGCCGGCGCCAATCTGGCCCTGGTCTGCGACATTGTCCTGGCAGCGCGTTCAGCCCGCTTCATTCAGGCCTTTTCCAAGATCGGCCTGGTACCGGATTCCGGTGGCACCTGGAGCCTGCCACGCCTGCTGGGCGAAGCCCGCGCCAAGGCGCTGGCCCTGACCGCTGCACCGCTGAACGCCGAGACCGCTGCCGACTGGGGTCTGATCTGGCGCGCCGTCGATGACGCAGCGCTGCAGGAAGAAGCCCTCAAACTGGCTCAGCAACTGGCACAGGGCCCCACTCGTGGCCTGGGCCTGACCAAGCGTGCAATCCAGGCGGCATCCACCAACAGCCTGGACCAACAGCTCGACCTGGAACGCGACCTGCAGCGTGAAGCCGGACGCAGCCACGACTACGCCGAAGGCGTCGCCGCCTTTCTGGACAAGCGTCCTGCCGTCTTCAAGGGGAACTGAGATGGACATCAGCACCTTGAGCCCGCAAGCCCTGGCGCGTGCCTGTGCGCAAGCCATGTGGGAGGATGACCGCGCCACCCAGCACCTGGACATGAAGCTGGACCTGGAACAAATCGGCCCCGGTACGGCAACCATTCAGATGCGTATCGACGCCAGCATGCTCAATGGCCACCGTACCTGTCACGGCGGCTATATGTTCACGCTGGCCGACTCGGCCTTTGCCTTCGCGTGCAATACCTATAACCAGCGCGCCGTCGCGCAGCACTGTTCCGTCAGCTTCCTCGCCCCCGCGTTCGAAAACGACGTTCTGACAGCCACGGCGCGCGAAATCAGCCGCAGCGGCCGCAGCGGCATTTATGACGTGGTCATCCGCAATCAGGATGGCGCCCATATCGCTGAATTCCGCGGCCTGTCCCGGACCATCAAAGGCACCTTGCTGCCGGAAGCGAACCCCTGAATACCCGTTGCCGGCAGTAGACCGACACGAAAGAACCAGACCGCAGCACGCCAACGCGCTGCGGCCTATCGCAAGAATCAGAAGCCATAGCAGGAGACAAACATGGAAAACCTGGCGCCTCGCAAAGAGGATCTCGATCCGATTGAAATCGCTTCGCGCGATGAACTGGCCGCACTCCAGCTGGAGCGCATGAAATGGTCGCTGACCCACGCTTACGAGAATTCGCCGTTCTACCGCAAGCGTTTCGATGACGCCGGCGTCCATCCTTCCGACCTGAAAACGCTGTCTGATCTCTCCAAGTTCCCGTTCACCTACAAGACCGATCTGCGCGATACCTATCCGTTCGGCATGTTCGCCGTGCCGCGTGAACAACTGGTACGCATCCACGCCTCGTCGGGCACGACCGGCAAGCCCACTGTGGTCGGCTACACCCGCAACGACATCGACACCTGGGCCACCGTCATGGCGCGCTGTATCCGCGCAGCCGGCGGCCGCCCGGGCGACATCATGCACAATGCCTACGGCTATGGCCTGTTCACGGGCGGCCTGGGCGCCCACTACGGCGCGGAAAAGCTGGGCTGCACGGTGGTGCCCATCTCCGGTGGCATGACCGAGCGCCAGGTGTCGCTCATCAATGACTTCCAGGCGCGCATCATCATGGTGACGCCGTCCTACATGCTGTCCATCCTGGACGAATTCAAGCGCCAAGGCATGGACCCGCGCGAATGCTCGCTGGCGGTAGGCATCTTCGGCGCCGAACCGTGGACCAACGCCATGCGCCTGGAAATCGAACAGGCCTTCGACATGCACGCCGTAGACATCTATGGCCTGTCGGAAGTCATGGGCCCGGGCGTGGCCAACGAGTGCGTCGAAACCAAGGATGGCCTGCACATCTGGGAAGACCACTTCTACCCCGAAATCATCGACCCCGTTACCGGCGAAGTCCTGCCTGACGGCGAACAGGGCGAACTGGTCTTCACCACGCTGACCAAGGAAGGCCTGCCCATCATTCGCTACCGTACCCGTGACCTGACGCGCCTGCTGCCTGGCACGGCACGCACCATGCGCCGCATGGAAAAAATCACCGGCCGCAGCGACGACATGATCATCCTGCGCGGCGTGAATGTCTTCCCGACCCAGATCGAAGAACAGATCCTCAAGTGCAAGGGCCTGGCGCCGCACTTCCAGATCGAGTTGAGCCGCAATGGCCGCATGGACAACATGACGGTGCACGTGGAATGCCAGGCCGATGCCTGCGACGATCAGGCCCGGGCACGTTCCGCCAAGGAACTGGCACACCACATCAAGAGCATTGTCGGCATCAGCACCCTGGTGGATGTCACGCTGCCTGGCGCCGTGGTCCGCTCCGAAGGCAAGGCCAAGCGCGTCGTCGACAACCGGCCGAAGCGCTAAGCCAATCCGTACCGCCGGCATGCGGCGGACACCCGCGCATCCTTCCACCAAAAGCGCGGGACACCCGCATGCCGCGCCAGGCACTGCCCTGGCGCAGGCCCCACCGTTCCAGGCAACAAAAAATGACGGTCCTGCAGGACCGGGACCTGGACGAAGGCCGCCTCCGGCAGCGGAATGCGGTAACATCGGCCACAGCGTGGCGCCGTTTTGTTTGCGGCGTTTGAGTGGCCGGATACCGCCCATGCCTTAGGCGCCGCCCCCGCACTGCCTGCCAGACAACGCTGGCCGGCCCTGCGGGGCGGCCTTCCGTTGCATCGCCGGCATGCCGCCAGGTTGCGCCGTCCTCCGGCAAGACCTGCTACGGACCGGCCAGCCCGCGCCGCTTGCGGCGCAGCGGGTGCCGTGATCCCGGCCACTCAGAATAATTACTATTAATAGGACGATATATCAGCATGGCACGCACGCGCGCGGCAGATTTCGAAGAAAAACAGCGCAGCATCCTGACCAGTGCCGCCGCAGTCTTTGCGGAACTGGGCATGGAAAAGGCATCCATGGCACAGATCGCCTCACGCAGCAAAGTCTCGAAGGCACTGCTCTACCACTACTACCCCAGCAAAGACGCCCTGATCTTTGACATTATCCGCAGCCACCTCGAAGAGCTGGATCACGCCCTGGAAATTACCGCAGAGGAAAGCAAGGGCGACGACGCAGAAACCCGCCTGCGCAAGCTGGTACGGCAAATCCTCGAGTGCTACCGCGATGCGGACGACATGCACAAGGTTCAGCTCAACCGTTCAGGCTCGCTGACCGAAGAACAGGCACAGGAACTCAACCTGCTGGAACGGCGGATCGTACGCAGGATTTCTGCGGTCATCTACGAGATCAACCCGCAACTGGACGAAAACCGCCCCTTGCTCAAGCCCGTCACCATGTCGCTGTTCGGCATGCTGAACTGGGTTTATATGTGGTTCCGCCCCGATGGCCCGGTCAGCCGCGAGGAATATGCGGATATCGCCACCACACTGGTGCTGGAAGGGTTGAAGGCCATCCGCTGACATCCGCTGCGCCCCATGTGAGGACGCCGGTAAAGACAGGGCAGCCATGCCGGGCATATAGGCCCCTGGCATCGCTGCCCTGCGGTATTGCCACCTGCGACGGCAATCGCCGGATTCAGGCGCGGGCGTCACTCGCCAAAACCCGCCGCGCGGCAACCTCCACCTTGGCTCGTGCACGCCAGGCCAGCACGCAGGCGCACAATACGCCGCAAGCTAGGCAAGCCAGCATTCCCGTCTGCCCGAGGTGATCCAGCAGCCAGCCGGCTGCGACAGGCACAGCCAGGCGGGTCACGGTAAACAAGCTGGATTGCAAGCCATAATCCGAGGCATTGCGCTGACGTCGCGTGAAGAACAAGGTCAAGCCGAACATCAAAGCCGACACCGCTCCCATGGCCGCAGCCAGCAGCAAGGCGCTGCCGATCAGCCAGACGCCCCCCAGGCGCAAGCCTATGATGGCGGTCAACAGCAGCAGCGCCACCAGGGCTGCCAGCAAATAGCAGAATACTGCCCTGCCAGCGCCCAGCCACATCGCCAGCCGTCCCCCCAGGAGACTGAACACGGCCCCCGTCAGCCCCCCGACGATACCGATGATGAACGCTACCTGCTCCAGCGGCATCCCCTGATCCAGCATCAGCGGCTTGAGGTATAGCCAGGCCGCGCCCAGGAATGGAAAACCCATCAGCAAAAGCCAGGTCCACTGCCGTGCCCCCGCCTGACTGAAGAAGCCGATCCAGTCGGCCACAAACCCTTCCAACGGCGCTTCGTCCTGCCTGGCGGATGCTGCCGAAGGTAGCGGCAAGCCAGCCTGCCCGCGCAGCCATAGAAAAGGCAGGCATCCCAGCGCCAGGGCAGCCCCCATCAGCCAGAACGGCATCTGCCAGCCATGATGGGCCTGCACCAGAATCATGATACCGCCCCCGATGATGGCTCCCAGGAACAAGGCCGCCGAACGGATGCTCCCGGCGCGCAATTGCTCGCCACGCGGCAGGCACTGGACTGCCAGCGCATTGAGCGGAATGTCAGCCCAGGTGGTAGCGATACTGATGGCGAAAGTCAGCCCGAAGAGCCACAGCGGCTGACTGATCAGGTTCTGCCTGCCAATCTGCCAGTACAGCACAAGCACCACCAGGCACAGCCCCAGCAACCAGTTCACAAAATGTCCGTGGCCCAGCCGCACCCGCTGCACCGGCACGGCAAACAGGAACTTGAAGATCGCTGGAAGCGCCGCCAGCTGGAACAGGCCGATTTCCGTCCCGCTCCAGCCATGCTGGCGCATGACCAGCGGCATGCCGAACATCAAATAGATGCTGGGCACGGTCAGTGCCAGGTTCAGCCAGCCAAACAACAGCTGCAAACCGAATATCCGGGTCTTGTTCACATTGTCCGCCTTGCCTTGCGGGCCACCAGCGCCGTTACCGGGGCCACAGGGAAACAAATATCACCGGCCAGTTCCACGCTGGCAAAACCCGCCTGCCTCAATTGTCCGGCCATTTCTCGCGCCGGCAAGACATGACGCCCCATCATGCGCATATTGAGGTAATAGGCCAGCACCCGGTGATCCGGCAGCACCGCGCTATCACCATCGACCTGCGCATGACAGCAGACCAGTACCCCGCCTGGTTTCAGGGCGCGGAACAAGCGCGCGAGCAAGGCGGGCACGTCGGGCACGAAATGCAGCACCGAGGAGCACCAGATCAAGTCATAGCCCTGCCCGACCTCATCGCGGGCAATATCGCCCCCCTGCGCGCGCAAGCGGCTGGCCAGGCCCGCGGCGTCGATATTTTCCTGGGCCACGGCAGCCACTTCCGGATACTCAAACACCACGCCTTCCAGCATGGGCAGGCGCTGTGCCAGCGCCACTGCCACCAGCCCCGGCCCGCCGCCCAGATCCAGCAAATGCCGGCTCTCCGGATACTCCGGCAGGCGCTCCAACACAGACAGCGCGCCCTGGATCGACGCCGCACGCTGCTCCTGCGCAATCTGCAAGCGCGCCGCTGCCGCCCAGGCCCGGCCCGCAGCTCCCGGGACAGCCGGCGCTTGCGCCGCAACTGAACCGCCCTCATCCGGTAGCAACAACGCATCGAGCTGTGCGCCAGACTGCCGCAATACCTTGTGCCGGTATAGCAGCGCATCCCCGCAATACAAAGGCGAAGCCAAGGACAGATAAGGCGCCAGGGCAGGCGCCAGGCGATAAACAGGCCCGGCGTCAGCAATCCTGCCAGCGGCGTCAACTGAAGCCTCGACGCGTTCCACCACGCCCATGGCCCACAGCAATTCGATCAGCTTTTCCAGGCGCCCGGCATCCACTGCCAGCGCACGTGCCAGCTCAGCCATCCCACGGCAACGCGCCAGCTGCTCCGGAAGCTGCAATTGCAATGCCACACGCAGGGCGTCCGCTTCCAGCCCTGCCAGCTGCCTGTCCCAGTACACCTGCAGCGGATGTTCCTGCGCCACAGCAATTCCAGCACTCATGAGCGGCCTCCGCCAATCGTTTCCGAACGGCACGGGAACGTACCGAATAAAATAATCAACTCATTGATAATCATGGATTTTTAAGAAAAAAGATGATGTATTAAGCACATCTCGATAACCAAACAATGATATATTTAATGAGAATTATTAATTTTTGTTCTATGCAAAAAGCATGAAAAAGTATGCGTGGCACTGCAGCGCACCGATACGCATGCTTCCTTCCGGAGAATCACAGGGATGAATACTCGCGCAAGCGTCTGCCGCCTCGCCGCCGACGAGCCCCGGGCATACCAGTCCCTGGGGCACGGCAGAACCCGCATCCAGTTGCCCGAAGACCTGGGGCGCTGCTTTCATGACTTTCTCGAACTGGAACCTGGCCTGGGCTTGGGCCGCCTGCACTACCATCCGCTGCAATCGCTGGTCGAGGAAACCAATGGCCCGCACCGGGGCCGCGTCATGGTGGTCACTATCGGCCTGCAAGGCCGTTCCAGCTATCTGGGCCAAGATGCCACCCGCCTGGAATTCCAGGCCGGCCACACCACCATCACCGCCTTCCAGGCCATTCCTGGCGAGCGACGCTACGAAGCCGGCGATACCGTCGCGCAACTGCGTATCGTGGCTGACGAGCAACTCATCCGGAAATACCTGGGCGACACCCGCACCATCCAGCTATTCGGTAACAGCCGCCTCAATCGCCTGGCATTCCGCGCCGGATCTCCCATGACCCTGTCGCATGCAGCAGCACTGCTGCGCCATCTGCAAGCCGACCAGGAAGCGCCATCACGGCTGGATCTGCACATCCATGCGCTCAGCCTGTTGAATGAACAGTTCAACTTGCTTGCACCGCGCCAGGATGCAGCGTCCTGCGCCATGGCGCCACGCGATCTGGAGCGGATAGAGCACGCCCGCGACATGCTGGCTGAACACCTCGACAAGCCCCTCACGCTGGACTACCTGGCCACCACCACCGGCCTGAACAAAAACAAGCTCAAGGAAGGCTTTCTGCATCTCTACGGTTCGACGCCGGCAGAACTACTGCTGGAACTGCGCATGCGCAAGGCCCATGCCCTGCTGGAAGCCGGTCAGCAAGTCTCGCAGGCGGCTTGGCAGGTGGGCTACAAATACGCCAACAACTTCACAGTTGCCTTCACCCGCTACTACGGCCAATCCCCCAAGGCGATTTTCGGCAAACGCGTGGAAGACCGCTGACCCCCTTGCACCGCGCCTGACCGGCACCGCTCAGCATGCTACCTGCCTGCCCGGGGCGGCCATAGCCGCCCGCGCCCAGCCCCGGCGGCCGCCGCCGCGTCTTCTCCCCATACCCTCCCAGTCCCCCCTCTCTCCTGTACGCCCCCCCATCTGCCGCCCGCATACGAAATCATGCTTTTTCCATATGAAATCGTATGAGACGCATTCTTATTTACAGATAAGATTTGATCCGACATAGCTACTCCAGGACGGCGGCACTCTCCTGACACCCTGCCGTTCACCAACTTCCCCGCTTTCGGATCTGTCTACATGCCACCCAGTCTGCACCCGGCCGCGCACCCTTTCGCGCTACGCCAATTGGTCATTTTCATCGGACTCGCCCTGAGTGTGCCCTTGAGCACCCCGTCAAATGCACAGGCAGCCGGCGCCATCACCGAGCCAGCCGACACCGCGCTTCCGGACAACAGCACCGTGACCACCCTTGAGGAAGTGCAAATCGAAGGCAGCTACGAAAACCGCGACGAACACGGCCGCAACCAGGTTTTCGACAAGGATGTCGTCAACGTCTATCAGGGCAAGGAAGAAATCGAGCGCTACAAAGGCGCCACGGCTGGCGACCTGTTCAAGGGCATGAACGGCGTCTACAGCGGCGACAACCGAAACAGCGGCGCGCTGGACCCGAACATCCGCGGCGTCCAGGGCGAAGGCCGGATTCCCGTCACCATCGACGGCACCGAGCAGGCCACCTCCATCTGGATGGGACCTGCAGGTGTCGCCAACCGCAACTACATCGACCCCAATCTGGTCGGCAGCATCATGGTGGAAAAAGGCCCCTCGCTGACACCGGGACTCAAGAGCGGCATAGGCGGTGCGGTGCAGGTCAGGACGCTGGAACCCGATGACATCATCCAGCCGGGCAACACCTTCGGCATGGAACTCAAGACGGAAACAGGCACGAATGCCGTGCGCGCGCAGGAGAACTGGAAGAGTCTTTTCGGGCAGGATTACCGGGATGTCGAGGGAGCATATAGCTCCACTGATGGGCAAATCAACGTGGGAAAAAGCTGGGGTGGCCTGGAAGTGGCCCCGAGAAGCGGTGCCAGCGGCAAGGACTTTAATTTTGACGACAACTCGTTTCGCCTGGCCATGGCGAAAAAGCATGAGCATTTCGACTTCCTGGCAGCCTACAGCTACCGCAAGCGCGGCAACTACTACAGCGGCACCCATGGCGCGGAAAAATACCAGACGGATACCTGGCAGGACCAGGCCACCGCGCAATTCAATGCCGATGGCGGTATTGGCGGTTTGCAATCGAACTACGTGGCCAATTACTTCCTGCCCGGCCAGGAAGTCACCAACACATCGAACAACCAGGAATCCTACCTGCTGAAGGGTTCACTGTACCTCCCCCATGACCAGTCCATCAAGCTGAGCTACATGCACAGCAACCAGCAATATGGCGAAAGCCTGCCCTGGCTGGTGTCCTGGGCCGTGCGCGACGAAGTATTAGAAGGCAACCAGGCGCAACTGCCCTACAGCAAGGTCAAGCAGGACACGCTGAACCTGGGCTACAGCTTCAAACCGGAAGGCAACAAGTACATCAACCTGAATGCCAACGCCTGGATGACCGACAGCAAAAGCTGGCGCCACCAAAATGGCGATTTGGTCTATGGCATCACCGGCGATGGCGAGTATCACAGCGGTGATGGCCTCTGGAACAACCATGTCCGATGCAATGTGCTAGGCGGTGACATTACGATTGACTGCACCGATGTTCCTGGCACGCCGCCAGAGAAACTGTCCAATGTCGATGATGCCTACACCATCTATCCAAAAGCGCTGCAGATTTCCACGCACAAACGCTGGGGCTTCAACCTGAGCAATACGGCGGAACTGCACCCTCGCCTGCACCTGACCCTGTCGGGTGACTTCACCAAGGAAAAGCTGCGTCAATCGGACGCATCGGAAGGGATGCGTGTAACGGAACTGACCTGGGGTGTCAATCATTTGGGCCCCCGCAGCGGCACGCGCCAGCAATGGGATTTCGCCTTCAACTTCGACTGGAAACCTGTCGACTGGCTGCAGCTTTACGCTGGCGCGCGCTACAGCGACTACTGGTCGTTCGATGACGGCCTGGCAGAAAAACGGGCTAATCAGGTAGAGGCTTATAAAGTTTCTGAAAGCAGCATCACCGCCAAAAGATATAACTATTACCGATTGCTGAGCGATGAAGAAGTAAGCGCCATCAAAGCAACTTCCTATGCCACATATCAGTCCCGGATAGACCGATACACTGGCACCCGGTTGGAAAACTTCCTGGCGCAATACCCTGATGCAGAGACTTTCGCCCAAGAAGCCTGGTCCAACAAAATTGATGGCGTCTGGTACACCACTTACGACGCAAATAATTACATCGAGGTTCCCTACAATAATTCCTTTGAGGGCTTTGCCGACAACAATCCCTTTCTGAACGGCACCATAGACCTCAATGCCTGCACCGAAAATGCACAAGGCCAGGAAGGTTGCATCGCGAATTTCGTTTACCCGGGCACCAACAACAACGTCTACAGCTATGCCACCGACATAGATAGCTGGCAACAGCCAGAAAAAAAGAAAGGCCATGCCTGGGCACCTCAATTCGGCGCCAATATCTCTCTGACGCAAAACACCAGGCTATACGCGCGCTACGCGGAATTCATCCGTTTCCCAAGCCTGTATGAAGATACCCAAGCTGTCTGGGGCTACAAGGCGACATACCTGGCCGCTTCCGCCAGCAAGCCTGAGCATGCCTATAACTGGGAAGTCGGCTATGTGCATAACCTGGCTGATTATTTCCCCAGCCTGGAATATGCCGATTTCCGCATCAACTATTTCCACAACACCATTCATGACTATATAGACCGCGATAACACCTTCAATATCGTCCAGTTCGACAAGAAGAAGATGACTGGTATTGAACTGCAAACTCGCATGGATAGTGGCAGATTCTTCGCCAACCTGGCTGGCACCTATCGCCTGAAAAACGAAATGTGCGACCGCGATTACGCCTCTTATCTGGACCCGGTCCAGAACCGAATTCCCGCCTGCATTACCGCCGGCTTCCCGTTTTCGTTTTCCCGCACCAGCCTGCAGCCGAAATACTCCATCAATCTGGATGTAGGCACCAGATTGATGGACCGCAAGCTGGAAATCGGCGGCCGCATGACCTATCACAGCAGCGCGAACAATAAAGACGAGGAAGCGCTCGCCGTTACGGGTCTCTCCTACGCCGTCAACCGGCCTTATTACTGGAACCCGATCTGGGTCTTCGACGCCTACGCCAGCTACCAGGTGAATGACAACCTGTCGCTGGACCTGGGCATCAACAACATCACCAACCGCTACTACATCGACCCGCTGGCACGGGTGATGCAACCCGCCCCAGGACGCACGATCAAGGCCGGGCTGACGGCGCGGTTCTGAACGCTAATTTCAGATTTTTTGTCCGTTTTTTTGAAAAAACGGTCGTCAACCAACCTTAACCTTAAGGAAAATTGAAATGAAGAAACTCTCGAAACTCGCCATCGCTTCCACCCTGGCCATGATGTCCATGCAAAGCATGGCAGCCACTGTGCTCGGCGGCGCAACGACCGCTTACGTAGTCGCAGGCCCTTCGACGCTGCAAGGCCCTGACCTGGCCGGTATTTCCATGCCTAGTTCGGCTGCTGGAACGCCCCTGCCACAATCTGGCATCGTCAGCTTCGCGGGTGGCCCGATCGCGCAAACAAAGGCCGCCTATAACGATCCCAACCATACGGGCTCCTACTACTACATCAAGATCGGCACCACCACGTTCTCCCAAACGTGGAAAGCAGAAACCGCCAACGGCACGGAAATCTATGCCTACCGCCAGATCAGCGATCCGCAACCGAATTATCCTCACTTTGGCGGCGAAGTCGTCGCCAAGGTGCCAGGCTACGAAGTCTATTTCGGTGAGTGGGCACCCAAGGGGTCGAATACCGGCATGGGCAACGACACCAACCTCAACCTCGATAACGACCTGCATACCGCGTTCTATGTCGGTGAGAACCCCACCACCAGCATGCCCACGCTGGTCAACGCCACCTATGACGTCGTAGGCGTGTCTCAGTACAACCCGGGCACGCAGGACGGCGTCTATACCGGCATCCTGACGGCGAACTATGGCGGCGGCAGCAACACGCTGACCGGCAACATCGACTACGTCAGCTTCGCCAACACGACCATCTCCGCTGACGGCTCCTTCGCCAATCTCGACGGCAGCATCAAGGGGCACTTCTACGGTGATGCGGCAGAAGCCCTCGCCGGCTACTACAAGGATGATCTCGTCCCCAGCGACAGCATGGCATTCGGCGGCGCCAGGCAATAACCCGCCGCCCTCCGCGATCACTCGCTAAGGCCGCAGGAAAGGGGCTGGTTCGCCCCCTTTCCTGCCTTTTTTCTCTCTGCGCCCCCATAGGCTTTCCCATGCTGCCCCGCTTTTTCCTCGCCATCATGGCGCTGTCCGGCCTGCTGACTGCTACCGCGCAGGCCGACGATGACGACACCCGCCTATTGCTCAACCAGATCGACCAGCGTACCGCCGAGCGGGAACGAGGCTATTTGCCTGAAGAGACGCCGCCAGGCATGGATCCCGCCTCTCTGATCACCATCGGCAAAACGACCTACAGCGTGGAAAATACCTTGGCTGACCTGGAACCGGCCATCTACGTGTCGATGAACTTGCGACAATGGCCCAAGCTTGCCCAGTTCGTCCAGAAATACCAGCAATTGCCCAGCTACGACACCAGCCTGGTTTTACTGGCCGAAGGCATGCTGGCGAGAGAGGCACGCGACTACGGCACAGCAGAACGCAAGCTGGAGCAAGCCTTGCAAGCCAACCCGCAGTTCTCCCGGGCCAAGCTGGAGCTGGCGCGCATGTATTTCGAGAATCAGAAATCCCGCGAAGCCGCTGAGCTGTTCAAACAGATTTCCATCGCAGGCATTCCCGAGGCAGTCAGGCCGGTTATTGAAAGTTTCGAGAATGCGCTGGGCGAACGCAATGCCTGGCATGGTTCCTTTGCCCTGGGCATGGGCTACAACAGCAACATCAACCAGGCCAATGGCATGAGCACGCAGTTCATCACTTGCCTGTTGCCAGGCATACTCTGCCGCCAGGCCACACGCACCATGCCAGCACCCATCTCGTCGGCCATGCTGAGCTATGACTTCGCCGCCATGCGGCGCTACCCGCTTGCCGGACATCACAACCTGCTGGTGCGCGGCATCAGCTACGGCAAGCTGCCTCGCCAGAATCGCCTGGCCGACAACGTGACCACCCACTACGACGAAAGCACCAGCCTGCTCTACGCGGGCTATAACTACCTGAGTGCGAGCCAGGATGTTTCGCTGACGCCGCTGTTCGAGCACAACTATGGCAATCACCATGTGCGCTACCAGGCGGCAGGGCTGCGGCTGGACTGGAAATACACCCTGGCCCCTGGCGCGCAGCTTGGCGTGAATGCGCAACGCAAACACTTCAGTTTCCGTGGTCAGGAACGCCAGTACTTCGCCAACTACGATGAAAACCAGTTCGGCCTCTACGGCTCCTACCTGCTGAACCCGAAGACCGCGCTTTATGGAGGCTTCAACTTCACCCGGAAACTGTTCCCGGATCGCACGGCAAGCAGCAAGGAATACATGGCGAACCTGGGCATGTACCGCCATTTCGATATCGGATTCCGTCTCAATGCCACCGCACTCTACCGACGCATACGCAACGACGAATTCAACGGTTTGATGGGCGGCAGGCGCAAGGATCACCAGCAAATTTACATTGTGAATCTCGCCATGCCCCGGCTGGCATTCGCTGGTGTCACGCCCAATCTGTACCTGAAACGCACGGTCAACAACAGCAGCCTGGACTGGGCCTATGCGTATCGGCAAACAGAAGCCATATTGAAACTCGAAGCCAGCTTCTGAGAACACAACAAGCCTGTTGCCTGCCTGCTTGCCCGGGTCCATGGCACAGGCTCGCATTGCCTGGCAAGCGGCTTGTCCGTCCCATTCAGGAAGAAGCGGAAATCGTACCGCCTACAGCGGCCCCTTGAACACAAACCAGGCCCCCAGCGCAATGAAGCCGAAGCCCACCAGATGGTTCAGCGTCAGGCTTTCCTTCAGATAGACCACCGAAAAGACGGCGAAGACTGCCAGCGTGATGACTTCCTGAATGGTCTTGAGCTGGGCGGCACTATAGACACCGTGGCCGATGCGGTTTGCCGGGACGGCCAGGCAATATTCCACCAGCGCGATCCCCCAGCTGATGAGAATGACTTTGGCCAGGGGGCTGTTGGGAAACTTCAAGTGCCCGTACCAGGCGATTGTCATGAAGACGTTCGAAGCCAGCAACAGCAGAATGGGGATCAGTTTGGGCGCCATGGCATACCGTCGATCTATCATCGGGACGGCTATTATGCCCCGCGCAGGCATGCCGCCCACAGCCAGACAGGCATCACGATGCGCTGTCTGGCACCGTTACGCAGAATGCTCCCGGCCTTCTGCGTAACGGTAACGGGCGAGCGGCTTACGCCATCGTCATCAGGCTGGCGTTACCACCCGCTGCCGCTGTGTTCACGCTGAGCGCGCGCTCGATGACCAGACGTTCCAGCGGGATGTCCGCTGCACCCGGCTTCAGGCTGGCGATACTGACGATGATGCCGTCACGGCTGGCGATCTGCTGCTGCAACTGCAGCAGCGAGGCTTCGTCGCCATGATGCAGGGCAGCGTCGAAGCTGGCCGTTGCCAGGTCGTCCGCCAGCAACACGCTGCTGCGGACTTCCTGCGGCAGTTGCTGGTGCAGGGTACGGGCCACGCTGTCCTGGCCATTCCAGACCATGCGGCTGCCCACGGCCAGGACCGCTGCCAGCTGCACGATGTAATCGCGTTCGCTCGCCGCTACGCCCAGGACGGCCATGCGCGGCAGCACGCTATACACGTTGTTTTCGCCCGTCGGCCCTGTCAGCGCATAGCTGTTGCCACTGAAGAACGCCATGGGTTCGCGCACCGGACGCACGCCGGGGTTCTGGCGCAGCCATTGCGCCAGGGCTTGCGCCGCTGCCGGCAGTGCAGCACGCTGTTGTGCGGCGCCCGTGGCAAAGGGCGTGGCCAGGGCCTTTTCCGGGCGCGTCGTCAGCAGGCGGTACAGATAGAGCGGCCCGCCGGCCTTGGGGCCGGTGCCTGACAGCCCTTCACCGCCGAAGGGCTGCACGCCGACCACTGCGCCCACGGTATTGCGGTTCACGTACATATTGCCGACATGTGCGCCTGCCACCACGTGTTCGATGGTTTCGTCGATGCGGGTGTGCAGGCCCATGGTCAGGCCATAGCCGGTATTGCGGATCTGCGCCAGGATGTTGTCCAGTTGCTCGCGACGGTAGCGAATCACGTGCAGCACCGGCCCGAAGACTTCGCGCTGCAGGTCGGCCAGGTCCGGCAATTCGATCAGCGTCGGTGCCACATAGGTGCCGTGGGCGGTCGCGGCGCCACGCGCGGCCTCGCCCCCCAGCGACAGCTGGTGCACGGGACGTCCCTTGGCACGCAGTTGCTCGATGTGGCGGTCGATATTGGCCTGGGCTTCGGCGTCGATCACCGGGCCGATGTCATTGGCCAACAACGCAGGGTTGCCCAGGCGCAGTTCGGCCATGGCACCCTTGAGCATGGTGATGAGACGGTCGGCCGCATCTTCCTGCACGCACAGGACGCGCAGGGCCGAGCAACGCTGGCCGGCACTGTCGAAAGCGGAAACAATCACGTCCTGCACCACCTGTTCGGTCAGCGCGGAAGAATCGACGATCATCGCATTCTGGCCACCGGTTTCGGCAATCAGCGGCACCGGCTGGCCATTGGCGCCCAGGCGCCGCGCCAGCGTGCGCTGCAGGATGCGCGCCACCTCCGTGGAACCGGTGAACATCACGCCCTGGACGCGCTCGTCCGCCGTCAGGCGCGCGCCCACGACACTGCCGCTGCCGGGCACCAGTTGCACGGCTGCACGTGGCACGCCAGCCTGCCACAGCAGGCGTACGGCCTGCGCCGCCACCAGCGGAGTCTGTTCGGCAGGCTTGGCCAGCACCGTATTGCCGGCAGCCAGGGCGGCCACCACCTGGCCGGTGAAGATCGCCAGCGGGAAGTTCCACGGACTGATGCAGACCACCGGACCCAAGGGACGGTGCGTGGCATTGTCGAACTGGCTGCGCGCCTGGGCCGCGTAATAGCGCAGGAAGTCCACGGCTTCGCGGACTTCGGCGATGGCGTTGGCGTAGGTCTTGCCGGCTTCACGCACCAGAATTCCCATCAGCGGCTGGATTTCCGCTTCCATGGCATCGGCAGCACGATCCAGCATGGCGGCGCGCTCGGCCACCGGCACGGCGGCCCATTGATGCGCGTAATCATGGGCGGCCTGCAAGGCGGCATCGACCTGCTCCACACTGGCGGCATGCATGGTACCGACTGCATCGCGCAGGTCCGACGGATTGCGCACCCGTTCGGCTTCGCCCAGCTGGTCCAGCTCCACCGCCAACATGGGGCGCGCCACCAAAGCGGCACGAGACGACTCGCGCAGGTTGGCGACCAGCTGTTCCAGCTGCTGTTCATTGGCAAGGTCCAGGCCGCTTGAATTGCGGCGGGCGCTGCCATACAGATCCAGCGGCAGCGGAATGCCCTGGTGCGGCAGGCCCAGCGTGCCTTCGGCGGCGGCCATGGCTTCGACCAGCGTCACCGGATCGCGTACCAGCTCTTCCAGGGAAATGCCCTGATCCGCCACACGATTCACAAACGATGTATTGGCGCCGTTTTCCAGCAAACGGCGCACCAGGTAGGCCAGCAGCGTTTCATGCGTACCCACCGGTGCATAGATGCGGCAGGGACGGCCCAGCTTGCCTTCGCTCACCGGCCCGACCACCTGTTCATACAGGGGTTCGCCCATGCCGTGCAGGCACTGGAATTCATATTGGCCGGGCTGATAATTTTCCGGGCCGGCCAGTTCATAAATCGTGGCCAGGGTCTGCGCGTTGTGCGTGGCGAATTGCGGGTAAATGGCATCCGGCGCGCCCAGCAGCTTGCGGGCGCAGGCGATGTAGGACAGATCGGTGTAGGGCTTGCGCGTATAGACCGGATAGCCGTCCATGCCGTCGATCTGGGCACGCTTGATTTCGCTGTCCCAGTAGGCGCCCTTCACCAGACGGATCATCAGGCGCTGGCCGCTGCGCCGCGCCAGGTCGATCACATAGTCGATCACGAAGGGGCAACGCTTCTGGTAGGCCTGGATGACGAAACCGATGCCCTTCCAGCCCTTCAGATCCGGCTCGAAGCACAGGCGCTCGAGCAGGTCCAGCGAGATTTCCAGGCGATCAGCCTCTTCCGCGTCGATATTCAGGCCGATATCGTATTGGCGCGCCAGGCGTGCCAGCTTCAGCACAATGGGATACAGCTCGGCCTGCACACGTTCCACTTGCGCACGGCTGTAGCGCGGGTGCAACGCGGACAACTTGATGGAAATCCCCGGGCCTTCATAGACGCCACGGCCATTGGATGCCTTGCCGATGGCGTGAATGGCCTGTTCGTAGTCATTCAGGTAGCGTTGTGCATCCTCCGCCGTCAAGGCAGCCTCGCCCAGCATGTCATAGGAATAGCGGAAGCCCTGCGGCTCCAGCGAACTCGCGTGGCGCAGCGCTTCTTCCATGGTTTCGCCGGTGACGAACTGTTCGCCCATCATCCGCATCGCCATGTCCACACCCTTGCGGATCAAGGGTTCGCCACCGCGCGCGATCAGGCGTCCCAGCGAAGCGCTCATGCCCTTTTCGCTATGGGTAGCCACCAGCTTGCCGGTGAGCATCAGGCCCCAGGCTGCCGCATTGACGAACACGGACGGGCTTTGACCGACGTGTTCTTTCCAGTTGCCCCGGCTGATCTTGTCGCGGATCAGGACATCACGCGTCGCCTTGTCGGGAATACGCAGCAGCGCTTCCGCCAGGCACATCAGCGCAATCCCTTCCTGTGACGACAGCGCAAATTCCTGCAGCAGGCCTTGCACCAGGCCGGCTTTGCCGGACGCCGTCTTGCGCTGGCGCAGCGCACTGGCGACCTTGAGCGCCAGCGCCTGGGCGCGGCCGGAAAGATCCGCCGGCAGGCGCGCACGCTCCAGCAACCAGGGGACAGCTTCGGTTTCAGGCCGGCGCCAGGCCGCCGTAATGGCAGCCCGCAATTCGGATTGCGGCGCCAGCGGCGTCACATGGGCAAACGGGGCGGCGGCAGGAGCAGCAGCAGAGGAGGCCTGGGGGGCGGCTACAGGAGCGGAAATGGACATAGGATCATCCAAGAAAGACACAGGCGGATATCGCCAAATTTTTTGCTATTATCTTTGAAGATGATTAAAATTTTTCTCCATAAAAATCACCATAAATAGAGAAAAAATCAAAATGAGCACCGGGGAACACGAGTTAGACCGAATGGACATCCGCATCCTCGAACTGCTGCAGCAGGACGGCCGGATTCCCAACACAAAACTGGCCGAAGCCGTCTCTTTATCCCCTACTGCGGTACTCGCGCGAGTTCAGCGCCTGACCCGCGAAAACTACATCCTGGGCTACGAAGCACGACTCAATCCACGCAAGCTGAAAGCCGGTTTGCTGGTATTTGTGGAAGTCCTGCTCGACCGCACGACGCCGAATGTCTTTGAAGAGTTCAAGCTGGCCGTGCAAGACCGCCAGGAAATCATGGAATGCCATATGGTGGCAGGCGGCTTCGACTACCTGCTGAAAACCCGCCACGACAATATGGAAGCCTATCGGGATTTCGCCGGCCGGGTGCTGTGGCAATTGCCGGGGGTGCGCGAAACCCGCACCTATGCGGTCATGGAAGAGGTGAAAAGCTCCATGGCACTGGATTTGACGCATGCCTGGTAGGCCGGCCCCTACCCTACCCCTGGCCTGCAGGAAAAACAGAAAAAAGAAAACAATTAATTTAACAAGGAAAACAAACAAATAAGGAAAACCCTTTATACACAGCAATATACGGGTTATTCCCATCGGTAAATCCTGGCCATATATTTATCATAATTAACAAAATAACCAGGAGACCACCATGTTGAAAACCCAGTTCCGCGCGACGGCCTGGCTGGCAGCCTGCGCCAGCGCCATCGCCTTGCCCGCTGCTGCCGATGTCACCATCGGCGTTGTGTTGCCCTTGACCGGGCCGACCTCCGCCCTGGGCCTGCAGGTCCAGAATGGCATCAAACTCTGGCCAGATGAAATCGCTGGAGAGAAACTCAAAGTCATCGTCATGGACGACGCAACCGATCCCACCGTCGCCATCCGCAATACCCGGCGCCTGATCACCGAAGACAAGGTCGATGTGATCGTCGGCTCGGCCGCCACGCCCATTGCGCTGGCCATGGTAGATGTAGCGTTGGAGTCGAAAACGCCGCAGCTGGCGGTATCTCCGCCCCCGATTCCGCCTGGCAAGGAAACCTGGACCTTCCGCCTCGCCCCCTCATCGGCCACGATTGCGGAAGCCATGTTCGACCACATGCAGCGCCAGGGCATCAAGACCCTCGGATTCCTGGGATATACCGACGCCTACGGTGAGTCCTGGCTGCAGGATGTCAGCAAAATGGCGGCAGATCATGGCATAGCGCTTTCCGCTGTCGAACGTTTCCAGCGAACCGACAACAGCGTGACCGGCCAGAGCCTGAAGCTGGTAGCCGCCAATCCGGATGCCGTCCTGATCGTCGCCTCCGGTTCCGGTGCAGCCATGCCGCACCGGGCCATGGTCGAACGCGGCTACAAGGGCAAGCTTTACCAGACCCACGCGGCCGCCAGCCGGGATCTGCTGCGCGTCGGCGGCAAGGCGCTCGAAGGCGCCTACGTCCTGTCCGGGCCTGCTGTCGTCGCGGAACAGTTGCCGGCGGATTTCCCGTCCAAACAGGCAGCCATGGACTACGTCCAGCAATACGAGGCGAAATACGGTCCCGGTACACGCAATCAGTTCGCCGCCCACGCCTATGACATCCAGGAACTGCTCAAGCATGTCATCCCCATGGCGCTGCAATCCGCCAAACCGGGAACGCCCGAATTCCGTGCCGCACTGCGCGACGCGCTGGAGGCGATGCCGGAACTGCCCGTCTCCCAGGGCATGCTCGATTACACCCCCAGCGATCACTGGGGTTTTTCGCCGAAAAGCACAGTCGTGTTGAAAGTCGTCAATGGTGATTGGCAACTTGAACCCAAGGACTGAATCCCGCCACCTAAAGATATCCTCCCTGGGCAACAGGGAGGATTTCCCTGCTCATGCAGTGAATCCCTAGCGAAAACTCAGCGGCTACCTGCATTCTCTCCATGCAACCGGGCCATAATATAGACCTGCGACAATCAAGGTCCGACATGGAAGAA
The DNA here is from genome assembly GCF_004216755.1 of Kerstersia gyiorum. GTDB lineage: Bacteria > Pseudomonadota > Gammaproteobacteria > Burkholderiales > Burkholderiaceae_B > Kerstersia > Kerstersia gyiorum. Next base: position 375,837 of record NZ_SGWZ01000003.1, read on the forward strand.
AAAGACCCGCAAGCCCTTTCGAGCTCATCCACGCTGGATACCAGTTGCCTGCACCATGTACTGGGACACCAGTTGGCCATGGCCACCGCCCCTACCCGCAAGGTATTCATCAAGCACATCGGCCAGCCGCTGGATCTGCGGCCGGCAGAATTCTCCATGCTGCTGATCATTGCCAACAATGCAGGCGTCACGCAAAAGCAGCTGGCCCAGGCGTTGGCCCTGCCGGCACCGAAGGTCACTGTCATGCTGGACCGCCTGAGCGAAAAAGGCCTGCTGCTGCGCGAGCGCAATACCACGGACAAGCGCTCCATCCGTGTGCACCTGACTCCCGCAGGACAGGAACTGGCCGACCGCGGCTACCAGATTTCCCTGCGCATGGAAAACGACCTGCTGCGCGGCCTGACCCAGGCAGAACGCTTCATGCTGCTGGAACTGCTCAACAAGGTTGCACGCCGTTCCCGCTAAGGCCGGGCCCGTCCCACGCTCTTCCTACCCACACGGCAGACAACAGCGCCACGGCTCATGCAGAAGCCGGCGCAGCTACTTTTTCAAGCAAACGCATCAACTGTTGCCGCTCGCCGGTGTCCAGCCGTTCTGCCAGCGCACGCTCGTAGGTATCCATTTTCCGCCGCAGTGCCAGCAGCTCTTCGCGTCCCGCGCCCGTCACCGCCAGCGCATGGCTGCGCCGGTCGCCTGGTACCGGGCAACGCTGCACAAAACCATGGCGCTCCAGCGTATCTATCACCTTGACCACGCTGGCACGGTTGACCTGCAGGTGTTCCGCCAGCGCCGACTGGTTCATTCCTGGATGCGTGGCGATCAACGATAGCGCGGTAATTCGCGCAGGCGTCAGTGCATCCGCACCCAGTATGCCGAACAACAGCTCGTAGGAACGAACCTGTGCGCGCCTCAGCGCATAGCCCAGCGCGTCATGGCACAGATCCAGCGCCAGGTTCTCAAGTGCGGCAGGCGCCTGCCCGATATCGGCCAACACCCGGTCCTCAGCGTGCACCATCCACTTGCCTCCCGGCCAGTTCGGATAAGCCAACTAGCCTAAAAATCAATTATCAAAAAAAACAAAACATGCATTTACATGTGTGTATCTCAACCTGCAAAACAGCTGACAGATTAAGGGAAAAACCTATGAAAAATTACCTTTCATGGCCCTTGCAGCAGAAAGAATAGCATGACAGACTGTTATCCAAATAAACAATTAATAAAGATAACTAAATGGCACGGACACCCAGTATCCAAAAAAGAGCGTCCGGCCTGGCAAGGAGAAGACAATGCCAACCCCTCGGAACACCCCGCTGGTGACACTGGACATAGACGGTGCCATCGCCACCATCACCCTCAACCGGCCGGAGAAGCGCAATGCTCTCAGCATGGGCGTCATCCATGAGTTGCAGGATTGTTTTTCCGGCCTGCCCGGCAGCGTCCGGGCTGCCATCCTCAAGGGCGCAGGCACACACTTCAGCGCCGGACTGGACCTCAGCGAATTGTCCGACACCAGCACAGCCGAAGGCATCCATCAGTCGCTGGCCTGGTATGAAGCGTTTTCACGCATTCAGTTCGGCCGCGTCCCCGTGGTAGCCGTGCTGCATGGCGCCGTTGTCGGCGGTGGGCTGGAGCTGGCCTCCGCACTGCATGTCCGCATCGCAGAGGAAACCGCCTATTTCGGTCTGCCGGAAGGACAACGCGGCATTTTCCTGGGCGGCGGCGGCTCCGTGCGCATCGCCAAACTCATCGGTTTTTCCCGTGTCACCGAGATGATGCTGACAGGCCATGTCCTGGACGCCAGGGAAGCCCATGCCACCGGCCTGGTGCATTACGTCACGCCTCCCGGCGCCGGCATGGCCAAGGCCAGGGAACTGGCGGAACGCATCGCGGGCAATGCGTCGATGTCCAATTTTTCCATTTTGAATGCCCTGCCGCTGATCGCCGAGCAGCCCATGTCCCACGGGCTGTTCACCGAAGCGCTCATGGCAGCCATCGCACAAGGCGAACCGGCTGCCAAGGAACGCCTGCAGGCATTCCTGCAAAAACGCGCCGCCAAGGTCGTGCCCGGCGGCTAAGCCCACGCCCCGCCTCCGCCATCTGCCCAGGATTTGGCCTGCCACCCGCAGGCATCTGCCGCCCTGCGCCCGCCCTGACCGGCACGCAACGGCAGCCTACCGCCAGCCCCACTGCACGAGGAGACCATGAAGCCCACCCCTGATGCCGCCCATTTCACTCCCCCGGCCGCACCGGACATCCGTCCGTTCTTCCGTCCGGCCTCGGTTGCCATTATCGGCATGTCCAGCAAACCCGGTTCCGCCGGACAGGTCGTGCTGGCCAACCTGATCAATGGCGGCTACCAAGGACCCATCCACCTGGTGGGCCGCAGCGGCGGCACACTGGGCGAACGCCCTGTCCTGACCGATATCTCCCAGCTTCCCGACGGCATCGAGCTTGCCATCCTGATGCTGCCTTCCGAAGCCGTGCGCGATGCCGTCCAGGCCTGCGTGGCGAAAGGCATACGGGGCGCCGTTTGCTTTGCCTCCGGCTTTGCGGAAATGGGCGAGGCCGGCCGCCAGCAACAGCAGGAAATCGCCGCCATAGCCCGCGCGGGCGGCCTGGCCCTGCTGGGCCCCAACACCGTGGGCTATTTCAACTACGCCGATGCGTTCTACGTGATGATGGTGCCCTTGGTTCTGCCACCGCGCCTGAACCCGGAAGATGGCCCGGCCATCGCCATCGTGGCCCAGAGCGGCGGCGTGGGCGCCCATATCGCCGCCTCGCTGCTGGCACGCGGCGTACCGCTGTCATACATGATGACCACCGGCAACGAAGCCCAGACCGGACTGGCGGAAATGGTGCGTTTCTATGCCGCAGACCCGTATACCGGCGCCATTGTCATTTACGCCGAGCAAATCCGTTCAGCCGCCGATTTCCTGGATGCCGCCCGCGCGGCGCGAACGCAGGGCAAGCCTGTCATCATGCTGCACCCAGGCCGCAGCGAGCAATCCCAGGCAGCGGCGCAATCCCATACCGGCGCTCTCGCTGGCAACCACGCCGCCATGCGCTTGATGGCCCGTCATGCCGGCGTGCTGGTGGTGGACACCCTGGAAGAAGTCATTGACGTCGGCCAATTGATGCTGCGTTACCCCACCCCGCCCACCGGCGGACTGGGGCTGGTCACCGCCTCGGGGGCCATCTGCGGCCTGGCGCAAGACTATGTGGACACCCTGGGCCTGGCCATGCCGCCGCTCTCCCCGGCGCAGGCCGAAACGTTGCGCGGGCACTTGCCGGCTTTCCTGCCATCGCGCAATCCGCTGGATATCGGCACTTTATCCGCCTACCAGCCCTCGATTCTGGAGACCGGTGTGGCCGCACTGCTGGCCGATCCCGGCATAGGCAGCCTGCTGGCCTCCATGCCCATGCCCGAACCGGCCGCCTCGGTTGAATGGCTGAACTACTTTCTGGCGGGCGCCGCAGACAGCGGCAAACCGGCGATCTATGTCATGCAAAATGAGGACACGCCACCGGCAGCCGACTTTATTGCGCTGGCGCGCAAACATCGCGCCGTCATCATGCGCTCCCCGGAGCGCGCCTTGCGGGCGCTGGCTTGCGTCACCCGCTTCGGCCTCGAACAGTCCACCGCTCAGTCCACCGCTCAAGCCGCGGCACAGACCGCTACACAGACCGCTGCACAAACCGCCAAGCAGCCCGCCATGAACACGCCTGGCGCCATGGCTGCTCCCGCTGCCACCGCCACTGCCATCATTACCTCTCGCGCCCATGCCTCCAGCGCCCCGCCCGAGCCATGGCCTGCGATGGCGCCAGGCGCCCAAGCCGAATGGCTGGGCAAGCAGGTTTTGCGGACGCTTTCCATTGCCACGCCGCCGGGAGACCTGGCGCGCTCCCTGGAAGACGCCCTGCATATTGCTGCCGGTATCGGCTATCCCGTCGCCCTCAAGGCCCAGGCTGCCCATCTGACACACAAAAGCGACGCCGGCGGCGTCTTATTGAATATTGCCGATGCGGACGCCCTGCGCGCGGCCTGGCAGACTTTGCAGGACAACATCCGGCGTGCCGCGCCAGATGTGGAACTGGACGGCGCTTTGGTCGAGAAAATGGGCGCGCGCGGCCTCGAACTCGTGGTTGGCGCCAGCCGTGACCCGCAGTGGGGGCCGATTCTGATGGTTGGCCTGGGCGGTATTTGGGTCGAAGCGCTGGGCGACGTGCAATTGCTGCCGCCAGACCTGCCGCAGGACGCCATCATCAGCAAGCTGCTGGCGCTCAAGGGCCATCAGCTGCTGCGCGGGTTCCGCGGCCAGCCTGCCGTGGATCTGCCCGCCGTGGCCAAGGCCGTCGCGCAGATCGGGCACTTGATGCTGACGCGCCCTGAGATTGCGGAAATAGACATCAACCCCCTGGTGGCCTACCCGGAAGGCCAGGGCGTCATGGCGCTTGATGCGCTGCTGGTGACCCGCTGAACCCGCGGCATGGCGCCTGCCAAACACGCGCCATGCCTTCGTCCGGCAGCGCCGCCCCGCTGCCACACAAGGAAACCGAGCATGAAAGGACAGGCATATATCGTTGGTGCCTACGAGCACCCAAGCCGCGACGCCGCTGACAAAACCCTGGCCCAGCTGCATATTGAATCCGCGCTGGGCGCGCTGGCCGATGCCGGGCTGAGCCTGCAGGATGTGGACGGCTATTTCTGCGCCGGAGATGTGCCGGGCTGGGAGTCCCCCGGCTCCGGCCCGATGTCTGTCGTGGAATACCTGGGGCTGAACCTACGGCACCTGGACACCACCGAGACCTGGGGCTCGGCCTACATCAATCACGTCGCCCATGCGGTGCAGGCCATTGCCGCCGGCAAGTGCCGCGTGGCGCTCATCACCCAGGGCGGCCGGCCAAGGGCGGAAAAATTGCCCCCCGAGGCCGCCATGCGCCTGCAGCCGCAGCACGCCCCGGAAGCGCAGTTCGAACTGCCCTACGGCGCCGTGGTCACCAATGTGTATGGCATGTGCGCCGCGCGCCACATGCATGAACACGGCACGACCGCCGAACAGCTGGCCTGGATCAAGGTCGCCGCGTCCCACCACGCCAGCCACAATCCGCATGCCATGCGGCAGGAAATCGTGACCGTACAGGATGTGCTGGATTCCCCTGTCATCGCCACGCCGCTGCACCGGCTGGACTGCTGCATCATCAGCGACGGCGGCGGCGCGCTGGTGCTGGCGCACCCGGATATCGCCCGCAGCCTGAAACGCCCGCTCGTCACGCCCACTGGCGCGGGCTTCAACGTGCGCCACCTCAATGGCGGCTATTTCGACATCCTGACTTCGGGCGGCGTGCGCAGCGGCGCCGAGGCCTTTGCCCAGGCCGGCGTGCGGCCTGCGGACATCCAGTACGCCTCGCTCTACGACAGCTTTACCATCACTGTCCTGATCCAGCTGGAAAACCTGGGCTTCTGCGCCCCCGGCACCGGCGGACGCTTCGTCGCCGATGGCGGGCTGATTTCAGGTACCGGACGCCTGGCGGTCAATACGGACGGCGGCGGCCTGTGCAACAACCATCCCGGCAACCGGGGCGGCATGACGCGCCTGCTGGAAGCCGTGCGCCAGCTGCGCGGCGAAGCCCACCCGGCCGTCCAGGTGCCCGATTGCCGGCTCGCGCTCGCGCACGGCACCGGCGGGCAACTGGGCGGCCGCCACGGCAGCGCCACCATGATTCTGGAACGTGAGGACTGATCCATGAGCTCCCGCAACATCATCCCTCCCCAGCCCAACCCGGAAACGGCGGCATACTGGCAAGCAGCCAATCAGGGCAAACTGATGCTCAAGCGCTGCTGCGACACGGGCACCGCCTTTTACTACCCGCGCGACCATAGTCCCTTTACCGGCGGCGCGACCGAATGGTTCGAAGCCAGCGGCCAGGCCACGCTATACAGCTACAGCATTTTGCTGCGCAGCCCGGCGCCCTATTGCCTGGCTTATGTGCAACTGGCCGAAGGCCCCCTCATGATGAGCAACATCCTCACCGAGGATTTCAACAGCCTGAGCATTGGCCAGGCCCTGCGCCTGGACTTCCTGGACAGCGGCAACGGCCAGCAACTGCCGGTGTTCCGCCCGGCCTGAAGCCGTCCCTCGCCGCCGCAGGCCTATGTGTGAACCGCAGGCCTGTGTGAAACATTGATGCCTGCCGCCTGGGGCAAGCGTCCGCCAGACCTGGGGGCACCTTGCCCCCAGGTCTAGGCTGCCATCAACAAGACCAGCGCATGCAGGGCCAGGCCGATCAGGCCGCCGACCAGCGTGCCGCTGAAGCGGATGTATTGCAGGTCGCTGCCCACGCTGCGCTCCAGCTCCTGCACCAGTTGACGCTCGTCCCAGTTCCGTACCGTCCGGGAAATGTGCTCGGTCACGCCATCGCGCAGCCGGTCGGCCAGTTTGGCGGCATTGCTCAGGATGTGCTCGTTCAGGGCATCACGCAGCGAATCATCGTCACGCAGCCGTTCCCCGAAACCGGCCAGCGCTTTTTCCAGATGGCGGCCTATGGCCGAATCCGGCGCGGCCAGATCGGCCCGCAGCAAGGCCATGATGTCTGCCCACACGCCGTCGATATAGGCCTGCACCTGCCCATGCGCCAGCAGGCGCTGCTTCATGGCATCCACCTGCTCGGCCAGCGCCGGGTCGCTGCCCAGGCGGCGCACGTAATCCGCCACCCAGGCTTCATAGTCGCGCCGCAACGGGTGCCCAGGCTCTTCCAGCACGGCCTGCATTTCCTCCAGCAGCGCCCGCGCCAGGCGGTCGGCCAGGCGGCCGGACAGTTCGTCCACCGACGTCACCGCCCCCACCACCTTGAGCAAGGTGGGCCATTCGCGGCTGGCATAACGCACCATCATCGCAGAGATGCGCTGCTTGACGGCCTCGTCGCCGATGTAGCCGCCCAACTGACGCAGCGCTTCGTCCAGCAGTACCTGGTGACGGCCGTCGCGCGTCAGCAGATTCAAAATTTCGCTGGCGGTGCCCGCCGCATTCCAGCGCAGCAAATAGCCGCGCAGCGAATCGGTCAGCGCCGCCTTGACGGCCTTGTCATCCAGCAAGTCCAGGCCCTGCAAGGCCGTCTGGCGCAGGCCCGCCCCCAGGCGCTCACGTTGTGCCGGCTCAGCCAGCCAGGCGCCCAGGCGGGCGGCAGGGTCGAACAACTTCAGTTTTTCCAGCAGGGTTTCCGGCGCCAGGAAATGGTCACGCACAAACACGGCCAAGCTGTCGCCGATCCGTTCCTTCTTGTTCGGAATAATGGCGGTATGAGGCAAGGGCAGGCCCAGCGGGTGGCGAAACAGGGCAACCACAGCGAACCAGTCGGCCAGCGCCCCGACCGTGGCCGCTTCACAGAAGGCGCGCAACCACGCCCAGCCGCCCTGGCCGCCCATCAAGTGGCTGGTGATGAAACCCGCCAGGGTCAGCGCCAGCAAACCCAGGGCGCGCCGCTTCATGCGGCGCAGCGTACGATTCTGTTGCTCCAGCGCAGCGCTGTCTGCCATGACTGTCCGTCCGTGAAGCCCTGCATTGTCCGGCCCGCTCCGTTCCGGCCATCGACCGCAACGAGGCCTCGCCTTGGCGGGCCGTGGGCTGAAAGAAATGAATGCGAATAAGGAATACGCATAATATTAGGCTACTGCGATAGCCGATATCCGTCCTGCCCATGCCATCCACTGCCGCTGCCGTCCCGCCCGTTCCTGCCGCCGATGTCCGGCTCTGGCGCGACCCCCTGCTGCCGCATGTCGAACTGCGGCAAGCCAGCCACAGCCGCGCCTGCTATGTGCCCCACAGCCACCCCAGCTATTCCATAGGCGCAATCGACAGCGGCCATAGCCTGTTCACCGGTGCCCAGGGCGGCCGGCGGCGTACCGGCCCCGGCACCCTGGTGTACGTACCGCCAGCGCATGTCCATGCCTGCAATCCGGCCTCCCTGGAAAGCTGGAGTTATCACATGCTGCACCTGGATGCCGCCTGGGTGGAAGACCTGCGCATCGAACACGCCGCACTATCGGGCGCCTCGCTTGCGCCCCGGTACTTGGATCAGGTCATGCTGGCCACCGCGCCACCACGGTATGCGGCCTATCGCCAGCTGGCGCAAATACTGGGCACTGGCCAGCCGGCTTGCGCCAAGGATGCCGCACTCATCGAATTCGTCATGGACAGCGATACCCGGCCAGCCGCTGCCCCCTTGCCGCCGCTGGCCCGCTGCGCCCCCGGCCCGGCACTGCTGCGCGTGATGGACGCCTTGCGCGACGACCCGGCGGCCAATCCGTCGCTGGCCGGGCTGGCCGCCCTGGCCGGCATGGGCCGCTACCAGCTGATACGCGCCTTCCGCGCAGCGACGGGCATGACACCCCATGCCTACCAGCTGGATTTCCGCATCAATCAGGCGCGAGACTGGCTGCGCCAGGGCGCCAGTCTGGCCGATACGGCCTATCGGCTGGGCTTCGCGGACCAGAGCCATTTCCAGCGCATGTTCAAGGCCCGCGCCGCCATGCCGCCTGGCCGCTACCGCAGCGGCGCCTAGCGCGGCCGCCCACCGGGGCGCGGTCATACCGGCGGCTGCCGCCAGCCTCTCTCGCTGCGCCTTCCGCAGCCCCCGCCCAGGGGCGCCACGCCTGCTGGCGGCAGGGGTACGCCATATCCGCCGCAATTTCATTCAATACCTGATCCCGGACACCGGACACACTGGCGGCCATCGCCTCTGCCTGTCCTTGCCATGTCCACCTTTCTTCTGATTGCCACCGCCCATTTCTTCGCCCTCCTTGCTCCCGGCCCGGATTTCCTGCTGATCACCCGTCTCGCCGCTGGCAATGGCCTGCGCGTCGCAGCCAGCGCCTGCCTGGGCATCGCCCTCGCCAATGGCCTGTTCATCGCCATCGCATTCGCCGGGCTGGATCTGCTGAAACCGGACACAGTGTTGTTTCGCGGCCTGCAGATGGCAGGCGGCGCCTATCTGCTTTACCTGGCGCTGGCCTTGATGCGCAGCAGCAAGCCCACCTCACCCGGCGCAGAGCGCCGACTGCCCGCCCATGCGCCACGCTTGTCCTGGCCGCGCGCCCTGGGCATGGGCGGGCTATCGGCCCTGCTCAACCCGAAAAACGCATTGTTCTACGGCAGCCTGGCCTCCATGCTCGCCAGTACCCATACCCCATCGCTCTGGCTCTGGCTATGCGGCATCTGGATGTTCTGCGTCGTGCTGGCCTGGGATCTGCTGGTCGCCGCGCTCATCGGCAACCCTTGGGCGCAGCGCCACTATCATCGCTGGCTGCCAGTGGTGGAACGACTCTGCGGCCTTTTGCTCAGCTTGCTGGGCCTGCTGATGCTATGGCAGGGATTGACTCCAAAAAAATAGATTGCATATCATCAATTGATATACAATCTATTTTATGAAAACACACCCTGACTCTCTTTCAGGCGCGCAGGATTCCCCTCACGTCAATGCCAACACCACCTTTCCGTCGCTGGTCAGTTGCGTCGCACGCCAGTGGCGCCGAGCGCTGGACGCCGAGTTGCAGCCCCTGGGGCTGACCGAGGCAACCTGGCGTGCCCTGCTGCATGCGTCTCGCGCAGCCGCGCCGCTGCATCAAAAAGATCTGGCTCGCACCATGGGGCTGGACAGCTCCTCAGTGGTGCGCCTGCTCGTCACCCTGGAGCGCGACGGCCACATCGTGCGCGTCGAAGACGCCGACGACAAGCGTGCCAAGCGCATCCTGCTGACCGAATCCGGCCGGGCGCTCAGCCTGCGGGTTGAAAGCATCGCCGGCGAAGTCCGCGCCCGGCTGCTGGGCGGGCTGCCCGAAGGCGAACTCGCCCTTGCCATGACAGTCCTGCGTCAGGTATCCGCCACCCTGGCCGCCAACAACAGCGATCCCCAATCATGATGTCCGCGCCTCAGGGCCGGCCGCCATTCTGGCTGCTGGCCGTCATTACCATCGCCAGCACCATGGCGATGAATCTTTTCGTCCCGGCCCTGCCCGCCGCCGGGCTGGAACTACATGCCAGCAACGGCGCCATGCAGGCCACCATCAGCGTCTATATCCTGGGTTTGTCGGCCGGCCAGCTGGTGTACGGCCCGATAGCAGACAGTATCGGCCGCCGCCCGACACTGATGGCCGGCCTGATCCTGTACGTTGCCGGCAGCCTGCTCGCGGCCTTTGCCGGCAGCCTGTCAGGCTTGTTCGGCGCACGGCTGCTGCAGGCACTGGGCGGCTGCGCCGGCCTGGCGCTGGGGCGAGCCATCGCCCGCGATACTTCGGAAGCCCATGACGCGGTACGCCGCCTGGCGCTGCTCAATCTGATGATGATGCTGGGCCCCAGCCTGGCACCGCTGCTGGGCGGCATCATGACCAGTCACACCGGATGGCGCACCGTTTTCTACATGATGACCGTCATCGGCGCGGCCACGCTGGTGCTGTCCTGGCGCCTGCTGCCCGAAACCCTGCCCAATGCCAACCGCCAGACCTTCCACCTGGGCCAGGTCGCGCGCAACTACCGCACCCTGCTGCACTCGCGCGCCTTCGTCTATCTGTCCATCGGCGGCGGCCTGACCACCACCAGCATGCATGCCTTTATCTCCAGCGCGCCCTTCATCTTCCACGACCGGCTGGGCCGCCCGCTGCATGAAGTCGGCCTCTACCTGTGCGCGCTCATCTTCGGCATGTCGCTGGGCAATGCCGTGACCAGCCGGCTGGTCACGCGCATGGCCGCCAATCGCCTGCTGATCGGCGGCACCCTGCTGAGCCTGGCTGCCGCTGCCTCTCTGGCCGCCCAGGTTGCCATCGGCCACCTGACCGTCACCGGCATCCTGTTGAGCATGACCGCCCTGACCTGCGGCGCTGGCATCGCCAGCCCGGCCATCCTGACCAAGGCCATCAGCGTCGATGCCAAACTGATCGGTTCGGCTTCCGGGCTGTACGGCAGCACACAGATGCTGATGGGTGCCATCTGTACCGGGCTGGCAGCCGCCATCGGCAACCCGGCAGTCGGCGCTGCCGCCGTGCTGCTGGGTGCAGCGATACTGGCCCAGGTCTGCCTGCGGCGCGGGCTGCAACACCTGCCGCCCGAGGCCTGAACCCCTTGCCGCCCCGGCGCTGCCGTCAGGCGCTGGGGGTGCTGCCCCGCGCATAGCGCGCATCCAGCCACAAGGCGAAGAAATTCAGGCAGCCTATCCCTGCTCCCGTCAGGCAGACGGCCTGCCAGCCGCCATGTTGCCACGCCAGGGAACCCAGGGCGGAACCCAGCGCCGCCCCCCCGAAATAGCAGGTCATGTAGACCGCATTGATGCGCGAACGGGCCTCTGGCAACAAGCGGTAGATCACATGCTGGCTACTGATGTGTATGCCCTGCAAGGCCAGGTCTATCATCAATACCCCAGCCAGAAACCAGGCCAGGGAATCACGGCCCAGCCAGAGCATGCCCCACCCCAGCACCAACAAGACCGCGGAAGTCCGCATCGTCGTCTGGCCCCAGCCGCGATCCGCCAGGCGGCCCGCTACATTGGCCATCAGGGCGCCAGCCACGCCAGCCAGTCCAACCAGCCCGATGGCCATGTCCGACAATCCGTGCCCTGGACCGGCCAGCAGCAACGCCATCGTGGAAAACAGCACACTGACTGCGCCAAAGGAAATTCCGCCCATCAAGGCCGTGCTGCGCAGCCGTGGCAGACGCACCAGCAAGCCCCCCAGCGAACGCAGCGTCGACAGGTAACTGGTGCGCGCTGCGGTCGCCGGAGCATCGGGCAGGGAACGCCACAGTGCCAGCGCCACCAGCAGCATGGCCACGCCGCCTACGCGGTACACCAGTTGCCAGCCCCCTGCTTCCGACAGCACGCCAGCCACGCTACGCGCCAGCAGAATGCCCATCAGCAGGCCGCTCATGACCAGCCCCACCGCCCTGCCGCTGGCACCCGGCGCGGCCAGCGCAGCTGCCATAGGCACCAGCACCTGGGCGGCCACCGAAAACAGGCCCGTCAGCAAGGTCCCCACGGCCAGCCAGGCAAACGAGGCGGAAAAACCGCTGAGGAACAAGCCCGCAGCGGCCAATAGCATCATCACAACGGCCAGGCGACGCCGGGCCAGCATGTCACCCAGCGGCACCAGCAGAAACAAACCGACGCCATAGGAGACCTGGGCGATGGTCACCGTAATGGATGAGGTGGATTCCGACACACCGAAAGACCGGGCAATGGAATTGAGCAGCGGCTGATTGAAATAATTGGCCCCCGCGCACAGGCCACAGGCAATAGCCATCAACAGCAGGATACCGCTGGACAACACCGGTGTACCTCCGGCAGTTGCCGCCTGCACGGGCTGCGCGCGCAAATTTCCCTCCGACACTGCTTCTCCTTTTTGCATGGGCAAGCCGGCCTCGACGGGCCGAACGCTGCATCCGGCGCCAGGCAGCGCCATCTGCCCGGAAGCCGGGCGCGCGGCCGGATGCGCGCCCGATACTCTACTCCAGGCCCCGGCTCAACTCCACCCGGTTGCGTCCCAGATGCTTGGCACGGTACAGCGCCTGGTCTGCCGCCTTGAGCAGCAACAGATAATCCGGGTGCCCGGCATACAGGGCCACCCCTATGCTCAAAGTCATGTTCAGATGAATATCCTGCCCCAGTGGAATCCGCTCGTTTTCAGCCCGGCGCCGCAGGTTCTCGGCGACCAGCATGGCCGTTTCCGGCTCGACATCCACCAGCACGACCAGGAACTCCTCCCCGCCCAGGCGGAACAGGTAGTCGCTGCTGCGCACCGCCTGCGACATGAACAGCCCGACGTGGCGCAACGCCGCGTCGCCACCATCGTGACCGTACTCGTCGTTGATACGCTTGAAGTGGTCGATATCCACCATGAGCACCGCCAGGCCGCAGCCATTGGTACGGGCGAATTCGATCTCGCGATTCATGATCACCTGGAGATACTTCCGGTTCAGCAGCCGCGTCAGCACGTCCCGGCCAGACTCCAGGTAGCCGGCCTGCTGAAACAGGCCTTCAAGCAAAAAACCCACCGTGCGGCAATGGTCCCGGATCCGTCGCAGCACCTCCACCTGGCCGGCGTCCTTGCCTTCGCTGCTGCCGGCCATGCTGCCCAACTGGCTTGCGGCGGCATCGACCCGGTCGATTTCCGCAAGAATGGACGCCACATCCGCGCTGCCTTCGAAGGCATGAGCCGCCTTGTGCGTAAACCACAGCCCGAACTCGGACTTGCCCAGCAGGGGCAGGTTGGCGCGCGCCTGGTTCACTGCGACTTCATACATGAACTGGTTTTCCCAGCCCAGCAGCGCCGCACGCTGTTTTTCGCGCTCGGCGCCGATATCCTGGGAAATCGCAAACAGCCGGTAGGCTTCCTCCGCCCGGGAATTGCGGTCGTGCGACACAGCATAGGACTGGCACATCACTTCCATGGCCAGCGACGTCAGCTCCGCCACATAGGCCACGGCATTCGTGCGCTGCACCACATCGACATCCTGCAGGCGCGCGAAAATGGCTTCATTGAGCGCCCGCGTGCCCCGCATGACCAAATGCGTAGGAATGCCGATACGGGCATGCACGCCGCCGACACGTTTCTGGTAGGCGACAGTGCCTTCGTAATCCCCATTCAGGGCTACCGAAAATACCCCTTCCAGCCAGGCTTGCAAAGCCGGGTGCAAACGATTCTGCACCAGTTGGGCAGACAGGAAAAACGAGGCAGCGGCATCTTGCATCATCTGCTCATAGAACCGCGTCGCCAGAAATGCCTTGTGCTCCCGGACGATGCCCTGCACCAGCACCCAGATGTCTTCCCCGTAACGACCACAAATGCGGCGCCAATCGGCAACCCACTCCTCAGGCGAGGTATTTTTTCTTAACATTTCAAAACCTTGCTTCATGTATCAATATTCTGGCATGGAAGCGAACTCGGCTGGAAGATACGACCAGAAAAAAACGACCAGAAACTATCCAGAAAATGCCATGCGGAGTCAAAACATTGGGAATATCCGATGGCTGCCAATGCCAAAAGACCTCGCCCGGCATGGCTGAAACAAGGCGGAACAAGAAGCAACCGTATTTCCGTCCTCTTTTCAACAGCGCTGGCATAATTCAGCCGACCGTCCCTGGTGCCTGGACATGAACCCCGATCTCACCTCGCCTAACGCCATGCCGACCTGCTCCCGACCTGCGCTCCCTTCTGCCCGACGCGTCATGCCCGGCATGATGCTGGCCATGACCCTGGCCCTGGCCGGCCTGCTTGCCGCCTGCGAGCGCACGCCTCCGGCAGCGCCCGGCGCCGTTCCGGTACGCCTGGAGTCCGTGGGCAGCCGCGCCCCTGCTGCAGCTGTCTCTCTGCCCGGCGTCGTCGCGGCACGCACGGAAAGCCAGCTGGGCCTGCGGGTTGGCGGCCGCCTGGCCAGCCGTCCCGTCGACCGTGGCGCCACAGTCCGCCAGGGCGATATCCTTGCCACCCTGGACCCCATCCCCCTGCAACTGGCGGTACAGGCCGCCGAAGCCCAGTTGGCACAGGCGCGCAGCGCACTGGAACAGGCACGCAGCGACGTCACGCGCAACCGCCAGCTGGTGGCGCGCGGCGCCATCGCCAGGGCCGATTTCGAGCGCATGGAAACGGCAGCTGCCACCGCCGCCGCGCAATCACGGGCAGCCGCCAGCCAACTGGAGCGTGCCCGTACCGACCTGGGCGACGCCACCTTGCGCGCCCCGCATGACGGCGTGGTGACCGCCGCCTGGGCCGAACCGGGCCAGGTCATTGCCGCCGGCGCGCCGGTTGTCTCACTCGCCTATGCCGGAGAACTGGAAATCCAGGCAGACCTGCCGGAACATCTGGTCGCCAGCATCTCGCCCGGCGCCGCTGCGCAAGTGGCCCTCCTGGAACAGCCGGCGCAGAAGTTTCCTGCCAGCGTGCGAGAAGTCTCGCCCGCTGCCGACACCACCACGCGCACCTTCAGGGTACGCCTGACCGTACCAGGCCTGGACCAAGCCGCACGCCTGGGCATGAGCGCCACAGTGACCCTGCCGCGGCAGGCAACGGGTGACACTCCCGCCTGGACCTTGCCACTTTCTGCCCTGTTGCAGCAGGACGGCCAGACCGCAGTCTGGGTCCTGCCGCCGGAATCCTCCCGGCTGGAACTTCGCCCCGTCACCGTGGGCCGCCTGGGCGCCGATGACTTCACCGTCACCGCCGGCCTGGCGGCCGGTGAGCGCGTCGTGACGGCTGGCGTCCATCGCCTGGACGCTCAGCTGGAAGTCAAACCCTGGGACGGCCGCCTGCCATGAGCCATTTCAACCTGTCGGCCTGGGGGCTGCGTCACGGCGCCCTGGTGCTGTTCGCCATGCTGATGTCGCTGGTGCTGGGCGTCCAGGCCTATTTTCAGCTGGGACGCTCGGAGGACCCGGAAATGACCATCATGGTCATGACCCTGGATGTCGCGTGGCCAGGCGCCAGCACCGAGGAAATGCAACAGCAGGTGGTGGAAAAAATCCAGCGCACGCTGCAGGAAGTGCCCTACTACGACTACGTCAACAGCTATGTCCGCCCCGGCCGCGCCACTCTCTTCCTGGTCCTGAAGGACTGGGCCGGCAAGGAAGCCATTCATGAAAGCTGGTACCAGGCCAGGAAACGCGTCGGCGACATGCTTTACACCTTGCCCGAGGGCGTCATCGGCCCATTCTTCAACGACGACTTCGGCGACACCTTCGGCTCCATCTATGCTTTCCATGCCGATGGCTTCGACGACGCCACCATGAAGCAGGTGCTGCTGGCCGCGCGCGAGCACGTGCTGGCCCTGCCGGATGTCTCCAAGGCCACGCTGCTGGGCGTGCAGGACCAGCGCTTCTACCTGGAATTCAGCCACGCCCGGCTGGCGCAACTCGGCCTGTCACCGGACCAGGTGCTGGCCAGCCTGGCGCAACGCAATATCGTCATGCCTGCCGGCACGGTAGAAGGCCCGCGCGCGCGCATCGCCGCACGCGTGGACGGCGCCGTGCGCAGCATCGAGGATATCGAGAACACGCCAGTTTCCGCCAATGGCCGGACTTTCCGCCTGGGAGACATCGCAACCGTCACCCGGGGCTTCATAGACCCGCCCGAGTTCTCGATGCGCCGCGACGGCGAGCGCGTCACCGGGCTGGCGGTTTCCATGGTCGAAGGAGGCGACATCCTGAGGCTGGGACGGCAATTGCAGGAAACCATGGATGCGTTCCAGCGCCAGTTGCCCGCCGGCATCCAGATCGAGAAAATCGTCGATCAGCCCACCCTGGTGGATCACTCCATCAACGAATTCCTCGGCCACTTCCTGCTGGCACTGGCGATCGTGCTGGCGGTCAGCCTCATGGCCCTGGGGCTGCGCACCGGCATCGTCGTTGCGCTCTCGGTGCCATTGGTGCTGGGCATCACCTTCTTCATCATGTGGCGCATGGGCATACATTTGCACCGGGTATCGCTCGGCGCGCTGATCATCGCGCTGGGCCTGCTGGTCGATGACGCCATCATCGCCGTGGAGATGATGCTGGTGAAAATGGAACAAGGCTGGGACCGCTTCCGCGCCGCTTCCTTTGCCTGGACGTCCACGGCCTTCCCGATGCTGACCGGCACCCTGATTACTGTCGCCGGTTTCGTCCCGGTCGGTTTCGCACGCTCTTCGACCAGCGAATTCACGCAATCCATCTTCTGGGTGGTCGGCATTTCGCTGATCGTATCGTGGCTTGTGGCCGTCCTCTTCACGCCCTACCTGGGCGCCAAGCTGCTGCCCGACATGCCGGCGCACAGCGGCCAATCCAAGCCGGAAAGCCCCGCGCGCCAGCGCATGCGCCGCTGGTTCGCATCCCACATAGACTGGTGCGTGGCGCATCGCAAGACCGTGCTAATCACCACCACCCTGGCATTCTTTGCCTCGGTTGCCGCATTCACCCTGGTGCCCAAGCAATTCTTCCCGGATTCACCGCGCGAGGAAATCCTGATCGACGTTCACCTGGAAGAAGGCGCCAGCTACGCCGCCACGCTGTCCGAAACCCTGGCCGTCGAGCAAATGCTGCGCGACGATGCACGCGTCGGCCATTACACCGCCTATGTCGGCGGCGGCGCCCCGCGCTTCTACCTGGCGCTGGAACCGGAATTGCCCAAGCTGAACTACGCCCAGCTGATCGTCTACCCGAAAGATATCCGCGATACGCCTACGCTGGCCCGTGAACTGCGCGAACAGTTGCGCGAACGCTTCGCCCATATCCGTACCCGCGTCTACCTGCTGGAACTCGGACCGCCCGTCGGCTACCCGGTGCAGTTCCGCGTGCGCGGCGCCGACCCCGACACCGTGCGCGGCATCGCCTACCAGGTACGCGACATCATGCGCGGGCATCCGCATATCCGCGATGTCAACCTGCAGTGGAATGAACGGACCAAGGCCGTCCGCCTGGTGGTCGACCAGGACCGGGCCCAGGCGCTGGGCCTGAGTACCCAGGCCATTGCCCAGACGCTACAGACCATGTTGAGCGGCCATACCGTCACCCAGGTGCGCGAAGGCGACGAACTGATAGACGTGGTGGCCCGTGCCGTGCCGGACGAACGCCTGGACGCCGCCAGGCTGGACGAAATCAGCCTGCGCAGCGCCAGCGGCGCCGTCGTGCCGCTGGGCCAGGTGGCCCGCCTGCAGCCGGAACTGGAAGAAGGCGGCCTGTGGCTGCGTGACCGCCTGCCAACGCTCTCGGTCCGGGCAGACGTGGCCGACGCCCAGGCACCCGATGTCTCGGCCGAAATCGAACCCATGCTGGCGGAACTGCGCGCCAGCCTGCCCGTGGGCTACACCATAGACACTGGCGGCTCATTCGAGGAAAGCGCCAAGGCCAACGGCGCCATCGCGCTGGTGATACCGCTGATGTTGCTGCTCTGGGCGATGTTCCTCATGATCCAGCTGCAAAGCTTCAGCCGCATGTTCATGGTGCTGCTCACTGCGCCGCTGGGCATGATGGGGGTCAGCCTGGGCCTGCTGATCACGCAAGTCCCCTTCGGCTTCGTCGCCACCCTGGGCGTCATTGCCCTGGCCGGCATGGTCATGCGCAATGCCGTGATCCTGGTCGACCAGATCGACCGCGACATCGCGCAAGGAGATCCCCGCTGGGAAGCCATCATCCATGCCACCATGCGCCGCACCCGCCCGGTCGTCCTGACTGCGCTGGCGGCCATCCTGGCCATGATCCCACTGACGCTTTCTGTTCTCTGGCGGCCCATGGCGATTTCCATCATGGGCGGCCTGGCGGTAGCCACGGTGCTCACGCTGTTCGTCGTGCCGGCACTCTATGCCGCCTGGTTTCACGTGCGACGCGATGAACCGGCCGCGCCCGCCAGCGGCACGCCCTCTGCCCCGGATACATCAACCCCGCATTGAGCCCTGCTTCCCGCACCCGCCTGCCCGCGCCACTTTTCCGGCGCAGGCAGGCGGCGTCCGGCCATGCCTGGCGCACCCAACAGCAGCGGGACTCGCGCTATGATGGACGCTCACTCTAGCGTGCCGACATGCCTGTCCTGTTCCCCCATTCCGCCCCTGTTTCCGGCGCCGCTCCTGCGACGGCGCGACGACTGATCGCCTGTTTCTGCGCCGACTGGTGCGACACCTGCCGGGCCTACCTGCCTGCGCTCGAAGCCTTGTCGGAAAAATACCCGGAAGACTGCTTCGCCTGGATAGATATCGAGGACCAGCCGGAATTCCTGGGAGACGTGGATGTGGAGAACTTCCCCACGCTACTGGTCATGGAAGGCACACGCACGATTTTCTTCGGCCCCATGCTGCCGCATATCGGGCACCTGGACCGCCTGCTCGCCCAGCCGCCCGCCGACGCCAACGTCAGCCACGACCTGCCGGACGTGCGCGCCCTGTTGCAACAGGCCGTCGAGGCGTCCTGACCGAAACCAAGCGATAGGAATTTGCAGAACCGGTATCAGAGCGCGCCACATGGCGCGCCCGACCATCAATATCAGCGGCGCGGATTGCCCGAACCACCCAGCAGCACGCCCACATTGCGGGCCTTGGCCGGCACATGCCCGGCGGAATGTTCCGCCTCGGCCGGCTTGCTGCCTTCGCTGCGCGGCGCAGTCGGTGTCGCCGGCTCGTAGGGCTTGACGAAGAACTCATCAACCGGCGCAGCGCTGACGCCGTATGCGCCACTACTGCGGCCAGGACGTGCCGAGTGCGACGAATGTCCCGCATGACCCGAATGGCTCGAGGACTGTCCGGGCTCACGGCTACGGCTGCGGCTGACTGCCGGCAGGGCCAGCTCACCTCGCGGCACCGGACGGCGGATCAGCTTTTCCACATCCAGCAACAGGCGCTCATCGCCTGCCGCATAGAAGGAAATTGCCTCGCCGCTCGCACCTGCGCGGCCAGTACGGCCGATGCGGTGTACGTAATCCTCGGCGTTGTACGGCAAATCGTAGTTGATGACGCAAGGCACCCCGGCGACATCCAGGCCACGCGCGGCAACATCAGTGGCCACCAGCACTTCCAGTTCGCCCGCCTTGAACGCCTCCAGCGCCTTCATGCGATCGGCCTGGCTTTTGTCACCGTGAATGGATTCCGCCCGCACGCCATCACGAGCCAGTTCACGCGCCAGCCGCGCCGTGCCGATCTTCGTGTTGGAA
Organism: Kerstersia gyiorum; assembly: GCF_004216755.1. GTDB lineage: Bacteria > Pseudomonadota > Gammaproteobacteria > Burkholderiales > Burkholderiaceae_B > Kerstersia > Kerstersia gyiorum. The sequence continues at coordinate 395,485 of NZ_SGWZ01000003.1, forward strand.
AACACGATGACCTGACGCAGATTGCGCGACTTCACCAGATGGACCACGGCTGCCCGCTTGTCCTCGCTGCGGATCGCGTAGGCGATCTGCGTCACGGTGTCGGCGGTGGCATTGCGGCCAGCCACTTCGATTTCCACCGGGTTCTGCAGGAAAGTGCGGCCCAGCTTGCGGATTTCATTGCTGAACGTCGCCGAGAACAACAACGTCTGGCGCTGTGTCGGCAAGAGCTTGATGATGCGGTCCAGGTCGGGCAAAAAGCCCATATCCAGCATGCGATCGGCTTCGTCCAGCACCAGCAGTTGAACCTGCGACAGGTTCACAGTCTTCTGTTCGACGTGGTCCAGCAAGCGTCCGGGTGTCGCAATCAGCACTTCGCAGCCACGCCGCAGCGCTTCCTTCTGCGGTCCGATATCAACCCCGCCGAACACCACCGTGGAACGCAAGGGCGTGTGCTGGCTGTAGCGCCGCACATTTTCCGCCACCTGGTCGGCCAGCTCGCGGGTAGGCGCCAGCATCAGGGCGCGTACCGGGTGACGCGCCGGCGACGCGCTGTGCGTGGCCAGCGGCATGAGACGATGCAGAATCGGCAGCGTGAATGCCGCCGTCTTGCCGGTGCCCGTCTGTGCCGCTCCCATCACGTCACGGCCACTGAGCACCTGCGGAATGGCCTGGGCCTGGATAGGCGTAGGCGTGAGATAGCCGGTATCGGCCACGGCCCGCAAAAGATCGGGATGCAAGCCGAAATCTGCGAAAGTCTGCGTGGATGTATCGTCCTCCGGTACGGAGGGAGTCTGTGTCTGGGTCATCAATCGAAGGTTTTGCATAGCCGGCCTGGGCCGGGCATCATGCGTCGCCGCAGTCGGAGCGCGTCATCGCGCCTGAAGAAAACAGCTCCGTGGGTGCAAGGGGCCACTGCAAATCCATGCAAATGACCGCCGCAGCCGGGAACCGCTACCGTGCCAGGCTGGACTGCGATCCTGCCACCCGGCACCGGGCAAAGGCGTCATTTTAGCGCAGTGTTCAAAATATGCCCGTCCGCTGTTGCAAGCGGTGCACAGAAAACGCGAATTCGGCGCGGCGCCGCCTATAGAAACAACGCCCGCAGGCCCCACAACGCCACCATGCCACCCAGAATCATATAGACCGTATTGCGCGTCCACAGGAAAATCGCGATGCCGGCCAGGCCCGCAAACAGCCGCACATCCAGCACCGGCCCCTGGCCCTGCGCCCAGGGCAGCAGTTCCGGCACGATAATCGCAGTCAGCGCGGCGGCCGGCGCGTAACGCAGCGCCTGGCGCACGGTATCGGGCAAAGGCAGGCGGTCGCCAAACAGCATGTAGCCACTGCGACTGATCAGGCTGCACAGCACCAGCACGGCGATCACGCCATAGGCATAGGAAGCCGGAACATTTTCCATCATTGCTCCTTGGCGCCGCCTGCGCGACGATTCAGACGGTTCTCGGCCAGGATGCCTGCCACGATGCCTGCGACCACAGCAGCCGCCAGGCCCAGGCGCAGCGGCCAGTTCTGCCCCACCCACGCAACCACCGAGGCCACAATGACAGTCAAGGCCATCGGTCGAGTACGGACCAGTGGCACGAGGATAGCCAGCAACGCCAGGACGGCGGCGAACTCCAGCGACCAATCCGACGGAATGACGCCGCCCAGGAACACGCCGATCAGCGAGAAAACCTGCCAATTGAACCAGGCTGGAACGATCATGCCGATGTAGAACCACACCTGCTCGCGCTGCCCTGTCGGCGGCGCTTTGCCGTAGCGCGACATGAACACCACGAAGGTCAGGTCTGTCGTGAAATAGCCGAGCGTCAGGCGCTGGCGCCAAGGCAACTGGCGGAAATAGGGTTGCAGCGCAGCGCCGAAAATCACGAAGCGCAGATTCACCATGAGCGCGGCGGCAAGGATCAGCAGCAACGGTTCGCCGGCGGCGATCATGGGCAGGGACAGCAGCTGCGCCGAACCGGCATAGACCAGCACCGTCATCCAGGTCGCCGCCCATTCGCTCAGCCCCGATTTGACCAGCGCCACGCCTGTCACCAGGCCCCAGGTGCCGCTGGCCACCAGCGTCGGCAATATTGCCTTGACGCCTTCCATGAAACTTTCGCGACGCACATGCCTGCGCCGCATTTCCAGCGCATCATCCCTGCCTTCCACTTCCTGTCTCCTTCCTCGCCCGTCGGCCGGGCGGGCCTGCATTCTTTTTATTCCTGACCCAGCGCCTGCGCCGATGCCTGCCGCCGCGCCATGAGCGTGGCAAGAAAGCACCAGCGGTAAAACCCTTGCTTTTGAACGCACTTTGCGCCGGTCACGTTGATACAATGACGCCTGAGTTTTCATTGCCTGAATTTCAGGTGCCAGCGTAGCATGCCGGCAGCGCATGCCACCCGCGCCCACCATTATGCAGGAACAAGCATGAGCATCAATCAGACCTCCTCCGCCGGCGCGGCCGACGCCCACGCGCCCGAAGCCATCGAAGTCGACGCCGACGCACTCCCGGTTTACTGTCCCGGCCCGCATGCTCCGGCCTGGAGCATGCACCCGCGCGTCTTCCTGGACGTCACCCGCACCGGCTCGGCCAGCTGTCCGTACTGTGGCGCGGTTTACCGGCTCAAGCCCGGCGCTGCCGCACCACACCACCACTGATCCAGTCTTCCATGTACCGCTGCCATCATGTTCGCCACGCCCGACGAAGCCGAACACGCGTTTTATGAAGCCCTGACGCGCCAGGATATTTCCGGCGTCATGCAGGTATGGGCCGACGACGAGGAGATCATCTGCATCTCCCCGAACGGCTCACGCATCATAGGACAGACCGCCGTGCTCCAGGCGATGCGCGAACTTTTCCGCCGCGGTGCAGTCTCCCTACGTCCCGTACGCTGCGCCGCGACCCTCAATATGATGAGCGCGGTCCACGTTCTGGTGGAACAGACCACCGAACGCAGCAGCGTCGGCCTGAAAATCGCCACGCATCATGTCACGCACGTTTTCCACAAAGGACCGACAGGCTGGAGACTGGTTCTGCACCACGCTTCCCTGGCGCCGGATACCGGCGGCCTGCTGCCCCTGCATGAAATACCGGACATCGTGCACTGACGCGCTCCCGCGACCGGCTCGCCGGCGCTCCTTGCCGCCCGCCCCGGCGGCGCGACCGACAATATCGCCCATGCCGCGCCTGCCTGCCCGCTTCGCCCGCCCTGCCCCCACCGGGGGACAGCCATGAGCGCCCGCCTGGATTTTGCCGCCAGCCATGCGCCGATCTGGCTGCCAGAAGGCCACAGCCAGACCATCTACAGCGCCAAGCTGGCGCATTACCATCGGATTGCGTTCCTGCGGCAGCGCATCGAAACCCCGGATGGCGATTTCCTCGATTTCGACTGGAGCGGCCCCGGCCTGTTTCCGCGCCGGGCCCCGGCAGGCACCCCACCGGCCAACGACGGCCTGTTGCCACGCGGGGCAGCGTTGCGCTGGATGCAGCCATCCGATTGGGAAAAACTCCCCACCCTGGATGCGCCTCCCGCGCTGGTCCTGTTCCACGGTCTGGAAGGAAACAGCAGCAGCCATTACGCGCAATCCATCGCCCAGTATTTCCGGGCCCGCGGCTGGGTTGTCGTGATCCCGCATTTCCGCGGCTGCTCGGGCGCGCCCAACCGCCTGGCGCGCGCCTATCATTCCGGTGACAGCCAGGAAATCGGCTTCATCCTGGACACCCTGCGCACCGCGCTGCCACATGCTCGCTGGCACGCAGCAGGGGTCTCGCTGGGCGGCAACGCCTTGCTGAAATACCTGGGCGAGCAAGGCGCCGAAGCAGACTGGCTGAATGCCTGCGCCGGCATTTCCGTGCCGCTGGACCTGGTCGCGGCCGGCGAACACCTGTCGGACAACCGCTTCAATCGTTATGTCTACGGCGGCATGTTCCTGCGGGCGCTCAAACGCAAAGTGATGCAGAAAGCGCAGTGGTTCCCTGGCGTCATCGACATCATGCGGGTTACCCAGGCTCGCCACCTGCGCGACTTCGACGACGCCTACACCGCCCCCATGCACGGTTTCGAGAATGCCCACGACTACTGGGCACGCTCGTCGAGCAAGCAATTCCTGCCCGGCATTGCCGTGCCGACGCTGGTCCTGAATGCCCGCAATGACCCATTCCTGCCCGAAAGCGCCCTGCCCGGCCCCTCAGAGGCCTCGGACGCAATACTGCTGCATCAACCGGCAGACGGCGGTCACGGAGGTTTCCCCAGCGGCAATTTCCCCTGCCACCTGAACTGGCTGCCACAGCGGCTGGCTCGCTTTTTCGACACCCAGGACTGATCAAGCCTAAAAGCGATAATTCACACTGGCCACCACACTGCGCGGCGTGCCGTAAAAGCTACCATAGCCATTCACGCGGTACACCTTGTCGAAAATATTGCTGGCGTTGATCCCTAAGGTGAAATGCGTGTTCAGCCGGTAACGCGCCATCAGGTCCACCACAGCAAAGGCATCCTGAATATAGGCATCGTCAATGGCTTTGCGCACCGCAGGGTCATTGGAAACATCTGAAAAACCGCCATCGGTCACGGTTTTGCTGCGCCATACCACACTACCGCCCAAGGTGAGCCGGTCGGTCAGATCATAGCTGGTGAAAAGCTTGAACAGATGTTCCGGGTTGTTATAAGCGTACGGGAACTTATAGGTTTCCGCGCCCTGGCTGCCCCGCTGAACCAAGCTGCCATCGGCCAACCAATCCCAGTAAGTGGCTGCGCCATATTCCCCATTCTTGGTATGAGCGTAGCTATACGACGCGGAAATCATCCACCTGGGTGTCAGCCTGCCACTGAGCGACATTTCACCGCCTTGCAAAATCATGCCATGGTCGCAGGGACTGCTGGGCGTAATATTAAAACCGTCAAGCAGGGGATGATTCGGCACGTAATACCCTTTCGGATACTCTCCTGGCGCCAGATTGCGATAGTCGGTAATACTCATTTCGCAGGCCAGGTTTTCCTGCTTCATGCGGTACAGCGCAAAATGCAAGTTCAGCGTGTCATCGAAAAACCCGGCGTTCAGGCCCAATTCAATAGTATTACCCTTGATGGCAGGCAGGGGCTTACCCCACATGTCAAACATGGTGTACGGGTCAGTGTGAGGTTTATGGATGCCGGTGTAGCTCAGGTAGGTCAGCACTTGGGGCGTCAGGTCAAACAGCACGCCAGCATAGGGCACAAATTTGCCGTCATCGCGATAGGTGATGCTCGATTCTTCATAGAACACGTCGGTTCGGTACGGCGGCCGCCTGAGTTCGTTCGTATCCAACCGGTAGATGGAATAGTCACGCTTCCACTGACTGTAGCGCGTACCCAATACCATTTTCAGGCGGTCGGTCAGCGACAGTTGCGTAGAAATCAGGGCACCCCACGAACGTTCCTTCAGATCGGAGTAGCCATCCAGAAAATACAACTCATTGGCGCAATACTCATACACTTCCGCACTGCTGGTCACGCAGGAACCACGCGGTAAGGGAATATAGCCATCATTCCATTTGCTGATATTCCACGCGCCGGTCACGGCTGTGGGCGAGGCGAAAGAGCCATATTTGGGCAGATGCAGATCGCCGTCGTAGCCACTGAGGCCCAGCACCAGTTTGTGGGTACGATTCCAGGCATCGAAATTGCCGGACACCGTCAGATCCAGATTATGCATGCGGCCATCGTTTTTGCGATGGGCATAGGCCATGGAAGCCAGATCATTCTCAGGGTCGTAAAAAGCATTGAAGCCAGCATCGCTGTAGTTGGCGGCACCCAGAGCGCCATACAGGTTATCGGTATCAATATCGGAATAGGCGTAGTTCAGCCTGGCGTCCCAGCGATCGTTGAAATGATGACGCAACTCGGCAAAGGAATTCACATACTGCGCATCAGAATAGGTCCACTGGGTAGCCGGGTTGTAGGAACGATCGAAATGCGTGAACAGCACCCGGTCGCTGGTATGCGCCTTGGATGCCAACACCGGGCCGACCGGCGCTGCGTTGGTGGAATGCTGGTAGGAAAAACTGCTGCCCAGCGCCAGCGTGGTGGCTGGTGTCAGGTCGGCCTCGACAATGCCATACAACGTGGTGGATTCGGTTTCCACCCGATCTACCCAATGCTTGCCCCCGGACTGAATCGCGATCAGCCGGCCGCGCAAGCTGCCCGCTGTATTCAGCGGGCCGGAAAGATCGGCGTGCGCGCGATATCGTTCCCAGCTGCCATAGCTGACCCCGGCGTTGGCCTGGAAGTCATCAGTCGGACGTTTGCGCCGAAAGCTGATGCTGGCGCTGGGATCGCCAATACCGGAAGTCAGGCCGGTGGAACCACGCACCATATCCACGCTTTCATAGATGCCGGTATCGAACGCTGATAGCATGTCCGGCCCTAGACTGCCGGCCCGGATAGGCACGTCGTCAATCTGGAAATTCATAATTTGAAAGCCACGGGTGTGATAGCTCACCTTGCCAATACCCGGCACACCATGCTGTTCGACCACCACGCCGGGCATCTGCTCCAGTGCCTCCAGCCCTATGGTCAGGTTCTGGTCTTCCATCTGTTTTTGAGTCATGACGGTCACACTCTGCGGTGTTTCCTTCAGCGACAGATCCAGGCGGGTCGCGCTCTTGTTGCTTCTGACTGTGTAATTGGTGGTCTTATCGTCTTCAGGCTGCGAGCCGGTCACTTCAATGGCGGGTAATACCGTCGCGGTTTCAGCATTCGTCGCCGTGTCAACAGCAGTGCTGCCGGACTCAGCGGCGGCAGGCACGGAAAAACTGGCGCAGCCAATCAAGGTAACGGCTAACAGCGACGGATGATTACGCATGGGAATAACTCGTGGCCGAACAAGGAGAGAAGGCGCAAACCGGCGCGCCGTCGTTCTGATGACTCAAAGACAAATGAGATGGATTAAATTCTCGTTCTAGTATAGGTGGCCGCCACTCCAGGGTTTGGCAGGGAAGCAATCTTTACCCCGCACAAAAATTTTTCAAAAAAGGCACCAAGCCGGGATGTGAACAACTCCGACCTGAAGGATGAACCTGGACATGACACAGTCCCTGCGGACTGTGTCATGCCTGGTGAATCCGAGCGGCATGCAGGCCGCGAGGTGGGCGAACCTGGACATGACACAGTCCCTGCGGACTGTGTCATGTCTGGTGAATCCAAGCGGCATGCAGGCCACATGTGGACCAGGCTTGCGCGCTGGCGCGTGGTCCGCCCGGGAAAAAACCCGGGAAACGCGCCTAAGGCAAATACATTGTTTCAGCGGTACAAAAACCCTTTTTGTGCCAAACCAATCCATGCTCCCTGCATAAAATTTAAGGCAGTTGGAAATCATTGGCATTCCTTATTCTGGCACGCCACGCAGCCTCTCCGTTACCAAATATCTGGAAACACAAGCTATGTTGATACGCAAAAAAGCTTTATGGCTGGCCTTGTTCGGCAGCCTGGCACTCTCCGCCTGCGGCGGCGGCGACGGTTCTGAGACACCTGAACAACCTGTCAACCCTGAACCCGAAGTGCCCGTCGTGCCTGAAGTGCCCGCGGAACCAGAAGAACCGGCAGAGGTCATCAAAGGGCTGAACCTGCGCGTCAATTACCTGGCAAAAGACGTCACGCTGGAAGTCAAGCTGAACGATGGCCCGCTGCAAACCTTCACCGGCACGGCCGATGCGCGCCAGAACGTGGTGTTGAGCAACAAGCTGAAAGCCGGCGATGTGCTGGAACTGGGCTTGCCCTCCGTCAACATATTCGATAACGCACCCTATGCCTGCGAATTCGTTTCGAACGCTTCCATGCAGGGGACGCTGTCGGATATCGCGGGCCAGGGGCCCAACCAGAAAATCACCCTGACCGGCACGCCGGAAAATACCCTGTATGAAATCGACTGCGGCCGGATTCACATGATTCCAGCGGCCTATGCCGGTAAATTGGGTGAAGAGCGCTATGGCTGGCGCCGCCTGAACCTGGATAGCAGCCGCAGCCGCTGGCTGCTGGGTTCAAACGAGAAAGCGGTGGTTTACGTGAATCGCGCCGATGAAACCGGGGTGGGTAGCAAGATTGCCAGCATGGCGGTGCATTGGGACGCTGAAGTATGGCGATTTGTTGGCACCACAGAGCAGGGAACAAGCAGCTATAACTATTACAGCGGCGGCACTGCTGCACTAGAACAAACCAATATACCCCTGCCTGGCTACCAGTCTCTTTGGAATAATCCAGACGATTACCCTGTCTGGATGACGATTGATGGCGCTTCGCTTGGCAGCACAAACGATATCGGTCTCTCCTATTATCTCGACGCCAGCAAAGACCAGCCCGAAGATTGCGGCATTTGGCGCTGGCGCGCGTACTTTGGCAGTTGGGGCGCCTGGAAACTGAACGAAACAGAATGCGGTAGCTTTGGCGCCGCCATGGACTTTAATCAGCGCTCCGCCATTTATACGCTGGGCGATAACGTCGTGTATTACCGCGCCGAGACAGGCCTGCTGGAAACCTTTATGTCGCCAGGCGCGACCATCGGCACAGTCGCCAACCCTTCCAAGGCCCCCACCCTGGCCGGCAACAAACTTTACTTCCCGTATACCAACGGGGCGAACGGTTCCATTGCCGTGAGCGACGGCACCACGCTCAGCAGCTTCACTGCCGCTGTGAACGACGCCCCAGGCCTGCGCGCAGCCCTGGGCAATAAGCTGGTGTTTACCTCCATCCAGGGCGACGAACTCTGGGTTACCGATGGCACGCCAGCGGGCACGGTATTGGTCAAGCGCATCCGCAATGACGGCAAAAGCGCAGCGTTCCATGCGCTGACCAGCGTCGGCAATAAGGTCTTTTTCATTGCCGATAGCGGCAACGGCAAACGGCTGTGGGTCAGCGACGGCACCGGTGCCGGCACGCGCATCGTGGACGACAGCCTGGCCGTCACCCAGCATGAGCAGGTGGCCGTCGCCGGTGACCACCTGGTGTTCCTGGCGGGCTCGCCCAGCGTGAATAACGCGACGGACAACAAGCTCTACAGCACCGATGGCGTCACCGTAGGACGACTGGTAACCGATGAACTGCTGAAAAAATACAAACTCGATTCGTCGAATGTGTTGCCTTGCGTGGCCACGTGCAAGGACGCCTCGACGCTGGCCTTTCATCAAGTCGGCCAGCAGCTGCTGCTGCAAATCAATGGCGGCCTGACGGCGCCGGCAGAGGGCGCCAGCAGCAAGCAGACAGTCTACTACTGGCTGACCGACGGTACGGCAGCCGGCACCCGGCCCTTGCGGGATGATGAGGGCAAGGCGGTTGTCAGCCACCTGACGCCGAAGTAAGCAAACCTTGTGCCGGCACGCATGTGTCGGCGTCCTTGCCCCATGCGCCTGCCGCATGGGGCAATTGACATTTCTTGCTCAGACGAAACAAACCGGTTTTTCCGTCCCCAAACATCCGGAAGCACGAGCTATGTTGATACGCAATAAAACTTTATGGCTGGCCCTGTTCGGCAGTCTGGTACTGACCGGCTGCCCCAGCGGAGGCGCGGACGCCCCTCCCCCCCCTACTCCTAACATCCCCGATGAAGAACCGGAAGAATCGGTAGAAGGACTAAACCTGCGCGTCAGCCAATTGGCCAAAGACGTGACGCTGGAAGTCAAGCTGAACCATGCCACGCTGAAAACCTTCACCGGCACGGGTGAAGCGCAGCAGAACTTGGTGCTGAGCAAGCTGCAAGCCGGCGACGTGCTGGAACTGGGCTTGCCCTCCGTCAACATACTCGATAACGCGCCCTATGCCTGCGAATTCGCTGCCAATGCCTCCATGGATGGCACGCTGTCAGATATCTCGGGCCAGGGGCTCAACCAGAAAGTCACCCTGACCGGCACGCCGGAAAACGCGCTGTATGAAGTGGATTGCGGCCGGATTCACATCGTGCCTGCCGCCTATTCCGGTGACTTCAATCGAGCACGCTATGGCTGGCGCAGCCTGAACCTGGATAGCGGCCGCAGCCGCTGGCTGGCGGGCGAAGGCGGTGAACCGGTGGTATACGTCACTAACGCGGATGAGACGGATGGGAGTCGTCAGCAATTTGGCCACATGGAAGTCCATTGGAATGAAGACACATGGCGTTTTGTCGGCGCAAAAGCGCAGGGGACAACAAGCTATGTCTATGGCAGTACCGGCAATGTTGGTATAGAGCAAAGCAATGCGCCTGTGGCTAATTTCTTGGCGCTTTCGAATAATTTCGGCACATATCCTGTCTGGACCACAATTCGTGGCGCTATCTTTGATGGCGAGAAAAATTACGCTCTTTCCAATCATTATTATGATGACGGCAAAAACAAGCCGGAAGATTGCGGCGTCTGGCGCTGGTACATGTTCCTGGGAACGGCTGGCGCCCGCAACCTGAACTCGGAATTTTGCAACAGCAGCTTCCTCGCTCTCAAGGAGCGCTCGGCCGTCTACGCGCTGGGCGATACCGCCGTGCAGTTTCTCATCAACACCGGGGAGCTGAAAACCATAGGAACAGCAAGCGCGACAATCGGAACACTCCCCAATCGTTACAGCTACCCCATTCAGGCCGAGAATAAACTTTACTTCCCAGGTAGCAATATCGAAGAAAATGCCAATGTCATTTCTGTGACCGATGGCACGACACTGAGCAGCTTCGATACCAATGTGAGACCATCATCTGGTTTGGGCGGCGCCGTGCCCTTGCGCAATCAGCTGATTTTTATATCAAAAGACGCGGACGAACTCTGGATGACCGATGGAACGGCTGCGGGCACGAAATTGGTGAAGCGTCTGAGTGATAAGAAAACATCCCCGGGTTTCGGGGCTTTCCAAACCACAGGCAATAAAGTATTTTTCTTGTACACGGACCAAAGAAACACCAGGCTATGGGTCAGCGACGGCACCGAAGCCGGCACCCACGTCGTGGACGATAACCTGGCTATCCAACGAATTGAGAATGGCATGGCTGTAGCAGGTAATCGCCTGGTATTTCTGGCGGGTTCGCCAAACCTGAATAGCTGGACGGATAATAAGCTCTACAGCACAGACGGCACGACAGTGGAACGACTGGTACCCGATGAATTGCTGGAAAAATATGACTTGCCTTTAACGAGTCTTCTGCCTTGCGCAGGTTGCAACCCTCAAACCGTGTTTTACCATTCCGTCGGCGGTCAGTTGCTGCTGCAAGTAGGCGGTGCCAGTATTCCCCCGGCAAACGGCGAAAGCAGCAAACGCTCGGTTCATTACTATCTGACCGACGGTACGGCAGCCGGCACCCGGCCCCTGCGGGATGAGAGCGGCAAGTCGTTTGTGAGGTATTTACTGTCTATTCCTGACTAAAACGAAAACGCAAATTTCTGACCAAAGCGCTCACGCTGGCACTGCCATGCCGGCGTGAGTACCGCCCGCAAGAATTCCGCCTGCGGGACAGTCTGTTGGGGCTTGCGCTTCGACCGTTACAACCGTCTTGAACTACGGTTTTTCCGTTTTCTCAGACTGCCCCAGGGACGACTCTTTGAGCTGCTGCGGGGATAATTGATACATTTTCTTGAATGCCCGACTGAAGCTGTCGATACGATCATAGCCGCAGAAGTAAGCGACATCGCCCACCTTCTCGCCGGCCAGCAGCAGGCTGGCAGCCTGTTTCAGCCGCTGGTTGCGGATAAACTCACCAATGCTTTGCTGATAGGCTTCTTTGAATTCGTGTTGCAAGGTGGTTGGGTTGCTATGACACAAGCGCGCAATTTCCTTGATGCTCAGGCCATCTGTATTACCGTTCATGATTAATCGGAAAAGCCGTTTTACCCGTTCGCTGGGTTCACGTTGACTGAAACAGTCTTCCGGCCTAGCGAAGGAGAACTGCCGAAACACTTCAAAAATCAGTTCCGTGATCAAACGCTCCTGCTGCAGGCTGGCAAGCAGACCGTTTTTGTCTGATAGCTGATTCAGGCAGCGGATCAAGTGCCGCATGTAGTCGGTCACGACAAAGTAACTGGTGCGCAACAGCGACAGGCCATTTATGGACTCATCGCCAGTCAGGCGATCAAACCAGCTTTCATCCAGGAAGAGAACAAATTCTTCCTGGTTTCCCTGGTGATAAATTTTCTTCCCTGCCAAACTCTCCAGCACCGGAAGCAGAATGCCAGAGTTCTTATGCTGTGCCTGAAGACGAATTTCACTACCATTGAACGACAGGTGTGTTTCCCCTTGCAAAGCAAAAACCAGCCGAATTTTTGGACGGAATTCAAGATTATCCAATTGGACATTATGACTGATACGAATTCTCGAGCTTTTGAATTCGTAATCCCGACCACTTTTCTTGTACATTATTTGTCCGGTCAACCCATTACTGTCTGGCGGAAGTGAGCCATTGAAGGTCGGAGAAAGTATAACCATAGTCGTCACACAAATAATGTTTTGGCGTAATGAAAAAACGCTTACGGCCAAACTAGCAAGCGACCGATAGTATACAATCAAATGATAACGATTTTCAGTTCCGGCCACCCTTGCAATTGTAACTAAAAATGAAAAAAATGTCGATTAAGAAATGGATTCTAATATTATTATTGCTAATATTAGTGATTATTGCGGTTCCGATCTGGCAAGTTTCACACAAGATGTACAACATGTTCACTGCGATGCAGGCCGTCATTCCGCAGGCGGAAGAAGTACACATCACGTCAAAGCATACGGGCAAAAAGTACCGCATCCAGATAGCCCGTCTCGGTAACCCCGAGGCAGAACGCTACGACGTACTTTATGTGCTTGATGGCGATCATATTTTTCCAGGGATGGTCACGCTGGCGTCCGCCATGCAGATGAACGCCGAAGAAAACGCCGCCAGACCGATCATTATGGTCGGCATTGGCTACCCCAATGGCCTGGACTTATCACAACGCGCCGAGGACTACACACCGCCAGCAGCAGACTATTCAAATACGGGTGACAACCATACTGACCGTTTTGGCGGCGCGGAGAAATTCCATCGTTTTCTGGAAGAGGAATTAAAACCAGAGGTAGAAAGCCGTTTCCCGATTGATAAGAATAACCAGAGTTTATTCGGGCATTCTTACGGCGGCTTATTTACCTTGTACAGCCTGTTCGCTTATCCTGGCGCATTCACCAACTATCTTTCGTCCAGTCCATCCACCTGGTGGAACAACAGCACCATTACGCGTTATCAGCATTCTTTTGTGGAAAGCTACAAGCCTGGCAAATCCATCCGTGCGCAGGTGATGGTAGGCGAATATGAAGAAACGCCTTCTCCCTGGTTGAAAGATCCCGTGCGCAGCAAAAAACTGCAACAACGCCAGATGGTGAGCCGAGCTCACGCAATCGTGAATGAGGTAAAGGAAAAGAATCTGGAAAACCTTGGAATTGATTTTATTGAGTTTGCCGAAGAAACTCACTCAACCGCAGCGGCACGTGGAGCGCTGGAAGCCTTGAAATTTGCTTTCCGCAACCATACCAACCCCCAATAACCCATCTTCCGCCATGAACAGACCGCGCACAAGTCAGGATGCACGAAAACGCTCCAACAGCACACGTTCATCCTCCAGCTGACGCTGGATATCATTGATTTCCGCGTCGATCTGCGATTGCTCATAGAAATCGCTGGTCATGCCTCGCGCCTGGCGCAACTGTCCCACCGCTGCGGCCAGCGCGCCAGTTTCGCGGTAGTAGCGCGCCATGTCGCGCCGCGCCTGGGCTTTGCGGCCCAACTGCTCCAGGCTCTGAGCCCTCAACTGATACAACAGTGAATCCCGCAATACCGGCCGGTCGTCCTTCAGGCGTTCGTCCAGGAAAGCCACGGCCCCGGCATGATCGCCGGCACGCTGCAAGGCCTGCGCGTTCAGGCGCACCATCAACTGCTGTTCCGGCCAGCGCTTCCAGGCCGCTGCGGCCAGTTGCCGCGCGTCCTGCTTGCCGGCCCAGGCGATCTCTACCTCCAGCGCCGCCTGCTGCGGTGTTTCCATGCCGTCTGCTCGCGAAGCCGCAAGCAGGCGCCCCGCGCCCTCCAGATCGTTGCGCTGCAGGGCCAGCAAAGCCTGGCCGTAGAGCGCCGACGCCCGGCGCACGCCGCTATCCGCCCTGGCCTCGTCGCGTAGCTGGGCCTCGACCCGCTGGCGCGCCTGCGGATCGCTGGCCTGCTGCACCCGCAGGCGCGCCCGCAGGAACCAGAAAGCCGGGCTGCTGGCATGATTCACGGGCGGCAACATGCGCACCCGGTTCTGCATGTCCGACATGCGGTCCAGCGACAGGGGGTGAGTGCTGGCATAGGCGCCGCCCCCAGTCCCCTCGTTCAGGCGCGAGGCATTCATGAGCCGGGCGAACATATGCACCATGCCGTTGGGGTCGTAGCCCGCCTTGCGCAGCATTTCGACGCCGGCGCGATCGGCCTCGCGCTCGGCATCCCGCGAGAAGCCCAGCTGGCGGTCGATGGCGGCGGCCTGCCCGAAGGCCGCCAGGCCGGTCGCCAGGTCGGCGCCACCGCCAGCCACGGCCGCCAGCAACGCTGCAGCCACCGCCGCCATCATCACGCCGCTGTTCTGCGATTGCTGGGTCAGGCCACGGGCGATGTGGCGCTGGCTGACGTGGCCGATTTCGTGCGCTACCACGCCCGCCAGTTCAGATTCGGACTCAGAAGAAACGATCAGGCCGCTGTGTACCCCGATATAGCCGCCCGGCATGGCGAATGCGTTGATGGTCGGGTCTTTCAGGCCGAAGATCTGCACCGGGATTTGACCATTTGGCGCGAACTTCGCCAGGCCCTCCCCCAACTCCGTCAGGTACTGGATGAGATCGGCATCGCCAATGTACGACGGGTCCATCCTGCCCTGCACCATGATGGCGTCGCCCAGGCGGCGCTCCTGCAGCGGTGACAGCTCGGTCGCCGATGCCGCCCCCATCGACGGCAGCCCGACGGGCTGGGCCGGAACGGATGGAACCGTGCACAGCGCGGCAAGCGACAGAACACAGGCCAGCACACGCTGCCCGGGACGCACGGCGAAAGCAGGGGCCGGTCCGTGCCGGCGCGAGGCAATCTTCATCTTCATGCTGATTATGATAACGGTGCGGCCCGCAGGTTCCGTAACAATCGGCGTCCTGCCTGTCCATCCGGCGATTTTCCCGGCCGCCCCGGCAGCCGCTGGCCACGGCGCAGACAACAAAAAACCCATGGCTGCCTGGGCAGCCATGGGCATCATACGGGCAGGCTATCGGGTTGGCCATCTTGCGGCCTGTCGCAGATGGCGGCGTAGCGCAGTGGTTCAGGCCGGAACACCGGCATCGACATCCAGGCGGCGCACGCCCGGATGCTGCCGCAAACGACGCACCTGGCACATCATCGCCGCACGGCGCTCCGGAGGACAATCAACATCCAGGTAGGCATGAACGCTGCCGTCCACCATGCCCGGTCCGACACGCAAGGCGGAGACTTCCAGGCCAGCATCACGCAGGTCCAGACAGATCTGGCGACGCAAGTCGCCCAGACGCGAGGCTTCGCAGTCCAGCATCAGGCGTTGCATGGAACGATGCTGGGTACGGGTTGCGGCGCCAGCCAGTCCAGCACGGCGCAGATAGAGATCGAAAATTCGCATGGCAGTCTCCCATTTGGGTGCCGGACGCTCGCGCGGCCGACGCGGTTCTACGACCGGCCATGCATCGTATCGACGCAACGGCCGGCAACTGGGATCGGACACACAGACAGCGCAGACACGCCTGAAAGGCGGTCAAGAAAGCGGGAAACGTGAGCGGTACGGGATACCCGCAGAATGCTCAAACGAAACACTAAGACGCGCTACCTGCCGGGCTAAGCCAGCAGGCAGGCAAACCTGTTGCTGGTCAGGCCGGAAGCAAGGTGTCGGATCGGCTACTTTCGCCAGGATCAGTGGACACAAATGCCCCTCGTTGTGGAAAGGAATAAGAGCATAACATTTTTGTCATTTAAAAACAAGATGTTAAGCGGTTGTTTTTTGTTATTCCCGTTATCCCGGGCTACACTGCCTGTATGGTGGGCGCTAGTTGCCTCCGGCAAGCCTGTTCCCACCACCATCAGCGGCGCTGGCCGCCAAGAATCAGAACAGTCTGACCCTGCTTGCCGACCGGCGGGCGGCGGCCAGGCTTATCGTCAGAATCCGGGCCAAGCGGCGTCCAGCCTGAGCCGTGGCAGTGTTCCGGGTCCAGGCAGGAGAATATTCCATGTACGACGTCGCCATCCTGGGCGCCGGGCCTGTCGGCATCGCCCTTGCCCTGCTGCTGGCGCAGCAGGCCTCGCAGCCCGAACGCATCCTGCTGCTGGCCAGCGATCGTCCCGCTGCCGGTGCCCCGGCCTGCGGCCCGGATCCGCGCACGCTCGCCTTGAACCATGGCAGCCGTATGCTGCTGGAACCGCTGGGCGCCTGGCCTGCCAGCGCGGCAGATATCCATACCGTGCATGTATCGCAGAAAGGCCGCCTGGGGCGCACGCTGATCCAGGCCAGCGAACTGCATGTGCCTCGCCTCGGCAGCGTACTGACCTACAGCGACCTGCAGAACAGCCTGCTCCAGGCGCTGGAAGCCAGCCGCGTGACGGTACGCCATGGCGTACCGGCGACCGTGGGCCTGCAAGACAACGATGGCATCAGCATCCAGCAAGGCGAGCAACACTATCGCGCAGCCCTGGCGGTACGTGCCGATGGCCTGCCGGGCGAACCTATCCCGTCGGACAGCGCCCAACACGCCATCCTGACGCTGGCGCGCGCCACCTTGCCCCGCCTGGGCTGGGCCTGGGAACGTTTTACACGCTCTGGCCCGCTGGCCTTGCTGCCCCACCCGGCCGGCCCGGCCGTCCATGCGGTCGTCTGGTGCCTGCCGGCCAGCGACGCGCAACGCATTGCTCATTTCGATGACGCGCACTTCTCCGAAGAACTGACCCGCCACTTCGGCACCCGGCTGGGACGCCTGGAGGTCATGGGCAGCCGCGCCACCTTCCCCCTGGCGCCCTCACACGCCGCCCAATTGCGCGACGGACGCGCACTGGTCATCGGCAACGCTGCCCAGACCCTGCATCCCGTGGCGGGCCAGGGCCTGAATCTCGGTCTGCGCGATGCGGCCCGCCTGGCGCAAAGCCTGGCGCCCTGGCTGCAAGGCCGTACCGGCGCGCTGGACGGCGCGCTGCAGGAATACGAAGCAGCACGCGAGCCTGACCGCGAACTGACAATACGCCTGACAGGCCTGCTGCCCCGCATCTTCTCCACCCAGACGGCTGTGGTGGAACACGCCAGCGGCGCAGGCCTGCTTGCGCTCGACCTGCTACCCGCGCTACGCGCCCCGCTGGCACGCCATTTGCTGCAAGGCCTGCGCACCTGAATCCCCGCCGCAGGGCATCGCGGCATGGCGCCAGACGGGCAAAGCAAGCCCGGCGCCCCGACTGCGCCCCGGCATGGTTAAAATCCCTCCTTATGCGCATAGGCCCCTGGTCCCTTCCCAACAACGTTTTCGTCGCCCCGATGGCGGGCGTGACGGACCGCCCATTCCGCCAGCTTTGCAAAAAGCTGGGGGCAGGCTATGCCGTGTCGGAAATGGCCGCGAGTAATCCGCGCCTCTGGGAAAGCGTCAAAACATCAAGACGCCTGGACCATGAAGGCGAAATCGCGCCGGTAGCTGTGCAAATTGCCGGCGCCGACCCCGCCATGATGGCCGAGGCAGCGGTATTCAATATCGGCAAGGGCGCCCGCATCATAGACATCAATATGGGCTGCCCGGTCAAAAAGGTCTGCAACGCCGCCTCCGGCTCCGCCCTGCTGCGCGATGAAGACCTGGTGGCGCGCATTCTCGACAGCGTGGTGCGCGCCTGCGAACCGCTGGGCATTCCAGTCACGCTCAAGACCCGTACCGGCTGGGACCGCGACAACCGCAACGCGCTGCGCATTGCGCGCCTGGCCGAAGACACCGGCATCGCCGCACTGACCTTGCATGGCCGCACCCGCGCCGACCTCTATACCGGAGAGGCCGAGTACGACACGATCCGCGCCGTCCGCGCGGAAATCCGCATTCCCCTTATCGCCAACGGCGACATCGACAGCCCTGAAAAAGCCAGGCACGTCCTCGACTACACTGGCGCTGACGCGGTCATGATAGGCCGCGCGGCCCAGGGCCGTCCCTGGTTGTTCCGCAATATTGACCACTACCTGCGCACCGGCGAGCAACTGCCCCCGCCCAGCTGGCAGGCCATGCGCGAATTGCTGCTGGAACACCTGGACGACCACTACCGTTTTTATGGCGAGCACACTGGCGTGCGCACCGCCCGCAAGCACATAGGCTGGTATCTGGCCGGCCTGCCCGGCGCGCAGGCATTCTGCGCCGTGATGAACCGTCTTGACGACACCCGCGCCCAATGGCGCGCCGTTGCAGACTGGTTCGACCAGAACATGCGCGCTTGCGATCCGCACGCCCCCGTTATCGCCACTGGCCCCCTGGCCGCCTGAAGCGGCCCTCACTCTTTTATCCTGAACATGAGCAAGCAAGATGTCCTCGAAGAATGTGTGCGCACCAGCCTGGAGCGCTACTTCGCCGACCTGGAGGGGGATGCCCCCCAGAACATGTGGAACATGGTGATGACCGCCGTTGAGCGGCCCGTGCTCGAGGTCGTCATGAAGCAGGCCGGCGGCAACCAGTCGCGTGCATCCGAAATGCTGGGCATCACCCGCAACACCTTGCGCAAGAAGCTCCAGGCGCACAGCCTGATCCCGAACTGACCGGCCCTCCGAATTCCCCTACTTTTCATTCCAACCATGAAAATCCAAACCGCCCTGCTCTCCGTCTCCGACAAAGCCGGTATTGTCGATTTCGCCCGCGCGCTGGCCGCACGCGGCATCAAGCTGCTGTCCACCGGCGGCACCGCCAAGCTGCTGGCAGAAGCCGGCCTGGCCGTGACCGAAGTGGCCCAGCATACCGGCAGCCCGGAAATCCTGGATGGCCGCGTCAAGACGCTGCACCCGAAAATCCACGGTGGGTTGCTGGCACGCCGCGACAACGCGGAGCACCTGAGCACCATTGAAGAACACGGGATCGAGCGCATCGACCTGCTGGTGGTGAACCTCTACCCCTTCCGCGAAACCGTCGCCAAGCCTGGCTGCACCTTTGCCGATGCCGTCGAAAACATCGACATCGGCGGCCCCGCCATGCTGCGTGCGGCAGCCAAGAACCATGGCACGGAAGCCGGCGGCGTGACGGTCGTGATCGACCCGGCCGACTACGGCCGCGTGCTGGAAGGCATCGACAGCCCGGCAGGCACCCCGTCCTACTCGCTGCGCCTGGAACTGGCCGGCAAGGTCTATGCCCACACCGCCGCCTATGATGGCGCCATCGCCGCCTACCTGAGCAGCCTGGCGGAAGCCGCCCCGGCCCAGGACGCCGCTCCGGCCCGCGATGCCTGGCCGCGCACCCTGACGATGCAAGTCCGCCGCGAACAGACGCTGCGCTATGGCGAGAACCCTCACCAGCACGCCGCCTTCTATGTCGATCCGGTGCGTTCCGCCGGCCTGCTGGGCAACTATCGCCAGCTGCAGGGCAAGGAATTGTCCTACAACAACATTGCCGACGCCGATGCCGCCTGGGAAGCCGTCCGCAGCTTCGACAGCACGGCCTGCGTCATCGTCAAGCACGCCAACCCCTGCGGCGTCGCACTGGGCGCCAACACCTTGGCCGCCTACCAGGGCGCCTTGCGCACCGATCCGACCTCCGCTTTCGGCGGCATCATCGCCTTCAACCGTCCGGTAGACGCTGCCACGGCAGAAGCCGTCAGCGGACAGTTCGTGGAAGTCGTGCTGGCACCGGAATATGACGGCGCCGCGCTGGCCATCTTCGCTGCCAAGAAAAATGTGCGTGTACTGCAGGTGCCGCTGGGCGCCGGCCAGAACGATTTCGACGTCAAGCGCGTGGGCGGCGGCTGGCTGCTGCAAAGCCCCGACAACCACGTACTGACGCGTGACAACCTCAAGGTCGTCACCAAGCTGGCCCCCACCGAGGAACAGCTGCGCGACTTGATGTTCGCCTGGAACGTGGCCAAGTACGTGAAGTCCAACGCCATCGTGTTCGTCGCCAATGGCGCCACCGTGGGTGTGGGCGCAGGCCAGATGAGCCGCGTGGATTCGGCCCGCATCGCCTCCATCAAGGCGGAGAACGCCGGTCTGAGCATCCAGGGTTCGGCCGTGGCCTCCGACGCATTCTTCCCGTTCCGTGACGGCCTGGATGTCGTCGTGGACGCAGGCGCCAGCTGCGTGATCCAGCCGGGCGGCAGCGTGCGCGACGATGAAGTCATCGCCGCCGCCGACGAACGTGGCATTGCCATGGTGTTCACCGGCATCCGCCACTTCCGCCACTAAGACGCCATGCGCATCCTGGGCGTGGACCCTGGCCTGCGGCGTACCGGCTTCGGCGTCATCGACGTCGCCGGACCCCGCCTGTCCTACTTGGCCAGCGGCACGATCGTGGTTCCCACGACGCTGCCGCTGTCCGAACGCCTGCGCGTCATCCTCGACAATCTGCGCGAGGTGGCGCGCGACACCCGCCCGGATGTCGCTGCGCTGGAAATCGTTTTTCTCAATACCAATCCGTCTTCCACACTGCTGCTGGGCCAGGCACGCGGCGCGGCACTGTGCGCGCTGGCGGACAGCGCCCTGAGCGTGCATGAATACACGGCCCTGCAGATCAAGAAGTCTGTGGTCGGCACGGGCCGCGCCGCCAAGGAACAGGTGCAGCACATGGTGCGGCATCTGCTGGCCCTGGATGGCAACCCGGCGCCCGACTCCGCCGATGCGCTGGCCTGTGCCATCTGCCACGCGCACATAGGCGCCATGCAGGACCAGCTGGACGCCCAGGGCCACGCGCTGGCAGCGCGCCAGTTCCGGCCGGCCTACCGCAACGGCAGGCTGCGCTGAAGCGCTGCGGCAAAAACGCCGCAGCCCTTGCCGTCTCGTTTATCATCCACGCATTCCCTGCCCTGGCCGCCAGTTTTCGGTGACTGGCGGCATACGCGCATTCACCTGAGGACGAACCGCCATGATTGGCCGCATCACCGGCACCCTGCTGGAAAAATCCCCGCCCACGATCTGCGTCGATACCGGCGGCGTGGGCTACGACATCGACGTGCCCATGAGCACGCTCTACAACCTGCCGGACGTGGGCGCCAAGGTCACGCTCTACACCCATCTAAGTATTCGCGAAGATGCGCATGTCCTGTTCGGTTTCGGCACGCCAGCCGAACGCGCCACCTTCCGCCAGCTGGTCAAAGTCACCGGCATCGGCGCACGCACGGCGCTGGGCATCCTGTCCGGCCTGAGCGTGGAGGAACTGTCGCAGGCCGTCACCCTGCAGGAAACCGCGCGCCTGACGCGCGTACCCGGCATCGGCAAGAAAACCGCTGAACGCCTGCTGCTGGAATTGAAGGGCAAGCTGGGGGCCGACCTGGGCCATGTCCAGGGCAGCGCCGCGCCCAGCAATCAGTCCGATATCCTGAATGCCCTGCTGGCACTGGGATACTCGGAACGTGAATCGCTGGCCGCACTCAAGAAGCTGCCTGCCGATGTGGACGTGTCCAGCGGCATCAAGCTCGCCCTGCAAGGCCTGGTGCGCTGAGCCGTCTCCCCTTGCGCGGCAAGGGCCGGGCGCGACTGACCGTCTGCCCGGACCGCCACAGCTTGCCGCCAGGCCATGCCTACAGCCGCGTCACCATGACCTGGTCGATGCGGAAGCTATCCACATCCATGACCTCGAAGCGGTAGCCGCCCCAACTGATCGTATCCGTGCGGCGCGGCACGCGCCGCAACATCACCATCAGGAAGCCCGCCAGGGTTTCGTACTCCCCTTCTTCTGGCAGCTCATCCAGCCCCAGCACGCGTTGCACATCCTGGATCGGCGTCACTCCGTCAATAAGCCAGGAATGGTCATCACGGCGAATGATCTGCTCTTCATCCCAGGGCGACACCAGGTCGCCCATGACCGTGCTCATGACGTCATTGAGCGTCACCAGACCGACCACCAGGCTGTATTCGTTCACGATCATGGCGAAGTCCTCGCCAACCTGGCGGAACTGCTCCAGCACTTCGGCCAGGGTCAGGCGATCCGGCACCAGCAGCACCTTGCGCAACAGGCCGGGATCATCCAGACGCAAGGGCTGGTTGTTCAAGACCCGCTGAAACAGATCCTTGGCATCGACATAGCCCACCACGTGGTCGATATTGCCGCGGCAGACCGGATAGGTGGAATAGGGCTCCGCCGCAATCCGCAGGCGGATGACGTCGTCCGGGTCGTCAATCAGGAAATAGGCAATGCGTTCGCGCTGCGTCATGGCGCTGGGCACCAGGCGCGTGCCCAGTTCGAATACATTTTCTATTACCTGCTGCTCACCGGCAGCCAGGACGCCGGAACGCGTGCCCGCTTCCGCCAGCGCCAGGATGTCGTCGGTCGTCACGCTTTCCTCGCGCCGGTCCGGCACCCGCAGGAAACGCAAGGTACGATAGGTCAGCCAGGAATAAAAGCGCACCAACGGCCGAAACAGGATGGTCAGCCACACCATGGGACGCACGACGCGAACAGCCACCAGTTCGGGCAGGATCATGCCCAACTGCCGCGGCACCAGGTCGGTCAACAGGATGAACAACGACGTCACCAACGAGAACGACACCAGGAAGCCCAGCGTATTGGCCCAGGATGGCGTCATCCACAAGCCGAAGAAAGCGGTCAGGTAGGGATTGAAAAGCGCCTCGCCGACAATACCGCCAAGAATAGCCAGCGTATTGGTGCCTATCTGCACCACAGTGAAGTAATGGCCGGGCTGCTCCTGGGTGCGCAGGACTGCGGTCGCCCGGGAATCGCCGGCTTCTTCCAGGCGTTGCAGGCGCAGGCGCCGCGAGGCCGCCATGGAAATTTCCGCCAGCGAAAAGAAAGCACTGGCAACAATAAGCAGGACTAGCAGGAAAAGATTCTGGGTAAAACTCATAGGCTTGGATGCACGCCGCCCGACAGGACGGCTTCAGGCACGAGGGGTAAACCCCTCGTGGAGGATACCAGCTTCATGCTGCCCACGGTAGCGAGCCCCTCAGGCGGCCGCCAGGTAGCCGGCCAAGGCGGTCATATCCACATTTCCGCCGCTCAGGATGGCTGCGGCCCGCTGTCCGGGGCGCAGCGCGATCTTGCCATGCAGCAATGCGGCAGCCCCCAGGCAGCCCGTGGGTTCCACGATCAGCTTGAGCCGCTGTGCCAGGAACACCAGCGTTTCGCGCAGTTCCTCATCCGTGACCGTCACCACGTCATCGACGTCACGGCAAAGAATCGCAAACGTCCTGTCGCCCAGGTGAGTGGTAGTCGCGCCATCGGCAATCGTGCGTGGCGCGGTAATGTGGTGCAGCACGCCGGAGCGCAGGGATTGCTGCGCATCATTGCCCAGCGCAGGCTCCACACCGATCAGGCGCGCGCCTGGACGCAGGGCCCGCAAGGCCAGCGCACTGCCGGAAATCAGGCCGCCACCGCCAATAGGCGTCACGAGCAGATCCAGGTCGGTCTGGTCCTGCAACAATTCCAGCGCCGCCGTGCCCTGCCCGGCAATGACATCGGCGTGGTCATAGGGCGACAGCAGCACCCGGCCTTCGTCCCGGACGAAAGCCTCTGCCATGGCGATACGGTCATCCTTGTAGCGGTCATAAGTCAGAACCTGCCCGCCATAGCCTTCGGTAGCCGCCCGCTTGGCCATGGGCGCATCAGCCGGCATGAGGATCACCGCATGCGTGCCCAGCAGCCTGGCGGCCAATGCCACCGCCTGCGCATGGTTGCCGGAAGAATAGGCCACCACGCCAGCCCGGCGCTGTTCTTCGCTCAGGCGCGCGATCGCGTAGTAGGCGCCCCGGAACTTGAACGCCCCGGTACGTTGAAAATTCTCGCACTTGAAAAACAGCTGCGCCCCCGCCCGAGCGTCCGCCAATGGCGAGCGCAGCACCGGCGTGCGATTCACCACGCCATCCAGTACGGCGCTCGCGCGGATCACGTCCTGGTAATTGGGAAGGTCTAAAGCGGTCATTTCCTGACAATCGTCCTGCATGAAAAACGCACGGCACCCAGGCAGGGCCCCCTGCCAGGTCACGCCGTGCGAAACCATCATCGTGCCACAAACCGCGCAAGGTGGTGCATGTTGCGGCACAAAAACACTGCATGAATCCCGTGCTTCCGGCTCTCGGCAGGATCAGCAGAAGATTCACTGGACATATCATCAGGTGCTACCATGGCAACTGGACAGAAATCGTGCGCCATGGCCATCCAATCAGACTCCCTCTCCGCCCGCAGCGAGACCACCCGCCTGGTCACGCCCCATGCCGTCACACCGAATGAAGAATCGGTGGAGCGTGCCCTGCGTCCCAAGGCACTGTCCGACTATGTCGGCCAGCAGCGCGTACGCGACCAGCTCGACATTTTCATCCAGGCGGCGCGCAACCGCGGCGAAGCGCTGGATCACGTGCTGCTGTTCGGCCCGCCGGGCCTGGGCAAGACCACGCTGGCCCACATTGTCGCCCACGAAATGGGCGTGCAGCTGCGCCAGACCTCCGGCCCCGTGCTGGAACGCCCGGGCGACCTCGCCGCGCTGCTGACCAACCTGGAACGCAATGACGTCCTGTTCATCGACGAAATCCACCGGCTGTCTCCCGTGGTCGAGGAAATCCTCTACCCCGCGCTGGAAGACTTCCAGATCGACATCCTCATCGGCGAAGGCCCGGCGGCGCGCAGCGTCAAGCTCGACCTGCAACCCTTCACGCTGGTGGGCGCCACGACACGCGCAGGCATGCTCACCAACCCGCTGCGCGACCGCTTCGGCATCGTGGCGCGGCTGGAGTTCTACAACGCGCAGGACCTGACCCACATCGTCACGCGCAGCGCCGGCCTGCTGCAAGCCACCATTACTCCCGAAGGGGCCGCCGAAGTCGCACGGCGCTCACGCGGTACGCCCCGCATTGCCAACCGGCTGCTGCGGCGCGTGCGCGACTACGCTGAAGTCAAGGGTGGCGGCATCATCTCGGCGGAAATCGCCCAGGCCGCGCTCGGCATGCTGGAAGTCGATCCGCAAGGCCTGGACCTGATGGACCGCAAGCTGCTGGAAGCCATCGTGCACAAATTCGATGGCGGCCCGGTCGGCGTGGACAGCCTGGCTGCCGCCATCGGCGAAGAGCGCGACACCATTGAAGATGTCATCGAACCCTACCTGATCCAGCACGGCTTCCTGCAGCGCACCTCGCGCGGCCGGATTGCCACGCAGACCACCTGGCGCCACCTGGGGCTGACGCCGCCGCCAGGCACCATGAGCAGCACGGGCAGCCTGTTCGATATCTGACCCGCCACGGTTGCAGGGCTTCAGCCGCACAGGCGGCTTCCAGTATCAGCCTGCCGCCGCAGCGGCAGGCTCTCCCAAGGATGGCGGTCAGTCAGGCAAGGCATAGGCCATGACGTAATCCCCGCGATCCGGCTGGCCGCGTGAACCACTGGCCGTAAAGACAATGTACTGCTTGCCGGTTTTGGGAGACACATACGTCATTGGCGTTGCCTGCCCGCCAACCGGCAGGCGCTCTTTCCAGACTTCCTTGCCTGTCCTGGCATCCATGGCGCGCACGTAGTAATCCTGTGTGCCGGTAAAGAAAACCAGGTCGCCCTGGGTAGCCAGACCTGCGCCCATGGTCGGCATACCGACCGGCACGGGCAGGTGCGTCTTGATACCCATCGGCCCGGAATCACGTGTGGTGCCCAGCGGAATCTGCCAGACGATCTCGCGGGTTTCCAGGTCTATGGCCGTCATCGTGCCCAGCGGCGGCGGCGTGCACGGCACGCCCAGGCCGGACATGAAGTTGGTCAGGCGGTTGATGTAGGGCGTGCCGAACTGCGGATAATTCCCCAGGCCGCCAAAATACTGCGGGTCATTTTCCGGGTCGCGCGGCACCAGCCAGGAAACAATCGCCGTGCGGATGTCGTTGACGATCAAGTAGTTGTGCTTCTCGTCGACAGTGGCGCTGCCCCAGTTGAAACCGCCCAGGTTGCCGGGATACTGGATGATGGGATGCGTGGACTGCGGCGTGAAGTCGCCGTCATAGCGTGCCCGCTTGAAAGCAATGCGGCAGGCCAGCTGATCCAGCATCGTCATGCCCCACATATCGCTTTCCTTCAGTACCGGATGACGGATGGCCGGCATGCCCACGGAATAGGGCTGGGTCGGACTGATGCGCTCGCCCTGCGGCAGGTCGTGCGTGGGCACAGGCTTCTCCACCACTTCCGCAATGGGCTGCCCGGTACGCCGGTCGAGCATGAAGATCTCTCCACGCTTGGTCAGCTGGATCAGCGCGGGCGTCACCCCTCCCTTGCCATCAGGGATGTCATAGAGCGCCGGCTGCGACGGCAGGTCGTAATCCCAGAGGTCATGGTGTACCGTCTGGTAATGCCATTTTTCCTTGCCGCTCACATAGTCGAGCGCCACCACGGCCGAACTGTATTCGTCATCCGCCTCGGTACGGTGGCCGCCCCAGAAATCCGGCGTCGCATTGCCCAGCGGC
Source organism: Kerstersia gyiorum (assembly GCF_004216755.1). Classification (GTDB taxonomy): domain Bacteria; phylum Pseudomonadota; class Gammaproteobacteria; order Burkholderiales; family Burkholderiaceae_B; genus Kerstersia; species Kerstersia gyiorum. The sequence goes on from NZ_SGWZ01000003.1 coordinate 422,060, forward strand.
AGATAGACCATGCCCAGGTCTTCATCAGCCGCGATTGACGTCCAGACATTCGGCGTGCCCTTGGTATAGGTTTCCCCCGGTGGCGGCAATTTGGTGATGGCCGGATTGCCCAGATCCCAGGCCCAGATCAGCGCACCGGTACGCACGTCGAAACCGCGTACCACGCCCGAGGGCTCGCCCACCGCCTGATTGTCCTTGACCCGCGCCCCTACCACGATCAAGCCGTTCTCGATCACCAGCGGCCCGGTATTGTTGAAGTAAAAACGCGGGTCGAAGTCTCCCAGCCCGGTGCGCAGGCTGATGGCGCCATGTTCACCGAAGTCCTCGCAAGGCTTGCCGGTACTGGCATCCAGGGCCATCATTCGAGCGTCGGCAGTGGTGAGATAAATACGCTGTTCGCATGCCCCCTGCGGCAAGGAGGCAGACGGCGGCACGCCCTCGAAGATCGCCCGCTTGGGTGCATAACTGTTCTTCGCCAGATCGGCATACCCCAGGCTGCGGCAACGCAGGAATTCAGGTCCGTCACCCTTGGGGTCGAAGGACCACTTCTGTTCGCCGGTATCCACGTCCAGCGCCAGCACCCGGTTGCGGGGCGTGCAGACATACAGCGTATCGCCGATCTGCAAAGGCGTGTTCTGGTCTTCGTACTGACCGGTCGCAATGTCACCGGTATGCGCAGACCAGGCCAATTTCAGCTTGCCGACGTTATCCGCATTGATCTGCGAAATCGCCGCGTAGCGGCGGCCAGCCTCGCTGCCGGCGTAATGCGTCCAGTCCCTGGGGGCATCGGCCGGTTGCGCGCCTTCACGCGCTTCGCTGCGCGCCAGTTGTCCGGCGGAGGGCTCAGTGACGCCGTGCGGCACCAGCATCAGGCCCAGCATCGCGACCAGCACCAATGCGCAAACCGCCCCCAAGGGCCGCCCGAGGCGCGCCCAGGCGCCGGACTCGGCATTGCGTCGGGCAAAGGGTGCCGTCCAGAACACCAGCATCCCCAGCCCCACAGGCAGCATGATGCGCGGGAACCACTGCCAGAATACGTTGCCGGCTTCCCAGGCCGCCCAGCCCGTGCACAGCAACAACGAGACCAAATAGACCCAGGCACCCGCCGAACGGCGCACGAACAGCAAGGCCGCAGCCACCAGCCACAGCAGGCCGATGACGATATACGCAGCGCTGCCGCCCAGCGCGACCAACTGCACGCCCCCGTATAGCAGATAAAGTGAGATCAACAGCAGAAAGACACTGACCAGCCGAAGCCAGAAGACCTGGCCACGGCTCGGTGCCATCGAAGCAGTCATGGCGATTCCCTTGCAAGTGTTGAAAGACTTCCCCCCTTGCACCAGGCATCCGGGGGACGATTTGCCGCACGCCAAAAGAGCGCCTGCGCTTCCCGGGCACGCGGTCCGGCCCTGGCAAGCCTATCGCACTGCACGGCCTGCCACGGCTCGCACAACAACGCATGATCAAAGATACTGCTGCCTGCACACCGCGAACAGGGGGCTTTTGTAAAGAGAGGCATCAGGAACGGCAGCATCGCCCCGATTCCATCCAGCCCCCTACCCCAACACCAGCCATTCGCGAGCCTGGCTGGCGTACCGACGCAAAAAAGGGGCGGAATTGCTTCCGCCCCTTTTACTGTCGCATCCTGCCAAGCACAGCGACCATGGTCATGCAGCCCTTGAACTTCTGCCAGGCTGGCTGGCGACCAGCCTGGCAGCCGGCCCCGCCATGCAAAAGCCTGGCTAACGGTTCAAGGCTTCAGGTACTTTTTCAGGAAGGCTTCCATGGCAGCGTAGAACTCGAACTTGTTCTCGTCATTGTGGAAACCGTGGCCTTCGTTATCCTTGACCATGTATTCCACTTCCACGCCGCGCTTGCGCAAGGCATCCACCATCTGGTCGCTTTCCGCCTTGTTGACACGCGGGTCGCGCGCGCCCTGGGCAACAAACAGCGGCGTCTTGATCCGGTCGGCATGCAAAGCCGGGGACGTCGCGCTCAGGCGCTCTTTGTCGCGTTCCGGGTCACCCACCATATCGCGCATTTTTTCCAGCATGGGCTTCCAATACGGCGGAATCGTTTCCATGAAGGTGAACAAATTCGATACCCCGACATAATCCACGGCGGCCGCATACAGATCCGGCGTGAACGCCACCCCTGCCAGCGTGGCGTAACCGCCATAGCTGCCGCCATAGATACCCACGCGCTTGGGATCGGCAATCCCCTGCTCGATCAGCCATTGCACGCCATCCGTGATGTCGTCCTGCATGGACAGGCCCCACTGGCCAAAGCCCGCTTCCCAGAACTCACGGCCGTAGCCGGTGGAACCCCGGTAATTCATCTGCAGCACGCAATAACCGCGATTGGCCAGGAACTGCACTTCCGGGTTGTAGCCCCAGCTGTCACGCACCCATGGCCCGCCGTGCGGGTTGACAATGCACGCCAGGTTCTTGGGCTCGCGGCCGACCGGCAGCGTGAGATAGCCATGAATCGTCAGGCCGTCGCGGCTCTTGTACTGGATGGGCCTGCTTTGCGCCATTTGCCCTTCGGGCAGCGCAGGGTTGATGTCCGCCAGCTTGGCGAGCTTGTCGGCCTTGGCGTCATACAGATAGCGCGAACCCGGCGTGCGGTCGTTGTAGGCGGCCACGATGAAAATATTCTCGTCGCGGCTATGGCCTTGCAAAGCCACTTCATAGCCTGGCAAATGACGGCGCAACGCAGCATCCAGCGCACGCGTCGGCTCATCGAAGAAATGCTCACGGGCCTTGTCGGTCTCCCAGGAAACCTCGGTCAGCACCTTGCGCAGGCGCGAATACGACGCGCCGCCGATATCCACTTCGTCATGGGCATAGACCAGCTCTTCGGCATCCGGCTTGGCCGGGTCGATAATGACCAGCGCAGACTTGTCGCGCCCGCGATTGCTGAGCGCGTACATCTTCTTGTTGTCGAAGGTGAAAAACAGCGGGCTGACTTCCGTGCGGTAGTTCGTCGTGATCAGCGGCTTGAATTCATCGGCTTCGCGGTCGCGATACAGCAAGGCGGTTTCCAGGCCGTCGCTGGCCACCGCCACGCGCACCTTGCCCTGGTGGTCTGTCAGCCAGCCCACGATATTGCCCGGATTGGAAGCCACCAGTTCCGACTTACCCGTGCGCACGTTGACACGGTACACATCGAAGACTTCCGGCTGGCGCTGGTTGTGCGTCAGCAGTACGTGGTCGGGGTCATCTTCCAGGTCGTCGATGATGCCAGCGCGTACATTCTCGAACGGCGTCAGGTCACGTACGTCTCCGGTCTTGGCATCAACGGCAAGCACGTGAAAGTTCTCATCACCGCCGAAATCCTTGGAAAACAGGATGGTATCCGAGCCTTTCCAGAAGTAGCCGCCGATATCCCTGGCAGTTTCGGACGTCAGGCGGCGCGGCTCGCCGGCGGGTGCCAGGCCATCGAGCGCTTGCACGAAGATATTCATGCGCGCCGGCTGGCCATCCACCGACACCGGCTGCATGAACGCCAGCGACTTGCCGTCGTCAGCCAGCCGGAAATAGCCTTTCTCGGGGTTGCGGAAGAAATCCTGCAAGGGGAACTGCGGCGCCACCTGGACAGGAGGCCTGGAACTCGGGGAGGGATCAGTCGCTGCGTTGGCGGTCATGGAAACAGTCATGAAAAAAGAAAAGAAACATGCCAGGGCACGAAACGGAGGACGCGTTAGCACGATGGAATTGCCCTTCTAGGAAAAGCGGTTTGCATTGTTGCCAGATGGCCGCCCGGCGCTGACAGCAGGGCTGGAACTGGCCTGACTTTCTATGCGACAAACGAAAACGGTAACAGTTCCAGTCTAACGCATCGCCTCCCCAATCACATTTCAGTCCATTGCGAAAGCCCGCCAGGCTTGATCACCGGCGCGCCGCCATGGCCTGCGCCGCCCTGCCATGCGCCCGCGCCCCTGCCTGGGCCGCAAAAAAATCGCCAGGCCTTTTTCAAGGCCTGGCGATCACGCGCCCGGAGGCCGTCCCGGTCAAGGAGACGGCTGTTCAGCGGGCATCACTTTTTGGGCTTGAACCCGTTTTTCACATGGAAGCGGAAATCCGGACGTTCCTGGATCTCGAAGAACCATTCCGCGTCGGTATTCGGACTGGTATTGGTGTCACGCAAAGCGAAACGCACCGAGGTCCCCTGACGAATGATCTGGCCATTTTCCAGCCCATCCACATAGACTTTGCCATCCCCCGTCCCATCGCCGCTCTGGGACGTTCCCAGGCCGGTCACGGTGTAGTCCCCGCCAAAGGCCGTCAACGTATAGAACAAGGACTTATTCCAGTTGCTGGCCGCATTGAAGTTCGTATAAATCTGATGGCTGTGCGGCAAGGCCTGTTGAATACGGACATTGTCGGAACCCGGCTGCGCCGCCTCCGGCTTCGCGCCCGTCGCATTGAATTCCAGCAGCAGCGTCGGGAAGTTCTGGCGTTCAACAGCCTTGAAATGCTTCACCACAGGTTCGGAGCGAGCCATGCCATCGCTGGTGACAAAAGTGGCCGTATACATGCCCGGCTTCTCCACTTTGATCAAGCCTGACTGGCTCAGGATTGCATCCGCAGACCCATTGCCTTCTGGCTGTTCCAGCGACCACAGGTGGTACAGATTGTCGCTATCAGGATCTATGACGCCATTTGCCTGGAGTCTTACCTGGACACCCGCCACAATGGGCTGATCTTCAGATCCCAGCGCGAAATCAGGGCAAACCGTATATTTGTTATGAAAACTGCCATCCACGCACTGCCCGGCGGCGGCGACCACTGGCGGATTATTCTTGGACTTGGCCTGGCCCCTGGCGTACATCACATGACTGGCCTTGGAGCGCGCGCCTTTGCTATCCGTCACCACCAGGGTAGCCATATAGATGCCCGGCTTATCGGTCACCACATAACTCGCGATCTTGTCGCTGTTCTGAAGCACAGCCTTGCTGTCGTCGGGGCGATCTATCAAGGTCCACTGGTAAAACAGTTCGTCGCCATCCATGTCCGCGCTGCCTGTCGCATCAAACACCAGCCTGTCGCCTATCAGCACGGTTTGGATCTTGATCGTTGTGATGGCCGTCGGCGCGCGGTTGGGCGCATCCTTGACCGTCAGCTCCGTCAACTCAGGATCGCTGCGCAATTTCGAGCCGCCGGCTTCCTCGGAAATCAGTTCGATGACATATTTGCCCAGCTTCGTCGGCGTAAACGACATGAACGAATGCTGTTCGGACAGATCGGGAGGCGTGAAATCGGCGGGCGTTTCCACCCAGCGGAAATAATGAGTCAGTGCTTCGCCATCCACGTCATAAGATACCGGTGATAGCCAGACCGGGTCCGAGCTTCGCTGGATATCGCGAGGCGCCTCCGGCGGCAGGAGACGGGCCACCGGTTTGCTATTGGGCACGCCCGCAGGCTTGGTGGTCTTGAACTTGACAGAGGTATCGGCTGTTGTCGTCCCGTCAAACGCAATCAGCTGAACCGACCAATCGCCCGACACATCCGGCGTAAAGGTCATTTTTTCACCCGCAAAGACTTGCTCGGGTGATTGGCGGGAAGCCTGCGGCTGCGAGAGGCCAACCACGCTGTAACCGGCGCCCGGGCTGTTATGGAACAGATACCAGCGGTAGCTGAGCTTGTCGCCATCGGGGTCGGTCGATGCGCTGGCATCCAGCACCACCGGCACACCGCGTTCGAATTGGTACCGGTAAGGCGGTTCGTCATTGGTGGGGGTGACCGCCGCGCCTCCTGCCGTCAGAACCTTGGCAACCGGAACAGGCGGCCGGTTGGTGGTTTTGATATTCACTTCCAGCTGGCGCGGCTCACTGGCCTGGCCATTATGGCTCACGCTCAAGGTCGCCTGATAGCGCCCTTCCTTATCTGCGACAAAGCTGGGTTTGGCAGCGGCGGCATCATTAAGGACGGCCTGGCTGCGCTCGGGCGCCACGAGCGTCCACTGATATTGCAAGCTGCCCGTGGATCCGGTCGGCGCAACACTGCCGCTGCCATCCAGAATGACGGTTTGCCCCAGGCTGGCCTGGCTCGGCGCTTCGATAATGGCAACCGGCACATCCGTCGTCGCCGTAATGGTCACCGTATCCGGCACGCTGGCGCCGGTATTGTCACTGACCGTCAGGCTTGCCTTGTAATGACCCGGCATATCCGCGGTAAAACGGGGCTGCATGACATCGGCGGCGCTCAGGATCGCGCCGCTGCCCGGCGGCTGCTGTGTCATGGACCAGGCGTAAACCAGCGCGCCGCCCTCCGAACCATTGACGCTCGCGCCGCCATCCAGCGTCACGACGCTGCCCATTTTCACCGTCTGGGCCGCGCCCGCCTTGGCAACAGGGGCCGTGCGTGACGGACCGTCATCACCGCCACCGCCTCCGCACGCGGCAAGCGCGACAGGCAAGCTCAGCATCACAAAATAACTCTGTAGTTTCATAAGTGTCTCTATTAAAGGAAAGACAGCACGGCCATCAGGCGCCGGGCCTCAGAAATTCATGGTCACGCCCAGCCGCGCCGTGCGGCCAGGCGCAGGCACCAGGCCCAGGCTAAGCGGGTCCAGGTAGTACTGATCGGTCAGGTTGTCGATATTGAAATCGACCGAAAAAGCATCGCTGAAGCGATAGCTGGCATAGACATCAACCAATTGATAGGCATGCCACTGCACCGGCTGGACGAAACCACGGGCGGTGTCGTTGTTGAAGCGCGGCACTTGATTGCGCTTGCCCATCAGGGTGACCCGCGCGCCGACATCCAGCTTGCCTTCGAACAGGCGAGTGCCCAATTGCAGGCTGGCATGCCACTTGGGCGGGATCATGTCGTTGAAATAGGAAGTGGCCAGGCCGTAATCCGTGCACTCGTGAATACGGTTGCTGCCGCCAATCTGGCAGACTTCGACAAAGTTGTAGCGCGTCCCGGACAAGCGTGTGTAAACCCAGCCCGCGTCATAATCCAGGGTTGCTTCCATGCCGCGCACCTTGACGCTTTCCACGTTACGCATGACAAAATCTTCGCCCGAATCTTCCCAGGTATTGGGGAAAGTGCGGGTCAGATAGTTTTTGGTGTGATTGCGGAAATACGCCAGTTTTGCCGCCAGCCTGTCATTGCTGGCCAGCACCCCTTCGGTCAGCAGATTCATGCCAACCTCCCGGTTGATCGCATGCTCCGGCGTCAGGGCCACATCCTGGAGCGGCGCAGCCGACCAGCCCCGGGTGGACTCAAACAGGCTGGGCATGCGATAGGCCTCCGCATGGCGGGCATAAAACTGCAGCCCATTCATCCATGGCTCCCAGCTCACACTGAAAATAGGCGAAGTGCCGCTAGTGCGCACGTCATAGTATTGAGGATGGTCGCAAGGCCCAGTCCAGCCGCACTGCTCGGGCGGCACCGAAATTTTTCCCCCTTCGCAGCGCCCGTCAGCCCCAACCGACGTGCAAATCTCGGTATGGCGCGCCACCATGCGCTTGTTATCGTGACCACGCGCCCGCTGATAGCGCAGCCCGGCGTTCAGATTCCATTCCGGCGCGGGTTGCCAGTTCCAGTCCACAAACAGACTGGTTTCGTGGCGATAGCCGGAACGGCCCGAGGCGTAGAGCGCCTCGACACCCGGCTTCACCAGGCCGATATCCTCGCGCTGGTAAGAGCCGCCGTAATTCAGGCGGTGCTCCCCCAGAAACGTAAACTGCGATTCATTCGACAGGTCAGCGCCAAAGCGTTTGTAGCGTTCTTTTTCCGGGTCTTTTTCCTGGACGACTTGCCCGAGTTCATCCGAATAATTCCGGTTGACGCTGTCTGTATGGGTGTACCAGACACCGGTTTTCAGGTGAATCAGTGACGAGTCTGCGGGATCCCACTCATAGCGCGCGGTGGCAGTCTGCGCGGTCACTTCGCTGTTGCTGGTCTGGCGGATTTTGTCGAACCAGAGCAACTGCGAGGGCATCAGCTCGCCGTACTCGCTGTGATAACGCAAGTAGCTCAGTTCGACCTGCTGGTCCGCAGGCAGGCGCAGCTTGCCTTTCAGCAGTTGTGAATCACTGTTGCTATTGCTGTTGATGACCTGTTCGCCGCCATAGAAGCGCGTGGCGCCCTGATAGCCGATGGTGACCTTATCCAGAAACGGCTCGGACTCTTTGGCATAAGTCAGCTCAGGCGTCGGGCCATGTTTGCCGGCATAGTAAGTGCCCTGCCGGCGCTTGGAGTATGCGGCCACCAGATCAAGCGATTCAGTGCGCCAGGCTCCGGCGATGCTGGCGGCATAGCTGTAGGGGTCGAGCAAGGCTGGCCGGTCAAAAGCGCTTTCCGTCCGGTGGCTGTCCGGCATGGCAAACTGGCCGCCGCACAAGGAAGGCACGGCGCAATTATCGTGAAACTTGCCGGTGTTCTGCACCCCGCCGGCCGTTCCCGGTGCGGGCGCGGCGCTGCTGTTGCCCGAGGTGCTGCCGCGCACGCGTATGCCCCAATCCTTGCCGTCACGGATGATGTCGTCCGCATTGATGGTACGCATGGCCACCACGCCGCCAGTCGCCCCCACGCCGCCCACGCCATTGACTGGGCCTTTGCTGATTTCTATGCCGCCGATCAGGTCGGGATCCACATACGAACGGGACGATACGCCGGAGTAGCCGCGATAGACCGTGGTTTCCTGGCGTGCGCCATCCACCAGCACCGGCACCCGGCTTTGCCCCTGCATGCCGCGGATATTCACATCCAGGCCGCCCGAGTTGCGGTTTTCGCCCACCAGCACGCCAGGCGTGCCCTGGAAAATATCGCCGATGGAGGTGCCGCGAAAGCGCTCGATGTCATCACGCGACAGATAGCTGACCGAGGCCGCCGTCCGATAGACCTCATCCTGCGGCCGGTGCTCGCCCTGCACGATGACCGTTTCCAGTTCGGACACGCTGGCTTGCGGGGAACGTTTCACCGCATAGCCATTGGCGCGGCGCTCAACCTCGAAACCGGTGCCCGCCAGAATGCGGCCAAAGCCCTGAGCCACGCTGAACTCGCCCTGCAAACCCGAACTGCGCAGGCCATCCAGCATGGCGGGATCAAACGACAAGGCCACGCCAGCGCGGGCCGCAAACTCAGCCAGGACATTGCTGAGCGAATCCGCCGGAATGGCATAACTGTGGCTGGGCGCTGCCGCCGCAGCGGCCATGCCCTGCGCCCGGACATCCATCTGGCCGCCCGCCAGCGCCGTGACGCTTAGCCCCAGCAACACATGCCCCAGCCGGCTGGCCAGAGCATGCCTGGTCTGGAGATACGCTTGATAGGCGGGCGCGCGGCTCAGCGCATCAGCCTGGACATGGCCTGCCGGCCCTGGTCTCAGGCCCGGCCGCCCCTGTTCTGCAATTAACAACTTGTTCACGTTTCATCCCTGGTGCATGGAAGCGCCTGGCTGCCTGACGCAGCACGCACTCCTTCACCTCAATTACCGGATGAAAAGAAAACAGGTATCACTCTTGTTTGTTATTTTTTCATTTTCCCTGCTGCTGGCCCACCATGCCAGCGGCATCCGCCGAACCCGCGGGTGCCGTTCAGGCCTCTTCGGCATCCAGGACAACCGTGACCCAATAACGGGTGCGCCGCAGCACTTTGACCGGCAAGGTTTCGGTCAGCAATGCCAGGCTGGCATCGGTATCCAGCAGCGGGAAGGCGCCTGACACGCGCAGATTGGCAGCGCCTTCCGAGCACCGCAGCAAACCATTGCGGTAACGCCCCAGCTCTTGCAGCAAAGCCTGCAAGGGCATATCGCGCACAAGCAGCATGTCGTTACGCCACATCAAGGCGGTTTCATCCACCGCTTCAGCTTGCTGTTCGCCGTCGCGCGAGAAGGTCAAGGCCTGCCCTGGCGGCAATACCGCCAGCGGTTCATCGCCATCCGTGCGCCGCACCATGACCCGGCCTTCGAACACTTCCACCCGGGTCACGCCATCCCCTGTCCGCACGCTGAAGCGCGTACCCAGCGCCTGGGCGGTGCCTTGCGCCGTCTGCACCAGAAACGGCCGGGCGCGTGCCTGGGTATCCGGACGCGTCTGGATCATGACTTCGCCTGCCAGCAAATTCACGCGGCGTTCCGCTTCGCTGAATTGCAGCGCAATCGCGCTGCCTGTATTCATCACGACCAGGCTGCCATCCGGCAGCACCAGCTCTCGGATCTCGCCAATGCGCGTCCGGTAGTCCGCCGACCAATCCCAGTGCGGCTGAACCCGCCGCACCATCATCCAGGAAGCAGGCCCCACAATCGCCAGCGCCCCCAGCCCCGCCAGAATCTGGCGTCTTCCGCGCTGGCGCCGCCGGGCGCCCGCGGCCAGTTCAGGAATCAAACGCCGCCCCAAGGTATCGGGCACCTGCGTGAAGGTGCCCAGCACCGCCTGCACGCGGCGCCAGGCTTCGGCATGGTGGGCGCTGCGCTGGCACCAAGCCTGGAAATGCCTGATTTCCTGGCGGTTCAAATCGCCTTCCTGCATGCGCATCAGCCAATCGGCCGCTTCACCCAGCACGCTGCCGGGAATCTCGCCTTCGCTGCCCTGCTGAGCCGGCATCGCGCTGCTGCTCACGCCAGCTCCAGGCAGGCAATCCAGGCCCGGCGCATATGCCGCTTAACGGTAATTTCCGCCATGCCCAAGCGTTCGCCTATCTCCGCGTACTTGAGGCCATCAATGCGGGACAGCAGAAAGATCACGCGGGTTTTCTCCGGCATGCTCGCCAGCATGGCATCTATGCGCATCAGGGCTTCCCGCACCAGCGCGATCTCTTCCGGCGAGGACACCAGCGGCTCAGGTTGCGCCATCAGGGCATCGAGAAAAGCCTGTTCGACCGCCCGGTGACGCCAATGATCGACCAGCAAGGCCTTGGCGATATGGGCCAGTAAGGCGCGGGGTTCGCGGTCCTGATCCAGCGGGCGCTCGCGCGCCAGCAGGCGCACAAAGGTGTCCTGGGCGAAGTCAGCGGCGTCCATCGGCGATTCCACACGGCGTTTCAACCAGCCGACCAGCCAGCCATAATGGCTGGCATAGAGCGCCTGCAAGGCATCCTTGCCTGCCGTGGAACCTGGAATCATGACTGACCTGCCGAATTGGATAAAGAATCAGGTGATTATGATAATGCTTCCCATTGGATAAATCAGGTCTCCTGTGCACAGGAACAACATATCGCCCGGCCTCCTTCCTGCCGCTGCACATTGCTGCCGCTCTTGCCGCTCAGCGCTGCCCGTCCTGCACACACGACCGGATATAGGCCAGCAACGCCGCCCGCTCCTGCGGGCAGGCAGCCAGATCCGCCGCCGCCAGGCCCCGGTATCCATCCCGCGCCGCCACCAAAACAGGCTGGTGCGGCTGCGGCACCCGCTGCAAGGCCCACTCTGCGGCAACATCCTTGGCCGCAATCTCGCCGGTCACAGAGGTGTACCAAATGCGCGCCAGGGCCAGAACGATGTTTCTTTCATCGCCAGCCCAGTCCGCCTCGTCTTGCCACTGCGCCAGGGTTTGCAGCAAGGCATGACGGACATCCCCGGCAGGGACCGGATCGAAAAAATCCTGGGCCGCCGGGCCATGCAATGCCAGGCTGTGCCGCCTGACCTTGGTGAGCAAAATCGCCAGATCCGGGTCTGCCATGGCGGGCTCGAACACGCCCGTCTCAAGATCGGCCCGCAGCCATTCGCCGAATTGCAGTTGCCGCCGCGCCGGATAACGCCAGGGCAACACATCCTCTTGCGCCAGCACCGTCACTTCCAGCGCCCGGCGTTCGGGATCCGTGCCCGGGAAAGCGGATATCAGCAGCAAATCGCGCATCAAGGCCTCGCGGCGCAAGGCGCCGGGCGCCTCATCGACCGTCACCAGCAGGTCTATGTCACTCAAGGGTTTGAGGCCGCCATCCACCGCCGAACCAAACAAATGGATCGCGCGGACGGACCCGCCCAGATGCTGTTTCAAGGCCGCCAGCGTGCGTGACAGTTGCGCCTGAATGGAAACGGGAGCCTGAAGAATCATGTCTGCCTGTACGAAATATCTGTTCTTGTCTGCCGCGCCTGTCACCCTGCTCCAGCGCGCCTCTGAGCCTGCCCGCGTATTTTCCTCTGGAAACGCCCCCTTGAAAAATGCAAAGCCGTCCTTATAATTAGCACTCAAGGCCGTCGAGTGCTAACAAGCCTTTCGGCCCCTGCATTACCAAATTGGTTTTGTTACCTCATTCAAACCTTAGCTAGATATACAGGAGTTCTTCATGGCCCTGCGTCCCCTGCATGATCGTGTGATCATCAAGCGTCTGGACAACGAACGCAAGACTGCCTCCGGCATCGTTATCCCCGAAAGCGCCGCTGAGAAGCCCGACCAAGGCGAAGTCCTGGCCGTCGGCCCCGGCAAGAAGACCGAAGACGGCAAGGTGCTGCCGGTCGACCTGAAGGTCGGCGACAAGGTGCTGTTCGGCAAGTATGCCGGCCAGGCCGTCAAGGTCGATGGCGAAGAGCTGCTGGTCATCCGCGAGGACGAAGTCCTTGCCGTGATTCAGTAAGCTGATTCCAAGCCTGATCCACCCTACACAGATCTCTAGTAAGGAATAACACAATGGCTGCCAAGCAAGTTCTGTTCGGTGATGACGCCCGCGTGCGCATCGTCCGTGGCGTCAATATCCTCGCCAACGCCGTTAAGACCACCCTGGGCCCGAAAGGCCGCAACGTTGTGCTGGAACGCTCCTTCGGCGCCCCGCTGGTGACCAAGGACGGCGTTTCCGTCGCCAAGGAAATCGAACTGAAGGACAAGTTCGAAAACATCGGCGCACAGCTCGTCAAAGATGTCGCTTCGCGTACCAACGACAACGCCGGTGACGGCACCACCACCGCCACCGTGCTGGCCCAGGCCGTCGTTCAAGAAGGCCTGAAGTACGTTGCCGCCGGCTTCAACCCCATCGACCTGAAGCGCGGTATCGACAAGGCTGTTGTCGCCATCGTCGAGCAACTGAAGAGCCAGAGCAAGGCCATCACGACCAGCAAGGAAATTGCCCAGGTCGGTTCCATCTCGGCCAACAGCGACGCTTCCGTCGGTCAGATCATTGCTGACGCCATGGACAAGGTCGGCAAGGAAGGCGTCATCACCGTCGAAGACGGCAAGTCGCTGGAAAACGAGCTGGACGTCGTCGAAGGCATGCAATTCGACCGCGGCTACCTGTCGCCCTACTTCATCAACAACCAGGAAAAGCAAGTTGCCGCCCTGGATGACCCCTTCATCCTGATCTACGACAAGAAGATCAGCAACATCCGTGACCTGCTGCCGGTGCTGGAGCAAGTTGCCAAATCCAGCCGTCCGCTGCTGATCATCGCCGAAGACGTCGAAGGCGAAGCCCTGGCGACCCTGGTGGTCAACAACATCCGTGGCATCCTGAAGACCACCGCCGTCAAGGCGCCTGGCTTCGGCGACCGCCGCAAGGCCATGCTGGAAGACATCGCCATCCTGACGGGCGGCACGGTGATCTCCGAAGAAACCGGCATGTCGCTGGAAAAGGCCACGCTGGAAGAGCTGGGCCAGGCCAAGCGCATCGAAGTGGGCAAGGAAAACACCACCATCATCGACGGCGCCGGTGCTGCTGCCAGCATCGAAGCCCGCGTCAAGCAAATCCGCCTGCAAGTCGAGGAAGCTTCCTCCGACTACGACCGCGAGAAGCTGCAAGAGCGCGTCGCCAAGCTGGCTGGTGGTGTGGCCGTGATCCGCGTCGGTGCTGCCACCGAAGTGGAAATGAAGGAAAAGAAGGCCCGCGTTGAAGACGCCCTGCACGCTACCCGCGCTGCTGTGGAAGAAGGCGTGGTGGCTGGCGGCGGCGTGGCGCTGCTGCGTGCCAAGCAAGCGGTTGCCGACCTGAAGGGCGATACGCCTGACCAGAACGCCGGTATCCAGCTGATCCTGCGCGCTATCGAAGCGCCGCTGCGCACCATCGTCGAAAACGCTGGCGAAGAGTCCAGCGTGGTCGTCAACACCGTGCTGAACAGCAAGGGCAACTACGGCTACAACGCTGCCACCGGCGAGTACGCCGACCTGGTCGAGCAAGGCGTGCTGGATCCCACCAAGGTGACCCGCAATGCCCTGCAAAACGCTGCTTCCATCGCCAGCCTGCTGCTGACCGCTGAAGCCGCTGTCGTCGAAATCGTCGAAGACAAGCCGGCCGCGCCGGCCATGCCCGACATGGGCGGCATGGGCGGCATGGGCTTCTAAGCCTACGCCTGCCTCTGCCGGGGAGAGCCTCACCCTCCCCGGCCGTTGCGACAAACGCCCCGCCAGGAGTCATCCTGGCGGGGCGTTTCACGTGATGCCCCCAGGCAAACCCTGGCCTGCGGCTCCGCAAATCTACGGAGGCGCATTCAAGCCATCCTGCCTACCATGAGCCTGCCATCCCCAACGACAACAAGGAGACACGCATGGCCATCGGATACGTCTGGAACACGCTTTACGGCTGGGTCGATACTGGCACCGGCAGCCTCGCGGCAGCCAATCTGGCCGCACGCATGCAACCCATCAGCCATCACCTGGCGCACCCTGATACCAAGCGTCGTTTCCATGAGCTGGTGTGCGCTTCCGGCCAGATAGAGCACCTGACGCCGGTTGCTGCGATAGAAGCCAGCGATGCCGACATCCTGCGCGCCCACAGCGCCGCGCATCTGGAAAACATGAAGCGCGTCAGCAACCTGCCCACTGGCGGCGATACGGGCGATGGCATCACCATGATGGGCAATGGCGGCCTGGAGATCGCCCGCCTGTCTGCTGGCGGCGCCATTGAACTGACCCGTAAGGTAGCCAGCGGCGACCTGTCCTCGGGCTATGCACTGGTCAATCCGCCCGGCCACCACGCCCCCCACGATGCGGCCATGGGCTTCTGCATCTTCAACAACACTTCGGTCGCGGCCGGCTACGCCCGCGAGGTACTGGGCATGGACAGGGTCGCCATCCTCGACTGGGACGTACACCACGGCAACGGCACACAGGACATCTGGTGGCGCGACGCTTCCGTGCTGACTATTTCGCTGCACCAGCATCTATGCTTCCCCGCCGATTCCGGCTATCGCTCCGAACGCGGCGAAGGCCCTGGCCACGGCTACAACATCAATGTCCCGCTGCCGCCCGGTGGCGGCAACGCCGCCTATCTGTACGCCATGGATCAGGTGGTGCTGCCGGCGCTGCGCACCTACCGGCCGCAACTCATCATCGTCGGCGCCGGATTCGATGCCAGCATGCTTGACCCGCTGGCGCGCATGATGGTCACCGCCACTGGTTTCCGGCAAATGGCGCGCCGGGCCATAGATTGCGCCACGGAGATCTGCGACGGACGCATCGTGTTTGTCCAGGAAGGCGGTTACAGCCCTCACTACCTGCCTTTCTGCGGCCTGGCCGTCATCGAGGAACTGACCGGCGTACGCTCGCTGGCCGATCCTTACGGAGACTTCCTGGCCGGCATGGGTGGCGACACCCTGCAACCCGCCGAGCGCGCCGCCGTCGATGAAGTCGTTCCGCTGCTGTCCGATATCCGCTAGCGCACCGGTCGGGCGGCGCCTGCCTTGCTGCTGCCCGGCAGCACTTCACCGTTCAGGAGCCTGAAGCCCCCAATGTCCCCAACGCCGCCAGTATCCGGCCTTGCCGGTCCGGCAAATACCAACCGTTCACGGCTGCCTGCACAGCTGCCTGAACACGCCGTTCCAGCCCCAGCTTGACCAGCAGCCCGGCCACATGCGTATGCACGGTACGCTCGCCCACGCCCATGCAAGCCGCGATTTCCCGGTCCGGCAGACCGGCCATCAGCCAACTCAGAACTTGCAGTTCACGCAGACTGATCCCATGCGGCGGCAGTGCAGGATACAGGCTGGCAAGCACCCCACCCTGTTGCAACCACCTGGCGGCAAGCCGCATGCTGCGCCGGCCCATCAGCCAGAAGCAATGCAAGGGCTGCGCCGCAGTCGGCCATGCCTGCAGAACCTGAGCCAACGCTTGCGCATCCAGCTCCGCCGGAACCCTGCCCGCCAAGGCCAGCGCACCGCCCTCCCCTGGCTCGAAACGCAGCAACAGGGTTTCCTGCTGCCCGGCCACTGGCGGCAGATGCTCGCGCACTGAATTTTCCAGCAGGCCCTGCACGCCGCGCGCCTGCTCCCGCGCACGACGGTCGAAGATTCCCGCCTTGCGTGAGGAAAAATGCGCCAGGCCGCAGTAGCCGCCCTGAATGCCCAGTTCCAGCGTCATGCCATCCTCGAAACCATAGGCATGCAGCGCACCGGTATAAAGCCGCGTGGTCCGAAAAGGTGGATACATGCCTTCGGAAGACTCTGAAATGGATGGCGGCAAGAGTTCCACCGGCGAGAAGCGACGGGTGAAGCCTGGCGGGTACAGGCGCGGGAAATCCACCGCCAGCGCCGTCGCACACAGCGTGTTGTAGCCATGCCGCCATACCTCGACATGCCTGTCGCTACCCGGCGCATGGGCCAGCAGTTGCACGGCGTCGAATTCGAACAGGCCGCGCAGCGCGGCAATGCGCTCATGCAGGTTCAGTGTATTCATCAGCGGCACAGGATTTGAAGGCCCATGGTGCGCCAGACGCACCGTACCCGTTCATGCTAATGCCGGGTACCGGCCCCGGCATAGCCGGACTATCACCTAGAAAGCCACGAGTCACAGGGTTCACGTAAAATCACGTCCGCACAGGGACATGCCCCGCCTGGCTGACGCATGCTTCCCGGCAGGCCAGCCGGGCGCCACCGCTGCGCTCCCCGCCTGTTCTCCGCCACCTGATGAGGCCGCCACACCGTGACGCAAACTCCCCCCTCCCCCCAGCAGCATTCGCCGTTCAAAAGCCGTGGCGGACTGCGCCGCATTTTCAATGCGCTGCGCTACTCGCTGCAGGGCTTCGGCGCCGCGATCAAATACGAAGCCGCTTTCCGCCAAGAGCTGGCGCTGGCCATCCTGCTGATTCCCGCCGCCTTCTTCCTGGGCCGCAATACCGGCGAAGTCTTCATGCTGATCGGTGTGGTACTGCTCGTCCTGGTCGTCGAGCTGCTGAATTCGGCCATCGAAGCGCTGGCCGATGCGCTCAGTGTGGAACGCCACCCCTTGCTGGGGCGCGCCAAGGACCTGGGCAGTGCGGCGGTCATGCTGAGCCTGATCTTCACCGCCGTGGTTTGGCTGACCATCCTGGCAGCGCGCTTCCTGCAATAAGCGTGCCCGGCCGATGCCGCGCCGCCCGCCCAGTCCGGCCCCCGCATGCCTTAGAATTACCCTTTCACCTACACGCCACGCACCATGACAGCACATCGCCACAGTGCCACTTCCCCCACTCCCCGCGTTGTCATCGTCGGCGGCGGCGCGGGCGGACTGGAACTGGCCGCCCGCCTGGGACGGCGTCACGGCCCTCAAGCCGTCACGCTGATCGACTCGCTGCCCTATCACATCTGGAAGCCCTCGCTGCATGAAGTGGCAGCCGGCACGCTGGATATCCACCAGGAAGGCCTGTCCTATCTGGTGCTGGCGCACATCTGCCATTTTTCCTTCATTCTTGGCCCGATGCTGGACATCGACCGCGAACGCAAGGTACTGAAAATCGGCGCCATTGCCGGCCCCGGCAACCGTGAGCTGATCCCGCCACGCGAGGTGCCCTACGACATCCTCGTCATGGCAATCGGCAGCAAGGCCAACTTCTTCGGCACGCCTGGCGCGCAGGAGCACGCCGTCACACTGGATAACGTCGAGGCTGCCGAGGCCTTTCGGCTGCAGATCCTCGAAGCCATGCTGCGCGTCGACCAAGCCAAGGCCACCGATCCGGAAGCGCGCCTGCACCTGGTTATCGTCGGCGGCGGCGCCACCGGCGTGGAGCTGGCCGTGGAGTTGCGCGAAGCCAGCCACGTAGTGAGCGCCTACAGCCTGTCCGCCTTCAACCCCAGGCTGGACCTGGCTATCACCCTGATCGAAGGCGCACCACGCATCCTGGCCGCCTTGCCGGAACGCATTTCCAAGGCTGCCCAGGACCGCCTGGAAAGCCTGGATATCCGCGTCGAAACCGGTTGCGCGGTTGCCAGTGTCACGGAAGACCACGTCACGACCCGCGACGGCCGCCGCTTCCATGCCGACATGTGCCTGTGGGCAGCCGGCATCAGCGCGCCCGACCTGCTGCAAAAGCTTGAGCTGCCGCTGCATCGCAATGGCCAGGTGATGGTCGACGAGCAATTGCGCACGCCCGACCCCGACATCTATGCCATGGGCGACTGCGCTGCCGCCCCCTGGACCGAAGGACGCCTGGTGCCTGCGCGCGCCCAGGCGGCACACCAGCAGGCCAGCTACCTGGCGCGCCAGTTGGGCGCCCGCCTGAAAGGCGAAGCCCCGGAAGACAAGCCCTATGTCTATGAAGACCATGGTTCGCTGGTATCGCTGGGCCAGGATGCCGGCGTCGGCAGCCTCATGGGCAAGCTGACCGGTCGCGGCCTGTTCCTGAGCGGCATGCTGGCACGCATGATGTACATGAGCCTGCACCTGATGCACCACCGCGCCATCCTTGGCGTCAGCCGTACGGCCTCGCTGGCGCTGGCCCGCCTGCTGGTGCGGCGCACCCACTCGCGCGTCAAGCTGCACTGACGCGCCCTGCGCGGCAGTCCGGCTGCTTGCCGCGCGGCTGCTTCTTCAACCCTAACGGATTTCTACGCCTGATATGTCTTTCATCCAGAAACTGGAAAAAGCCTGGACCAGCTCCAACTCCCTGCTGATGGTCGGACTGGACCCCCTGCCCGAGCGCTTCCCGGATTCCCTGGGCGCCCAGCCCGACGCCATTTTCCGTTTCTGCCGGGATATTGCCGACGCGGTCGCCCCCTATGTCTGTGGTTTCAAGCCGCAGATTGCGCACTTCGCCGCACATGGCGCCGAAACCCAGCTCGAAGCCTTGTGCGCGCACCTGCGCAGCCATCATCCCGATAAGGTGCTGGTCCTGGATGCCAAGCGCGGCGATATCGGCTCCACCGCCGAGCACTACGCGCTGGAAGCTTTCGAACGTTACCAGGCCGATGCCGTGACGGTCAGCCCGTACATGGGTTCGGATTCAGTCGAGCCCTACCTGCGCTGGAAGGATCGCGGCATCATCGTGCTGTGCCGCACTTCCAATTCCGGTGGCGCGGACTTCCAGGAACTGCTGATCGGCGACGGCGACCCGCTTTACCTGCGTGTTGCAGATGTCGTCCGCCAGCAATGGAACCAGGACAAGCAATGCGGCCTGGTGGTCGGTGCAACCCGGCCCGAAGAACTGGCACGCGTCCGCCAACGCATTGGCGACGACATCCCCCTGCTGGTGCCCGGCATCGGCGCCCAGGGCGGCGATATTCCCAAGACAGTCAGGGCAGGCATCAACAGCCGCGGCACCGGCATGATGATCAATTCCTCGCGTGCGGTACTATACGCCAGCAGCGATGAAGACTGGCGTGAAGCCGCCGCCCGTGCGGCGCAGGAAACCCGCGACGCCATCAACGCCTGCCGCTGAAAGATGGCCCCCGGCTGAAGGCTACGGCGCCAGCCGGTCCGCCATGCGTATCAGGTCCGCCAGGGTGCGGGCCTGCATTTTCTTCATCACGTTGCCGCGCCGGACCTTGACCGTCACTTCGCTCAGGCCCAGTTCGTCGGCAATCTGCTTGTTCAGCAAGCCACGCGCCACGCCCTGCATCACGGCCTGCTCTCCGACCGTCAGTGTGTCCCAGTGGCGACGCAACACAGCCATCTCCGCTTCCCGCGCCCGGCGCGCCTGGTCCAGCCCCAGGCCGCGCTGGATCGCATCCAGCAAGTCCTGGTCACGGAAAGGCTTGGGCAGGAATTCGATGGCGCCATTTTTCATGGCCTCCACCCCCATGGCGATATCGCCATGGCCGGTGATGAAAATCACTGGCAGGCGCAGGCCTAGACTTTCCATCTGGCGATGAAAATCCATGCCGCTCTGCCCTGGCATGCGAATGTCCAGGATCATGCAGCCAGGCGCATCCGGCCGTTCGCAGGCCAGGAACGCCGCCACCGAGGCATGGCTGCTGACCTGCAGGCCCACTGAGGCCAGCAGGTCTTCCAGCGCTAGGCGCATGGAGGCGTCGTCATCGACGACGTAAATGATGGGTGACACGCCGGTATCGGATACTCGTTGCACTACACGTTCTCCTGTGGCGCCAACGCCAGGGTAAAACGGCAGACCAGGCCCCCGCCAGGCCGTGCCAGGGCTTCTATGCGGCCGCCATTGGCCTCGACGATAGAACGGCTGATCGCCAGCCCCAGTCCCAGACCGTTTTCCTTGCTGCTCCAGAAAGCATCGAAAATCTGCGCCAGTTCGGCAGGCGCCAGGCCCGGCCCCTGGTCGGCCACGGCAACCTCTGCCTGGCCGTCGGGCGCCAGCCCGGTGCTGAGGGTCACTGCCCCCGCCCGGATACCGGCCTGGTCCATAACCTCGGCAGCATTGAGCAACAGATTGCCGAGCACCTGCTGCACCTGGACCTGGTCTGCCAGGACCGCCGGCATCTCATCGGCCAGCTTCAGGATCAGTTCGACACCATGCCGCTCGAATTCGGCATGCATCAGCAAGGCCGCCTCGATCACGGCAGCATTCAGGTCGAAAGGTTCGCGGGCCGGCGCTTCGCCGCGCGTCAGCGCCCGCACCCGTTCAATGACGGCGCTGGCGCGGTGGGCATCCTCGACGATGCGCCCGGCTGCCTGACGCGCCTTTTCCAGATTGGGTGGCGCCATATCCAGCCAGCGCTGGCAGGCATGGGCGCTGGTGCTGATGGCCGCCAGCGGCTGGTTGACTTCATGGGCGATGGAAGTGGTCAGCTCCCCCATGCTGCTGGAGCGCGCCATACGCTCCAGGCGCGCTTGCGCGGCATGCGCCAGGCGCTGCGCGGAAGCCATTTTCAAGGCCAGCCAGGTGGTAACGCCTATTGCCACAATACTCAGCGCAGAATTGATCAGTCCGATTTCATAGGCGCCGCTGCGCGTCAGCAGAAAGCTCAGGACGGTCAGCACCACGCAGGCCGAAGACAGCGCCACGACGGTGCGGCTGCCATAAATACGCATGGCGGCCAGAATGACTGCACAATAGAACACGGGAAACGCAATGGCGTAATCGGTGACGGTATCTGCGACAAACACCAGGGCCATCGCCAGCAGGAGCAAGGCCGTCCACAACGCCCGGCGCAGGCCCGGCCGCAGACGGGTCTCGCGCGTGATAGACAGCTTGTCCTTCATGTTGCGGGCGGCTCCCTGCCTCTTGCCTGTTCGAAGCGATCTTACCATCGGCCGCCGCAGTCGCCTCATACCTTGAATTCCATCATCAATCGTCCCTTGCGTTCTGCCTGTCACGCAGAAAACAGGGAAGCGCAAATGCCGCCCTGCCTGGCTGTGCCGCCGAACGGCAGCGCAGCCAGGCAGCAGGCTCAGAACATGCGAAACAGGGGATGCCGTGCCGGCACGCGTATCACTTCGCTCACGGTGAATCCGCCGGTTCCAGCCGCGCCATTCCCCGGCACGCTTTCAGGCACCGATTCTGGCATAGGCAGACCGGCGCCTGGGACGCCCCTGGGCGCCATCATCGGCCACCCAACGGCACTCCAGGCCACCAGTGGGGGTAGTACGCCAAACCGCCTTGCGGCCGCCCACACACTTGGCCATGGCCGGATGATTCACAGCCGTGCTGCGCTGCCTGGCAGCGGCAGCACCGGCGGCGTTGGCAAACAGGGTGTGGATGGCAATCTGATGCCGGGACAGGAAAGCCACGTTCAGGAATTTCATTTCTTACCTCTGCGGATCGTCGGAATGACCTGGCCGCCGCGGGCAAGACGAAACCCCGGATCAATCAGTGCGGCGCAGGCGCAATAAGAAGGAACTACAACTGTCTTCTGGCATTTTTTTTGTGGAATCATGGCTGCGCCGGCATGGCGGGCCAATTTTGCAGGACTTCGGCCTGGCGGCCGAAGCATGTTCTCGTCCAGGCGCGGGCCTGGCCTGTGCGCCGGACACCGAGCAGGCCACGGGAAGCCGGGCCGATGCGCCACAGGGATGCGGAACAGTACGGATTATGCGCGCCAGCCGGCGCGCAGGCCAGTGCATCTTTGGGTGGCGCGGCGATACCTTGGTATATGGCAGTGCAGTGGCAGCACAGGCCTGGGCAGCAGGCTGCCCGCCGCATCAGCGGGTAGTGCAGGGCGCGCTGACCAGCGGCAGCGCCGCCCTCAGGGCATACAGCACAGCCGCACGCCGAACGGCGGCGCGATCCCCATCGAACAGGCGGGTCTGGGCGGCAACCACCACGCCGTCATCGCACAGCCGTGCAAACCCAAAGCACACCATGCCGACCGGCTTGCCCGGCGTCGCGCCACCAGGGCCGGCAATACCGGTCGTGGAAATGGCGAACTGCGTTTCCCGCGTGACGGCCAGAACACCAGTCGCCATCTGGCTGGCGACCTGTTCGCTGACCGCACCATGCATGTCCAGGGACACTTCGGCAACGCCCAGCTGGCGAATTTTCTCGGCGTTACTGTAGGTGACGAAACCGCCATGGTACCAATCGCTGGAGCCTGCCACGGCAGTCAGCGCCCCGGCCAACAGGCCGCCCGTGCAGGACTCTGCCGTGCCCAGCCGCCAACCGCGCTGCGTCAATGCGGCCGCCAATGCCTGCACGGCCTCCAGGATTTCCTTATCAGACTCCATTTCCATTGAGCACTCTCCGTTCATTTGCTGCCTGTGCCGCACCATCCCTGCCCCCTTGCGAAGCCCCGCAAGGCGCTCTGCCCAGTCCTCAGCCGAACAGGCCAATCCAGCCCAACAACAGCATGACTATCAAGGTATAACCCGCCGCCAGCAGGTCGTCCAGCATGACGCCAAAGCCATTCTTGAAATGGGCGTCGAGCTGCCGGATGGGGGCAGGTTTCACGATATCGAACAGGCGAAACAGCAGGAAGGCGCACAACTGGGCCCACCAGCCTGCCGGCGACAGCCAGAGCACCAGCCAGAAGGCCACCATTTCATCCCACACCATGGCGCCATGGTCAGGTACGCCCAGATCCATGCCGGTGCGCTGGCAGATCCAGCAGCCATAGATGAAGCACAGCAACAGGATCACGCCGATGCCGATACTCGACGAGCCCAGCGGCACCAGCAGCCACAGCAGCCAGGCCGCAAGCGTGCCCCAGGTTCCCGGAGCCGGCCGCAACAGGCCGCTGCCCAGGCCCACCGCGAGGAACCGCGCAGGCGAACGCAATGCCCAGGCCAGGGTAGGCTGCACCGGCGCGCCATTACCATACTTGCTGCTATTCATGACTGTCCTTCAAAATGATCGAAACCAGCACGCCGCACGTGCAGCGGTGCGCCCTGGTTGTCCAGCAGCAAGCCGGCAGGCCCGGCTTCCAGCACGCCAATACGACTGACCGCAACACCAGCGGCCGCTGCCGCCTGCGCCACCTGCTCCCGCTGTTGCGGCGCTGCCGTAAAACACAGTTGGTAGACGTCGCCGCCCCCCAGCAAGGCATCCAGCAGGATATCCTCATCCATCCCGGCCAGACCGGGATGCGCGGGCAAGGCGCGGACATCCAGCCGCGCCGCGCATGCACTGGCTGCCAGAATATGGCCCAGGTCCTGCAACAACCCGTCGGAGATATCTATCGCCGCGTGCGCAATGCCACGCAAGCGGCGCCCCAGCGCCAGTTGCGGCGCCGGACATTCCAGCGCACCACGCAGCCCAGGCAGCCGCCAGGCTTCCCCGGGCAGTTTGCCTTGCAGCAGTTGCAGGGCGATGTCCGCCCCGCCCAGCGTGCCAGAGACCCAGATATCATCCCCTGGCCGGCCGGCATCCCGGCGCAGCGCCTGAGCTGCCGGGACGGCACCGAAAACCGTCACACTGATGCATACCTGCGGTCCGCGGGTGGTATCCCCGCCGACCAGCGGGCATCCGTACTCCCGCGCCAGCGCCAAGAAGCCGCGCGAAAATCCATCCAGCCAAACGGCATCGACCGCTGGCAGACTCAGCCCCAGCACACACGCCAGCGGCTCCGCCCCCATGGCGGCCAGATCGGAAAGGTTGACGGCCAGCGCCTTGTGCCCCAGCAAAACCGGATCGACATCCGGAAAGAAATGGCGCCCCTCGACCAGCAAGTCCGTACTCACGGCGCAGGTCTGCCCGGCAGGCACGGGAAACAGCGCACAATCGTCGCCCACGCCCAGCATGCCCTGCGGGGCCGGCTGCGTGAAATATTTCCGGATGAGATCGAACTCTGCTGCCATCGTGTTCCCTGGAAAGAAAACGGGCTCGTCACCTTACGGCACGAACCCGCCTACGCACATCAACTATGAACCCGCCGCAGCAATGCCCGGACAGGCAAGCGCTGGTCAGCGACGCGGTGCAGCGCGCAGCTCCTGGGGCCGGACGACGGCGGCCAGCTTGTCGAGCACACCATTGACGAACTTGAAACCATCGGTACCGCCAAAGGACTTGGCCAGCTCCACGGCTTCGTTGATCGCCACTTTGTACGGCACTTCGGGATGACGCGTCAGCTCGAAGGTACCGATCAGCAGGATGCCATGCTCCACCGGCGACAACTCGGCCAGCGGACGGTCGATGAAGGGCTGGAATTTCTCGCGCAGGTCCGCCGCATCGGTAAACACACCGTTGAGCAAAGTACGGTACCAATCGAAATCCGCTTCGCCGAACTCGGGGTCCGAACGCAGGTGGGCGTCGATGGAACCGGTGTCCTTGTCGCCCTGGTCGCCACGAACCAGCCAGGCGTAAATACCCTGCAATGCAAATTCGCGCGCACGGCGGCGCGCACTACGTCCAGACGCCTGCTCAGCCACGATCGTCCTCGGATTCGTCAAAATCTTCTTCCTCATCTTCATCACCTTCCTCGGGCTGCAAGGCCACGAGGAGGTTCACCATTTCCACCGCTGCACGGGCGCAATCACGGCCCTTGTCGGCTGCGCGGACTTCCGCCTGCTCTTCGTTCTCGGTGGTCAGCACGCCATTGGCCACCGGCACGCCGGTTTCCAGGGCAACGCGAGAGATCGCGGCAGCGCTTTCATTGCTGACGATCTCGAAATGGTAGGTTTCACCGCGAATCACGGCACCCAGGGCGATCAGGGCATCGAATTCGCCGGTATCGGCCATCTGCACCAGGACCGGGCCGAGTTCCAGCGCGCCGGGCACGCTGGTGACCATCACGTCGCGCGGATCGACGCCCAGGCTTTCCAGCTCTTCCAGGCAGCTTTCGAGCTCAGCCAGGCCGATGGATTCGTTGAAGCGGGCGCGCACGATACCAATGTGCAGGCCTTCGCCGTTCAGGTCGGGTTCAATGACGTAGGGATTCATGATTTCAGCCTTGTTCAGACTTGGAAGAGGAAGCGGGATCGCTATCGTAGCCCGTGATGTCCAGGCCAAAACCCGCCATCATACTCGGCATCTTGCGCGGGCGTGCCAGCAGGCGCATGCGCGAGACACCAAGGTCGCGCAAAATTCGTGCGCCTATGCCATAGGTGCGCAAATCGAAGCGATCGCCCGAGGGAGCGCTGGGTGCCGTTTCTTCGTCCGACTGCCATGAGGCGGCATGGGCAAAAAAGGCATCGGCGGAATCCGCGCAGTTGAGCAACACGAGCACACCGGCCTTGGCGTGCCGCAAGGTTTCCAGCGCGCTGGGCACCGTCCAGCTGTGCGCGCCGCCCTCGCCGTCGAGCACGTCGAGCACGGAGGCCGGCTCATGCACACGCACCAGGGTTTCGGTACCGGCTTCGATATCGCCATGTACCAGCGCCAGGTGCGGCGCACCGGCTGCCGTATCGCGATAGGCCACTGCGCGGAAGCGCCCCCAGGGGGTACTGACTTCGCGTTCGGCCACGCGCTGTACCACGGACTCATGTTCGTTGCGGTACTGGATCAGATCGGCAATGGTGCCGATCTTCAGGCCATGCTCACGCGCGAATACGGCCAGGTCCGGCAGGCGCGCCATGGTACCGTCGGGCTTGAGAATTTCGCAGATAACTGCGGCCGGCGTCAGGCCGGCCATGGCGGTAAGGTCGCAACCGGCTTCGGTGTGGCCGGCACGCACCAACACACCGCCACGCACCGCGCGCACCGGGAAGATATGGCCGGGCTGCACGAGATCTTCCGGCCGCGCATCGCGCGCCACGGCAGCCTGAATGGTGCGGGCGCGGTCATAGGCGGAAATGCCGGTCTCGACGCCCACGGCCGCTTCAATGGAGACGGTGAAATTGGTGCCATAACGGGTGCCGTTGCGGCTGGCCATCATCGTCAGGCCCAATTGCTCGCAACGCTCTTCGGTCAGCGTCAGGCAGACCAGGCCACGGCCATGGGTCACCATGAAATTGATGGCTTCCGGGGTCACGAAATCCGCCGCCATGACGAGATCACCCTCGTTTTCGCGGTCTTCTTCGTCCACCAGGATGACGATGCGGCCGGCACGCAGCTCGGCGATAATTTCATTGACGGAAGCGATGGTCACGCCTTCCACGGGCGTACCTTCTGCCGGCGTACCGGCGGCTTGAGTGACTGACATTGATGACTCGCTGGAAATCTGCTTCAACCCTCGTATTCTACGCTGCCGCAGGGCGGGATTGCCGCAATGCCCCCTGCCCGACCGTCCGGCAAGGCCCGCCTTTTCTTCCGGCCGTGCCCGCCGTGCTGGCCGCCATGCGGCCCGGCAGGCCCCTGACAGGCACGGATGCTCGCGGGCGCGCGCCTTTGCGCGCGATCATGACATTGCGATGACTCGTCATCAAATTTCGCGGTGCCTCAGGCTAAGATGAGAGAGTTTGCATACACACAACGGCCGCCATCATGTCCGAACAGGAATTGAAACTGCACGTCCCTGCCAGCGCCCGCGCCGGTGTGGAAAAAGAACTCGCCCGAGGGGCCACCGAAACCATTGCGCTGCACGCGCTCTATTTCGACACCCCCACCCGCGAACTGGCGCAGGCCCGCGTGGCCATCCGCCTGCGGCGCGAGGGCGACCATTGGGTGCAGACGCTCAAGACCCCTGGCGCCCATGCACTGGCCCGACTGGAACTCAACCATGACCGGCCCGGCCCGGTCCTGGATCTATCCGTTTATGCGGACACCCCGGTCGCCGAAGTACTGGCAGGCCTGCAGGGCGAACTGGGCGTGCGCTATGAAACCGACGTCACCCGCCAGCTGCGCCGCGTGCGCACGCGGCAGGGTGTGGTCGAAATCGCCTATGACCAAGGCTGGCTGCGCGCATCCGGCCTGGAACTGCCCATTTCCGAAGTTGAATTCGAACTGGTAACCGGCCACCTCCAGGCCGTTTTCCTGCTGGGCCGCCGCTGGCAGCAAAAACACGGCCTGGTGCTGGACCTGCGCAGCAAATCCGAACGCGGCGACGCGCTGGCGACGACGGCCCTGAAACTCGACGCTGCCGGCCCGGCCGGCGCACCGGAAGCCTGTCAGGCGCGTGCCGATGAAATCAGCCGTTTCTGGGCGCCGCGCCCAATCAAGCCCGTCGTCCTGACAGCCCGTCAATCTCCGGCCCAGGCATTGCGTGCCATTACCCTGGAATGCCTGGAGCAGATCGCCCGCAATGCCGCGGTGCTGACCGAAATCGACACCGCAGGCGTCTACGCAGCCGGACAACCCGGGCATGTCCACCAGCTACGGGTAGGCCTGCGGCGCCTGCGTTCGGCCTGGCGGCTGTTCGATGGCTGGACCAGCCTGCCCCCGGAAGCCCTGCAACAGACCGCAAGGACCGTCTTCGGCCAGTTCGGCGCCAACCGCGATGATGATGTGCTGCGTGATGAAATCCTGCCGCCCCTGATGGCCGCTGGCATGCCAGCGATCACGCTGCCGGAAAGCCATGCGGAACTGGCCGCCTCGGACAGTGCGGGCAGCCGCGTGGTGCAGGGATGGCTGCTGGACATGCTGGCCTGGATACTGGACCTGCCATCGGCCCCGGCCGGCACGCCCCCCCAGCCTGCCCGGGAAAGCACGGACGGCGATGCTCCGGTCAGCGGCCAGGATGTCGCCATCATTCCGCTGGATGCCAGGAATGAGGCAGACCTGCGCCGCCTGCTGATGCAGCGCCTGCGCAAATGGCACCGCAGCGTGGTACGCGATGGCCGCAACTTCAGTACGCTGGATATAGATACGCGCCACGCCTTGCGCAAACGCGCCAAGCGGCTGCGCTATGGCCTGGCCTTCGCCGAATCCCTGCTGCCGCAGGGCCGCCTGCGCGCCTACCGGCGCAAGCTGGCCGCCGTGCAGGATCAGTTGGGTGCCATCAATGATATCTACGTGGCCGATGCCCGCTTTGCGCAATTGAGCGTCGAACAGCCACATGCCTGGTTCGCCCGGGGCTGGTTTGCCGCCAGGTTGACCACGCTGGAGCAATCAGCCCAGGCCACCTTGCGCGACCTGGGCCGCGGCCCGGGTTTCTGGCGCGACTGACGCCACCATCACCGCCCTCGGCCAGGCCTGCATCCGGCCTTGCCAGGGCGCACGCCCCAGCAGGCCAGAACAGGCGTGAAGAACTTCGGCCTAAAGGCCGAAGCTTCTCCGCCACGATATAGGGGCGCCTGCGGCGCCGTATGGATATTGCCTCGCTCGACCCCGGCCTGAAGTCCGGGGCTTGCGCTTAGGCACGTGGTCAATCGCCCAGCAATGCCGTGGCGAATTCGCGTGCGGAAAACGCCTGCAAGTCTTCCAGCCCTTCACCCACGCCGATCCAGTATACGGGCACGGCGCGCACGCCCTGGCTGCCAGCCGCGACCGCCGCCAGCGTGCCGCCCTTGGCCGTGCCGTCCAGCTTGGTAACGACCAGGCCAGTCAGATTCAACGCGGCATCGAACGCCCTGACCTGCGCCAGCACATTCTGGCCGCTGTTGCCATCGACCACCAGCAGCACCTCATGCGGCGCAGAGGCTTCCGCCTTGCCTATCACTCGGCGGATCTTGCGCAACTCATCCATCAGGTGCAACTGCGTGGGCAGACGTCCTGCCGTATCCACCATCACCACATCCGCGCCACGGGCGCGGCCGGCGTTGACCGCATCGAAGGCGACGGCCGCCGGATCGCCGCCATCCTGCGCGATCACACTCACGTTGTTGCGCTCGCCCCAGGCGATCAACTGTTCGCGGGCCGCAGCCCGGAACGTATCGCCAGCCGCCAGCAGCACGCTCGCGCCCTGGCGCTGAAAGGCATGTGCCAGCTTGCCGATCGACGTGGTCTTGCCTGCACCATTGACGCCAGCGATCATCACCACCAACGGACGGGTGCCGCCAGCCAGCGGGAACGGTTTTTCCAGTACCTGCAAATGGCGGGTCAGGATGTCGCGCAGGGCCGCCTTGACCTGATTGGCATCGTTCAGGCGTTCCTTGCGCACCTGGGCCCGCAATTCGCCCAGCAGCTTTTCCGTCGCCTCCATGCCCGCATCGGCCATGATAAGAGCCGTTTCCAGCTCTTCGAACAGATTTTCGTCCACCTTGACGCCGACGAACAGGCCGCCCAGGCTCTGGCCGGTGCGTGACAGGCCGCGCTTGAGGCGCTGCAACCAGGAAGTCTTTGCCGGCGCCGCCGATACTTCCGGCGCTGTTTCGGGTTCGGGTTCGGGTTCGGGTTCGGGTTCGGGTTCGAGCACAGTTTCCTGCACTGGCGCCGCAACCGGTGCCTGCGGCTGGGCCACGGCAGCCTGCGGAGCTACCTCGGCTACCGTATATGCGGGCGTTTCAAACGGCGCGGCAGCCTCTGCCGCAGCAGCATCCACGACGGCATCCTCCGAGGCCCGGGCAACCGTCCCGGAGATCACGTCCGGAGCAGCGGCCGACACGACTTGCGGCGCTGATTCCGGCACAGTAACAGGCGCGGGCACGGCCGCCGCTGCCGGAGTGACCAATGGCGGCAAGACCGACGACGGTGCTGTGTCTGACGCCACAACGGGCGCCGCCGGCTGTTCTTGCGATGCCGACACCGGTTGCAGCGGTGCCTGCGGTTCCAATGCCTGACTCGCCCCGGGCGCCGCCGCAGCGGGCGGCTGGGGAACAGGTGCATCGGCTACCGGCACCTGCTCCCCGGTGCTGGTTCCAGTCTGAGCCGCCTCGCCGGCATCGGCAGGCACAGATGACGGTACCGCGTCCGGCTGCTCCTGCGCCGCGGCATCGTCATCCGCCGACCCAGCCGCTGCCGCGTCCTGCAAATCGTTGGCTGTTTCCGGCGCGGGGGCCGGTGCTTTCTTTTTTCGCTTGAAGAAACTGAACATAATCAACCGTAGTGTGACACGGAGAAAACCCGTTACTGGCGCCTGTGCCCGGTACCGGACCGAACCTGCGCCCCCAGGCGCCCAGCGGGCGCCAGCCTGCTCGGCACCACCCCATCAGGGCATGCCAGGCAGGCAATGAGAGCTCCCGGCCTCCCGGCCGGCACTCCCTCGAATGCTGGCAAAGCGCACCGGCTGCTAGGCCGGAGTTCTTCGCAGGCGTTATTCTTGCATTTTCCGCGCCTATTTCCGCGGTTCACGGCATAAACCCATCCCCATGCAGAAACATCGCATCCGCATTGTAGGCGGTCAATTCCGACGGACACCGATTCCCGTGGTGGACGCCCCCGGCCTGCGGCCCACGCCCGACCGTGTTCGCGAGACACTGTTCAACTGGCTGAACCATCTCTGGGACAATGAATGGCAGGACAAACAAGTGCTGGATCTGTTCGCCGGCACTGGAGCACTGGGCCTGGAAGCCGCCTCGCGTGGTGCCGGTCATGTCCTGATGGTGGAAAACCATCGTGCCGCCGCGTCGGCCCTGCGTGCACTGCGCGACAAGCTCGGCGCAACCAACCTGCGCATCCACCAAGGCGATGCCTGGCAGGTACTGGAACGGCTGGACGCAACGCGCTACGATCTCGTCCTGCTCGATCCCCCCTTCGGCCTGGGCCTGCTGGAACGCATCTGGCCTGCGTTGCCGGGCATTCTCAATCCCGGCGCCTACGTGTACGCCGAATCCGAAGCCGCGATCGAACTGCCGCAGAATTCCACCGTGATTCGCTCCGGCAAGGCAGGCGCAGTGAACTACTATCTGCTACAGTTTGTTGCACCGCAATAGCGGCAAGAAATATCCCACCGGGCCCAGTCCCGCCGCGCTGCCTGCCGTTGCGCGAGAACCGTGGAAATGGAGACTTGCATGATTACCGCTGTATACCCTGGTACTTTCGACCCCCTGACACGCGGCCACGAAGACCTCGTCCGCCGTGCCGCCGCCATTTTTGACCGCGTGGTGGTCGGCATTGCCCACAGCCGTGGCAAAAACCCCTTCTTCACCATCGAAGAACGCCTGGCCATTGCCCAGGAAGTGCTGGGGCATTACGACAATGTCGAAATCCACAGTTTCGACGGCCTGCTCAAGGATTTCGTGCGCGAGCAGAAAGGGCGCGTCATCGTGCGCGGCCTGCGCGCGGTCTCCGACTTCGAATACGAATTCCAGATGGCCGGCATGAACCGCCACCTGATGCCGGAAGTCGAAACCCTGTTCATGACCCCGTCGGATCAATACCAATTCATCTCCGGCACTTTCGTCCGGGAAATTGCCCTGCTGGGCGGCGATGTCAGCCAGTTCGTGTTCCCTTCGGTGGAACGCTGGCTGCAGGAAAAAGCCCGCAAGCGCCGCGAAGCAGCCGCCGGCTGATCGCCGCAACGCGCTCCTGAAAAAACCGGTTCCGGGCCACGGCGCGACAGCACCGTGGCCGTTTGCCGTGACAGATACCCCTGCCACCAGCGGGGCTGCCCGCCGCTTTGGCAGCCGGAGCGCTACAATGATGGCTCCTGTAACCGCATTCCCCAACGCTGGCGGGTCCTGCCATGGCGCTGCACATCACTGAAGAATGCATCAACTGCGACGTCTGCGAACCGCAGTGTCCCAACGATGCCATTTACATGGGCGCGGAAATCTACGAGATCAATCCCGACGCCTGCACCGAATGTATCGGCCACTATGACGAGCCCCAGTGCCAAGTCATCTGCCCGGTCGAGTGCATAGAAATCCATCCGCAATGGCATGAAAGCCAGGAAACGCTGATGGAGAAATTCCATCGCCTGACACGCGCCAAAGCCGATCCCACCACCGTATGAAAAAGGGCCGGACATCTGTCCGGCCCTGAATCCATCCTGCGCATGATGCCTGGTGCCGCCCCCCCCCAGGGCAGCTGACACGCACGGCTTACAGCCCCCGGATCATGCGCTGCAACTGGCCACGTATGGCCGCACCAACAATATTCTCGAACTGCACCGCATACTGGGGATTGGTCCAATCGCCAGTGATATGCACCGGCACCCGCACGCCCTCAAGAATGGCAAGCTGACGGGCATTCGAGTGCTTGCGCAGGCCTTGCATGCGCGCCAGCAAATTCAGGTTCAGGCTGCCATTGACCAGGTTCACCGTCCCCTGCTGGCTTTGCGAAACCTTGATATAGGTGCTGTCGAAATTCAGGCGGCGCAGGCTGGCAACGCCCTTGGCCAAGGTCGCCTGCGCATCGAGCAACGAAAAACGCGTGATGCCCGAACGCCGGATGGCAGGTGCCACGCCACGCTTGAGCCCTTCGCTGAAATCAGCCAGCCATTGTTCCGCATCCAGGCCGTCCAGCATACCGTCGACCACCTTGACCCGTGCCGAGCCACCCAGTGCAGCCAGCCAGTCTGCCGGTTGCTCTCCCTGTGCCGTCAGGTCCAGCATCACGTCGGCCTTGCCGCTGATCATCGGCTGGACGCCAACATCCTGCAGCAATGCCCCCAGCGCCACGCCATTCAGGTTCAGCTTGAGCCTGGCCTGCTTGTTTTCCTCAGCCAGCGATGCGTTGCCACTCAGCTTGCCCTCGTACAAGCCAGCCTGGACATCACGCAATTGCAGCTTGCCCGAGCCCGCTTCCAGTTGCGCGCTGACATCCTTGGCCTTCAAGCCATGCAAGACCAGGTCGCCGATACGGATGTCCCCCTTGACCGCCGTTTTGCTCAGCCAGCGCCATGCGGATGGCTCGGGGGCGACTGGCGCAGGCTCGGCCGCTTCCTGTGCCTCGCCTTCCTGTGCTTCGGGCTGGGGTTCGGCGGCGGCATCGGTTTCACCCTTGCGCTCGGCCGGTTCGCCTTCGGCCACGGCCTGGCGGCCAGGCACCAGCTTGTCGAGATCCAGCGTGTCGGCGGCAAGCGAGAACTTCACGCCCTGGCCCGGCTGGGCGTCATATTCCATGCCCAGGTCGAACTTGCCGCCTTCGAGCACGGCATTGATATTGGCCTTGCCGGTATTCTGCGCAAAATTGCCCGACACGCTGCCGATGACAGGGATGGCCAGCGTACCCTTGGGCAAGGCCGGGTCGGTGATCACGATATCGCCCTTGAGCGCCGTCAGGGCCACTTCTTCCTGCAAAGGCCGCAATTCCACCGGTGACGCCAATTGCGTCTTTACGAGACGGCTGCCCTGCCGCACGGCGGCATCCAGCTTCAACTGGCTGAAATCCATATCCGCAGCCGTTCCTTCCAGGCCTTCCAGGCCGAAGGAAATATCCACGGCATCCTCGCCACTCAGGCGCCAACGGCCCGTCAGCGGCTCCCCGGTGGCTTGCGTCGGCGAGACATCCAGCGCAGGCGCATCCACGGCCAGTTCGAAGGGCTGCTGCGCCAGCGCACCCTTGGCGCGGACCGCCATGCGCTCAAGCTGCATGCGCCAGGACGCGGGATAGGCCGCCAGTTTGGCGATCTGCACGTTGGTGTCCACCCCCGTCATCGGTCGCGCGCCATTCACATCGCCCTGGAAAATCAGCTCCAGGCCGGCGACATCCAGGGTGCGCTGGGCACCGTCGAACGCCAGGCTGCTGCCGCGCAGGCTCAAGTTGTTCGCCTGCATGGGACCAAGTTGCCCAGCAAGCTTCATGTCCAGGCGCTGGGCGGCATACTGCCGCATCGCCGGATCAAGCTTGAACATGGCCTGGCCGGACAGGTCGGCCGCCACGGCCGGCTCAGTCCCTGCCATTTTGGCCGTCCAGGCAACATTGAACGACTGCCCGAAGGTCACCCGCCCGGTATTGATATCGAAACTGTACAAACGCACGGCCGCGCCGGAGGCTTCGTCGCTGAAAAGGATTTCGCCATCCTTGAGCGCCAGCCCGGCAATGTCGATCTGCATGTCGCGCCCTTGCGCCGCCGCATCGGCCGAGCTGACCGCCTGCCCCGCGGCCTGGACACCTGCCACCACGCCGCCTGCGACGGCTTCCTCGGGGGATAGTTTGCGGGCCGCCACGCCATTGGCCGGCTGGTCCCCCAGCAGGTCCTGGAAGTTAAAATTGCCCTGGGCGTCGCGTGCGACCCTCGCCTTGAAGCCGTCGATCGCCACGTGATCGACGACCAGGCGGTTGAACAGCAGCGGCCACACGGCAACCGCCAGGCGAGCGCTCTCGACCGAGGCGAACACTTCATCCGAATCCGGTTCAGACAGGGACACCTCGCGCAGGGTCAGGCCAATGCGGGGAAACAGGGAAAAATCCAATGGCCCATTGACGGTCAGCGTGCGGTCATAGCGTTCATGCACCGCTTCCGCCAGCCTGTCCTTGTAGGCATTGGGGTCAAAAGTCAGAAGGAAAATCGCAATGCCAACCACGGCGATCACAATCAGTGACGCCAAAGCGATGACAATGCGTTTGAACCATTGTTTCATTGCATTCCAGGGAAAGCTGGTCGAGCCATCCGGCCTGTCTGGTTCCGGTGAAATTCCGGGCCCGGCCGTAAACCTCCAATGCTAACGCAAGTCGCAGCAGGTGTGCGGCTCCGGCAAGGTCGGTAACATTGCAACGATTTGTCCCTGAATGTGGCCGAGATGTCCGGATTACTGTGGCGACGGATGGTTCAGGTGTTTTTCTTGCGTGCGAACAATGCTGCCAGAACCCCGAGCATCGCAGCGATCAGGTCTTCCGCCACCAGCCCCGGGCCGATCTGTCGCGCCGCCTGCCCATGCAGCCAGACGGCAGCGCAGGCGGCCTCGAATACCGGCATGCCCTGCGCCATCAGCCCGCCAGCCAGACCGGCCAGCACATCGCCCGTCCCACCGCTGGCCAGCCAGGGCGGTGCGCAGCCATTGATCACAGCCCGGCCGTCCGGTGCAGCGATGACGGTGTCCGGCCCCTTGAGCAACACCACGGCACCACTGAGATGCGCCGCCTGGCGCGCACGCGCCAGCTTGCCGCCTTCGACGGCAAACAGCCGGGCAAATTCGCCTTCATGCGGCGTCAGCAGGCACGGCCCCTGGATGTCATCAAACAGCGCTTGCGGCGCGTCCTGGAACACCGTCAGGGCATCCGCATCCAGCACGGTGGCTCGCTGCAACCGCAGAGCGGCCAGCGCGGCCTCGCGGGTGCTGGCGCCCAGGCCGGCACCAGGCCCGATAATGCAGGCGTTGCGACGCTCATCGGCCAGCAGCTTGGCAAACCCCTGAGCGTCATCGAGCGCCGCCACCATCACGCTTTCCAGCGCGGCTGCATAGACCGGCCACACCGCCGCAGGCGCCGCAAGCGTCACCAATCCGGCGCCCACACGCTGCGCGGCACGCGCCGTCAGGCGGCTGGCGCCGGTCATGCTGGCGCCACCCAGGACCAGCGCATGTCCTCGGGTATATTTGTGCCCCAGCTCGCCAGGAAAGGGAAAAACGTCCAGCCAGACAGCCGGATCGTTGAGCCAGGTCTGTATATCCATGCCCGCCAGCACGGAGGGTGGCATGCCGATGCCGGCCAGGTGCAGCTCGCCACACAGGGCACGGCCGGGATACAGCCAATGGCCCGGCTTGCCACGCTCGAACGTTACTGTCAGGGCGGCCCCGGCAGCCACGCCACGCACGCAGCCCGTGGCGCCATCGACGCCGCTGGGCACATCCACGGCACATACGGGCAACCCGCTGCCGGCCAGGCGTTCGACCAACCGCGCCGCGCTACCATCGAGCTCGCGCGCCAGTCCTGCGCCAAACAAGGCATCCAGAACCAGGTCGTACCCCAGGAAATCCACCTGGTCCGCCGCCATGACCGGGCCTGTCCACAAAGAGGCGGCCCAGGCGGCATCCCCCCGCAGTTGCTCCCGCTCCCCCAACAAGGCAACGCTGACTGGCCACCCCTGGGCCGCCAGGATGCTGGCAGCGACGAAACCGTCGCCGCCATTGTTGCCCGGCCCGCACAGCACCAGCAACCGGCCGCGCGGCCAGCGCCCGGCTATGGCCTCGGCGACCGCCATGCCCGCAGCATGCATCAACACCGAGCCAGGCACACCGGCATCCATGGCGGCGCGGTCCGCCGCAGCCATCTCGGCCGGCGCCAGCAGTTCATACCCTGATCCAGACCGGCTCATGGCAGATATCTCCGCTAAGTTTCCTGTGGTGACCGCCCTGCGGCCTCAATTGCCCCGCTGCACGACCGGGATGCGTACCCTGGCGTCATACTCGCCCGGCTCGTTGATGTCCGACACAAAGCCCACCGCCAGGATGCTGCCATCGGCAGGGTCCAGCCACTGCGCCACGCCGACATCGGCGCGCACGTGGCCATTGCCCGCGATCAGCACCGCCGGCCGGCCATCCGCCCGCTTCAGGCTTTGCGCCATGACAGCATCACGCGCCATCTGCGCACGCGAAAACGGCGCAACCTGTTCCAACGATGCATGGCCGCCATGCAGGCTGGCGAAAATATCGTTGTGCAGGGGCAGGAGCTTCAGCGGAATGGTGCTGTCGAGCTTGAGCGCGCCCAGCTGCTCCGGTGTGAACACTGCGGATACGCCCTGGCGCAGCACCTTGCCGGCTTCGGCGCGCGACAGGTTCGCCGGCACCAGTGGCAGGTCGTAGCGCAGGGCCAGCGCCACGACCGGCCGGTAATACTCCCACTGCCAGCCAGCCTTGGACGGCGCCGCACGCTGAATCACGCAATCCGCATCCTGACCACATTCGGCCTGGGCCCGGGCCAGTTCGCCAGCCTGTTCCTGGTCGAACTGCTCCATGGCAATCACTGGCCGCCAGCCCTGCGCCACGGCCTGGGCCAGGGCTTCGTAGCGCAAGCGGTGCCCCTCGGCGTTGTCATGTTGTTCGCCCAGCAACACATAGCGGTACCGGGGCAGCACCTGCGCAAGGACGGCAGGATCGGTCCAGCCGGTCGCCGGCAATTCCGCCGCAACCGTTGCGGCCGGAAGCGCTGCAGCGGCTTCTGCGGCAGGCGCCGCATCCGGCGTTTGCACAACAGGACCTGTGCTGGCGCAGGCAGCCAGCGCCAGGCTGGTCATGGCGAGGATAGTCAATCGTAAAGTCATAACGGAAGCCAGTAGATCAGGAAAAAAACACTTTCCGTAGCATACCCTCATCTTCCGCCTTCATTGCAACTGCCCGCGCCAGGCCCGATCAGGCCAATGCCAGCGCCAGCAGTTCCTCTGCAAAAGCGAAACCAGTCGATGCGCCGGTGCCGCCAGTCACTATCCCAAGGGCCACACCCGGCGCCGGGCTGGACTTGAACACCACATCGTCTGCCGACGCATACGTGCCGGTCCAGCGCTCCAGCACCTGCAGGCCCGGCATGGGCAGGACCCGCTGCAGCTCCTGCAGAATCAGTTCATCCGTCGCGGCATGGGCGAACGGCGCTTCCGCGCCGTCATACACATGGCTGTCCCCCACCACCAGCGACCCGTCGGCCGATTGCACTGCGATCAGATGCACCCCCTGGCGCAAATGTTCGGGCTGCTCCTGCAACAGGCGGGCATGCAGGGCCTGCGCCTGTGGCAAAGCCGCATAGCCCTCGTAACGCACCAGGCTCAGGTCCGACATGACAGGCGCAGGCAGTGCCAGAGGCTGCATCGGCTTCACACGCAGCATCTGCAAGGTGCACAGTCGCGCCTTCGCCCTGGCAGTTTCCTCGGGGAACAGACTGTTCAGATCATGGCCAGGGCACACAATGCAGTATCGGGCGCGCAAGCGCCCCCGGCTGGTGTCTATGACAGGCAGGTCGATACCCTGCACCGCAGTATTCCAGTAGAACACCACGCCCATGTCTTCCTGCAACCAGCGCGCCAGCAAGGGAATCGCCTCGCGTGACTCGACCCGGCATTCATGCGGGCTGTACAACGCGCCCACGCCCTGGCCCAGGAAAGGATAGCGCTGCGCCGTACCGGCAGCTGTCAGCAATTCGCAGGCCTGCCCCATTTCCGTCGTTGCAAAAGCCTCAAGTACAGCCATGGCCTCCGGCCGCTGCGCCAACACGCACAGGCCATGCTGCAGAACCGCGATACCGGCACGTGGCGCCACGTCACCCCAGACTTCGCGGGTGCGAAGTGCCCGGCGCCAGTGCTCGCCCGCACGCTGGCCCGTCACCGTCACAAACCCGAAATTGCGTACCGAAGCGCCGACGCTGCGCGCCTGGCGTTCCACCACCGCAACCCGCAAGCCCTGGCAGCGGGCGGCGTAGGCTGCCGCCAGGCCGACAATGCCGGCACCGACGACGACCAGGTCAAAACCTGTATCCTGCGTGGCGTCACCCATGCACACCCCCATTCAGGTGCTGGTAGCCGCAACGACGCCGCTGATATGCAAAACTGCCCACGAGAAACTCCTTAAGTACCGGTGTATTGCCGGTCTGTTGCCGCTATATCCAGGCGGCACTCTATGGCGTTTTCATGTCAGTTTCTTGACCGGCAACAAAACCGCAACGCAGCGGCGTGGGCGCCGCTGCCCGCACCGGTTAATGCAGCGCCCGCGCAGCAGACGCCTGGACGCTGCGTTCATCCACACCGCGCTCGTCGAGCTGCAGGCGCATGAACAGCAGATCCAGCCAGTGTCCGAACTTGAAGCCCGCCTCGCGCACCAATCCAGACTCCTCAAAGCCCAATTGCCTGTGCAGGGCAATGGAAGGCGTATTGGACGCATCTATGGCCGCCACCATCACATGGCGCCCCTGGACGCGCGCGGCATCCACCAGCGCCGCCAGCATGCGCCGGCCCAGCCCCATGCCACGGCAATCGCCTCGAACGTAGACGGAATGCTCAACCGTATGGCGATAGCCGTCAAAGTTGCGCCAGGGACCGAAACTGCCATACGCCAGTACCGCGCCATCGCCATCCACGGCTACCAGCACCGGAAAACCGTCGCGCCTGCGAGCGGCGATCCATTCCGCACGATTCCCTGCATCGACCTCGACATCGTTCCAGATGGCCGTCGAATGACGCACCGCGTCGTTGTAAATCGAGGCGATGCCCGGCGCATCGGCAGGCACGGCATCGCGCAGGACAACAGGCCCCGCCGACGCATTGCTTGATTCTCCAATCATGGTCAAGCCTCAAAGGTCCAGCAGCTTGGCGACATAATCGGCATCCTTGTCACCCCTGCCCGACAAGTTCACCAGAATGTGCTGGTCAGGCCGCAATTGCGGCGCCTGACGGATGGCCCAGGCCACAGCGTGAGCGC
The DNA here is from genome assembly GCF_004216755.1 of Kerstersia gyiorum. Lineage (GTDB taxonomy): Bacteria > Pseudomonadota > Gammaproteobacteria > Burkholderiales > Burkholderiaceae_B > Kerstersia > Kerstersia gyiorum. Next base: position 461,502 of record NZ_SGWZ01000003.1, read on the forward strand.
TCTCCAGCGCGGGGATGATGCCTTCGACACGCGACAGCCGCATGAAGGCATCCAGCGTTTCCTTGTCGCTGGCAGTTTCATAGCGCACCCGCCCCTGCTCCTTCAGGTAGCTGTGCTGGGGGCCGACGCCGGGGTAATCCAGCCCGGAAGCAATCGAATGCACCGCTGCCGGATTGCCCGCCTCATCTTCCAACACATAGCAGGCCATGCCATGCAGCTGGCCCGGCTTGCCCTTGCTCAGGGTGGCCGAATGGCGGCCCGGTTTGTCCAGGCCTTCGCCCGAAGGCTCCACGCCGACCAGCGCCACCTCCGCATCCCCCAGGAAAGCCGTGAACATGCCGATGGCGTTGGAACCGCCACCGACGCAAGCAGCGACATAATCCGGCAGGCGGCCATGGCGTGCCTGGAACTGGCCACGCGCCTCGCGGCCGATGATGGACTGGAAGTCACGCACCATTTTGGGGAAGGGATGCGGGCCGACTACCGAGCCAATCGCATAGAAAAAGGCCTGCGGGTCCTTGAGATATTCCTCAAATGCGCTGTCGACCGCTTCCTTCAGCGTGGCCGCGCCACGCGTCACCGGCACCAGCGTACATCCGAGGATGCGCATCTTGATGACATTGGGATGCTCTTTTTCAATGTCCACCTGCCCCATGTGGATTTCGCAGGGGATGCCCACCAGGGCGCAGGCCGTCGCCAGCGCCACGCCATGCTGGCCCGCGCCGGTTTCGGCAATGACCTTTTTCTTGCCCATGAAACGCGCCAGCAGCGCTTCGCCCAGGCAGTGATTGATCTTGTGGGCGCCGGTATGGTTGAGGTCTTCGCGCTTGAGATGGATCTGCGCGCCGCCCAGCTGCTGCGACAGGCGGCGTGCATGGAAAATCGGGCTGGGCCGGCCGACGTAGTCAGCGAAAAGATCAGCCAGCTCCTGCTGGAAGTCCTCGCGCTGGCGGATGGTTTCGTAGGCCTGGTCGATGTCATCCATGACCTGCTTCAAGGCGGGAGGCACGATCTGGCCGCCGAAGGGACCGAAGAAGCCCTGGGCATCGGGCATGGGAGCAAACGAAGGATTCGAGGAATTCATGACGGGTAGGCGTAGCGACGAGGACGAAAAGAGGAAACCTGGAATGGCAACGGAAAACAGACAGGAAACCGGCGGCATAGAGACAGCCTGCAGACGGCGTTCGTGGCACCGCGGCAGCGTGAGCAGGAATAAAACCGGCATGTCGCCGGCCGACGGAGATTATATGTTTTGCCTCCCGCCCCCGGGCAAGCCGCTGCCAGCCGTCCACCAGGCCTTGCGTGCCGTCGTTTTCTCAAGCACCCAATAAACTAATGCCATAAATTTCGTTGGCCCACGCCCGGCCGGGTTCTTTAATGAGGTTCTGCGGCAGCACTTTCCCGGCAGCTTTACGCCATCGCACCTGGCTCATGAGCCGCCGCATGGCACGACGAACCATACGACCATGGGCCTGACGGCTAGGATGCTGCCTCGCATCCCCTGCACCCCGTCACAGGAAACCACCGTATGAGTGCCAATTTCGAGGTTCCACCAGAAATTTTCTGGTTTCTCCCGACGTCGGGCGACACCCGCTACCTGGGCAAGTCGGATTTCGGGCGCGCGCCCACTGTCGAATACCTGCGCAGCATCGCCACCACCAGCGAGAACCTGGGCTATGACGGCCTGCTGATTCCTACCGGCAGTTCCTGCCTGGACCCCTGGGTAGTCGCCGCCAGCCTCGTGCCCGTCACGCAGCGCATCAAACTGCTGGTGGCGCTGCGCACCTCGCTGGGCGCGCCGGTCTCCAACGCGCGCCAGGCCGCCACGCTTGACCAGGCCCTGCACGGACGCCTGCTGCTCAATGTCGTACCGGGCGGCGACGCCACCGAACTGGCCGCCGACGGGGTGTTTCTCGACCACGATGCCCGCTACGATTATGCGGCGGAATTCCTGACTATCTGGCGCCGCCTGTTGTCGGGCGAAAGCGTCGACTTCGAAGGCAAATATTTCACCGTCAAACAAGGCCGGAATTATTTTCCGCCGGTGCAGCAACCCTACCCGCCGCTGTACTTCGGCGGTTCATCCGACGCCGCGCACGAACTGGCGGCCAGCCAGCTGGACGCCTATCTCACCTGGGGTGAACCGCCAGAAGCTGTGGCGGAGAAATTCGCCGACATCCGCCGCCGCGCCGCACGCCACGGCCGCAAGCTCAAGCTGGGCGTGCGCCTGCACGTCATCGTGCGCGAAACCAATGACGAGGCCTGGGCCGAGGCCGATCGCCTCATCAGCAAATTGACTGACGAAGATATCGCGCTGGCCCAGCAGAACTACGCTCGCATGGACTCAGTCGGCCAGGCCCGCATGGCGGCCCTGCATGGCGGGCGCCGCGACCGCCTGGAAGTCGCTCCCAATCTTTGGGCCGGCGTCGGCCTGGTGCGCGGCGGCGCGGGCACCGCACTGGTCGGCGATGCCGCCACCGTGGCGGAACGGCTCAAGGAATATGCCGACCTGGGCGCCGATACCTTCGTCCTGTCGGGCTATCCGCATCTGGAGGAGTCCATCCGCTTCGCCGAACTGGTGTTTCCGCTGCTGGGCAAGCGCCCGGTCACCCTCATCGACCAGGCCCAGACCGGCGGCGCCTTCGACATCCGCGCCACCCGTGCGCTCAAGGAATCCGCATCATGAGCCGCAAAATCATCGACATGCGCTGTCGTCCGGCATTCCTGCACGATTTTTTCGGTGCCACCCCCGGATCGCCAGAACACGCCACGGCACGTTGGCTGAACCGGCGCGTCGGTACGCGCGGCAGCGACACCCATTTCGAAAAATCGCTGACCCAGGACGGCTTCCTGCAGGAAGTCCGTGATGCCGGCCTGAGCAAGGCCGTCGTCGTGGGCCGCCACACACCCAGCCAGCATCTGCCCAACGACACGATCCACCAGATCGTGCACGGCCACGATGAACTGCTGGGCATTGCCGGTGTCGACCCGGTTCTGCAGGGCGAACAGGCCGCGCTGGCGGAAATCGAGCGCGCCATCAAGACACTGGGCCTGTCCGGCATCGACCTGGAGCCCGGCTTTGGTGAACCGGCACGGCACCCCGACGATCCGGTCTATTGGCCTGTCTATGAACTCGCGCGCAGCCTGGGCGTGCCAGTGTTCCTGATGAGCGGACCGACCACGCCAGACCCGCGTTTCAACGACCCGGCCGGACTGGCCCGCGTGGCTCAGGCGTTCCCGGACCTGCCGCTGGTGGTCTATCACGGCTACTGGCCGAACGTGCAGCAAGCTATCGGCCTGGCGTTCCGCCACGAGAACGTCCACCTGGTGCCGGATATGTATCTGTTCCAGCCCGGCAGCGAGCACTATGTGCAGGCGGCCAACAGTTTCCTGGCCGACCAGCTGTTGTTCGGGTCGTCCTATACATTCCGGCCCATCCGCCAGAGTGTGGAAGATTTCCTGCAGCTGGGTTTCCGCGAGGATGCCCTGGACCGGCTGCTGTATGGCAATGCGGCACGGCTGTTCCAGCTCGCCGACCGCTGACAAAACGCCCCGGCGCCTGCTGCATCGCAGGGACCGGGGCGCTGGCCTGATGATATTGACCTGCCTTAGCGCGGCGGCTTCTCCAGCCAGGGCAAGGTGTAGAGTTTTTCATCCTTGCCCAGCGACTCATGGATCTGCGCGCGTACCACCGGTGAATCCTGATAGATACGGATCACCTGTTGCAGGCGCGGGTCTGCCGGTTCGCCATCACGGACCACGAAATGGATTGCATATTTTTCATCCTCCGCCCCGGAGTACGCCAGGCCGCTTGAAGCGACATCGCTGCGTCCTGCCGCCACGAAAAACAAGGGCGCGCCCACCGCGAGGTCTACGTCATCCAGCGCACGCGCCAGTTGCGGGCCTGGAATTTCCACGAATTTCAGCTTGCGCGGATTCTCGGTAATGTCATACACGGTGCTGAAAGAATCCTCAGGATTTTTCAGCTTGATCAGCCCCAGTTTCTGCAGGAACAGCAACTGGCGCCCCTGATTCGTGACGTCATCGTAGACCGACACCGTTGCGCCATCCGGCACCGCGTCCAGCGAACGAATCGACTTGGAAAACACGCCGACGTTCATCAGGAAACCGACATCCGCCACCTTAAAGCGATAGCCTCGCACCTTGACGGCGTTTTCCAGGAACGGCAGATGCTGGAAATAGTTGGCGTCCAGGTCTCCCGACGCCAGGGCTTCGTTGGGGGTGGTCCAGTCGCTGAACTCGATGACCTCCACATCGAGCCCTTGCTTCCTGGCCTCTGCCGCCGTCGCCTCCAGCGATGGCGCGGTCACAGCCGACACCCCGATTTTCAAGGGAGCCGCCTGCGCGGCCACGGCCAGAGTCAGGCCGGCGGCCCCGAGCGCCAGCCACAGTTTCTTCTTCACATGTTGAATCATTTCGGTCTCTATTTCACTTCGGCGACCGGCTGTGCCGGCGACGCGGCCAGCCAGGTCAGGCTGTAGAACTTTTCTTCCCCAGCATAGGAGTCATGCACGCGCTGCCGGACCGCAGCGGAAGACTGGTAGATGCTGACGAACTGGCGGACGCGGGGGTCGTTGGCGTTATCGGCCCGCGTCACGAACTGGATGCCCCAGAACGTGTCCGTACCCGTGCTGTAGAACAGCCCCTGGTGCGCGACTTCGTTCTGCCCTGCCTGCACCAGGCTGCCGGGCGTGACAACGACCAGATCGGCATCATCAAGCGCGCGGGGCAGTTGCGGACCGGCCAGCTCGATGAAACTCAGCTTCTTGGGGTTTTCGGCGATATCGTCCAGTTGCGCCAACCGGGGAGCATCCGGCCGCAAGCGGATCAGTCCGGCTTCCTGCAAGGTTTCCAGCGCCCGGGTCTGGTTGGATGTGTCGTTGGCCAGCGCAACCCGCGCGCCTTGCGGCAAGGATGCCAGCGTGGTGTAACGCCGTGAGAACAGGCCGATATTGCCTCGTACTCCTGGCCCCACGCTGCGCAGGTCCTGACGATTTTCCCGGTTGAATGTATCCAGGAACGCCTGGTGCTGGTAATAGTTCAGATCCAGGTCGCCATTGACCAGGGCTGTATTGGGCAAGGTCCAATCGGTGAACTCGACAATCTGCACCTCCAGCCCGGCCGCCCTGGCCTCATCTGCGGCAATCTGCGCTGAATCCGCCAGCGCCCCCGGCGTCACCCCGACTTTCAGCGTTTGGGCACCGGCCGCGCCCAGGCACAATGCCAGCAGCCCGAACGTCCGGCATGCATGCAGGCCCAGCCACCGCAAGCGCCGTCCGTTTTTCCCCTGCGTGAAGAACGCCGGCCCGAGGGCCGGCGCTTCTCCGCCGCCATACGGGGGCGCCTGCGGCGCCGTATGGAGAATGCCTCGCTTGACCTCGGCCTTCAGGCCGAGGCTTGTGCTTTGGCCCGTGGTCATGATTGCACCTCCACCGGTATTTCCGCAGCAGGCGCCGGCTGCATACCGGCGCGCACACGCCAGCGTGCGGCCGGGTGACTCTCGGGCAGGCGATCCCCCTGGCCGAACAGCTTCTGGCGGAAGCTGCCCGGTTCGTAGGCCGTGCGGTAGCGCCCGCGGTTCTGCAACTCAGGCACGACGATATTGGCAAAGTCCTCCCAGGTTTCCGGCACCACGATGCGTGTCAGGTTGAAACCGTCTATCTCCCCTTCGTCTATCCAGCGTTCCAGCTCATCCGCCACCTGCGCCGCATCCCCCACGATCGTGTTGTAGCGACTGCCCAGCCGGAACTGTTCCAGCAGCTGGCGGCGCGTGGTCCAGCCCTGTTGCTGCGCCGCCTGGGCCGCGGACTGGATGGCATTGCTTTTGCCGTACTGGATGGGTTCGTCCAGGTCATAGCGTGAGAAATCAATACCGGTGCTGGCGGAAAAATGCGCCAGCCCGCCCTCTGCGCTGGCATGGCTCAGGTAATCCGCATACTTCTCCCGGGCTTCGGCCTCGGTCCGCCCCGCCACGACCGCGACGCCAGCATAGATCTTGAGCGCAGCCGGGTCCCGCCCCGCGTCTGCCGCCGCCTGACGCAGGCGCCGCGACGTTTCACGGGCGGCGGCCGGCGTGGCTGCACCGATGAAGATACCTTCGGCATGCTGACCGGCAAAACTGCGCCCGCGAGCGGATGTTCCCGCCTGGAACAGCACTGGCGTGCGCTGCGGCGAAGGCGCGCTCATGTGAATGGCATTGGCACGATAGAACGGACCTTCGTGCTGAATGGCGTGCACTTTTTCCGGCAGTGCATGGATGCGCCGCGCGCGGTCCGCGATCACGGCGCCGTCCTCCCAGCTGCCTTCCCAGAGCTTGTAGGCCAGCGTCAGGAAATCCTCGGCCCGGTCATAACGCACATCATGCTCGGCCAGCCCGTCCTGGCCCAGCCCGCGAGCACCGCTATCCACATAGCCGGTCACGATATTCCAGCCGATGCGGCCGTTGCTGAGCTGGTCCAGCGTGGAAACGTCGCGTGCGAAGGTATAGGGGTTGAGCGCCCCCACCGTCGCCGTCACACCGAAGCCGATATGCTCGGTTACCGCCGCCATGGCGGACACCAGCAACCAGGGGTTGTTTACCGGCAGTTGCACGGCCTCACGCAAGGTCAGATCGACATTGCCCTGGTAAACATCGTAGTACCCCACCACATCGGCAATGAACAGGCCGTCGAACAAACCGCGCTCCAGCGTCCTGGCAATATCCGTCCAGTATTTCAGCGTGTGGTATTCGGTGGACCGGTCACGTGGATGCGTCCACAGGCCATGATGAATATGCCCGACGCAGTTCATATTGAACGCGTTGACGTGGATCTGCTTTTTCTGTCCCGACATGGCGATCCTCACTTGTCCAGCCAGGCCAGGCGATAGAGCCTGGACTCGTTCTGGTAGAACTGCTCGATGGTCTGGCGCACGGCCGGCGAATTCTTGTAGACCTCAAGAAAAGCGGCAATGCGCGGGTCTGCCGCGCGGTCCTGGCGGGCCACGAACTGGATGGCCCAGGAGTCATCCTCGTAACGCGTCAGTGCCAGCGCCTTGGTCGCGTCGAAAGCCTTGGACGCCAGAATGAAATAGGGAAAGCCTTGCGCCAGGTCCACGTCCTGCGTGGCGCGAGCCAATTGCGGCCCTTCCACTTCGACGAACTTCAGCTTCTTCGGGTTGGACTGGATATCTTCCAGCGTCCCCAGCAGGCCAGTGTCCGGGCGCAGTGTGATCAGGCCCGCATGTTGCAGCAGGCGCAAGCCGCGGCCGACATTGACCGCATCGCTGGCGATCGCTACCGTGGCGCCATCAGGAATGGCGTCCAGCGAATCGTGCTTGAGCGAATACAGCCCCAGGTAGGACAGGATGCCTGCCTGCACGCTGGTGAATCGGAACCCCTTGTCACGCATGGCGTTGGCCAGGTAGTTACTGTTCTGGTAGTAGTTCAGGTCGATATCGCCGGCATCTAGCGCGACATTGGGCGTGGCCCAATCGGTGAACTCGACTACCTGCACTTCCAGGCCCTGCTTGCGAGCCTCGGTGGCGGCAACCTCGACCGAATCCGCAAAAATGCCAGGCACCACGCCGATCTTGAGCGGTGCGGCGCTGGCGATGCCACCCAGCAGGCTGGCTGCGGCCAGCACCACCAATGTTTTCAGGAAAGTCTGCTTCATCATGGATTCCATGGGAAATCAAAGTGCGCCGTGACGCGGCGGACGCACGCCGTTGAGCGCGTAGTTGCCGATGGCGTGATACTTCCAGCGCACCGGGTCATGCAGGGTGTGTACGCGCGCATTGCGCCAGAAACGGTCCAGCCCAAGACCGTCCAGGGTGGCGCCGGTACCGGACAACTCGAACAGCTTGTTGCCCGCCAACAGGCTGGCGCTGGTACTCAGCGCCTTGGCCTGCGCCACGGCGATGGATGCCTGCGCGACGCTCTCCTCGTCCGGCGCCTGCTGCGCAGCATCGACCAGCCGCGCAGCACGGGCGATCAGGGCATCTGCAGCGCGCAAGCGCAGGTGCACGTTGCCCAGCTGTTCCAGCAGCAGGGGATCGTCGCTGGCGCGTTCGACACCGGCATCTATCCAGGGGCGCGCATGTTCGCGCACGAAAGGCAGGGTTGCAGCCAGGGCACCATGGCCGATACCGGCATCAAGCGCGGCATGGATGATCTGCGCGAATGGCCCGATGGTCGTCGGCCTGTCGAAAGAGGTCTGGAACGGCACCACCCAGGCCGGATCGACACGCACACGCCGGAAGCGCACCGAGCCGCTGCCCGTCACGCGCTGGCCGAAACCATCCCAGTCATCGGTGATTTCCACCCCATCGGCTTCACGCGGCACGAACACCAGATACTGGCGTTCGCCATCGGGGTCCTGCGCACTCACCAGGGTCGGAATCCAGTGCGCGAAAATCGCCCCGGTGCAATAGAACTTGCTGCCCTCCACATACCAGCCATCGGGCTCACGCAATAAATGCGTGCGGCGCTTGAAATCCTTGTGACCGATCTCCGCCAGCGCATTGCCCAGGCGCTCGCCGCGCAGCACGCGATCATAGAAAAAAGCCTTCTGCTCTTCTGAACCGCCCACGCGCAACACTTCCAGCGAATAGAAATGGTTCTGCGGAATATGGCCGAAATTGCCATCTGCCGCCGCAATAGTGGCGACCACCTGCGCCAGCACACCAGCCGACACCTCGGCCCCGCCATAGGCCTTGGGAATCGTGATACCCCACAGGCCGCTCTGGCTGAACGCCTCGACTTCACGCCACGGCAGAATGCGATCACGGTCCCGGCGCACGGCCCCCACCGCCAGTTCGTCAGCCAGGCGACGTGCCACCTGCAAGGCTTCGTGTTCATCGCGGATCACTGCCGCCGGCTGCGCGGCGCGGGGCGCCAGCGGCAAGGCCGCCTCATCGTTCTCCAGCAACGCTGCCGCATCGTCATATCGTGTCATTGCCCTTCCTCCCTGCCAACCTGGCGCCTGCCGGCACGGCCACCAGGGCCGGCCTGCCTGCACCGTCATTCAACGAGCCCTCGGCTCCGGATAAAACCGCCAGGCAAGGCCATGCATGGCGGCACTTGCGCGTGTCCTGCCGGATCAATTCCACTGGTGGCGGCCAGGCAGCGCACCATTGAGCAGATAGTTACCCAGCAGGTGATACTTCCAGCGCACCGGATCATGCAGCGTGTGGACCCGCGCATTGCGCCAGTGGCGGTCCAGGTTGTGCGCAGCGCGCGTGGACGACGAACCGGCCAGCGCGAACAATTGCTCGCTAGCGGCCAGTGCGGCTTCCGTCGTCAGTATCTTGGCTTCGGCAACGGCCACCGATGCCCTGGCGGACACGGCTTCATCCACCCTGCCAGCAGCCAGCTCATCCAGCGTTCTGGCGCTTTCCAGCAGGACGGCCTGGGCGGCATCCACATCAACCTGCAGCTGGCCGACCTCCTGGATCAAGTGCGGGTCCAGGTTGGCGCTGGCGACACCCGAGTCCACCCAGGGGCGGCTTTTTTCGCGCACGAACGCCAGGCCATCGGCCAGCGCGCCACGAGCGATGCCGGCATCTATGGCGGCCTGGATCAGTTGCGATACTGGCCCGGAAAGATTGGGAATTCCCGCATGGCGCCACACGGCCACCACATCGGCCTCATCGACCGCAACCGCATCGAAGACCACGCTGCCACTGGCGGTCGTCCGCTGCCCGAAAGAACTCCAATCATCAATGACCTGCACGCCCGGTGCATCGCGCCTGACCCACACTTGCACCGGCCGCTCGGCTTCGTCCACGGCGCGGAACGGAATCCAGTGGGCGAAGATCGCCCCTGTCGAATAAAAGCGCGTGCCGCTCACTCGCAAGCCTCCTTGCGCATCGCGGTGCAGCCGCGCCGTCGCCTGGTACAAATGCCCGGCTTTGGCCTTGCGCTCAGGACCGGCATTGCCGAAACGATGGCCCTCGAGCACGGCACGAAACCAGCGCGCTTGCTGCGCCGGCGTACCGGTGTCCTTGAGGTTCTGGATCAACGCGAAATGGTTCTGGGGAATCTGACCCAATGAAGGATCGGCGGCGCAGATGGTCTCGAACACCCGGGCCAGCGTTTCATAGGAAGCGCCAAGGCCGCCATGCTCCCTGGGCACCGTGATGGCGCCCAGGCCACTCGCGGTGTAGCGTTCGATTTCATCCCAGGGCAGACGGCGTTCGCGGTCGCGCTGGGCCGCCGACTGGCGGAACTCTTCGGCCAGGGCGGAAGCAATTTCCAGCGCTTCCGCCTCGCTGGCGATCCGATGCGGCACACGGGGCGGCAACGGCAGCCGGCCGGCCTCGGCGGTGGGTTGGGTATGAGGCAGGCTTTCCTGGCCCGTGGCGTTCTTGCTCATCAGTGCTTCTTCCCTTGTCTGCATTGAAAACAGCCGATCAACGGCTGCGCAACCAACGCACATAGGCGTCTCCCCCGGCCTGCACCACCGACACCAGAGCGATCAACACCGCAATCACGATCAACATGACCTGCGTGTCGAAGCGCTGGTATCCGTAGCGAATCGCCAGGTCCCCCAGGCCGCCGGCGCCCACGGCGCCAGCCATGGCGGACGAACTGATCAGTGCCACCAAAGTGATGGTGAATCCACCGACGATGCCAGGCAGGGCTTCCGGCAGATAGACGTGCCGCACGATGCTCCACTTCTTGCAGCCCATGGCCTGGGCGGCTTCGATCAGCCCCGGGTCGACTTCACGCAGGCTGACTTCGGCAATCCGCGCAAAGAACGGCGTCGCACTGATGGCCAGCGGCACAATGGCGGCCCAGACACCGATGGTGGTTCCCGCCACCAGACGGGTAAAGGGAATCAGGGCAACCAGCAGCACGATGAAAGGCGTGGCGCGAAAACCGTTGACCACGCTGCCGATGATGCGGTTGACGCGTGGCGACTCCAGAAAGCCGCCGGGCGCGGTGACAATCAGCAGGATCGCCAGCGGAATGCCTGCGGCGAAGGCGATGACACCGGACACCCCGACCATCATCAAGGTGTCGGATAGGGCCTGCCAGTAGCGATCAGCGGGAATGGACAGCGTCAGCGACATAACCGATTACCTCTATGTGATGCGCGATGGCCTCCGGGCCTCGCGTTAGTCGATTGAAATCCGGCAGCAGGGTTTTGCCATCGAGCGCCAGCAACAGGCGCCCGTGCGCATGCCCCTGGATGCGATCCACGCCGCCATGGATCAGGCGCTGGTCGCCCGGCAGAGCCTGGGCGATACGCTGGAAATCCGGCTCCAGGCCGCTTTCGCCGCTATAGCCCAGCGCCAGGATCTGCTCGTAGCGGCCACTGGCCGGCGGGCGCTGCAACAGCCGCGCCTGCAAGTCTTCGGGCAAGCCATGCTGCAGTGGGGCCAGCAACGCGCGCGTGGCCGCGTGCTGCGGCGCGCCGAAGACTTTCCAGACTTCGCCCTGCTCAACAATGCGCCCTTGCTCCAGCACCAGGACCTGGTCGGCAATTTCCCGGATCACGCTCATTTCGTGCGTGATCAGGATGACGGTAATGCCCAGGCGGCGATTGATATCCCGCAGCAGGGCCAGGATCGAATGCGTGGTTTCGGGGTCCAGCGCCGAAGTAGCTTCATCGCACAGCAGGATCTCGGGATGAGTGGCAAGCGCCCGTGCAATGCCCACGCGCTGCTTCTGTCCGCCCGACAGGCGGCCCGGATAGGTGTCCTGCTTGTCCTGCAGCCCTACCAGAGCCAGCAGTTCGTTCACGCGTTGCGTGATTTTCTGGCGCGGCACGCCTGCGACGGTCAGTGGCAGCGCCACGTTGTCGAACACCGTTTTGGCGGACAGCAGGTTGAAATGCTGGAAGATCATGCCGATCCGGCGGCGCAACCGTACCAGTTCGCTCTCGTTGAGCTGGCCGATATCCACGCCATCGACCAGCACCTGGCCGCTGGTCGGTTGCTCCAGGCGGTTGATGGTACGCAGGAGGCTGGACTTGCCCGCGCCGCTGCGGCCAATGATGCCGAAAACACTGCCTGCAGGGATATCCAGGTTGATATCTTCCAGCGCCGGCACCTCACCCGCCGATGAGCGGTAGATCTTGCCCACCTGCCGGAAGGATACCGACCCGGCGCCGGCCGTGGCCGTCAGCGCCTGTTCGGCATCCCCTTCTACCTGCTCCTGCACGGCGTCTTCACCGATCGCGTAGCCGCCATCGAAAACGTCACCTTGTACGAGACTGCGCCGCAAGGCGGTCGTAAGTGTCATGATTCTCTCCTTCGTCCGCGCTGCCTGCGGGCAACGCATAAAGATCCGTATTGGCGTCCCATGCTGTGCAGCAGACCCCTTACTTGCGCACCCAGGCAAGGGTGTAGAGCCGATCATCGTCATTGAACGACTGGCGCGTCACTGCCTTGACCTCGGGCGACTGCTGGTAGATGTCGATGAACTTGCGGATGACGGGGTCTTTTTCGCGGCCTTCCTTGACGACGAACTGGATCGCAAATTGCGCGTCTTCAATGCCCGAGTAGGCCAGCCCGCTGGAGGGGTCGAAGGCCTTGGCCGCAACGATGAAATGGGGATAGCCCTGGGCGATGTCCACATCCCCGGTGATGCGCACCAGTTGCGGCCCTTCGACTTCGACAAAGCTCAGAGTCCTGGGGTTTTCAACGATATCGTCCAGCGTGCCCAGGTAACCGACCTCGGGCTTCAGCTTGATCAGCCCGACCTTCTGCAACAGCAGCAGGCCTCGGCCCTGGTTCACCGGATCGTTGGCGATGCCGACCTTGCCGTTCTGCGGCACGTCATCGACGCTCTTGTGCTTGAGCGAATACAGCCCGACATTGGCCAGAATGCCGGTATCGGCGCTCACCAGCTTGAAGCCCTGCTTGGCATTGGCGTTATTCAGGAATGGCTGGTGCTGGAAATAATTGATGTCGATATCGCCGTTATTCACTGCAACATTCGGCGTCGTCCAATCAGTGAATTCAATCACTTCGACTTCAATACCCTGTTTCCTGGCTTCCTGGGCAGCGGCATTGATGGAGTCAGCATAGGCGCCCGGCACCACGCCGATACGCAATTTATCTGCTGCGAACGAAGGCGTCACCGCCAGCGCAATGGCGCTGGCCAGCAGGAACCGCTTGATATTGCTCAACATAGTGCGACCTTTTCTAAGGGATTCATTCATTGCCGTCGCTGGCAGCCTGCCAGGCAGCTTTCTATTCGATCGGGTGACGGCGCCCCGCTATGTGCAATTCCGCCATCCAAAATTGAATTGAACCCGCAATGCCCCTGGTCGCACCACTACTCTTTTTTTATTTCCTTATATGACCCCGCTGCGCGGCCGGCATTTAATCAATAACCAATATCTATATGCTCATGACGATTCCCTGAAATTGAAATAGCCAATGGAAATTAGCACCCATTGATTTATGCATTAAGAAAAATGCAATTCCGCCCGCCATCGTGACGCCATGATGGCATCCTGCCTGCCACCGCCATGCCCTGGCACGCTCACCTGTTCCTGCTCAGTCATAAATCTCAATATATGAGAACAAATCTTATATGTTGAAAATTAAAGCCGAGCACGTTAATCTTTCCGGGAACCTCGCGTCCTCGACGACGGGGGTCAGAGGCAGCGGCCGTCATCCGGGCAGCCGCGGAACATACAAGAAGGCCGGGCATGCAGCGCGGCCTGGTGATGGAGACTGACGTGGCAGAGAAAAAACTCAAGGCCGCGATCATCGGTTCCGGCAATATCGGCACGGACCTGATGATCAAGATACTGCGGCACGGCAAAAACCTGGAAATGGGCGCAATGGTCGGCATCGACCCTGCCTCTGACGGCCTGGCGCGTGCTGCGCGCCTCGGTGTCGCAACGACGCACGAAGGCGTCGAAGGGCTGATCAAGCTGCCGGTTTTCGCTGATATCGACTTCGTTTTCGACGCCACCAGCGCTGGTGCCCACGTCAAGAACGACAAGCGCCTGCGCGAAGCCAAGCCGGGCATCCGTGTCATCGACCTGACGCCTGCTGCCATTGGCCCGTATTGCGTGCCTGTCGTGAACCTGAGCGAGCACATCAACGAAGCCAACGTGAACATGGTCACCTGCGGCGGCCAGGCCACCATTCCCATGGTTGCTGCCGTATCCCGCGTGGCCAAAGTGCACTACGCGGAAATCGTGGCCTCCATCGCCAGCAAATCGGCTGGCCCCGGCACGCGAGCCAACATCGACGAATTCACCGAGACCACCTCGCGCGCCATCGAACAGGTGGGCGGCGCAGCCAAGGGCAAGGCCATCATCGTTCTGAACCCGGCCGAGCCGCCGCTCATCATGCGCGACACGGTCTATGTGCTGAGCGAAGCCGCCGACCAGGCCAAGGTGGAGCAATCCATTGAAGAAATGGCCGCGGCCGTCCATGCCTACGTGCCGGGCTATCGCCTCAAGCAGAAAGTGCAGTTCGACGTCATTCCGCCGGAAGCGCCCCTGAACATCCCCGGCCTGGGCAAATTCAGCGGCCTGAAAACCTCGGTATTCCTGGAAGTCGAAGGCGCGGCGCACTATCTGCCCGCCTACGCCGGCAACCTGGACATCATGACCTCCGCCGCGCTGGCCACTGCCGAAAGCATGGCCGAGTCGATCATCAACGCCTGAGGGGGGAGACTTATCATGACCTTCAATCCCGGCAAGAAACTCTATATTTCCGACGTCACGCTGCGTGATGGCAGCCACGCCATCCGCCACCAGTACTCCATTCAGAACGTCAAGGACATTGCCCGCGCACTGGACAAGGCCAAAGTCGATTCCATCGAAGTGGCCCACGGTGACGGCCTGCAAGGCTCCAGCTTCAACTACGGCTTCGGCGCGCATACCGATCTGGAATGGATCGAAGCCGTCGCCGGCGAACTGAGCCACTCGAAGATCGCCACGCTGCTGCTGCCCGGCATCGGTACCATCCATGACCTGGAAAACGCCCACAAGGCCGGCGCCAGCATCGTCCGCGTCGCCACCCACTGCACGGAAGCCGACGTTTCCAAGCAGCACATCGAACGCGCCCGCGAGCTGGGCATGGACACGGTCGGCTTCCTGATGATGAGCCACATGACCACGCCGGAAAACCTGGCGGTCGAAGCCAAGAAGATGGAAAGCTACGGCGCCACCACCATCTATGTGGTGGATTCCGGCGGCGCACTGGGCATGCAGGATGTGCGTGACCGCTTCCGCGCGCTGAAAGCCGTGCTCAAGCCCGAAACCACCACCGGCATGCACGCCCACCACAACCTGTCGCTGGGTGTCGCCAACTCCATCGTCGCCGTGGAAGAAGGCTGCGATCGCATCGACGCCAGCCTGGCAGGCATGGGCGCAGGTGCCGGTAACGCGCCGCTGGAAGTCTTCATCGCCGCCGCCGAACGCCTGGGCTGGAACCACGGCACCGACCTCTACACGCTGATGGATGCCGCCGACGACATCGTGCGCCCCCTGCAGGATCGTCCGGTGCGTGTGGACCGTGAAACCCTGGCACTGGGCTACGCTGGCGTGTACTCCAGCTTCCTGCGCCATGCGGAAGTGGCTGCCAAGAAATACGGCATCAGCACGGTCGATATCCTGGTCGAGCTGGGCAAGCGTCGCATGGTCGGCGGCCAGGAAGACATGATCGTCGATGTAGCGCTGGATCTGCTGAAAAAATCGGCCTGATACCAAATACCAAGCTCTTACCGGCAGCCCGGAGCGGTGTGTTGCACCGGCACGGGCTGCCAATAAGCAAAAGCCGGCGCAGGAATGCGCCGGCTTTTGCTTTGGCCTTTGCTTTGGCTTGGGCTATTTC
Source organism: Kerstersia gyiorum (assembly GCF_004216755.1). Classification (GTDB taxonomy): domain Bacteria; phylum Pseudomonadota; class Gammaproteobacteria; order Burkholderiales; family Burkholderiaceae_B; genus Kerstersia; species Kerstersia gyiorum. The sequence goes on from NZ_SGWZ01000003.1 coordinate 477,309, forward strand.
ACCCACCGACTGGCAAGCCTGCCGAAATCAGCCCAGGAGCCGGATCAGCGCACGCCGGTCTTCCCGGCTCCGTACGGCCCTTTATCCTTGCCAGACTCCCTGCGCCAACGCCCTGCCCACGGGTAGAATAGCCTCCATTATGTCAACGACCGACCCTGCTCCTCGTGCCCTGGCCAGCCAGACCTTGTTTCGCGGCCTGGACATCATAGATGCCGTCGCCGATGGCTGCATTACCGTGCAGGCGATTGCCGCCCGTACCGGTGTCAGCTTCAGCACCACGCACCGGCTGGCCTCCGCCTTGGTACAGGCACGCTATCTGCATTTCGAACCTCGCCGGGGCTACCGCCTAGGCAACCGTTTACTGGAGTTGGGCTTTGCCGCATACCGGGAGTCCACGCTCACCAGTTGCGCCCGGCCACATCTTGAGAGACTGGCCGAAGAAACCCAGGATACCGTGCATCTGGCGTCGCTGGATGGCAACGGCATCATCTATCTGGACAAGATTGGCGGCCAGCGCCCGGTACAGGTCAACACCCGCATCGGCGGGCGCAAACCGATCTGCGGCACTGGTGTCGGCAAATCACTGATCCTCGACGAAACCCCTGAGCAATGGCTGCAACGCTACGAGCATGATGCCAGCCGGGGCGACATCCAGATTCCTCGCGATGCGTGGATGGAAATGATGGCGCGCTATGCCCAGGGCGGCTACAGCATGGATCTCGAAGAAAATGCTGCTGGCATACGCTGCGTGGCAGCGCCCGTGCGCGACATCAGTAACCGCATCATCGCCGCAATCAGCGTGACCGGCACGGCCCCCTATACCGACGAAGCACGCATGCGTGCGCTAATTCCGGTTGTGCAACTGGCGGCACGCCAGATCAGCGAAGCGCTGGGCAGCCACGTCTGAGCCAAATGGCGGCGCCTGGCCAGCCAAAGGCACGGTGCTGCCCCACATCGGATTTTTTCATGACATCGCTTCATTCCACCTACCGCATTTCTCCCGCCCGGCCCGAAGACACAGCAGAATGCCTGCGCCTGCGCGGCCTGACTCGTGAAAACGCTTTCAGCCCGGCTGAACTACAGGCGCAGGGCATCACGGAAGCAAGTTGGCGGGCAGGTATCGAAAGCGAAGAACTGATTGGCCTGATCGCCTGGGCTGGCACACGCATGGCCGGTTACTGCTTTGCTGACAGAAGCACAGGCGAAATCATGGTGCTGGCTTTGCTACCGGAAGACGAAGGCCATGGCCTGGGTCGTTTGCTGCTGAGTCAGGTCGTGGAGGCCTTGCGGCACCTGGGCAGGCAAACC
>NZ_SGWZ01000004.1:0-144058 GCF_004216755.1 Kerstersia gyiorum
ACGTGGCGCCGCGTCCTCGCTCGCGCCTGCGCGCTCGCATCGTCGTGGCGACACTGGCCGCCATCGGCTTCGCTGCGCTGGCCTGGGCGGCTTTCCTGCCTGACAACATGTGGCCGCTGCCGCGTCTGACCTACAACCCGTCCGACAGCGTGGCGGTCGGCTGGTATCGCATCGACCCGCGCACCGCCTCGCTGCCACGTCCGTTGTCCGTGGACAGCATCGTGCTGGTGCCACTGCCGGCCAGGGCCGCCATGCTGGCCGCGCAGCGCGGCTACCTGCCGACCCGCGTGTCGCTGCTCAAACGTGTCGGCGCGGTCGCGCCACAACACGTCTGCATCGTCGCCGGTCAGGTACGCATCGACGGCGTGCCTGCGGCCGCCGTGCTGCCTGCCGACCGGCTGGGCCGGTCGCTGCCGTCCTTGCAGCTTTGCCGCCGCCTCGAACCGGGCGAGCTGTTCCTGTTGAGCGTGACCAATCCGGCGTCGTTCGACAGCCGCTATTTTGGCCCGGTCAGTGCATCCGCCGTGATCGGCGTTGCGCATCCGGTGTGGCTGGAGTCCCGCCAATGATGGCCGCCGACTCGCTGCACGTTGCCGTGCATCTCATCGTGCCATCGGGCGTGTCGATCCAGTGGCTTTCCGGCTGTTGTCGCGCGTGCAGTGCAAGCGCATCCGCGCTGCACTTCGCGCTGCCTTCCCATGTGCAGTCGTCTTGCCTCGAACGCGCCCGGCCTGCGGCCGTCGCCGCGTTCGCCGGCGTGCTGGCTGCAAGCAACGCAGCGCCGCCGCGCCGCCGGTGCCTGGAGCGTCAGCGGAAGGCAAAGGCGGAAGGCAAGACAAAAGAACGCGGCACCGGGCCGCGTCGAAAGACTGTCTGCACATGGGGGTGGCGCGGCACGGAGCGGCTTTGCCGCCGTGCCGCGTTCGGCGCGAAAGTTGCGCCAATGCAGGCATGTCCGCGTGCTTCGCACGACAGGACACGCCAGAGCTTGCAGGGAGCGCAGCCATGACCGACCGCCGCGACGACGATTTCCGCGTGCGCCCCAGCGCCCCGAAGAATCGTGGCAAGGGCCAGAGCCAGAGCTTCGTTTCCAAGGTGCTCAAGCAGGCCGGCAAAGCCAGCAGCGGCAAGTCAGCGGTGCACCGTCCTGGGGCGGCAGGCACCGGCCAGCGCCCCGGCTCGCGGCTTGGGCGCGGCCATACGGCGGCGCGCTTCGCCGGGGCGAAGCTGGCGCCCATGTCCCGGCGCGCGACCATCAAGACCTTGCTGGTGAATCATCAGCGGACCAGTCCGCAGTCGCTCGCCAAGCACCTGCGCTACATCGAGCGCGACGGCGTGGGCCGCGACGGCGAGCCGGGCCAAACCTACGGGCCGCAGACCGATGCCGCCGACCTCGACGCCTTCAAGGAACGCTGCGCCGACGATCGGCACCATTTCCGCTTCATCGTCTCGCCCGAGGACGGGGCCGAGCTGGACGACCTGCGCACCTACACCCGGCATCTGGTGAACCGCACGGAAGCCGATCTGGGCACGCGGCTGGATTGGGTGGCGGTCGATCACTGGAACACCGACAACCCGCATACCCACCTGATCGTGCGCGGGCGCGACGACACCGGCAAAGACCTCATCATCGCGGCTGACTACATCGCCCACGGCTTCCGCCATCGGGCCGCCGAACTGGCGACCGAATGGCTGGGGCGGCGCACCGAACTGGAGATCCAGCAGACCTTGAGGCGCGAGGTGGAACAAGAGCGGTGGACGAGCCTGGATCGCACCTTGCAGCGCGAGGCCGGCGACGATGGCCGAGTGCGGATCGAACGCTTCAACGAACCGCACTTGCAGCGCCAGCGCCTGCTGCTGATCGGCCGCCTGCAACGCTTGCAGCGCCTGGGCCTGGCCGACGAGACGCAGCCAGGCTGCTGGGCCATCCATACCGATGCCGAGAAGACTTTGCGCGCCCTGGGCGAGCGTGGCGACATTATCCGAACGATGCAGCGGGCCATGGGCGGCCAGCCGCGCGAGCTGGCGGTGTTCGAGCCGGGCCAAGATGCCGATGGAGGTGGCCGCAGCATCATCGGCCGCGTGGCCGCGAAGGGGCTGGCTGACGAGCTGCACGACCGCAGCTATCTGGTCATCGACGGCGTGGACGGCAAGGCCCACTACGTCGCGCTCAACGCCCACGACGAACTGGCGAACTACCCCACGGGCGCCGTGGTGGAGGTGAAGGGATCGGCCGACGTGCGTGCGGCCGACAGGAACATCGCCGCGCTGACAAGCGATGGCCTGTACCGCACCGATCATCACCTGGCCATCGAACAGGGCCGGGCCACGCCCGGACGCGACCCTCAGGAGGTTGTCGCCGCCCACGTCCGGCGGCTGGAAGCGTTGCGCCGGGCTGGCATCGTGGAGCGTGTGGCAAAGGGGCTATGGAAGGTGCCGGACGACCTGCCCGAGCAGGGCCGCCAGTACGACGCGCAGCGCCTGGGAGGCGTGGCGGTGGAACTGAAATCGCCCCTGCCCATCGAGCGGCAGGCCCGCGTCATCGGCGCGACCTGGCTGGATCAGTAATTGATCGGCGGCGGCCGTGGGCTGGGCGACCTGGGCTTTGGTGGCGACGCCAAGCAGGCGATGCTGCAGCGCGCCGACTTCCTGGCCGAACAGGGGCTGGCCGAGCGACGCGGGCAGCGCGTGATCCTGGCCCGCAACCTGCTGGGCACGCTGCGCAATCGGGAACTGGCGTAGGCCGCCAAGGACATTGCCGCCGACACCGGCCTGGAGCATCGACCCGTAGGGGACGGGCAGCGCGTGGCCGGTATCTACCGGCGTTCCGTCATGCTGGTGAGTGGCCGTTACGCGATGCTCGATGACGGCATGGGTTTCAGCCTGGTGCCGTGGCGGCCGATGATCGAACAGCGGCTGGGGCAGCATCTCACCGCGACGGTGCGTGGTGGCAGGGTGTCTTGGGAGCTTGGGAGGCAACGTGGGCCTTCTGTAGGTTAGCTAGCCACGTATGTTTCTATGGCTGAACCCGCATGGGATCAGCCTTCAGCGATATCAACGTTCAAACCGGCGGCTCGCCATGCCGGGAAGCCACCCGACAATTTCACCGCGTCATGACCTCGTGTGCGAAGTAACGCCACAGCTTCAGATGACAGTACGCAGTATGGATCTCGGCAGTATGCAACTATCGGAGAACCTGTCTTCAACTCCTCTAGCCGACTAGCTAGTTGATCCAGAGGAATATTGATGGCGCCGGGAAGGTGTCCGTCTGTGAACTCATCACTGGGGCGCACGTCCAGTAGCACCACGGCCTCTTCAGATAGCCGGCGCAGCAATGCTTCAACTGTAAGACCTTCCAGCTTGTCGCGCTCATGCAGGCTATCCATGGCGACCTGTGCGATTTGGCTGCGCTTGTGTTGAACGAATTTCCAGAGCGCGGTGGTCAATTCAGCCACCGGCGCATCATCCAGGGCGTAGATGACATGCTTACCTTCACGCCGGGTCGCCACAAAACCAGCGCGCTTAAGGAGCTGCAGATGCTGGGAAGCGTTTGCCAGGGTCAAGCCACAGCGTTCGGCTAACTGCTCCACCGAACTCTCACCTTGGGAGATGTGGTGCAGAAGCATCAAGCGGTGGGCATGCCCCAACGTCTTTGCGACATCGGCAAGATCGGCGGGATCCTTGAAGACTGATGACAGATCGTGAGTGCTCATTGACAGCATGGTACACTCACTCTATCGTTCAATCAATCTCTTGATTGTTTTATCGTAAGCCTGATCAGGCTCTTCCCCGAATCACGTCAATCTGGATGTCATTGAAATGAATCCCTACCTCACCAATGAGAATCTGCATGCCTTGTGGGCATGTCTGGTCCTGGCCGTCGCTGCCAGCAGCATCGCCATCACCATCACACACACCGAAGTTTTCGCGCCGCTGCGAGCGTGGACGCAAAAGCTGGGGCACATGGTCGGTTATCTCTTCCAGTGTTTCTATTGCATGAGTCACTGGGTGGTCTTTCTCGGCATCCTGATTTACCGCCCGAGGATTCTTAGTAGCGGAAGTCTTCTAGCCGATCTTGTCGTTTCCGCATTCTTCACTCTTACGCTGAGTGCCTTTGTTAGCGGGATCTTTTTCAAGGTTTTCCTGACCGCCATGGCCATGAAGGTTCGAGAAAAAGAAGTCAAAGAAATCATGGCGAAGAAATGACTAATGCCGGGAGTGATCGAAGCGATCGCCGCCATTAAGTTTTTGCGCTATTAACCAAAAGAAGTTGCTCTATGCCAATCCTACTAAAGCGGAAAATCCTTCCGCTACTACTTGTTCTCGCCCTATGCACGACGGCGGCGTTCTACCGCACGTCAGATGTAAATGCGGGTTCCTCTGAAGAGGGTTCGCTTGCAACAGTTACCGTCAAGCCTGCAGCAGAGGAAACAGTGACCGATTGGGAGGAATATACCGGACGGCTCGAAGCGCCAGAACGCGTGGAGGTTCGCTCGCGTGTAGCGGGAACGATCGCAGCAGTTCATTTCAAGGACGGTGAGCAGGTGGCCCAAGGTCAGCTTCTCTTTTCAATCGACCCTGCACCATTTGAGATAGAACTACAGCGCATGCAGGCGATGCTCTCCCAAGCACGCGATCGTGTGCAATTCACTAGGAAGGAATTGGAGCGAGGTAAACGTCTTGTGGAGGTCAATGCGATCGCACGTCGAGATTTCGATGCACTGCAACACGATGCGCAAGAAGCGCGTTCTTCGTTGCAAGCAGCCGAAGCAGGCGTAAAGCGCGCAGAACTGGATTTGGCTTATACAAAAATCGTTGCTCCCATTTCAGGAAAAATATCAAGAGCTGAAATTACCAAAGGGAATTTGATCAAAGCTGGAGAAGATGCCTCTCCTCTTGCATTAATCGTTAGCCAAAGTCCCATCTATGTCTCTTTCAATGCCGATGAACGCACATATCTTCGCTACTACAGTAATCCGAAGAGCGCTCACGACACATCGGTCAGGGTGGGGTTGATCGCCGAAGAAAACTATCCGCATAGCGGAACCTTGGTTTCCGTTGACAACCAACTGGATACGCGATCTGGAACGCTCCGGATGCGCGCATTACTGCCGAATACGGATGGCGTCATGATTCCTGGCCTGCAAGCCCGGGTGCGCCTCCAAACTGGAGAACCCTATCGGGCGGTGCTGATCGACGAGGCGGTTATCGGCACCGATCAGGACAGACGCTTCGTCCTTGTCGTCGACGGCCAGGGTCAAGTCGAGCGGCGGATTTTGACGCTCGGCAGCCGCCAGGGTACGCAACGGGTAGTACTGCAAGGCTTGCGTGCTGCAGATCTCGTAATTGTCGACGGGGCACAACGCGTTCAGCCAGGTCAGAAAGTAAAGGCAGATGTTCCTCCCAGCCCGGGTGTTGATGAGGGCGTGCGGGATTGATATGAACATTTCGAAGTTTTTTATTGATCGGCCCATATTCGCAGGCGTTCTGTCCACGCTGATTTTTTTGTGCGGGCTGATTGCCTTATTCCGTCTGCCTGTCTCTGAATATCCCGCAGTCGTCCCTCCGTCTGTCGTAGTTCACGCGCAGTATCCGGGGGCCAATGCCACGACGATCGCTCAAACTGTCGCAGCACCCATTGAGGAGTCAGTCAATGGCGTGGAGCACATGCTCTACATGCAGTCGCTGGCAAATGATGACGGTAATCTCTACCTTACCGTGACGTTCAAACTGGGAACCTCTTCGGATCAAGCGCAGCAGTGGGTTCAGAATCGCGTTTCCCAAGCGCTTCCACGTCTGCCCGAAGAGGTGCAGCGTTTGGGCGTCACAACCGTAAAAAGCTCACCGAACATTACGCTTGCGGTTCACCTGGAGTCTCCCGACGGCCGGTTCGACGTTAATTACCTTAGCAACTATGCGATTCGCAATGTCAAGGACGAACTGGCGAAGATTGAAGGCGTTGGCCAGGTAACGGTATGGGGGCCGGGCGGCTACGCCATGCGTGTCTGGCTCGATCCCGCGGCAGTCGCCGCACGTGGCCTCACCGTGTCCGATGTCATCGCTGCGATCCGAGAGCAGAATTCTCAGGCGGCAGTCGGCAGTATTGGCGCGGCGCCCACGGTGGCCGACGCGCCCTTGCAGATGACAGTCAGTACCGATGGCAGATTGAGCAGTCCGGAACAGTTCGGCAATATCGTCCTGCGCGCCGATCAAAGCGGCCGGACGACTCTGTTGCGGGATGTGGCGCGCGTGGAGCTGGGCGCGGAAAGCTACGGCATGCGCACCTATCTGAATGAGCGAGAGGCCGTGGCGGTTGCCATTCAAGAGGCACCGGGAGCCAACGCGCTCAAGATTGCATCTGACGTTGAGCGCACGATGGCGCGGCTCAAGCAGCAGTTTCCCGACGGACTGAATTACGAGATCGCCTATAACCCGACCAAATCGGTGGAGGCGAGCATTGAAGCGGTGGTTCACACGTTGCTCGAAGCGATCGTTCTCGTGGTGATCGTGGTGTTCCTGTTTCTTCAGACCTGGCGTGCCTCGATCATCCCTCTGCTGGCGGTGCCGGTGTCCATTGTCGGAACCATGGCCTTCCTGCATGCTTTCGGATTTTCTATCAATGCGCTTTCCCTGTTCGGCTTGGTGCTTGCCATTGGTATCGTGGTGGACGATGCCATCGTTGTGGTGGAAAACGTCGAGCGAAACATCGAAGCCGGCATGCCCCCTCGTGAAGCGACCTACCGCGCCATGAAAGAGGTAAGCGGCCCAATCATCGCAATTGCGCTGACGCTTGTGGCTGTTTTCGTTCCTCTGGCTTTCCTGTCTGGATTAACGGGGCGGTTCTACCAGCAGTTCGCAGTCACGATCGCCGTCTCGACCGTGATCTCTGCAGTCAATTCCCTGACGCTATCGCCGGCCCTGGCATCGCTGCTGCTGAAACCGCATGGGGCGCAATCGGACTGGTTGACCCGGCTCATGCATCGAGTATTCGGGCGCTTCTTTGCTTGGTTCAATAGCGCCTTTTCTCGCAGTTCGGAACGCTATGGCCAGCGCGTGGCATGGCTAGGGCGGCGCAAGGTTCTTGTTGTCGCCGTTTACGCGGTGCTCGTGGCAATCACGGTTCTTCTGAGCCGAAGCATTCCAGGTGGGTTCGTCCCCTCGCAGGACAAGGAATACCTGATCAGCTTCGTCCAGCTTCCCGCAGGCGCATCGCTCGATCGAACGGACGCTGTTTTGAAGCAAATGAATGAGGTTGCCAGGGCCGAACCCGGAGTGGCACGCACCTCGTCATATGCAGGGCTGTCACTCAACGGAACCACCAACAGCGCAAACTCCGGGCTGACTTTTATTCTCTTGAAACCCTTTTCGGAGCGATCCGGACTCAGTGCCGACGACATCGCAGCATCGTTAAACGGAAAGTATTCAAGCTTGGAGAAAGCCGCGTTCGCAGGCGTGTTCTCCGCGCCACCTGTTATGGGCCTGGGCTCTACTGGCGGATTCAAGCTCCAGTTGGAGGATCGAGGCAACCTTGGCTATGACGCGCTGTTCGAGGCCACACAGGAATTCATGGCGAAAGCCAGGGCCGCACCGGAGCTGACGTCGCTGTTCTCGACCTATCAGATCAATGTCCCCCAGTTGCATGTGTCCATCGACCGCATTGCGGCCAAGCAGTATGGGATATCGGTCGCGGACATTTTCCAGACGATGCAGGCCAATCTTGGATCGTTTTACGTCAATGACTTCAACATGTTGGGACGCGTGTATCAGGTTCGCGTGCAGGCAGATGGCAGGTATCGCGCTCATCCCGAGGATGTGCTCAAGCTCCAAGTCAGAACGGCAACCGGAGAGATGGTGCCCCTGTCCACGGTAGCTTCCATCGAGCAAAGCTATGGCCCCGAGCTAGTCACCAGGTACAACGCCTATACCTCTGCCGATGTCAGCGGATCGCCGGCACCAGGATATTCGTCTTCGCAGGCCATGGCGGCGATAGAACGCATCGCGGAGCAAACCCTGCCTTCAGGCATCGAGTATGAATGGACGGATCTGACATACCAGCAGATCATCGCGGGCAACAGCGCGCTTTGGATCTTCCCTTTGTGCGTGTTGCTGGTCTTTCTTGTCCTTGCTGCTCAGTACGAAAGCCTGACACTGCCCCTGGCCGTGATCCTGATTGTCCCTATGAGCATTCTTTCCGCGCTCCTAGGCGTTTGGATAACGAAGGGGGACAACAACATCTTTACGCAGATCGGTCTGATCGTGCTGGTTGGACTGGCATCCAAGAACGCGATTCTGATCGTGGAATTTGCCAGGGAGCTGGAGATGGCGGGATGGCGCACGCTGGATGCGGTTCTCGAAGCATGCCGTCTCAGACTTCGCCCGATCCTAATGACATCTCTTGCCTTCATCATGGGCGTGATCCCTCTGGTCATCTCTACCGGAGCTGGCGCTGAGATGCGACATGCAATCGGTGTGTCGGTATTTTTCGGCATGCTGGGCGTGACATTCTTTGGCCTTTTCTTGACGCCAGTCTTCTATCTTCTTGCTCGAAAACTATCGTCGGGAAAGCTGCATTCTGCCGCTCAACATGAGCCCCCTGTGACGCTGCCACACTCGGCTATAGATCAGAAGGGGGAATAAATAATGAAAGCCAGAGGAAATATAGAATTTCGAATTCTATGTCTTGCCATCTTGGCATCAGTAACGACGGGCTGCTCCGTGATGCCAACTTATGAACGCCCGACATTAAATGTCCCCGGCAGCTACAAGGAGGAATTTACGCCATTGCTTGAGGGCAAAGAGGCCGCTGGAGATTGGAAGCTCGCTGAGCCGGCGCCTGAGGAATTAGCCAATACTGACTGGAGTGCATTTCAAGACGAGCAACTAACCGATTTGCAGTCGAAGGCACTTTCAGATAATCAAGATATCGCCGCAAAAATAGCACAGCTTGGCCGCGCCAGAGCTCTAATAAAGGACGCGCAGGCAGCCTATTACCCAAGTATCTCGGCAAGTACTGGCCCTACAAGGCAGCGAATTTCGAGTACTGGTCAATACCTGTCAGATGGAGACCCAGGAATATCTCAAAGTTATTGGCGAGCACAGGTGTCAGTAGCCTACGAGGTAGACCTTTTCGGGAAAAACTCGTCGGCGGTTGCTGCCACGCTCGCGGATTATGAAAGCAAGCAAAATGATCTGGCAGCTTTGAAACTCTTGGTTCAGGCTGATGTGGCGAGCACCTATTTCCTGCTTCGACAGTTAGATAGTGAGATTCATTTAACTCAAGGCGCTGTCGCGAACAGAGAAAACACAGTAAGCCTGATCGAACGGAAATTGGTTGAAGGCGTTGTAAGGCCAGGCGTCCTGTCCAGCGCCCAGGCGGAATTGGCAAAATCGCGGGCAGCATTGACTGCAATACAACGTCAACGTGCGATTGTGGAGCATGCATTGGCTGCTCTCCTTGGCCGAGCGCCTAGCGATTTTTTCTACGACAGTCATGAGCAGCGTTTCATCACCGTCCATATACCGCCAGGCTTGCCATCATCATTGTTGGAACGCCGGCCAGATATCGCCTCTGCTGAACGACGGATGGCTGCTGCCAATGCGGAAGTCGGCGTCGCAAAGGCTGCTTATTTCCCCGCGCTGAATCTGACCGGATCTGCCGGTTATGAGTCATCCAGCTTAGGGAATCTATTCAATTGGTCACAGCGAACATTTCTATTGGGGCCGTTGGTGGGGGCTGCTCTTAGCTTGCCAATTTTTGATGGCGGAAGACGCGAGGCAACTATTGAGCAAGCGCGAGCACGGTACCAAGAAGAAGTCGCTGCATACAGAGGAACCGTACTCAAGGCTTTCCGAGAAGTCGAAGACAGTTTGGTGTCGATACGAACGCTTGATGAAGCAATAGAGCAACTCCGCCTGGCACAGGCGGCAGCCCAAAGCGCATCAAGCGAAGCGCAGAGCCGGTTTGAAATTGGCGACAGTGATTACCTCTTCTATCTCGATACACAGAGAACCTTGATTGAGCAACAGCTAGAACTAGTGCGTGCTCAGGGAGCCAGATTACGAGCTTCGGTGGATCTTATACGTGCGTTGGGTGGCGGTTGGAGACAATTGAATTGAGTTTCAAATGACAACTCAAGTAATGCGGAGCGACATTCGGGATATCCAGGGACTGCCAGGAGGAAAGGACGCTGAGTTGCCTCTTCTATCCAGTCAGACTGGTCAGGCTCTATTCGAGCTTAAGAGCTAGTTTATGGAATTTCGTCATCTTCGCTGCTTTATTGCTGTAGCAGAAGAACTCCATTTTGCCCGCGCTGCTGAACGGTTGCATATCGAGCAGTCTCCGCTATCACGCACCATCAAGGAGTTGGAAGAAGACCTGGAAGAACAGTTGTTCATCCGTACCAGCCGCAGCACGCGGCTGACACGAGCGGGCAAACTGTTCCTGGAGCATGTTGCGGTTCCACATTACCTGCACACGGCTTTGTCCGTAGCTGACCTGGCTGTTGTACTTGCCCAGGATGCGCGAGCCCTGCGGGATCAGCAGAAACTTGCCGGTCGCCGTGTCATAGACCGGCTCCGTCACCGTGGCGATGACATCGCCTGGCAGGTCGGACTTGATGCCCGTAAGCTGACCTTTGCTTGCCCGGCCAACCTGAAATCCGACCTCGACCGCTACGCCGCGCTGCACGCGCAGGCGTATGGCGAGGCCGTGGATGCCACGACGCTGATCCCGCATATGCTGGAGGCGTTCATGGGTGGGGATCGGTGGTTTAAAAGAGAGCAGAACAAAAAATCTGCCATCGAACCGTGATGCCGGCGCATAAATCGTCATCAGCAAACGCGCGTCAACGATCGTTCTCGCCTAGCTTGATGAACAGCGACCAGCACGCCATCGCGATGATGAAGATCGCGAAGAACTGCGCGGCCGGGAGAAATCCCAGGTGCTGGGCAGCGTAACCTGCAGCCATTGCTAAAAGCGCGTTGGGCAGGTAGCTGGCGATGTAGAAGGCCGAAACCAGTCCGGCGCGTTCCTCCGTCCGCGCCTGTGTCACCAGGCTTCGCAGTACGCCCAGGAATCCACCACCGAACCCGATGCCCGTCGGCAGCGATCCCAGCAGGATCAGCGTCGGGCTGTGCAGCACCGTGCCCGCCAAAACCAGGCTTGTGCCAGCAATGATCGTCAGACTGGCCCAACGACGTGCGTGCGCCGCAGACCGGTTGCGCAACAGCAGTACCGCTGCCGCTCCCGCTAGTGTCATGACCCCGACGGCAGCGCCACTCAGCCATACCATGGACGGGGTGGACGCCATTTCATGGAAGAGTCCTGGCAACAGCGAGAGAAACAGCGCGCCCAAACCCCAAACCGCCACATTCAGCGGAAGAATGCGCACGAAAGTCGAGCGCAAGCCACGCGGAATCTCTATCCTTGGCCGCAGCGACCAGCCATTGCTGCGGCGATCAGGGAACGTTTCTGCGGACACCAGCGTCCGGACGAGCTGAATCAGGCTGATGGCTAGTGCAATGCCGTACACGAGGCGCAAGGGCAGTGGTGCGAACTGGACCAATGCGCCAGCCCCAAGCGCGCCCACGGCCATGCCGACCGTAGGCGCCAGGCTATTGATCATCGCCCCAGCCTTCTGATCCACATCCAGCAATGCTGCGGCCACGGCGGTGGTCGCGATGCCAGTGGCGAAACCCTGCACCAGCCGCGCGGCAACCAGCCAGTGGCCGCTGTCCGCAACCAGGAACATGACCATCGCGACGCACTGAACAACGAGTGCCGCCACGATCACCGCGCGCCTGCCGAAATGGTTGGACAGTGCGCCCAAGAAAAGCAGCGAGAGCAGCAATGCGCCGACGTAGGCTGCAAAGATCACACTGATCAGGAAGGCCGAGACTCCCCAACTGGCCTGATACAGCGGAAAAAGCGGGGTCGTCATGCTTGACGCCGCAAAGAACAGGATGATGGTCAGGCCGTGCAGCGCCAAAGAGGCAGTTGTGCCTCTGCTGGCTGGCCGTGTGTGCTGAAGCGTAGTCATAACATGTCGCCTTCGATAAAAGCTAAAATATTGCTTTTGATGCGCCACTCTACCACTAAAGCTAATAAATTGCTTTAGTGGTGGTGGATGTTGAGGCGGCAGCTATCGGGACACACCATGAAAGATGTAGGGCAATCCTCGAAGAATCAGACGGATGCAACCCAACCGGGAGGCAGCCGTCCCGGTGGCCGTGCCGCACGCATTCAGGCAGTCGTGCTGGAAGCGGTCGAATCGCTTAAGAAGGAAAAGCCCTCAGCCGAGATCACCGTGCCGATGATTGCCGCGCGGGCAAATGTGACGCCTTCGACCATCTACCGCCGCTGGGGCGGCGTGGCGTCGCTGCTTGCCGATGTGGCTGTGCGTCAATTTCAGGCCGACGCGCTGCCGCCCGACAGTGGCGACTGGCGCCAGGATCTGTCAACATGGCTAGAGCAGTTTGTCGACGAGATGGGCTCCGGGCCGGGTCGTGACTTGCTGCACGAAGCGCTGGCGCTGGGTAATACTGAGCGGGCGGGACAATGTACAGAATGCATCCTCAGCACCTTGGACAGCATCATCGCCAGAGGGGTGGAGCAAGGTGCTGTGCCTCCAGACTCGCAGAGACTGCTCGATCAAGTGGTAGCGCCGGTGATATATCGCATCCTGTTCACGCCTAAGTCACCAGATATCGCGTACGCCACGGGCCTGCTGGATGAGTGTCTTGCGCAAGCGGCATCACGGTCGGCACGAAAAACAGCGTGACAAGCAGCCGTAAGACGATGTAGCGATTGCTGACGATTTGCTTGTCAACTGCTGCTCAAGCCAGTTCCAGCGTGAAGCGGGGATGGCCGGCGATGACCTGGCAGATTTGCTCAAAATACGTCGGGCCTTTGCCAGCCTCCAAAGCATGCAGCGCACCCAGCCAGTGCTGGTGGTTGAAGGTATCGGGGTGGGCCAGTTTGTCGAGGTAGTGGGCGCGCGTTGCGGCGTGTCCGAGCTGTGTGCGGCTGTGCTCGGCATTCAGCCAGCGCAGCTTAACCGGCACATGGCCTTGCGCTGCGCCATACCCTCCGTAGAGCATGTCGTCCAACGCATCAAGGCTGACGCCCAGTTCCCAGTCTTCCTGCGCCATGAAGACGCGATTGATCTCAGCGTAGAAATCCGCGATGCCATCTATGCGGGCGCCGTCGATCATCAGTGTGCGTTCGGGAGAGTCCGTTTGATTCATAACTCAGTAGCTATAAAGTGAAGCCACCTTGTTGATCAAAGTGGCGACAGGTTGGTGGATTACCCTGCGCGCCTCAATGCATCGCTGCAGCCTCCGCAAGCTGCGCCGGCTCCATCAGCGCAAAGGCCGAGCGCATTTCGCGTGCTTCCTCGCCGGGGCTGCGGCCAAACAGGCGCTTGAACTCGCGGTTGAACTGCGAGGGGCTTTCGTAGCCGACGCGCACCGCAGCGCCGGCTGCGGTGACATGGTCGCGGATCATCATCAGCCGCGCCTGGTGCAGCCGTACCGACTTGATGTACTGGATGGGCGAGGTGGCGGCCACGGCCTTGAAATGCGCATGGAAGGCCGGCACGCTCAGGCCCGCCTCGCGCGCCAGCACCGCCACGTCCAGCGGCTGGGCGTAGTCGGTGTGGATGCGCCGCAATACCCGCGCGATGCGGCCGAAGTTGCCATGGCTGGCCAGGGCCGCGCGAATGGCGCCGCCTTGCTCGCCCAGCAGCACGCGAAAGCACAGTTCCCGCACGACGGCAGGCCCCAGCACGCGTGCTTCAAGTGGCGAGCGTAAGGCCCGCAGCAAGCGCACAGTGGTATCGGCCAGCGCAGCGTCCAAGGGCGTCGAGACGATGCCGGCGGGTGCCGTGGACGTGGCGCTGGCTTGTTGATCGACCTCGATGACCAAGTCGGCTACCGCGGTCATGTCCAGGCGCACTGACACCGCCAGTAAGGGCTCGTCGGGGCTGGCATCGGTTTCGGTGGAGAACGGCAGCGGCACCGACAGCACCAAGTAGTGTTGAGGGTCGTAGTCATAGACCCGATTGGCAAGATAGCCGCGCTTGTGGCCCTGGCAGACGATGACGATGCTCGGCTCGTACAACACAGGTGTGCGACCCAATGGCCGGTCGGAGCGCATCAGGCGCACGCCGTCGAGCAGCGAGCGGGTATGGCCTTCCTGCGGGGCCAGTTGCCGGATTAATTCGGCCATTTCCGTCTGCCGTGACAGATCGGGTTGCGCATGGGGCATGCTGTTACCTTCGTGTAATGATGATATGGCTATATTTTTGCATCATATTGCCTGTTAAAGGTGGTCAATAAGTAGGATTGGGCAATGATGCAAGAGGTATCGACCTAGTCCGTCCAGGCCCTTGTCTCTACGATTTCACCTTGTTCTTACCCCCTTGGCTTGCCCTTGCGCTAGCCAAGAAAGCACAAGGAGAAATCATGTCATCCACCGCATCGGCCACTACCAAGGTCATCGTGCTCACCGGCGCCAGCAGTGGCATCGGCGAGGCCACGGCCCGCCATCTGGCGCGGCAAGGCCACCACCTTTACATCGGCGCGCGCCGCCTGGACAGGCTCACCGCCCTGCAGGATGAACTGTGCGCCGAAGGCTGCCATGTTGAGGCGGTGCAACTGGACGTCACACGCCAGGAAGACCTGCAAACCATCGTCGCTCGGGCGCACGCCGAGCATGGCCGCGTCGATGTGCTCATCAACAATGCAGGCGTCATGCCGCTGTCTCCATTGGCGGCGCTCAAGGTTGACGAGTGGAACCGCACGCTGGACGTCAACGTGCGCGGCGTGCTGCATGGCATTGCCGCCGTTCTGCCGATCATGCAGGCGCAAGGCTATGGGCACATCGTCAATATCGCCTCGGTCGGCGCACATCAGGTGTGGCCATCTTCGGCGGTCTATTGCGCCAGCAAGTTCGCGGTGCGTGCCATCTCCGATGGCCTGCGCCAGGAGACCGATGCCATCCGCGTCACGCTGGTCAGCCCCGGCGTGGTCGAGTCTGAACTGGCCGACCACATCACCGATCCCGGCGCACGGGAGGCCATGCGCGACTTCCGCCGCATTGCCTTGCCGCCGCAGGCCGTTGCGCAGGCGATCGCCTACGCGATCGCGCAACCCGATGGCGTGGACGTGAGCGAGCTCATCGTGCGTCCCACGGCCAGTCCGTACTGATCGCTGAATCCATTCACTCCCAAGGAGTTTTTCATGTCGGAAACAAGCATTCCGTCCCAGGCCACGCCCTTTGCCGGGCGTGTGGCCATCGTCACCGGTGCGGCCAGCGGCATCGGACGGGCAACCGTCGAGCTGCTGCATCAGCAGGGCGCGCGCGTCGTCGCGGTCGGCCGTGGCGACAACGTCAATGCGCTGGCGCGCGAGGGCATCGTGCCGGTCGTGGGCGACGTGGCCAAGGAGGCCAGCGCCGCGCTTGCCGTGGACACGGCGCTCGAGCAATTCGGCCGCCTGGACATCCTGGTCAACAACGCCGGCATCATCATCAATCGCCCGGTGGCGGAGATGAGCCTGGAAGAGTGGAACCACGTGCTGGCGGTGAATGCCACCGGTGCCTTCCTGTTCTCCCGCGCCGCCATGCGCCCGATGATGGCCGCCGGCTCCGGCGCCATCGTCAACATTGGCTCCTACGCCTGCTACCAGAGCTTTCCCGGCATTGCCGCCTATGCCGCGTCCAAGGGCGCGTTGGCGCAATTGACCCGCACGCTGGCGCTGGAAGCCATCAGCCACGGCATTCGTGTCAACGCGGTCGGCTCGGGCGATGCCGTCACCAACATCACCAACGCCATCCAGCCCGATGGCCAGGCTTATCTGGCCGAACACGGCCGCAAGGCGCCCATTGGCCGCGCCGCTCGTCCCGAGGAAATCGCGCAAGTTGCCGCCTTCCTGGCTTCGGATCAGGCCAGCTACATCGTTGGCGCGGTGGTCATGGCCGACGGCGGCATGAGCGTAGCCATTCAGTAACGCAACCCATATTTCAACCTCACAGGAGTTTTCATCCATGCAACAACAAGTACACCCCTCCAAAGTCTGGTTCATCACGGGTGCCGCGCGCGGCATCGGCCTGTCTCTGGCCCGCCAGGCGCTCGCGCGGGGCGATGCCGTGACAGCCACCTCGCGCACGCTGGCCAGTCTGCAGCAGGCGTTCGGAGACAAGCACGAACGGCTGCTGCCGCTGGAAGTGGATCTGGTCAATGAAGCCAGCGTGCAGGCCGCCATTGACAAGACTGTCGCCACCTTCGGGCGCATCGACTGCGTGGTCAACAACGCCGGCTACGGCCAGCAGGGCACCATCGAGGCGCTGAGCGATGCCGAACTGCGCCGCAATTTCGACGTCAACGTGTTCGCGCCGCTGCACGTGCTGCGCCATGCCTTGCCGCATCTGCGCGGCCAGCGCAGCGGGCATGTGTTCAATGTCGCGTCCATCGTCGGCTTTCAGGGCGGCTATGCGGGCTGGGGCAGCTACGTGGCCTCCAAGTTCGCCATCGCAGGACTGACCGAAACGCTGACCGCCGAGCTGGCCGAACTGAACATCAAGGCGACCGTGGTCTATCCCGGCCCGGTGCGCACCGGCTTCCTGTCCAAGGACACGCTGGTCGTGGCCGAGCGTTCCATCGCCGATTACACCGAGGCCCAAGCCTCGCTGGACTTGCACCTCAATGGCCTGGACGGCAAGCAGGCGGGCGACCCGGAGAAAGTGGCCACCTTGATTTTGCAAGCCGCCGCCGTGGCCGAGCCGCCGGTGCACCTGTTCGCGGGCAAGATCGCCAACACCCTGGCCGAGCAGAAGATGCAGGCAGTGCGCAAGGATCTGGATGCGTGGCGCGGCGCATCCGATGCCACGGATTTTGCCGAGTAATTTCGCACGAGGGCGGGCACGCGGCTGGGTGCTGCGTGCCTCTCCGGTGCATCAGGAGATCATACCATGCTCAATGAGTTGCCCGCCGAAAAGGCCTACCGCATCCTCGAATCCGGCCCCATCGTGCTAGTGTCCACCCGCAGCGCAGATGGCCGTGCCAATCTGATGACGATGGGGTTCCACATGATGATGCAGCACGATCCACCCTTGGTCGGCGCGGTCATCGGCACCTGGGACCATAGCTACCGGGCGCTGTCGGACACGGGCGAATGCGTGCTGGCGGTGCCGACGGTGGACCTGGCCGAAACGGTGGTGGACATCGGCAACTGCTCGGGCAATGCACTCGACAAGTTCACGCATTTCGGCCTGACAGGCGCGCCGGCGCAGACGGTCGATGCGCCGCTGGTGCGCGAATGCTGGGCCAACCTGGAATGCCGTGTCGTCGACGATGACTGGACACGCCGCTACAACCTGTGGGTGCTGGAGGTCCAGCGCATCTGGATCGACACTGCGCGCAAGGAAACGCGGTTGATCCACCACCAGGGCGATGGCCGCTTCAGCGTCGATGGCGAGATGCTCGATCTAGGCGAGCGCATGACTAAGTGGCGCTACTTGATGCGCTGACGTCCCAGGCCGCTTGAGCAGCGACAGGCTGGCATCGCCGATGTCGCCGTCTCGAAACCGGACCGGTTCGACGCGGCAGTCTTGCCACGTCAGCAGTCGCTCTGGACGTGCTAAGCAGGTGCACCTTCTGGTTGGAAATTGCCCGCCGGGTGCGAACGCGGACAGGATCGCTTATCAGATGATAAAGGCGAACTATGGCCTTGCGAAAATCTCGTCACCCCAAGGTGAGGCTGAGTCAACGTCGCACCGCTGACCTTGAAGTCGTGTTGATGGTGGTTTGCGCTGGTGGCGCTCCCGCGAATGGATGCAACCTTGGACTGAGTGCTCTTCGGGCTGCATATCGGCCGTTAATCGGACTAAGATGCTGTCATGCGGCAGTCGTTTACTTGCAATCGCGTTCGATCCAACGCGCCTGGGCTTTCTACCGCAACGCTCTTATGTGGCTCCTAGCCCATAACGCCACATCCTCGCCAAGCGGCCTGACGTAGAACTAAACCTGCGTCCTATATAGACTTTCGATCATTAGGTTGTTCTGACTAATCTCTTGACACCGGCCCTTTTTTGTCGCCGGGCCGTTTACCTGGCTTCGGGTGACATGGCTGCCGCCATGTCACAGGCGACGCGCAGCGAGGCTTCGTCGGCAATGCCTTTGCCGGCGATGTCGAAAGCCGTGCCGTGGTCCACGCTGGTGCGTACGATAGGCAGGCCGGCGGTGATGTTCACGCCCTGGTCCAGTCCCAGGTACTTGACCGGGATCAGGCCCTGGTCGTGGTACTGAGCCACCACGATATCGAATTCCCCTTGTCGGGCACGCATGAACACCGTGTCTCCTGGCCAGGGGCCGCTGGCATCGTAGCCCTGCGCCCTTGCCCAGGCGACGGCGGGGGCGATGATGTCCCGGTCTTCCAGGCCGAATTTCCCGCCTTCACCGGCGTGCGGATTCAGGCCCGCGACGGCGATGCGCGGATGCGCCACGCCCAGCTGGCGGCAGACCCGGTGCGCCAGCGCCAGTGAGCGCCGCTGGCCTTCCGGCGTGATGCGCGCCGGAACCTCCGACAGGGCGATATGAATGGTGGCCAGCAGTACGCGCAGGCAGTCGTTGACCAGCACCATGGCATAGTCATCGGTGGCGCAGCGCGTTGCCAGGATCTCCGTGTGACCAGGAAAGTCGACACCTGCCGCCTGCAGTGCTTCCTTATGGATGGGAGCCGTTACGACTGCATGCAGATGCCCGGCCAGGGTATCGTCGATGGCATGGCAAATGGCTTCGTAGGCCGATAGTCCTGCCAGTGCGCTGACCCGGCCCAGCGGCAGCCCGGCAGGCAGCGGAGTGGCGCGCGAGATGACGGGAACGAGGCCGGGACGGAAACAGGCGTCACGGGGGTGGTCTATTTCCTGTATCTCCAGGCTTGCGGCTGCTGCGCCACTGTATGCACGAGCGCGCGCCAGGGCGCCGGCGTCGCCATAGACGATGGCAGGGTAGGGCAGCCCCGTGGCATGGAGTTTCAGCACGAGTTCCGGGCCGATGCCGGCGGCATCGCCCAGGGTGATGCCCAATGGGCGCGAGAGGATGTTCGACATGCCGCCATTATCGCGCTGCAGCGGGGCGCTGCAGCGATCCGGCTGGATTTTGCCTGGCATTTTGGCAGGCGCTGTTGCACAATTCAGACCAGAGGCCGTCTGTACAAGGCCTTGCCTGTGCTTCCGGCCGCCTCAGCCTGTCTTTCTTCCGGTTCGTATGCCCCGCTTTCCTCGCCCCGCTACTTTGCTGCCTGCCGCCCCTGCGGCGCCACGAGTGCTGGCCGGCCTGTCCGGGAGGACGGCATGAAGCCTGAGGAACAGGCTCAGCCCGTGAACGTTCCGACCCGCAATCGGGTGGTGCGCTGGGGATATTTCGTACTGGGGCTGGCGCTGGTCGGCCTGGGGATCATCGGGGCGTTGCTGCCGGTGATGCCCACCACCGTTTTCCTGATCGGTGCCGCCTGGTGCTTTGCGCGTTCGTCACCGCGCTGGGAAAGCTGGCTGCTGAATCATCCTTCCTTCGGCCCGGTATTGCGCAACTGGCAGGCCCGTGGCGCGATCGCGCCGCGAGCCAAGGCCTATGCGTGCAGCGGCATTGCGGCCGGCTACGCCATTTTCTTTCTGTCAGCCAAGCCGGGGTTGTGGCTGGCACTGGGCGTGGGCGCATTCATGCTGGCCTCGGCGGCCTATATCCTGACGCGGCCCAGCGCCTGAGTCCGTTGCGGCATGGCGGCGCGGCCGCAAGCGATGCGTCGATCAGCAGTGCCAGGGCGGCCCGGTTTCTGGTCAAGCGTGCTCATTGCAGCACGCCCGGACGCTGTTAATTTCATCCATTCTGAGTATGCTTGTGCTGCTGCACCTGCTTTTCTTGCGCCAGCGCAACGAAAGCCTGTGGACAAGTCTTGAAAATCTGCGATGTTGCCCGCATCTTTAGCGTATCGGGCCAGATGGCCCCCCTGATTTCTGCTCAAGGTAGATTATGCGATTCGACAAGCTCACCACGAAGTTTCAGCAGGCACTGGCCGATGCTCAGAGCCTGGCAGTACGCAATGACAACCCTTATATCGAACCCGCACATGTCCTGGCCGCCATGCTGGCTGACCAGGACAGTGGTGCGGCCGCCTTGCTGGCGCGTGCCGGGGTGGCGGTAAACCGCCTGGCGCCTGCGCTGGATTCCGCCATCAAGGCCTTGCCCCAGGTGCAGGGCGGCGATGGCAATGTGCAGATCGGCCGTGATCTGCAGGCTGTGCTCGCTCGCACCGACAAGGAAGCGGGCAAGCGTGGCGACGCCTATATCGCCGGTGAACTGTTCCTGCTGGCGCTGACCGACGACAAGGGCCCGGCGGGCCGCGCGCTGGCCGAAGCTGGCCTGCAGCGCAAGGCGCTGGAAAGTGCAATCGACGCCGTGCGCGGCGGTGAGGCCGTGAACGACCAGGATGCCGAAGGCCAGCGCGAAGCGCTGGGCAAATACACCCAGGATCTGACGGAGCGCGCTCGCCAGGGCAAGCTGGACCCGGTCATCGGCCGCGACGACGAAATCCGCCGCGCCATCCAGATCCTGCAGCGCCGCACCAAGAACAACCCGGTACTGATTGGTGAGCCCGGCGTTGGCAAGACTGCCATCGTCGAAGGCCTGGCGCAGCGCATCGTCAACGGCGAAGTGCCGGAAAGCCTGCGCGGCAAGCGCGTGCTGTCGCTGGACCTGGCCGCCTTGCTGGCCGGCGCGAAGTTCCGTGGCGAATTCGAGGAGCGCCTGAAGGCCGTCCTGAAGGAACTGTCCCAGGATGAAGGCCGCAGCATCGTCTTCATCGACGAAATTCATACCATGGTCGGCGCCGGCAAGGCAGAAGGCGCCATGGATGCCGGCAACATGCTCAAGCCCGCGCTGTCGCGTGGCGAACTGCATTGCATAGGCGCGACCACGCTGGACGAATACCGCAAGTACATCGAAAAGGATGCCGCGCTGGAGCGCCGCTTCCAGAAGGTGTTGGTTGATGAACCCGACGTGGAATCGACCATTGCCATTCTGCGCGGCCTGCAAGAGCGTTATGAACTGCACCACGGCGTCGAGATTACCGACCCGGCCATCGTCGCAGCGGCAGAGCTGTCGAATCGCTATATTACCGACCGCTTCCTGCCGGACAAGGCCATTGACCTGATCGACGAGGCTGCGGCGCGCATCCGCATGGAAATCGACTCCAAGCCGGAGGTCATGGACAAGCTGGACCGGCGCATCATCCAGCTCAAGATCGAGCGCGAAGCGGTAAAGAAGGAAACCGACGATGCATCGCTGCGCCGCCTGCAGGCCATCGAGGAAGAACTCGATAAGCTGCAGCGCGAGTACAACGACTATGAGGAAATCTGGAAGGCGGAAAAAGCGGCCGTGCAAGGCACGCAGTCCATCAAGGAAGAGATCGACAAGGTGCGCGCCGAAATGGCGGAACTGCAGCGCAAGGGCCAGTTCGACAAACTGGCGGAACTGCAATACGGCAAGCTGCCTGAACTGGAAGCGCGCCTGAAGGCGGCCGAACGTACGGAAGAGTCTGCGGAAGCGGCTGACAGCGGCAAGCCGCGCCTGTTGCGTACCCAGGTCGGGGCGGAGGAAATCGCGGAAGTGGTGTCGCGTGCCACGGGGATTCCCGTCTCCAAGATGATGCAGGGCGAGCGTGCCAAGCTGCTCAACATGGAGGATTACCTGCACCGCCGCGTGATCGGCCAGGACGAAGCCGTGAGCCTGGTGGCCGATGCGATTCGCCGTTCGCGTGCCGGCCTGGCAGATCCGTCGCGCCCCTACGGTTCCTTCCTGTTCCTGGGCCCGACGGGCGTGGGCAAGACCGAACTCACCCGGACGCTGGCAGACTTCCTGTTCGATTCCGATGAGCACTTGATTCGCATCGACATGAGTGAATTCATGGAGAAGCACTCGGTGGCTCGTCTGATCGGTGCACCTCCCGGATATGTGGGCTACGAGGAAGGGGGTTACCTGACCGAAGCCGTGCGCCGCAAGCCCTACAGTGTTGTGCTGCTCGACGAAGTCGAGAAGGCGCACCCGGACGTATTCAACGTGCTGCTGCAAGTGCTCGATGATGGCCGCTTGACCGATGGTCAAGGCCGCACGGTGGACTTCCGCAATACGGTGATCGTCATGACGTCCAACCTCGGGTCGCACCAGATCCAGTTGCTGGCAGGCGAGCCCTATGAAACCGTCAAGAGCGCGGTGTGGGAAGAGCTCAAACAGTCCTTCCGTCCTGAGTTCCTGAACCGGATCGACGAGGTCGTGGTATTCCATGGCCTGGACAGCAAGCACATCCAGGAAATTGCGTCTATCCAGTTGCAACGCCTGGACAAGCGCCTGCAGCAGCAGGACATGCACCTGGACGTGACGGATACCGCGCTGGCGGAAATCGCCAGGGCAGGCTTCGATCCGGTCTTCGGTGCCCGGCCGCTCAAGCGCGCGATCCAGCAGGAAATCGAGAATCCGGTGGCTCGCCTCATCCTGGAGGGCAAATTCGGTCCGGGGGATGTGGTGCCGGTCGATTGGCGCGAAGGCAAGTTCGTCTTCGAACGCACCCTGCAATAAGCGTATGAGCCAGAAAGGAGGCCACGCTGCCGTCAGTTGGCGTTGACCTCCACGTGGATGTACGCCACGGCCTGCCATTGCGGCAGGCCGTTTTTTTGCGTGGCCCCGGCTTGCCTATGGGGGAACATCATGATTCCTTGGCCCCCGGTTCCTCGCCGTCCCAGCGGCCGCTGCCGCAGCATGCCCAGGGGCGGCGAATGATGGCTGTTTGCTGTTTGCTAGGAGTTATAGGCTGGCGCTGGCGTGGCGTTCTTTTTTTCCCGCCGTGCGGCAATTTTCAGCAGGCGTTGGAAGGTCGGGCATTGCATGTGCGAGGCCGCAGGGCATTCGGCGGCGTGCCGCAGGCCCAGGCTGACAGCGTGCAGGCGTTTGATGGTGGCATCTATGTCATCGGCCCTGGCGGCAAGCAGCTGGCGGTCGACGGCAAGGGCGCCGTCGGGGGTGAGCATGGCGGATATTTCGTCCAGCGCAAGACCGCCCGCCTGTCCCAGCGCGATGAAGGCCAGTTGGTCAAGCACAGCCGGTGCAAAGCGGCGGCGCTGGCCGGCTGCACTGATGGCGGTGATCAGGCCCCGGTTGGCATAGAAGCGGATCGTGGAGGCGGGCAGGCCTGTCTGCCGGGAGACTTCCGATATGTCCATTGAGTTGGCTCCTGAGGTGACGGATTCCTGGCGGCCAGGCGGATGTCCGTGCAGGCTTGACTTGAAGTTGACTTCGACTTTTACCATGTCCGACATGAATCGTTTCTTGATCGGGAGCCGGGCATGGCAAGCTTGACTCCGCTGGAGGTGGCCTGGGCCAGCATGGTGACCGGCATAGGTGCCACCTTGGTGATGGATGTATGGACGCTGCTGCAAAAACGGCTGGGTGCGCCGACGCTGGATTATGCGCTGCTGGGGCGATGGGCGGGCTATCTTTGCCGATATGGGGTGTCGCATGCAGGACGGCAGGCAGATGTACGGCAATGGCAGCCGCTGACTGGCGAGCGCAGTCTGGGATGGTTGCTTCATTACGCCATCGGCGTGGTGTTTGCCACGCTCCTGGTTGCGATGGCTGGCCCTGCGTGGTTGCAGCAACCGGAATGGCTGCCGGCCTTGTGGTGGGGGCTGGTGACTGTCGCGGCGCCTTTTCTGGTCCTGCAGCCCGCCATGGGGGCGGGGATCGCATCATCGCGCACGGCAACCCCCTGGAAAAATCGCTGCCGCAGCCTGCTCACGCATGCAGTGTTCGGCACCGGGCTGTATGCCTCGGCGCAGATTCTGGCATGGGTGCAGACATGATGCTTGCTGGTGGCAGGAACTTTATTGCGTTGGAACGTAAAGCTATACTTTGTCTATATGACCCATTCCGGGTTTCACCATTGAGGTATTCGTCATGCGCCATTAATGCCGCCGTCCCTGTGACGGCCAGTCTCCACCTACCCCTATGAGCAGGGGGAGTTCCTGGCATTTCTGGAGTGACCATGACGAGTCCTTGTACCCATTCCTATACGGGTCCCTATCTCGCGCTGGAAGGCGTGTCTTATGTCTTGCCTGATGGCAGGACGCTTTTTTCCGGTCTTAGCGAACATTTCGACAGGCGTGCCACCGGCCTGGTCGGGCGCAATGGCATCGGTAAATCCGTGCTGGCGCGTCTATTGTCCGGACAACTGCAGCCCAGTGCGGGACGCTGCGTGATGTCTGGCAAGGTGCATTACCTGGCCCAGCAACTGCTACCGGCTCCTGAGGCCACGGTAGCCGGCCTGACAGGCGTGCAAGCCAGGCTGGACGCACTGGCTCGCATCGAGGCCGGCAGTAGCGCAACTGCAGATTTCGAGATTTTGGGCGACGCCTGGGATATCCGCCAGCGGCTGCACGATGAACTGGCCCGCAGCGGGTTGGGCTACCTCGACGAGACCGTCGCTGTCAGCCGGCTCAGTGGCGGAGAAGCCATGCGGCTGGCCTTGATCGGCGCCATGCTGTCGGAAGCGGATTTCCTGGTGCTCGACGAACCGACTAACCATTTGGATGGCCATACCCGGCAGGTTTTGCTTGAGCAGTTGCAGCGTTGGCCGCGTGGATTGCTGGTGCTCAGCCATGACCGCCGTTTGCTCGACACCATGGATCGGATCGTGGAGCTGTCTTCATTGGGCGTGCGCAGCTACGGTGGCAATTACACCTTCTATGCGCAATGCAAGGCGCGGGAGCGGGAGAATGCGATCGAGCGCCTGGAACAGCGCAAGCTGGAGCGTCAGCGAGACGAGCAGATGCTGCGTGAGCAACGCGAACGCCAGGAAAAGCGGCAGGCACGCGGTAACCGCCAGGGACGTGAAGCGAATCAGGCCAAGATCCTGTTGGATCGGCAGAAAGAGCGCAGCCAAGGTTCGGCTGGCAAGTTGCGCCGCTGGCAGGCCGAGGCCAGCGAGCTTGCGGCACGGCGGGTGATCGAAGCTGCCCGGGAGGTTGCCGAGGAAGCCGAGATCGTGATGCATGCGCCTGTTGGCGCATCACATGCGCCCCGTTGCGTTGCCACGCTGGAAGAGGTTGTCTTGCCTTATGTGCAGGGGGCGGCAGGCAGGCTGAGCCTGCAGGTGGCAGGGCAACAGCGGATAGGCGTGGTCGGTCCGAACGGCTGCGGCAAGTCTACCTTGCTCAAGGTATTGGCGGGCCTGCTGGCGCCAGTGGCCGGTCGCTGCCATGTGTCGGTGCCGGCGGTCTATCTGGACCAGGGGCTGGCAGACCTGGCGCCCGAGCGTTCCGTGCTGGTGCAGATGCGTGAACTCAACCGTAGCCTGCCCGAGGGAGAATTGCGCATGCGCCTGGCGCACCTGGGCCTGGATGCTCAGGCGGTGATCCGGCCCAGCGGCAGGCTCAGTGGCGGAGAACGCTTGAAGGCAGCGTTGGCCCGGGTGATGTATGCCGACGTGCCACCCCAGCTGTTGTTGCTGGACGAACCGAATAACCACCTGGATCTGCCGTCGATTCAGGCGCTGGAAAGCCTGTTGCAGGCCTATGCCGGGGCCTTGGTGGTGGTGTCTCATGACGAGGCTTTTCTGGACCAGCTAGGGCTGACCGACCGTTTGCTGGCAACCGGGCAAGGTTGGCACCTGCAAGCGTGGTAGCTGGCAGGAGGGGCATTGGGCGGGGAGCGCGATCATGGCGTCTTCCTGTGGCCCTTGCATAGGGCGGGCGATGAGCCATGGGAGAGCTTGGGAATGGAACTGATCGACGCAGCTGATGGCGGCGCTGATGGATCCGGCGGGCAGAGGGCGTTGAACGATGAACTAGAACGATGGCACGGGTTGATTGATGAGGCTGAATGGATGGCGTTGAATTGACGGCGCTGAAGTGATGTCACTGACCACGGGCCTAAGCGCAAGCCTCGGCCTTCAGGCCGAGGTCAAGCGAGGCATTATCCATACGGCGCCGCAGGCGCCCCCGTATGGTGGCGGAGAAGCTCCGGCCCTCGGGCCGGAGTTCTTCACCGATGACACTGAAGTCATGGAGCGAAATGATGACGATGAATGATGAGTATGGGGCAAGCGGCCGCAAACCGGACGTTGCTCCGGGCGTCGGCCAGGCGGCTGGAGGGGCCGTGGCTGTGCCTGGCGACGGTCGGGTGAGCCCGGCTGCGTTGATGACCTTCGCAGCCGGGGATCCTGGTGAAAATCCGTGGGTACATGGCAAGCCACGGACCTTGCCGGTGCAGGTCACCGATTACGACACGGCCTGGCCGGCGCGGTTCCTGGCGGTGCGTGGCGATATTGCCGAGGCTTTGGGCGCGGTGGCGCTGGCCATCGAACATGTGGGCTCCACCGCGGTGCCGGGCTTGCGGGCCAAGCCGGTGATAGATGTCGATGTCATCGTCGCAGACCCGGAGCGGGAGGAGGGTTATGTGCCGCAGCTGGAGGCCCTGGGTTACACACTGACGGTCCGAGAGCGCTCCTGGTACGGGCATCGCATGTTGCGGCATGATTCCCCTGAGGTGAACCTGCATGTGTTCGGCCCGGATTGCCCGGAGCATATCCGTCACCTGATGTTTCGGGACTGGCTGCGCGAACATCCCCAGGATCGCCAGCGCTATGCGCAGGCCAAGGACACGGCCAAGGTCGGGGCGGATAACGTGCCTGCGTACAATCAGCGCAAGGAATCCGTCGTGCGGGATGTTTACGCAAAGATTTTTGCGTCGCTGGGCTGGCTCCAGGCGGCACGCGAGTCGCACAGCGGGCAGGGCACGCAGGTGGATGCAGAATGAAGAATGCGCCATGGGCGATTCGCGCCTATCGCCCGGAAGATCAGGCGCGCTTATCTGCAATCTGGTTCGCGGCGTCGTCGCAGGCCCATGCGTTCCTGGGCGTCGATTGCCTGAACCGGCAACGGCAGTTGATAGAGGAAACCTACCTGGCTGCCGCAGAAACCTGGGTCGCCTGCCGGGATGGCCGCCCGCTGGGTTTCATCGGTTTGCTGGACGATTTCATTGGCGGGTTGTTTGTCGATCCCGCTGAACAGGGGCTAGGGGTAGGGCGGGCGCTGGTGGCGCATGCCCTGGCACTCAAGGGCAGCCTGCAACTGGAAGTCTATGCCAGCAATCCCGGGGCGCTGGCTTTCTACCAGCGGCTGGGTTTTCTGGAATACGGCAGGCAGGCCGAAGATGGCGAGGGCCTGCCGTTCGAGGTTGTCCGGATGCGCAGCGCAATGCCTACAGATCGGACGATTGCGCCCACAGGTTGATGCCGCTGTCGCCTTGCACCGCGTGGTCGATCGCTTGCAGTTCCTCGGTACTGAAGGCAGTGTTGGCAAGCGCAGCCAGGTTTTCATCCAGTTGCGCGGTGGAGGACGCTCCGACCAGCACTGAGGAAACCCGGTGGTTGCGCAACAGCCAGGCGATGGCAAGCTGCGCCAGGGTCTGGCCACGTTCGCGGGCGATGGCGGCCAGGTCGCGCAGCCGGCGCAGATTGTCTTCCGACAGATGGGACGCATCGAAGGAAAAACGCTTGGAGGCGTGTGCGGCGTTGCGGTCTTGCAGGAAACGGTCGGTCAGCAGGCCCTGAGCCAGGGGGGTAAAGGCGATCAGGCCCAGGCCGGTTTGCTCCAGGGTATCGAGCAGGCCATCTTCTACCCAGCGGTTCAACAGCGAATAGGCCGGCTGGTGGATGACCAGCGGCGTTCCCAGGCTGCGAGCGACTTCCACGGCGCGCTGCGTGCGTTCGGCAGAATAAGACGAAATGCCTACATAGAGCGCCTTGCCCTGGCGCACGATGGTATCGAGCGCGCCTATGGTTTCTTCGATGGGGGTATCGGGGTCGACACGGTGGGAGTAGAAAATGTCTACGTAGTCGGTGCTGAGGCGGCGCAGGGATTCGTCCAGACTGTTGATCAGGTACTTGCGCGAGCCGAAATTGCCATAGGGGCCGGGCCAGTGCGGCCAGCCTGCCTTGGTGGAGACCACCAGTTCGCTACGGTAGGGCCGGAACTCATTGCGTAGCAGGCGGCCGAAGTTTTCTTCTGCCGAGCCATGTGGCGGGCCGTAATTGTTCGCCAGGTCGAAGTGGGTAATGCCGCGATCAAAGGCATGCGTGAGAATGTCGCGCTGCCGGGAAAAGGGATGCTCGTCGCCGAAGTTCCACCATAGGCCGAGCGAAATTGGCGGCAGCAGCAGGCCGCTGTTGCCGACGCGACGGTAGGCGTGGTGGCTGTAGCGGTCGGGGGCCGCTTGCCACGGGCGGTGGATGTCTGGGACGGTGTTCAGGAATCTGACTTCGCGGCTGGTCATGGACAGGAATAGGTGTTCTAGGGAATGCAGGTGGGAGATGCGCCTGCCGGGCAGGCGGCACCTCGTCGGACGCCGGCCAACAGGCCCGGGCATGGGTGGAAATCATTTTAGGAGTGCAGGATCGGGGCGCGATGGACTAACAAGTCATGAGCAAGTGTGCGCTGGTTATGAAGCCTGGCTCGGGCCGGCACGGCAGGGTGCAGGCGCAGTTGCCATGCCGTCCTGAGCATTAGCATATTGCGAAGTGATTATTCAAAAAATGGGGCGGCCCCCATAACCTTGTCTGGTCAATGATTGTTGCCAGACAAGGAACCGCATCATGCCGCAACAGGAAACACCCGACTGGAAATTCGAGACGGTCGCCGTACATGGCGGCTACTCCCCGGAACCGACTACCCGTGCGGTGGCCGTTCCCATCTACCAGACCGCCGCCTTCTCGTTCGACAATACCCAGCATGGCGCGGATCTCTTCGACCTGAAAGTCGAAGGGAATATCTACACCCGCGTAACCAATCCGACCAACGCCGTGCTGGAAGCGCGCGTGGCGGCGCTGGAGGGCGGTGTCGGTGCGTTGGCGCTGGCGTCGGGCCAGGCTGCGGTGACCTATTCGATCCTGACGCTGGCCGAGGCGGGTGACAACATCATTTCCGCCTCCACGCTCTACGGCGGCACCTACAACCTGTTTGCCCACACCTTGCCGCAGTTCGGCATCCAGACGCGCTTTGCCGATGGCGCCGATCCGGCATCCTTCGACGGGCTGTTCGATACCCGCACCAAGGCCGTGTTCGTGGAATCCATCGGCAATCCGTTGGGCAACATTACCGATATTGCCGCCATTGCCGAGATCGCGCACCGCCATGGCGTACCGCTCATCGTTGACAACACGGTGGCCACGCCTTATCTATTGCGGCCCATCGAGCATGGCGCGGATATCGTGGTTCATTCGCTTACCAAGTATCTGGGCGGGCATGGCACGACACTGGGCGGCGCCATCGTGGATTCGGGGCGCTTTCCGTGGGCCGAGCATAAGGACCGCTACCCGCGCCTCAATGAACCCGACGTCAGCTATCACGGCGTGATATTTACCGAGGCCCTGGGTGAGGCCGCTTACATCGGGCGGGCGCGGGTCGTGCCGCTGCGCAATACCGGTGCGGCGCTGTCGCCTTTCAATGCTTTCCTGATCCTGCAGGGCATAGAAACCCTGGGCCTGCGCCTGGATCGCATCAACAGCAACAGCCTGGCAGTCGCGCAGTTCCTGCAGGCACATCCCAAGGTGGAATGGGTCAGTTATGCAGCGCTGCCTGGTCATCCCGACCATGCCCTGGCGCTCAAGTACCTGGGCGGGCAGGCGTCTGGCGTGCTGACGTTCGGCGTCAAGGGCGGGCGTGAAGCTGGCGCCCGTTTCCTGGACGCATTGCAGCTGTTTACCCGCCTGGTGAATATCGGCGACGCGAAGTCGCTGGCGACGCACCCGGCCTCCACCACGCATCGTCAGTTGTCGGCAGAAGAGCTGCTCAAGGCTGGCGTGCGCGAGGAAACCGTGCGCCTGTCCATAGGCATTGAACACATCGAAGATTTGCGCGCCGATCTCGACCAGGCCCTGGCCCGTATTTGATTCCATGGAAGGCATTGCGCCTTTCCTCCCCCCCATTGCAAAGCAGAGTTGTTTGCCGTTATGTTGAAAATCAAGAAAACCTTGTGGGCCGGCGTGATCCTTGCGCTGTCGTTCGGTGCAGCCGCCGAAGCCCAGACCACGATACGCCTGGGCATCAGTGGTGGCGTTATGGAAGATGTGGCTGAAGCTGCCAGCCAGGCAGCCGCCCGGGAGGGAGAAATCCGGATCAAGCCGGTGGTGTTCACCGGGCATCTCAATGCCAATGGCCCGCTCAATGACGGCGATCTGGATGCCAATGCTTTCCAGCATGAACCCTACCTGCGCGGACAGGTGCGAGCGCATGGCTACGCGTTGGCTCCGGTCGCGCGCACGCTGAGCGCGCCGCTGGGTATCTATTCGCGCAAATACAAGTCGCTGGAAGAACTGCCGGAAGGCGCGCTGGTGGGTATTCCGGGCGACGATACCAATCGCAATCGGGCCTTGCTGCTGTTGCAGCATTACGGACTGATCACGTTGCGCGCCGATCTCGATGTCAACAAAGGGGACAACGCGACGGCGCTGGATATCGTGGCCAATCCCAGGAAGCTGGACATCCGTGAGATCGACTCGCTGATCCTGGCACGCGCCCTGGATGATGTCGACGCCGGAGCGATCATCACGGCGGAAGCGTCGCAGGCCGGGCTGTTGCCGGCGCGTGACGCCATTGCCATCGAGCCGCCTGGCGGTCCGTATGCCAATGTGCTGGTGGTGCGCGAACAAGACCGCGAGCAACCCTGGGTGGCGCCGCTGACGCGAGCCTTCCAGTCCGACGAAGTCCGCCAGTTGCTGGCCACGCGCTACAGCGGCACCCTGCTGCCGGCATTCTAAGCCCCGGCCCTGCTGTTACCGTCTTGCAGGGCCTTTTTCATTTTCCCGTTCCGGATCGTTCATTGCCATGAGTCTTGATCTTCATAACGAAAGCCTGCCCATTCTCGACCTGTCGCTGCTTAATGGCGATGCCGGGCAACGCGAAGCCTTCCTTGCCGATTTGCGCTATGCCGCCCGCGAGATCGGCTTCTTCTATATCAAGGGCCATGGCATCCGGCCTGAACTGCTGCACGCGGTGAAACAACGGGCACGCGAGTTCTTTGCCCTGCCGCAAGCTGACAAGCTGGCGGTGCAGATGATCCATTCACCGCATTTCCGTGGCTATTCGCTGGCGGCGGCGGAGTACACGCGCGGTCACCAGGACTGGCGCGAACAGTTCGATATCGGTGCCGAACGCGCAGTGCGCGACATCGGGCCGGGTAGCCCGCCGTGGGCACGCCTGCAGGGGCCCAACCTGTGGCCCGACGCGGCCTTGCCCGAGCTGCGTCCGGTGTTGCAGGAATGGCAGGCGGAAATGACGCGCACTACGCTGCGCCTGTTGCGGGCTTTTGCGCTGGCGCTGGGGCTGGAGGAAAACGCATTCGACGCGCTTTATGGACGCGAACCGAATGAACATGCCAAGATTATTCGCTACCCCGGCCGCGAGCAAACCAGTAGCGACCAGGGGGTGGGGCCGCACAAGGACAGCGGCTTGATTACTTTCGTGCTGCAGGACGAGCAGGGCGGCCTGCAGGTGGAGGGCAAGGATGGCCGCTGGATAGATGCGCATCCCATAGAAAATACCTTCGTGGTGAATATCGGCGAGTTGCTGGAATTGGCGACCAACGGCTACCTGCGCGCCACCGTTCATCAGGTGATTACCCCGCCCTCGGGGCGCGACCGCCTGTCCGTAGCCTTCTTCCTGGGCGCCAGGCTGGATGCCGAAGTGCCCCTGTACCGCCTGCCGTCAGAATTGGCGGCGCAGGCACTGGGCCCGGAGACAGATCCGCTCAATCCCTTGTTGCGCCAGGTCGGCCTGAATTACCTGAAAGGGCGGTTGCGCTCACATCCGGATGTCGCGCAGCGTTATTACGCGGACGTACTGGACAAGACCGGCGTGCACGCCTGATTACCTGGCCGGCTGACAGGCCGGCCTGCCCCGTACCCCTCAGCCGGCAGGTCGGCCGGCTGCAACGACTCATCGGAGTAAGAGACATGCATCCGCTTTTCGATTCCAAATAGGAGGACATGGCGCCTGCTGTATCGCATCCTGCCAGCCGTATGGCACGCTGGCGTCGCCTGCTGGCTGGCGCCATGGTCTGTTTCGGTGCCAGCCTGGGCGCGACCGCCTGGGCGCAAGCGCCATTGATCGTGGCGGCTGATGCGATCCCGCATGCGGAAATACTGGAGCAGGTGGGGCGTGTTGCCCCGGATCTGAACCTGAAAATCATTGAAATACCCAATGGCGTGAACCCCAACGCTTTGCTGGCAGGCGGTGACGTGCAGGCGAATTTCTTCCAGCATGTGCCGTATTTGCGTACCCAGGAGGAAGCGCTGGGGCAGAAGTTCGCCGTGGTTGCCACCGTTCATATTGAGCCGCTGGGTATTTATTCGCGCCGTCATACCTCCCTGAAGAATCTGCCCGAGGGGGCGGTGGTGGCCTTGCCTAATAATGCCAGCAATCTCAGCCGCGCTTTGTTCCTGCTGCAGGACCAGGGCCTGCTGAGCCTGCGTCCAGGCCTGGAGGACCCGGCCAGCGGCCTGGCGACGCTTGCCGATATCGCCGGGAACCCACGCAAGTTGCGCATTTCGGAGGTGGAATCACCCTTGCTGCCGCGAGTGCTGCCAGATGTCGATCTGGCGATCATCAATGGCAACTATGCGCTGGAAGCCGGGCTCAAGCCTGCGACCGACGCCCTGGCACTGGAGCGCGTGGCAGGCAACCCCTATGCCAATGTGTTGGTGACTTCACAGGCGCTGGCGCAGGACGCGCGGGTGGCGCGGCTGGCGCAAGTGCTGGAATCGCCGCAGATCGCCACCTATATCCGGGACCGCTACGAGGGTTCGGTGATCCCGGTGCATGAGGCCCGTCCTTAGGCAGCAGACCCGATATCTGCCGTTCCTGGCTGCTCGTACGCCGGCGGGTGGGCAGCGTGTTGCGGAGCGATTCCCTGACTGGCCTGGACCGGGGGGATGATGACGCCGCCGCAGACTACCACAATGATGTCATGCAGCCCTGCCAGAACACCGGCCTGGTCGTAGGCCAGCGCCAGGCTGGCGCCGCAGGCCGGTTCCACCAACAGACGGTGGTCATCAAGGAAATGCTGGCAGGCAAGCAGCGCCTCGGTATCGCTGACGACTGCAGGACGGGTGGGGTGGGCCTGCCCCAGCTGAAAGGCCTGTTCGCAGACCTGTTTGGCGGCCAGCGAGCTGGCCACGCTGGTAATGTGTTCCAGCGCGACACGCCGGCCCGTCGCCAGGGAGCGGGCAAAGGCATCGGCGCCGTCGGTTTCCGCAGTGATCACTGGAACATGGCCCCAGCCATTGCGGCGCAGGCCTTCGACCACACCGCAAAACAGCCCGCCACCGCCCACGGACAGGAGGATGGCGTCGGGCGCGGCGGTCGAGGCAGCGAGTTCGTCGATCAGCGACGCATGGCCCTGCCACAATAGGGGGTCATCGAACGGGTGGATGAAGGCATCCGTTTCCGTCAGCAAGGATTGCGCCAGGGCATTGGCTTCATGCCAGGCAGCGCCATGCACGATGAGTTGCGCCTCTTGCCGGCGAATGCGTTCGCGAGCGGCTTCCGGGGTGGATTCGGGCACGACGACCACAACGGCAATGCCCAGATGGCGTCCGGCATGAGCCACGGCAATGCCGGCATTGCCGCCGGAGGATGCGACAAACCGTTGCTTGCCCTGCTGCGCGTAGCGCGCGCAAGCCAGGCCGATGCCGCGTATCTTGAACGATCCCGGCGGCTGCAGTATGTCCAGCTTCAGGCGGATGCGGCGCCCGGCAGCACGGCTGATGGGTTCAGATTCGATCAACGGGGTATTGATATGTAGGGTCATTGGTGCGGGCAGCGGTAAACAGGCGATTGCAAAAGGGTGTGCGGCCAGTGTACGAAATAGCGAAAATGGCGATAATCATCTATTCATTCAAATAATATTTGCGCCATGAGCACAAATCAGGAAATGACC
Source organism: Kerstersia gyiorum (assembly GCF_004216755.1). Classification (GTDB taxonomy): domain Bacteria; phylum Pseudomonadota; class Gammaproteobacteria; order Burkholderiales; family Burkholderiaceae_B; genus Kerstersia; species Kerstersia gyiorum. The sequence continues at coordinate 34,041 of NZ_SGWZ01000004.1, forward strand.
CTGCTGGCGGAGATGGCCGTATTTGCCAAGGTGGTCGAGGCCGGCAGTTTTTCCGCTGCGGCCCGCCTGCTTGGCAGCACGCCTTCGGCCACCAGCCGGGCCGTCGCGCGGCTGGAAAAGGCGCTGGGCACTCGGCTATTGCAACGCACGACCCGCAAGCTGCGCCTGAGTGAAAGCGGGCGCGATGTCTATGCCGGTTGCCAGGACATGGTGCACGCTGCGCAGGCCGTTGTGGCGCGGGCGGGGCGTTTTGATGAAGTGCCGCGTGGTCTGGTGCGCATGAGCGTGCCCAAGGCAGTGGGGCATTTCGTGGTGCATCCGCACATGCCGGAATTCCTGCGCCGCTACCCCGAGGTGGATGTGGAACTGCGCCTGGATGACAGGCCGCTGGATCTCATTGAAGACGGCATGGATCTGGCGATCCGGATTACCGATCAACCCCCGCCCGGCCTGATGGGGCGGCCCTTGCTCGCGCTAGAGCACAAACTGTGCGCCAGCCCCCGTTATCTGGCATGCCATGGCATGCCGTTGCAGCCGCAGGACCTGAAGCAGCACAGCTGCATCTATCTCGGGGAAGTGCCCGGGGACGCACGCTGGAAGTTCGTGCGTGGCGGTAAGACCGTCACGGTGCAGGTCAGAGGGCGTTATGCCGCCAACCATACCGGCGTGCGGCTGGACGCTGCCCTGAAGCACCTGGGGATAGCCAGCCTGCCGGATTTCACCGCACGCCAGGCGCTGCGCGAGGGCCGTATCGTACAGGTGCTGCCAGATTGGTCGTTCAAGACCTCGTACAGCGGCGATGTATGGGTACTATATCCGCCTACCCGGCATCTGCCGCCCAAGCTGCGCGCATTGATGACCTTCCTGGCGGAGCGTCTGGGACAGGAACCTGTCCAGGCCGATGAGGCCATGCCTGGCTGAGCATGCTGCGCCACGACCGATCAAGCATTTTCCGATTTTTCCGAGTTCTTACGCATGACATCACCATTACCCACCTTTTTCATTTCCCATGGCGGCGGCCCCTGGCCCTGGATGGACGGCATGCTGGACGGGCCCTATGCCGGCCTGGCGCAGTCGCTGCGGCGCCTGCCCGAAGATGCCGGCGGCGCGCCTCGGGCCATCCTCATGGTGTCGGCCCATTGGGAGGCGCCGGCGTTTACCGTGCAGTCGCATCCGCGCCCGCCGATGATCTATGACTATTACGGTTTCCCGGAACACACCTATCACGTCGAATATCCCGCGCCCGGGGATCTGGGATTGGCGCTTGAGGTCGAAAACCTGATCCGTGCGGCGGGCCTGCCTGTGGCCTGTGATGCGGAACGGGGCTATGACCATGGCGTCTATTCTCCTATGGTGGTGGCCTATCCCGACGCCCGTATGCCCATCGTGCAATTGTCCTTGATGGCCGGGCTGGAGCCGCAGATTCACGTGGCCTTGGGGCGGGTGCTGGCGCCTTTGCGCCGCGTCGGCGTCCTGATCATAGGCAGCGGTCTGAGCTATCACAATCTGCGTGCCTTCGGCCCGCAGGCTCGCGAGAGTTCCACCGCCTTCGATGCCTGGCTGTGTGAGGCCATGGCCCTGCCGGCGCAGGCGCGCACCCAGGCGCTGCTGGATTGGGAATCAGCACCTTATGCGCGCCAGGTGCATCCGCGTGAAGAACACCTGTTGCCCTTGATGGTGGCGGTCGGAGCGGCCGAGCACGAGCCTGCGGCGCTGAGCTATCACGAGACCGGCTTCCGGGGCGGCGTGACGGTATCGAGTTTTCGTTTCGGCGCCGCGGCTGTTGCATGAGGTGCGCTGCCGCACGCTGACGTGCCTGTATCAGGCGCCGGTAGGGGGAACGGCCCGGTTTGCCGCGACAGGTAAAATTTCTTTTTTCGTGCGCCGCGTGCCGTTCAGCCGGCGGCTGTGGCGCTTTAAATATTGGCTGGATGGAATGGGACAATGAGCAAGAAAATCCGGATAGGCATTGCAGGTTATGGCAATCTGGGCCGTGGTGTGGAGTCCGCCGTGGCGCAGAATGCCGACATGGAACTGGTGGGCGTGTTTTCGCGGCGCCCGCCGGCGAGCGTGAGCTTGCTGGATGCCTCCGTACCGGTATACCCCTGGGATGACATCGAGAATTTCCGCGATGCGATCGACGTGCTGATCCTCTGTGGCGGATCGCGCACCGACCTGCCCGAACAGGGGCCGGCACTGGCGCGCGCGTTCACGACTGTAGATAGCTTCGATACCCATGCCAGGATTCCCGAGTACTACGCTGCCGTCGATGCCGCGGCACAGGCGGGCGGCAACGTCGCTTTGATCTCTGTGGGCTGGGACCCGGGCCTGTTCTCGCTGAATCGCCTGTTCGGCGAAGCCATCCTGCCCGAGGGCGCCACCTATACGTTCTGGGGCAAGGGCCTGAGCCAGGGGCACTCCGATGCGGTGCGCCGTGTGCCGGGCGTGAAGGGCGGCGTGCAGTACACGGTGCCGGTCCCGCAGGCCGTGCAGCGTGTGCGCGATGGCGAACAGCCGGTGCTGAGCACGCGTGAAAAGCACAAGCGCGAGTGTTTCGTGGTGCTGGCCGAGGGTGCAGACCAGGCGCAGGTGCGCGACGCCATCGTGACCATGCCCGATTATTTTGCTGATTACGACACCACGGTGACTTTCATTTCCGAGGAAACGCTGCGCCGCGAACACAATGCCATGCCGCATGGCGGCTTTGTGATCCGCAGCGGCACGACGGGGACGGGCAACAAGCAGATCATGGAATATGCACTGGCGCTCGACAGCAATCCGGAGTTCACCTCCAGTGTGCTGGTTGCCTATGCGCGTGCCGCCTATCGCCTGAAGCAGGCTGGCGAGCGTGGCGCCCGCAGCGTATTCGACGTGGCTCCGGGGCTGCTGTCGCCGAAATCAGCGGCCGAATTGCGCAAGGAATTGCTGTAATCCGCAGGCGGCTGCCATCGCAGCGGCAACCGCCGTGTTGCTGCTGCGATGGCGCATGGTGAAATGAGAAAATCGGGCTGCCGTCGCAGTCCGTATGGATTGCCTGGTTTGTTTTTGCGTTGCCTAGGGAGATGCCCTTGGCATTGCCGCCACAGTCGGCCCAGGGCGGGTCAGAGCATGACCGTGCCGCTGATGCAGATGCTGCTCTGGCCGCCCACCCAGACCTGGCCGCTGTCGTCCTGAGACAGGTGCACCTGTCCGGCGCGTCCTAGGTTGATGCCTTGGCTGGCAAGATAGGGGGCGGCGATATGCCCGCGCTGGATCAGCCATTGCGCCAGGCTGGCATTGAAACTGCCCGTGATCGGGTCTTCCGTCAGGGTGCTGCCGCTATTGAACCAGACCCGTACTTCCAGGTCGGTGGCGCCGGTATCCGGATGGCGTGCGGCGACACCCAGCTGAATGCCCTGCGCATGCAGCGCCGGGAGATCGGGTGTCAGGCCGAGCACGGTCTCGGGGTTGTCCAGCAACAAAGCCCAGAATCTGGGGCCATTGAACAGGATCGCGCTATCTTGCACCTGTTGCGCCGACAGGCCTGCCGCTTGCAGCACGGCCTGGTGTTGCGGTTCGCTGATCGGGCTGCATTCCATGGAAGGGGCGGCAAACGCCCATAGTCCGTTGGCTGGATCGCGCCGCAAGGGCACCAGGCCCTTGGCGCATTCCTGTATGACCAGGCCCTCGGCCTGCGGCTGGCCGCCGCCGTTCAACCAAGCATGGCAACTGCCCAGCGTCGGATGTCCGGCAAAGGGCAGCTCGCCGCCGGGCGTGAATATCCTGACCCGGTAGTCGGCCCCGGCAGCTCGTCCAGCCGTACTGGGGGGCAACAGGAAGGTGGTTTCCGAAAGATTGGTCCAGTTCGCGAAACGCAGCATGGCCGCGTCGCTGATACCATCGCTGTCCAGCACGACAGCCAGGGGGTTGCCCATATAAGGCTGCGCCGAAAAGACGTCTATCTGCATGAAACGGCGTGCGCGTACTGAGGTCATGGACATCATCCTGGTTCGGAAGGAGGCAGCGCTAAGCAGGCAGTTTCAGGCAGGGCAGGGCCACCGGGTTGTTGGGCGTCAGTCTCCCAGCGAGGTTTCTTCCACCCCGTAGTACTTCACGCCGATCCGAATGCGCTCGCGGCCCTGGTCGCGGCGGTGGCGGTTGGTGTCGCGCAGCGAATATACGCAGCCGCAGTATTCCTGCTGGTAGAACTGTTCACGCTTGCTGATTTCGATCATGCGCGCCGAACCGCCGCCCTTGCGCCAGTTGTAGGTCCAGTAGACCAGCTCGGGATAGCGCGCGGCGGCGCGTTCGCCGCAGCCGTTGATCTGGTTCATGTCCTTCCAGCGGGAAATGCCCAGCGAGCTGGTGATGGTGTCATAGCCGTGCTCATGGGCATAGAGCGCGGTGCGCTCGAAGCGCATGTCGAAGCAGGCCGTGCAGCGCACGCCACGCTCGGGTTCGTTTTCCATGCCTTTGACACGATCGAACCAGTTGTCCATATCGTAGTCGGCGTCGATGAACTTGATGCCGTGCTGCTCGGCGTAGCGGATATTTTCTTCCTTGCGGATTTCGTATTCGCGTACCGGATGGATATTCGGGTTGTAGAAGAAAATGTCGTACTCGATGCCCGAGACCAGCATGGCCTCCATGACTTCGCCCGAACAGGGGGCGCAGCAGGAATGCAGCAGCACTTTCTTGCGTCCAGTGGGCAATTGCAGCGGTTTGCGATTGGCGAGGGTATCTGTAGTCGTCATGGCGTGCGTGCCGGGCGCATGCGGCGCCGGCCTTCAATGCGTATCCGGAACCCTGCATTTTAGGCTGAATCAGCAGCAGTATCCATGCCGGCTTGCACGGGTGTTTCATTCCTGCCCAGGCTTTCCCTGATGGCGGCGCAGGCTGCCGCCAGGCGAGGTAAGTCAATGTTAAAAAGTATGTCCGGCCAGCACGCGGTTTGAGGCGCCAGCGAGCGCCTGTCTGCGTGGTTCATGCTCGCCATATAGCCAGGAATGAAACAAGGGGAAGGGTATGTCGGAATACACGGGATACCAGGGATACGATGATGAGTTCTCAGGGGTTTGTGTCGCGATTTCAGGCGCGGCGGGCGGTGTCGGCCATGTGCTGGCACGCCGGCTGCTGAGGGCGGGCGCGAAAGTCGCTGCGTTCGATCAGCTGGGGGAGAGCCTGCAGCCGCTGGCGAGTGACGCCGGGCCGGCGCAATTGCATATGGCCAACCTGGACGTCAGCGACGCCGCTGCGGTGGAACTGGCGGTGGCCGCCGCAGAGCAGATGCTGGGGCCGGTGGAAAAACTGGTGAGCGCAGCCAGCCTGTTGCAGATCGGACGCATCGTTGATGTCGCACCTGCCCATTGGGCGCGGGCCTTCGAGGTGAATACCATGGGGGCCTTCAACTTCAATCGCATCGTGGCTAGCGGCATGATGGCGCGGCGCCGGGGGGCGATCGTGAATATCGGTTCCAGCGCGGCGGCAACGCCCAGGGCGGGCATGGGGGCCTATGCCGCCTCCATGGCGGCGGTGGCTCAGCTTACCCGGTGCCTGGCGCTTGAACTGGCAGGCTACGGTGTGCGTTGCAATATCGTCTCTCCGGGCGATACCGAAACCATCCAGCCTTACGCCAGGCTGCAACAGGGTTTGTCGCGGGAAAAGTTGATCGAAGGGGAACTGGCCCACTATCGGTTGGGCATTCCGCTGCGCAAGCTGGCGACAGCAGATGAAGTGGCTGATGCCGTGCTGTTCCTGTTGTCCGACCGCGCCAGTCACATCACCTTGCACGATCTGCGCGTGGATGGCGGTGCTACGCTGGACCAGTGACGCGGGCGGGTAGGGCTTGCGTCCGGGCCGCCACGTCGTCACATGACTGGCGGCGCCAGCGCGACCGGCCGTCTGGCAAGGCACAACGGGCAAGGATTGCGCAGCGCTGTTCAAAATTTGCTCAGTCAATCAAGCCTGCGCGTCATTGTTGCGTTTGCATGACATATGCCAAGCTTTTCCACCGACTTATTCACAGGCCTTGGGGATAAGTTTCGGGCCTGAAACAGGCCTGGCGAAAATGGCCGAGGCCAGTCTGCACGCCGTTGGCAGGGGAATCTGCGCGATTGGGCGAGGCTTGCGCTTGGCAGTAATAGGGGTATATTGCCGGGAAGCTGGCAAGCCGGTGCAAAAGAACATGTCAAACAGGGAAAATGGGTAGCTTTCCTGTCCCGGAAACAAAGATTCCTTCATATTCAGGCATGCCGCTTGAGTCATCTTAAGTTTGTGAAGATCTGTTGGGAAATCTTCAACTTAAAAATAGAAACGATTCGCATCCTGAGTTGCGGTCTTGCCTGTGCTGTGCTAAAAAAATGATTTCCAAACGTATCTTTTGAATACTTTGGAAATTCCTGGAACATTCTTCGCTGTTGTCCTATGCAACAAGCCTATCTGGATAAGCAGGACATGAACATCACGCCGCCTGCGGGCGAGCCGCGTGTCGACGCCTGCCCCTATGCAAAATCCGTTTCCTTCCTGATCGTCTCCGGACCGACCGTGCTGCGCCAGGTACTGCCGGCGCTCGCCCTGGCGGCGCCCTTGTCCGTGCATTTGGCGGCAGATGGCGAATCGGCCTGGAATTTCGTTCTGCATGAGCGGGTGGACCTCGCAATCATCGACGCCGGGCTGCCGGAAAATGACGGTTTCACGCTGTTGACCCGCCTGCGTCGCCGTTCCGATATGCCAGTGCTCATGCTGATCGAAAGCGACGGTGACACCGAGCGCCTGATGGGTCTGCGTTGCGGCGCCAGCGATTACGTGCGCAAGCCGGTGGATTTCGATATCCTCTGGACCCGCTTGCATGGCTGCCTGCGCCGCCAGGTAAGCCAGGCCGACGCGGCCAGCCGCTATCTGCAAGTGGGCGATCTGAGCCTGGATTCTGCTTCGTCGGAAGTGCGGGTCGGTGGCAATCAGATTTACCTGACGGCGGCGGAAACCAGCATACTCACGGCCCTGATGCGTCGGCCCGGCGCCATGATCAGCCGCGAGCACCTGACGGAAACGGCGCTGGGCCGCTCCATCGAACCGCTGGATCGCAGCCTCGATACCCACATCAGCAATCTGCGGCGCAAGCTGGGCCTGCGCGCTGGCCAGGAAGGGCGGCCGCAGATACGCAGCTACCGCAATCGGGGTTATGCCCTGATGATGCCGGCCGACGACGCGCCGGCCTGAGACCTGGGCGCAGGTACTGCGCTCCCCTATACACAGAGGTGGCGCTATCCGACTCCGGGCGCCGCCCAGACCCCTGCCACAGGAAGGCTTCCAGTGGCAGGGGTTTTTTGCATCTTGGGCGCGTGTTTTTGCCGCCATTCAGCTACTTGCAAGTAAGGCAGTGAAACAGCTTTCTAGGCAAGATCTTCGTGATAAATCAATCAATGCTTTGACAGTGATTGACTAGGCAAATAATATTTTCATCCATGGAACAAGCAGGCAAGACAAAGGATCTGCATCAGGACTATGACCTGATGGACAGCGTGGGCTGGCTGATGCGCTCGACGCTTGCCGTCATGCGCCAGGAGATAGAGCGGCGTATGGAGCCCTTCGGGCTGACCAACGCGCAATGGCATCCCATTCTCAAACTTTATACCGGGCAAGCGGATACGGTGGCGGAACTGGCGCGTGGCTGTATGCAGGATGCGGGCGGTATGACGCGGCTGCTGGATCGCCTGGAGGCCAAGGGACTGTGCCGCCGCAAGCGGTGCCAGACCGACCGGCGGGTCGTGCGTATCGAGCTGACGCCCCAGGGGCTGGCAGTGGCCAGCCGGATACCGGCGGTATTGCGTGATGTCCATGACTTGGGCCTGCAGGATTTTTCTGCAACGGAAGTCGATCAGCTCAAATCCTATCTGCGGCGCATGCAACAAACGCTGCAGGACAAAACAGGCCAGGCTTGAATGATTTTCCCGGCGTATGCAACCCGGCGCGCAGCTGCCGTCCGCCTGGCGGCTTGCGTGCGGCATCGCGCGGCGCCGGCAGCCGGGCAGGCCGTGCGATGCCACGCCTACGCCTGGCCCATGCATTGCTGCATGGGAATGACGGGGCCTTAGGGCTGGAATTTTTTCACCCCGGCAAGCGCCGGGTTTTTTCATTGTTCAGCGAAAATTTGCCATGAGTGACGACAATCACACGCAAAAGAGTGACGTAAACAGCAGCAGCAAGCCGCAGCTGGATCCCGCGGCAGTGAAGCACCGCCGCAAAGTGCTGCTGAGCGTGACGCTGGTCGTCGTGCTGGCGGCCCTTGCCTTCGGCGTCTATGAGTGGCTGCTGGGCGGCCGCTATGAAACCACGGACAACGCCTATGTGCAGGGCAATGTCATCCAGATCACACCGCGGGTGGAAGGGACGGTAGAGGCCATTTATGCCGACGACACGGACTTCGTGAAGGCGGGTCAGGTATTGGTACGCCTGGACCCGGCAGACGCGCACATCCGCCTGGAACAGGCCGAGGCGCAACTGGCGCAGGCTGTGCGTCAGGCGCGCACGCTGTACGCGGACAACGAAACCCTGAATGCGCAAATAGCCTTGCGCCAGGCCGAGGTGGTCAAGGCGCGCAGCGATCTGGCGCGTGCCGAGGACGACCGCAAGCGCCGTACGACGCTGGCCAGCAACGGGGCTGTGTCGCGCGAAGAGCTGCGCCATGCCGAAGCCAGTTCGGCGGCAGCGCGCAGCACGCTGGCCGCTGCCGAGGCGGCGCTGGCCGCTGCCAGGGAGCAACTGACCAGCAACCAGGCGCTGACTGACGGGACAGACGTGATCCACCATCCGGCCGTGCAGTCGGCGGCAGCGGCGGTGCGTGAAGCCTATCTGGCCAACGAGCGCATGGCCGTCCTGGCGCCGACCGACGGCTACGTGGCGCGCCGCAATGTCCAGTTGGGCCAGCGCGTGTCGGCCGGTTCCAACCTGATGACCATCGTGCCGCTGCGCGAGGTCTGGGTGGAAGCCAATTTCAAGGAAAACCAGCTGCGCGACCTGCGCCTGGGCCAGGAAGCGACGCTGACGGCCGACCTGTATGGCACCAAGGTGCGCTATACCGGCAAGGTGACCGGCCTGGGTGTGGGGACGGGCGCTGCCTTTGCCCTGCTGCCTGCGCAGAATGCCACGGGCAACTGGATCAAGGTGGTGCAGCGTGTGCCGGTGCGTATTGAATTGACGGGCGATGAACTGGCCGAGCATCCGTTGCGTGTTGGCCTGTCCATGGATGTGAAGGTCAGGATCAGCGACAAGAGCGGCAATATGCTGGCAGCCACGCCGCGTACCGAGGCGTTCGCGCAAACGGATGTCTTCCGCCAGCAGGAAGAAGGGGCTGAAGCGGATGTCACGCGCATCATTGCAGCCAACCTGGGTGTGCCGGATCGGGCCATCAAACTCGGCATGACGTCGCCGGCGACGGGCGTGAACTGATCATGGCGGCAGCGATGCAGCCTTTGCCGCCGCTGGAAGGACGGGCGCGGATGATGGGGACGCTGGCCTTGTCGGCCGCCGTCTTCATGAACGTGCTCGATACCTCTATCGCCAACGTTTCCCTGCCCGCGATCGCCGGCGACCTCGGTGTCAGCGCGACGCAGGGCACGTGGGTCATTACCAGCTTCGCGGTGGCTAACGCCATTTCCGTGCCGCTTACGGGCTGGCTGTCACTGCGCTTTGGCCAGGTGCGCCTGTTCGTGTTGAGCGTGGCCCTGTTCGTCCTGTCGTCCTGGCTGTGCGGCCTGGCGCCCAATATGCCCTTGCTCATCGCCTTCCGGGTGTTGCAAGGCTTTGTGGCCGGCCCGATGATTCCGCTGTCACAGGCTTTGCTGTTGTCGAGCTATCCCAAGGCGCTCGCTGGACTGGCCATGGCGGCCTGGTCCATGACCACGTTGGTGGCGCCGGTGACCGGGCCCCTGCTGGGGGGATGGATCACGGACAACATGAGCTGGCCGTGGATCTTCTATATCAACGTACCGGTGGGCATCCTGTCGGTATTTGTGACCTGGCGCATCTTCCGGGATCGCGAGACCATGCGGCGCTCCCTGCCCATCGACAGCATCGGGCTGGCCCTGCTGGTGCTCTGGGTCGGCGCCATGCAGATCATGCTGGATATCGGTAAGGAACATGACTGGTTCCAGTCGCCGCTGGTGGTAGGCTGCGCGGTGGTGGCGGTCGTGGGCTTTGTGTTCTTCCTGGCCTGGGAACTGACGGAGCGCCATCCGGTCGTGGATCTCGCGTTGTTCCGCATTCGTAGCTTCTGGACCGGCACGCTGGCGATTTCCATCGGCTATGGCCTGTTCTTCGGCAACGTGGTGCTGCTGCCCTTGTGGCTGCAACAGTACATGGGCTACACCGCCACGCAGTCCGGCATGGCGATGGCGCCGGTGGGCCTGCTGGCCCTGGTGTGTTCGCCTTTCGTTGGCAAAAGCATTGCAAAGGTGGACCCGCGCAAATATGCGACGTTCTCCTTCCTGGTGTTTGCGCTGGTGCTGTTCATGCGGGCGCGTTTCAATACGCAGGTGGATTTCGATACCATCATGATCCCGACGTTGATCCAGGGGATAGGGCTGGCCTTCTTCTTCATTCCGCTGATGACGCTGACGCTCTCGAGCATCGCGCCAGAACGCATGCCGGCGGCATCCGGGCTGTCCAATTTCGTGCGCATCACGGCAGGGGCGGTAGGCACGTCGGTTTCCACGACGTTCTGGGAACGGCGGGCCAGCCTGCACCACGCGCAACTGACCGAGCATATGCTGCCCGGCAGCGAAGCGCTGCAGCATGCCCTGGATACCTACCAGGCGGCCGGAATGTCGATGCAGCAGGCGTTGGCCCAGGTGGAAAAACTGTTGAACCAGCAGGCGTTCATGCTCGCAGCGGATGACATCTTCTATGTGTCCGCCATCATTTTCATGATGCTGATTCCGTTGGTCTGGATCGCCAAGCGTCCCAGCCGTGGCGGCGCGGGCGGCGAGGCGGCAGGCGCGCACTGAGTACGAACAGCGCAACAAACAGCGCAACAAACGGCGCGTGCCAGCCCAGGCCGGGCGCGCCGACATGAAAAACGCCTCCGGACGATCAACGTCCGGAGGCGTTTTTTTCATGTCCCGACCGACGCCGTGGCGCTGGCCGGGAGAACGGCTTCAGGCCGCGGCGAGCTCGGTGGCAGCTGTGGGCAGTTGCTCCAGGCTGGCGACGGTTTCCAGTGCAGCACGTGCCGCTTCGGCGCCCTTCTGCGAGAAGTGGCGGAAGAAGTAGTCCTGGTGCTGGTCGTGTTCGTGGAAATGGTGCGGCGTGAGCACGACGGAGAAGACCGGAACGTCATTGTCCAGTTGCACGCGCATCAGGCCGTCGATGACAGCCGAGGCAACGAAATCGTGGCGGTAGATGCCGCCATCGACCACGAAGGCCGTGGCAACGATGCCGTCATAGCGGCCGCTGCGGGCCAGGCGCTGCGCATGCAGCGGAATTTCAAAGGCGCCTGGCACGGTGTAAATGTCGACGAGGTCGGCAGCGTAGCCGTGCCTGGCCAGTTCGTCGAGAAAGCCTTCGCGAGCCTGGCCGACGATTTCCGCGTGCCAGCCTGCCTGGATGACGGCATAACGAGGTGTGCGGGTGGGGAGAGGGGTATTGCGAGAAACGGACTGATTCATGGTATTCCCATTGAAGACTGAGTTCCAGAATCAGGGCAGACAACACGAAAACCGACCCCCTGCGGCCAGCGGCCGTGGGTGGAGGATTTGCGCGCTTTCTTTCATCCGGACTATGACCGTCGGCTCCGGCATCGAACCGGATCTGCTGACCCCGGCAACAAGGCTGCCGGGCGCTCGCGGGCTCGCGTGTCTATTGGCACGCCTACCGCCGGTGGGGAGTTTCACCCCGCCCTGAAAACGCTTGCCCTGGCTGGCTGCAGTTGCAGTTCGACAGGACATGGTCAGTATAACGCCGTCTCTTATGAGATGGCGTTGGAACGATATGCCTGACGGCTCACAGCTCGTAGGGGCCTCCGCGCTCGCGTGCGCGCAGGTAGGCGGGACGGGCCTGGATGCGCGCCAGCCAGCCGAGCAGGCGCGGGTGCTTTTCGGGGGTCAGCCATTCCCGGGCGGCGGCGGCTTCCAGTGGGAAGCTCAGCTGGATATCGGCAGCGGTGAAGGCATCGCCGGCAAACCAGTCGCGGCTGGCGAGTTCGCTTTCCATGAAGTCGAGCTGGCGTCCGAGATTGGGCTGGACGAAGGCCGATTCGACGCTGTCGGCGATGCGTTCGGCAATGGGGCGTGCGAAGAAGGGCATGTCAGCCTTGCGTACCCGGCGGAAAATGAATTGCACCAGCAGCGGCGGCATCATCGAGCCTTCGGCGAAGTGCAGCCAGTAGGTCCAGCGCAGCGCTTCCGGCGTGCCGGCTGCGGGACGCAGGCTGGCATTGCCGCCGTGCCGGTCGACCAGGTATTCGATGATGGCGCCGGATTCCGCCACCACGTTGTCGCCGTCGGTGATGACCGGCGCCTTGCCCAGCGGGTGCACTGCCAGCAGGGCGGCCGGCGCCAGGTGCGTGTCTGCATCGCGGGCGTAATGCTGGATCTGGTATTCCAGTCCGAGCTCTTCAAGCAGCCAGATGATGCGTTGCGAGCGTGAGTGTTCGAGGTGATGCAGGGTAATCATGCGTAATCCGCTTCAATGATGGAGGTGATTGTTTTCGGGTAACCGGGGGCCCAGCACTTGCTGCCAGAGCCGTTCGGCCACGGCGCGTTCGCTGGCCATCTGACCGGCAGGCAGCCTGGCTTTTTCATCGCCGCGCATTCTCAGGTTGTGTTGTATGCGGCGCATGATGCGATAGGCGTCGCCGGACTGGCGTGCCAGGTCCTGTGGTATCAGCCCGAGTTCACCGGCGATGCGCAACAGCGCGATGTTACCCAGGTTGTCCAGCAGCGCCGGATGTTGGCAGGCGTGGCGCAGGACCAGGTATTGGGTGATGAATTCGATATCCACCATGCCGCCCCGGTCGTGCTTGATATCGAACAGCATGCTGGGGTTGGGGTGGCCGTCACTGATGCGCTGGCGCATGGCGCGGACTTCTTCGGCCAGCAACAGCGGGTCCCTGGGGCGCAGCAGGATTTCCCGCCTCAGGGCTTCGAAGCGCTCTCCCAGGCAGGCGTCGCCAGCGGCAAAACGCGCCCTTGTCAGGGCCTGATGTTCCCAGAGCCAGGCGTGATCGCGCTGGTAACGCGCGAAGGCATCGTAGGACACGGCCAGCAAGCCGGCGTCGCCATCGGGGCGCAGCCGCAGGTCCACGTCATAGAGCCTGCCCGATGAAGTCATGGTGGTCAGCCAGGAGGTCATGCGCCGGCCCAGGCGGGCATACAGCTCGGCAGCATTGTCGTCCGGGTCTTCGTAGATGAAGACCAGATCCAGGTCGGAGGTATAGCCCAGTTCCTTGCCGCCCAGCTTGCCGTAGGCGATGACGGCGAAGCGCGGTTGGGGCAGCACGTTGTTGCGCTTGACCATGGGCCAGATGCGGTGAATGGTTTCTTCGAGCAGAGCGTCGGCCAGGCTGGACAGCTGATCGGCCAGCGCTTCGACGCTTAGGGTGCCTTCCAGGTCCTGCGTCAGCAGCTGGAAACTGGCCTGGCGCTGGGTGTCGCGCATCAGGTTCATCTGTCGCTCGACATCGGGCGAGCCGTCGGGCAGTTGGCAGGCATCCAGTTCGCTGCGCAGTTGTTGCGCCAGCTGGCGCACGTCCAGGGGCTCGGCCAACGTGTTCCAGTCGATCAGGCCGTCCAGCAGCAGGGGATGCTGGGTGAGGTATTGGGCGGCCCAGGGGCTGGCGCCTACGATGCGGGCCACGCGCGTCAGAATGTCGGGGTACTCTGCCAGCAGGGCCAGATAGGCGCTGCGCTGGGATATCTGTTCGATCAGGTCGAGCAGGCGCACGGCAGCGTCGTGCGGGGCTTCTGTGCGCGCCGCGGTTTCCAGCACGGCAGGCAGCAGTCGCTCCACCCGTTCACGGCTGAGCGAGGGCAGGCTGCGCATGCGATGGCCGCCCAGCATGGCGCGTATCCTTTGCAGCAGGCCATCCGCCTGGTCCGTGAAATGCTGGCGCGCCAGGGCTTCCAGTTTTTCCTGCACGTCCGGGCTGTCTTCCTGGCTGCCGGTGTCGCTGCCGGGCGCTACGGCGCGGCCGATGCCGGTCAGATGAAAGACATCCTGGAAGATGCGCGAGACATTGGCGCGGTGCTGCGCCAGGCAGGCGCTGAATTCCGCTTCCTTCATGCCCATGGCATGCGCCAGTTGGGCCAGGCGTTCCGGGCCGGCGGGCAGCAAATGGGTCTGCTCATCGGCGCGGTATTGCAGCATGTGCTCGGTGCGGCGCAGGAAACGGTAGGCCTGTGCCAGTTGCGCGCCTTCCTCGGCAGGCATGACGCCCGCGTCCTGTTCGGCCTGAAGCGCCAGCAGCAGATTGCGTTCCTGCAGCGTGGGCTGCCGGCCGCCGCGCATCAGTTGGGCCAGTTGCACCACGAATTCGATTTCCCGGATGCCACCTTCACCCAGCTTGATGTTGTGGATCGCTTCGACGCCATTGCGTGCATGTGCACGGCGGTTCCAATCATTGCTGATGCGTTCCCGCAGCGCGCGCAGCGCGGCGATGGCATCGAAATCGAAGTATTTGCGGTAGACGAAAGGCACGCGCAGGCTTTCCATCTGCCGCCACTGTTCGTCGAGCTGGCTGTCCGGAAAGGCGCGGGCCGGTAGTGCGCGCGCCTTCAGCCAGGCATAGCGTTCCCATTCCCGGCCCTGGCGCAGCAGATAGTGTTCCAGCGCGTCCAGGCTCCAGGCCAAGGGGCCGCCGTCACCGTCGGGGCGCAGGCGCAGGTCGGTGCGGAAAACATAGCCGTTGATATCGTTATCGGCCAGGATGGGCATCATGCGCTGCGTCAGGCGGCCATAGAACTCGTGGTGGCTGAGGCGCCGGGCACCGTCCGTTTCACCTTCCTCGCCATACAGCATGATCAGGTCGATATCGGACGAGACATTCAGTTCCTCACCGCCCAGCTTGCCCATGCCGACGATGATCATTTCCTGCGGAGCGCCGCTGGCAGGGTCGCGTGGCGTGCCATATACACGCGTCAGTTCCGCCATCGTGGTGCGATAGGCCGTGGCCACGGCCAGTTCGGCCAGCGCCGTCATGCTCCGGGTGACTTCTTCCAGTGTCGCCATGCCGCCGATATCTCGCACCATGAGCGTGCAGAAGATGCGTTCGCGCAGCTGGCGCAGGACGCGTCTGGCGGCGTCGGGATCCAGTCCCTCATTCGTCGCCAGGGCAGCCGTAGCCGCCAGGGCCTGGAACTGTTGCTGTATGACCCCGGCATCCACCGGCGCAAGTGCCAGCGCTTCTATCGTGTCCTGCAGCCCTGGCCGGGCCTGGAGGCGGCGGGCCAGGTACTCCGACCAGGCCAGTGCGGCCTGCAGGGCGGCGCGAGGGGAGGGCTGGGTGTCTGGGCCGGTTTCCGGTGGCGAGGGCAGGGAAGCGGCGGTAGGGGAGAAATCGCTCATGACAGGGGCTCGAAGGCAGTGGCTGCGCGGTGGAAATGCCCGCCAGCGTCCAGGCCGGGAACGCAAGCGGTTTCTGAGGTCTAATATAACTATTGCACTGACGAATCAATCATCAAGCGAAGCGCTGATTGCATTTTGGTCGATGGGCTGGCGTCCCGGAGGGACAGCCCGGACATCGGCTGGACGCATGCTGCGCGGGCTGCGATGCTTCGCTTGAAGCAGAATACAACAAGAGGGACCATGCGCGAGGAAGCACTGCATTGCGCCGGTTAAGGAAATTCCTGCACATACTGTTCTGGCTGCTGCTGTCGCTGTATCTGGCGGCCGCAGGCTCGCTGCTGGTCGTTCGCTATGCGGTGCTGCCCCAGGTGGACAGGTTCCGCCCGGCGATAGAGCGCGTCGCGTCGCAGGCGTTGGGCGCCAAGGTGGAAATCAGCCGGGTGGGCGCGGATTGGCGCGGCCTCAACGCCAGGCTGGCTTTGTCCGGGGTGCGCATACAGGGGGACGATGGCGAGGTGCTCAGCGTACCGGAAGCACAGGCGGTCATGTCCTGGCGCAGCCTGTTGCAATGGGAACCGCTGTTCCTGTACCTGGAGGTGCGCGGCC
Source organism: Kerstersia gyiorum (assembly GCF_004216755.1). GTDB lineage: Bacteria > Pseudomonadota > Gammaproteobacteria > Burkholderiales > Burkholderiaceae_B > Kerstersia > Kerstersia gyiorum. Next base: position 50,184 of record NZ_SGWZ01000004.1, read on the forward strand.
TGGATCTGTCGGTGCGGCGGGATGCCCAGGGCAACATCCACCTGGCCGGCCCGCAGGGGCAAACGGCTTCGGATGACCCGCAAGCCAGTGAACGCGTGTTGCGCTGGCTGGGCAAGCAGCGCGAATGGGTTGTGCGCGATGCCGTATTACGCTGGCGCGATGAGCGCCACGATCCGCAAGCGCCGGAATTGCTGCTGAGTTCGGTGCAGGCACGTTTCATCAACCGTTTTGCCCACCATGCCTTCGGATTGTCGGCAGCGTTGCCGGCAGGGGCGGATACAGCGGCTGGCAGCCTGACACTGCGCGGCGAATTCGACCGGCGCTGGTTCGAAGTGCTTTCCCGTCAGCCGAACTGGGATGCGCGCCTGTATGCCGGTTTCACCGGCGTGGACCTGGCGCGTTGGGCGGCCTGGCTGCCGGCCCGGCAGGCAGGTCTGGAGCAGGGGCAGGTATCCGGCCAGGCCTGGGCATTGGTGCAGGACGGCGTGTTGGAGCATGTGGTACTGGATTTGCATGCGCGCGGTCTTGCCTGGCGGACGCAGGCAGCCGCCCTGCAGGCGGCTGCCGTCGACGTGTATGCCGATGGTTCGCCTGCCGCCTTGTGGCAGGTGCCGCCTCCGGCGGCGCAGGCAGACAGTCAGCAGCAGGCTGGCGCGGCCTTACCAGCCTGGCTTGCGCCTGCGCGGGAGGGCCAGCGGGTCTATGCCGATGTTGCGTTGCGGGATGCGGCGTTCTGGTGGCCCGCAGAGTTCGGCGAACGCCGCCTGCCCTTGCGGCAGGCGTCTGCCGTCGCGGAACTGCGCGGGGCGGATGCAGAGGGTTGGTCGGCCGCTGTGCGGCGGCTGTCTCTGGAAAATGAGGACCTGGCCCTGGCGTTGCAGGGGCAATGGCAGCAGAAGGCAGGCAGCGAGGCCGGGTGGCTGGATGTCCAGGGCACCATTGCGCGCCTGTCTTTGCCTGCCCTGCACGCCTATTTCCCTCTGGTGGTGCCGGAAGAGACCCGGCACTGGCTGGCGACGGCGCTCAAGGCCGGAGAGCTGCGGCAGTCAGACCTGGAATTGCGCGGCAACCTGGATGATTTTCCGTTCGAGGACGCGGCCAGCGAGGGGACGCGTTTTTCCCTCAAAGGGGATTTCGATGGCCTGACGCTGGATTACGCCCCGGCACATGGCAGGTACAAGGGCTGGCCGCTGGTGCAGTCCGCCAAGGGCCGCATGGATCTCCTGCAGAATGTTCTGGCGCTGGAACTGGAATCCGGTACCGTGATCACGGGGCCGGCCAATCGGCTGGCGCTGAACCGGGCTGCCGCAAGTATCACGGATCTCTACCGTCAGGCTGCGCACCTCAAGGTTGATGCCGGGCTGGCTGGCGAGGCGCGCCATTACCTGGCGCTGATGCAGCATTCGGATCTTGGCGAGATCCTGGCGCATACCGTGTTGCCCCAGATCGCTGCGACTGGCAATTGGGGCATGGCGCTCAAGCTGGATATTCCCTTGATGCACAGTGTGGACAGCCAGGTCAGCGGTTCCGTGGCCTTGCAGGGCGGGCAAGTAGAAATCAAGCCGGAAATCCCCGTGTTCTCGGCGCTGAGTGGTTGGCTGGATTTTGATAACGACGGTATCTCTGCACGTGATATCCGCGGCCGTTTCCTGGGCGGTGCCTTCAGCCTGGGCGGCAAATTGACGCGCAAGGATATCGACGCGGCCCTGAACATGGAGGGCGCGCTGGCGGCCGACAGCCTGCAGCGCTGGTTGCCGCCGGCAGCGGCTGCGCGTTTTGGTGGGGAAATTCCCTACCAGGCCAGACTAGGCATGGATGCTGGCGACCGCTTGTGGTTGCAGGTCGACAGCAGCCTGCAGGGAACGACGCTGGACTTTCCTGCTCCGCTGGGAAAAGCGGCGCAGGCGCGCCGCTCCGTTACCCTGAATTGGGGGCCGGGAGAAGCGGCAGGCAGCGAAGTGCTGGCGGCGCGTATTGGCGGTATCGGTGCCCTGCGGCTGGAGCACGATGCGGCCCGCCGCGATGCCTATTTCTGGCGTGGCGCGCTGGTCGATGGTGCGGTGGCCCTGGCGCTGCCGGTATCGGGGCTGGCGGTAGACCTGCATATGCCGGAGTTCGACTGGGCTGCCTGGGATCAGGTTTTCACGGATTTCGACGATGGCCAGGCGAGCGGACGGCCATTGCTGCCGGGGCTGGCCAGCGTGAAGCTGGCGGCAGAGCGGGTGCACGCGTTTGCCGCGCAGTGGAACCAGGTTCGCCTGCAGGCCGAGCGCCAGGCACGTGGCGGCTGGCGTATTGCCGTGCAGGGAGACGAACTGGACGGTACGCTGGATTGGCGCAGCCAGCCTGAGGCGCAGCATCCTGTGCTGCTGGCTGAATTCGGCCGCCTGGCATGGCCCCAGGCTGTCGGGCAGGCCAGCCAGTCGCCGACGCAGGAAGCACCTGATTGGAATATTTCGTCGGCCTTCCGCCTGCCGGACCTGGATTTGAAAATCAATGAGTTGTCATGGCGCGGCAAGGCGCTGGGCAAACTGCAGGCGCGCGGGAAAAATCGCAACATGCGCGGCGACTGGGGGCTGGACAGTCTGGTGCTGGGGCAGCCGGGAGCAGTGCTGAGCGCCACCGGCAACTGGCAGGTCGAAGGGCCGGGTCGGGGGCTGGCGCTCAACCTCAATACTGCCGTCAGCGACCTGGGAAAGTGGCTGGATGTCTGGGGCTTGGACGATGCCGTACGCGCTGGCCGTGGCAAGGCGACGGCCAGCTTGCGCTGGCTGGATTTCCCCTGGCGCCAGGATGGTCGCAGCCTCAGCGGCACGGTAGCGCTGGATCTTGAACAGGGGCGGTTTGTGCACATGCGTTCGCGCAGCGCCAGAGTGCTGGAAATTCTGTCGCTGCAATCGCTGTCGCGGGTGTTGAGCCTGGATGCCCGCCCCGCCGAGGCGTTCAAGGATGGCTTTCCTTTTGACAGCATCGTGGGAACGGTGCAGCTGGCCGGACCCGAGATGGATATCAAGACCCTGACGGTGGATGGCCCGGCGGCTCAGGTCGTGCTGCAGGGCGGCACTGACCTGGTTCAGCAACGCTGGAACCTGCAGGCGACGGTGACGCCTCACCTGGATGTTAGCGGGGCCTCGGTGGCGGCCGGCTTTGTGGTGAACCCGGTGGTAGGGGTAGGGGCGTTCGTGGCGCAATGGTTGCTGAAAGACCCGCTGGCCCGAGCCATGCGGCTGGAGTACGAAGTCACCGGCAGTTGGGACGACCCCAGCATCGAGGCGCTGGAAAAGGAAAAGCCCGAACGCGCCAGCAGCCCGTCCGCAGAGCTGCACTATGCCGAGACCGGCAACTGATCCCTGAAAACAGCCCGATGAAAACAGCCAGCCTCGGCGATTGTCGTCGGGGCTGGCTGTGAATCCCGCCTGCCAGGCTGCGCGGAGGCAGCCTGGCCGGTGGAAAGGGTGCAGGCATGAGGCCTGCACTGCGCTTATTTCTTCATCATGTCGAAGAATTCGGCGTTGTTCTTGGTCTTGCGCATCTTGTCGAGAATGAACTCCATGGCCTGCACGTCGTCCATTTCGTGGATGAACTTGCGCAGCACCCAGATTTTCTGCAGCAGGTCCGGCTTGATGAGCAGTTCCTCGCGGCGCGTACCCGACTTGTTCAGGTTCATGGCCGGGTAAATGCGTTTCTCTGCCAGGCGGCGCTCCAGGTGGACTTCGCAGTTGCCGGTACCCTTGAATTCTTCGTAGATCACTTCATCCATGCGGCTGCCGGTTTCGATCAGTGCGGTGCCGATGATGGTCAATGAGCCGCCTTCTTCCAGATTGCGGGCTGCACCGAAGAAGCGCTTGGGGCGTTGCAGGGCGTTGGCGTCCACGCCGCCGGTCAGCACCTTGCCGGAGGACGGCACCACGGTGTTGTAGGCACGTGCCAGACGCGTGATGGAGTCCAGCACGATGACCACATCGCGTTTCATCTCAACCAGGCGCTTGGCTTTCTCGATCACCATTTCCGCGACCTGAACGTGGCGTGTGGCAGGCTCGTCAAACGTGGAAGCCACGACTTCGCCGCGCACGGTGCGCTGCATTTCGGTCACTTCCTCGGGGCGCTCATCGACCAGCAGGACGATCATGTAGGCGTCGGGGTAGTTGGTCGTGATGGCATGGGCAATGTGCTGCATCATCACGGTCTTGCCCGACTTCGGGCTGGCGACGACCAGGGCGCGCTGGCCCTTGCCGATGGGCGCGAAGATGTCGAGGATACGGCCCGTCAGGTTCTCTTCGCTCTTGATGTCGCGTTCCAGGCGCATCGGAGAATCCGGGTGCAGCGGCGTCAGGTTCTCGAACATGATGCGGTGCTTGAGCACTTCGGGCGGCTGATCGTTGACACGATCGACCTTCACCAGTGCGAAATAGCGTTCGCCATCCTTGGGCACGCGGACTTCGCCTTCGATGGAGTCGCCGGTATGCAGGTTGAAGCGCCGGATCTGGGACGGGGAAATATAGATGTCGTCGGGGCTGGCCAGATAGGAGGTATCGGGCGAACGCAGGAAGCCGAAACCGTCAGGCAGCACTTCGAGCACGCCATCGCCAAAAATCTGCTCGCCTTGCTTGGCACGGCGCTTCATGATGGCGAACATCAGCTCTTGTTTGCGGAGCCGGTTGGCGTTGTCGATGTCCAGGCTCGCGGCCATTTCCAGCAGCTGCGAGACGTGCAGCGCCTTCAGTTCATTCAGGTGCATGAGCGGAGAAAAGAGGGGATGGAAAGAAAGGACTTGTTCGTAAGGAGATGCTGGCCGGCGATAGAAGACGCCGAGCGCGTCGGAGCAGGCGCGAAGCCTGCTCCGTGATGGCGGATTACAGCGAGCTTTCCAGGAAAGCCGTCAGCTGGGCCTTCGAGACGGCGCCAACCTTGGTGGCGGCGACTTGACCATCCTTGAACAGCATCAGGGTCGGGATGCCACGGATGCCATACTTGGCAGCGCTTTCGGGGTTATCGTCCACGTTCAGCTTGGCGATCGTGAGACGGCCGGCAAAGTCGCGGGCAACATCCTCGAGGATGGGGGCGATCATTTTGCACGGGCCACACCAGGCTGCCCAGTAATCGACCAGGACGGGTTGGGAGGACTTGAGGACGTCAGCGTCGAAGCTGGCGTCGCTGATGTGCTTGATGGCTTCACTCATGATGGATTCTCGTGGCGGGAAAGACTAGGCGGGGCGCCTGGTCGTTTAGGTTTCCCATGAATAGGTGATACTGATAGCAGTGAGCATAACACTGTATCGGGGCTTCTGGCAGCCGGTGGTGGGCTGGAAAGGCGCGCCGGGTGTTGCTCACGGGGGAACAAGCAAGAAGTTTGGCACGTAAAAGAGCGCAAGGCGCCGACTTTCCTTAAAATGTCTGTTTTTTTCCACAGTAGTTGGAGCAATTGCGTGGCGACACCGCGATATAACGAAGCATCCATCCGCGTCCTGAAAGGACTGGAGCCGGTACGGCAGCGCCCGGGCATGTACACACGCACCGAGAACCCGCTGCATATCATCCAGGAAGTCATCGACAACGCGGCCGACGAAGCGCTGGCAGGTTTCGGCAAGCAGATCCAGGTCACGTTGCACCTGGACGGCAGCGTCACCGTCGAAGACGACGGGCGCGGCATTCCGGTCGGCATGCACCCCGAGGAGCACGCGCCAGTGGTAGAACTGGTGTTCACGCGCTTGCACGCCGGCGGTAAATTCGACAAGCAGGACGGCGGCGCATATGCCTTTTCCGGCGGCCTGCACGGCGTGGGCGTGTCGGTCAGCAATGCGCTTTCCACCCGGCTGGAAGTGACAGTCTGGCGTGACGGCAGCGTGCATCGCATCGCTTTTGCCGGCGGGGATCTGGTGGAGCCGTTGGCCCCCTGCCCGGAGGCTGGCCGCAAGAAATCCGGCACGCGAGTGCGGCTCTGGCCGGATGCCAGTTATTTCGACAGTGCCACCATTCCGCTCAATGAACTGACGCACCTGCTGCGCAGCAAAGCTGTCCTGCTGCCAGGCGTGAAGGTTGTGCTCAAGGTGGAAAAAACCGGCGCCGCCACAACCTGGCGCTATGAGAACGGTCTGCACGATTATCTGGCCGAAGCGCTGGACGGTGCGGAATTGCTGGTGCCCTTTTTCGAGGGCGGGCAACATGCCGGCGCCGATGACGAACATCATTCCCAGGGCGAGGGCGCCGATTGGGTGGTGGCCTGGACGACTGAAGGTCAGGTGGCGCGTGAGTCCTATGTCAATCTGATCCCCACGCCTGCCGGCGGCACCCATGAGGCCGGCTTGCGCGACGGCCTGTTCCAGGCCGTCAAATCGTTTGTCGAACTGCACGGCCTGCTGCCCAAGGGCATCAAACTGCTGCCCGAGGATGTCTTTGCGCGCACCAGTTTCGTGCTCTCGGCCAAGGTACTGGACCCGCAGTTCCAGGGCCAGATCAAGGAGCGCCTGAATAGCCGCGACGCGGTCCGGCTGGTGTCTGGCTTCGTCAAGGGCACCCTGGACCTATGGCTCAACTCCAACGTGGAATACGGCCGCAAGCTGGCAGAGCTGGCCATCCGCCAGGCCCAGGCGCGGGTTCGTTCCGCGCAGAAAGTGGAAAAGCGCAAGAGTTCCGGCGTGGCTGTGCTGCCCGGCAAGCTGACCGATTGCGAATCCAGCGACGTTTCGCGTACCGAAGTGTTCCTGGTTGAGGGCGACTCGGCCGGCGGCTCGGCCAAGATGGGCCGGGACAAATCCTTCCAGGCCGTGCTGCCCTTGCGCGGCAAGGTGCTCAATGCCTGGGAGGTGGAGCGCGACCGTCTGTTCGCCAATAACGAAATTCACGATATTTCCGTGGCCATCGGGGTCGATCCCCATGGCCCGGAGGATGATCCCGACCTGTCCGGCTTGCGCTACGGGCGTATCTGCATCCTGTCGGATGCCGACGTCGACGGTTCGCATATCCAGGTGCTGTTGCTGACGCTGTTCCTCAAGCATTTTCCCCGGCTGGTAGAGGCCGGGCATATCCACGTGGCCAGGCCTCCGCTGTTCCGGGTGGACGTGCCGGCGCAGGGCAAGCGCCCGGCGCGCAAGATCTACTGCCTGGACCAAGGTGAACTGGATGGCCTGCTGGAAAAACTGCGCAAGGAAGGCGTGCGCGAGGATAGCTGGCGCATCAGCCGTTTCAAGGGCCTGGGAGAAATGAGCCCTGAACACCTGTGGGAAACCACGATGAATCCGGATACCCGGCGCCTGCAGCGCGTGGCCTATGGCCCGCTGGGCCGCGATGATACCAGCCGCATGTTCGACATGCTGATGGGCAAAGGGGAAGCGGCCCAGCGCCGCAGCTGGATCGAAGACAAGGGCAACCTGGCCGAGCTGGACATATGACTGACGATTTCAACCAAAATTTTGATCCGCAGGACGCCAACCAGGATCCGGATGGCGACCTGACGCTGGGGCTGTACGCCGAACAGGCCTATCTGGATTACGCCGTTTCCGTGGTGCGCGGCCGCGCCTTGCCCGAAGTGGGCGATGGCCAGAAGCCGGTGCAGCGCCGCATCCTGTATGCGATGCACGCCATGGGCCTGCATTCCGGCGCCAAGCCGGTGAAATCGGCCCGCGTCGTCGGCGACGTGCTGGGCAAATACCATCCGCACGGGGATCAGGCCGCGTATGACGCACTGGTGCGAATGGCGCAGGATTTCACCTTGCGCTATCCGCTGATCGACGGCCAGGGCAACTTCGGCTCGCGCGATGGCGACAATGCCGCCGCCATGCGTTACACCGAGGCCCGCCTGACGCCTTTCGCGCGGCTGTTGCTCGACGAGCTCGACGAAGGCACGGTCAATTTCGGACCCAACTATGATGGTTCCTACCAGGAGCCGCTGATGCTGCCAGCGCGGCTGCCCGTCATGCTGCTCAATGGCGCATCCGGTATCGCGGTGGGCATGGCGACCGAGATCCCGTCGCACAATCTGGGCGAAGTTGCGCGTGCCAGCGTGGCGCTGCTGAAGAAGCCTAGCCTGCCCGATGACGACCTGTACGCGATGGTACCCGGGCCGGATTTCGCCGGCGGCGGCCAGATCATCACGGCACCCGACGATATCGCGCAGATTTATCGTACTGGCCGAGGTTCGATCAAGGCGCGGGCGCGCTGGCACTATGAGGAAATGGCCCGTGGCCAGTGGCAGCTGGTCGTGACCGAATTGCCGCCCGGCACGTCTGGCCAGAAGGTGCTTGAGGAAATCGAGGACCTGACCAATCCCAAGCCCAAGGCCGGCAAGAAAGCACTCAGCGCCGAGCAGCAGCAGACCAAGGCCTTGATGCTGAACCTGCTGGATACGGTGCGCGATGAGTCAGGCAAGGATGCCCCGGTGCGTCTGGTCTTTGCGCCGAAATCCTCGCGGGTGGACCGCGACGAATTCGCTACTGCTTTGCTGGCGCGTACCAGCATGGAAGGCAATGTTGCCATCAATCTGGTGTGCATCGGCCTGGACGGCCGTCCGCGCCAGCGCTCGCTGCGCGAAATCCTGACGGAATGGCTGGCTTTCAGGCGTGATACCGTGGTCAGGCGTACTGCCTTCCGGCGCGACAAGGTGGCCGACCGCATTCATGTGCTGGAAGGGCGCATGGTGGTTTACCTGGACGTCGATGCTGTTATCGAGACCATTCGGGAATCCGATGCACCGCGCGAGGCGTTGATGGCGCGCTTCTCGCTGAGCGAGCGCCAGGCGGATGACATCCTGGAAATGCGCTTGCGCCAGCTGGCGCGGCTGGAAGGGTTCAAGATCGAACAGGAACTGGCCGATAAGCGCCAGGAACTGGAAAAGCTGCAAGCCCTGCTGGACGACGAAACTACGCTCAAGCGGGCCATGGTCAAGGAAATCGAGGCCGACGCCAAGCTGTATGGCGATGAGCGTCGCACCCTGATCGAACCGGCTGAGCGCGCCGTCATGGAAGCCAAAGTGCTGGATGAACCGGTCACGGTGATCGTATCGCAACAAGGCTGGCTGCGATCGCGCCAGGGCCATGGCCACGACGCCACCCAGTTCGGCTTTAAATCGGGCGATGCGCTGTATGGCGCTTTCGAATGCCGCACTACCGACACGCTGATCGCGTTGAGTGACACTGGACGGGCCTATACCATTGCCGTGGCGGGCCTGCCGTCGGCACGTGGCGACGGCGCGCCGGTCACGAGCATGATAGAACTGGAGCCCCGCAGCCGCATCATCCATATGTTCGCAGGTGCGCCTGACAGCCGCTGGGTGCTGTCCAGCGCAAGCGGCTATGGTTTCCAGATCAAGCTGGCGGATGCCACCAGCCGCCAGCGCGCCGGCAAGCAATACGTCACGATCGAAAAGGGCGACAGCCTGCTGGCGCCGGTACCGTGCGCGCCGGAAGCCCGTTATCTTGCGCTGTTGTCCGAACAGGAACGGCTGCTGGTCATTGATATCAATGAGGTGAAGAAGCTCACCGCCGGCGGGCGGGGCACCATACTCATGGGCCTGGACGCCAAGGACAGCATTGCCCAGATCGTGGCGGCCGGCGAGGGCGGGGTGCGCTTGTCAGGCATCTATCGCAAGAAGGAAGTAGAAGATGTCCTGGCCGGGGAAAGCCTGCTGGCCTATCTTGGCAAGCGTGCCCGCAAGGGCCGCCAGCTGGATGTCCGGCCGCGTCAGCCGCGCCTGTGGGCGGTTGATGACGAGGACGGGCTGGCATAACGGTGTTGGCAGGCCTGTGTGGCGTGTGGCGAGGGCTGGGTACCGCGCCAGCAGGCAGCTGATCGTCCGGGCGGCCAGGGCTTGCCTTCTGCCGGGGCCTGTCTTCTGATCCAGGCCGGGCATTTCCGTGACATGAATGGCACTGCCCGGACGCGCCTGGTCACAGGTCTGGCCGCGGACTGGATGCATGACGGGAAAGGGCCTGCTCGTGCGCGCGCACGGCTTCGTTCGCGGGTTCGATGCTGGGCGCCGTCAGCCAGCGCATGGTGGTGGTTTCGCCCATCAGGTAGGCCTGGTTCACCTCGGCAACCTCCCTCAGGTAGTCCCACAGGACTCTCACCCGGGTGACTTGACGGTGCTCCGCCGGAGTCACCAGCCAGAAATTCCGTGTGATGCGGGCTTTGCCCGGCAGCACCGGAATGAGGTCTGTAGCGTCCGCTGCCAGAAAGCAGGGCAGGACAGCCAGCGCCTTGCCCTGGCGGGCCGCATGCAGTTGGGCGATCACATTGGTGCTGCGCAGCGGCACGCGTGATTGCGGTGCGATCTGCGCCAGATAGCTCAATTCCGCACTGAATACCAGATCATCCACATAGCCGGTCAGGCGATGGGAAGCCAGGTCGCGCAGGTTGCGTATGGGCGGGTGCGTGGCCAGGTAGCGCGAGGTAGCGTAGAGCTGCAGCCGATAGTCGGACAACTTGCATGCCACATAGGCGCCTGCCGCGGGGCGCTCAATGGTCACGGCGAGGTCGGCTTCGCGCTTGGAGAGGTTGACGAAGCGGGGGACCGCCAGCAGGTCGACCACGATGTCGCGATGGCGGTCGCAGAAGTGGGCCAGGTGCGGCGCCAGAAAGGCGCAGCCCAGGCCCTCGGTGGCGCCGAGCCGGACCTGGCCGCTGATCGCCTGGGCATCGTTGCGGATATCAGATTCCATTGCACCCAGGGTCGCTTCGATTTTCTCGATGTGATTCAACAGGCGTGTGCCCTCGGGCGTCAGGGCGTGGCCTTGCGTCGTGCGGCTGAACAGCAGCGAACCAATTTCATTTTCCAGGCGGCGCAGGCGCCGGGTAATGGTGGAGTGGTCCATGTCCAGCAGTTGTGCGGCATCCAGGGCCGTGTGGGCGCGGGCGACGGCCAGGAAGATGCGCAGGTTATCCCAGTTGAGGCGTGCTGGATTCATGATTTATTGTGCGTTGCCGCATATCCTCGTTGTGCATTAATGCAAAGTGGTGCTGCATATATTAGCTAACTCGCGTCGGAAACGCATCGCTATACTCGATTCACAAAAAACAGGAATCCGGTACGCCGGCTATCCGAATGACAACCCGAGGAGACAAACATGGCAGCTTATTCCAAGCGTTGGGCGGCGCTCGCCCTGACGGTAGCGGCAAGCGGTGCGGCACAGGCTCAGATTTCGGACAATGTGGTCAAGATCGGTGTGTTGACCGATATGGCCGGGCCGTATTCCGGCATGGGCGGCGCCGGTTCAGTGGTTGCCGCGCAAATGGCGGTGGAGGATTGCCTCAAGGCCGATTGCAAGGGCATGAATATCGAAGTGCTGTCGGCAGACAACCAGAACAAGGCAGACATCGCCTCGGCCAAGGCGCGCGAATGGATGGACCGCGATCATGTCGATGCCTTTGTCGACCTGACCAATTCGGCGGGCGCGCTGGCGATCCAGAAATTGATACGCGAAAAAGGCGGCATTGCAATGTACAGCGGGCCGGCAACGGCGCTGTTGACCAATGACGAATGCGCGCCCAATGGCTTTCACTGGATGTTCGATACCTATTCCCAGGCTGCCGGTGCTGCCGCCGCCCTGACGCGGGAGGGGCGCAAGAAATGGTACTTCCTGACGGTGGATTACGCATTCGGCCACTCTCTTGAGAAAGAAGCCGGCGACATGGTGAAGGCCAATGGCGGCACCGTGGTCGGGGCGATCCGGCACCCGCTCAACAATAACGACTTTTCTTCATTCCTTCTGCAGGCCCAGGCTTCAGGCGCGGATGTGATCGGTCTGGCCAATGGCGCCCAGGACACGATCAATGCCATCAAGACGGCCCAGGAATTCGGCATCGGCAGCGGTTCGCCCAGCATTGCGGCCTTGCTGATCTTTCTGTCCGATGTCCATGCGATGGGCCTGGATGCGGCACAGGGCCTGATTTTTGCCGATGGCTTCTATTGGGATATGGATGATCGGGCGCGGGAGTTTTCGGCGCGCTTCGAGCAGCGCTACCGGGGTAACAAACCGACCATGGTGCAGGCGGGGGTGTACTCCAGCACGCTGCATTATCTGAAGTCTGTGGCCGCTGCGGGGACCGATGACTACAAGGTCGTGATGGAAAAAATGCGCGAGCTGCCGATTGACGATGCCGTGATGCGCAATGCATCCATCCGTCCGGACGGACGCGTCATTCACGATATGTACCTGTACCAGATCAAGACCCCGGCAGAGTCCAAGGGCCCCTGGGACTACTACAACCTGCTCGCCACCATTCCGGCTGACCTGGCCTTCAAGCCGCTGTCCGCCTCCACTTGTCCCCTGGTCCAGTAAGCACCACCTGGCCTGAACCTTCACACGGAGTATCACCATGAGTTCGCCGCAAACGGCCGTGCCGTGCATTCCGCATTTCATTGATGGCAAGCCTTATCAGTCACGCAGTACGCAGTGGCTTGATGTCACCAATCCCGCCACTCAGGAAGTGGTGGCGCAAGTACCGCTGGCGACACCCGAAGAGGTCGAGCTGGCAGTGGCCAGTGCTGTCCGCGCATTCCAGAGTTGGCGCAATACCTCGCTTGGAGCGCGGATGCGGGTGATGTTGCGATTGCAGCAACTGATCCGCGAACATACTGCACAGCTGGCCGAGCTGATCACGCGTGAGCATGGCAAGACGCTCCCTGACGCCGAGGGCGAGGTGGCGCGCGGGCTGGAAGTGGTCGAGCATGCCTGCGCCATCACGACCCTCCAATTGGGGGAAATCGCCGAGAACGCGGCGACCGGCGTAGATGTCTATAGCCTGTTGCAGCCGCTGGGTGTCGGGGCCGGAATCACGGCATTCAACTTTCCGGTGATGCTGCCGTGCTTCATGTTTCCGATGGCCATCGCGTGCGGCAACACCTTTATTCTCAAGCCATCCGAGCAGGTACCCAGTTCGACCATGCTGCTGGTGGAATTGGCTCATCAGGCGGGCGTGCCGCCGGGAGTGCTCAATGTGATACATGGCGGGGCCGATGTGGCCAACAGCCTGTGTGATCACCCGGATATCCGTGCTTTGTCGTTCATTGGTTCGACGGCGGTGGGCACCCATATCTATCGTCGCGCTACCGAGGCGGGCAAGCGAGTGCAGTCCATGATGGGGGCCAAGAATCATTGCATTGTCATGCCCGATGCGCACAAGGACCAGGCCATCAACAATTTGCTGGGTTCTGCCTTCGGGGCGGCGGGCCAGCGCTGCATGGCCAACTCGGTGGCGGTTCTGGTCGGCCAGGCGCGCGATTGGGTGCCGGAGATCGTGGCGCGATCCCGCGCGCTGCGTGCCGGGCCAGGTACCGACCGTGCCGCGGACCTGGGGCCTTTGGTCAGTCCCCGGGCGCGTGCGCGTGTCGAGCGTCTGATCCAGTCAGGTGTCGAGCAGGGGGCGCAACTCGAACTGGACGGCCGCGGCTACCAGGTGTCTGGCTACGAGCGCGGCAATTTTGTCGGTCCCAGTGTGTTTTCCGGGGTACGGCCGGGCATGGAAATCTATGACCAGGAAATTTTCGGACCGGTGCTGTTGCTGGCCGGGACGGATTCCCTGGATGAGGCGATTGCCTTCATCAATGCCAATCCCAATGGCAACGGCACTTCCATCTTCACCAGCAGCGGCTGGGCAGCCCGCAAGTTCCAGAATGAAATCGACGTCGGCCAGGTGGGTATCAACGTACCGATTCCCGTACCCGTCGCCTATTTCAGTTTTACCGGTTCGCGGGCGTCCAAGCTGGGTGATCTGGGCCCCAACGGCAAGCAGGCGATCAGCTTCTGGACACAGACCAAGACCGTGACGGCACGCTGGTTCCAGCCGGATGCTGAAGGCGGCAGCGTCAATACGACGATCGCCATGAAGTGATCGCACAGGAGGAGACAACATGAGGATCGCATTCATCGGACTGGGCAATATGGGCTTGCCCATGGCCGTGAACCTGCTGGCGGCAGGCCACCAGGTGCTTGGCTACGATTTGGCCGAGGCAGCCCTGGAGGCCTTCGCGGCGGCAGGGGGCCAGCGTGCAGCTTCGGCCAGGCAGGCCTTGGAGGGGGCGCAAGCCGTCATCACAATGCTGCCGGCCTCGCGCCATGTCGAAGCGCTGTATCTGGGAGATGAAGGCGTGCTGGCTGCGGTTCCCGCCGGCACGCTGCTGGTGGATTGCTCCACCATTGCGCCGGCCGTGGCGCGCAAGGTTGCTGCGGCAGCGGCCGAATCCGGGCATTTCATGCTGGATGCGCCGGTGTCAGGGGGAACCGGCGGCGCCAAGGCGGGGACCTTGACGTTCATGGTGGGCGGGGAGACGGCAACGTTCGAGCGGGGCAGGCCGCTGCTGGAAGCCATGGGCAAGAATATTTTCCATGCCGGAGATTGCGGTAGCGGCCAGACCGTCAAGGTGTGCAACAACATGCTGCTGGGCATCCTCATGGCGGGTACCAGCGAAGCATTGCGGCTGGGCATCGCCAATGGGATGGACCCCAATGTGCTGTCGGATGTCATGCTGCGCAGTTCGGGGCGCAACTGGACGCTGGAGGTTTACAACCCTTGTCCTGGTGTGATGGCGCAGGCTCCCGCGTCCCATGGCTATGCGGATGGCTTTGGCGTGGACCTGATGTTGAAGGATCTTGGCCTGGCCCAGGAAAGCGCATTGGCGACCGGTACGCCGACACCGCTCGGCGCGCTGGTGCGCAATCTGTACGATCTGCACAGCAAGGCCGGGCATGGCCGGCTGGATTTTTCCAGTATCTATAACCTGCTTGCATCCCAGGCTTGACACAAGGCACCCGATAGAAGGATGAGGAAGGAGACAGCTTTGGATTCAAACCATGACTATGTGCTGGAAACAGCAGGTCTGGCCAAGGAATTCAGGGGCTTCGTGGCAGTGGCCGGCGTCGATCTCAGGATCCGGCGCGGCCACATCCACGCCCTGATCGGTCCGAACGGCGCGGGCAAGACAACCTGCTTCAATCTGCTGACCAAGTTCCTGACCCCGACGCGCGGCACTATCCGTTTCAACGGTGTCGACATCACTGCTGAGCCGCCAGCGCGTATCGCCCGGCAGGGAATTGTTCGTTCATTCCAGATATCTGCCGTCTTTCCCCATTTGACCGTACTGGAAAACGTGCGCATCGCCCTGCAGCGCCAGTTGGGGCTGTCGTTTCACTTCTGGCGGCCGTCGCGCGTGCTGGATCAGCTCAACGATCGCGCCATGGCCTTGCTGGCCGAAATGGGGCTGGAGGACAGCGCCGGTATGATCGCCATGGAGCTTCCCTATGGCCGCAAGCGCGCGCTGGAGATAGCGACCACGCTGGCGCTGGAGCCGGAACTGATGCTGCTCGATGAGCCGACCCAGGGCATGGGGCATGAGGACGTGGAACGGGTGATGGCCTTGATCCGCAAGGTGGCGCAGGGCCGGACCATCCTGATGGTGGAGCACAACATGAAAGTGGTGTCAGGTATCTGTGACCGCATCACCGTGCTGGCGCGTGGCGCTGTCTTGGCCGAGGGGGATTACGCGGCCGTTGCCAATGACCCGCGCGTGGTTGAGGCATATATGGGCGGTGCTGGGGGGCAATGACATGGGCATCGAATATCTGCGCATCACAAATTTGCATGCCTATTACGGCGAGTCCCATATCCTGCATGGCCTGGACATGAACGTCATGCAGGGGGAGTGCGTGACCTTGCTGGGCCGTAATGGCGCAGGCCGTACGACGGCGCTGCGCGCCATCATGGGCCTGACTGGAAAACGCACGGGTTCCATCACGATCAATGGTACTGAGGCCATTGATCTGGCGCCGCATCGCATCGCTCGCCTGGGCGTGGGGTACTGTCCGGAAGAGCGTGGCATCTATGCCAGTCTCAATTGCGAGGAAAACCTGCTGTTGCCGCCTCGGGTCGGCAGCGGCGGCATGAGCGTCGAGGCACTTTATGCGATGTTCCCAAACTTGCTGGAACGACGACACAGCCCTGCCGGAAAGTTGTCGGGGGGCGAGCAGCAGATGCTCGCCCTGGCGCGCATCCTGCGCACTGGCGCCCGGCTGCTTTTGCTCGACGAAATCTCGGAAGGCCTGGCGCCTGTGATTGTGGCGCAGCTGGGCCGGGTGATCCAGACGCTCAAGGAGCAGGGCTACACCATCTTGCTGGTCGAGCAGAACGCTGCGTTTGCGGCACCGCTGGCCGATCGCATGTACATCATCGAACACGGCCAGGCCGTGGCCGAGTTGACGCGCGAGGAACTGCCGCAACGGCAGGACCTGCTGCGCCGCTACCTGGGGGTATGAGCCATGATGGAAATCCTGGGCGTGCCATTGCCCGCACTGATGGGGCAATTGTTGCTGGGGCTGGTCAACGGGGCGTTCTATGCAATGTTGAGCCTGGGGCTGGCCGTGATTTTCGGTTTGCTGAATATCATTAATTTTTCGCACGGGGCGCTCTACATGATGGGCGCCATGTTTGCCTGGATGGGCTTGCACTACCTGGGCATCAATTATTGGTGGTCGTTGTTGCTGGCGCCTCTGGCAGTAGGCCTGTTCGGTATGGTGATAGAGCGCACGCTGCTGCGGCGGCTCTATAAGCTGGATCATATCTACGGTTTGCTGCTGACGTTCGGGCTTGCGCTCATCCTGGAGGGGCTGTTTCGGGATGCCTACGGCGTTTCCGGCCAGCCATATGCCATTCCGTCGCAATTGACCGGAGTCTTCAATCTGGGCTTCATGTTCCTGCCCAAGTACCGGCTCTGGGTGATTGTGGCGTCCTTGGCGGTGTGCCTGTTCACCTGGTTCATGATAGAACGCACGCGCCTGGGCGCCTATTTGCGCGCCGCTACTGAAAACCCGTCGCTTACCCAGTCGTTTGGGATCAATGTACCCATCATGGTGACGCTGACCTACGGCTTTGGTGTTGCGCTGGCCGGGCTGGCCGGGGTGCTGGCGGCACCGGTGCTGCAAGTCAGCCCGCTGATGGGCTCCAATCTCATCATTGTCGTATTTGCGGTAGTGGTGATTGGCGGCATGGGTTCCATCATGGGGGCGATTCTCTCAGGGCTGGGGCTGGGAGTGATTGAAGGCTTGACCAAGGTGTTCTATCCGGAGGCATCAGCGACTGTCGTATTCGTCATCATGGCCGTGGTGCTGGTCTTGCGTCCGGCGGGCCTGTTCGGCAAGGAGGCATCATGAAATTGAAGGCATCGCAGTTTCTTTATCCTGTCCTGCTGATCCTGGGCCTGTGCGCGCCGGCGCTGGTGTATCCCATCCTGATGATGAAGGTGTTGTGCTTCGCTCTGTTTGCTTGCGCATTCAATCTGATGCTGGGCTATACCGGATTACTGTCGTTCGGCCACGCAGCGTTTTTTGGTTCAGCCGCGTATGTGGCAGGGCATGCAATCAAGGTCTGGTCCTTCGGTCCGCTTACGGGTGTGATAACAGGCACGCTGGTGGCTGCTGTGCTGGGATTGATCATCGGCTTGCTGGCGATTCGTCGGCAGGGGATATATTTTTCGATGATTACGCTGGCTTTGGCGCAAATGGTGTTTTTCCTTTTCCTGCAGGCGCCCTTTACGGGCGGGGAGGATGGCCTGCAAGGGGTGCCGCGCGGCACGATACTGGGCCTGGACCTCAATAACGATATCACCCTCTACTATGTGGTGCTGGCGATCTTCGTCCTGGCGTTCGGGTTGATTTTCCGGATCGTGCATTCGCCTTTCGGCGAAGTGCTCAAGGCAATCCGCGAGAATGAATCCCGTGCGATATCGCTGGGCTATGACGTGACCCGCTACAAA
Source organism: Kerstersia gyiorum (assembly GCF_004216755.1). Taxonomy (GTDB): domain Bacteria; phylum Pseudomonadota; class Gammaproteobacteria; order Burkholderiales; family Burkholderiaceae_B; genus Kerstersia; species Kerstersia gyiorum. The sequence goes on from NZ_SGWZ01000004.1 coordinate 67,921, forward strand.
CTTCTGGCATTTGTCCTGTCTGCCGGTTTTGCCGGGCTGGCCGGCGCAACCAAAGTGCTGGTGTTCAAGTTTGCCACGCTGACCGATGCGCACTGGCATATGTCGGGCGAAGTGGTGCTGATGACGCTGGTGGGTGGGATGGGAACGCTGCTGGGGCCGGTTGTGGGAGCCAGCACCATCGTGACGTTGCAGAACGTGCTGGCTGACAAGGTCGGTTCGCTGGTGACGGTCATCATGGGGGCGATCTTTGTGCTGTGCGTACTGGCATTCCGGCGCGGGATCGTCGGTGAACTCCAGGCATTGGCCAGGCGTGTGCTGCGCCAGCGCTGACGCGGTACGGGCCGGCCAGCGCGGCGGCCCGTACCATTTTGTCGTCACCTCACCGGCCCGCGCGGCGCAAATTGCCTGGAGACGGCATCGCTTGTGCAGGCGGTGCGTGGCGCATGCGCCGTCCCTGTTGCCACCAGACCAGCGCCAGCAGCAGCAAGGCAGGCAGGTAGACGACGAATGGCGAGGGGCGGTCGGGGTTGGGCACTTTCAGGCTGCGGACATCCCAGCCTTGTTCCCAGCTGGCCTTGCGCGCCGTACTGCCGAAGCGCACGTTCATGATTTGCACCGTATCGCCCATTTCCATGAACTGCAAGCCTGCCAGCGCCAGCCGCTGCATGCCCAGCGCCTTGTGCGCCGCCGCAGGGGCAGCCGCTGTTGCGGCGCTGTCCGGGGTGACGCCGCCTGCCGTTGCCAGGGCATCGTCCGGCAGCGCCGGCAGGCGCACGGCCACGGTCTTGGAGAGTTCGTCGCCTTCGATGTTGTAGCCCTGGATGATGGCGACCAGCCGGCCATTGTCAGGCAGTTCGGCCGCGACCTGATAGATGTCGGCGGCGGGCTGTTCGCGGTATTCCTCGTAGAGCTGGTTCATGAACCAGTCAGGCCGGAACAGCATGAAGGTAACCAGCAGCAGCACGATGACTTCCAGCGGGTTGGCGCGTATGCGCATCCAGCGCATGGTGGCTGCGGCGAAGGTCATGGACGCCAGCGTGGCGCCGATGATGACCAGGCTGAGCTGCCACCAGCCTTCGACGTCAATGAGCAGCAGCATCGGGTTGAACACGAACATGAAGGGCAGCAAGGCCGTCCGCAGTGCGTAGGTCACACCCTGCAGGCCGGTCTTGATCGGGTCTTCGCCGGAAATGGCCGCGGCGGCGAAGGTGGCCAGGCCCACGGGCGGCGTGATGTCGGCCATGATGCCGTAATAGAACACGAACATGTGCACGGCGATCAGCGGGATGATCAACCCGCTTTGGGCGCCGAGTTCGACGATGACGGGTGCCATCAGCGTGGCCATCAGGATGTAATTGGCCGTGGTCGGCATGCCCAGCCCCAGGATCAGGCAGACTAGCGCGGTGAAGAACAGCATCGCCAGGACGTTGCCCATGGATACCATTTCCACGAAGGCTGTCATGCGCAGCCCCAGGCCGGTGAGCGTGATGCCGCCGACGATCAGGCCGGCGGTGCCGCAGGCAATGGCGATGCCTATCATGTTGCGTGCGCCATCCTGCAGGCCGAGGATGGCTTCGCAGGCGCCTTGACGCCATGCCGGGGCGGTAGCCTGCTGGCGGAACCAGGCCGTCAGCGGGCGCTGGGTCACCATTTGCAGCAGGATGGCCACGGCGGACCAGAACGCCGACAGGCCGGCGGAAAGCTCTTCTATGCTCAGGCACCAGACCAGCACGCCAATGGGAATCAGGAAGTGCAGTCCGGCCCGTACCGTGGGCCAGGTTTCGGGGCGTTGCGGGTTGGTGATACTGATGTCAGTGGGCAGGTCGGGGTGGCGGGCAGCCATGCGCAGCAGCCAGACGTTCAGGACCACCAGCAGCCCTATCAGTATCCACATGGCTGCCGCGCCGGCGACTGCCTGCACGCCTATGCCTATGTAATAGACCAGGCCCATGACCACCAGCGTGCCGGAAATGCCCATGCCCCAGCCGGCCAGCTTTTGCAGCGGGGTTTTCGGCTTGCCGGCCGACATCATGGGCTGGATGCCCAGTTTCAGCGCTTCCAGGTGCACGATATAGAACAACGCAACATAGGAAATCGAGGCTGGCAGGATGGCGTGGCGGATGATATCGGTGTACGGAATGCCCACGTATTCGATCATCAGGAAGGCAGCCGCGCCCATGACTGGCGGCATGAGCTGGCCATTGACCGAGGAGGCGGTTTCGATGGCGCCTGCGCGTATGCCGCCATAGCCTGCTTTTTTCATGAGCGGAATCGTGAAAATGCCGCCAGTGACCACATTTGCTACCGAAGAGGCCGAAACCAGGCCGTTGACGGCAGAGGACACCACGGCCACCTTGGCCGGCCCGCCGCGCAGGTGGCCCAGCAAGGCAAAGGACACTTGCATCATGTAGTTGCCGGCACCGCTTTTGTCCAGTAACGAACCCAGCAGTACGAAAATGAAGATGTATGAAACCGATACCCCCAACGCGACGCCATACACGCCCTCGGTGGTCAGCCACATGTGCGAGGCCAGGCGTTCCAGTGAGGCGCCGCGGTGGGCCAGGACATCGGGCATGTAGGGGCCGGCCATGGCATAGATGACGAAAGCCAGCCCGAGCACGGCCATGGGAGCCCCCAGGGCGCGGCGCGTGACTTCCAGCAGCAGGACCAGCCCCAGTGCGGCAGAAACGATGTCGAATTGGGTGGGCTGTCCGGGGCGGCGCGACAGTTCGACATAGAAAAGATAGAGATAGGCGCCGCAGAATGCTGCAGCCAGCGCCAGTAGCCAGTCGTAGAGCGGCATGCGGTCGCGCGGCGAGCGTTTGCTGAAAGGATAGGCCAGGTAGCCCAGGAACATGGCGATGCCGAGATGCAGGGCGCGGGCTTCGGTATCGTTGAATATGCCTATGCCCAGGTCGAAGGGGAAGGGCGAGGCATACCAGAGCTGAAACAGCGACCAGAGCAGGGCGCCGATAGCGAGGACTGCGCCCGCCAGGCCGCCGGCGTTGCGGCCGCCGCGGTCGGCATCTGCGACCAGTTGCTCGAGATCGGTGGAGGGTGTCTGCGGGGTGTTGCTCATGGCATGCCTCCTGTGTTGCTGCGAACCGGTGCCGTCGGTCCGTTGGCAGGGGCGAGGCCGGGCCGGCCAAGCCCCTGCGGGGAAATGGCGCCGGTTGTGGCGCCGCTTCCGGGCATTACATCCAGCCGCGTTCCTTGTAATACTTCTCCGCGCCGGGATGCAGCGGTGCGGACAGGCCGTTCTTGATCATTTCCTCTGGTGTCAGGTGCGCCAGCGCCGGGTGCAGCTTCTTGAAGTCGTCGAAGTTGTCGAACACGGCCTTGGTAATGCGATAGACCGCTTCGTCCGGCACGTCCGAGGAGGTGACCAGCGTGGCAAGCACGCCATAGGTGTCGATGTCGTTGGGGTTGTTGGGATAGAGCCCGCCGGGAATGGTGACCTTGGCGAAGTAGTCATGGTCATTGACAAGTTTGTCCACGGCGGGGCCGGTCAGGGGCACCAGCTGCGCGCCGCAGGTAGTGGCCGGGTCCTGGATATTGGCGGAAGGGTGGCCGACGCCATAGATGAAACCGTCTATCTTGCCATCGCACAGGGCGGGGCCGTGCTCATCGGCACGCAGCTCGGAAGCCAGTGCGAAGTCCTTCAGCGTCCAGCCGCGTGCCGCCAGGTACTGTTCCAGCGATGCGCGCGTTCCTGATCCGGGATTGCCTACGTTGAAGCGCTTGCCCTTGAAATCGTCGAAGGATTTCACGTTGGCTTCTTTCCGGGCCATGACGGTGAAGGGTTCCGGGTGCAGGGAGAAAACCGAACGCAGCTTATCGTACTTGGCATCCTTGAATTGTTCTTCGCCATGGTAGGCGTTGTAGGCCACGTCGGATTGGGCCACGCCGAAATCCAGTTCCCCGGCTTTGATAGTGTTGATGTTGAACACGGACGCCCCGGTGGATTCCACCGAGCAACGCAGGCCATGATCCTTGCGGTCTTTGTTTACCAGGCGGCAAATGGCGCCGCCGGCGGCGTAATACACACCCGTGACGCCGCCTGTACCAATACTGACGAATTGCGTCTGGGCCTGTGCAGGGCTGGTGATCACGGCGCCGCCGAGCAGGAGGGCGGCAAGGATGCTGAGAGTCGGCCCTTGGCGGCGAAAGAGGGGGGAGAGTGGATTGCGCATGCGATTTCTCCTGGCTTTGATGAAAGGGGACAGAAATCCGTGCTGGCCGTGTGCCCAGGGGTGCGGGCGGGCGGCAGGAAGACCGGAGGCGGGTAGCGCACCGGGCGGGCTTGCAACCCATTGAAGCAAATTTGTTGCTTTGCAGATATTTGGGGCTAACCCGATATCGCGAACGTGCGCCATGCACCGCTTGCGGGCATGGCAACGGGCAAGTGGTGCAAACATCCCGGCAGCGTTTGCAGGGGGGATCGAGACTGGACATGGCTTTCCCCTGGCGGTGCGGGGGGCAGGCACCACGCAGAAGCGAGTCGGCGAGCCGCCTGCCCGCACCCTGGCCGCAGGGGCGACATACCGTCTAAAATCAAGCTTTTATGACGCATGCGAGGGTGTTTCCCCCGTTGCGCTGTCCGCCGTGCCCGGCTGCTGTTTTTCGTGTCCGGGCATTTCGTCCTGATGCATTCTGTTCATGTCACATCACATCACCGTCCTTCCCGCCAATCATGCCTTTTCCGCAGAAGGGGGGCAGAATCTGTTGGATGCCGCGCTCGCGGCGGGCATCGTGTTGCCCTACAGCTGCCGCAACGGCGCCTGTTCGAGCTGCAAGGGCAAGGTGGTCAGCGGCAGCTATGATGCGGGCGGTGCCGTCGCGCAGAGCCTGCCAGCCTCGGATATCGCCGCCGGCTATACGCTTTTCTGCCAGGTGACGCCGACCTCCGATATGGTCATCGAGTCCCACCAGGTGCGCCTGGCGACGGATATCGAGATCCGTCGGCTGCCGGTGCGCGTCATGGGTATGGAGCGGCCCGTGCCGGATGTCACCATTCTGACGCTGCAGTTGCCAGCGACGGAAAACTTCCGCTATTACGCCGGACAGTACGTGGATATTATCCTGAAGGATGGTACGCGCCGCAGCTATTCCATGGCGAGTGCGCCGGGCCAGGCGAAGTTCCTGGAACTGCATCTGCGGCACGTGCCTGGCGGCCTGTTCACGGATCATGTGTTCGGTGTGGGCGCCACCCAGATGCGCCTCAAGGAAATTTTGCGCATCGAAGGGCCGCAAGGGTCCTTTTTCCTGCGTGAAGAGGATGACGCGCCCATCGTGATGCTGTGCAGCGGTACCGGCTTTGCGCCGGTGCAGTCCATGGTGGAGCACATGCGTGCGCAGGGCTTGCAGCGCAAGGTTCGGTTGTACTGGGGCGGACGCCGTCCGGGCGACCTGTATCACGATGCCAGGGCGCGGGCCTGGGCGGAGCAATTGCCTGATCTCACTTATATTCCGGTGGTGTCGGACGCGTTGCCCGAAGACAATTGGCAAGGCCGTCGAGGTTGGGTGCATGAGGCTGTGCTGGAAGATTTACCGGATCTGTCGGCCTGGCAGGTGTACGCCTGTGGCGCGCCAGCCATGGTCGAGGCCGCGCGGCGGGATTTCCATGCCCGCGCCGGTCTGTCCGAGGCGCAGTTTTTCTCGGACGCCTTCACCAATGCGGCGGATCTTGCCGCATTACAGGTGTAAATCGGGAATGCTGCCGTGCAGCGACGTTATCACCGCGCGGTTTTGTCGCTTTTTTATGGCTGCGGGATGGCAGCCGGAGCGTTACACTCAGTGATTATCGTCTGAAGTCACGGACGGTCTGTATCATCGCGCCAGCGGGCCATGTCGGCCATGCTGGCGCAGCAAGGGTTTGCATCCTGTAAGACGGGGGAACAGCATGAGAGTTGTGGTGTTGGGCAGCGGGGTGGTAGGCACTTCCAGCGCATGGTGGCTGCGTCAGGCAGGCCATGAGGTTGAAGTGCTCGATCGCAGTACGGGGCCTGCACAGGAAACCAGTTTCGCCAATGGCTGCCAGATTTCGGTTTCCTATGCTGAGCCTTGGGCCAACCCGCATGCGCCGCTGAAACTGCTCAAATGGTTGTTCAAGGATGACGCGCCGCTGCTGTTCCGTCCTCAGCTGGACTGGCACCAGTGGTTGTGGGGCGCGGCCTTCCTGCGGGAATGCCTGCCCTCGCGGTTGCCGCGCAACATCCGCGCCATGGTGCGGATGGCGGAATACAGCCGCAGCACCCTGCGGGAGCTGCGGCGCGACTTGTCCATTGAATACGACCACCTCGAACGCGGCATCCTCAATTTCTACCGCAGCCAGGAAGAGTTCGACGATTCCCAGGAAGCCGCGGGCATGATGCGCGACTTCGGCGTGGAACGCCGGGTGGTGTCTGCCGATGAAGTCGTGCAGATCGAGCCGGCGCTGGCCAGCAGCCGCCACCTGATCGTCGGCGGGGACTACACCCCCGAGGATGAAAGCGGCGACGTCCACAAGTTCACTGCGGCCCTGGCGCAGCGCGCCGAAGCTGCTGGCGTCAATTTCCGTTTCTCCACCCGGATCACCCGGCTGCTGTGCGAGCAGGGCAAGGTGACAGGCGTGGAGGTCATCGCACCCGATGGCCACTATGAAATCGTGCGCGCCGATGCCTTTGTCGTGGCGCTGGGCAGCTATTCGCCCGAACTGTTGCGTCCGGTAGGCGTGCGCTGCATGGTTTATCCCGCCAAGGGCTATTCCGCGACCTTCCCGGTGATCGACCCGGCACAGGCGCCGACCGCCAGTTTGACCGATAGCGGCCACAAGATCGTATTCAGCCGGCTGGGTGACAAACTGCGCATGGCCGGCACTGCGGAACTTTCTGGGTATTCGCGTTCTCTAAATAACAAGCGCTGCGACGCCATGACGCGGGTAGCGCGAGAACTATTCCCCAATGCGCTGGATTTCGAAAACGTCACCTACTGGACCGGCCTGCGTCCCGCAACGCCCTCCAATGTGCCACTCATCGGCCGTTCACGCATTGCCAATCTCTATCTCAACACCGGGCACGGCACGCTGGGCTGGACCATGGGTGCCGGTTCGGGCCGGGCGTTGGCGGATATCGTTTCCGGCCGCCGTCCCGAGCCTGAGTTCCCCTTTCTAGGCGTTTAAAGTCAGAGTCATCTATGAGTATCAAACAAGAGTTTTCTGGCCGTTTGCAGCAAGCGATGCGCCGTTTGCCCCAGGCGCTGGTGCTGGCGCTGGGTGTGTCCGGCGCTGCCGTGGCATGGGCTGCGCCGCAGGAAGTACAGGTCTGGCATACGCTGACAGGCCGCAACCAGGCTGAATTCGACAAGCTGGCTGCAGATTTCAACAAGAAGAACGCCGATGTACGCGTCGTGCTGCGCGGCTTTGGCAGTGAAGATGAACTGGCGCGGGAAACCGCCATGGCGGTGGCCGGCAAGTATGCGCCGCAGCTGGTGCAGATCAGCGACCAGCATTCGCCGGAAGTCATTGCCGAACATGCGGCCATCTTGCCCATGCACCAGTTGCTGGCGTCGCATCCCATCCGCGACCAGGCCTGGTTCCTGCCCCAGGCCAGCAGCTTCGTGCGCGACGGCCGCGGGCGCCTGCTGGCCTTTCCCTACATGGCCGAAGTGCCGGTCATGTTTTATAACCTCGATGCCTATCGCAAGTCTGGCCTGAACCCGGCCCAGCCGGCCCGGACCTGGCCCGAGCTGCAGAATGAACTGGCCCAGATCTACGAACGCACCGATCTGCAGTGTGCTTACGCGACCGGCGACCCCCTGACGGTGCACCTGGAAAACCTGGCGCCCATCAATGGCAAGCTGTATGCCACGGCGGACAACGGACTGGGCCGGGGCAAGCCCACGCTGAATTTCGACGTGCTCTACATGCGCCATATCTCGCTGATGGCCAGCTGGAAGCGCGGCCACCTGATGACCGAGTTCCCCACCGATACCGAAGCCAACCTGGCATTTGCGCGCGGCCGCTGTGGCGTGCTGACCACCGGTTCGGGCGCGTTGGGCGAGCTGCTGGCATCCAATACGCTGTCGTTCGGCGTGGCTCCGCTGCCGTATTACGCGCAGGTCACCAGCCAGCCCGGCAAGCCATTCATCAGCGGCAGCGCCCTGTGGGCGTTGAAGGGCCATGACCGTGGTTCCGACGCGGCAACGGCGTCGTTCCTGGCCTATCTGGCGACGCCTGTGGTGGCGGCCGAATGGCATCAGAAAACTGGCTATCTGCCTTTGACGCAAGCGGCATTCCTGGCGGCCGACGTGTCGTTCTATGACCGCATCCCTGGCACCCAGCAACTGATCGCATCGCTTGAAAGCGCGCCCACCGTGGCCAGCCGTGGTTTCCGCCTGCCGAACTACCCGCAGGTGGCTGTGGTGCTCAACGATGCGCTGACAGCAGCCTTGTCGGGCCAGCGTCCGGCGATGGAGGCCCTGCAGAATGCCATGCGCCAGGGCAATGCCTTGATGAAGTAAATGTGGCCGGGGTACGCCCCGGTGCAATGGCCGACGGATACTGGCCGATAGAAAACGGGAGGAGCGGCTCAGGCCGGCTTCCCGTTTTTTGTCGTCGGGCCGCTGCGTATCGGCTTGAACAGGCAGCAGGACTGCACCGGGCATGTTTTGCGCATGCGCAACTGCTTGCGCAAGGATTGGGACAGGCGGGAGAAGCCAGGCATGGATTCATTGACACAGGCAGTACTGGGCGGTGCCCTGCAGGGCAGCCTGCTGGGACGATGGCAAGGGCGGCGAGCCCTGGCGTATGGCGCGGCGTTGGCAACGCTGCCGGACCTGGATGTGCTGATACGGTATGCCGACCCGGTGTCGATGATGACCTATCATCGAGGCTTTTCGCATTCCCTGTTTGTCCTGACCGGGCTGGCTGCCGTACTGACGGGCCTGATACGCTGGCGTTGGCCGCAGGCGGCCTATGGCTGGCGGCGCCTGTTTCTGACCTTGTGGCTTGTGCTGGTCACGCATCCGCTGCTGGATGCGTTCACGGTGTATGGCACTCAGCTATTCTGGCCCTTGCAGTCAGTACCGGCGAGCTGGGCGGGGGTGTTCATCATTGATCCTGTCTATACCCTGCCTTTGCTGGGAGCGGTGCTGTATGGCGTCTGGCGTGGCTGCACCGTCAGGGCGCGGCGCCTGATGGCGGCCGCCCTGGTTTTCAGCATCCTGTACCTGGGCTTCGGGTGCATCAGCCGAATGGTGGCCGAACACCGGGTTTCGGCGGAGCTGCAGGCGCGTGGGGTGGCGGTCACCGAATTGCGTGGCGTGCCCATGCCGTTCAATACCCTGCTCTGGAGGGTATTGGCGCGAACTCCGGATGGGGGCTACTACGAGGCTGTCAGCGGCCTGTTCGACCAGGCGCCGCCCGAGTTGCTGCGCCAGCCTTTGAACCAGGAATTGGCTCTGGCCCTGGCGGTCGACCCCTTGTACCAGCGGCTGCGCTGGTTCACGGACGGCTGGTTGCGCTATGACCAGCGCGGGAATGCACTGGTGGTGACGGACCTGCGCATGGGGGTACCGGGCAGCTACACTTTCCGCTTCAAAATGGCCGAACAGGATGGCCAGGGGCAGTGGCAGCGTGTCGTGCCCAGTGCCTGGGAGAGCCAGGACACGGCAGGCAGCGCCGAGTTGGGCTTGTTGTTCAGGCGTATCTGGCGGCAGGATCCTCCGCTGCCGCTGCAAAACTGGATGGAGCGTTTCCTGTAAGAGCGGTTTCCTGTAAGGGCGGAGCGATTGCCGACTCACCAGCCACAAGGGGGCGGTACGGCAACTGCCGCCCCGGCAGGGTGCTGCTGGCATGGCGGCGAGTCGGGCACAGGGGGGGCGCAGGGCCGTGGCGGGTGGCTGGGGTCGCCATGGCCCGGCACCCGTCCGCCACGGGGTATCGGGCTTAGCGCTTGGCGGGTGTAGCGGTGTGAACCGGGCGGCCCTGGAATATGGTCAGCAAGACTTCGGTATCGCTGATGTCGGCCGTCGGGACAGTGAAGAGATTGCGGTCCAGCACGATGATGTCGGCCGACTTGCCGACTTCCAGCGTACCCGTCTGCTCTTCGCGCCCGATGGCCTTGGCGCCTGCCTGGGTAAAGATGCGCAGGGCCTCTTCCAGCTTGATGGCCTGTTCCTTGTTCAGCGTCTGTCCGGCGCGCTGGCCATGAGGATCAGCGCGGGTTAGCAGCGCTTCGATGGCTGGCCAGGGATTGTTGTCTTTGACGCCCGAGGGCCAGTCAGAGCCGGCGATGATGGTGGCGTGCTGGTCTAGTAGCGTGCGGGCCGGGAACATCTGGTCGGCGCGGTCGCCGACGCTCTTGCGGATGGCATCTATCAGCGGCGAGGGATACCAGATATAGGGCGAAAAGTCGGCGGCGGCGTTCAAGGAGCCAAAACGCGGAAGATCTTGCGCGCTGATGAATTCCGCGTGAGCCAGCTCATGCATGGTGCCAGGCTTGCCATTGGCCTGGCGCGCTGCCTCGATGGCATCCAGCGCGAGCCGGATGGCGCGGTCACCGGCGGTGTGCATTTTCAGGCCATAACCCGCTTTGTCGAACTCGAGGACGACTCGCTTGAGCTCATCTTCCGGCACCACCAGCATACCCAGAGCGTGCGGGTCGTGGGCATCAGCGTCGGCATATGGGTTCAGCATGGCAGCGGTATGGCCGCTGGTGGGCACGCCGTCGACGTAGATTTTCAGGTAATTGGTTTTCAGCCTGGGAGTGGCATAGGTCTGGCTGATGCGGATGGCCGTGGCGACGTTGGCATTCAAGCCCTTCTGGGTGTCCAGCGCATGATAGGCCTTGACCACGGCTTCGCTGGCATCGGCGTCCTTGATGCCGGTAATGCCATAGCGGTTCGATTGCTGGATGGCATAGTCGGCGGCGGCCAGGTATTGCTTTTCGCTCCAGTCCGGAACGAAGGCGCGCAGGTAGTTGTTTCCTTCGTAAAGTACGCCATTGGGCGTCTTGCCGTCTGCTTCGCGCCCGATGCTCATGCCGGAGGGGGGCTGGAAGTTCGCGTCGATCTTGAGCAGCGCCAGCGCCTTGGAATTGACCCAGGCATTATGGCCGGTGTCATCGGTGAGCGTGATGGCCTTGTCGCCGGAGACGGCATCCAGCCACCGGCGCGGCGATTCGATGTTGTGAGTTTTGAAAAAACTGCTGTCCCACTGGCCGCCACGTATCCAGGCAGTATCGTCGCGTGCCACGCAGGCCTGGATGATGTCAGCCAGTGCCTCCGGCGTTACCGTGAAGGGGAAGTTGCATTGAAAAAGCTGCTTGAGCCCGCCCCAGACCGGATGCGAGTGGGCCTCGACGATGCCGGGCATGGCCATTTTCCCCTGCAGGTCCACGACCTCGGTTTGCGCGCTGCGCAAGGGCAGCAAGTCGACGTCCTTGCCCAGGGCCAGGATGTTGCCATCCTTGATGGCAATCGCTTCCACCCAGAGCTGCTGGGGGTTTTCGGTATAAATGCGGCCATTGTGGAGCAGCATGTCGGCATTGTTGCCTGACGCGGCGAGCGTCGGCGTCGACAATACGCTTAGGCCGGCGGCCAGCGCCAATGCCAGTGCGGGACGATGAAAGATCATGCGAATGGGCTCCAGGGAAGGGAAACGCAGGCATGGCGGATGCTCGGGAAAACGGCTCCCGGCCTCTACTCAGGCGGGGAAGAAGTGGTTATGACCGTTATCCTAATGGGGCCAGTCCTGCACAGGCATCGGGAATAATCACAATATCCAAATGGAGATATCTGTTTATGTAATTAATAAGTTAATGAATGGGAATGACTTTTCCCTGATCCAGGCAGATATGAAAAAAGCCATGCCCAGGTAGGACATGGCTTTCTTGAGGCCGCCCCTGCGAAGGGGGGGGGCTTGTGCGAGGTAGCCGGTGCGGGCACCGGCCTTGCATTACACGCTGACGCTGTCTGCAACGTCCTTGTAGTCTGCGATCTGGTCGAAGTTCAGGTATTTGTAGATCTTGTCGCCATTTTCATTGATGACGCCAATATCGGCCATGTACTCTTCCTTCGTCGGGATGCGGCCCAGGCGCGAGCAGATGGCGGCCAGTTCGGCGGAACCCAGGTACACGAAGGTGTTCTTGCCCAGGCGGTTCGGGAAGTTACGCGTGCTGGTGGACATCACCGTTGCGCCTTCACGGACTTGAGCCTGGTTACCCATGCACAGCGAGCAGCCGGGCATTTCAGTGCGCGCACCCGCCGTGCCGAATACGCCGTAGTGGCCTTCTTCGGTCAGCTGGGCGGCATCCATCTTGGTGGGCGGGGCCACCCACAGCTTGACCGGGATATCACGCTTGCCTTCCAGCAGCTTGGAGGCTGCACGGAAGTGGCCGATGTTGGTCATGCAGCTGCCGATGAACACTTCGTCGATGGTTGCGCCAGCAACGTCGGACAGCGTCTTGACGTCGTCCGGGTCGTTCGGGCAGGCCACGATGGGTTCGTGGACATCGGCCAGGTCGATGTCGATGACGGCAGCGTATTCGGCGTCTGCATCGGGCTCCAGCAGCTTGGGGTCGGCCAGCCAGGCTTCCATGGCCTTGATGCGGCGCGCCAGGCTGCGCTCGTCCTTGTAGCCATTGGCGATCATCCACTTCAGCATCACGATGTTGCTGTTGATGTATTCGATGATCGGTTCCTTATTCAGGCGCACGGTGCAGCCTGCGGCGGAACGTTCGGCCGATGCGTCGGACAGTTCGAATGCCTGTTCGACCTTCAGGTCGGGCAGGCCCTCGATTTCCAGGATGCGGCCGGAGAAGATGTTCTTCTTGCCTTGTTTGGCAACCGTCAGCAGGCCTTGCTTGATGGCGTAGAGCGGAATGGCATTGACCAGGTCGCGCAGCGTGACGCCGGGTTGCATCTTGCCCTTGAAACGGACCAGGACCGATTCCGGCATGTCCAGCGGCATGACGCCCGTGGCGGCGGCGAAGGCCACCAGGCCCGAACCAGCCGGGAAGCTGATGCCGATCGGGAAGCGGGTGTGCGAGTCACCGCCGGTACCAACGGTATCCGGCAGCAGCATGCGGTTCAGCCAGGAGTGGATCACGCCGTCGCCGGGGCGCAGCGAGATGCCACCACGGGTGCTGATGAACTCGGGCAGCGTGTGGTGCGTCTTGACGTCCACAGGCTTGGGGTAGGCGGCGGTGTGGCAGAAGGACTGCATCACCAGGTCGGCCGAGAAGCCCAGGCAGGCCAGGTCTTTCAGCTCGTCGCGGGTCATGGGGCCGGTGGTATCCTGGCTGCCCACGGAGGTCATCTTGGGTTCGCAGTAGGTGCCCGGACGCACGCCCTGGCCTTCCGGCAGGCCGCAGGCGCGGCCGACCATCTTCTGGGCCAGCGAGAAACCCTTGCCGCTGTCGACGGGGTTTTGCGGCAGACGGAACAGCGTGGAGGGCGGCAGGCCCAGCACTTCGCGCGCCTTGGCGGTCAGGCCGCGGCCGATGATCAGCGGAATGCGGCCACCGGCGCGCACTTCGTCGAACAGCACATCCGACTTGACCTTGAATTCGGCGATGACTTCGCCGTTCTTCAGGGCCTTGCCTTCATAGGGACGCAGTTCAACGACGTCGCCCATTTCCATTTGCGATACGTCGAGTTCGATCGGCAGAGCGCCGGCATCTTCCATGGTGTTGTAGAAGATGGGGGCGATCTTGCCGCCCAGACAGACGCCACCGAAGCGCTTGTTGGGAACGAAGGGAATGTCTTCGCCAGTGAACCACAGCACCGAGTTGGTGGCGGACTTGCGCGAGGAACCGGTACCAACCACGTCGCCGACGTAGGCGATGAGGTGACCCTTTTCTTGCAGGGATTCGAGGAACTTGACGGGGCCGACCTTGCCGGGCTCATCGGGTTCGATGCCGGGGCGCGGGTTCTTGAGCATGGCCAGCGCGTGCAGCGGGATGTCCGGGCGGCTCCAGGCGTCAGGCGCGGGCGACAGATCATCGGTATTAGTTTCGCCGGTCACCTTGAAAACGGTGATGGTCATGCTTTCCGGCACTTCCGGGCGGCTGGTGAACCATTCGCCATCTGCCCAGCTTTGCAGCACGGCCTGGGCGTTGGCATTGCCCTTCTCGGCCTTCTCCTGGACATCATGGAAAGCGTCGAACATCAGCAGCGTTTTTTTCAGGCCTTCGGCTGCCAGGGTGCCGACTTCGGCGTCGTCCAGCAATTCGATCAGGGCGCTGATGTTGTAACCGCCGAGCATGGTGCCCAGCAGGCGGACCGCGTGGGCGCGGTCGATCAGCGGACACGATTCGCTGCCATGGGCCACGGCGGCCAGATAGGAGGCCTTGACCTTGGCGGCGTCATCCACGCCGGCCGGCACGCGATGCGTGATCAGGTCGAGCAGGAATTCTTCTTCGCCGGCGGGCGGATTCTTCAGCAATTCGATGACGCCGGCGGTTTGCTGGGCAGACAGCGGCAGCGGCGGGATGCCCAGGGCAGCGCGCTCGGCGACGTGTTGGCGGTAGGCTTCTAGCATGGTTTCAGACCTGCAAAAAAGGGACTCGGTTTAACCCCTTTATTGTAGGGCTATTCCATGGCAGGTGCAACAGTCTTATATAAGACATAAGACTGGTTCGCATTTGCGCAGCAGCCTTGAGGGCGCAGCCGGATGCGCCAGGGTTGGGGGGACAGGGATTTGCATATAGGGAATGAGTATTTCCTGTGCGTCGGTGCTGACGGTAAAAGATTCCGTAGCCTGCGCATGGCGCGGGCCGGAATTCAATCAAGAGGTGTTTCATGTCCGGATTTCGCCGTTGGGTGTTGCCGCTGGCCGTGCTGGCCGGGTTTTCTGTCGTGGCGGGTGCCGCTTCGGCGCAGCAGAAGGAAGTCGTTATTGGCTATCAGGACATGATCGTGCCCTGGCGCTACGCCCAGGAAACCGGCGAACTGGAAGCCCGTACCGGCTATAAGGTGACCTATCGCAAGATTGGCAGTGGTGCCGAAGTGGTGCGGGCGCTGGCTTCTGGTGCCATCGACATCGGCGAGGCCGGTTCGGCACCTTTTGCGGCGGCACTGTCGCAGGGCGTGCCGCTCAAGATCTTCTGGGTGCTGACCAATATCAACGATGCCGAGGCGCTGGTGGCGCGCGAGGGCAGCGGTGTGCATTCCGTGGCAGATTTGCGCGGGCACACCATTGCCTTGCCGCATGCTTCCACCACGCACTTCCATACGCTGGTGGCGCTGGAGCAGGCCGGGGTGGTTGCCCGCGATGTACGCATCCTGAATCTGCGTCCGCCGGAAATTCAGGCTGCCTGGACACGCGGCGATATCGACGCGACTTTCATCTGGGACCCGGTGCTGCAGTCGGTCAAGCAGAATGGCAGTGTGCTGCTGACTTCCGGGCAATTGGCCGCCAGCACCGGCAAGGCGACGTTTGACGCCCTGGCGGTACGCGATGGTTTCGCCAGCAAGCATGATGCATTCCTGGCGCAATTCGTGCAGGTGCTGGCCGGGGCCGATGCCGACTACCGTGAGCATCGGGCGCAATGGACGCAGGATTCCGCGCCGGTAAGGGCCGTGGCGAAGTGGAGTGGCGCGACACCAGCAAGCGTTCCCGCCAGTCTCGCCTTGTATGCCTTCGTGCCTCCAGCGGAGCAAGCCACTGCGCAATGGCTGGGCGGCGGCAAGGATGGCGTGGTGGCCCGTTCGCTGGCCGCCACGGCTGCGTTCCTGAAAGAGCAGGGCACCATCGGTGCAGTCCTGCCGGATTACTCGACCGCTGTCGAACCGCGTTGGGTGGAGCAGGCCGCTACTGCGGCGCCTGCGCCTGTCGCAGCGGCACAGGCCCGGCCATGACGGGCACGGCAAGCCGCAGCCTGTTGCGCTGGTTGCGCAGGCCGGTGACGCCCGTGTCTGCGGCCAGCCTGCTGGCCGGGGCGCAGGTGGGGTCGCCTGACGGCAGCCCGGCGCCAGCGCCAGGTGCGGTAGCCGCCCAGGCGGCCACCCCGGTCGCTGCGCATGCGACCGGGGTGCTTGCTGCTGCCAGCAACGCGGCGCCGTCCTCGGTCGGGCGTGGCGGCGGCAGCCTGTCCTTGCGGCAGGTATCGGTGCGCTATGCCGGCCATGGCAATGATGGCAAAAGCCTGGCCTTGCACCAGCTGGATCTCGATATTGCGCCGGGGGAGTTCGTCGTGGCGCTGGGCGCATCCGGTTGCGGCAAGACTTCCCTGTTGAATGTGATTGCAGGCTTTACCGGCGTGTCGGCGGGACAGGTCCTGCATGATGGCCGTCCGGTGCGGGGGCCCGACGCCTCGCGTGGCGTGGTATTCCAGAAGCATGCGCTGTTGCCTTGGCTTTCTGCGCTGGAGAATGTCATGCTAGGGCCGCGCCTGCGAGGTGTCTCGCGCGCGGTGAGTCGGGCGCAGGCAATGGAGTACCTGGCGCGGGTCGGGTTGGCCGGCCAGGAAGCGGCCAGGGTATGGCAGTTGTCCGGGGGCATGCAGCAGCGAGTGGGCATTGCGCGGGCGCTGGCCAGTGATCCGGATGTGCTGCTGCTGGATGAACCCATGGGTGCACTGGACGCTTTTACCCGGGAATCCATCCAGGCGCTGCTACTGGACCTCTGGTCACGTACGGGCAAGACAATTCTGCTGATTACCCATGATGTCGAGGAAGCGCTGTTTCTGGCCAGCCGGCTGATTGTCATGGCGCCGTCGCCCGGCCGGGTGGTGGGGGAGCGGCAGTTGTTCTTCGGACGACGCTATCTGGCTGGGGATGCGCCGCGGGCGGTCAAGTCGGCAGCGGGTTTCATCGCCGAGCGCGAGCGTCTGCTGGCATGGATTGCCGAGCTGGGGGCAGGTGAGGCCGGTGCGGCTGTGCCACTGGCGGAGGAAGGACTGGCGCATGGCCGCGGAGCGGCAAGCGGTGTCAATGGCGCGGGCAGGCGGGGCTTCGTGGACGTGGCGGCAGCGCCTGTGCAGCAGGATGCGTTGGCCGGCTATGTGCTGGAAGAGCGCAGCAGTGAGGCGGCCGGTCTGCGGCCGATGCGCGCATGACGGGGCCGCAGCAAACGGTGGGCAGGCCTGAGCAGTCAGGCCTGCCGGTGGTTGCTCAGTACCGTGTGCCGGGTGATGGCAACAGCCGCTGGATCAGCCTGGTTTGTGTCGTGGCCTTGCTGTCATTGTGGTGGCTGGCGACGCATCAGGGCTGGCTGCCGCCCTTGTTTCTGCCGGCGCCGGAAGCGGTGTGGACGGCGCTCGGGAATGCCTGGTTCGGCGACATCCAGGGCGGCGAGCCCCTGCTTGAACACCTGAAGTGGAGTGTGATCCGCGTGTTCGGCGCTTTCGCGCTAGCAGTGGTCACGGCCGTGCCCGTAGGTATTGCAATGGGTGTCAGCCGCATTGCACGCGGTATCTTCGATCCGCCCATCGAGTTCTATCGGCCTTTGCCGCCGTTGGCCTATTTGCCGCTGATAGTCATCTGGTTTGGCATCGACGAAATGGCCAAGCTTGTGCTGATCTGGCTGGCCTGCTTTGCCCCGATCGCGCTGGCGGCCAGAGCGGGGGTGCGCAGCGCCAGCGTGGAGCAGATCAATGCCGTGCTGTCATTGGGAGCGAGCCGCTGGCAACTGATATGGCATGTGATCCTGCCGGCAGCGTTGCCCGATATCCTGGTGGGCCTGCGCATTGCTGTCGGATTCGGCTGGACGACACTGGTGGCGGCGGAAATGGTTGCTGCCAGCGTAGGCCTGGGGCAAATGGTCCTGAATGCATCCAGCTTCCTGCGTACCGATATCGTGGTGATGGGTATTCTGGTGATTGCGTTGGTGGCCTGGACCGTCGATTTGCTGATGCGCGGCCTCGAGCGAGTGCTGGTGCCCTGGCGCGGCAAGGCGTGATTCCAGCCGGACGGGCGGCGGGAAGGGGCGGCTGTTGCCCAGAAAAAATGCCCTGCACCATCAATGGTGCAGGGCATTCTGCATGACGGCCCCGCTGGCAGTGCAGCGGGGCGGGCCAGGATTTACAGCAGGTCCTTGACGCCGTCGCGCTCTTCGAGCAGCTCTTTCAGCGTGAAGTCCAGGCGTTCGCGCGAGAATGCGTCGATTTCCAGGCCTTCGACGCGCTTGTACTCGCCGTTTTCGGTGGTCACCGGCACGCCGTAGATGATGCCTTCCGGAATGCCATAGGAGCCGTCCGAGGGCACGCCCATCGTGACCCACTTGCCGTTGCTGCCCAGCACCCAGTCACGGATGTGGTCGATGGCGGCGTTGGCGGCCGAGGCAGCCGACGACAAGCCACGGGCCTGGATGATGGCGGCACCGCGCTTGCCCACGGTGGGGATGAAGTCGTCGCGGTTCCAGGCGTCATCGTTGATGAGGTCTTTCAGGCTCTTGCCGTTGACGGTCGCGAAGCGGAAGTCGGGGTACATCGTGGGCGAGTGGTTGCCCCACACGACCAGGTTCTCGATGTCGGCGACGGCCACGTTGGCCTTGGCCGCCAGTTGCGTCAGGGCACGGTTGTGGTCCAGGCGCAGCATGGCGGTGAAGTTCTTCGCGGGCAGGTCCGGCGCGGATTGTTGGGCGATGTAGGCATTGGTGTTGGCAGGGTTGCCGACGACCAGGACCTTGACGTCGCGGCTGGCCACGTCGTTCAGCGCCTTGCCTTGTTCCGTGAAGATCTTGGCGTTAACGTTCAGCAGGTCCTTGCGTTCCATGCCGGGGCCGCGGGGGCGGGCGCCCACGAGCAGAGCGATGTCGGCATCCTTGAAGGCTTCGCGAGGATCGCTGTGCGCGGTGATGGCTTGCACCAGCGGGAACGCGCAGTCGTCCAGTTCCATGATGACGCCCTTGAGCGCCTGTTGGGCCTTTTCGTCAGGGATTTCCAGCAGTTGCAGGATGACAGGCTGGTCTTTACCCAGCATTTCACCCGAAGCAATGCGGAACAGCAGCGCGTAGCCGATCTGGCCGGCGGCGCCGGTGACGGCAACACGTTTTGCAGGCTTGGACATTCTTCAATCTCCGTAGGTCTTGGTAATGGCGCCGGACGAGATGTCCGGCGGTTTGCATGATGTTCGGGCGCGACGATCGCCTGTGGCGGGCAAGCGGGCAGCAGGCACCATGATGGTGCGCACATCATGCCGCAGCGCCGCAAATATTAAACCTTCAATGGCGATGTTGCTATGAGACCGACACTGATTTTCATCAATTCCAGATGGAATTCCATTTCAACGATGAATTAATTCTCATTGACTGGATTCTGTTGTATTTCCATCTATTGAATTTTCAGATTCGTGAAAGGTTCATTAAAAATCTTAGAGCAAAAATCCAACGAGCGTCAAACGATCTTATATCTTATATAAGACAAAAGAGTGCTGGATTTATGCACGATTCGTATGCGACAATTGGCCCCGTTTCCGATTCTTTCCTACCGGCAGGTTCCGGCAAGCGGCCAGTCCGCAGCCGGGCCCATGGTTTCGTGCTTTATGTCTGAAATACCTGGCGAATCTTCTTCAGCGCGACCGCGGGCGGCGACGCGCCAGGTGGTGCGTGCGGCAGGTGCCGGCGCCGGCGGCGCGGCATTCAGTCCGCTGTACCGGCAGATCAAGGCATTGATCGTCGACAGCCTGGAGCGCGGCGAATGGAAGCCCGGTGAATCCATTCCCAGTGAAATGGAACTGGCGGCGCGTTTCCACGTGAGCCAGGGCACCGTGCGCAAGGCAATCGACGAACTTGCCGCCGAACATCTGCTGATGCGGCGGCAGGGCAAGGGCACGTTCGTCGCCACCCACAGCGAGCCGCGCACCCGCTATCGTTTCCTGCGCCTGGCCAGTGACGACGTCACGGATAGCGGTGGTGCCCAGAGCCGTTTCATCGACTGCCGGCGGGCGCGTGCCAGCGCCGATATCGCCAAGGTACTGGCGCTGCGTACCGGCGATCCTGTCATTACGATCCGGCGCGTGCTGTCCTTCGATGGCGAACCTACCGTGATTGACGACATCTGCCTGCCTGGCGGTCCGTTCCGCCGCCTGACGGCGGAGCTGCTGGCCGGCTACCGCGGCCCGCTCTATGCCTTGTTTGAATCGGAATTCGGCATCAGCATGGTGCGTGCCGACGAGAAACTAAAAGCGGTGGCTGCCACCGAAGAAGATGCGACTTTGCTGAGTGTGCAGGCGGGGTCCCCATTGCTGCAGGTGGAGCGGGTTTCCTATACGTATGGCGATCGTCCCATGGAATACAGAAGGGGTTTATACATCACGGAGCGTTACTACTATCGCAACAGTTTGAAGTGAATCCGGTGTAACATACTGCTGCCCGCGTTTTGTGATGATTTGAAACCCCAACTGACATAAGCGAAAATAGCGCGTTTGCCTAATTTTTTTAGAAACGAGGCTGTCCATGAGTGATTCCATAACCAAGCCGCGTCCCACTTACAAAAACGTAGGTGTGCCGCAACTCCTTGTCTATCTTCGGCATATGCCGGCGCCGGGCAAGTTATCCATCCTGCATCGCGCCAGCGGCGTGATTCTTTTCCTCTGTCTTCCGTTGGTGATCCTGCCTCTGTTCGCCAAGAGTGTCGGTTCCGAGGCAAGCTACGCGTCCATCGCGGAAATCGCCGGCAATCCGCTGGTGAAACTCGTGCTGTTGGCCATTATCTGGGGCTACCTGCACCATTTCTGTGCTGGCATCCGCTTCCTGCTGCTCGACCTGCACATTGGTGTCGAGAAGGTTGCGGCCCGCAAGAGCGCGACCACTTCGCTGGTCATCAGCCTGATCCTGACCGTCATCCTCGGCCTGAAACTTTTCGGAGCATGGTAATGGGAGCCCCTGATAACATCGGCCCGCGTCGCCTGGTCGTCGGCGCACACTATGGCGTGAAGGATTTCATCGCACAGCGCCTGACCGCAATCATTCTCGCCACCTATACGCTGGTGTTGCTGATCGGCATCCTCGTGATGCCCGAATTCAACTACGCCAACTGGAAGGCATTGTTCACGTTCCATGTCTTCGCCCTGCCTGTGGGCCAGATCCTGGCCACTCTCGCATTCATTTCGCTGGCCTGGCACGCCTGGATCGGCGTTCGCGATATCTGGATGGACTACGTGCGCGCCGTCAGCGTGCGTCTGTTGCTGCACACCCTGACGATTCTGTGGCTGGTTGGTTCGGTCGCTTATTTCGCACAAATCCTTTGGAGCCTGTAAGCCGTGGTCGCTGTCAAAAAATCTCTTCCGCGCCGCCAGTTTGACGTTGTCGTCGTGGGTGCCGGCGGCGCCGGCATGCGCTGTTCCCTGCAACTTGCACAGGCGGGCCTGTCCGTGGCCGTGCTGTCCAAGGTTTTTCCAACCCGCTCGCATACCGTTGCTGCCCAAGGCGGCGTCAGCGCTTCGCTGGGCAATATGAGCGAAGACAACTGGTACTGGCACATGTACGACACCGTCAAGGGGTCGGATTGGCTGGGCGACCAGGATGCCATCGAGTTCATGTGCCGTGAGGCTCCTCACGCCGTGTACGAAATGGAACACTTCGGCATGCCTTTCGACCGCAACCCGGACGGCACCATTTACCAGCGTCCGTTCGGCGGGCATACGGCCAACTTCGGTGAAAAGCCGGTGCAACGCGCCTGTGCCGCCGCTGACCGTACCGGTCACGCACTGCTGCATACGCTGTACCAGCGCAACGTTTCGGCCCGCACCCAGTTTTTCGTGGAATGGATGGCGCTGGACCTGATCCGCAACGACGAAGGCGATGTCCTCGGCGTGACTGCGCTGGAAATGGAAACCGGCGAAATCTACATCCTGGAAGCCAAGACCACGGTGCTGGCCACCGGTGGCGCCGGCCGTATCTGGGCTGCGTCGACCAACGCCTTCATCAATACTGGTGACGGCCTGGGCATGGCGGCACGTGCCGGCATACCGCTGCAGGATATGGAATTCTGGCAATTCCACCCGACTGGCGTGGCCGGCGCAGGCGTGCTGATTACCGAAGGCGTGCGTGGCGAAGGCGGCATCCTGCTGAACAAGGATGGCGAACGCTTCATGGAGCGCTATGCGCCCACGCTGAAGGATCTGGCGCCGCGTGACTTCGTGTCACGCTCGATGGACCAGGAAATCAAGGAAGGTCGCGGCTGTGGCCCCGATGGCAGCTACGTGGTGCTCAAGCTCGACCACCTGGGCGCTGACGTCATCAAGAAGCGCTTGCCTTCGATCCGCGATATCGCCATCAAGTTCGCCAATGTCGATCCGATCAAGGAACCGATTCCGGTCGTTCCTACCATCCACTACCAGATGGGCGGTATTCCGACCAACTTCTATGGCCAGGTGATGGATCGCAAGAACGGCGAGAACCAGGTCGTCAACGGCCTGTACGCCATCGGCGAATGCGCCGCGACTTCCGTGCACGGCGCCAACCGCCTGGGTACGAACTCGCTGCTCGATCTGATCGTGTTTGGCCGTGCTGCCGGCAACCACATCGTGGCCGCGCACCCGGAACGCCAGCATGCGCACAAACCGCTGGCGATGGAATCGGTCGACGCTTCGATGGCGCGTGTCGATGCCATCGAATCGCGTACCGGCGGCGAGCCGACGCAGGAAGTGGGCAATGCCATCCGTATGTCCATGCAGCATCACTGCGGCGTGTTCCGCACGTTGGAACTGCTGGAAGAGGGCGTGGGACAGATCGCCGAACTGAACGAGCGTGCCAAGCACATTTCGTTCAAGGACAAGTCCAAGGTCTTCAATACCGCCCGCGTCGAGGCACTGGAACTGTCCAACATGATCGAAGTGGCCCGCGCCACCATCCTGTCGGCTTCCAAGCGTACCGAAAGCCGTGGCGCGCATGCCCTGGATGACTTCCCCACCCGCGACGACGAAAACTGGCTGCGCCATACGCTGTGGTACTCCGCGACCAACAGCCTGGAGTACAAGCCGGTGCAGATGAAGCCCCTGACCGTCGACTCCTTCCCGCCCAAGGCGCGTACCTTCTAAGCAGGACCCAGTCATGAGCACCAAACGTATCGTTAAGTTCGAAATCTACCGCTACGATCCGGACAAGGATGAGCGTCCGTACATGCAGAAGCTGGAGGTGGAGCTGCTGCCCACCGACAAGATGCTGCTGGACGCCATCATCCGCATCAAGAACTCGGTGGACGACAGCCTGGCCCTGCGCCGCTCCTGCCGTGAAGGCGTGTGCGGTTCGGACGCCATGAACATCAATGGCAAGAATGGCCTGGCCTGTACGACCAACCTGCGCGACCTGAAGGAACCCATCGTTCTGCGGCCGCTGCCGGGTCTGCCGGTTATCCGTGATCTGATCGTCGATATGACGCACTTCTTCAATCAGTATCACTCGATCCGGCCGTACTTGATCAATGACACCCCCCCGCCCGAGCGCGAGCGTCTGCAGACGCCCGAAGCCCGCGAAGAGCTGGACGGCCTGTACGAGTGCATTCTGTGCGCCTGCTGCTCGACGTCCTGCCCCTCGTTCTGGTGGAACCCCGACAAGTTCGTCGGTCCTGCCGGGCTGCTGGCGGCCTACCGCTTCATTGCGGACAGCCGTGACGAAGCGACCGGTTCGCGCCTGGACAATCTGGAAGACCCGTATCGCCTGTTCCGATGCCACACCATCATGAACTGTGTCGATGTCTGTCCGAAGGGTTTGAACCCGACGCGCGCTATCGGAAAAATCAAAGAATTGATGGTGCGTCGCGCTGTCTGACCGCTGTTAGGGTTGCGGCGTGCAGGGTTTTTTTAGGAAGGAAGGTTAGATGTCAAAACTGACCGATCTGGATCGTGTTCGTCTGCGCTGGCGTGGCCGGCGCGGTATGCTGGAAAACGATCTGATAATCACCCGGTATCTGGACGCCTATGAGGCGGATCTGGACGATGAGGACGTTGCCGTGCTCACTCAGCTGTTCGAGCTGAGCGATAACGACCTGTTCGATCTGCTGCTGGCGCGCAGTGAACCGGAGGGTGACCTTGACACGCCGCGCATGCATAAGGTCCTTGGCCTGATGCGCGCACTTTGATCATTCACTAAAGTAGAGGATGCATTGCAATGAAACTGTCCGACAAGAAGGCAACGCTAAGCTTTTCCGATGGTTCGGCTTCGGTTGAATTCCCTGTTTACCAGGGCACGGTTGGCCCGGATGTGATTGATATCCGTAAGCTCTACGGGCAAACGGGCATGTTCACGTATGATCCCGGTTTCCTTTCGACAGCATCTTGCTCGTCTGCCATCACTTACATCGACGGCGACAAGGGCGAGCTGCTGTATCGCGGCTACCCGATCGAGCAACTGGCCCAGAACTGCGACTTCCTGCAAGTCTGCTACCTGATCCTGAATGGCGAACTGCCCGACGAAAAGCAAAGCGCCGATTTCGACTACGCTGTAACGCACCATACCCTGGTACACGACCAGCTGCAGTTCTTCCTGCGTGGCTTCCGCCGCGACGCGCACCCGATGGCCGTGCTGACGGGCCTGGTTGGTGCCTTGGCGGCGTTCTACCATGACTCCACCGACATCAACAATCCGGAGCATCGCCGCATTTCCGCGATCCGCCTGATTGCCAAGATGCCGACGCTGGTCGCCATGGCGTACAAGTACTCCGTGGGCCAACCGCTGGCCTATCCGCGCAACGACCTGTCGTACACCGGCAATTTCCTGCGCATGATGTTCAGCAATCCGTGCGAAGACTACGTGGTCAACCCCGTCGTCGAGCGCGCTCTGGACCGCATCTTCATCCTGCACGCTGACCACGAACAGAATGCCTCGACTTCGACCGTGCGCCTGTGCGGTTCGTCGGGCACCAACCCGTTCGCAGCCATTGCCTCCGGCGTGGCTTGCCTGTGGGGTCCGGCTCACGGCGGCGCCAACGAAGCTTGCCTGCAAATGCTCGAAGAGCTGCAAGCCAACGGCGGCGTGGCCAAGGTCGGTGAATTCATGGAAAAGGTCAAGGACAAGAACTCGGGCGTGCGCCTGATGGGCTTTGGCCACCGTGTCTACAAGAACTACGATCCGCGCGCCAAGCTGATGCAGGAAACCTGCAAGGAAGTGCTGCAAGCACTGGGCCTGGAGAACGACCCGCTGTTCAAGCTGGCCATGGAACTGGAGCGTATCGCTCTGGAAGATCCGTATTTCGTCGAGCGCAAGCTGTACCCGAACGTGGACTTCTACTCGGGTATCGTCCAGCGCGCCATCGGTATTCCGACCTCGCTGTTCACGGCCATCTTCGCGCTGGCCCGTACCGTGGGCTGGATTGCCCAGTGGAACGAAATGATCTCCGATCCCGAATACAAGATCGGCCGTCCGCGCCAACTGTTCGTGGGGTCGCCCTCGCGTGACATCAAGGCTTAATGGCTGGCAGCCGTTGAGCGGATGCGGCGGCAGCATCCTCGCCAGCCGTATCTGAATGATCCCCGTGTCTTTGGCACGGGGTTTTTTTTGCCTATTCGTTGCCGGTGAATGGCTTTGAGCGCAGGGCCAGTAGCAGGGCGGCGGCGGCAAATCCAGCCGCCAGCCAGAGATTGCCGGCGAGGCCCAGCCTGTCCACGCTGTGGCCGCCGGCCCAGGAACCCAATGCAATGCCGATATTGAACACGCTCACATAGAGCGCGGCGGCAATTTCCACGGCCCTGGGAGCGGCTTTCATCATCCAGGTCATTAAACCGACAGAGACGCCGCCGTAGGCCAGGCCCCAGGCCAGCAGCAGGATAGCCCCGCCGGCCGGCGTGTGGCCCAGGCCCAGGAACAACAGGGGCGCGGCCAGCAGGCCCATGGCGATTGCTGCCACAGTTGCCCTGGTATGGCGCGCGGCATGCATGCCCGCGAGGAAGTTGCCAGCCACGCCGGCAACGCCATAGGCGAAAAGCAGCATGCCTATCCATTGCGAATCGAACGCTGGGAATGTCAGCAGCAAGGGGCGCACGAAGGTGAAGGCGATGAAGTGGCCGGCCACCAGCAAAAGTGTCAACAGCAGCCCGGTACGCAACTGCCGGTTGTGCCATTGCGCTCGGAAATGTCGCAAGGCCGTGGAACCGGAGACTGGCAGGGCGGGCAGGACAGCGCCATGCAAGACCAGTACCAGTCCGCTGAACAGTGCCATGCTGCCGAAGGCCCAGCGCCAGCCGGCAAGCTCGCCGATCATCGCCCCCAGCGGTACGCCCAGCACGGACGCCGCAGCCACACCGCCGAAAATGACAGAAGTGGCGAGGCCAAGGGCATGGCCTGGGACCAGCCGCGCCGCCAGCCCGCCAGCGATGGCCCAGATGCCGCCGATACAGAAACCGAGCAGTGCGCGGGCCGCCAGCATCCCGCCCAGGTTTATCGCCAGCGCCGAGGTCAGGTTGGCCAGTGCCAGCAAGGCCAGCAGGCCGCACAGGATCTTGCGCCTGTCCAGATTGCCCGAGACGATGACAACCAAGGGAGAGAAGCCGGCGGCCAGCAACGCGGGCAGGGACATCATCAGGCCGGCCCTGCCGTTGGACGTGCCCAGGTCGGCGGCGATGGCATCCAGCAGGCCTACCGGCAGCATTTCCGTGCTCACGACCGAGAACGTGGCAAGGCCCACGGCAATAACTGCCAGCCAGGCGCGCCGGGACGTGGCATGGGTATCAGGCGCGAGATTCATGGCTGGTAACCTTGAAATGAGCAGT
The DNA here is from genome assembly GCF_004216755.1 of Kerstersia gyiorum. Lineage (GTDB taxonomy): Bacteria > Pseudomonadota > Gammaproteobacteria > Burkholderiales > Burkholderiaceae_B > Kerstersia > Kerstersia gyiorum. The sequence continues at coordinate 94,549 of NZ_SGWZ01000004.1, forward strand.
CAAAGAGGAAAAGGCATGCAGGGTTATGGCTTGCAATGCTCCAGCGTGGAGTCAGGGGCGACAGCAGGGGCGACTGCCGGGGTGGCTATCCGCAGGCGCTGATGGCCGCGCAAGGCTGCCAGCAGCACCACGGTTGCTGCGCCGAGTGCGACCAGGAGGCCAGCCCGGGCACCATGTTCATCGACCAACTGGCCGGCGGCTGCGGCACCCATCGCAACTCCGATGTTGAGGCCGGCCAGCAGCCATGTCATGCCTTCGGTAAGGCGTTGTTCCGGTACCAGCCGTTCCACCAGCGACATGGCAACGATCATGGTTGGGGCGAAGAACAGGCCGGCTATCCATACCGCAGCGGCCAGCATGGGAATACTATTTGCCAGCAGCAGAGGCAGCGTTGTGGCCGCCGTTGCCAGACCGCCCAGCAGCAATAGGCGGTGCAACGGGGCGGACAGCTTCAGCGCACCGAAGCCGAGCCCGGCCAGGCAGGACCCCAGGGCATAGGCGGACAGGATCAGGCTCGCCGCAGCCGGCTGGCCCAGCTGTGCGGCAAAGGCCACGCTCACGATATCGACAGTGCCGACTATCGCCCCCATTGCCATCATCATGAGCACCAGCAGTTGTACCGGCGTCTGGCGGATGACCGATCGCACTGCGCCGTACGTGGCCTGCTGCGGATTCACGGGAGGCTCTGTGCCACGTTGCACGACCAGGGCTGATACACCTAGTGCCAGCACAAGTGCAGCTGCCATCAGGCCAGCCTGTGGCAGCACGGCAACGGACAAGCCTACCGATAGCGGCGGTCCGGCAATGAAAGTCACTTCGTCCAGTACGGTTTCCAGTGAATAGGCGGTTTGCAGCCTGGGCTGGCCACGGTAAAGCACCGACCAGCGGGCCCGCACCATGGCCGACAGGCTGGGCATGAAGCCGGCCAGCAGCGCGCCGGCAAAGAGTGGCCAAACGGCATGAGAATGCCAGGAGGCTGCGATCAGGAGCAGGAGCCCGACGCTGCTGACTGCCGTGGCGGCGGGCAGGACGCGGCTTTGCCCATGCCTGTCGACCAGGCGGGATATCTGGGGCGAAACCAGGGCGTAGGCCAGCACGAACGTGGCGGAGACGGCACCTGCCAGCGCGTAGCTGCCACGCAATTGTGACAGCATGGTGATGATGCAGATGCCCGTCATGGGCAGGGGAATTCGTGCCAACAGGCCAGCCAGGACAAAGCCACGGCTGCCGGGCGCATTGAAAAGTTCTCGATAGGGGTTGGCCATCTTGTTTCTCTGAAGGCGCCGCTTGCCTGGGGGGGACGGTACGGCGAAAATACATACGTAGCGTATGAATGTGATCATATATTCATACGCAGTGTATGTAAATAAACATTCAATGTGTATGTAAAGGGGATGTGATGGTTCGTCGCACACGTGCTGAAATGGAAGAAACCAGGGTGATACTGCTGGTCACTGCCCGTCGGGTGTTCGGCGAAGACGGCTACGCGGATGCGTCAATGGATGACCTGACCGCCAGGGCCGGGTTGACCCGGGGAGCGCTGTACCATCATTTCGGTGACAAAAAGGGACTGCTGGCGGCAGTGGTCATGCAGATCGACGCCGAGATGGATGCGCGCCTGCAAGCGATTTCAGATGGGGCCGAGGATGACTGGGCAGGGTTTTGCAAGCGATGCCGCGCCTACCTGAAAATGGCGCTGGAGCCGGAAATCCAGCGCATCGTGCTACGCGATGCGCGCGCCGTACTGGGTGGCGCCACGCCGGAGGCGCAAGGGCACTGCGTGAGCTCCATGCAGAAGATCATAGACAGGCTCATGCAGCAGGGAGTGGTGGCGCAGGCTGATGCGCAGGCGCTGGCATCCATGATTTATGGCAGCCTGGCCGAAGCCGCGTTCTGGATCGCGGATGCCGAAGATGGCAGTCAACGCTTGCAACAGGCCACGCAGGCGTTGGAATTATTGTTGCGCGGATTGCTGGCCGAGCCTGGGTCCGAGGGGCGAAGGGTTAATTCGGCTGGCTAGGCGACGCGGCTGGCAGGCAACCTGGCAGCCCGGCGACAAGATGGTCCGGTGGCCCGATGACCCGGTGGCGTGGGCCGAAGTGGCTAGTGCTGGTGGCAAGCAACCTAATCTATTTCCGTTGCGCCTGCATCCAGGATCTGGCGCAGTTGCGTCAAGGCTTGGCGCAGCGTCTCTGGTGGCGGGGCCGACAGGGCGAGGCGCACGGCGTTCGGCGAGTGTCCGCTGGCGATGGCAAAGGCGCTGCCCGGCGCAATGGCGATGCCTTGCCGGGCGGCGGCGGCGACCAGGTTTTCTGCACGCCAGCCAGCGGGCAAGGGCAGCCACAAGTGATAGGCGCGCGGGTCTCCTGCCGGCGCCAGGCCGGCAAGCGCCTGGCGTGCGATTTCCTGCCGCATGGCGGCGTCTGCACGCTTGAGCGCGGCAATCTGCCGGGCGCTGCCGTCGGACATCAATTGCAGGCCCAGGGCGAGAGGAAAGCCGGCTGCCGCCACGCCGCCAGCGCGTATGCTGGCGGCCAGCCGTGGCGCCAGGGCTGGTGGGGCTGATGCGAAGCCCAGCGTCAGGCCGGGTGCAATGCGCTTGGAGAAGCTGTCCACGTAGATGACTTGTTCAGGCGCATAAGCGGCAAGCGGTAGGTCATCGACAAGAAAGCGGTAGATAGCATCTTCGATGGCGGGTAAACCAGTGCTGGCCAGTACGGTTGCCACGGCCTGGCGCCGAGCCGTGTCCATATGGCAGCCCAAGGGGTTGTGCAGTGAAGGCTGCAGGTAGAGGCCATCGAGCGGCGTGGCTGCATGCGTCTGCAGGATGGCGTCGGGCACCAGGCCTTGGGCGTCGATGGCCAGCGGTACTAGCGTAATGCCCAGCTGGCTGGCCAGGCCCCGTATTCCCGGGTAGGACAGGGACTCCACGCCGATGCGGCCGCCCGGCGCAGCCAGTGCGCGCAGCGCGGCGGCAATGGCCTGCCGTCCGTTGCCGGTGAAAAAAATGCTGTCGTCCTGCGGTTGCCAGTGCGCTTGCGCCAGGAAAGCGGCAGCGATGCGGCGGGCCTGGGGCTTGGCGGCAGTGCCCACGGCCTGCAGGGCATGGCCGAACAGGCCGGCCTGGAGTATCCGGGCAGTGGCGTCGGCCAGCATGGTATTGGCCTGGGCCAGGACGGGAATGTTCATTTCGAGGTCTACGGAAGCCAGGCCTGGCTCCGACAGGGCAGGATGAGGCGCAGCCCAGGCGGGCCGGACATAGGTGCCGCGCCCGATCTCACCGCTGGTCAGTCCGCGGCGGGCGAGCTCGGCGTAGACGCGGCTCGCAGTGGAGGCGGCAATTCCGTGCCGGTCGGCAAAATCGCGCTGCGGCAACAGCCGGCTGCCGGGTGGCAGGCAGCCTGATGCGATATCGGCGGCGATGGCATCGGCCAGCGTGCGGTAGTCCGTCATGTCATTGCTCCGAGTGCAATATATCAATTGCACTGAATTATGCCTCAGTGCAATGATGAGTCCTTTGCAGGAGTCACAACAATGGTTTCCGCCAGCAATCTCGCGGCCTTTTCCCTGGTCGCCCTGGGCATGGTGATCACGCCAGGTCCAAACATGATTTACCTGATCTCTCGTTCCATCGCCCAGGGACGGCGCGCGGGGCTGGTGTCGTTGTGCGGCGTGGTCATGGGTTTCTTCTTCTACCTGGTCTGTGCGGCTTGTGGCCTCACAGCGCTGCTGCTGGCCGTGCCATACGCCTATGCGCTGATACAGTGGGCGGGGGCGGCCTATCTGTTGTATCTGGCGTGGCAGGCCGTGCGGCCTGGAGGCAGTCCGGTATTCGCGATACGCGCGGATATGGTGCCAGACAGGCCGTGCAAGCTGTTCCTGATGGGGTTTGTGACGAATCTGCTCAATCCCAAGATCGCCGTTCTGTATCTGTCGTTGCTGCCGCAGTTCATGGACCCGGCCATGGGCGATCTGTTGCTGCAGGGCATGACGCTGGGGCTGGTGCAGATTGCCATCAGCTTTTCGATCAATCTTGCCATCGTCTGTGCAGCCGGTTCGATCGCGGGTTGGCTTGCTTTGCGTCCGGGGTGGTTGCGGATGCAGCGCTGGTTGATGGCGGGAGTGTTGACGGCATTGGCGCTGCGGCTTGCGACGGAACGGCGCTAGGCAGGAAGCGTCAGCGCAAGAGGCGCGTATCGGTGCCGGTGTCGGTGTCGATGCATGGCGGCAGGCGCGGGCTTATGATGGATGCTGGGTTGGCGCAAGCCGGCTGCAGGCACAAGCCGGAGTCTGCGCGGCACTGCCACCTTTTCAGGGTGGAGAAAAAGGCGGCTGGCAGGCATCCGGATAGGGTGGAGAAGCCTTTCATTCCTGAACCCGGAAGGCTTCACAAGGAGACTGATTGCATGACCAAGCAGAACAAAATCTATCTGGAAGATATTGAAATCGGGACGGAGTTCCGTAGTGCCGAACATGCGCTGGATGTGGCGCAAGTCATTGGCTTTGCCCAGCAGTTCGACCCGCAGGTATTCCACCTGGACGAAGATGCCGCTCGGCAGACGTTTTTTCAGGGGCTGGCGGCCAGCGGTTGGCATACGGCCGCGATCACCATGAAGCTGCTGGTACAGAGTATTCCGGTCGGCAATGGCCTGATAGGCGCGGGCGTCGAGGTGGCCTGGCCGCAGCCAACCCGGCCGAACGATGTGCTGCGGGTCGTCAGCACGGTCAAGCAGATACAGCCGTCCAGGTCCAAGCCGGACCGGGCCATCGTCATCATGGAGTGCCTGACGCTGAACCAGCGCGACGAGGTCTGCCAGCGCATGACGGTCAAGACGCTGGTCATGCGCAGGCCGGCGGGCTGAGCCGCAGCGGCCAGCTAGCCGGCCATGGCTTGTGCCAGTACTTCGAAAATGCGCGGGTCGGCACATTGGGCGACATTGAAGCGCAGGTAGTCGGCGGCGCGTTGCGACTGGCTGAAGGCGTTGCCGGGTGCCAGGATGATACCTGCCTTCAGGCAGGTGCGGGCCAGCGTGGCGGCATCGCCGCCGGCGGGCAGGCGGCACCAGAGGAACATGCCAGCCTGGGGCCGCAGCCAGGGCTGGATGCCTAGTGCCGCAAGCCGTTTCAGGGTGGTGTCCATCGCGGCGGCCAGGCGTACCCGGATGGACTCCATATGGCGGCGGTAGCCGCTGTCGCTCAGCGCGGCCAGGATGGCTTCTGTCGCAAGGCGGCCGCCGCCGAACGACGTGGCGATCTTGAGGTCTGACAATCCTTCCAGCCAGTCTGGTCGGGTCGCAATGTAGCCGCAGCGCAGCGAGGCGGAAATGGTTTTGGAAAAACTACCTATCTGTATCACCCGGGAAAAATCGTCGAAGGCGGCCAGCCGGGGTGCCGGCGTGGTTTCGAAGTCCGCGAAGATGTCATCCTCGATGATCGTGAGCCTGGCTGTGTCGGCAAGTTTCAGCAGGCGATGCGCCACGATGGGGGAGAGCGTGGCGCCGGTGGGGTTGTGAATGCCCGCATTGGTGATATACAGGCGTGGCGCATGTTCCTGCAAGGCAGACGCGAAGGCATCCAGGTCGGGTCCTTGTGGGGTATAGGGCACGCCGACCGCATGAACCCGGTGCGCTCGCAGCAACGCGTGGAAATTGAAGTAGCAAGGATCGTCGACCAGGACGGTATCGCCAGGCTGCAGCAGGAAGCGGCAGATCAGGTCGATGGAGTGCGTGCTGGATTCGGTGAGCATGACCTGCTCGGGGGCGACATCGACGCCATTGCCGGCCAGGCGTCGTGCCAGCCATTGACGCAGCGCGGGGTTGCCCAAGGGGGGCGCGTACTCGGCAAGCGTCGTACTGGATGTACGCGCCAGGGTACGCAGCGCCCGACGCATACCGGTTTCATAGAGCCAGTCGGGCGGCAGCCAGCCGCATCCGGGCTTGAGAACGTCCACATCGGTTTCCAGCGACTGCCGGGAAATCCACAGCGGGTCGATGGCGCGGTCCAGGTCGGGGGCCAGTTCAGACAACGCCAGTGGGGCCAATGGCCCGGCAACATAAAACCCGGAGCCAGGGCGTGACACCACAGCGCCGCCGGCACTGAGGCGGCCATAGGCCTCCACGACCGTGGAAACAGAGCATTGCATTGCTTGCGCCTGGGCGCGCACGGAAGGCAGGCGTGCACCCGGCGGATACACGCGGGAAGCGATCCTGGACTGTATTTCCGCCATGACAGCTTCGATGCGGGTGTGTGCCTGAGCCTGGCGATGGGATGCGTTTTTCATATCGGTCATCAACTGTGCTGGATTTTGATCCATAACAGTTCTTTCTAATCGTACTGGATTGTATCTGGCCCGGCAGCAGGAACGGGTGATCTACTGCCATCAAGCTTGATGGAGAGGATGATGTCGAAAAACAGCAAAGGGTGGGTGCAGGGCATGATAGGCGTGGCGATTTTCGCGGGTTCTCTGCCCGCCACGCGTTTGGCCGTGCGCGGATTCGACCCGGTGTTCCTGACCGGCGTCCGGGCGCTGATCGCGGCGCTGCTGGGGGCTGCCTTGCTGTGGCTACTGCGGCAGCGGCCGCCCGAGCGCAAGGATTTGCCCGCGCTGGCCCTGACTGCCTTGGGGGTAGTGGCCGGGTTCCCGTTGCTGACGGCCCTGGCCTTGCAGCAAGCCAGTGCGGCACGCGCCATGGTGTTCGTGGGCTTGCTGCCATTGTGCACCGCGCTCTTTGCCGTCTGGCGCGGGGGTGAACGGCCTAGACCGGCATTCTGGCTGTTTTCCGGCGCAGGGGCCTTGTGCGTGAGTGCCTATGCCGCGCTGGACGGTTCGGCTGGTTCCATCCCGGGTGATCTGATGATGTTGGGTGCTGTGCTGATCTGCGGACTGGGCTATGCCGAAGGGGCTGGCTTGGCGCGCCGCCTGGGCGGCTGGCAGGTGATCAGCTGGGCCCTGGTCCTGTCGGTGCCGGTTATGCTGCCGCTGGCGCTGTGGTGCTGGCCGCCGTCGTTGGTGGGTATCGGGCAGGAGGCCTGGCTGGGCCTGGCCTACGTTTCGGTTTTCAGCATGCTGGTGGGCTTCGTGTTCTGGTATCGCGGGTTGGCGCTGGGCGGTATTGCTGCGGTCGGGCAACTGCAGTTGCTGCAACCGTTCCTGGGCCTGGCGCTGGCAGCCGGTCTGCTGCATGAGCCGGTGACGACCGGTATGCTAGTGGCCATGCTGGGAGCACTCGTGTGCGTGACGGGCGCCAAGCGCTATGCGGCTGCTGGATGAAGTCCAGGGAATCGGGAGCTGAGGCGTGGCACCTGCGTGGCAATGCGATGGTGGCATGCCGCATCTTGTTGACACCTGCTTGCAGGTTCATGGTCGGCGAGCTGGCGCTTACATGGGAGAATTGAGCCTGGCTGGTTTCAGGCGGACGGTAGGGTGCAAGCGTGCGCCATTGCCTTCACTGGATTTTCTCAAGGAATAAGAGCGCGTATGTTTCAGCAAAGCCTTTGTTTTTCTTCCCTGCTTCTGGCAAGCCTGGCCCTGGGGGCCGCACCTGCGCATGCGGCTGAGATGCCCGAAGCGGTGACGGCGCTGCAGGCCAAGGGGCTGAAGGTGGTGCAGGAGTTTGAAGTCGGAGGCGGCCTGCGCGCCTTCGCGGGCGTTGCCGGGGATGTGCCTGTCGCCGTTTATTTGACCAGCGATGGCAAGGCGATCATCGGCACGCGCCTGGACGAGAAGGGGCAGGCGCTGGACGAGGAGATCCTGGAGCAACTGGTGGCGCAGCCGATGGCGGAACAGGCCTGGGCGCAGTTGACCGAGGCCGATTGGGTGCTGGATGGCAAGCCGGACGCGCCGCGCATCGTCTATACCTTCAGCGACCCCAATTGTCCGTATTGCAATCGTTTCTGGCAGGCTGCCCGGCCTTGGGTGGATGCCGGCAAGGTGCAATTGCGGCATGTGCTGGTCGGCGTCATCAGGGCTGACAGCCCCGCCAAGGCAGCCGCCATCCTGGAAGCCAAGGACCGCACGGCGGCGCTGCTTGAGAACGAACATAATTTTTCCAGGGGCGGGATCAAGCCTGCGGCGAAGATTTCCGCAAAGGCCGGCGCGAGTCTCAATGCCAATCAGGCCTTGATGGCCAGCCTGGGTTTTCGTGGTACGCCTGGCATCGTGACGCAGGACGGCAAGGGCGGGTTGACCAAGCTCAACGGCATGCCCCAGCCGGAGTCTTTGCCGGAATTGTTCGGCCCGCTCTGAGCGCGTGAGTGGGCGCGGCCCAGGCAGCGCTCCCGCTGGCCGTTCAGCCGTGGCCGAAGTATCTGGCGGGAGTTTTGCCGAACATGCTTCGAAAGGCGGCGATGAAGCTGGAAGGCGATTCATAGCCGACTTCAAGCGCAGCCTGCGTCACACTGGCGCCATAGGCGAGTTGTTCCATCGCAGTCAACAGGCGCAGGCGGTAGCGCCAGGCGCCAAAACTCATCCGGGTTTCCAGGGAGAACAAGCGTTCCAGCGTGCGTGCGCTCGCACCGGCATGGCGGCACAGGCTGGCCAAAGGTTCCCGGTTGGCCGGGTCCTGCTGCAGGATGGCAACGATGCGCAGGGCACGCGGGTCCGTCGGCATGGGGATATCCGCCGGGGCCTGCTCCAGGGCCTGCAACTGGTCGATCAGAACGTGAGCCATGCGGCCCTGGGGGGAATCTGCTGTGTAGTCGGCGGGATACTCGGCGCAGGCCAGTATCAGTTCACGTACCAAGGGTGGTACATCCAGTACCCGGCAGGCGCTGCCGCCGGGGATGTCATAGGCGTCGGGATCTATGTAAAGCACACGGGTCTCGGCCGGCCGCTTGACCTCAAGCCCGTGTGGGATGCCACCGCCTATCCAGATGGCACGGCTGGGCGGCAGGATCCATTGGCCGGCAGGCGTCGCGACATGCACGACGCCACGGGTCGCATAGATCACCTGGTGGCGCAAATGGCTATGGGGCGCCAGCCTGCCTGGCTGCCAGCGCTCCACCTGGCCGGCAATCGGGGTGCGGGCCTGGTCGGGATTGGCAAGGGATTGGCGGATTATCAACATATTCGGTCATTATGCATGGAGACGCGCCGGCAGGGCTGGCCTAAGCTTGGATTTCATTACTGTTCGGCTTGCCGGCCGACGTAGGCGTCTGCGGCAGCGGTGCGACGGCAATGCGGAACGAAAGACCTTCCCCACGACAGGCATACATGCATACGAGAACCCCTGACACGACTGCTGCGCCGCTGGACGGCGCCAAACGCGCCACTCGGCTGGCCTTTTTCATTGCCGGCTGCGGGATTTCCGCCTGGGCGCGGTGCTTGGCATGCCCGCAGCCGGCGTCCTGTCGGGGCGGCTGGGTAGCAGGCGTGTCATTGTCGCAGGGGCGCTGGGGATTTTCGTGGCCTTGCCGCTGCTGGTGATAGGCACCAGTCCATGGGCGATGGGCGCAGCGTTGCTGCTGTTCGGCGCGTCCATAGGCGCCATTGACGTTGCGGCCAATATCCACGGTTCGCAGGTACAGGACCTGGCGGGCGTGCCGCTGATGTCCGGCTTTCATGGCATGTACAGCATCGGCGGCCTGGCTGGGGCCAGTGGCATAACGGCGCTGCTGGCCGCCGGTCTGCCGCCGGGCGCCGCCGCCGCGCTGGCCAGCGTCGTCATCGGCGCAGCGATCCTGTGGGCATTGCCGGGCTTTCTCAACACCCGGGCAGAAGGACATCATCCCATGTTCGTGCTGCCGCGAGGCGCCGTGTTGGTGATGGGTGTATTGGCATTGATTACCTTCCTGGTCGAAGGCGCCATGCTGGACTGGGGAGCAATCCTGTTGACGCAGGTGAAGCATGTTGATGTGTCCCTGGCCGGCATGGGCTATTCCGTCTTCGCCACGGCCATGGCGCTCAGCCGCCTGGTGGGCGACCGCCTGGTCCTGGCCATGGGGGAGAAACGCATGCTTTCGGTCAGCATGGCAGTCACCGGCTTGGGCATCATGTCGCTGGCCTGGGTGACATCCGTTCCGGTTCTGCTGGCGTGCGTGGCGCTGGCGGGCATGGCCGTCGGAAATGTCGTGCCGGTGTTGTTTTCCCTGGCGGCACGCCAGCGCGTCATGCCTGCCGCCCATGCCATCGCGGCCGCCAGCATGCTGGGGTACCTGGGTGTATTGCTCGGGCCGGCCTTGATCGGCTATGCCGCCCATTTCGTCGGCCTGGAAATTGCTTTCGTGGGGGTGGGGGGCTTGCTGCTGCTGGCGCTGGCAGGCCTGCCAGCCGTGCTGGCGAGCGGGCGGAACGCGTCCTGAGGATGGCTGACAATAGCTGTTTCGCTGCGCTACGGCTGCACCGGTGAAAAACGGTAGAACGCATACTGGGTGCCTGTCCGAGTTTTTGTCCAGGAAAAGACATGACCCAAGCCCGCAATTTCAACCAGCTCTGGCGCGAGCGTAACGATACGTCCCGGCAACCGGTGCCGCGCGTTTTGATCCGTGTTTTCGTTGGTCCGGGGCAACTGGAGGCGTCTGTGCGCTTCTACGAGGACCTGCAGGACGTGAAGGCGGATGCCGGTTTTCCCTTCCCGGAAGCCGGCCTGCGGTTGGCGATGGTGGGGGCCTTCCTGCTGATTGAGGGGGCACCGGAGGCGCTTGCGCCATTCACATCGACGACCGGCACCCTGCTGGTGGATGATGTCCGGCCATACTATGACAAGCTGGTGGCGGCCGGCGCGGAAATTATCTTTCCGCTGCAGGTCGTGCCCACCGGCGCTGCGTTCAATGCCGTGCATCCGGATGGTACGGTGGTGGAATACGTGCACCACAGGCCGGACCCGCAAGGGCGCTGAACTAGGCGCGCCGGCCGATGGTGACCAGCGCGAAGGCGCTTGCGCACACGGCCACCAGCAGGAGCATGACGGCCCGGACAGCTTGGCTCGCGTTTGTGCCATGCGCCGCGCCAGCCGCATATGCGGCTGGGTGATCTGGCTGCGGTTCGCCAGGCAGCCCGAGCCCCCTGCCGATACACCTGCTTTGGCTGAAAACCACGCGCATGACCGCCAGGTTGCGCCTGGTGATAGATGCACTGCTCAATACCCTGGGGCCGCCGCAGGCATGATGCCGCCGGCCCGCAGTCATGCTGCGGGCTGCAGATCAGGGGCGTGCGAGGCTGGTCAGGTGCCCAGGCCTAGCCGTATGGTACGGCTGGCTTGCCAGACGCCGGGATCACGGTGGGTGACGATGACGACGGTGGCATCCAGCGCACGGATTGCCTGGGCGACTCTTGCCTCGGTGGTTTCATCCAGCGCTGCCGTTGCTTCATCCAGGATGAGCACGGGAGCGCGCTTGAGCAGGGCGCGGGCCAGGGCCACACGCTGGCGCTCCCCGCCCGACAGCGCCGAACCCTGGTGGCCCAGTTGCTGGTGAATACCCTCAGGCGTACGTGTCAGCACTTCATCCAGCGCCGCCAGCCGGGCTGCCTCGATGACTTCCGCATCGGACGCGCCCGGACGACCCAAGCGCACGTTTTCAGCCAGGGTGCCGGTGAAGACCACCGGTTCCTGGGGCACATAGGCGATATGGGTGGCGAAGTCCTCATAGCGCATGTCCGGCAGCGGGACGCCGCCCAACGTGATACGGCCGGATTGGGGGTCGTCAAAGCGCATCAGCAAACCCAGCAAGGTGCTTTTGCCGCTGCCGGTCGGACCGGCGATGAGTATCCGTTCTCCTGCGGGGATGCGTGCATTGATGCCGTGCAGCACCGGGGCATGACTGACATCACTGAGTTCGAAATGCCAGCCTTGGGGCTGCTGCGCCTGCGCGGCGCCGGGCTCGGGCAGTGTCGGTGCGGTAATGGCCTTGCGGTAATCGTCGATGGTGGCGCGCAGGTCGTTGATACCCAGCCCGGCCAGGGCCAGGGCGTCGAGGGGGGCGGCAGCCCTGGCGGTCAGGATGAGAATTGCCAGCGCGGCGGCCGGGTCGGTGAAGCCCTGCAAGCCCTGAGACAGTACGACGCCTGCCAAGGGCAGCACACTTGCCAGCGCAGAAATGAAAGTGGCCGGGGCAGCGGCATGATTGGTGCGCGCCAGCGCGCGTTCCTGTGCCTGCCAGCGCTGTTCCAGGCGAGCCAGTGCGCGGCTCGGACCGGCGGCGGTACGCAGTAATTCCAGGTGATCGGTCAGCTCCAGCGTGGCCTGAGTTGCGGCCAGTTCGGCTTCATGACGCCGTGCGTCGGCCCGGCTGAGCGCGCGCTGGGAGAGATATTGCGCCGTCAGTGCGACGACCATCAGGCCGCCGACCAGCAGCGTGGTGCTGGCGCCGGCAACCAGCGCAATGCCGACCAGCAGGAAAAGCGGGGTGAGCGGAGCCAGCAGAAAGGTTTGCAACTGGTGGGCCGGCACGCTCATCAGGGTGGGAATGCCACGGCCGGCAATGCTGGATACCAGGGCGCGATGTGCCGGCGTGAACCAGGACAGGCGTGTGCGAGTCAGCGCCTGGCCCAGCGCGTCATAGAGATCTCCAGCCATGCGGGCGCCGGAGAAAAATCCGGTCCGTGTGACCAGGACAGTGAGCAGCAGCGTGAGGGCGGCGCAGGCCAGGACCAGGCCAGGTGGCTGGTGATGCAGGATCGCCAGCGCAAGCAGGGTATAGGTGAAGGCTTCCAGCAACGCCACGGCGGACCAGCCTATGCCGATGGCAATCAGGCGGCGGCGGGCGGAGTGAATCGGGTTCGGTGCGGCGGTCATCGCGCATCTCCCTGGTGAAAGGCGGCAAGGTCCAGCCGTGCGTCGGCAGTATTTGCCAATTCTGTATCGTGAGTCACCATCAGGATGGCCTTGTTTGCCTGCCGCGCCAGGCGCAGCAGTTCCTGCATCAGGCGCGCAGCCGTCTGCGAGTCCAGTGCGCTGGTCGGTTCATCGAGCAGAATGAGGCTGGCGGAGGACAGGAAGGCGCGGGCCAGGCCGACGCGCTGCTTTTCGCCACCGGAGAGTAGGCTGGCGTCGGCGCCTGGTTCGATGTCGATCTGCGCCCGGCCCAGGGCGGCCAGATAGTCTGCTTCGCTGGCGCCGGGAGCGGTCAGGGCAAGCGTTGATTGAACGGCGGCGGGCAGTACGCTGCCACCTTGCGGAATCAGCAGCAGGTGCTGGGAGCGCACGTCTTCCGCCAAGTCGGCCACACGCGTATGGCCCAGCCGTATTTCGCCGCCTTGGGGCGTTTCCAGTCCTGCAAGCACGCGCAGCAGCGTGGTCTTGCCGCTTCCGCTGGGGCCGGTGATGGCTGTCAGGGTGCCTGGCATGAAAATGTGCGTCAGCCCTTGGACCAAATGGCGTTCCCCCTGCTGCAGTTGCAGGTCCGAAACCGTCAGCGGCAGGCCCTGGCCCGTGGGTTCGGGCGCCAGGCAGGTGCCGCTGGCCAGCGGGGTTTCTTGCAGCAGTGCTGCCAGGCGCTGTGCAGCGGCACGTCCTGCTGATAGATAATCCAGGCCGTGACCGAGCTTTAGCGCTGGGGTCACGATGGCCAGGCTGAACAGCAGGGCGGCAGCCAGCCGATAGGCGGGCAGTTCATGGCCGACCGCATAGGCAATGGCGAAGGTGGAAACAGCCTGCAGCAGTGCGACGGCGATGGCGGCAGCCGTCGCGACCCGGCCGACGCGTTCCAGCATGCCGTCGATGAAGCGCCGTGTCGCCGACTGGTAGGCGGCCGCCGCGCCGGCCTGGGCGCCATAGATGCGGCTCACTCGGATGCCGCGCGCATAGTCGTCGGCGGCACTCATGATATTGCCCATGACATCCGCTTGTTCAGCGCCTTGCCGGGCTGCCATTTTCGGAATCACCACCAGGTAGAAACCGGCAGCCAGTGCGCCAGGGATCAGCGCCAGCAAGGCAAGCGGACCGGCCAGGCCGGACAGCAGCAGCACGGAGGCAATCGGCACGATGACAAAGGTGGCGATTTCCGAAGGCAGGTGCGCAACCATGTGGTGCAGGGCGCTGATGTCGTCCGACACCAGACGGCGCAGCTTGTCGCCGCCGTGGCGGCTTAACGTGCTGGCTGGCAGGCGCAGGAGGTGCCCGGCGACCTGCCGCCTGAGCCTGGCCTCGAAACGTCCTTCTGCGTCATGCGATAGCCACGCAGACAGCGACGCCAGCAGGGCGCCGCTGACCCACAAAAAGCAAGCCGCACCCGCCCAGGACAGCGTCGGCTCGCGCAGCATGCAGACCAGGCACCAGAGCGCGCCGAGTGTCGCGAGGCCAGATGCCGCAGCGGTGCCGATACCGGCAGCCAGGGCCGGGAATGCGGGTTTCAAGGCGGGGAGCAGGACGGGATCCAGCCATCGGTTCCGGGGAACAGTTTGAGTCATGGTGTGTTCTGTCATCGGCAGGGGCGTCCGGTTTCAGGGAAGGGGCGCCGTGGCGGAACCGTTATTCCGAAAATCAGGCCCAGGTCGAGAATGGTTTTCAATCAATTAGTTTCATGATGATAAACTAATTTCGTTGATCAGATGAAGATGACCCGGAAAAGCGAAATACATGGAAACGGTTAAACCAGCCCCCCGGCGTGGCCGGCCGCCCAGCATCACTCGCCAGCGCATTGCCGAGGCGGGGATGGTCATGGGCTTGCCCAGGATGACATTCGTGGGCGTGGCGGCTTTGCTCGGGGTGAGTCACATGGCCCTCTACAAGCATGTGCAGAACCTGGAGGCGCTCAAGCGTCTGGTCGCCGAGGAGATTTTCTGCCGCTGGCAGATGCCGGAAACGGTTGGGCCGCTACACGAGCCGCTCGAGGCATACCTGCATCGCTTCAGTGCGTCTTTGCGCGAACTGGTGCGCCGGCACCAGGGATTGGCGCCCTATCTGATACGGCGCAGCGCTACCACGCCCACCATGCTGGACAAAATCTATGCGCACCATGAATGGTTCGCTGGCCGCTACGGCTTGACGCGCGGGCGGGCACGCTGGCTGTTGTCCACGATTGCCTTTCATTGCATTGCGCTGGCAGATACCGTGTATGCCGTTAGCGCGGACGATGATGTGCCGCTGCTGGATGATGAAACTGAGGCTGCGGAAATCGAAGCGGAATTCGACCGGGGCATGCAGGCCCTCGTTATCGGGGTGCTGCACATGCCGTCCTAGCCATGCCAGCCGTCGGGCTACCCCTGTTATCAGATGTTAGTTAATGCATAAAAGTTCGTTTGAACATGCCTTCGGGTTATTTAGACTAATCGGTCTACCCCTGTGCTGGCAGCAGCATTGTCCGACAGTGGCGGGCAGCCGGTCTGGCTGGTGGTGCAGCGTATGAACGAAGGATGGATGATGAATAAACGAGAATTTCTGGTATCAGGCTTGAAAGCCGGTGTGGTCGTCAGTTTGCCGGGTGGCCTGCTGGCCTGCGCCAGTCCGGTCGCGGCGGGCGAACCGGTCGTGGAAACGGCGGCCGGGCGTCTGCGTGGCGTGCGCACCAGCCAGGGCTATGCCTTCCGTGGCGTCCCCTATGGCGAAACAACGGCAGGAGCCAACCGGTTCCAGCCGCCCGTGCGCAAGCAGCCGTGGGCAGGCGTGCGCGATGCCACCAAGCATGGCGCGAGTGCGCCACAGCTCAAGGGTGCTTCCGTTGCGGAATTCGCCTGGTACTGGTCTGGCGTGGCCGCCGATGAGGATTGCCTGTCGCTGGCGGTCTACACCCCTGCCATCAATGACGGCAAGAAGCGGCCGGTGCTGTTCTGGCTGCATGGCGGAGCGTTTTCTGCTGGAGCAGGGACTTCCGCCGGTTTCGATGGCAGTTTCCTGGCGCAGAGCCAGGACGTGGTCGTCGTCTCCGTCAATCATCGCCTCAATGTGTTCGGGTCGCTCTATGTGGGTGAAAATGCGCCCGGGTTCGCAGCGGAATCGGCCAACGTCGGTGTGCTGGACCAGGTCGAGGCCCTGCAGTGGGTGAAGGACAACATCGAGGGCTTCGGCGGTGACGCCGACAACGTTACGATCTTCGGGCAATCCGGCGGAGCGGCCAAGGTCACGGCGCTGCTGGGGCTGCCGGCGGCCAAGGGCCTGTTCCACAAGGCCATCGTACAAAGCGGTTCGGGTCTGTGGCGCCTGGGCAGCCAGGAAAAGGCTGAGCGCGCCACGCATGGCCTGTTGCAGGAACTGGGGCTCAATGCAGGCAATGCTGCGCGCATCCAGCAGTTGCCGGTGGAACAGATCCTCGCCGCCTATGGCAAGCTGCTGGCCAAGACCGGCGGCGTCAGTGAATTCCGCCCGACGCTCGACGGCGTGGTGTTCCGTGAGGAACCCTATGACCCGCGCGCGGTGGCGCTGGCGGCTGACGTGCCGGTGCTGGTGGGCTATGCCCAGGATGAAGCGACGTTTTTCCTGGCAGGCAATCCGGCCAATTTTTCCATCAGCCAGGCGCAGCTGGAGGCCCGGGTACAGAAATTCCTGCAACTGACGGATGCGCAGACCAGGGAAATCCTCCAAAGCTACGCGGCACGCTATCCGGGCAGCACGCCTGCCCATCAATTGATCGCCATTGCCGGCGACTACAACTACAAGCTGCCAACACTGGCGTTTGCGGATCGTCAGGCGGATCTGAACGGCGCTGCCGTCTACGCCTACGAGTTCGACTGGAAGTCTCCGGCGCGCGCAGGCGTGCTCGGTGCGGCCCATACGTCGGAAGTGCCCTTCGTGTTCGGTACGCTGGATGCCGCCCGGGCGCTGGTGCAGGATAGCTCCGATCAGATCGAGGTGCGCAATCGCCTGGGGGCAATCTGGGGGCAGTTCGCCCGCACCGGCAACCCGAATTCGGATCGTGCCGGCGTGCAGGGCTGGGAGCGCTACGAGCGTGGCCAGCGCCAGACCGCCCGCATTGGCGGCAGCTGGCAGGTCGTTGCCGACCCGCAAGCCCATGGGCGCGAGGCGCTGGCGGACTTGCCGCTGTACGAGTACAGCTTCCCGGTTTCGTTCGTGAAGGACTGAGCCGCGGAAAATGCAGGCCTGGCCGAAATCCTACCGCCAGGCCTGCAGTCGTCTGCATGACCTCATGCCATGCGAGCCTGGTTGTTACGATTCCTGCGCCTGGGCGGGCTGGCCTTAGCGTCGGGGCTGGCCGGTGTAATAGACGCAGATACGCTGGCCGCCGATGTCATGCACGCTGATGGGCGTTTCATAGAGTTCGCTGAGCAGATCGCTTCTGACCAGTTCCGCCGGCGAGCCATGATGGGCCAGCCGGCCCCGGCGCATTGCGATGATGGCGTCGGCATAACAGGAAGCGAAATTGATGTCATGCAGCACCAGCACCACGGTCTTGCCCAGGGTGTCGGCCGCATGCCGCAAGGTGCGCATCATGGCTACCGCGTGTTGCATGTCCAGTCCGTTGAGCGGTTCGTCCAGCAGCACGTAGTCGGTGTCCTGGCATAACACCATGGCGACGAAGGCGCGCTGGCGCTGGCCGCCGGACAACTCGTCGAGAAAACGATGCGCCAGCGTTTCCATATCCATGTAACGCAGCGCCATGCTGATCTGCCGTTCGTCTTCCTCGGCCGTGCTCACGCCCTTGTGCGGGAAACGGCCGAACGCCACCAGGTCGCGGACGGTCAGGCGCAGCGGCAGGTGGTTGTCCTGGCGCAGGATGGCGAGCCGCCTGGCCAGCACTTTGCTGCTGGCGCGGCTGACGTCCAGCCCGTCGATGAGGACTGCGCCGGCATCCATGGGCAGCAGTCGGCTGATCATGGAGAGCAGGGTGGATTTGCCCGCCCCGTTGGGGCCGATGATGGCGGTGACGCCTCCCGTGGGAATGCGCAGCGAAACGCCATCGACCACGACGCTGCCGCCATAGTGTTTGCTGAGTTCGGAGACTTCTATCATTTCATTGCCTTGCGCGTAACCATGAGCAGGAACAGCAGCCCGCCGGTGAACTCGATGACCACGCTGATCGCAGTTTCCAGATGCAGGACATGTTCCAGCACGGTCTGGCCACCCACCAGCAAGATGATGCCGATCAGGATGGCGGCAGGCAGGGTTAGCCGGTGCCGGTCGCAATCCATGACGTGGTAGGCGAGGTTGCTGACCAGCAGGCCGAGAAAGGTGATGGGGCCGACTAGCGCCGTGGAAACGGCAACCAGCACGGCAA
The DNA here is from genome assembly GCF_004216755.1 of Kerstersia gyiorum. Classification (GTDB taxonomy): domain Bacteria; phylum Pseudomonadota; class Gammaproteobacteria; order Burkholderiales; family Burkholderiaceae_B; genus Kerstersia; species Kerstersia gyiorum. The sequence goes on from NZ_SGWZ01000004.1 coordinate 112,654, forward strand.
TGACCACCAGCGTCTGCATGACGGTGCGCTGATAGGGCACGCCCAGGTTGATGGCGATATCGCGCCCCAGCGCCAGGACATCGTAGCGCGGCAGCAGGCGTAGCGCCCAGAGCGCTGCGGCCACCAGTAGTACGGTGCTCAGTCCGAGCAGCTTGGGTTCCACGGAATTGAAGGACGCGAACAGTTTGTCCTGCACGATGACAAACTCATTCGGGTCGATCAGGCGCATCAGCAGATTGGCCAGGCTGCGAAACAGCAGGCCGAAAGTGATGCCGACCAGTATCAGGCGATGCAGGCTTTGTGCCGTATCGGTGAAAAGCCAGCGGAACAGCAGGCAGGCCAGCCCGGTCATGATGGCGACCTGCACCAGGAACTGAACGCCGCTGGCTTGCGAAATCGACGTAAGTTCGGTGCCCAGGCTGAAGGCGGCCGCGGCCTGTATCAGGGTATAGAGGGCATCGAAACCGATCAGCGCGGGCGTGAGGATGCGGTTATGCGTGATGGTCTGGAACAGCACCGTAGAAATTGCAATGGCACAGGCCACCAGCACCATGGTCGCCAGCTTGATTCCGCGGAACGCCAGAATGAAACCCCAGTCGCCACGGGTGCCGGTCGTCATGAAGGCGAGGATGGCCAGTAGCGCCAGGACCAGCAGCGGCAGCAGGCGCCAGGCGCGTCGTGCGGCAGGATTCAGTGGCAATGTGTCGACGGTCGCCAGGGCAGGGGATGATTCACCACGATGCATCATGCGGCTCCGTTCCTGTTGCGTAGAATCAGGTAGAGGAATAGGATGCACCCGAGTATGCCCATGGTGACGCCGATGGGTATTTCATAAGGCGGATTGATCAGGCGGCCGACAATATCGCACAGTAGGGCCAGGCCGCCCCCCATGAGGGCGATCCATGGCAGGGAGCGGTGCATATTGTCGCCCATGATCAGGCTGATGACATTGGGCACCACCAGCCCCAGGAACGGGATGTTGCCAGCCGTGATGACCACGACGGTCGATACCGCAGATACGATGACCAGGCCTGCCAGCGTCAGGGCGCGGTGGTTCAGGCCGAGATTGGTGCTGAAGCGCTGGCCCATGCCCATGACCGTGAAACGGTCGGCGGCGAGATAGGCCGCACAGGCCAGCGCGAAGCCGATCCACAACAATTCGTAGCGTCCGCGCAGGACACCGGAAAAATCGCCGGTGGTCCAGGCATTGAGGGATTGCAGCATATCGTAGCGATAGGCGAAGAAATTCGTCACGGCGCTGACGATGCCGCCCAACACGATACCGACCAGCGGGACCAGGAAGGGGGAGCGCAATGGTGTGCGCCGCAGGATCATCAGGAACAACATGGTGCCGCCCATGGCGAAACTGCCGGCGACCAGCATGCGTCCCACAACGGAAATGTCGGGCATGACCAGGGCAACGAACAGGATGCCCAGCATGGCCGATTCGACAGTGCCGGTGGTGGAGGGCTCGACATAGCGGTTCTGCACCATGACCTGCATGAGCAGGCCGGCGACGGCTAGTGCGATGCCAGCCAGCAGCAGGGCGATGGTGCGTGGCAGGCGGCTGACCGTGAGCAGGGACCAGGCATCGCCGGCATCATCCTGCCACAGGTCGCGCCAGCTGAGATCGCTGGCGCCGATGAACAGACTGATCACGAATAAAACGGCGATCCCGCCGCAGGCGGGCAACAGCCAGCCTGCAGACGGAACACGCCGGCGCGCCACTCGCGGAGCGGCGACGGCCGGATTACTGCTTTTCATCGAAGGCGGCGCTCAGCTGATCGACGTTTTGCTGCATGGCGGCCAGGCCGCCGCTGCCCAGCAGATACCAGTTGGCGGCATCGAGATACACCACATGGCCCTTTTGCCAGGCGGCGGTCTTGCGGACCAGTTCATTGTCCAGCAGGCGCTGGGCCGACGTGCCTTCGCGGCCGATGGCGGCATCGCGGTCGATCACGAACAGCCATTCGGGGTTGGTCTTCAGGATGTACTCGAAGGAAATGGCCTGTCCGTGCAGCGAAACCTTGAGGTTGGGGTCTGCCGGCACAATGCCGAAGGCATCGTGCAGCACGCCGAAACGCGAACCCGGGCCGTAAGCGCTCATCTTGCCGCCAGTGGTCAGCACGATCAGGCCGGGGCCGGCCTGGGCCGCCTTGGCCTTCAGCGCATCTATGGATTCGTGCAGCGTGGCCAGTTTGGCGTCAGCCACATCTTCCTTGTCGAACAGGCCGGCCAGCAGCTTGGTGTTGTGCTCGAGGCTGCCCAGCAGGTCGGCGGCGTCAGGCGTCAGGTCCACTGTCGGTGCAATGCGCTTGAGCATGTCGTACTTGGGGGCGGAACGGCCGGCCACCAGTACCAGGTCGGGCTTGGCGGCATTGATGGCCTCATAGTTCGGCTCGAAAGCGGTGCCGGCTTTCAGCACATCGTCCGCGCTGTATTTTTGCAGGCGTTCAGGCAGCACGGCAGCGCTGGGGACGCCGGCCACCGGCACGCCCAGGGCATCCAGGGTGTCGAGTGTGGCGAAGTCCAGCACGATGAGCTTTTCTGGTTTGGCCGGCAGCGTGGTGTTGCCTTGTACGTGGGAGACCTCGACCGGTTCGGCCTGCGCGGAGACTGCGGCGCAGCTCAGGATGGCGGCCAGGACAGGCGTGAGGCAGGCGCGGGCGACGCGGTGGGTAAACGGGAACTTGCCAGCGGCGGACAGATGAGTAGCGCGGTGCACGGCTTTCTTCCTATAAGAATACGTTTCATTCATTGTCTGACGCCTGATGCGGCCACAAAAAACGGTTTGTAGCCGGCCAGCGGGCGCAGGGCGGATATTTCACGTAGCCGCCTTTATATCGCCATATGTGGGGCGTGGGCAAACGCCGGGCAATAAAGATAGGAAGCTCAAGACGGGAAAAACGGGGAGACTGTGGGGGGGATACTGGTGTGAGATTGCCTGTATCGACTGCCGTCTTGTAACAGTTGTTCGTTACAAGATGTGCGGGAAGCTCGTCTTCATCTTTATATTAGGTCATTATTTACTAGCGGCGGCGCGACTCCCCGGACGTTGCCGGCATTCCAGTCAAAGGATAGCAATGAGCACCATCAGGAAGGTCACAGTGGTCGGCACGGGCGTGCTGGGTTCCCAGATTGCGTTTCAAAGCGCCTACAGCGGTTTTGACGTAACGGCATATGCCGTCAATGATCAATCGGCAGAGCAGGCCAGCCAGCGTTTTGCCAAATTGGCGGAAACCTACGTGCGTGAGGTGCCGGGCGCGGCAGATGGCAAGACTGATGCGGCGGCGGCAAGACTGCACCTGAGCACCGACCTGGCTGCGGCCGTGGCCGATGCCGATCTGGTCATCGAAGCCATTCCGGAAGTGCTTGCCATCAAACAGGAAACCTACGCCAGGCTGGCGGGCCTGGCGCCGGCCAGGACTATCTTCGCCACCAATTCGTCTACCTTGCTGCCCAGCGCCATCAAAGATGCCACTGGCCGTCCGGATCGTTTCCTGGCCCTGCACTTCGCCAACCAGATATGGAAGTTCAATACGGCGGAAATCATGGGCACGTCCGATACCGATCCCGCCGTGTTCGATGCCCTGGTGCAGTTTGCCGCGGATATTGGCATGGTGCCCATTCCCGTGCGCAAGGAGAAGGCTGGGTACGTACTCAATTCGTTGCTGGTGCCCTTGCTCAATGCCGCCGCGGAACTGGCGGAAGGCGGCTATGCCGACCCGCATGATGTGGACAAGGTATGGCGCATCGCCACCGGCGCGCCCATGGGGCCATTCCAGATCTATGACATCATCGGCCTGAATACGCCGTACAACATCCTGTCGCAGGGCGGGGAACGTGAACGCAGGCTGGCGAACTGGTTGAAGGAAAACTATCTCGACCAGGGCAAGTTGGGCGTTGCCAGCGGCGAGGGCTTCTACAAGTACGAAAAATAGGCGAACCTGTGGCAGAGCCGGGCCAGGCGGGCGGCACTGCTTGCGGCCTGGCTGCTACAGGTTTTCCCTGGGGGCGGAAAAATCAACGCAACCCGCCAGCAGTTCGCGCATCGCCAGGATCAGCGGGCGTTCGTCACTGCGGCGCCACTGGACCGAATACAGCAAGGGAGCCAGCGGTTGCCGGTGCTCCAGGCGCGCAAGCGGTTGCCGATCGTTGGCGTGCAAGGCCCAGCCGCAGGGCAGGAAACCGACACCCAGGCCGCGCCGCAGCATGCCGGCCACGGCCGTCCAGTTGTTGCAGGACAGCCGCGTGACATGATGGATCTGCTGGCTCATCAGCCAATCGTCGAGAATACGCGTCGTGCCGGCGCCAGCGGGCAAGGTGATGAGCGGCAGTTCCTGCAGCAAGGCGGCCGGGTCGCGCTGCCTGGCTTTGCGGCCGGCCAGTAGCGCTGGCGCAGCCACCCATTCGAAATCCGCACGTCCGATGGGTTGGGACAGGATATCGCTGCGTGAAGAACGCCCTGCAATCACGGCCAGGTCCAGTTTGCCGGCGGCCAGCCGCTGTTCCAGTGGAGCGCCCATATCCACGTCCAGCGCGAGCTGCAAGGCGGGATGCAATGCCCGCACCTGTGCCGCGAAGTCCGGCAGCCAGCTCAGCGCCGACAGTTCTCCTGCGCCCAGTTCGAAGGTGCCGTTCAGGCTGGCGCCCTGGTTGCCGGCCGCCTGTTGCAGGGCCTGTGCGGCATCAAGCGCCGCCAGCGCCACGGGCAACAGGCGCTGGCCGTCATGCGTCAGCGTGGCGCGGTTGCCGCGCCTGTCGAATAACTGTACGCCCAGTGCGGCTTCCAGCTCGCTGATGCGCTTGGACAGCGACGACAGCGATAGATGCAAGCGTTGCGCCGCCGTGGCGAAGTTGGAGCAGGTCGCGGCGCGATAGAACGCTTCTATCTGCTTGAGGGTGGGGGGCATCATGGGCGTGCGTGGGGAGGATAAGTGGGTGTATTGGAACGCGGGCTGCCGACCGGGGTGAAACCGGGGCCAGGATGAAAGAAGGCTGGTGGCAACGGTTGGCGGGGGCAGGCAGGCATAGGGGTAAATACCAGGTTTGATGTGAGTGCCTGCGGCTTTTCGCCGAGGCATTCGGTAATCGGATCGGCTGCGCGGCCAGTAAAACCGCCACACCAGGCATTCATTGCCAGATTTTTGTTCGATTTTATTCAATCTAAGCCGGGTGTTTATTTCAATTTACCAAAGAAAGTGCCATTTCTAGAATGCGCCTCATCGTTGTATTCAAGGCGCAGCACCCATGTCTGTTTTTCAACCGAACGCAAAATCAAAGGCAAGCGAGCCCCGCAGACTGCGCGGCGTGCTGAACTTGCAGGATTTCGAGCGCCAGGCCCGGCGGCACTTACCCAGGCCGCTGTTCGAGTATGTCGCCGGTACCGTGGAGGATGGCCGCGCCGGACGCGACAACCAGCATGCCTTGCTGGAATACGGCCTGCTGCCACGCATTCTGACGGACGTGTCCGGACGCAGCCAGAAAGTCGAACTGTTCGGCCGCACCTATGACAGCCCCTTCGGTATTGCCCCCATGGGCCTGGCCGCGCTGACCGCCTACCGTGGCGACGTCGTGCTGGCCCGCGCTGCGCGTGCTGCGAATATTCCTGCAGTCCTGAGCGGCACTTCCGTCATTCCGCTGGAAACTGTCATGGAAGATGTGCCGGGGACCTGGTTCCAGGCCTATCTGCCCGGGGATTCCGAACGCATTGCCGCCTTGCTGGACCGTGTGGCGCGTACCGGATGCGATACGCTGGTCGTGACAGTGGATATCCCCGTCAATGCCAATCGCGAAAATAATATCCGCGCCGGTTTCTCCACGCCGCTCAAGCCCAGCTTGCGGCTGGCCTGGGATGGCCTGACGCGGCCTTCCTGGCTGTTCGGCACCTTTCTGCGTACGCTGGCGCGTCACGGCATGCCGCATTTTGAGAACTCTTTCGCGACGCGCGGCGCGCCCATCCTGTCGGCCACGGTGCTGCGGGATTTCACTGCCCGGGACCATCTCAACTGGCGCCATTTCGCTGAAATCCGCCGTCAATGGCACGGTAACCTGGTGATCAAGGGCATCTTGCATCCGGCCGACGCGAAGCTGGCCCGCGAGCATGGTGCGGATGCCGTCATCGTCTCCAACCACGGGGGCCGCCAGCTCGACGGTGCCATCTCGCCGTTGCGCTCCCTGCAGGCGGTCGTGGCTGCTGTGCCGGACCTGCCCGTTCTGGTTGACAGTGGTTTTCGGCGCGGTTCGGACGTGATGGTTGCGCTGGCGATGGGGGCACGCATGGTCTTTGTCGGACGCCCCTTCAATTACGCCGCCGCCATTGCCGGCGAAGCGGGCGTTGCCCATGGCATCAGGCTGTTGCGCGAGGAAATCGACCGCAACATGGGGATGCTGGGCATCAACCGTTGCGATGAACTGACTCCCGCGTGCCTGGTGCCGCGCACTATTTCCTGATCTTACCCACAGCGAGGACACTCCATGTCTAGCCATCCTCAAACCGAAACCGCAGCCCTGTGCCGCGCGCCGCTGGCGCAATTCGAAGCGCCTGCTTTCGATGTTCCTCCGGGCGCCGTCGATACGCACGCCCACGTCGTGGCCGACAGCGACGCCTATCCGATGGTGGCCAATCGCAGCTATACGCCGCCGCCGGCGCCTGAGCAGAAATATCTGGCGATGCTCGACAGCAACCACATGAGTCATGGCGTTCTGATTCAGATCAGTGTCTATGGCACCGACAACCGCTACATGCTGGAAGTGCTGCGGCGCAACCCCCAGCGCTTGCGCGGCATTGCCGTGGTCGACGCAGATATCAGCGATCGCGAACTGCTGGCCATGCACGAAGCCGGCGTGCGCGGCTTGCGCATCAATGTCCTGTTCGGCGGCGGCATCGGCTTTGAGGCCATGGAGCGGCTGGCGGCGCGCATTGCGCCGTTGGGCTGGCACATGCAATTCCTGATGGATGTGCGCGATTTGCCGGAATTGATGCCGCGCATGACACGCCTGCCCGTGCCAGGGGTGATCGACCACATGGGACATGCGCCGGTTTCGATGGGGCTGGATGCGCCGGGCTACCAGGCCATGCGCAGCCTGGTGGCGGACCATGGCTTCTGGGTCAAGCTCTCTGGCGCTTATCGCATCAGCGACGATTTCGAGGCGTTCCGCGATGTGCAGCCCCTGGCGCAGTCGCTCATCGAACTGGCGCCGGACCGCATGGTGTGGGGCAGCGACTGGCCGCACGTGGCGCGCGAGCAGATGCCCGATACCGGCAAGCTGCTGAACCTGTTGCCGCAATGGGCGCCGGACGCAACGACGCGCCGCCGCATCCTGGTCGACAACCCGGCCCGGCTCTACGGTTTTCCTGCCACGCCCGCCTGAAGGCGGCAGGCAGCATGGTGGCAAACAGATATCCATAAACAGGAGACAGAATCATGAGCTGGTATTCGGAACTTTCCCCCAAGGAACGGAAAACCTTTATTGCCGCGTTTGGCGGCTGGGCGCTGGATGCGCTGGATTTCATGGTGTTCACTTTCGTCATCACGACCTTGATCACCTTGTTCAATATCGACCGCACCCAGGCCGGGATGCTGGGCACGGTCACGCTGCTGTTCTCGGCGGTGGGCGGCTGGCTGGCTGGTATCCTGGCGGACCGCTACGGCAGGGTGCGCGTGCTGCAGGCGACTATCCTATGGTTCTCGCTGTGCACGGTATTGATCGGCTTTGCACAGAATTTCGAGCAGGTGTTCGTACTGCGGGCATTGCAGGGCCTGGGCTTCGGCGGGGAATGGGCAGTGGGTTCCGTGCTGATGGGCGAAATCGTCCGCACCCAATACCGTGGCCGCGCCGTGGGCACGGTGCAGAGCGGCTGGGCGATCGGCTGGGGCTTGGCGGCGCTTCTATATACGGTGGCTTTCAGCGTGCTGCCTGAAGACTGGGCCTGGCGTTCGCTGTTCTGGATCGGCGTGATTCCGGCGCTGCTGGTGCTGTACATCCGCCGTCACGTGCCCGAGCCTGAAATCTTCGAGCGCACCAAGAAAGAACAGGCCAGCCGTGGTGAGCGCAGTTCGCCGTGGAAGATATTTTCCCCGGCGCTGCTCAAGACCACGGTGCTGAGCGCCATTCTATGCACCGGCGTTCAGGGCGGCTATTACGCCGTGACCACCTGGTTGCCGACCTTCCTCAAGAGCGAACGGCAGTTGTCCGTGGTTGGTACCGGCGGCTACCTGATGGTCATCATCCTGGGGTCGTTCATCGGCTATATCGTGGGCGCCTACCTCACGGATCGCTTGGGGCGCCGGGCCAACCTGCTGATTTTTGCCGTGATCTCGTGCATCAGCGTCTATGCCTACACGCAGTTCCAGCTGAGCAACGAGCAGATGCTGTACCTGGGCTTCCCGCTGGGATTTGCGGCGTCGGGGATTTTCAGTGGCATGGGCGCCTATCTGACTGAGCTGTTCCCCTCGGATGTGCGGGCCACCGGGCAGGGCTTTGCCTACAATTTCGGCCGTGGCGTAGGGGCCTTGTTCCCTAGCCTGGTGGGCTACCTCTCCGGCGTGACGGGGTTGGGCATGGCGATCGGGATATTCGCAGGTACGGCCTATGCCGTCGTGTTGGTGACGGCTTTGCTGCTGCCTGAAACCAAGGGCCGGGAAATCGAGTAAGTTTTGCCTGCGGGCACCGGCAAACCTGCGGAACGCGCCGTTCAACAATTGGGTGAACGGCGCGTTTTCATGTGCCGGGGCATGGCGCCGGGCGGTGGTTTGTGTAAATCTGCAAAGGGTATACAATAACCCGTAAGCTAATTGCAGGAAGTTTGTCTGGCACAGACCCTGCGTTACTCCTAGGCGGCTTGCCGGGCTTACGCCCCAAGCCGCTTTTTGTTTGCCCGCGCACTTTGCGCAAGCGTATCCAGTTTTGGGAATTGCTGAAATATCATGATGGGCGATTGGTTGCTTCCGGAAGGGATTGCCGACACATTGCCGGCAGAAGCACGACGCATCGAAGAGTTGCGCCGCAAGCTGCTGGATCTCTACCGGGTTTATGGCTATGAGCTGGTGGCGCCGCCACTGGTCGAATACATAGATTCACTGTTGTCGGGTACCGGGCGGGACCTGAGCCTGCGTACTTTCAAGCTGGTGGACCAGCTGTCTGGCCGCACGCTTGGCATCCGGGCCGACATGACGCGCCAGGTGACGCGCATAGACGCACACCTGCTGAATCGCGATGCGGTCACGCGTCTGTGCTATTGCGGCTCGGTGTTGCATACCCGTCCCGCCGGCCTGTTGGCGCGGCGCGAACTGTTGCAGATCGGCGCCGAGCTGTACGGGCATGCCGGCGTCGAGGCCGACCTCGAAATCGTTCGCCTGGCGTTTGCCAGCGTGCGCGTGGCCGGGGTCGTGGATGCCCGCCTGGATCTCTATCACCCTGGGTTGGCGCAGTCCATCCTGGATGCCGATGCGGCCATCGCTCCGCATGCGGAAGCGGTTTTCACCCTGTTGCGCGACAAGGACATCCCCGGCCTGCGTGAGCTGGCGGCAGTTGTGCCTGGCGTGGCTGCGGCCACCTGGACGGCACTGGAGCGCCTGCCCAACCTCTATGGCGGCCTGGAAGTGCTGGACCAGGCACGCCAGTGCCTGCCCGCCTTGCCGGGTGTCACGGCGGCGCTGGACCAGCTGCAGACGACGGCGCAGGCCCTGGATGTTCCCTGCATCAGCATCGACCTGGCGGAAGTCGGGGGCTATGGTTATCACTCCGGCGTCACGTTCGCCATCTATGCGCAGGGCTGGCACGATGAAATCGTCCGTGGCGGCCGCTACGACAAGGTGGGCGAATCCGGTTTGCGGGCCCGGCCCGCGACAGGGTTCAGTCTGGACCTGCGCAAGCTGGCGGCGGGCCTGCAGCCGGCCCAGGCGTCCCCGGCGATCCGTGCGCCCTGGAGCACCGATCCGGTGCTGGAAAAAGTGGTGCACGAACTGCGCAGCCGGGGCGAAGTCGTGGTGCAGATGCTGCCCGGCCACGAGCACGAACAGGACGAGTTTTTCTGCGACAGAGAACTTTACGAACATGAAGGGGCCTGGAAGCTGCGCTCGCTGGAGCGTGCCTGAACGGGCATGCTGCCAGGGCGGGCGCTGCTGAGGCGCCGTTCCAGGGCTTTTTCCGGATTTGAATCTACTCTTTTCTCGAATACAGACATGGCTAAGAACGTAGTAGTTATCGGCACCCAGTGGGGTGATGAAGGCAAGGGCAAGATCGTCGACTGGCTGGCAGAATCGGCCCAGGGCGTGGTGCGTTTCCAGGGAGGCCACAATGCCGGCCACACGCTCTGGATCAACGGCAAGAAGACGGTGCTGCGCCTGATTCCCTCGGGCATCATGCATCCCGGCGTGACCTGCTATATCGGCAACGGCGTCGTCCTGTCGCCGCAGGCGCTGATGACCGAAGTTGCCGAACTGGAAGCCGCCGGCCTGGACGTGCGTTCGCGCCTGAAGATTTCCGAAGCCTGCACGCTGATCCTGCCGTACCACATTGCGGTTGACCAGGCTCGCGAAGCCCGCAAGGGCGAAGGCAAGATCGGCACGACCGGCCGTGGCATCGGCCCGGCCTACGAAGACAAGGTCGGCCGCCGCGCCCTGCGCGTGCAGGATCTGTACGACGAAGCCCAATTCGCCGCCAAGCTGGAAGAAGTCCTGGAGTACCACAACTTCGTGCTGACCCAGTACCTGGGCGGCGAAGCGGTCGATTTCAAGAAAGTGCTGGACGAGGCGCTGGCCTTCGCCCCGATCATCAAGCCCATGGTGGCCGATGTTTCCACGCTGCTGTTCGAGGCCCGCGAAGCCGGCCAGAACCTGCTGTTCGAAGGTGCACAAGGCGCGCTGCTGGACGTGGACCACGGTACCTACCCCTTTGTGACCAGCAGCAACTGCGTGGCGGGTGCTGCCTCGGCGGGTGCCGGTGTTGGCCCCCAGGCGCTGTCCTATGTGTTGGGCATCACCAAGGCCTATGCAACGCGCGTCGGCTCGGGCCCGTTCCCCACGGAACTGCATGACGATATCGGTTCGCACCTGGCCAAGGTCGGCAAGGAATTCGGCGCAGTGACGGGCCGTCCGCGCCGTTGCGGCTGGTTCGATGGCGCGGCGCTGAAGCGCTCGGTGCGTCTGAATGGGATCAGCGGCCTGTGCATCACCAAGCTGGATGTGCTCGATGGTCTCGAAGAGATCAAGATCGGCGTGGGCTACAACCTGGACGGCAAGTTCGTCGACGTGTTGCCCAGCGGCGCTGCAGCCGTGGCGCGTACCGAGCCGGTGTTCGAAACGCTGCCGGGCTGGACGGAATCCACGGTGGGCGTACAGTCCTTCGACGCACTGCCGGCCAATGCCCGCCGCTACCTGGAACGCATGGCGGAAGTCTGCGGCGTGCCCATCGCCATGGTCTCTACCGGTCCCGATCGCAACGAAACCATCCTGATGAAGCATCCTTTCAAGGATTGATGTCCGGTTTTTCGGCTGATTGCGCCTGGCATCAGCCGATCCGGAAAGACAGCAGACGCCGCTTGGCGTTATGATTTCTGCCGCAGCCATTTGGCTGCGGTTTTTTTATCGCCGGGCCATTTGTGCCAGGAAGGCAGCCTGTCCGTTCAGCGGACCTTCCTTCCTGGGACCAGCCTGGCATTTTTTGACGTTGCCGGGGGCCTGGATGGCCGTCTGGAACTCGCATGGAGTAATGAGTATGGCCCTTCCTGAAAACACTGATAGCGACCTGTGGGTAAGCTGGGAAGAATACAACCGTCTGATCGAACGCCTGTGCCTCAAGGTGTATGAGTCCGGCTGGGTATTCGACAAGATTCTGTGCCTGGCTCGTGGCGGCGTGCGTGTGGGGGATGTCATCTCGCGCATCTACGACGTACCCCTGGGTATTCTGGCCACCAGCAGCTATCGGGAAGCGGCCGGCACCCAGCAAGGTGAGCTGGATATTGCCCAATTCATCACCATCACGCGCGGCTCGCTGGATGGCAAGGTACTGCTGGTCGATGACATGGTCGATACCGGCCTGACCTTCAACCGTGTGCACGAGCATTTGCGCAAGCAATTCCCTGCCATCACGGAGCTGCGCACGGCCGTGCTGTGGTGGAAAGGCAGGGCGCAGGCCACGCCGGATTACTACGTGGATCGTCTGCCGACCAACCCCTGGATTCACCAGCCCTTCGAAGACTACGACAGCCTGCGTCCGCACCAGCTGGCTGCGTGGATGCAGAAAGGCGTGCATAACGACTGATCGAGCCGTTCGGCCCGATGATAAACAGGCCTGGCCGCAGCGCACATGCAAGCGCTGCGGCCAGGCCTGTTTTTTATTCCGCGTCCAGCAGATGCAGGCGCTTGTCGGTAAAGACACAGAGCACGCCGGCGTCGGTATGCATGATCTGGTGATCGAAGTCGCAATACAGGGCGGCGACTTGCAGCGGCAACTGTTGGTTGCCCCAGCTTTGGGGACGGAAATAGGCCAGTTCGCCGGGCTTGCAGGCTTTGGCCTCTTCGTCCGTGGAGTAGATGCAGGTATTGTTCTGCGAAATCTTGGAAGACTCTCCGCAGCCGGACAAAATGCTGACGGCAGCCAGGGCCAGCAGCATGGGGACAGTTCGTTTCATGGTCTCTGATCCGAGGGAATAAAAAGAAGCCGCACAAAGCGGCAGCCGGGATTATGGCATTCGGCCCATGAAGCCGCCAGCCGTGCGGGTGTGCGCTGGAAAAGCGTAACGCGCCGGGCGGTGCGGCAGCCTGCAGGCCGGGTCAAATGGTTACTGATGTGAACGGCTACAATGCCAATGGGTACTTACCGACATGGTGTGGTACCCGGCAGCAAACAGATACCCGTCGCATGAGCCCCAAGAAGAAAACTGTACCCCGCAAGAAAAACGTTGCATCAAGCACCAGCAGTAGCCGCAGCCGAGCCAGGGCGTCGGGAGGGCAGGCGGGGCGCTTCTTCCGGGCGTTGGGGGCCTCCGCGCTGGCATCGTTCCTGGCCGCCAGCTGTGCTCTGCATCCCGAACTGCGCGACAAGCTGTCGCTGGAACCCATTCTGTCCAGGATGGTGTGGCAGCAAGACGAGCCTGGCCATGTGACAGGACAGGCCCAGGTACAGACAAACTTTGCTGGCTGTCCGCAGTTCTTCCCGGAACGCAGGCCGCCGGTTGTACCTGCGCAGCCGGCTTTGCGCGAACTGTGCTTCAGCGCATTCGCCATCCTGCATGGTGGCCGGCAGAAAACGCCGGTGTTCGTTGCACAGCGTCTCAATCGCCAAATGCTGGCGCAAGGCCGAAGTATCGGGCGGACCGACAGGTTCTATGCGGAAGCGCGCCTGCCGGAGGCCGAACGCGCCACCCTGGCGGATTACCGTGGGTCGGGCTATTCGCGCGGCCACATGGCGCCGGCGGGCGACATGCACACGGCAGAAGCCATGGCGCAAAGCTTTTCGCTGGCCAATATGGTGCCGCAGAACCAGATCCATAATGGCGGCGCCTGGAATCGCATCGAACAGGACACCCGCAAATATGTGCAGCGCGCCAAAGGCGATGTCTACATCTTCACTGGTCCGGTGTATGAGAACGGCGTGGCAACTATAGGCGCGGGCCATGTTGCCGTTCCCAGTCATATCTACAAAGTCGTCTACGACGCCAGCAGCGGTCGTGCCTGGGTGCACTGGCATGCGAATCGTCCTGACACCAAGGCAGGGCCGCCCATCAGCTACGAGGAATTCGTACGCAGAACGGGGCTGGAACTTCTGCCACCGGGCGCGCTGCGTTGACGTCGCATCCGGCGGGGCCCTAGTGGAAGTGGGGGCAGTTTTTGGGGGATTGGGGAGGCAGAGAGGCTGGCGCTCAAGCGATGAAAAACTTCTCGGGTATGATGGAATCATCCTACATGCGGAGGTGAGCGATGTCCGAAGTCAAAAACAGCGCAATGGAATTGGCCCGGCTGCATGCAGCGGAGGCCCAGGTAGAAATCCAGGCTGCGGCCGTTTCTCCGACGCGACGCTCAGATGAACTGCGCATCGAGGCTGAAGTCGCCGCCAGGAATTTCCCCGGGCGAGAACAGGAATTCATGTCCGCCTACGATACCGAACTTGAAAATCAGATGGCCCAGGCCTCGCTCGAGGCCGCGAAAACAGGTGAAAAAGCTGGCGCTTGGATCAATATCGCCAGCCTGGCCGTAGCCATCATTGTTGCGGCCGTCTTGTTGTTCTATCTGGTATAGGGGCCGACAGAACACGGCATCCACTGGTGTGGCTGGTCTGTGCCCAGGATGCGTCCGGCGATTGTCGAGACAGCGGCTCGATGGACATGCCCGACGGCTGACTTGCCTTGGCGGAAAGTGAGTGGGGATGCCGAAATACGTGTATGGCAATGAAACTGCAACACTTCACCATCAACCGGGGCGGCCGGGACTTTGCCGTGGGCGACATCCATGGCTGTTACGCGAAACTGCAAGCGGTGCTGCTAAGCATAGGATTCGACTGCACGCGCGACCGGCTCTTTGCGGTCGGCGACCTGGTTGACCGCGGCCCTGAGAATGCTGCCGTGCTGGAGTGGCTGGCCCGACCCTGGTTCCATTCCGTCATGGGAAACCATGACAACATGGCATTGCGCTGGCCCAATGGGTGCATGCAGGAAGCCAACTACCGCGAAAATGGCGGCGCCTGGAACATAGACCAGCCGCGCGCAGCCCAGGAACGTATCGCGCAGGCCATGGCGGAGCTGCCTTTCGCCATCGAAATCGAAACATCGGCTGGATTGGTCGGGCTGGTACATGCCGACGTGCCGCGCAGCAGCTGGCAAGCCTTCACCGCCGCGTTACTGGGCGAGCACGGGACTGCCAAGGCGCGCAATGTCAGCAGCATGGCCATGTGGTCCCGTGAACGCATAGGCGCGAACAACATATCAGGTGTCGCGGGGGTACGCGCAGTCGTTGCAGGGCATACCCCGCTCACTGAACCGCTGGTACTGGGCAACGTCTATCACATCGACACCGGCGCGGTCTTCGGACGGGAATTCACCATCCTGAATCTTGAAACGCTGGAATTCGTGCGATGCCCAGTCGTCCCATTGACGCGATAGACAGGGATGGCGCGACAAACATGTTGCGATGTACGCCGCGACGGGGGAATGTCAAAAAATCCCCACGCAGAAAACAAAAAAGGCCTACGCTGATTGCGTAAGCCTTTGATTTGTCTGGAGGCGCAAGCCGGAATCGAACCGACGTACACGGATTTGCAATCGGTTCCGGTGAGCACCAATGTTCGACTATGTTAGCTAAAACAATGAGTTATCAAATTAGGTCGTGATCATTGATCGACTATATATGCCATTGCTGTCGACGTTTCGTCGTCAGTTTTATAGACGTAGCGCATTAAATTCGATACGAATTATGATCTTAGTTAAGAGGAAAATTCAATGCAGCCCAATGTCGGGCCGATATTAAGTTATATTTACGGATTCGGTATTAACAAAGCCCAAGCCTAATATCTGAATTTTCTTTGCGTCATCCCCTAAGTCTAATTTCCAGCGTCGCTCCATAAACGACAATAAGCGAATACCTCTTTCGACAATGTGGTGCGCTGTCCATTCAGACTCTTGTGCCACTTCTATTTCAGAATAGCACCCATAAAGATAGCCGGCTTTTTTGGCCTTGCTACCTTTCTTTTCATCAAAAGACCGATTACCTAAGGCTGAATTTTTTTGGCGAGATAAAGGAACTAAATTTCCAATAGAGTTCTTTAATACATTCCGTTCCTTTACGGAGTAGCATTTAAACCTTGCGTCCCACTGAGTTTTAGAACTCTTTTGTGGATATATGTGTTCTATGGTGACATAGTCCGATTCAAATTTCTCTTTTGAAAACTCTTCCCAATCTAACTTTGAACGATTACTCCTTGATGCAGCAAAAAGCTCCTGCTCATATTCAAATAGGAAATAGCGAACAGCACCCCATCCATAATAACCGCTATTTTTTCCAAATTTTTTCAAAGCATCTAGGAAATCTTTTGATTTTATGAATTTTTCGCAAATATCATGCATTGAGTTGCCGATAGCTGCAAGAGTTTTCTTTCCTGCGATATAGCGCGCAGCATCCTCCAAGAAATCAATGTCTCTAAAAAACCAACCGGAGAATGATTTAAAAAACAAAATTCGTTCTAGAGTCTCGAGAAAATTTACTCTCTCCTGAAGAGAGTTTTTGCTCTTGTAAAGAGAGACTACCATTACAGACGCGTCGTACACAGAAAATCTACGTATGCGTTCTAGCAATACTTTCTCATGGCTAGAGAACTTCCCGTTTCCAGGGTCTTGGGTTTGATAATATATTTGTACGGTTTTCTTTATATCTAAAGCATACTCGTGTATTTTCTCTGCTGACAGTTCAATGTTGACTTTATTGAATACTGTATCAGAGTCAATGTCAATTTCATCGGACTCAGTGCAAGAATCACTGCATTCAGACTTGTTAGCTTCATTGCCGTACAAATTTCTTACATTAAAAACGCTTTCAAGGAGGTAGTCCTTGTATCCATCATTGTGTCTGTATGCGTAAAGGCCTAGGCTGTTTGAGGCTTCAGCATAATCCGATTTTGGTAGATTGACATTAAAATATAGAATAAATTGTAAGAGAAGGAATTGGTCGTCAACAAGCCTGCGCTTAGGGTTCCTGCCGATGTAATGATAGGCGGATTTCCAGCACTCATTGATTGTTTTTCGAAGGCGAGACCTGTCGTGCTTGCTGTCCAAGTCTTCAGTGTTAAACTTGGTAGATAAATAAATAAGTCTGTTTTTTAAAAGTTCAAGGTGAGAAAGAGGCTTTCCTCTGTTGTTCATAGTCTCGAAGGTGACAAAAACGTCTATATCTTCAGAGATAGTGAAAACATTGAACAACATGTTTTGAGATACTTTCGTATAAACCTCCTCCAATTCAGCGAAGGACATGGCAGAAAGTTTCTCATCAAAAAAATCTCTGGCTGCCTGCAGATTGTATGTGTAAATGGTGTCTTCAGGGAGCTCATGATTATTTGACTGTTCTTTAAAAATTTTTGTTTTTAAAAATTCATAGCTTGGATTGTCTTTTTCATATCCAAAAACATATGATCGCGATATTCCGCCATCTCGCGTTTGAAATATAAATCGTTTCCTGACTTCGTCAACAGTGTCGTAGTTAAGGGTTTTTCCTTCTGGAGTATGATCCAAAATTGATTGAATAAGAATAATTGCAGTGGTGAGACGCTGCTGCCCATCCACAACGAAATATGGCTTAAAGTTTTTTGACTCTATTATCCACAGATCATCTTCCCATATTTTATAGATGGCAGGCGAAACTGCTTCCAATGTAAGAACGCCTGTGTAATGCTTCTGTCCAAACCCAAGTTGACCTAAATCATTCCAAAAATCCTTTAATTGCTTTGGTCCCCATGAGTAGCCACGCTGATAGTCAGGTATTCGATAGAGATACTCATTAAAAGCTTTTGAGAGTGATAGAAGCTCAGTTTGCATCGTTATACCTTATAAGTACATGTGCTCTTCAATTGGAAATATCTGAACAAATTATAGCTTCTGCTACACAAGAAAATGAAAGATCTTCAAATTGATGAAGCTTAAGCCTATGCAATGTTAACCAGAATACCCCTGCCGCTCGCCGCTAGGCAGGGTTGCAGGGCAAAGAGACCCTGCAACCCAACCAACAGCGTGTTTTGTCCGCTGAGTGTCAAGGATTCGCTTCGCCGGGTACTCACCCGGTCCCGGCAAGCCGGGCTGCGGCTTCCGTGCCCGTCCTTGACATGGCACACGCCGTCTGAGTAAGTTGCTCTGTTATGTTCTCACCGAAGAAAGACAATGCATGACACGTTTCGCCTGCACCGCTTCGACCTGAACACACAGGGACGAGACTTCGCAGTTGGCGACATTCACGGCTGTTTCAGCAAGCTGGATGCTGCGCTACGCAAGGTGCGTTTTTCACCGGCGAATGATCGGCTATTCGCGGTGGGTGATCTGGTAGACCGAGGGCCAGAGTCAGCCCTGGTGCTGGAATGGCTTGCTCAGCCTTGGTTCCATTCAGTCTGTGGCAATCACGACCTGATGACATGGCGCCGTGCGTTGGGTGATCCACTGTCAGACATTGACCATGCCGCACATGGTGGAGAATGGCTCGACAGCCTAGACGAGCTGATGCACCAGCGTATTGCACAAAGCCTGCGTGAACTGCCCTTGGCGATTGAAGTGGACACGGCAGATGGGCCAGTGGGCATAATTCATGCCGACTTCCCATATGACGACTGGCAGGCCGTATACGAGCGCCAATTCAGCACCGAGGACGAAGATACCTGCCTTTGGTCTATCGACCGCTACCGCACCGGATACAAGCAGCCTGTCCGCAGTGTTCGCGCCATCGTGCATGGTCACATGACCGTGAGCAAGATGGCGCAGTTGGGCAACGTTTTTTTCATCGACACCGGGGGATGGCGCGATGGCGGCAAGTTTACGCTGTTGAACTTGCAGACCTTGAAGGCCGTCAGTTAGAGCGGATGCTGGGCATCCCTTTGTTTTCCGAGCTGAACTCCTGCCGTACCTGCGCTTCTTTGGCATTCACGCAATTTACTGTGCTGTCCAGTTTTCCAGGATTGTTCACGCATTCTTCGATTTTCGCTGCGCGCTCAGTCGGGTTGTCAATGTAGTACTGCACATCATGCTCTTTCTCCGAGCTGCATGCTGACAGAACGGAGACGGCAGCAATGCCAACGAACAGTTTGAACTTCATGGTTCCTCCAAACAAAAACGGGGAAACCATAGCCCGGTCGTTAGAATCGTGCAACCCATGAATTGCTGTAGTTTGTAGCGTTGTATGTTGTATAGAGCGATACAACGCTACAGAGGCGAGATATTAGCGATTTCACGTACTCGTGCAGGGTCACAAACGTTAGGCTTGTCAGATCAATTCACGGCCTACAGGCGGCGCATCTAACCACTCTCGGTCTTCCTTTGTTGGAACGAGTGGGTAATCAGAAGCAACCAGCAGCTCATCCAAGGTGTACCGCCGCCGAGGCGTAGCTTGCGACTGGATGCCGCCCATATGCAGATCCAACGAATCTGCATGATGCTTGTTGCTGATTTGCCTAGCCTGCACTGCCGCATGGGTAGGCTGATGTGTTTTTTTTCTCATAGTTCATGAAGCCTATTAGCGATTTCACGTACTCAACCTACGACGGATCGCCCGGTACGCGTTGCACTTGAAGCACCAGCAAAATTTCACTGCTGGATTGTTCATACCCGGTAGTATGCAGGAAGCGTGGCAAGAAGCTTAAGCCGTCCCTTGTGTTGGTGTCCTTGCTCTCGGTCAGGCCGCCGAGCACGATCACATCGCCATCCTGCATGCCCACTTTCGTTTTCAGCTCCCGCTTGGTCAGCGTGGGCGAGTTGTTGACGCCGG
The DNA here is from genome assembly GCF_004216755.1 of Kerstersia gyiorum. Lineage (GTDB taxonomy): Bacteria > Pseudomonadota > Gammaproteobacteria > Burkholderiales > Burkholderiaceae_B > Kerstersia > Kerstersia gyiorum. The sequence goes on from NZ_SGWZ01000004.1 coordinate 132,108, forward strand.
TTGTCGTCTTCACGAAGTTGGAGAGCTGCTGCGTAATGTCCAGGTCGATGATGCTTTCCTTCACCACTGGCCGGATGTCGAAGATGACGCCAGAGCTGCGATACTCGACTGATTGTACGGCTTGCCCTGCGCCTTGTGGATACGATAAAGCACCAAGCACCGGCACATCCTGGCCGACCGAAAAGACGCCTTGCGATCCAGACTGAATGCGCAGCGCAGGCGATGACACTACCTTGAAGCGGCTGTCGCTCGACAGCATGGAATAGACCGCATCCAGGCTGGTGTTCTTGATCTGGATGAAGTTGCCTAGGTTCGTAGCCGTGGAACCAATGCCGATGCCGACATGACCACCTAGGAGGTTTGCCAGCAGGCCAAAGGCTGATCCTTGCCGGTCGGTGTTACTGACCTCATAGACCAGCCCACGCACAGCCACTTCCCCAATGCGCCTGTCCACCTGTGGCAGCAGCTCACGCAGGCGTTGGATTTCTTCTTCTGCACCGGCAAACACCAGCACATCGGAAGACTGGTCAATCAGCGATGCTGCCGACGAGATTGGTACGTCACCCTTGGGGCTGGCTTCCGGTGTAGCCCGGACGCTGCGATTGGTGACGAATGTTCCCTTGAATAGCGGTGACAGCGTGCGCGATAGGTAAGACACCGCGCGATACTGCGGCTGGTAGATGTAGATATGCTCGGCCTGGATCGGCGGTTCACCCTCGACACGCTTGCGCACGAAGTCCACACCGGATTTGCGCTCGACCATGTAGCCCAGGCTGTCCAGGAAGTACTGCATGAACAGCGACAGCTTGCCCTGGTTGTCCTTGTAGCGGAATGACACCAGCCGTTCGTCTTCGAGCACGTCCGGGGCTAGGACATAGGGCGTTGTCGTGGCCTCGCGGTAGATGAGTTGCACGACTTCGGAAATACTTGCCCCTTGCAGGTCGAGATTGACAGCTTTGGCGTGAGCGATGCCAGCCAAGGCCAGCGACAGAATGGATGCCAGGAGACGCAGTTTCATTTATTGTCCTTTGGAGGTGGGTTTGCTGCCGCTCCAGGCGGTGATGCGCTCGCCATCGACCTCACCGACCATGATGGCACCGCTGTTCTGGAAGTTGGAGGGATGTTCAAGCCGTATACGCCCTTCGTTGTCCTGGATGACGGCGTAGGCGGTCTTGCCTGTCTGCATGGTGCCGACCAGTCGCCAGGACCTGGACATGGCTTGCCGAGGTTGGGCGCGTGTTGCCGGCGTGGATGCGGGCAACGCTGAATTTGTCTTGGAATCAACGTAACCGGTTGATGTGGCTGAAATATCGGTTTTTGATGAGCTGCCAAAAAAAGCCAGCGAGTTATAAACGCCGAAGATCCCCACGCTTAGGAAAGACACGGCTTTAATCCACAACCAGGGATTTTTCAGGACGTTCTGGCGATCATCGACTTGCAGTTCCTTGCCTGCGCCGCCGGTATAGCTGCTGTAGAGCGGGAAGATTTGCGGGTCATACCGCTTGCTCTCGACAGCCACACGGCCTTTCTGCGTCAGCTTGTAGCCTTCCCACATTTCGACGCGATAGGTCTTGTTCAGGCCCAGCGTCTTGATTTTGGTGGTCTTGAAGGTGACTTCCACCACAACCTTGAGGATGCGGTGCAGATCGGAAATGTCCTGCACCATCAGCACCAGGTCGCAGCACACCTTGGTATCGGGATGGACGAAGTGGCGGTGCTCGCGGAAGAACACCTTGTGTTCGGCCAGCAGCTTGCAGTCCGTTCCCCAGAAGCGCCACGCTTCATCAATGCAGATGATGTCGCCGGGCAGGCAGAAGGTATCGACGTTCTCGCCGTAGGGCAGGAAGTCGGCTTTGCCTACGTCCTCATTCTTGCAATGCACGACCGATCCCAGGCATTCCGGTGCGATACCGTACTTGTCCTGGCAATAGGCACGGATTGCGTCACTGTCGATGCCATCCACGTTCGTGACCACGCGGCGGCCAGCCTTGACCGCAGGCACGATGACCGAGGACACGCATTCATAGCTTTTGCCTGATCCCATCAGGCCGGTGTAGGCATTGATGGGCATGGCTTATCCGATGATCGGCATGCGCCGGATGATGAAGCGCGTGGCATAGGCCGATACCACCATTGCAATGCCAGCTTGCATCTGGAACACGTCCAGGAAATACCAAGTGGCGGCACCGATGCCGGACAGCGCATCATCGACGGCCCCGGTTCCAGGCAGCAGTGCCACAATGAAGCCGACGAACTCCGAAGTGATGAAATACAGCGCGAAGAACAGCACGAACTTGACCAGAAGCGAACGAAACACCCAGGACAGAACGCTATTCAACGCAGAGAGCAGAATTCCGAACATGGCACCCTCACGCGGACAGGACGATGAACAGCGCGATCAGCGCCCAGGCCAGCAGCATGGCGGCCTGGATGATGGCTTTGTTGTCGTCGATCAGGATGCAGTGGGCATCGAGCACGTGTGTGCCGTACAGCTCGATGGTCGGGCGTGGGCATTCCCCTGCATGTGACGATGGCTTGTAGCCACGCAAGTCAGGCAGCATGTCCAGAATGGGCTGCACGATTTGCTGTGCTGTGGGGATGGCCTCCAATGCTGGCGCACCGATTCCGGGGTCTGGGCCAAGATTGGTGACTGGGTTTTCCGCGCCCGGATTGCTTGTATTGCTATTCGGAATGGCTGGCGTTGGGCGCGATGCCGTAGGGTTGGAAGGTAGCGCCCAAGGATTTGGCCTATCATTCGTGACAGGGTTTGGAGACACGAAATCCCTCACTGTAGGCGCAAGCTCTGGATTAGCTTGCAACCAAGGGGCAGCATCTTCTGCCGTCAAGGGATTGGATTGCGGGTATGGCAAACCGTCATAACCCGGTTCAGATGCAGCTTGCTGCCATGCGCGATTGGCAAGACCAGCGAGCAAAGCGGGATTCAATGGCTGTGCAAGTACTTCTTCGGGCAACGCTTCGATAGCCTCTTGCGGCGTCAAGCCGTCGCGGTCATCGACGACATTTTCAACGGGAAAACTATAGCCAGCGCATCCCAGTTCAGTCGCAAAAAAAGTACCTTTAGCGCACTGATTCGGAGGCCCGTTCATGTCGAGCACTGCGCCCTGCAATTCACAAAATATGTTTGTCGCTGAGTGTGCGCGACATTGAATGTTTGGGTCTGGCGTTTCCCCCAGAACAGATTTACGACTGAAATATGCCTGCTTCGCCATCGCATAGCCATCACCTCCCCATGCCTGATGCGACGTGTAGCGATCAGTCCAGACAGTCGCCCGCCATGCAGGAACCCCAGGGGTGATGCCTGATGAAGGGTCGCGCTCACCAGCCATATCGCTAGACTGGTCGATCAACCCATCATCGCGGAATATCCAGTTCACTAGTGCATCAAGGCCCAAGCTGACTGCATACGTGACAACGGCCCCGATTCCAGCAGCAATAGCCACAGTAGCCCACGCCGGAGCTGTTACTGCTCCCACTGTTACCGCTGCTGCAGCACCACCTATTGCAGCATTCGATAACCTAGGCCCTACTCTAGCCACCGTGTTCATGAAACGATGATCGTTTGCTGCAAAGCCACGACGCTGCATGCCTTGTTGCAATGTCCCCGATATGGCGCGTGTGACGCGCTCAGGCTCTGGCGTAGGCTTCGGGAGTGCTTGGGAAAAGACCGGCTGGAAGGAAATCAGCAGCCAGACAAAAAACACGATCATGAAGCGGCAGAGGCTCATTACTCCAATCCTTTGATCAACGCCCAAGCGCACGCGATGCCCCAGGCAAATATGACGAGATACCAAAGCTGGGTAATCACGATTTGCAAGTTCCAAAGAGGTGGATGCCCAGGCAGGATGGCCAGTCCTGCCCGAGTCAGTCATGCGGCCGAATCAACCGCCACGAATCCAGCGAAGCGCCATGCGGGCGGCAGTCATGGTGGCGTAGATCGCTGCCAGCACACCAGCTACTGCCATCACCGCCGTGATAACGTCAGCCGCATTGAATACGCTCGTGATCGACGTAAGGTCGATGCTGCCGGCCTCCTGGGCCATGACGGCACCCGATGCCAGCGTCAGTGCGGTAGCGCCCACAGCAGCGGCCACCGGTTTGAGGTTGAATTTCAGCTTCTTCATGTGAAGTTCCTTTTCTTGAAATTGGGCAGGAAACCGCCTGCCTGTCGGATTTACCTAACCCCTGCGGATCAGGTTCAATACGGTTCCAACACCGCGCCCCAGCAGGAAGAACAGCACCACCACCGAAAGCCCCAGGCTGAATACCTGGGCAACATCAGCGGCATTCAGTGTGGGAATTGGGTTGCCTGCGGATTCCAGCGTTTCCCGTTCGATGGCGATCTGCTGGCGATGCCGTACAGGGCAATCCGTCCCGGCGTCGGTGCTGATATCGCAGTACTGGAGATAGATGCGTGTCATGGTTCAAGCCTGGATGCACGGCACATAGATCAGGATGACCACGCCCCGGCCATCTAAGTGATCCTGCACGGCCTCGACGGCGCTTTCCGGTTCCTGGAACGGGTCTGCTGCCGTCAGGGCCATCACGTTGATGACGCCACCTTCGCCATCAGCGGCCAGAAATGAGCCGTCTTCGGTGCTCTGCACCAGATAGCGAGGAACGCACCACATGGTCAGGCCGCCTTCGTGGGCTTCGCCAGCTCGATGGGCTGCAAGCTGGTGATGACGGTCTTTTGCGTCTTACCGTTGGTGACGATTTCCAATTCTGCTTCGGCCACCAATGGGAAAGGCAGGTGCTTGAGCTTGTGGAACTCCTCGGAGGTGCCGTAGTTGTATTCCACGGTGGCAAAGCCCTTGCCCATGCCTTTGCTATCGTCCAGGTCGGTTTGCACGTAAATCTTGGTGCTGTCGTACTCCTGGCCGCTTTCCAGCTTACCCTTCGAGCCTTTGACGCCAGCGATGGTGATACGGGTATTGAATTTCATGATGTCGATTCCTTATCCGGCGTCGGTTAAGCCGCCACGCTGGCCGGTTCAGCGGGCTTCAATATGCGTTGGATGCCCTGTTTCAACAGAGCGTTGGGGACGGTGCGTAGACTGCGCGGCAGCTCACGGGCTGCATGCTTTTCGATCAGGTCACCAATCCAGGCTATGCCCTCCAGGCTCGCATCAAATGCGCGGGTCAGATGCACCAGGGATGGGGCAACGGTAGTTTCAAGCCAGCGTAATTTGCGCTTGACCACGGCATCGGTGGTCACGTCTTCGAGTTTGGGCTTGGTCTTGATGCGGATGGCCTCGGACACGTCCAGCAGTTCTTGCAGGTATGGATGCGCCCCGGCGAAATACTTGTCAGGTTCGATCAGACATTCCAGCGGCAGGATGCGATCCTGTGACCAGTAGCGCAGCTCAATGCGCCACCAGGACGATTCCATATCCTTGTAGGCATGGCCTTTGTCATAGGCGTTGACCAGCTTTGCACCACGTCGGCCCACGTAGTAGCTACGGGAATGGCCTGCATCCCAATAGCCATCGGTGCGTCCCTGGGGCCGTCTGCCGAGGTAGTCGAAACCGCCATTCATGCAGGCTTCGCGCACACCTTCGACACCACCACATCCCCCCTCGAAGAAGTCCAGGGCAATATCAATGCGAGATAGCCGAGCATTGAGCGGCACCAGGAAGTCATACATGGCCTGACGCCAGCCGGGTTTGGCGAATGTGCAGCCACTGCCGTTGAGCATGATCAGGTAGGTATCGCGCTGGTACACGCCGCCACCGGACACGCTGCCAACTTCCTCACCTTCATCGTTCAGGATGCGCAAGGTGCTGTCGTAGTAGTTGCGGCCAGGGCGCAGGTCACCGATCTGAAAGCCTGTGATTGCGGCCACTTTCTTGGCCAGGATCGCCATAACCTGGACTTCGGTGACGAACTCACCTTCATGGTGTTCGTTGCTCAGCGTCCAGAACAGAGAATTGAAAAGATCGGTTCCCTTGATCGTGGTCGAGAGCCAATCCACCGAGCAGCGGTCTTTGCTGGTGGTCTGTGCCTGGGCCAATGTCATTTTGACGCGGCGGCCTTCGAGCACCAGCTTTTCGTCTTTGGTCAGGCGGTGCTTCATTGCTTCACCCCCATACCTGCGGCTTTGCCGTTTCTCCCCGTTTTACTCGGGGGGGTGCCGCTGCCTGCTGTCGCCCCGCGGCTGTCCTCGCGGAGCTGCGGGCAGGCGCGGGCCGACAGCGGTTCGGTGCGTACAGCCGCCGTGTGCAATGTGGAGCCACTGCCAGCCAGTCGGGCATACTGCACCATGCCTTTGCTGAGCAGTTCGGGCCAGAAGTCGAGCTGGACACGCTTGGGTTTGATGGTGCGGGGTTTCATGCCGATTTCCCCATGCTGATGAGCAGACGGGCGCGGTCGCGCAGTTGCTGAGTCAACAGGAACATGCCTTCGTAGATGGCATGGGCCTCTGGCATCTGGTTGGTGTCGGTCAGTTGAAGGCGCAGCGCGGCGAGTGTGCGCAGGTGCTCGGCGTCAGTAACGACCAGGTGGGCAATGGGACTCATCACAGTGCGAACTCCGCTGCCCGTTCTGCGGCCTTGATGCGCACGACCTCCACATTGATGAAGATGCGCTTGCCGATCTTGACGGTAGGCCAGTAGCCACGTTCGGACTGTTTGATGAGGACGCCAAGGGGGAGGCCGATCGCATGAGCAAATGCCTCTCGACTGACGAGCGGGCTGTAGATCGTCTGCACGAGCGTCGCGCTGTCTGGCTTTGAACTTTGATCAACTTGTCGCACAATAGCCCCTCTGCTAAAAAATCTATGAAAGAAATAATCTTTCGAAAGATTAAATCATCAAGGATTGGCTATGTCAACCTCTCAACATCCGTACGTCTGGAATTTGCGCAACCGGCTCGCGCTGCTGATAGAGCAGCAGGTGGATGAAAAGACGCGCTTCAAGGCGTTGGAAGCCTTGACGAACATCAAGGCTACGCAGTGGCGAGATTTTTTTGCAGGTAAGCAACGACCAACGGCGGAGATGATCGAAGCTGCTAGTCGGCTATGGCCGGAGTACGCGTTCTGGCTAGTGACAGGTGTCTCAGACGCCGAGCATGGTCACATTGCGCCTTTCGGAGCTGATTTCCCGCGCAAGATGCCCCGGCAAGAGGCCGCTTCTAAGCTGTTCATCAAACGCATCGAAACTCTTGATGCATGCAAGGACGCGTTCAATGCAGACCCTGATTTCAATGATCCGATCATGCAGGAGCATGTGTTTGTGAACGGTTACCACCGCTCTGCTGCCCAGATGGGGTTTACCGAAGCACACACAGCGCGGTTGAGAGAATTGCAGAAAGAGTGCAGGCAACTTGAAGAGGCCAGGGTGCTGGAGCACGAAATCAAAGTGCGCATGCCAATCGAAAGCTACGAAGACACAGAGCGCGAGCATCCCAGGCGCGTAAAACAGCTTGCAAAGCTCAAACCTGTGACATATTCGGATGACGCGGTCGAAGATTTAGAGCAACGGTTGAAAGCTGAACAGGAGCGTTTGGAGCGATACAAGCGAATCGAACACCGATACAAACTGGCGCAGCATGGCACTACAGAAGACTGAGTCAGGCTGGTTGGTTGATATCCAGCCTGGAGGGCGTGGTGGTCGGCGGTTTAGAAAGACGTTCCGTACGCAAGCCGAGGCGAAAAGTTGGGAAGCATGGATAAAAACTCAAGTCAATCTGGCGACCGATTGGGAGCCAGAAAAACGAGACATGCGCCGCCTCTCAAGTTTGGTAGACCTCTGGTACTCGCATCACGGTACCGGTTTGGCTGCTGGACATGACACCTTCAAGCGTTTGAAGGCAATGACCGCAGCGATGGGTGATCCTGCTGTCGATTTGTTTAGCGTCAATACGTTTGTCGCGTACAGAACAAAGCGGTTGGATGCTGGGATCTCCGCAAACAACATGAACCGTGAGCATGCCTACTTGAGGGCCATGTTCAACGAGTTGGCCCGGCTGGGATACTGGAATAAGCCTAACCCACTAGGAAAACTGCGCCAGTTCCGGGTGCAGGAGGCCGAGCTAACCTACCTGACTGATGAACAGATTGTGAGGCTGTTGGGCGAGCTGCGGGCGTCGAGGAATCCGCATGTCGAGCTGATCACGCGGTTGTGTCTCGCTACCGGAGCAAGGTGGAGCGAAGTCGAGTCTATGCGGGAATCGCAGGTTCACGATGGGTTTATCCAGTTTGCGCGAACCAAGTCCACAAAGACGCGGGCTGTACCGATTGATCGAGAGCTGGTTGACGAGGTGCGTAAACACAATCAGCGCCATGGGACGTTGGGGAAAATTTTTGCGTCGAGCATGCCTGCGTTTCGCATGGCGCTAGAGCGTTCGAAGATCACTTTGCCTGATGGGCAGATGACCCATGTGCTGCGTCATACCTTCGCGAGTCATTTCATGATGAATGGTGGGAACATTCTGACTCTGCAACGCATCCTGGGGCATTCGACAGTCACCGTCACGATGCGCTATGCCCATTTGTCGCCCGACCACCTGCAAGAGGCGAGGGCGCTGAACCCTCTGACGCGGTTGACACTTCGTTGACACCAGAATGAAAAAAGGACCTACGTCAGAAACGTAAGTCCTTGATTTCATTTGGAGGCGCAAGCCGGAATCGAACCGACGTACACGGATTTGCAATCCGCTGCATAACCACTCTGCCATTGCGCCATTTGCACCACAGAGGCCCGAAGTATACACGTTTCATCCCGTTTTTGAGCGTTATGAAAGGCTTCAAGGCGTCCGTCGTGAAGCTTTAAATATTAACGTCCTTCCAGCATGGTGTCAAGTCTTGCGGCGGCAGGGGCTGTGGGTAGAAGCCAGGTCGAGGTTAGCGGCTGGTTTTCCCCAGCTTTTCAAAATCGCCAATTACTGTGCTGGAAATAATTATCGGGGCACTTTATTTGTTGCCCCGATTTACTGGTGAAACGTGGTGGAGAATCGCGAGATTCAAGGAGTAACAATATATCGTTTTATTGTAGGGTGCTGCTCTGTTGCTGTTTTGAGAATCGGCTTGCGAATGGGTGCTTGGAGCTGAGAATGACTGCCATAGACTTTCCGCTGGTAGTCTATGAGTTCTTGCTCTATAGAAGTCCATGCCCAAAAGTCTTGTGAACTGTTGTCACGGTGCTGATACATAGCTGATCTCCCCCGTAGCTTTTGATAACCGTAAACATATCAGAATTTTCTATATTCTTGAATCTTTGATGGCTTGTTCTTGCAATTTTTAAACAAAATCCGATTTTTGTATCAAAATTTTTCTAAAAATGTCGTTATGTTTTTATCCCGGGGCCAGGAGGAAAGCGAAAAAACACAGTGGTTCTGATATCACAGAGTTTTTCCGCTTTTTTCCCCGTTTTAGAGACTGGGGGTTGGAGGAGGGCGGCTCGATATAGAGAATGATCTTATTTTTTTGAGTATCCGATGTGAATTGTTTCAGTCGGTTTTAAAATCATCGGCCTTGATGTTTATAAATTTCGAATTTTTTCGAGGTCTAATCAGAAATTGCAGATGGTTTGACACTTCATATGGGTTTTTTGCGTTTTTGGCCTATATTAAGTGAAAAAAATGCTATTTCTTGTTTCAAGAAATATCCCATCCTAGACAATAAGGCAGTACCGGTTCCGGCGTCGGTTCAGGGTGTTGCCAATTCTTCTAATCAGGGATGGAGCAATATCAGGCCATGCTATTAAATTATTCAGTTGCCATGCCTGCATGGAAAGTGGAGCAGGATGTTCTCGGCAGCTTTTTGGAGTTCATGGTCCGGGATCGGATTTTTCGCACACTGATATCCGTTCCTCGACATTTGGCAACGCAATGCTCAGCCGAGGTTGATACGGATGATGGCGGGCAAATCAAGAAATATGAAGTCGGTGATTTTCCTTTACGTGCCGAGCCCGAAGATAGCTGGTTGCTGATATATACCCGCGTGAAGTGGAGCATTATGGTCCGCGGGGATTTCGTTGTTTTCCCGGAAGGTGAACTGGCATTGATGCGTAGCCGGGATATTGATGCCGCTGGTTTTCATGATTTCCGTGGCAGCATGTTGGTATTGCCTAGTCAGGCGTTGACGCTTTATGACCGTACGCTATTAATGCGTCAAGCAGGAAAGATTCGTCTCAAGGTAGGCTGGGGGAGGATTCTGGCTGCCTATATTGAAAGTCTGGATGTGCAGATTCTGGCGCAGGCCGTGCGCGATGAGTCGGCCTGGTTGATGTTGGAACAGCACATTATGGCATTGCTCAGGCGTGCCTTGCTGGGAGGGTTTGAGTCCAGGAGCGGGCAGGGTTTGGAGAGTGATGCCCAGGACGCTCTGCGCAGCAAGGGAGAGGTGCTGTTCCAGCGGCTGTGCGCCTGGATTGCGGAGAACTACGCTAATCCGGAGATGTCTTCGGATTTCGTGGCCAGCCATTTTGATATTTCGCCACGCTATATCCAGAATCTTTTCTCCAAATACGGGAAAGGTGAAACTTTTGTTTCCTATTTGCGCGATAAAAGGATGCGGCGCGCCTGGGAGATGCTGACGAGTATCGACTTCATTCACCAGAGCGTTTCCGAAATTTGCTGGAACTGCGGTTTTTCAGACCCCGTCTACTTTGGCAAAATTTTCAGGCGCTTCTATGGGATGACTCCCGGGATGGCTCGCAAGAATAGCTTACGAGAAGTCGCGGAAAGAGTCTGACGTTGCAGCACGACAAGGTAATGATGCCGGCCCCTTAGGGCCGGATTTTTTTTGCTGTCGCAGAGAGGAAGCATCAAAGGACATTGCGTCAGAGAATGACATCAGGCTGTGTGGCGTTTTTATTACTAGGGACGGATGAAAGGCATTTTGTTTTCATTGTTTTCCTAAAAAATATCAGGATTCAAGGATGAAAAATCTTAACGCAAGTTTTTTGACAAGTGAAAAACAATGCAATTGTTTTGTGGGTTCAGTTTCCGTCATATGTCAAAGTTCACGGAAATTATTTTTTAATAATGTCATACATTGACAAAGTGAGCCATTTTTGCGCATATATACCATGAGTTTTCGCTAATCGCCTAGTTGTGTTTTGATCTGAAATGAAACCATAGCCGCGATTCTTCTGTATCTGGGAAGAGGTTTGCGGATCTTCTTCTATGTCATTGGTTATTCGGAGCGTTTCGGGTGCAGCCTAGTGCCGTGCCCGTGTCGCAGCAGTTATCTGTATCAATGGGCAGGACGCCCGTAGATACCCGTTAACGATCGCGGCACACGTGTTTTCTGGTTCGCCAGGCATACCCGAACACTGTGATAGTGGAAAGTCCGTTTCGATCTGGTGGTTTCTTGATTAGGGTTATTCATGAACAAGGCATACCGTAATGTATGGAGCGAAGCGACGGGCACGTTTGTGGCTGTGGCAGAGAATGTAAAGGCGCGGGGCAAGCGTTCTTCCAGCGCTAAAACGCTGGCCAAGGTGACCCTGGCGGTTGCTGCGCTGGGTGCGGCAGGTGCTGCCCAGGCCGATGTCACCCTTGATGGCTCCACGCCAGTCGTAACGGATGGCGCTGAAATTATTTTTGAAAATGGTGCTGGCAAGATCACGTTCACTAACGGCGGCACAATTGATTTTGGCGCAACGGGCGGCACGATCACCGGCCTGAACGATGGCGCCGTCGATGCCGCCAGCCGCGATGCAGTGACGGGCAAGCAGCTGCATGCAACGAATCAGGAAATCAGTGGTGTGCAGGGTAGCGTGGCGGCGCTGCAGGTGGACATGTCCGCAGCTCAGAACGACATCACTACGTTGCAAGGCGACCTTTCGACGGCGCAAGGCAACATCTCGACGCTGCAGGGTGACGTCTCCACAGCGCAAGGCAACATCTCGACGCTGCAGGGTGACGTCTCCACAGCGCAAGGCAACATCTCGACGCTGCAGGGTGACGTCTCCACAGCGCAAGGCAACA
>NZ_SGWZ01000004.1:144155-148061 GCF_004216755.1 Kerstersia gyiorum
ACATCTCGACGCTGCAGGGCGATGTCTCCACGGCGCAGGGCAACATTTCGACGTTGCAGGGTGACGTCTCCACGGCCAAGAACAATATCTTGACGCTGCAAGGGGACGTTTCGACGGCCAATACCAATATCGCTGATCTGCAAAACGACCTGGCGCTGCTGCAAGGCGGCACGACGACGGCCGACGGCTATTCGGGTGTCAAGTACTTCCGCGTGAAGTCCGATGGCGACGATGCCCAAGCGACGGGCGACGACGCGATTGCAATTGGTCCGAATGCCAACGCTGCGGGCGCGGCTTCGATTGCCGCTGGTGTTGATAGTTTAGTCAAGGGGGCAAGCTCTATCGCTGTCGGCGAGCGTGCGACGGTTGATTCCGAGTTCGTGACGAACGCCATTGCTATCGGTACCGATGCCGCCGTTCAGGGCAAGGACAGCAGTGGTGCCGTGGCCCTGGGTAGCAATTCCGTAGCTTCCGCTGCCAATGCAGCGGCGCTGGGGGCAGGTGCAAACGCCAGCGGTGCGAACGCCGTTGCGCTGGGCAACGCTGTTGCTGCTGGCGGGAATGCGCTGGCGGCCGGCAATGGCGCCAACGCGCTCTCGCCTAACAGCATCGCCCTGGGTGTCGATGCAGGCAAGGGCACGCAAGGCACACTGGCCGATGACCGTACGTCGCATATCGCGATCGGTACCGGTTCGGGCCAGAATGTCGTTGGCAATCAGACGGTTGCTCTGGGCTACGGTGCAGGCTCCAATGTTTCCGGCGACCAGAATATCGCTGTGGGTTCGCAAGCTGGTTCGGGTGTGGACGGTGACTTGACTGTCGCCATTGGTTACCAGGCCAACAAGGACATCGGCGTAGCGGATCACGCCGTGGCACTGGGTGCCTTGACGCAGGCTGGCCGCGATTCCGTGGCTGCGGGCTACGGCGCAGTGGCTTCCAGCGAAGGCGCGATTGCCATCGGCACGAACTCGAACGTCAGCAGCGGGCAGGGCGTGGCCCTGGGACGCAACGCCAACGCAGTGGGCGCCAGCGTGGCGCTTGGCACCAATTCAGTGGCAACGCTTACCGATGCGCAAGGCACGGGTTTCCTGACCGGCAGCAACTTCAATGATGGCAGCGTCGTCTCTGTGGGCAATGCGGGCCAGCAACGCCGTATTGTTAACGTCGCTGATGGTTCCAATAACTATGATGCGGTCAACGTCGGGCAGCTCAAGGCCTCGCAGATCAGCGTGGCCAATCTGGTTGGCGTGACCGTTGATAGCACCACTGGCGAGTACTCCAAGATTACGGTAGGCAAGGATATCAACGGTCAGGATATCGTGGTGGATACCGTTGCCGAAGGCCTGGAACTGCTGGGTAGCGGCGCTGTGGTTTCCGTATTGCCCGCTGACGCAGTCAAGTACAACGCCGCCGGCCAGATCAATAACGTGACGGCAGGCACACTAGCGACAGATGCTGTCAATGTTGGCCAAATGAACACCGCAATCGCGGAAAAGGGCGCCAAGTACTACAGCGTAAATTCGGTCAACCCGACGAACCGCGACAATTCCGGCGCTACCGGCACTGACGCCATTGCGATCGGGCCGGAGGCCGGCGCGACCAAGAATGCCGGTGTGGCCGTCGGCCTGCAATCCCGCGCCGAAGGCAACGAAGCGACCGCTATTGGCTACAACAGCAATGCGCTGGGCAATCAGTCCAGCGTACTGGGCAATACCAGTTTTGCCTATGGGGATCGCAGTGTCGCAATCGGCAGCGAAGCCCGCAGCAACGGCGAAAATTCCATCGTCATGGGGACCAATGCACAGGCTGACGTGAAGGTTCCTGGCGCAACGGTAGACAATGCCATTGTGATTGGTACCGACGCAGAAGTGTCGGCCGACTACGGCATTTCCCTGGGTTTTGATGCAACGGTCAACCAGGACCGTGGCATTGCTCAAGGTTACAAGGCAGCGGCCACCGGCGAGGATGCAACGGCTATCGGCAGCAATGCCCATGCGTCTGCGACCAATGCGTTTGCCAGCGGTACGAATGCCCAGGCTTCGGGCAACAATTCGATCGCTTCCGGTACGAACGCCCACGGGTATGCCAATAGCGGTATTGCACTGGGTGATGGTGCGGTATCTGGCCGTCAGGTGCTGGTGCCGGACGACTCCTTGCAGAATTTCAACTCGATCGCCGTGGGTACGGCATCCAAGGCGACGGCACTGAATGCCAGCGCCCTGGGGCGCACGGCGGAAGCAACTGAAGAGCAGGCGCTGGCGATCGGTGACGCTGCCAAGGTCAGCGGCAAGCAGGCGACTGGTGTCGGGGCCGGTAATACGGTTTCTGGCGCACAGGCATTCGCGGGCGGCGCCGGAAACACGGTCGGTGGTGCAGGCGCCAGCGTGGTTGGCAATGAAAATAGCGTGGCGGCTGCTGGTGCGGGTGCATTCGGCAACGACAATACGCTGACGAATCGCGCCACGAACAGCCGCATCGTTGGTAATGGCAACCAGATCACGGCTGCCAACTCCTTCGTTGTCGGCAATGGCAATGACCTGAACGTCGGTGACGCCTTCGTGCTGGGCAATGGCGCTTCCGTGGCGAACGCTGGCGGCGTGGCCATCGGCTCGGGCAGTGCTTCTACTGCAGCTGCGGGTGTCGCCGGTTATGCGGCCAATGCCGGTCACAACACGTTGTCCAATCTGAATGCCGTTTCGGCGACCGTCAGCACAGCTGCTGCTGTTGCTGTTGGTTCGGATTCGGTGCGTCGCCAGATTACCGGGGTGGCAGCAGGTACCGCAGATACCGATGCCGTCAACGTGGCACAACTGAAGTCCACGGGCTGGAACATCGCCACCGGCAACACCAGCGGCACGACAAATACCACCCATGTCAGCTCAGCTAATGGTGATATCGTGGATATCGGCCTGGCGACTGGTGAAAACAATCTGGACGTGACGCGCTCGACCTCGGGCAATACCACGACCATCGCCTATTCCTTGAAGAAGAACCTCGACCTGGGCAGCGCAGGTAGTGTCAAGACGGGCGATACGACGCTGAACAATGCTGGTGTGCAGATCGCCAATGGAGGCAATGTCACCAACGTCGGCGCTGGCTCCTTGAGCGTCAGCAACGGTTCTAACACCGTTACCGTCAACAGCAGCACCGGTACGGTCAATGGTCTGACGAACAAGACTTTCAATGCCAATAGCTTCACGAGCGGCCAGGCGGCTACCGAAGACCAGCTCAAGCAGGTGAGCGGTGATCTGACCACGTTGGGCTTCGCGATCGAAGATGAATCGGGCAACAAGATCCAGAAGAGCCTGGGCGAGTCTGCACCGATCGTCGGCGACGGCAATATTGAAACGGCCGTACAAAATGGCAAGCTGGTGGTTGGTCTGGCGGATAACGTCAATGTCAGCCAGAACCTGACGGTAGGCGGCAATAGCAGCGTTGCGGGCAACAGCTCGGTGGGCGGTACGCTGAACGTGGCCGGTTCCACGACGCTGAACAACACGCTACAAGTAGCTGGCAGCACGACGCTGGCAGGTGGCGCCACCATTGGCAACAATCTGACGGTCAACCCGTCTACCAACGTCAACTTCGGCGGCAATCAGCTGCATGGCGTGGCGGAAGGCACCCTGGGAACGGATGCCGTCAACGTTAATCAGTTGAACTCCACCAAGCAGGACATCATCACCGAGGGCTTTGCGCTCAAGGCTCAAGATGGCCAGACGGTGCAGAAAAAACTGGGTGAAGCGGTCGACGTGGTCGGCGGCGACACCAATGTCGTCACCTTGGTGGATAACGGCCAGGTCAAGGTCAAGCTGGCCGACAGCGTGTCGATCAAGGACAATCTGACGGTGGGCGGCAATAGCAGCGTGGCGGGCAACAGCACGGTGGGCGGCACGCTCAACGTGGCTG
>NZ_SGWZ01000004.1:148157-440016 GCF_004216755.1 Kerstersia gyiorum
CAAGACGACGGCTGCCAACGGCATCGAGATCGAACTGGCGAAGAACCTGGACCTGGGCAGCGCCGGCAGCATCAAGCTGGGTGATACGACGGTCAACAATGGCGGCCTGAGCATCGTTGGCGGCCCGAGCGTGACCAAGACCGGCATCAACGCCGGTGGCGCGAAGATCACGAATGTGGCTGCCGGTTCGGACGACACCGATGCCGTGAACGTGAGCCAGCTCAATGATGTTGCCGCCGTGGCCAACAGTGGCTGGAACCTGAGCGCGGAAGGCGGCAATCAGTCGAACGTGGCGCCGGGTGCAAGCGTGGATCTGTCGTCCTCGGACGGCAACATCGACATCACCAAGGGGGCAGCCGACGGGAACGTGACGTTCGCATTGGCGGATACGCTGGAGCTGGGCACGGTCAATGTCAGCAACAACCTGACGGTGGCAGGCACGACGAACCTGGGCGACAGCACGCTGGTGGTGAACAAGGGCAATGTGACCTACGCACCGAACACCACGATCAACATGGGTGGCAACAAGATCACCAATGTGGCCGAAGGAACGGATGGCACGGATGCCGTGAACAAGGACCAGCTGGACCGCCTGGCGGATACCCCGCTGACCTTCGTGGCGGACTCCGGCACGCCGCTGGACCGCAAGCTGGGCCAGCAGGTGGCCTTTACCGGTTCGAACGCCAATCTCAGCACGACGACCACCGCCAACGGCGTGGAAATCGCGCTGGCTGACGACCTGGACCTGAATAGCGTCAAGACGGGCAATACGCTGATCAACAACAGTGGCGTGCAGGTGGGCCAGAACGTGCACCTGGGCAATACCGGCCTGGTGATCGCGAATGGCCCGAGCGTGACGAACAGCGGCATAGACGCTGGCGACAAGATCATCCAGAACGTGAAGGCCGGCGTGGCCGACACCGACGGGGTGAACGTGAGCCAGTTGAAGGGCGTGGAAAACGTGGCCAATATGGGCTGGAAACTGTCGGCTAATGGCGCGGACACGACCAATGTCAAGCCGGGCGATACGGTAGACCTGACTGACGCCGATGGCAACATCGTGGTGAAGAAGGGTAGCGCGACCGATCCGCATCAGGTGACGTTCGGCCTGTCCGACACCCTGAACCTGGGCACGGTCAACGTCAGCAATAACCTGACGGTGGGCGGTACGACCAACCTGGGTAACAGCACCCTCATCGTCAAGGAAGGCGATATCAAGGTGGCAGGCGGCACGACGGTCAACATGGGTGGCAACAAGATCACCAATGTGGCCAAGGGCACGGATGGTTCGGACGCAGTCAACAAGGACCAGCTGGATGAACTGGCTAACACGCCGCTGACCTTCGTGGCGGAATCGGGCGCACCGCTGGATCGCAAGTTGGGTCAGCAAGTGGCCTTCACGGGGTCGAACGCCAATATCAGCACGAAGACCACCGCCAATGGCGTGGAAATCGCACTGGCCGACAACCTGGACCTGGGCGCCAATGGCAGCGTGACGACGGGTGATACCGTTGTGAACAACGCCGGCGTGAAGGTGGGCGGCGATGTGACCTTGAACAATACCGGTCTCATCATTGCTGGCGGCCCGAGCGTGACCACTGGCGGCATCAATGCCGGCGACCTGCAGATCACCAATGTGGCAGCCGGTACGGAGAACCACCATGCGGTCAACCTGGGGCAGCTGAAGGACGTCGAAACCATTGCCAACACCGGCTGGCAACTGTCGGTCAATGGCGATGCACGCCAGGATCAGAGCCAGGTCAAGCCGGGTGATGTGGTCGACTTCTCGACCGATGACGATGGCAACATCATCATCGACAAGACGGGTAACAACGTCGTCGTGAAGATGAGCCGCGACCTGGACCTGGATTCGGTGACTACCGGCCAGACCGTCATGAACAATGACGGCGTGAAGGTGGGCAACGATGTGTTCCTGAGCAGTGATGGCCTGCGTGCCGGTAATGTGATCATCTCTGCAGCAACCGGCATCAATGCCGGCGGCATGAAGATCACCAACGTCGCGGCAGGTACGGACCTGACAGACGCGGTGAACGTCAGTCAGCTGAAGGACGTCGAGCAGCAGGTCGGCAACCTGGATGATCGTGCAGTGAAGTATGACGGTAACGTCGGCGATCCGAAGAGCAAGATCACCCTGGAAGGCGATGTGTCGACGGACGGCGGCAAGACCGGCGGTACCACCATCACTAACGTGGCGCGTGGCGAAATTTCCGAGAACAGCACGGATGCTGTCAACGGCAGCCAGATCAAGGAAATGGGCGACAGCATCGCGGAAGGCATGGGCGGTAACTCGAAGTTCGAGGACGGCAAGCTGGTGACCGAGCTGAACGTGGGCGGCAACACCTACAACAATGTCAATGATGCGTTGAACGGCGTGAACAACGAGCTCAACACGAAGATCGACAATGTTGCGGAAGTGGCCAATGCCGGCTGGCAGATCGACACCAACGGTGAGGGTTCCAGCAAGGTTGCTCCGGGCAAGACGGTCAACTTCGTTGGCGGCAGCAATATCGAGATCTCTCGTGAAACCACGGCTGACGGCAACAACAATGTGACCGTGGGCCTGGCCAAGGACATCACTGTGGATTCCGTGACGGCCACGACCGTGACGGCGGATACGGTGAATGCCAAGGAAGTGGTGATCGAGAACGGTCCGGTCCTGAACCAGAACGGCATCGACATGCGTGACCAGCGCATCGTCAACGTCGCGGCTGGCCAGGCGCCCAACGACGCAGTGAACGTGAGTCAGTTGGAAGCGGCAACCGGCAATCTGCAGAACCAGGTCAACAGCGTGCGCGGCGACCTGCACAAGCTCGACAACAAGCTGAGCGCAGGTGTCGCGGCCGCCATGGCGACCGCAGGCCTGCCGCAGGCTTACCTGCCGGGCAAGAGCATGGCTGCGATTGCTGGTGGTACCTGGAATGGGGAATCCGGCTTTGCCATCGGTGTCTCGACGATTTCCGACAATGGCAAGTGGGTGATGAAGCTGTCTGGCAATACCAGCTCGCGCGGTGACTTCGGTGGCGCGGTTGGTGTGGGTTACCAGTGGTAATCACTGCCGGTTGAGCTTCGAGTGCTCCCGGCTGCGGCCGGGAGCATGCACCGGCAGGCGAGCATGCCTGCCGGTGGATCACCTCCAGACTTCCCGAATTTCAAAGGATATTTTTCATGAAGATCGTTTCTAACCGCCGTGCGCTGTGGGCAGCGCCCCTGGCCGCCGCCGTGCTGCTGGCCGGCTGCGGCACCTTGAGTAACGTCGATCGCGATGGCAAGACCGACGAACCGGTATTCCCGGAAGCAGAGAAGGTAACGCTTCATACCGGCACTTTTCCCAACCTGGCCGACTTGAACCAGGTGCAGGATGGCGTGACGCGCGACCAGATCTATGACTTGCTGGGCCGCCCGCATTTCGCCGAAGGTTTCCAGGTGCGTGAGTGGGATTATCTGTTCCACTTCCGTACCGCCGAAGGCATCAAAACCTGCCAATTCAAGATTCTGTTTGATTCTGACAAGGTGGCGCGCAGCTTCTACTGGGCGCCTGAGGATTGCCGTCCCCAGGCTGACGCGACGCCGTCGCCTGCGCCTGTCGTCGTGGCGCCGCAGAAGTATTCGCTGGGCAGCGACGTCGGTTTTGCCTTCGGCAGCGCGACGCTGACGGCGGCCGGCAGCAGCCGCATCGCGGAAATCGCCCGTGAGCTGAAGCAACAGAAAACCATTGATCAGCTGGAAGTGGTGGGTCATACCGATCGTATTGGCAGCGTGGCCTCCAATGACCTGCTGTCGCAGCGCCGTGCGGACGCGGTGCGCCACGAATTGGTCGCCAACGGCATTCCGGCCGTCAATATCCGTGCCTACGGCTATGGTCCGCGCCAACCGCTGGTGCAGTGCGATCAGGACAACCGTGCAGAACTGATCTCTTGCCTGGCGCCGAACCGCCGAGTGGATATCCAGGCCAGCGGTATCCGTTGAGGCCGCGAAGCGCAGCCGGCGCAGCCATGATGGTCTGCAGCCGCGCCGGCTGTCCTGCTGGAATCAACAGAAAACAGTCTCAGTGATGTATGGGCGGAAGCAACGGCATCGAGCAGGTCGCCGGTGGCTTCCGTTTCTTTTTTCCGGCAACGGAATTGAACAGAATTTTTTGCGGCTCGCGTTGAGGCGCCTGCCGTGTCAATCAGTGGAGTCTAGCGATGACGATGGCGATGAAAACGATTTTTTCCAAGCGAGCGGCCTGCCGTGGCCTGACGGTGCTGGGTGCTGTGTTGCTGGCCGCCTGCCAGCAGACCGCTCCGGTGCGTCAGGACGCGCAGCCGGATGCCGCCCAGCAGGCGGCAGCACAGCAACAACAGCAGCAGGCTGCCAGGGCAGCGGCCCAGGCGCCGGCAGCCAATAGCGCGCCTGCCGTCAGCTTCTTCCTGGCACAGGCCCAGCCTGCGGAAGGGCTGTCCGAGGTCGTGCTGAACCCGAATACCCGCCTGTATGCCTTGCCGCAACCAGTGTTTACACAGCAAGATCTGCAGCAGGTCCTGCCGGTGCGCAACAATCAGGGCCAGGTGTTTCTGCGTTTCGACTTCAATGAGCAGGGCGCGCAGAAGCTGGCAACGGTGACCAGCCGGGCGCAAGGCAACTACCTGATCCTCAGCATGCGCGACCAGATTGTGGCAGTGCCGCAGATCAATGCCGTTTACGACCAGGGATTCCTGCCGGTTCCGGTGCAGAGCGCCGAAGCTGCGCAGGCCATGCTGCAACTGCTGCGTCCCGCAGCGGCCCAGCAGTAAGCCGTTGCTGCGCTGACGGGGGAAATCTTGCCTATTCGCGTGTGCTGGGGCTCCAGAAGGCCTGGCGCACGCCGTGCACCGCAGCCAGGCGCTGCACCAGTGTATCGAGGATTTTTCCGTCTACCGAAGTCGAGGCCAGCGTGGCCTCGATTTTGACTTCATCCTGCCCGAAAGGCTCGATTTCCAGTTCCTGCTTCGGGAAGCTGCAGCGTGCCAGTTCATCCTTGAGATGCTGCATGACGTGCTTCTGGTGGGCACGGTCGACGATCATTTGTAGCGAATTGGTGACTTCCACGGATTCGGTATCGAGCGGCTGCCGGTTGATGGAGTCGACGACCGGGCGCAACAGTGTGTTGGCCGCCAGGACGAAGACCGTGCCCAAGATCGCTTCGATCAGCAGGTCCGAGCCTGCAGCTGCGCCGACGGCGGCCGAACCCCACAATGTTGCCGCGGTATTGAGCCCGCGTACATTGCCTTCTTCGCGCATGATGACGCCTGCGCCCAGGAAACCGACACCCGAAACCACGTAGGCGATGACGCGTACTGCGCCGTCCGCGTCGTGCAGCCGGAACGCCACGTCAACGAATAATGCCGCGCCGACCGCAACCAGGACATTGGTGCGCAATCCGGCGGTGCGCTGGCGGTACTGGCGTTCGATCCCTATGATGCTGCCCAGGATGAAGGCAGCACTCAGGCTGACCAGGGTATCGAGCAGGGAAGGCAGGTTGATATTCTGAATGGCGTTCATGGTTTCCGTCTGGGGCTCTCTTTACGGCGCCTGCTCAGGTGCCTGTTGGGGCGCACTTGCTGGCAAGCATGGCGCGATTCTAGCCGCAGCGCATGTTGCCCATGTTGCAGCCGGCTGACATCCTCCATCTAGGCCTGCGGAGTGCGCTCGGTTGTGCCGGCGCTGCCTTGCGGCGGGATATGGAAGCGGTCGTTGCCGTTGTCAGGGCAAACCAGCTGGCGCAAGGTCGGCAGCAATGGCGACGGGTTGTTTGCCCGATACGCCATGATCAGGTCGATTTCCGGGGCATTGTTTTCGAACTGGCGCACGCACACGGAATGTCCGGCCATTGTGGCGGCATAGGCGGGCAGCAGGGCATAGCCTATCCCGGCACCCACGAGATTCACGTTCAACAGAATGTTGGAGGCCTGCTGGACGATGGGGCTCCTGACGCCATGACGTTCCAGAAAGGTTTCCACCAGGTCGTACAGCGGCCGGGTGAATGCCGGATCGGAAGCAATGCGCGGCTCGCCGTCCAGCATCTGCGGCGTGATCCGGCGCATGGCGGAAAGTGGATGGCTGGCGGGCAGAAAGACCTGCAGCGGTTCGGTATAGACCAGATGAGTGACCAGTTCGCTGGATTGCAGCGGCGGGCGCAGGAAGGCGACGTCGATATCGCCGCGTAGCAGCGCCGGTTCCTGTTCGTCGTTGATCAGGCTGTGCAGGCTGATGTTCAAGGTCGGATAGTGCATGCGCAGCTCTGGCAGGATGGACGGAAAGATCCGGATCTCTGCTGATGGCACAAAACATATCTTCAGGGTCTGTTCGGTGTGCCGGCCAGCGCGGCGGGCGCGGGTGACGGCATTGTCTACCTGCATCAGCGCCTGGCGCGCCTCGGTCAGGAAAACTTTGCCGACCTCGGTCAGTTCGACGCGCCGTTTAGTGCGCTCGAGCAGTGGGAATCCGATCTCTTCTTCCAGGTGGATGATTTGCTGGCTCAGTGAAGGCTGGGAGGTGTGTAGTCGTTGTGCGGCGCGAGTGAAGCTCAATTCCTCAGCCACGGCAATGAAATATCTTAGATGTCTTAGTTCCATGGCTGTATTAATAGGTTATGCGTCTTAATAGAGATGAAACAACTATTTTACAGAGACTGCAGCTTTGCTGACAATTTGCCCTCAAGTGCTGCACAGATCAGCACTGGGAACCATGCAGAACAAGGAGACAAAGCATGTCCAATAGCACGCTGCGGGATATAGAGGCCTTGGTAGATGCGCAAAACGGCCGCGTCACCCCGTCCATCTATACCGATCCCGAGATCTATGAACTGGAATTGGAAAGGATTTTCGGGCGCTGCTGGCTGTTCCTGGCGCATGAAAGCCAGATTCCCAAGGCCGGCGATTTCTTCAATACCTATATGGGGGAAGACCCGATTGTCGTGGTGCGCCAGAAGGATGGCTCCATCAAGGCCTTCCTGAACCAGTGCCGCCATCGGTCCATGCGCGTCAGCTTCGCGGATTCCGGCAATACCCGCGCCTTTACCTGTCCGTACCATGGCTGGTCCTATGGTGTCGATGGTGCCTTGGTGGAAGTGCCGCTGGAATCCCGTGCCTATCCGCAGGGCCTGTGCAAGGAAAAGTGGGGATTGCAGGAAGTGACCCGCATCGAGACCTACAAGGGCCTGATCTTCGGCAACTGGGACGCGAGCGCGCCCGGCCTGCGGGAGTACATGGGCGATATCGCCTGGTACCTGGATGGGGTGCTGGATCGCCGCGAAGGCGGCACCGAGATCATCGGCGGTCCGCACAAGTGGGTGATCGACTGCAACTGGAAATTCCCGGCAGAGCAATTCGCCAGCGATCAATACCACGCATTGTTCAGCCATGCCTCGGCCGTCCAGGTGCTGGGCGCCAAAAGCGAGGCCGACAAGGCGCTGGGTGCAGGCCAGACGGCCAGGCCGGTCTGGGAAACCGCCAAGGATGCGGTGCAGTTCGGCCAGGATGGACATGGTTGCGGCTTTTTCTTCACGGAAAAGCCGGATGCCAATGTCTGGGTCGACGGCGAAGTGTCGCAGTACTTCCGTGATACCTACCCGGAAGCGCTGGCGCGCCTGGGCGAGGTGCGTGCCCTGCGCCTGGCCGGCCACAACAACATGTTCCCCACGCTCTCCTGGCTCAACGGCACGGCAACGCTGCGGGTCTGGCACCCGAGAGGCCCGAACCAGGTGGAAGTCTGGGCTTTCTGTATCGCCGACAAGGCGGCGCCGGACGACGTGAAGGCTGCGTTCGAACGCAGCGCAACGCGCGCCTTCGGCCCGGCGGGTTTCCTGGAGCAGGATGATTCCGAAAACTGGGTGGAAGTACAGAAAGTCCTGCGCGGCAAGCGTGCCCGCAACAGCAAGCTTTGCCTGGAAATGGGGCTGGGACGCGAACGCCTGCGGGAAGATGGCATTCCCGGGGTAACCAACTACATTTTTTCGGAAACCGCAGCGCGAGGCATGTACCGCCGTTGGGCCGACCTGCTGTTGTCGGCAAACTGGGAAGAAGTCCAGGAGCGCACCCGCCAATACACCGAGGAGCTGGTGAAATGAGCACAACCGTGGAAACCATGGAACAAGGCAAGGTGGCCTCGCTGGCGTTGCACCATGAGATCGGGCAGTTCCTCTACCTGGAAGCGGAATTGCTGGACGACTGGGAGTTTCGCGACTGGCTCGATCTGCTGGCCGAAGACATCGAATACACCATGCGCACGACAGTCAATGCACAGACGCGTGATCGTCGCCGCAGTGTCCAGCCGCCTACAACCTGGATATTCAATGACACCAAGTTCCAGCTGGAGCGACGCATCGCCCGCCTGGAGACCGGCATGGCCTGGGCCGAGGAGCCACCGTCGCGCACGCGCCATTTGATTACCAACTTGCGGGTGCGGGAATCGGCACTGCCCGACGAGTACGAGGTGAGGCTGAACTTCATCCTGTACCGGGCGCAGAAGGAGCGCGACGAGGTGTTCTACGCCGGCATGCGGCAAGACCGGGTGCGCAGGGCGCCGCATGCCGCCGGCTGGCAGCTGTGCCGTCGCCATATCACCCTGGACCAGGTTGTGATGACTTCCCATAACCTCAGCGTTCTGTTCTGAACTGTGCGGGCCCGGCGTGCAAGTGCAAGCCGGGGCCGGCCGGATCTGTGACGCATTCTGGCGCCGCTGGCCTGCCGGGCGGCTGGCGCCATATTCTTCAAGACGAGATTGCCTCATGCCACGTATTGCCGTTTGTCCTGACGACGCCTTGCCCGAAGGGGAGGCCGTCAAGATAGATTCGCCAGTCAGCCATATTGCCGTGATCCGTTCCGCCGGCGAGCTGTATGCGGTGACGGACCGCTGCAGCCATGGCAATGCCTCCATGTCGGAAGGCTATATCGAAGACGATGGGACCGTGGAATGTCCGCTGCACGCGGCGCGTTTCTGTCTCAAGACCGGCGTGGCGCTGTGCCAGCCCGCGACGGAGCCCTTGAATACCTATCCCGTGGTCGTTGATGCAGGCACGATCTACGTGGAAATTCCGGAGACGGCGTGATGGGCTGGTTGAAGAATGAATCCATCCTGGTGACAGGCGGCGGCTCAGGCCTGGGGCTGGCGCTGGTACAGCGCTTCGTGGACGAAGGCGCGCAGGTCACGGTGCTGGAACTGAATGCCGACAAGGTGGCTGCCCTGCAGTCCTGTTTTGGCACGGCGGTCGTGGCAGTGCAGGGCAATGTGTGTTCCGGAGCCGATAACCAGAGAGCGGTGGAGGCGGCCATGGCGCGCTGGGGCAAGCTGGATTGCTTTGTCGGCAACGCGGCCATCTGGGACCACGGCCTGAGTCTGATGGGCATGACGCAGGAGCAGCTGGAAAAGGGCTTCGACGAGTTGTTCTCGGTCAATCTCAAGGGCTACCTGCTGGGTGCCAGGGCAGCGGCACCGGCCTTGCTGGCTTCCGGCGGAAGCATGATCTTCACGTTGTCCAACTCGGCCTTCTATCCGGAAGGCGGCGGGCCGCTCTATACCGCCAGCAAGCATGCCGCAGTGGGCTTGATCCGCCAACTGGCCTTTGAACTGGCACCCAAAGTGCGCGTCAACGGCGTCGGGCCGTGTGGCATGGCCAGTGACTTGCGCGGGCCTGCGGCCCTGGGGCAGCAGGAAATGCGCATCATGGATTCGCGGACGCCGGACGCCATCGCCGCCATCCTGCCGCTGCAGTTTTTTCCGCAAGCCGAGGACTTCACCGGCCCGTATGTATTGCTGGCATCGCGCGCCAACAACCGGGTGCTCAGCGGGGTCATGATACAGGCCGACGCCGGCCTGGGCATACGGGGCATACGTCACGTGGCCGGCGGGTTGGATCTGTAGAGGCAGCTTGTCGGTACAGGCGTGTGCCGCAGAGGCAGGGCGGGTACCGAAAATGCGGGCCTGCAGGATGGCAGTAGCCGATGCCCCAGAGGCCGGCACCAATACAAGAAAAACAGGGACAGGAGACAAAAATCATGAAAGAAACAGGCATCATCATTATCGGTGCGGGGCAGGCCGGCGCGATGGTTGCGGCGCAGTTGCGCCAGCTCGGCCATACCGGGCGGATCACGCTGGTGGGCGATGAACCGCATGTGCCTTACGAACGCCCGCCACTTTCCAAGGACATGTTGCTCCAACCGGCGTCAACGCCTTGCGCTATCCATGCAGACGGCTTTTATCGGCAACATGGCATCGAGCTGCGCCTGGGAGTTGCCGTCAAGTCGCTGGATATCCAGGCAAAGACGGTCAGCCTGGATGATGGCGAGACGCTGGCATACGACCAATTGGTACTTGCAACAGGCGCCAGGGCGCGGCGCCTGCCTGTGCTGGATGCGCTGGGCGAAGGTGTGCACACCCTGCGCACACTGGAAGATGCTGCCGCGCTGCAAGCCGCATTGCAGGCTGGCCGGCGCCTGATCCTGGTGGGCGCTGGCGTGATCGGCCTGGAGCTGGCCTCGACAGCCGTGGATCTCGGGGTGAAGGTAGCGCTGGTAGACCCGGCCGAGCTGCCTATGATGCGCGCCACTCCTCGCTTGCTGGCCGAGTTCCTGTGCGAAACCCACCGAGAGCGCGGCGTGGCCCTGCACATGCGAGCGCAGGTGGTGTCGGCCGAACGCACGGCCGTCGGCCTGCGGTTGGCCTTGTCTGACGGCACCTGCCTGGAGGGTGACGTGATTGCCTATGGCGTAGGTGTTGAGCCAAACGTCGAATTGGCCTGTGCCGCCGGCCTAGCGGTCGAGAACGGCATTCTGGTTGACCGGGCTTGCCGCAGTTCTCATGCGGATGTTTATGCCATCGGTGACGTGGCAGCACGCCAGGCGCAAGCCGGGCTGCCATACCTGCGCCGCGAAACCTGGGAGAACGCCAACTGGCAGGCAGAGCTGGCAGCACGCGGCATTCTCGGCCTGGCGCTGCCCGAGGATATCGTGCCCTGGTACTGGACGGACCAATGTGGGCTGAATATTCAGCTGGCCGGCGATATGCACGCCGAGCGTTGGGTCGTGCGCGGCGCCCTGGGCGCCGGGCCCTGCATGTTGCTGGGCCTGCGTGGCGATGAGCTGGTGGCTGCGATTACGGTCAACCAGGGCAGGGAGATGCGTAGCGCCAGGGAACTGATTGCGCGGCGTGCCTGCATCGAGCCGGCGGTATTGGCCGATACCCAGCAAAGCCTGCGCAATCTGAGTCGGGCCTTGCCCGCCTGATACGCGCCGTGCCTGCCTCTGGCGGTAGCCGGAAAGGCCATTTCCACCATTCATCCCGTTCATTGTCCTGAAATTGACGCTGCCGCCGCGCTGTGGTGTGGCGGCTAGCCCTGGCCATGTGGCCGGTATCGGCTCGCCTGATTGTTGCCTGCGCGCTTGCCATGCTGGCCCAGCGCTACGGGTGGTGCGCGGCATAAGGACCGATGCACAAGCCTGCCTTGCGGCCGTGCGGGCTCCTCTTCTGTAAGGGGCCGCGTAGTTCAAGGCAACGGCAGTCCGGCGGAAGGGGGGAGGGCGTCCGGTGTCGCCATGGCCGGCATGGTTCAACAACGACGATTTCTTTGCAGCGACTGACAGTTCGCATCGCCATGGCTGGTGGCAGTCCGGGCGTGCAGGCTGCCAGCCCAGGTGTCTGCGTATGCCGGCCGGTTGCCGGCAGCCATGCCATGCACGGCCCAAGTTGTTCAAGCCTTCATAACGAAAACCGTTTCAACGGGAGACATTCCTATCATGCAAGCACGAGTGCAATGCCTGTCCCATACGCCGCTGGTTGGCCATGTCGATCCGCCGGTCTGCGTCCTGGACGAAGTCCAGGGCGTCATCGCCCAGGCGCGCGAGGCGATCGCTAGTTTCGACCCGGAACTGGTCGTGTTGTTTTCGCCTGATCACTTCAATGGTTTTTTCTACGACGCCATGCCGCCCTTCTGCATCGGCATGCAAGCCCATGCCATTGGGGATTTCGTCACCCCTGCAGGGCCGTTTGACGTGCCCCAGGCATTGGCGCTCGACTGTGCCCAGGCCGTGCTGGAGGCAGGCGTGGATGTGGCCATGTCCTATTCCATGCAGGTGGATCATGGCTTTTCCCAGCCACTCGATTATCTGCTGGGGGGCATTGCGGTGCGTCCGGTCATTCCAGTGTTCATCAACGCCGTAGCAGCGCCTTTGCCGACTTTCGCCCGTGCGCGGGCCTTGGGTGCTGCGGTGGGACGTTTCATCCGCGATACCGGCAAAAGGACGCTTTTCATCGGCTCTGGCGGTTTGTCGCACCAGCCGCCGGTGCCGGAATTGGCGACGGCCGACGCCCACATCCGCGATCGTCTGTTGGGCAGCGGCCGGCATTTGCCGGCAGCGGAGCGTGCCGCGCGCCAGCAAAGGGTGATAGACGCGGCCCTGAGGTTCGTCGAAGACCAGAGCAGCCTGCATCCGCTCAATCCGGCGTGGGACCGTGCGTTCATCGACACGCTGGCGCAGGGCAGGGCGGCCGAGCTCGACGGGCTGAGCAATGCGGATGTCTCGCGCCAGGCCGGGAAATCCACCCATGAGGTGAAAACCTGGGTGGCTGCCTTTGCCGCGTTGTCCGCCTATGGCGGTTACGAGGCGCTGGATGCCTATTACCGACCCATCCCGGAGTGGATTGCCGGCTTCGGCGCCCTGGCGGCCCGGCCGATGGCAGCCTGATTTTTCCCCTTGCTGTTTTTCCATCCGTTTTTATGTTTCTTCCCCCGGGGTTTGCCCATGAGGTCCCGGGGTGGAACACCTAGGCCCTCGGCCGACATTCTTCACTGGAAAGGAGTACCGAACATGATGGCTTCCGCAACGAACTACACCGAAGCATCCAGTAGCCGTTTTGCCCGCATTCAGGACGAGGGTACTGCGCTGCAGATCCATTACAACGATATCGGCCAGGGAGCCGAAACCGTCGTGATGCTGCATGGCTCGGGTCCGGGCGCGACTGGCTGGGCCAACTTCAGCCGGAATATCGACCCACTGGTGGCTGCCGGCTACCGCGTCATCCTGATGGACTGTCCGGGGTGGGGCAAAAGTGATTCGGTGGTCTGTACCGGGTCGCGCTCGGATCTCAATGCCCGTGTGCTGGACCGCCTGCTGGAAGCGCTGGGACTGGAGCAGGTGCATATCCTGGGCAATTCCATGGGTGGACACAGCGCGGTGGCGTTGGCGCTACAGAACCCGCAGCGGGTCGGCAAACTGGTGTTGATGGGAGGCGGCACTGGTGGCATCAGTTCCTTCGTGCCCATGCCGGCCGAAGGCATCAAGCTGCTGCAGGGGCTGTACCGCGAGCCCACGCTGGAGAACCTCAGGAAGATGATGGCGGTATTCGTCTTCGATTCCAGCGACCTGACCGAAGAACTGTTCCAGCAGCGCCTGGAGAACATGCTGCGCCGGCGCGACCACCTGGAGAACTTCGTGGCCAGCCTGGATGCCAATCCGCGCCAGTTTCCAGATGTCGGCCCGCGCCTGGGCAGTATCGAGTCGCACACGCTGATCGTCTGGGGCCGCAATGACCGTTTCGTCCCTCTGGATACCGGGCTGCGGCTTGTGGCGGGCATTCCCCATTCGGAACTTCACATCTTCAATCACTGCGGCCACTGGGCGCAATGGGAGCACGCCGAGCGATTCAACCGCCTGGTGCTGGATTTCCTGCGCGATTGAGTCGCCCGAACCCGGTTTCCCTGCTGTTCATATCCATAACAACCCGCTGAAGCGGGAAGGAGACAAACCTTGAATCCACAACAATTGCGGATATACCGCAACCCCAAGCTCGCGCAACTGGTGCGCAGCCGCCAGCGTCTGGCGTGGACGCTGACGCTGCTGGTGCTGGGCAGCTTCTTCTGCTACCTGATGGCCGGCATCTTGCGGCCGCACTGGCTCGCCAGGCCGCTGTATGACGGCACGCTGCTCAATGTCGGAGGCCTGCTGGGCGCCGGCATCATCGTCATGGCATGGCTGGCGACCGGCGTCTACGCCTGGTTCGCCAACACCCGGTTCGATCGCCTGAGCCAGGAAATCCTGCAGGAGTCCGTGCAATGAAACCCGCCAAGCTTGCTATTCCTGCCGCGCTGGCGGCGCTGCTGCTGCCAGGGGCCGCGCTGGCCGCTGCCGGAAGTCCCGGCCCCAATGCCTCGGCGATCGCCATCTTCCTGGCGTTCGTGGGCATTACATTGCTGATCACCTGGTGGGCTGCCCGCCGCACCAGCAGCGCATCGGATTTCTACACCGCTGGCGGTGGCCTGTCGGGCTTTCAGAACGGGCTGGCGATCGCAGGCGACTATATGTCCGCGGCGACGCTGCTGGGGATCTCCAGCATTGCCTATTTCCGGGGCTATGACGCGCTGCCTTTTGCCGTTGGCTTTTTCATCGGCTGGCCCATCGTGCTGTTCCTGCTGGCCGAGCGCCTGCGCAATCTCGGGCGCTTCACTGTCGCGGACATTATTTCCTACCGGCTGGACGAAACCCGCATGCGCATCCTGACGGCGCTGGGTTCACTGACGGTGGTGCTGTTCTACATGATCGTGCAGGTGGTCGGGGCCGGGCAACTGATCCAGTTGCTGTTCGGGCTGGACTACAAGTACGCGGTATTCATCGTCGGGGCGCTGATGGTGGTCTATGTCATGTTCGGCGGCATGATTGCGACAAGCTGGGTGCAGATCATCAAGGCAACACTGCTGCTGGCCGGGGGAACTGTCATGCTGCTGCTGACCATGCAGCATTTCGATTTCAGCCTGGGCCAGATGTTGCGCGACGTCGTGACTGCCAGCAAGCAGGGCGCCGCGATCCTGGAGCCGGGGCGCATGCTGTCCGATCCGATTTCCACGATTTCGCTGTCCCTGGGCATGATGTTCGGCATTGCGGGCCTGCCGCATATCCTGATGCGCTTCTTTACCGTGACCAACGCCAAGGAAGCCCGCCGTTCGGTGTTCTATGCCACGGGCTTCGTGGGCTATTTCTTCCTGATTGTCGTCGTCATGGGGCTGGCTGCCATCGTGATCGTCGGCGGCAATCCGGTCTATTTCGTGGATGGCAATCTGTCGGGCGCGCTGCTTGGGGGCAGCAACATGGTGATCATGCATCTGGCCAACGCGGTCGGCGGAAATCTGCTGTTGGGTTTCATGTCTGCGGTGGCTTTTGCCACTATCCTGGCGGTGGTCTCCGGCCTGGCACTGGCGGGAGCGTCGGCGATATCGCACGATCTGTATGCGATGGTATTGCGCCGGGGCAGGGCCAATGAGCAGAGCGAAATCCGGGTATCGAAAATCGCCACGCTGTGCATAGGCCTGGCGGCCATCGTGCTCGGGCTGGTATTCGAGAACATCAATGTTGCGTTCATGACGGCGCTGGCCTTCGGCGTTGCGGCTTCATCCAACTTCCCGGTATTGATCCTTGCCATGAGCTGGAAGGGCCTAACAACGCGTGGGGCGCTGTGGGGCGGGCTGACGGGCCTGGTGGTGGCGGTGGCACTGGTCATTCTGTCGCCCGCCGTGTGGCAGAGCGTGCTGGGCTTCCCCGCGGCTATCTTCCCCTATGAGCACCCGGCGCTATTCTCCATGCCGCTGGCTTTCCTCGTGTGCTATGTGGTGTCCAGGCTGGACCGCAGTGCCGGTATCGCCAGGGAACGCGAAGGGTTCGAGCGCCGGTTCATTCAGGCCCAGACCGGATTCGGCATCAACGAAGCGGCGCGGCATTGACTGGCCGGTGGCCGTAGCTGCCATCCGTACCGCCCTTGCGGGGCGGTGACGGGTGATAATCGAAGCTTGTACCCGGGCCTGTGCCGTACGGGTCGAATCAGGGCGGTGGCTCCATCGGGCGCCGCCGGCCCGCGCTCAGGAGAGAAACATGGACGCGCTGCTTTGCTACAAAACCCTGCCGGTCTGGGACGCCGGGACCTTGCCCGAAGCGTTTCAGCGGAATCACAATACCAAGGCGGGAACCTGGGCGAAGCTGACGATCCTGCGCGGCTCGCTGGATTTTGCCCTGACGGATGGGCAGGGTGAGCTGTTGGAAACCCTGCACTGCACGCAGGACGCCCAGCTGCCGCTGATCGAACCACAACAATGGCACAGGATTGCCGGCTTCAGCCCGGACATCCAGTGCCAGTTGGCATTCCTGTGCGAGCCTGCGGACTACCTGTCCAAGAAACATGGGTGGACCCGCACGCATTCCGAGGTGCTGGAAGCCGCGCAACACCTTCCCGCTCGTGCCTGCAAGGTATTGGACCTGGGGTGTGGCAAAGGGCGCAATACCTTGTACCTGGCCATGCAAGGGCATGAGGTTACAGCCTGGGACAAAGATGCAGGCAGCATTGCACAGTTGCGCGAAGTTGCCGGGCAGGAAGGCTGGGGTGGCGTAACGGCGGATGTCGCGAATCTGGACGAGCCGGGGCTGGCGCTGGGCGGTGCGTACGACTTCATCCTGTCCACCGTTGTGATGATGTTCCTGCAACCCGAAACCGTGCATCCGCTGATTGCCCGAATGCGTGAGGCGACTGCTCCTGGCGGTTTGAACCTGATCGTCGCGGCGATGGATACTCAGGATTGCCCGTGCCCGGTGCCGTTTCCCTTCACCTTCCGGGAAGGCGAACTGGCGGGGCTATACGCAGATTGGGAAATTCTGAAATCGAATGAGGATCTGGGTACGCTGCATCGGAAGGATGCGGAGGGCAAGCGCATTCAACTGCGCTTTGCCACTTTGCTGGCTCGCCGTCCGGCCTGAGGGCCCGGACGGCGGCAGCTTGCCTGTTGCTGCCTCAGGCGCCGGAGGCGCGGGCGTTGCCTTGGGGGGCCGGACGTATCGAGAGGGTGTAGCGGCTGTCACGCGAGGAGGAACCGAATTGGCCCGCGTGCAGCTGATATTGACCGGCTTCGAGATACAGCGTGATCTGCGCATCCAGGTTGCCGCCGCTGTCATCGTCTTCCGCGATCAGGATGCCATTCTGGTAGAGCCAGAGATAGGTGTCCAGGGAAGGCGACTTCATGTCGATGACGTAGGTACCCGTGCGCGTGATCGTGAAGTTATAGGTGTCGTAATCCAGGCCACCTAGCAGTACTGCGGGGCGCGGCTCGTTCACGGCCAGGGTGCCGCCGCCTGCATTGGCCGGAACTGCCTGGCTGCGTGCGTCCAGAACGAACAGGCCGCTCTGGCTGCCGCCGTCGACACCGACGGTGTAATTGCCTGCCTGCAGGATGGTGCGTATGCGTTTCTTGCCGTTGTCGCTGTTGGACAGCATCAGGTTCTGGCCGGTCAGGCTGAGGTTACCTTCAAAGCTCTGGGTATTCAGTTCCAGTGTGACCAGGGCAGGAGCCTCGAGTGAGAGCGGATATTGCAATTGGTCGCCCGTATAAATGCCGCTGGCGGGCTTGCTGTTGAGCGTCAGTGGGGTGCCGCTGGGCAGGCGGTTTTCGTCCAGGCGGCTTAGCTGCTTGATTTCCAGGTCGAAACTGCCTTGGAAGGAACTGGTGTCCATGGCGGAGTCGGCGCGCAGGGTGTATTCACCAGCGGCCAGGGGAATCTGGATACGGGCATCGAGGTTGTTGCCGCCGTCGTCATCGCTGGCCAGCTCCATACCATTGCTGTCGAGCAAGGTCAGGTATGGATCCAGATCGCTATGCGTGGCGATCATGTCGATGCGGTAGAGGCCATCGGTGTCGATATGCACGCTGTAATCCAGCGTTTCGCCTGTGCCCCAGTCAGAAATACGCTGATTGCTGCCGATAGGCTCGCCGGAATAGGCCTCCTGGATTTCAGCAGAAAGGCGGAATGGGCCATAGGCGCGGGCGTCGGTGCCGCTGACGGCGACCAGGTAGCTGCCGGTTTCACTGGCCTTGAAGGTCAGGGAGGTGTCATTTGCCCTGCGCGAACCGCAACTGTTGCAATCGTCCTGGCTGCGAGCAAGCAGCTGGCCATCCCGGTAGACGCTGATTTG
This sequence comes from Kerstersia gyiorum, assembly GCF_004216755.1. GTDB lineage: Bacteria > Pseudomonadota > Gammaproteobacteria > Burkholderiales > Burkholderiaceae_B > Kerstersia > Kerstersia gyiorum. The sequence continues at coordinate 166,137 of NZ_SGWZ01000004.1, forward strand.
CGAACGCAGCGCACCGTTGACGGCCAGTTTGATGATCTTGTCCTTATCCGCATTCAGCGAGAACAGGGTGCTGCGCACGCCGCTGTTGTAGTTCAGCAGACTGGTGCTGGTTAGCTCGCCGTTGGCGTTCTGGCCTGGAACCAGGGGGGCTGCTTGGGGCAGCGGAACGTTGGGCGTATCGTGAACCGTGAAATAAACGGCAGCACCTGCCACGACTGCGCCAGCAATGGCGGCAAGCGGGGTAGAGAGATTCATGGGGTCAGGACCTTTTCAATGCAAACAAATAACGGTCAACCACTGCTTGCAGCGCGGATGGCTGCATCTGTTCAGGGGCAGATAGGGGCTGGCTTGCGGGAGGTTATACCCCGCAAAGCCTGGCAACGCAGCAAAGGGTTTCCGATGCTAACGATTTAGTGGAAATTTCATCCTATGAAAATAGCCTTCAATTTCTTTCATCAACGTTCAATTTTCATCAATTAAGACTCAATTTGAGTCATCTATATTTTTGTGTTTCAATAAAAGCGTCTGGCCTACGGCCATTCTTCCGGTTGCGCAGCATAAATGCCTTGCTGCGCAGCTTGCGTCTTTCGGAGTCTCGCTGGCTATTTCGGCGGGCTCCGCATGCCGGGCCTGGGCTACCTGCAGGTGGCCCAGGCCTTCCGTCCGCTTCGGGCGGAACCAGATTGTGCCGGCTTTCCGCCGCGCTCAATCGGGGTGATCATCCGGACATTTGCTCAGGCCCTGATTGGCTCTACGCTGATCATTGCCAGTGCTTTTGTCCGTCCATCAACGACATGAGAAAAGAGGAGCAATCCATGACGATGCGCATTGGCATTATTGGCGCGGGCCCGAGCGGCCTGGCGCAACTACGCGCTTTCGAGTCCGCCTTCAAACAGGTATCCGAGCCTATCGAACTCGTATGTTTCGAAAAGCAGGATAACTGGGGCGGCTTGTGGAATTACACGTGGAGGACCGGTCTGGATGAATACGGGGAGCCGGTGCATGGCAGCATGTACCGCTACCTGTGGTCCAACGGACCGAAAGAAGCCCTGGAGTTTGCGGACTATTCCTTCGATGAGCACTTTGGCCGGCCGATTCCGTCCTACCCGCCACGCGAGGTCCTGTTCGACTACATCCAGGGACGCATGCGACGCAACAACCTGCGCCAATACATCCGTTTCCAGACGGTTGCCCGCTGGATCGAGTTCGATGAGCAGGAGAACATTTTCCGCGTCACCGTGGAAAACCTGGAAAAGCAGGAAACCTATACCGAGGAGTTCGATTATCTGGTTGTCGCGTGCGGCCATTTCTCGACGCCCAATGTGCCGCACTTCGAAGGCCTGGAGCAATTCCCCGGTACCGTGATGCACGCCCATGACTTTCGTGGCGCCGACCAGTTCATCGGCAAGGATCTGCTGCTGGTCGGTGGCAGCTACTCGGCGGAGGACATAGGCGTGCAGTGCCACAAGCATGGTGCTGCTTCCGTGACGATCAGCTATCGCAGCCGCCCGCATGGTTTCGGCTGGCCGGAGGGCATCAGCGAAGTGCCGCTGCTGCTGCGTTTCGATGGGGAAATCGCCTATTTTGCCGATGGCTCGACGCGCCGCTTCGATGCCGTCATCCTGTGCACCGGTTATCAGCACAAGTTCCCATTCCTGGCGGACAACCTGCGTCTGTCCACGCACAACCGCCTGTATCCGGGCGGCCTGTACAAGGGCGTCGCATGGATAGAGCAGCCCCGCCTGTTCTATCTGGGCATGCAGGACCAGTACTACACCTTCAATATGTTCGATGCGCAAGCCTGGTTTGCGCGTGACGTGATGCTGGGACGCATCAGGCTGCCGGGCAAGGAAGACATGGTGGCGGACAGCCTGGCCTGGCAGGAGCGCGAGGCCACGGTGCAGGATGGTTTCGATGCGGTCGATTTCCAGACGGCATACGTGCGCGACCTGATGGACCGTACCGACTATCCGGGGTTCGAGGCGGAGCAGGTGGCGGTGCTGCTCAAGCAATGGCTGCGAGACAAGCAGAAGAACATCCTGACCTACCGCGACCGTTGCTATGTGTCAGTTGTGACAGGAACCAAGGCACCCGCGCACCACACGCCATGGATGGAAGAACTTGATGACAGCATGGAACGTTTTCTTTCTATTGAAGTAGAAGAAAACTCACCGATTTAGATTAAAATTGCATCTAATCGTGACATAAGTTGCCGTCCCTTATGTGCGTCATGAGGGACGGCAATTTTTATATATGTCATTTTGAATGCTTGTCATTTTCACGGCCTTTACGCTTGGGTGCGTCCAGGGTGCGGGCTCTAGGGGAACACAGATAATGCAGTCCGGAATTTGGTCTTGGTTGTTGGGGCTGGTGGCGATGCTGGTGGTACCCGTCGCGCTGGGCGAGATACTGTGGCGGCGCTTTTCCGATAGCATCCGCAATCCGGAACGCAAGCCGGGCGTCCTGCCGTTTTCCCTGCTGTTCGGCTTTGTCGGCCCTCCGGTCGGCATGGCGGCATTTCTGATGGTGGCCTCATGGCTTGAGCGGGACATGCCCAATTCCCGTCCGGCCAACGATATGCTGATCGTGCTGTTTTTCTTTTCATATGTTGCTGGTGGAATCCCTGCGCTTATTTGCGGCGGCGTCATGGGGGGCTTGCGCAAACGCTTCAAAGGTTGGGCAGGTATTGGGGGCGCGGTGCTCCTGGGCGGGCTTCTGGCGTTCATCTTCTTCACCATGACCGGCCTGTATGCAGACTTCCAGGAAGGCTGGCGTGCCATCGTGTGCGGTGCAGTCGGCGGGCTGGGCAGTGCCTCCATTGCCTATGGTGTCTGGCGGCGCGAGATCAGCGACTGAAATACGGGGCTGCCCCGTTGCGATACGGTTTTTTGCGAGGAGCCTGGATGTTGCCGATGGGGCACTATTCCAGGCCGGGGGCTCAGCGGCGTGATGCCGAGCGAGTACAAGTTGTCGCGGCTGGGTCGGCTGAACGGTTTCCTGTATTCAGTCATTTATCCATCATTTGAAATTTTTATTTGATATTTTTATTTGATATTTTTTCAAATGATGGATTTTTTGCGTTCATTTGATATGATGTGGGCATCCATGGATCCGTTGCAGGAGACGATCATGCCGGCCACTCCCCACGCTGTTCCCGATGCTGCTGTCGTGCTGACGAAGGCAACGTTGCGCGCTGCCGAACAATTGGGGTTGAACAATTCAGCGCTGGCATCGGTGATCGGTGTCAGCGAACCCACGATCTCGCGGCTCAAGGCGAATGGCCGCACCATCAGCCCGGACTCCAAGGAAGGGGAGCTTGCCCTGATGCTCATTCGGGTATTCCGCTCGTTGGATCCGCTGGTAGGGGGCGACGCGCACAAGCGAAAGTTGTGGATGGAAAGCCATAACAACGCTTTGCTGGGCAGCCCGATACAGCTGATCCGCAAGGCCGAGGGCCTGGTCCGCACCTTATCGTATCTGGATGGTATGCGGGCTGCGACATGAATGGGGCCGCCTGGAACCCCGCCTGGTTACAAGATCACGCAGGCAGCCTGGCGATGGAAAATGCCTGGCGCGGCGTGGAAACCCAGTACATTGCGGCCTCCATGAAACTGGTGGACTCCCTGGAAGAACAGGGCCTGCTGGAAATTCTCCTTGAAGAAAGCAAGCCGCCGGCTCAGAGGAAATCGCCAGGTCAGCATTATTTGTTGCTGAGCCCGTTCCGTTACTTTCCCCAGCATGATTCACGTTTCCGGCCAGCACGCCAGAGTGGCCTGTGGTATGGCTCGTCCACGCTCGATGGGGCCTGTTCCGAAGTTGCGTACTGGCGCATGCGTTTCCTGCTGGATAGCGAAGCGCTGGCAGCCGATGGTGAGCTGATCACCGAGCACACTTTCTTTCAGGCGTCCGTGCGCGGCAATGCAATCAACCTCATGGCTGAACCCTGGGCGGGGTTGGCGCATCTGTGGAAGCATTCCACGGACTACCGGGCTACCCATGCGCTTGCTGCAGCGGCCATGGCAGCATCCATTGAATGGATTCAGTATGAATCCGTTCGTGCGCCTACCTGCGCGTTGGCGGCCGTCCTCACGCCCACGGCTGTTCACGCCGCATCGGCGAGACTGGAGCGTTCCAAGCAGGAATGGGTGTGCAAGGCAACCTTGGCTGGCGTCATGATGATCCGCAAAAACGGGCAGGGCAGATTCGAGTGGCGTCCGGAGTGAGGCGAAGCAGCTTGCAATTGGTCGGATTGGGCTTGTCGTGCTGCCTGGGGGTGTCAGACTGCCTGACGGGATGCCATGCGGCAACTCACAAATCGTTGACGCCAACCAGCTTGGTATGACTCATGCAGTGGGCGGAAATCTTGTATAGAAACACCAGGTAGCCCAGGCCCAGCGTAACAATGCTGATGATTGCCCACAGGACGATATTGCCAATAATGCTGGCCAGGTCGATGGTGCAGACCAATCGTCCCACGCGTTGCCCCTGCGCATCATAGGCATAGGTTTTGCTGATGATGAACTTCTGCATGTAGTAGGGAAACACGAACATCGCCAGCCCTAATGTGACGATTGTGAGCAGAACCCAAACGATCATATGCCCGAGGGCTTCCATGAAGCCAAGTTCTGACTTGAGCTGCAGATTATTGAAGGCGCTGGGCATTGTGCAATCCACTGGGCGAGGCAGCTGTCAGCGCGCCCGGGCCGTGCGACGCGTGAGCGTAACAATTGCCATCGGAGTTCCAACTGCCATGAACACGGCTCCCAGGATCATAAATGTAGGGCTGTTGAGCGCCAGCCCGGAAGACAGGAAGGTAACGCCGGAGCACAACAAAGCGATGGACGCGGGGATGAATGCGGTCATAGTCATGGTTGGATTGTGGCACAGGTTGCGCATGGCAGGTTGGGGGCGTGAGGTAAACCACAAAACAAAAAAGCCACCGTGTCGGGTGGCTTTGATCGCTGTAACTGCTTGAATTCTTTGGCGGACAGGGTGAGATTCGAACTCACGATACGCTTGCACGTATACCGGATTTCGAGTCCGGCGCATTCGACCACTCTGCCACCTGTCCTTAGGTAACCGCCGCGGTACGTGTTAAACGCCGCAGTGGAAGAAGAAAGTAATTATATCTGGTGTTTTTTTTCTTGGCAAGCGAGGTGGGTTTGCGCGTGGCTCGCCGACTGGTCTGTCAGGTTGCACAGTGCTGTTGTTTTACCTGTCCAGCCTGGGAAACCGGGAACGGGATGACTGGCAACAATCGGGGAATGCCTTGGCTAAGGTGTCGCGGTGGTGTCGTGGCGGTGGCGTTGTGTTGCAAAGAAGATTGGATGAGACATATTGCCTGGCATCGCCGGCATCCTGGATTCATCTACATCATTTATTTAGATTTTAATAATTGAGATTGAGTTTACTTTCACATTTTTCTGTTTTTTTGCGAATTTGTGATTTGGAAATTAGGCTGAAATATTTGGTGATTGACGATGGGTGATGAACAGCGGGATAACGCTGCTTATTTAAAAGTTTTGGTAGCTAGAGTATGACAGTGCTGTCCATCTTGTGTGCAAATAGTGATCAAAGAAGTGCTTTTACAGAGGGTGAGGCTAGTGTTTTCCCGTGGGGTTCAAATAAAATGATTTTGTTTCGAATGGTTTCTTTGTGATGATTATATGTCATGTATTTGTTTCATTTTTGGTTGGAATGGTATGCCGTAATATTGCTGAAATAGGTGATGTCTGGTGCTGTTTTGAGGCGAGCTCCTCGCTGAAGGGAATGCCCTGACTGATGTCTGGCTGCCTGCTGTGGTTCTGTTTATATATTTGTTTTTAATATATTTTTTGGTGTTTTTGTTGCCCAGTCAAGCATGTTTTTACTAGCGGCCCAGGCGAGATGCCCGTTGTGCTTTATTCCTCCATATTGTTCTGGTACAGGCGATAAATGTAACTTGTAGGTTGGGTCTGTGAGTGTGAATTTGACTATCGCTATAAGTGAATTCGGAATTTTGCTGAATTCTGTGTTTATCGGTCTATTCATGGTTTTCTTTCATGCCCCATACTTAAGCAAAGAGTTCTGGCAAGTGTGGCGTTGGGGGAAATATGGAAACCTATCAGGCCGTAAAAGAAGAGATACCGGGAATATTGCGTCATGGTATCGGTACTGGTGCAGCGTTGGATGCGGCAACTTTGTTGTTCTATGCCCATGGCAGCTCGTTCAAGATACTTTTGTCCGGCGTTGCAGATGAGTTTATTTCTACCAGCGATTTGCTGGGAGATGGCAGCGGAATGATGGTGCACAGATTTGCCAGTGCCGGGATGGCATTGCACCATCTGGTGAAGGATGATTCCTGGCTACTGGTGCGTGCAGATCGCAGGATCAGTATTTTCTTTCGAGACTCTTTGAAAATTCTTCCTGAGGGAGAACTGGTCTTGTTTAAGGGTGAGGATATCAATGCCGCTGCATTTCAGGATTTCAAGGGAATTATCCTGATGATGTCGGGGTCATCAATGTCGCCCTACGATCGCAGCCTCCTTACTCGTCATGCCAGTACCGCATGTTTCAAGAGTGGCTGGGGGCGGCTGTTGGGCTCTTATCTGGAAAGCCTGGATTGCAAGACGCTTTGCGTGGTGACCAAGGATGCATCGGGGCGCAATGTCATTGAACAGCAGATCATGGCGATGATGCGCCGTGCGTTGCTGGAACGGCTGAACGGCGTCCGTTCCTGGAGCAAGAAGGATGGTGATGGCAGCGGCGTTCAGAGCCGGGGCGAGCTGCTTTTCAAGAAGATTTGCTCCTGGATTTCAGAGAATCATTCCAATCCTGAGATGAGCTCTGAGTTTGTTGCTGAGCATTTTGGTATTTCGTCACGTTATATCCAGAATCTTTTCTCGAAATATGGCAAGGGTTATACGTTCGTGTCCTTTTTGCGAGAGAAACGTATGCAAAGAGCCTGGGACATGATCACTGGTGTGGAGCACGCGCATCAGAATATATCGGAAATTTGCTGGAATTGTGGATTTTCCGATCCTGTCTATTTCGGTAAAACATTCAGGGCCTATTTTGGCATGACGCCAGGCCAGGCGCGGCGCCAGGGATTGCGTGATGCTATTCCTTTGCGACACAGGGAGAATGCGGCAAGCATGTATTAATGGTTGTATCCCAGTGCTTGTTTTTTATCTTCCATCCGTGTTGGTCGGTACCTGAGATTTTTTTAACTTACTGTTTGCGAGGCGAAATATTTCGTCTTGCTAGAGCGCATTATTGCTATTTTTTGTGATTGATTTACTCATAGATGTTGATTTGGGGTGTAATTGGATGTAATTGGTTTTGCCTCAAGAGGGATTGACGAAATTTTTTTCCGAGTGTTCGTCTGTTTAGTGATTTTGTTCGGAATACAGCTAATTGGCACGTTGTCATGACACCGATAATCAGCACGAGTTTGGATAGGTTCGAGGTATTTTGCCTATCAACTTAATTGGGGCCGTGTAAGCGCTGTCCCGCCTTGTTTTTATGACAAGGTGGGGCGAGCTTGTGTTTTTGGAAATATGTGACTGGCTGGTAGCCATGTATTTTCAATAGCAGCGCGGCACATCGACGGCTTCACAACGTGACGCCTGATTAACCAGCTGATTTCTTGGTTAGGTCAAATTATGCCAATATCAATTCTTAGCAAAGTGAATGGCAGCACAGAGGAAGTTCCTCTGGGCGACATTCGCTTGGCTCAGCCCAGCGTGGTGAAAATACCGGTCAGCCCGCAGCAGGTTGCTAGCTTGCAGCCTGCCGGAACCGACCTGGTTGTCACCCTGCGCAATGGTGAAAAAATCACCATTCGTAATTTCTTTTTGGTCGACGAAGAAGACCGCCGCAGCGAACTTGTTCTCGAAGACGAGAATGGCGTTCTGTGGTGGGCTCAATATGCTCAGCCGGGCGCTGAGTTCTCTTTCGTTGAAATCTCCGCTCTTGAAGACGTCCTGGCTATTGCTCAGGCCGGTAACTCCATTCCTACCTGGCTGGCTGCCGGCCTAGCCATTCTGGGCCTCGGCGGCATGATCGCAGCGCTTGGCGGTAGTGGTAGCTCCAGCGATGACTCCGATGCGGATGCTGACGCTGACGCCGATGCGGATGCCGATGCGGATGCGGATGCGGATGCGGATGCGGATGCGGATGCGGATGCAGATGCCGATGCAGATGCTGACGCCGATGCAGATGCTGACGCCGACGCTGATGCGGATGCTGACGCAGATGCCGATGCTGACGCCGACGCCGATGCCGATGCCGATGCTGATGCGGATGCGGATGCTGATGCGGATGCTGATGCGGATGCGGATGCGGATGCTGATGCTGATGCGGATGCGGATGCGGATGCGGATGCGGATGCGGATGCGGATGCCGATGCAGATGCTGACGCTGACGCTGACGCTGACGCCGATGCCGACGCTGATGCTGACGCCGACGCGGATGCCGACGCTGATGCTGACGCCGATGCCGACGCGGATGCTGACGCCGACGCTGATGCTGACGCCGATGCCGATGCCGATGCCGATGCGGATGCAGACGCCGATGCTGATGCAGACGCCGATGCTGACGCCGATGCGGATGCTGACGCCGATGCGGATGCTGACGCCGATGCGGATGCTGACGCCGATGCGGATGCTGACGCCGATGCGGATGCCGATGCAGATGCCGATGCCGACGCGGACGCTGATGCTGATGCTGACGCCGATGCCGACGCCGATGCGGATGCTGATGCCGACGCTGATGCCGACGCGGACGCCGACGCCGACGCCGACGCTGATGCGGACGCTGACGCTGACGCGGATGCCGACGCCGACGCTGATGCGGACGCCGATGCTGATGCTGACGCCGACGCCGACGCCGACGCCGACGCCGACGCTGATGCGGACGCCGATGCTGATGCCGATGCAGACGCTGACGCTGACGCTGACGCCGATGCTGATGCTGACGCCGATGCTGATGCTGATGCTGACGCCGATGCGGATGCTGACGCCGATGCTGATGCTGATGCTGATGCTGATGCTGACGCTGACGCTGATGCTGACGCTGATGCTGATGCTGATGCTGATGCTGATGCTGATGCTGATGCTGACGCTGATGCGGATGCTGACGCTGATGCGGATGCTGACGCTGACGCCGACGCGGACGCCGACGCCGACGCCGACGCCGACGCTGACGCGGACGCCGACGCGGACGCCGACGCCGACGCCGATGCAGATGCCGATGCAGATGCTGACGCCGATGCCGATGCCGATGCTGATGCCGATGCCGACGCCGACGCCGACGCCGACGCTGATGCGGACGCCGATGCTGATGCCGATGCAGACGCCGACGCTGACGCTGACGCCGATGCTGATGCTGATGCTGACGCCGATGCTGATGCTGACGCTGATGCGGATGCTGACGCTGACGCCGACGCTGACGCGGACGCCGACGCGGACGCCGACGCCGACGCCGACGCTGATGCTGATGCTGATGCTGATGCTGATGCTGATGCTGATGCTGATGCTGATGCTGATGCTGATGCTGATGCTGATGCTGATGCTGATGCTGACGCCGACGCGGACGCCGATGCTGATGCTGATGCTGACGCCGATGCCGACGCTGATGCTGACGCGGATGCTGATGCTGATGCCGACGCCGATGCCGATGCAGACGCCGATGCTGATGCCGACGCTGATGCTGACGCCGATGCGGATGCTGACGCCGATGCTGATGCCGACGCGGATGCCGATGCAGATGCAGATGCCGATGCCGACGCGGACGCTGATGCTGATGCTGATGCTGACGCCGATGCGGATGCTGACGCCGATGCGGATGCCGACGCGGATGCCGATGCAGATGCCGATGCCGACGCGGATGCTGATGCTGACGCCGATGCGGATGCCGACGCCGATGCGGACGCCGATGCCGATGCGGACGCCGATGCAGACGCCGATGCGGATGCGGATGCTGATGCCGACGCCGATGCGGATGCTGATGCTGATGCTGATGCTGACGCTGACGCTGACGCTGACGCTGACGCGGATGCCGATGCCGATGCTGATGCTGATGCTGACGCCGACGCCGACGCTGATGCGGACGCCGACGCCGACGCCGATGCTGATGCCGATGCTGATGCCGATGCTGATGCCGATGCTGATGCCGACGCGGATGCCGATGCTGACGCTGACGCTGACGCGGATGCCGATGCCGACGCTGATGCGGACGCCGACGCCGACGCGGATGCCGATGCCGATGCCGATGCCGATGCCGATGCGGATGCTGACGCCGATGCTGACGCTGATGCCGACGCTGATGCTGACGCCGACGCTGATGCTGACGCCGATGCTGATGCAGACGCTGACGCGGATGCGGATGCTGATGCTGATGCGGATGCAGACGCCGATGCAGACGCCGATGCAGACGCCGATGCCGATGCCGACGCGGATGCTGACGCCGACGCTGACGCCGACGCTGACGCCGACGCTGACGCCGACGCTGACGCCGACGCTGACGCCGACGCTGACGCGGATGCCGACGCTGATGCTGACGCCGACGCCGACGCTGATGCTGACGCCGATGCTGATGCTGACGCCGATGCGGATGCCGACGCGGATGCGGATGCTGACGCCGACGCAGATGCCGATGCAGATGCTGACGCCGACGCCGATGCAGACGCCGATGCAGACGCCGATGCGGATGCTGATGCGGATGCTGATGCCGACGCGGATGCCGATGCCGACGCGGATGCTGACGCTGACGCTGATGCCGACGCTGATGCCGATGCAGATGCAGATGCCGATGCCGATGCCGACGCTGATGCCGATGCCGATGCCGACGCTGATGCAGATGCAGATGCAGACGCCGATGCAGATGCTGATTCCGACACTTCGGACGACTTCTACACCGCCAAGGTAGATATCGAGCCGACAGAGCTCGATACGCAGGTACAGAGCGATAGCCGTCTGTCGATTATCGACATTGGCGGGCTGTGGGATGCATTCTTCGACGGGGCTCCCCGGTTCAGTTTCACGGTTGGGGAAGGCGAGACGGCGACGAGCGAGATCAGCGTTTCTTCCGGCTCGGCGATTTCCTTGCTGGATAACGTCAAGGTTCAGCTGCGTGTCAAGGATGAGAACGGGAACTGGAAGGTGCTGGAGGAATCCGGCTCCGGTGGCCTGATTGATATCATCGGTATCTTCGGTGGCAAGGCCAAGTTCACGATCAATGACCTGCCCCCGGGTGAGTACCAGGTGATCGCAGCGGTACGCGGGCTCAGCGTGCTGACGACGACCAAGGTCGAAGGCACGACGACGTTCTACGACCACACTGAGGTGGGTTCCTACAAGGTGACGCCGGTATCGGGCAATGTGCTCGACAACGACGCCGCAGGCGAGGGCGCCAAGGTTACCCATATCGACGGGGAACAGGTTGGCGCGAACGGTACGACGACGTTCGAAGGCGAATATGGCAGCCTGACCATTGGTGCGAATGGCGAATTTACCTATACGCCATACGATACGAATGGCTTGGGTATTGGCAAGGTCGAGACGTTCGAATACACGATCAAGGCAGCTGACGGTTCCGAGAGTACGGCCGAGATCCATATTCGTATCGACAGCGATGGTCAAGGCCTGATCTGGCCCGAGGATCCGTCGCAACCCGCCGAAGTTGATCTGGTGGCCAATAACGATACGGGTGAGACCGTTATCAATAGTGACTACCTGGTGACCCAAGGTGGGCCTAGCGAGCAGGCTCCCAGCCAGACGATTGGTGGCATTTTTGCCGGGGCAGTGACTAAGACAAGCTCGGTCAACTTTACGGTTGATCCGGACAGCAAGGCTGATGTCAAGATCACGGCTTCTTCACCTGATGAGCTGCTTGTTTCCGATAGCTTGAAGGTGACGGTGACAGGTCCTAATGGCTACTCCAAGACCTACACCGGTACGGGCGGGTTGTTTAGCAACCTGAGTGTTCAGGAGATGTTGCAAGGCCTTGAGGCTGGCAACTACACCGTCACGGCCACGTATCAACGTAGCGGTACTGGAACTGGCGGTAAGTTGGAGCTGGCGTACGAGACTCAGTCGGTCACGCACCTGGATGAATACGTCGTCAAGGACATTCAAGCCGCAACCGGCAATGTGCTGGCTGACGATCATCTGGGCTCGACCTACACCAAGTTCCTGGTGGAGAACGGAAGCGGTCAGTTCGTTGCGGTTGCCAATGGCACGACGGTCACGGGCCTGTATGGCGTGTTGACCATCAATACCGATGGCAGCTACTCGTACGCGCCGACGTCCTCGCTGGCCGCTATTGGTAAGGAAGATGTCTTTACCTATCGTCTGGAGCACCCGAACGGTACGGTCGAGGAAGCGACGCTGACGATAGCGGTAGAGCACGGTACGGGTCCGTTCGAACCTGACGCGCTCGATTCCGCTGACGAGTTCTCTGCGTTCGCCGATACCGATGCGTTCGAGGACGAGAGCGATGACCACGACAGCGATGTGGTGGCATTGCGCGGCCTGGACGCTGAAGACGGTACCGATGCTGAACCGGCAACAGAAGTTGCCGAGCTGAATCTGGACGACTTGCTGTACGAGCCGTCCGAGGAAGGCGATGTCGACCTGAGCGCGTTGTCGGAAGACGGCGAAGATCAGGAAGACGCGGCAGCCGAGGCGCAGGAGAGCGTGACCGCAGCAGTCGAGACGGACGAACCGGTGGTGGATGTGCCGCTGGTCAATCCGCTGGATGACGATCTGAATCAGCCGCAGGTGTTTCTTGGCTAATTCAGGCTAGTCACAGCTGATAGAAAGCCGGGCCTTGCAGTTCGAGGCCCGGCTTTCCTTACTCGAATGACTATCGTCAGCTCGTTCCAATCCAGGGATTCAAAAGGATGTGCGCAATGCCAGCTTCTTGGTCACTCAGATATGCCTTTTTTTCTGTTTTTGCCACATATGTATTCGTTACTCCGGCGCATGCGGAAACGCTTGCCCCGCCGGAGGTAGTGCCGGCGGCCCCAGCCACCGTGATGACGCCGATGGCGGGAAGCGGAGCCCAAGGGGGAATAGATGCCGTTTGGAGTACGCTCGCACCCGAGGGGGGAGCGCATTGGGAAGCTGCGGCCGGGCCGCAGGAAGGAATGGACATGCTGTCTGCCGTGCGGCAGACGGTCGAGGGGCATCCGTCGGTACGGAATGCTGTCAGTAATCTGCAGCGTTCGGAAGAATATATCGGTGTTGCCCGTGCTGCCTATTACCCGCAGATCAAGGGCGGGCTCAGCAGTGAGCTGAGCAATCGGGATATCGGCCGCTTTGAGAACAAGCGTGTGCAGAAGTTGAGCGTTTCGGCATCGCAGATGCTGTATGACTTCGGTAAGGTGCGCAGCAATGTTGACCAGGCCCAGGCAGGGCAGGCCGTGGCGCGTGCCAGGCTATTGGCCACCGTGGACCAGATGGGACGGGAGGCCGCGCAATCGTTTATTGAGGTGCAGCGCTATGAGGCGCTGACACGCATTGCCGACGAGCAGATCAGGGGAGTGGCTGCCATCGCCAGGCTGGCGAAAGAGCGCCGCGCGCTTGGCGCGAGCACGCTGTCCGATGAAGTTCAGGCGCAGTCGCGCGAGGACGCCGCCCGGGCAACCAGCGTGCAGATGGTGTCGCAATGGGAGCGCTGGCGCGCCAATTTGCGCAACTTGCTGGGGCAGCAGCAGACGCCGGAGGTGGAGGGTGAGGTTCCGCTCGGTTTTTCCGGGGCGTGCCAGGTGGGGGAACCCAATTGGCAGGCCATCCCGTCCGTCATGCTGGCCCTGGCAGAGCAGCGTGAAGCCGAGGCCGCACTGGACGGGGCGGCCGCGCAGACCTTGCCCACGATCTCCTTGGAGGGGTCAGCCAGCCGGGCATTGAATGTTTCCAACAGTGATTCCCGCAACGACGCGACGGTAGGCCTCAATTTTTCCATGCCGTTCTATCAGGGCGGGGGGTTGCAGGCCCAGAAGCGGGCAGCCAGCCATGGCCTGCAGGCCGCGCAAGCTGCCAATGCCAATGCCATGAGAACTGTCACGCAAGGGTTGCTGGATGCGCGTGAACAGGCACTGGGCTACGAGTTGCGCGCGCCCATCCTGGCGCAGCGCACGCAGAGCAGCCGTCAGACTCGGGATTTGTATCGTCAACAGTACCTGGACCTGGGCACGCGCACGCTGCTGGATCTGCTCAACGCAGAGCAGGAGTTTCACCAGTCCAAGGTGGAGGTCGTCAACAATATGTATGACTTATATCGTTTGCAGCTGGATTGTCTCTTCTATACCGGGCAGGTGCGTTCGGTATTCGGCCTGGATGGCAGCACCATCGCGGGCGTGGAGATCCAGCCATGAGTGCCGTGCCGGAAGAAACAATCAGTGCTGCGCCGGACGTCGCGCAGGCTGGACCTGATGAGCAGAGCGTACCGGGCGCGCAGCCTGACCTGGGTGCGTGGCTGGACGCGATCCTGAAGGTGGCGGCCCACTACCGTATGGAGTGTTCGGAAGAAACCATCCGTCTGGCAACGGCCTGGAACCAGGGGCGAACCTTGACCTTGGCTGTACGTCAGATGGCCAAGCAGGCCGGGCTGGTCATGCGCCAGGTTGAGCCGGATATTGCGAAGATCACACCATGGCGGCTGCCGATGGTCGTGCAACTGCGTGACGGTCAGGTTGGTGTACTGACGGCAATCAGTACCGAGAACCGCTACAGCATTCTGTTTAGCGGTGACGCGGGATTGGCCTCCACCCTGGAGCAGGGTGAGCTACAGGTGCAATTGGATAGTCTGGTGGTCTTGCGTCCGGCAAGGGAGGCACCGGATGTTCGGGTGGACGAGTACATCAAGCCGGTCGAGAAAAACTGGCTGCGCCAGATCGTGCTGCAGGATTGGCGGCCATACCGTCATCTGATGCTGGCGTCGCTGGTGATCAATGTGTTGGCGCTTGCAGGTATCTTTTTCTCGCGGCAGGTTTATGACCGTGTCATCCCGGCCCAGTCCTATCCGACCCTGTATGTCCTGTTCGGTGGCGTGGTGGTGGCCTTGATATTTGCTTTCGTGATGCGCCTGGCGCGCACGCATATTACCGATGTTGTGGGCAAGCGCGCTGATCTCAGGATATCCGACCGGGTATTCGGCCATGCGCTGCGAGTACGCAATGCCGCCAGGCCAAAGGCCACAGGCACCTTCATTTCCCAATTGCGGGAGTTGGAACACGTACGCGAAATCCTGACGTCCACAACCGTGACGGCTGTCGCGGACCTGCCGTTCTTCCTTCTGTTCTGCGTCATTTTCTGGTTCATCGCGCCACCGTTGATCTGGCTGCCATTCGTGGTATTCCTGCTGTTGCTGATCCCCAGCCTGCTGGTACAGGGGCGCTTGCGGGACCTGGCCCAATCCAGCATGCGCGAAGCGTCGCTGCGCAATGCGATGCTGGTGGAATCGGTGCAGGGCATGGAAGACATCAAGGTGCTGCAGGCCGAGCAACGTTTCCAGAACCAATGGAACCACTACAACGCCGTCAATGCGGAATCCAGCCTGAAATTGCGGGCGCTGACGCAGAAACTGTCAGCCTGGACACAGACGGTACAGGGCGCCGCGTTCGCAATTGTGGTGTTTGTCGGCGCGCCGCTGGTGATGGATGGCGACCTGACGACTGGCGCGTTGGTGGCGGCGTCCATCCTGTCGTCGCGGATGATCGCACCGCTGGCCGGTCTCACACAGATCATGAATCGCTGGCAGCAGGCCAAGGTAGCGATGCAGGGCCTGAATAACGTGATGAGGCTGCCGGTCGACAATCCTGAAAAGGAGAAGCGGATACATCGCGCCTGCCTCAATGGCAATTATGAGATCAACCAGGCCGTCTTGAGCTATGACGGTGAAACGCCGGTGCTGCAGGTCGGCAAGCTGGTGATCCGTGCGGGCGAACGTATTGCCGTTCTGGGCAGCAATGGCGCTGGCAAGTCCTCGCTGTTGCAGGGGCTGGCAGGGCTGCTTGAGCCGATGACCGGCAGCGTGATGCTCGATGGTGCCAACCTGGGTCACCTGGACCCTGCCGATGTACGGCGCGATGTTGGCCTGGTCAGCCAGAATGCCCGTCTGTTCCACGGCACGTTGCGTGAGAACCTTTTGCTGGGTGCGCCTGGTGCCAGCGACGACGAGCTGGAAGCCGCCCTGCAGGCCACAGGGGCCTGGGCCTTCATCCAGCGTCTGCCGGCTGGCCTGGATCACGTAGTGCTCGAGGGCGGGCATGGCCTGTCTGGCGGGCAGCGCCAGAGCCTGCTGTTGGCGCGCATGTTGATCCGGCAGCCGCATGTCCTGTTGCTCGATGAACCCACCGCGTCGCTGGATGAAGCGGCTGAACGTCATCTGATCTCTGTGCTGGCGGGCATGGGGCCGGAACGTACCATGGTGATCGCCACGCACCGCATGTCGGTGCTGGGGCTGGTGCAGCGCATCATCGTGCTGGCCAACGGCCGGGTGGTCATGGATGGGCACAAGCAGGAAATCCTGGAAAAGCTGCGCGGCAAACCGGCCGCCACGAGCCCGCGCACGACACGGGCCAGGACGGAAGGAGCGACGGAATGAGCGTGTCCAGGAAAGATAATGAGCGCGACCTGACAGCCGTGCTGCTGACTCAGTCGCACAACCATGACAGCAATGACCACGATGCGTTCGATGAGTCCAGGGCAAGCCGTTCCTACCGAGTGGTCTGGATCATCCTGATCATGCTGGCGGCCTTTTTCACCTGGGCCTGGCTGTTCACGATAGATGAAGTTTCCAGCGGCAGCGGCAAGGTAATCCCGACTTCGCGCGAACAGGTCATCCAGTCGCTGGAAGGCGGGATTCTCACTGAACTGCTGGTGTCTGAAGGAGACATTGTCGAGAAAGGGCAGGTGCTGGCGCAGCTGGACCCGACCCGCAGTGAATCCAATGTGGAGGAAACCGCAGCGCGCTACCGTGCTGCATTGGCGAGCTCCGTGCGCCTGCAGGCCGAAGTGAGCGGACGCAGCAAACTTGATTTTCCCGAGGAACTCAAGCCTTATCCCGCCCTGATCGCGGCGGAGACGGCCTTGTTCGAGTCACGCCGCAAGGGCTTGCAGGAATCGTTGTCGGGCCTGAATCGGTCGTTGGCGCTGGTAAACCAGGAACTGAACATCACGCAGTCGCTGCTGAAGACTGGTGCTGCCAGCAACGTGGAACTGATCCGGCTGCAGCGCCAACGTTCCGAGCTGGAGCTGAAAATCACCGAAATGCGGGCGGATTACATGGTCAAGGCGCGCGAGGAACTGTCCCGGGCCAACGCGGAAGTGCAATCGCTGCAGTCTGTGGTGCGGGGCCGGGCCGATACCTTGACGCGCCTGACGCATCGTTCGCCGGTGCGAGGCGTGGTGAAGGACCTGGCCATTACGACCATGGGAGGCGTGGTGCCGCCCAACGGCAACCTGATGGCAATCGTGCCACTGGATGAAAAGTTGCTGATAGAAGCGCGTATTTCGCCGCGTGATATTGCGTTTATCCATCCTGGGCAGCGGGCCCTGGTCAAGATCACGGCCTATGACTATTCGATCTACGGCGGGTTGGAGGGGGTGGTGGCGACCATTGCTCCGGACACCATGCGTGATGAGGTCAAGCAGGACGTTTTCTATTACCGGGTCTATATCCGGACGGATTCCGATGCGCTCGTCAATGAAGCCGGGCAGCGCTTTCCCATTGTGCCGGGGATGATCGCCACGGTCGATATCAAGACTGGCAGCAAGACGATCTGGGATTACCTGGTCAAGCCAGTGAACAAGGTCAGGGAAGCCATGCGGGAACGCTGACGGTTGCGTCCGTCGTTCGCATGGGGGAGGCGCTGGGCGCCAGCCGATCAAGTGATGAAACAGGAAAAAAGATGTCGATAGAAACCTTGTTGGCGGCAGCTCGGCCGCGCTTGTCCAATCTGCTGGCCACGCTGCCGGCCCGGCCCGGCCCTTCGGCGATGCCAGCATGCGTGCTGTTTTTCAGTGTCTGCAATGGTCAGGAACGTGCCACCGTGCATACCGCTACGGGAGCCGACGTGGCGCAGGCCTGGGAGGCTGGCGCGGCCTGGCTGGCTGAGTGGGAGCCACAGCAAGTCCTGCCGTCGGTGTGGTTGCGCGTCGATGCCGTGCATGAGGTGGAACAATTGAGCTGGCTTCAGTTGAAGCAGGTGCTGGGTCTGACCAAGCGCAATTATTTCCGTTATGGCTTGGCCTGGTCCGCCGATTTTTCCCAGGCGCTGCTGGAACAGGAACTGGCGGGCAATGCCATTCTGTATGACGGCACCCATGGCGTGGCAACGCCCAATGCCAGGAATCTGGCTCATTATTCCCGGCGGCGGTTCGGCCAGCCGCTGAATTGGCCGGACAATGATACTACCGTTATCTGGCGCTTCAAGACGCTGGCGGTGTTCACCGATGGCGCGCAGACACATGAAATCGAAAAAAATGGTCGCAACAGCGGCTATCGAGTCGTGGAGGATTGGGGGCCGGCGCGCGTGTCGCAGACCGTTGCTGCGGCGTCGCAGTATCTGGCCGAGCAGGTGCAGGGTAGCGGGCAGTATCACTACGGCTGGTTCCCGTGTTTTGACCGGGCGATTCCTACCTATAACGCGTTGCGGCATGCCAGTTCTACCTATGCCTTGCTGGAAGGCTGGGAGATCACGCAGGATGCGGCCCAATTCCAGGCGATAGAACGGGCGCTGGCCTACCTGACGCAGACCCTGATAAAACCCGTCAGGTTGCCAGGCGGCAAGCGGGCGGCATTTCTGGTGGACCAGGGCAATGAAATCAAGCTGGGTGGCAATGCGGTGTGCCTGCTGGCACTGGCCAAGTACACGGAACTGAGCGGGGACGGGCGCTATCTGCCGCTGCTCGATCAGCTGGCGACCGGCATATTGCATATGCAGCACCCGGATACGGGGGCATTCTCGCACGTGCTGAACTATCCAGAGTTGTCGCTCAAGGCAGAGCATCGCATTATTTATTATGACGGCGAGGCGGCCTTCGGCTTGATGCGTTTGTATGGGTTGACCCAGGACGCGCGCTGGTTGCAGGCCGTAGAACGGGCTTTTGAGCATTTCATTGCCGCACGCCACTGGCAGGCGCACGATCACTGGCTGAGCTATTGCGTCAATGAATTGACGCGCTATCGGCCGGATCCGCGCTATTACCAGTTTGGCCTGGACAATGTCCGCGATTACCTGGGGTTCGTGCGGGACCGCATCACGACATTTCCTACCTTGCTGGAATTGATGATGGCTGCGCAGGCGATGATAGAACGCATCCAGGCTGACGAGCAGATGCGCGGCTTGTTGGAAGGCTTTCCGTTGTCGGAGTTCTATGAAGCGCTCGAAGCTCGGGCCAGGCATCTGCTCAACGGTTTCTTCTGGCCCGAATTGGCAATGTTCTTCCGCAATCCGGAGCGCATACTCAATGGATTTTTCATTCGGCACCATAGCTTTCGCGTGCGTATCGACGACGTAGAACACTATCTGTCAGGCTACGTTGCTTATCTGAGATACCGACAGCGCCATGCCGCGCCCGTACCGATGCCGGGCAGGCAGGCGGAACAAGCTGCCACGCAGGAGAAGAGCGTGGCCCAGCCGGCAGCCGAGCACGGTGATTCACCTTATTTCAACGGCCTGCCCGTCATTGGCGTGTTGAGCTATCCGGCTCGCCCCGATGGCTTCCGGGAGGTACAGGCACTGGCGCGCGCGGCCTGGAAGAAGAAGGCTGCCGTGTTCTATTTGTCATATCGTGATCAGGCGCTGGTCGACGGTGAGGCGACCGGTTTCGTGTTTGATGGCGGCGGCTGGCGTCGCCAGCGTCGCACCTTGCCGGCCGTGATCGACAATGCGCCGCCCAATACGCGCAGGCAGATGGCGCTGGCGGAGCAATTGGCTCAACACAGCAAGTTGCTGTGCCATCGCCTGGGTGGCAAGGGAGTGACGCTGGATCTACTTGCCAGGCATAAGCAGGCAAGCAAGTTGTTGATTCCGTCGGCGCCATTGGCGCTGGAGGCCTTGCAGGACATGCTGAGGCAGTTTGGTGCCGTTGTCGTCAAGCCCTATCGCTCGAACCGGGGACGAAATGTCTTCCGCCTGAGCGTGCACGACGCGGGAGCTTACCTGCTGGAAGAGGATCAGGGCCGCCAGTTGCTGGATGACGCGGGCCTTGCGGCATTCTGCGCTGGCAAGGCGGCAGCGCTCTGGATGGTGCAGCGCTATATAGATAGTCGATCGGCAGAGGGCAAGCCCTTCGATATCCGGGTGCCGATTTTCCGCGCCAAGCAAGGGGCCTGGAAGGTGGCGCGCAAGTATGTGCGCATTGGCGCAGGTAATCTCACGTCGAATTTGGCAACGGGCGGCGTGGCGGCGGATGCCGATGAGTTTCTGGCGCAACACTACGGCAAGGCGGCCGGCTCGAGTATTGCACGGCGCCTTTCGCTGGCAGCCCGGCGCATCGCCGATGCCTTGCAGGAACACTATGACTTTTCCATAGATGCCTTGGGTTGTGATTTCGGTGTCCAGGATGGGGAAATCTTCCTGTTTGAAGTCAACAGCTACCCGGGTATGAAAGGCTGCCTGGACACGGCGGTTGCGGCAAAAACGGACTACTACATACACCAGCTTGAACTGCTCGGCCTGGCCGGGCAGCCGGTGCCGGAGATCCGGATTGCCGCGGCCACTCCCGAAAACCAGGCCTTGCTGCAGAAGGTGATGGCGGGTGGGCAGAATGATTTTTCTGCGTCGCCCTATCTGCGCAAGGGCATCGGCAATCCGGTTTACCGGATGCTGGGCTCCGAAGCCAGAAAGCATGGCTGCAGCGTCCGGCTGCGTAATAACACCTGCCTGGAAGTCCGCGACGCTGCCGGCTGGGTCGCCGTGTTTTCTCCCAATTCTCCGGATTTGTCGCTGGCGACACGGAGAATTGCGAATAACAAGGTATTGAGCAAGTTGTTTCTTCAGCGTGCGGGCATTGCCGTGCCGTCAGGGCGAGCATTCGCCAGTTTTGAGCAGGCGCTCGAGGCATTTCGCACCCGCCGGTGCCCGCAGGTGGTCAAGCCCAGGGTCGGGAGCGGCGGCAAGGGCGTGACGGCAGGCATTGACGATGAAGCCCTGTTCGCGCAGGCCTGGCAGCGGGCTCAGCGCTTGTCGGCCGAAGTCATCGTTGAGGATTTCGTCGAAGGTGACGAAGTACGAGTGTTTGTCCTGGATGGCAAGGTGACGGCAGCAGTGTGCCGGGTGCCGGCCTATGTGGTGGGTGACGGGCAGCATTCCGTGGCCGAACTGGTGACACGCAAGAATGAAGACCGTGCAAGAAATCCATTGCTGCGGCGTTATCCCATCAGCAATTTCGATTATCTGCAGCAAGTGCTGAAGAAGGATCAGACGTTTATCCCGGGCAGGGGCGAGTATGTGCGGCTGGCTCAGGTCTCGAACGTGACGCTGGGAGGAGAAAGCGTCGGCGTGCTGAAGTTCCTGCATCCGTCCATCAGGAAAATGGCCGAGCGCGTGTGGCAGGCCGTGCCGCATGCAACCCAGCTTGGCCTTGACATCATGGCGCGGGATTTCCAGGCGCCGGCCCAAGGCAACGCCTATGTCATCGAATTCAATGCAGACCCTGCAGTCGCTACGCCGGCATTTGCCGCCTATGGCGAGGCTGCGCCTCAATTGCCTGGCAGGTTGATGGAGTATGTCCTGGCACGGCGGAAAGCCTCCGGCCAGAAGGCGCCGGCGCCTGTTCTGGCACCAGCGCCGGCCTACGTGCTTCCTTGCGCCGGGCGGTCGTTTGCAAGTAATAGCTTGCTGATACAAATGCGTTTGCTGCGTCAGGCAGCCTATGCCAGGAATCTGGATGTCTTTGCTGTGGATAGGGCCTTGACCATCCTGGACGATGGACAGGCGCGGGTTGCCTTTTTGCAGGGCATGTGCGGGCTGACACGCCTGGCCACGCCGCAGGCGACGACGAATAAGCAGTGGACCAAACAACTGCTTGAGGAAGCCGGTGTCAGGACGCCGGCCGGCCGCAGTTTCGCGCTGGACCAGCAGGAAGAAGCCTGGGCCTATGTGGCTGCGCAGGGGGGGACTTTCGTTTTGAAACCGCTGGCTGGCTCTGGCGGCGCGGGCGTGACGACTGATGTGCGAGAGCGGGAGCATTTCGATGCCGCCTGGCAGATCATCGCGCAGCTCAATGCCAGGACGGTGATCTGCGAAGAACAGATTCCCGGCAAGGACTATCGCTTGATCGTGATCGGTGATGGCTTGTGCGCTGTCACGCAGCGTGTACCTGCCTATGTGGTGGGCGATGGCAGGCACGACATCAGCGGCCTGATTGCCGTGAAAAACCGGCAGCGGGCTGCCAATCCTTATCTGGGGTCCAAACCGATCGAACTGACCGGGATGATGTTGCGCAATCTGGCGCTGGCCGGATTGACGCCCGCCAGCGTGCTGCCTGAAGGGCAACACCTGCAACTGCATGCGGTGGCGAATATAGGTTCCGGTGGTGAAAGCCATGATGTGACTGAACACGTGCATCCCGAGTGGGCGTCAGTGGCGGTGCAGGCGCGCAGGGCGCTCTACGATGCCGTGCATGTGGGGCTGGATTTGCTGGCCGAGGATATTTCATTACCGCCTTCGGCCCAGAAGTGGGCGGTGATTGAAGTCAACAGCAATCCGGAATTCGGCTTGCAGCATTTTGTGCAGCATGGACAGGCGCGGGACGTCGCCGGCATGTTGATTGATCATGTTTTTCCTGGGGCGGGCAGGGCCCGCGCTGTGACGAAAAGAATGACCTTGACAGGCGCCGTGCAGGACGTGGGTCTGCGTCGCTGGATCTGGGGGCAGGCGCATTTGCACGGCGTGTCTGGCTGGGTGCGAAATGGCGCTGACGGCGCGGTGGAGGCGCTGTTCCATGGGGCGCCGCGTGCCGTTGCCCAATTGATGGACAAGTGCCGCGATAACGCTCCCAGGGCCAGGGTGGCCAACTGCGTGGTGGAAGATTGCGCCGCGCCTGGGGCTGATGCGCAAGGGCGCTTTGTGATTGCAGCCACAGTGGCGGAGGCGCTGGGCTGACATGCGGCGAATGTTGAACTTAATGTGGCGGGCGTTGCAGGGTGGCCTGCTACTGGCCGCTCTGGCGCATCCGGCGCGGGCGGAGGATGGCGGCTGCCGGCCATTGCTGTTCAAGGCCCAGGCGCAATTGCCGCATAGCGTTACGCGTGGGGATTTCAAGGTCTGGTATGCCACGCAAGGGGAACACGCCCTGGCTCGCCAGGAGGATACGGATGGCAATGGCGTGCCGGATAGGGTGGACGACTTGCTGACTCAACTGGAGGCGGCCAATCGTTTCTATTCCGAGGTGCTGGCGCTGACGCCGCCCCTGGCGCAGCCGCGCTACGCGCGCGCCGAAGTGATCAACGTCTATGTGCTGGCCATGCAGCGAGGCAATGGCCTGGCATTTCACGAGGTCGTACAGGAGCGGCCAGCACGGCGTGCCGCTGCAGGCCCTTGTGGATTGCGCATGTACGTGAATCGTTCGCTGTCGCCCAGCCATAACCTGACGCCAGCGCATGAGCTTTTCCATCTTTACCAGTACGGCTATGCCATGTTCAAGCGGGCGTGGTACCTGGAAGGTATGGCCAGGCTGGCAGAAACGGCTTTTGCGGGCCCGGCCAGGCTGCAGCGTCATGTGGCTGGGGCAACCGGACAGCCACGTTGCGAGGATGTTTGGCAGGAATCCTATTCGGCGGTGAGGTTCTGGTGGGGCCTGGGCGCCGACGATGGCAGTGACGACGTTCCCATTCCGGCCGAATTGCGGGCCTTGCGCTATCACGATGGCTCGGCCGTCTTCGGGGTAGAGCGTTTTCAGCGGGGCAACATTGTGAAGCCCGTGCTGGAGCAGCTGAGGCAGCGCAGCGAGGTGCTTGCCGGACAACATGGGCTGGCGCCTTACCGCTGGCCGTCGCGCATGCAGGCCAATGCCTTGTTTGACCCCGAAATCTGTGGTGCCGTCGAGGATGCATTATGAGTTTGAGCAGGGAAGTGAGTGCGGCGCAGGCCTGGAAGGCCGTGCCGGAGTGCCAGCCGCTGTTCGTGCCGGAAGGCCTGTCCGTGTCAGATAACGGACGCTTGCCGGACGAGTGTTTGCAGGAAGTGGCGCCAGCATGCCGGCTGTATCGCGACGTGGCACAGTCCTGGCTGCAACTGACCGAGGCAGCGGTTCGCGATGGCGTGGTGATCCGCTTGATGAATCGGCGTTCCGCCTATCGTTCGTTGCGCACACAAATGCGGATTTTTCACGAACGCTACGACGTTGCAGAACCCGGGAATACCGGCGCATTGTTTTGGGCCGGGCAATTCTGGGTGCAGAGGCCGGGCATGAGGCCTGCAGCCATTCCCGGAACGTCGCCCTATGGCCTGGGGCTGGCTGTCAGTGTGGCGGGCGTGCGGCAAGGGTCGAGTGAGTGGCAATGGCTGGTGCGCCATGCGGCCCGTTTTGGCTGGAGCTGGGAGCGCAAGGATAGCCCGTGGCACCTGATCCATACCGGCAGGCCGGTGCAGGATGTGGAGCCAGGGGCACAACAGGTTCCGGAGGGAGCGGCCGCCGTGGCTCAACGCCTGGGCGGCGAGTGGCAGCCAGGCCAGAGCGTGATGGGCAGGCTCTTTTCCGGCTTGGCCTGCAACCTGGCGGCTGCATCGCCGGAACGTCTACTTGTCATCAAGTCCACCAGGGAGGCCTATTCACCGGGCGCCAGGTGGGCCGGTGTGCTCAAGCGGGGTT
Source organism: Kerstersia gyiorum (assembly GCF_004216755.1). Lineage (GTDB taxonomy): Bacteria > Pseudomonadota > Gammaproteobacteria > Burkholderiales > Burkholderiaceae_B > Kerstersia > Kerstersia gyiorum. The sequence goes on from NZ_SGWZ01000004.1 coordinate 190,943, forward strand.
TGGATCCGGCTGTAGCAGTGTTGACGGACAGGACGCTGAACGACGGGAAGTTGCCCAACCCGGTATTGCGTGTCGCATCCGTGACGCAGGCGGTAGAGGCAGGCCTGCGGCAGGTGCGGGCGAGGTTTAGCGGCAAGGTGTTCACTGTCACAGGCAGTGCGGGCAAGACCACGACGACGACTTTCCTCGCTCGTGCGCTGGCCTCGCAGGGAACCTGCCTGGCCAGTATCTATAACAATGTCATGGATGGCATCTATCCGGCTGCCTTGAAACTGGCGGAGCAGCACTTCGCCGTCTTTGAAACGGCACAGCATTCTCTGCCCCGCAGCGCCGAAACCCTGTCTGCGGATGTCGCCATCCTGGTTTCCATTGCGCCCGCGCATATGGAGCGGCACGCCACGCTGGCAGACCTGGTGCGTTGCAAGGCAGGGGTGTTTGCCGGCGCTGCGCCGGGGGCCGTCGCTGTCATCAATCGGGAGATTCCCCACTTCGAGATGGCGCGCGATATTGCCCAGGGCTACGGGCGCCGTGTCGTCACGTTCGGCAAGGCGGTCGATGCGGATTTCCGTTTGCTGGCTTACGATAGCCAGCGCCTGTGCTTCGAGTTTTCATGCAAGGGCAGGCGCTTTCAGGCGCGCCAGGCCAGTACGGGGGAACATATTGCGCTCAATATGCTGGCGGTGTTTGCGGCCATGGATGCAGCTGGTCTGAACTGGCCTTTCCTGCTGGGCCGTTGTGCGCACATAACCCAGGCGCCGGTTGGCCGGGGGGATGAACATGTCTTGGCGGTGCCAGGCGGCACATGCCGGTTGATCAACCATGCCTATAACGCAAATCCCGCCTCCATGAAGGTGGCCCTGGCTGCGCTGGCGGATTTTCCGCTGCATGGCGCTGGACGACGTGTGGCGGTGCTGTCCGACATGCTCGAACTGGGGCAGGATTCGGATGCCTTGCATGCAGGCCTGCTTGACGCCGTCGTGGCCGCGAAGCTGGATTTGCTTTTGCTGGCAGGCAAGCAAATGGGTCACTTGCGCGACCGTTGCCCCGAAGATTTGCCGGTTATCGGATTTTCTTCCGTTGGGCTGTTGTTCGAATATCTGCGGCAACTGCTGCGCCCGGGAGATGTCCTTATGTTCAAGGGATCCAATGGTACTGGCCTGAACGCAGGCCTGCAGCAATTTCTCAAGGCCTGAGGTGAGGCTTGCAGCCATGAAGGCCAAGCGGCAGGCGCTTGGGGCTGCCGCTGGCGGGCTGGCGGCTGTTTATGGAGCCTTGTTCAGGCATGCCGGAGTCTGGATGGCGGCGGTGGCCTTGCTGTCATTGCTGTCGCTGGTATTTCTTTTGATCAGCCTGGTACTGCCCTGGCAGATCCTGGCGGTGGTCGATGGTCGGGCCGGCGCACGCTGGCAGTGGCTGGGGCCGGATCGTGCCGTGACGGTGCTGGGCCTGGCGGTGGCACTGGCCTTTACCTTGCATTTGCTGTGCGACTGGGGCATGCGCGGCGCCTGCCGTTGCGGCGTGGATGCCGTGTTGCAGCGTTACCGCAAGACCGGCCTGGAAGGCGCCTATCGCGAGCAGGCGGGCAAGTATTTCACGGCGCTGGCGCGCAGCCTTGCGGCACTGGTGCTCTGGCTGGCGGTCACGCTGGGGCAGTGCCTGGTATTGCCCGTGCTGGCGCTGGGCATGCATCTGTACCTGGCAGGCTGGTGTCTGGCCGCCTATTGGTTCTGTTTCAGGCTGCCCGTGGCGCGTCGCCAGGCGCTAGCGGAACTGGTGCGCATTGGCGGATATCTGGGCCTGATGTTCATGCTGGGCTGGACAGTGCTCACCTACCCGGCGGATGCCGGGTTGCGTCTGATCTGGGTGATTGTTTGTGTCATCGCCGCACGCCAGGCCCTGTTGCAGGCCATGCAGTCCGTGTTGCGGTATTGCTGGCTATGGCGCATGCGGCAGCAGGTCGTGCAGTTTTTCCTGCCGGAAGTCGTACCGGTGACGGTAGGCGCCCGTGAAGTGTCGGGGCTGCAGCAGAAGTTGTTGGGGCTGGATGCTTCTTCCGGATGGTTGGCCGAAGTGTTGCATGCCGCAGGCGGCGAGTCGTCGCCGGACGGCGAACCGCTCATCTGCTGCCGTATGACGGAGCGGGGCCATGCTGCCTATCTGGAGGTCTTGCCCCAGGCCAGTCATGGGCAGGCCTGGCTGGTGCGGCTGTTTGATGCCGCCCGCATTGCGGTGGCTGAACATGAGTTCTCGTTGTTGGCCCATGCGGAGCCCGGCTGGCCCATGCCCGCCATGCAGTACCAGCATGTCGGGAAGGAACAGGCGGTAGCCGTTTTCGATTGGGCAAAGGACTGCGCATGGCTGGCCAGCCATTGTCGTGGACGGGAGCTCTTCGAACTGCGTATGCAATTGCTGGCTTGCTCCATTCCAGATGACCTGATACGCAGCTACCAGGCAACGCATCTGGGGCTGGCTGATCGCTGGGCACGACAGCTGCACTGGGAAAATCTGCTGATCAACGCCAGCCAGCCGGTGCAGCGCCGCCAGATCGAAATCTTGCAGGAACGGCAGCAGGAGGTGTCACAGCGGTTGCGTGCGCTGCCCGGACAGGTCGTGTTGCCAGAGTTGCCGCAGCGGCGCATGGCAAGGCGGCCTGACGGCAGCCTGCTGGTGGTGAACTGGTCACGCTGGCAGTGGGCAGCGGTGGGGTCAGGCTGGTCGCTTCGGACACCCATGCCATGGGTGAGCCAGGCCTTGGCCGAAGCGGGAAGACGCCGGCCGGAATTGTTGGGTATCTCTGCCAGTGACGTGATGCTGGCCGCCGGCGCCCATTGCCTGTCGGCCCAGAGCGCCGGGGGCCGCTATGCCGAGGCCCTGAAAACGGCGCTGCTGTGTCTGCATTGGCTGGATGCCGAGGCGCCATCCACAAGCACAGCCGTGCCAGTTATCTAGCCCGGGCTGCGGGTGGATGGTGTCGGGGGCATGTCTTCCTCGGCTTGGGATTCCAGTGCCGCCAGTTCGCGCCGCGCCAGCAGGCCAGCCTTGAGCAGCTGGCGCATGGGGAAGGTCAGGTTGGCGGTATCGGCGTCGGTGTCCGCCGCCGACGGCGCCAGCGTGATGTCGGCGGCCGGTCGGTTGGGGTCGAGCAGGCCGAAGAACTGGTCCAGCGCTTGCTGGATGGCCGGCGGCGTCGCGGGCAATTCCGCCAAGGCGCCGATGATGGATGCCATCTGCGAGGCCAGGATGTGGTTCTGGATCACCAGGTTGTTGACCTCAGGCACCAATACCTGCCGCGAACGGGGTTCGCGTGTCATGCGGTAGAAGGCTTCAGCCATGTTTGCCAGGGCTGTATGCAGGTTTTTCCGTGCCAGCATCCAGTCCAGCCTGGCCTGTTCCAGTTCCGTGTCGTGCTCGTCGCTGGGGTCTGCCGCCGCGGTGCGGCTGGCATCCACGTAGGCCAGGCCGGTGCGCAGATATTCGCGGTTGGCCTTCAGGCTGGCGCGCGCCATCGGCGCCATATAGCGCTGTTCCCACCAGGGTAGGATATAGCTGCAGATCAGCGCGATGATGCAGCCCAGAAAGGTGTCCAGCGCCCGTTCGCTTACCATGAACAGCGAACTGGGCGATACCAGGTGGAACACGATCAGCACGTAGATCGTGATGAACAGCGAGCTGGCCATGTAGTTGAGCTGGATCAGGCTGTTGCCCAGGACGCTGGCCACGAACATGGCGGCGATCAGCGAGACGTGAGAATCCAGGACGTTGAACAGCGCCAGCGCGATGATGCAGCCCAAGAGCGTGCCGATCAGGCGCAGCGAATTGCGCTGGCGGGTGAGGGCGAAGCCGGGCTTCATGATGGCGACGATGGTCAGCACGATCCAGTAGCCATAGGGGCGCAGGACTTCGACCGAATAGCTCAGTGTCATGGCCATTGCTGCAGCGCAGGCCACCCGAATGGCATAGCGGCAATGTGGAGAATCCAGCCTGAGGTTGGAGGTCAGCATGCTGAGGCGAAAATCCTGGCGCGAGAGGAAGTGGCTCAGAGATTTGTTGATGCGCAGCGAGCCTTCGGGCTTGGCGCTGCGTGCCGAGCGTGTGTGCGCATACAGCCGTTCCACCAGGCGTGCGGCGCCTCGCAGGCGGCGCTGGACCTGCAGCAGTACGCCATATAGTTCGGCATCCCGCTGGGGCAGGCCTTGTTGGCGCAATTGCTCCATTTCATAGTCGATGGCGCGCAGCTCGGCTTTCACGCTGGTGCGCTCCATGGCGGGGCGCCCCTGTGACACCGCCAGCGCAATGCGTTCCAGGTCGCGGGCGAGTTTTTCCAGGCAGTCGCGAGCGAACAGCATGATGTCGGCGTCCCGCAAATTCCGCCGCAGCAGGATGTAGTCCGTGTGCGTGGCCAGCATGGTGTCCAGGATGGCGATCATGTCGCTGAAGATGTTCCACAGCATGGAGCGCTCGGAGGTGCGGCGGTCTTCACCCGGCAGCGAGCGCAGGACGATGTCGCGGGCGTCCTGGTGCTGTTCGATCATGGCTGATTGGCGGCGGATCAGCGTGCTGTAGCACTGTTCGAGGTCGCGGTTGACGTCATAGAACGCAGATCGCGCGGCGATGTAGTCGGCCGTGGCAAAAAGCGCGACGGAAAGGGATTGGCGGGTTTCGCGCAGCGCCAGCAGATAGCTGATGCCCAGGCTGAACGCTGTATAGAACAGGCCGCCGCCGGCGGTATAGAGCATGGCGGCGGGAATCTGGGCGGGAGTGAGCGGCGCGTGCATGGTGACGCTCATGAGCAGCAGGCAGCCCATGCTGATCAGGTTGCCTTTCTTGCCATAGACGGAGAACATCGAAAATACGAAGCACTGCGCCACGACTGCAAGCCAAAGCAGGGCGGGGAAGGTGCTGGACAGCCCGGTAATGGCGACCACCAGCGTGCTGAGCGCGCAGCAGGTCAGCATTTCGTTGCGGCGGTGGCGGTGCGGTCCAGGCTGGTCGATGATGGCGGTGCCCAGTGCGCCGAATGTGGCGGCAATGCCTGCCGAGAAATCCCCCAGCAACAGGCCCAGAATCAGCATAGGCGTCAGCATGCCTATGCTGCGGCGCAGGCCAAGCAGGAAATAGTGGCTGTAAAGAAACCTGTTCAGCGATTCTAGGCGGATGTCCATGGCGGAGGTGATGCTGGTGCCGGAGGCAAGTCTGTTTCTGGCGGGGTTTGCCGGCGGCTATCTGCCGTTCCCGGGGCTGCTTGGGATGGTGTCACAGGCGCCTGTTCCTCAGGGCTGGCGCCTTGCAAGCGAAAGTATAAGGGCAGGCAGCCAGTGGCGGATGATGCCTGTGCACAGGCTGTCGGCAGCAGGTGCGAAAGCCCTTGGAAGTCCCTGTTTTTCCTTGAGGAAAATCGTATCAGTGATGTGTAAGAAACACTGTTTCATTGGCGTGTAGACAGTTCCTGTGCAAACGGGTAAATTCCAAAACTTGTCCTGTTCCGCTATCAGGGGCGGGACGAAGGCAGTCAGAGTCTCCGGGTCATCCGCCCGGGCCAATGCGCCGTTATACCGTCGCGGGCCGCGTCACAAGCGCAGGCGTTGCGGCATCCGTTTCGATCCAGAGCATCCCATCCGGGGTGCGTGCGAAACGTTGTCGATGATTGTGCTGCCAGGGGGCAGGGCAGGTGGGTGGAGCGGTTCCGTGAATCGCAAAGCGCCACAGTGTTCTGTCAGTTTCTGGGGGTGCATCCGGCTAGCCGCCGTTACCCGGGCGGGCAGCGATCGAGGACGTTTTAGCCGGTACAGAAAGGAATATTCATGGAACTCAATGGCGCAGATATCCTTGTGCGCTGTCTTGCCGACGAAGGCGTGGAACACGTTTTCGGTTATCCCGGCGGGGCGGTGCTCTATATCTACGATGCAATTTTCAAACAGGATGCTTTCCAGCATATCCTGGTCAGGCATGAACAGGCGGCGGTTCACGCTGCGGATGCCTATTCCCGTTCGTCCGACAAGGTCGGTGTCTGTCTGGTGACCAGCGGTCCCGGGCTGACCAATGCCGTTACCGGTATTGCCACCGCCTACATGGACTCGATCCCGATGGTGATCATCAGCGGCCAGGTGCCGACGACGGCCATTGGCGAAGATGCTTTCCAGGAGTGCGACTCGGTCGGTATTACCCGCCCCTGTGTCAAGCACAACTTCCTGGTGCGCGACGTCAAGGACCTGGCCGAGATCATGCGCAAGGCCTTTCATATCGCCCGTACTGGCCGGCCTGGCCCCGTGCTGGTGGATATTCCCAAGGACGTGACGGTTGCCCGCGCGCGCTATGCGCCGCTGAAGGGTGAAGTCAAGATGCGTTCCTACGCCCCGGTGGTCAAGGGGCACCAGGGCCAGATCAAGAAAGCCGTGCAGATGCTGCTGGCCGCAGAGCGCCCGATGCTCTATACCGGCGGCGGCGTGGTGTTGTCCGACGCCAGCGCCGAGTTGCGCGAGTTCGCGAGCCTGATAGGTGCGCCGCTGACTAGCACCCTGATGGGGTTGGGCGCATTCCCGGCCAACGAGGGGTTGTTCGTGGGCATGCCGGGCATGCACGGCACGTATGAAGCCAATATGGCGATGCAGCACAGTGATGTGCTGATCGCGATCGGCGCGCGTTTTGATGACCGCGTTATCGGCAATCCCAAGCATTTTTCGCAGAACGCCCGCAAAATCGTTCACATCGACATCGACCCTTCGTCGATTTCCAAGCGTGTGAAGGTCGATGTGCCCATCGTGGGCAACGTCAAGGACGTGCTGCAGGAAATGATCGCCCAGTTCAAGGAGCTGGCGCCTTCGGCTCGCCGTCCGTCGCTGGACAAGTGGTGGCAGCAGGTGGAAGGCTGGCGCGGCCGTCAATGCATGAAGTATGAGCTGTCCGATGAGTTGATCCGGCCGCAGTATGTGGTCGAGCAGCTGTGGGAAGAAACGGGCGGCAACGCTTTCGTGACGTCGGACGTCGGCCAGCACCAGATGTGGGCAGCGCAGTACTACCACTTCAACGAGCCGCGCCGCTGGATCAATTCCGGTGGCCTGGGCACGATGGGCGTGGGCCTGCCATATGCCATGGGCGTGCAGGCAGCGCATCCCGGCGCCGAGGTGGCGGTGATCACTGGAGAAGGCTCCATCCAGATGAATATCCAGGAGCTGGCCACCTGCAAGCAGTATCACTACACCCCCAAGATCATCTGCCTGAACAATCGTTTCCTGGGCATGGTGCGCCAGTGGCAGCAGCTGGATTATGGTTCGCGCTATTCCGAATCCTATATGGATTCGCTGCCGGACTTCGTCAAGCTGGTAGAAGCCTACGGCCACATCGGCATGCGTATCGACAAGCCTGCAGATGTCCGTCCCGCATTGCGTGAAGCATTTGCGGCGAAGGATCGTCTGGTCTTCCTGGACTTCATCACCGACCGCGGCGCCAACGTCTGGCCGATGGTCAAGGCCGGCAAGGGGCTGACTGAAATGCTGCTGGGTTCCGAGGATCTGTAAGGTGGCTGATATGAAACACGTGATTTCCGTCCTGATGGAGAACGAGCCGGGCGCCTTGTCGCGCGTGGTGGGCCTGTTTTCCGCCCGTGGCTACAACATCGAGACCTTGACGGTGGCGCCGACCGAAGATCCTACCCTGTCGCGCCTGACGCTGGTAACGGCTGGTTCCGATGCCGTGATCGAACAGATCACCAAGCACCTGAACCGCTTGATCGACGTCGTCAAGGTCGTCGATCTCAATGAAGGCCCGCACATCGAACGTGAGCTGATGCTCATCAAGGTACGCGCGGTGGGCAAGGAGCGCGAAGAGGTCAAGCGCATGGCCGACATTTTCCGTGGCCGCATTATCGACGTGACCGACAAGAGCTACACCATCGAGCTGACCGGTGTGCAGGAAAAAATCCAGGCGTTCATTGATGCGCTGGACCGCAGTGCCATTCTTGAAACCGTCAGGACCGGCGTTTCCGGCATCGGCCGGGGCGAGCGGGTACTGAAAGTCTGATCCTCGCGCCTGGCCAGGGGGTTGGGCGCGTTCCAAATTGATTTATTGCAATCCAAAGAATTCCTCAGGAGATATACATGAAAGTTTTCTACGACAAGGACGCCGATCTGTCCCTCATCAAGGGCAAGACTGTCGCGATCATCGGTTATGGTTCGCAGGGCCACGCCCATGCGCAAAACCTGAATGACTCGGGCGTCAAGGTCGTGGTCGGTCTGCGCAAGGGCGGTTCGTCCTGGAACAAGGCCGTCAACGCCGGCCTGGAAGTCAAGGAAGTGGCTGAGGCCGTGCGCGCCGCCGACGTGGTCATGATGCTGCTGCCGGACGAGAACATCGCCCAGGTCTACAAGGAATCCGTGGCTGACAACATCCAGTCCGGCGCCGCCCTGGCTTTCGCCCATGGCTTCAACGTTCACTATGGCCAGGTCGTGCCGCGCAAGGACATCGACGTCATCATGGTTGCGCCCAAGGCGCCGGGCCACACGGTGCGTGGCACCTACTCGCAAGGTGGCGGCGTTCCGCACCTGATCGCCGTGCACCAGGATCACTCCGGTTCCGCCCGTGACATCGCCCTGTCGTACGCCAGCGCCAACGGCGGTGGCCGTGCCGGCATCATCGAAACCAACTTCCGCGAAGAGACCGAGACTGATCTGTTCGGTGAACAGGCCGTGCTGTGCGGCGGTACCGTCGAGCTGATCCGCATGGGCTTCGAAACCCTGGTGGAAGCCGGTTATGCGCCCGAAATGGCTTACTTCGAGTGCCTGCACGAACTGAAGCTGATCGTCGACCTGATCTACGAAGGCGGCATCGCCAACATGAACTACTCGATCTCGAACAACGCTGAATTCGGCGAATACGAGACCGGCCCGAAGGTGGTCAATGAGGGTTCGCGCGCAGCCATGCGCCAGGCCCTGAAGGACATCCAGACGGGTGATTATGCCAAGCGCTTCATCCTGGAAAACGCGGCCGGCGCTGCTTCGCTGACGGCCCGCCGTCGCATCATCGCCGACTCGCAAATCGAGGAAGTGGGTGGCAAGCTGCGCGCCATGATGCCCTGGATCGCCAAGAACAAGCTGGTCGATCAAAGCAAGAACTGATCTACCCGAGGCTAACGGTCGCCACGTCTCGAGCAGGGGCGTGGCGGAACGAGTCAGGCAAGGGCGCAGGCCGGGAAACCGGTCTGCGCCCTTGTTGTTTCCGGTGCTGGGGCAGCGCGAGTTTCGCCATGCTTGCGCGTATTCGGTTAATCTTCGTCTGAGAGACCATTCGTGGATTCGGGCGTGGTGCGTATGTTGCCCGCCCCTGCTACGGTGGAAACCTGGTCCGCTGCCAGATGCCAGCAGGTCCGATGCCGGGTGTTGCGAGGGCTTGCCTGCATGGCAGTGCTGGTCGCCGGGCGTCCCCGATGGCAGTACACTTGCGCGCGGAAGGGGGCTGCACGCATCTGTGTATCTGCCTGCCCTGCACTTTTTTTCAGCGGGATGCGCTGCCAGATCATTGCGCTGGCGCTCAATGTGAAACATCTTCCTGTCCTGGCCGATCCGGCCATTTGAACCAACGGAAAATCCTGAATTATGCCGAACCTGCGTTTTCGTGATGCCGATCACCGACACCGCAGCATTTACCTGTTGCCCAATGCTTTTACGACGGCGAATCTGTTTGCCGGGTTTTATGCCATCGTCCAGGCCATGGGGGGCCACTTCGAGGCCGCTGCCATTGCCATCTTCGTTGCCATGGTGTTCGACGCCATGGATGGGCGCGTGGCCCGCATGACCAATACCCAATCCTCGTTTGGCGAGCAATACGATTCGCTGTCGGACATGACGTCCTTCGGCATCGCGCCGGCGCTGGTGATGTATGAATGGGCGTTGCACGACCTGGGGCGCTGGGGCTGGCTGGCGGCGTTTGTCTATGTCTCTGGTGCGGCGTTGCGCCTGGCGCGCTTCAACGCCAATATCGGCGTGGTGGACAAACGTTTCTTCCAGGGGCTGCCCAGCCCTGCGGCTGCCGCCCTGGTGGCGGGATTCATCTGGCTGGTGGTCGACAACAAGCTGGCGATCGCGCCGGAAAGCCTGGCCTGGATCAGCTTCGGGCTGACGCTCTATACCGGCATCACCATGGTGACTGATGCGCCGTTCTACAGCGGCAAGTCAGTCATGGTGGGGCGCAGCGTGCCTTTCTGGGTGATCTCGGTCTTCGTGGCGGGCTTTGTCTTCATTTCCAGTGACCCACCTGTGGCGCTGTTCGGCTTTTTCGTGCTGTACGGCCTGTCGGGCTGGGTGATCTGGATATGGCGCTGGCAACGACTGCGCCGCCTGAGTTCTGGACGACGCGAAGGCTAGCAGGCTTTTGAAGCTTGCATGCAAAAAGGGGCATGGCGCCCCTTTTTTTTATTCCATGCGAATGTCAGGGCAGGGCAGGCCTGCCGCAGCGGCGCTCAGAAGTCGAAGTAGTTCCAGGGCGCGTTGTCGTCGAAGCGCGGGTCCGGGCCAGGGTAGAAGCGGGTGACTTTCTCGCCGGTCATGCCGAAGAAGACGTACATCACGGAATTCCAGACGCCGTTCTCGCGGTAGCGGTAGCCCCAGACCTGTTCGCGCAGCGAAGGCAGGCCGACCCAGCCGGTGCGGGCAGGGGGGCCGAAGGCGCAGGTGACATCCTGCTGGGTCCAGGTGCCGGTGCGCAGGCGTTCGAACGATTCATTGGTGAGGACCGGTTCGCGCTTGGTCAGGCGACCCTCGGCGTCGAAGTCCATGGCCCAGGCATATTGGCCCTGGGGTTGCTGCGACCAGACGGCGCGCAGGCCGCCGTTGGCTAACGGGCAACTGCTGGTGGGCGCGCCCAGCGTGGTGGTGGCGCTGTCCAGCGTGGTGTCCGCCGGCAAGGTCATGGGCGTGGAACAGGCGCCCAGCAGCAGGGTGGCGAGCGCCAGCGGCAGGCTGAGACGGGCAAGGCGAGGAGTGGCAAGACGTTTGGTTTGCATATCTGGCAGGTGTCCCGGCATGGATGACACGGGAGAATCAGTGATGCGTTGGAAGGAAAATGGTTGATTGCTATTGTGCACTGTTTGCGGCTTTCCTGCGTTCAGGCAGCGCGGGTGGCTTTTTTGCAGCTAGGGCGAATTGTTGCGCGACAGTTGGGGTGGATCTGGGTTATTATCAGCGGCTATACGGAAACGTATTGAATTGTGTGGCGCAGCCGTAATGGCTGTCTGACCGATGGTTAAAGTATCAGTCCGGACAATCAGGCGGGTGCGCGTTTTTTCAGCTCACGCCAGGGCACCTCGGTCCTGGCGCATGTCCGAGAGGAATAAATCATGTCTGTAGCAGATATCAAGAAGTCCGAAATCGTTTCGCAATTCCAGCGCGCCCAAGGCGACACGGGTTCCCCCGAAGTGCAAGTGGCACTGCTGACGGCTCGCATCAACGAGCTGACGGGCCACTTCAAGGAACACGTCAAGGATCACCACTCGCGTCGTGGCCTGCTGCGCATGGTCAGCCGTCGCCGCAAGCTGCTGGACTACCTGAAGGGCCGCAACCCTGACGCTTACCGCGCCCTGATCGAAAAGCTCGGTCTGCGCAAGTGATCGAAGTCAACGGGGCTGGTTCCCCATGATGCCGACCGTGGGCGATGCAACGCTGTGTGCGCTGCATCGCCCACGGTTTTTTTACTGTCGGGCAAGCGCATGGCTGCAACACCGTTCATTGAGGGCGGCAGGCTGGACGCTGGGCATGGCGGCAAAGGCATTTTTTAAATAGTAAGGATTCATAGACAATGTTCAATAAAGTGACCAAGTCGTTCCAGTACGGTCAGCATACGGTGGTGCTGGAGACGGGCGAGATTGCCCGCCAGGCCTCCGGCGCCGTGCTGGTGTCCATCGAAGATACCGTCGTGCTGGCAACTGTTGTCGCAGCGCGCAAGGCCAAGGCCGGTCAGGACTTTTTCCCGCTGACTGTCGATTACATCGAGAAAACGTATGCGGCCGGCCGCATCCCCGGCGGCTTTTTCAAGCGCGAAGGCAAGCCTTCCGAAAAGGAAACGCTGACTTCCCGCCTGATCGACCGTCCGCTGCGCCCGCTGTTCCCGGAAGGTTTCTACAACGACGTCCAGGTCATCATTCATACGGTTTCGGTCAATCCTGAAATCGACCCGGACATCGCCGCCATGATCGGCGCTTCTGCCGCGCTGGCCATCTCTGGTATTCCGTTCAACGGTCCGATCGGTGCCGCACGCGTTGGTTACATCGACGGCAACTATGTGCTGAACCCGACTGCCAGCCAGCTCAAGACGTCTGCGCTGGATCTGGTCGTGGCCGGTACGGAAAACGCCGTGCTGATGGTCGAGTCCGAAGCACAGCAGCTCAGCGAAGAAGTGATGCTGGGCGGCGTGGTCTATGGCCACGAGCAAATGCAGGCCGTCATCAATGCCATCCATGAGTTGGTGGAAGATGCTGGCAAGCCGGAATGGGATTGGCAAGCTGCGCCGCGCAACGAAGCGCTGATCGCGGCCGTGACTGCCGTGGCCGAAAACGGCCTGAAGGCGGCTTACTCCATCCGCGAAAAGCAGGCGCGCACGGCGCAACTGCGCGAAGTGTACGCTGACGTGCATGCCAAGCTGGCCGAACAGGCTGCACAGGCAGGGACTGCTGCGCCCGATACGGTTGAAGTCGAAAACATTCTGTTCGACCTGGAAGCTCGTATCGTCCGTTCGCAGATCCTGAGCGGCGAGCCGCGTATCGACGGCCGTGACACGCGCACGGTGCGCCCGATCAGCATCCGCCTGGGCGTGCTGCCCCGCGCGCACGGCAGCGCGCTGTTCACCCGTGGTGAAACGCAGGCGCTGGTGGTTGCCACGCTGGGCACCAAGCAGGACGAGCAGATCATCGACGCGCTGATGGGCGAGTACCGCGACCGCTTCATGTTCCACTACAACATGCCTCCGTTCGCGACCGGCGAAACGGGCCGCGTGGGCGTGCCCAAGCGTCGTGAAATCGGCCATGGCCGCCTGGCGAAGCGTTCGCTGGTGCCGCTGCTGCCCGCTCATGAAGACTTCCAGTACAGCATCCGTGTGGTGTCGGAAATCACCGAATCCAATGGTTCCTCGTCGATGGCTTCGGTTTGCGGCGGTTCGCTGGCCATGATGGATGCCGGTGTGCCCGTGAAGGATCACGTGGCTGGCGTGGCCATGGGCTTGATCCTGGACGGCGGCAAGTTCGCCGTGCTGACGGACATCCTGGGCGACGAAGATCACCTGGGCGATATGGACTTCAAGGTGGCGGGTACCGAAAACGGTGTGACCGCACTGCAGATGGACATCAAGATCCAGGGCATCACCAAGGAAATCATGCAAGTGGCGCTGGCTCAGGCCCGCGAAGGCCGCCTGCATATCCTGGGCAAGATGAAGGACGCTCTGGGCGGTTCGCGCCAGGAGCTGTCGACCTTCGCACCGCGCATGCTGCAGATCAAGATCAATCCTGAGAAGATCCGTGACGTGATCGGCAAGGGCGGCGCCACCATCCGTGCGCTGACCGAAGAAACCGGTACGCAGATCGACATCTCGGACGATGGCAGCATCACCATCTCCAGTGCCGACCTGGATCGCGCGAAGGAAGCCCAGCGCCGCATCGAAGAAATCACGGCGGACGTGGAAGTTGGCCAAGTATATGAAGGCAGCGTACTGCGCCTGCTGGATTTCGGTGCCATCGTTCAGGTGTTGCCGGGCCGCGACGGCCTGCTGCACATTTCCGAGATCGCGAACTATCGCATCGCCAACATCAACGATGTGCTGAAGGTTGGTCAGGCAGTGCGTGTTAAGGTGATCGAGGCCGACGAAAAGGGCCGTCTGCGCCTGTCGGTGAAGGCGATCGGCGGCATCGAACAGCAGGGCGGCCCGGCCGCTCCTGGCGCTGCCCAGTAAAGTCCAGGTGTTCCTGTGCCGGGCGCCTGAGAGGGTGCCGGCAACGGGAGGCAGTGACTTGCATGCCCCAGTGGCTGGAGAAAATCCGGCGACTGGGGTTTTTTACATGATGGATGAGGGATGGTGCGGGCAGGTTGAGCTGCAGCTGCGTCCTTGGACTCGCATAGGTGGTACCAGAGTCAGTACCTTGGGAAGGAGTTGGGGTGTCCAGCGCTATCGACGAAATTATCGCGGGTCGAGAGCCCGGCGGGCATGAGCAACCCGCGCACCATCGCTATGTCGTCACGGTGTTCGGTATCTATGGCCGGCCGGCAGGCAAGGCCATTCCTGTTGCTGCCCTGGTGCGCCTGTTGTCCGAACTGGGCTACGAGCCTGCCAGTGTGCGTTCGTCTATTTCCCGTCTGAAGAAAAAAGGCGTGTTGATCAGCCGCAAGGTGGGCGGCGCCAGTGGCTATGCCCTATCCGATGGCCTTGAATCACATATGCTGGCAGGCGATGAACGTATCTTTTCGCCTCAGACGGCACGCTTGGCGGATTCCTGGCTGTTGGTGTCCTATTCCGTGCCGGAAAGTGAGCGGAAAAAACGTCACAAAATACGGGCGGGCCTCTCGCGCATGGGGTTTGGCAATGTGGCTCCAGGCCTTGGGATCGCTCCGGCTCGGATGCAGGCCGAGGTCGAGGCTTACATCCGCGAGCATGATCTGTGGCCGTATGTCGAATTTTTCGTTGCGGAACCCGTGGGGTTTGGCGATTTGCGCGACAAGACGGCCCAGTGGTGGAACCTGGCTGCCATTGAGGCCGAATACGAGGCGTTTGTACAAACCTACGGGCCGGAAAGCGAGCGCTGGCTGGGTTCTGTGCGTGAAGACCCGGATGTCTTGCGCGAAGCGTTCAGGCTCTATGTGCCCATGGTGACGCAATGGCGGCGCCTGCCGTTCCTGGACCCGGGGCTGCCGCCGGAGCTGTTGCCTGCCGAATGGCGCGGCATTGCCGCACGGCGGGTGTTCAGTGAACTGCACCGGGTGCTGAAGCCTCTTTCGGCGCGTTACGTCGACAGCCTGTCGCAAGCCTGTGTCTGACTGTCAGGCCTGGGCTGTATTCCATACGCCAGCAGTTCCTGTGCGTTGTCTGCCTGATACCCCTGTGTAATGGCACTGGCGGCAATCAGCGTATTGCCCGGAACCTGGGGCAAGTCATGCTGGCGCCAACGCCGCGCCCGCCTGCGGCGTTTTGTGGCCGCGGGAATCAGGGGTGTTCCATCAGCATGACGGCACTGGTGTCCGGAACCAGCGCTTCGAAGATATGGGTTTCATCCGCAGGATAGCTGGCGTAGTCGCCAGGGCCGAGTTCCACGGTCTGGTTGAGCGGGCCGACGCGCGCGCGGCCATGGCAGATGACAACATGCTCGGCAGTGCCGGACGGGTGGGGGATGGACACCCGGGGCTTGCCCGGTTGCGCGACCAGGCGGTACATATCGCGCTGCATGCCGGCCGGG
The DNA here is from genome assembly GCF_004216755.1 of Kerstersia gyiorum. GTDB lineage: Bacteria > Pseudomonadota > Gammaproteobacteria > Burkholderiales > Burkholderiaceae_B > Kerstersia > Kerstersia gyiorum. The sequence goes on from NZ_SGWZ01000004.1 coordinate 206,364, forward strand.
CAAACCGCCAGCAGGGTTGCCACATAGTTGGCCTGTTCCGATGCCAGGGCCATGCCTTCGCCGGCACGCAGCACCTGTATCGGCGGCCTGGCGGGCGCAATCAGGCGCGTTACCTGGATTTCCAGTGCCATGGCGAGCGACCAAAGGGTTTCGAGACCAGGGTTGCCGATGCCAGCTTCGATTTGCGAGAGCGTGGATTTGGCTACGCCCGCTCGCTTGGCCAGTTCCGAAACTGACAGGCCCATGCGTTCCCGTTCGCGTCGCAACGAAGCGGAAAGAATAGTGATCGGAGAAGAAAATGGCGCTTCAGGCATGCATGAATCCTTGTTCAACGGGCTAGCCAGGCTATTTGACCATGACGTATTGCCGTGCGTGCTGTTGGATTAGTGATGCGCCGCGCCGGCGTGTTGTACAGGGCTGGTCCGAAGGAGGCCTTTCGGGCATGGGCAGGCTGGCCTGTCGGGCTTGGAGGAGTCTCTTTTTGTTCATTTTACAGAACGTTTGTTCAGTTTGGCGAACTTGGAATATTTGTCCATTATATCGTCCACTTGTTTTATTTATAGAACGGTGGTCTGGCACACCCTAGACTGGAGAGGTGCTGCAGACATGCCGATACATGGAAAAGAGATGGATAGACGGACAAGCGGCGTGGTGGAAATGATCGTGGCCATGGTGATTTCCGGCACGATAGGCTGGTTGGTACTGGAAACCGACATGCCGGTCATGACAGTGGTGTTCTGGCGTTGCGCATTCGGCGGCCTGGCCATGTTGCTGGCCTGTATCGTCCTGGGACTGCTGCGAGGTGCCTGGCCCGGCCGGGGCCAGGCGGCGCTGGCCGCGCTGGGGGGCGTGGCGCTGGTGGCCAACTGGTATTGCCTTTTTTCGGCCTATTCCTATTCATCCATCGCGCTGGCCACGATTACCTACCATACCCAGCCATTCATGCTGGTGGCGCTGGGGGCAATTTTCTTTGGCGAGTCGCTGAGGCTGCGCCAATTGGCCTGGCTGGCACTGGCGTTCTGCGGTGTGTTGCTGATCGTCGCCGGCGGCCAGCATGCGCAAGGCGATTCGCAGGCCTATCTGGCCGGAATCGGGCTGGCACTGGCCGCTGCGTTCTTCTACGCGGTGGCGGCAGCGATCACGAAACGCCTGCGCGATGTGCCACCACACTTGATCGTACTGATACAGATGGGTACTGGCTTGCTATTGCTCTGGCCTGCTGCCGCCGTTCCGCACGGGAGCAATGCGGCCGGTACCTGGGGGTTGTTGCTCATGCTGGGCTTTGTCCATACAGGCTTCATGTCCACCTTGCTGTATGGCGCCCTCCAGAAAATATCCACTGCCTTGGTGGGGGCGCTGTCATTCATCTATCCTGTCATGACGGTCATGGTAGATGCCTGGGTCTTCGACCATCGGTTGGGCCTGCTGCAATGGGCGGGGGCGCTGGCTATCCTGCTGGCGGTGGCGGGTATGAACTTCGGCTGGCGAGTGCCGGGTCTGCGCCGAAACGCTTCTGTAGCCGGCCAGGGGTAACACCGTTGTTCAATTGCGCCGCAACAGGTGGGGCGTGCATGCAGGCATGGCAGGCAATATGGCAAGGCAGGGTGACAAGGCGGCGTAGATTGGGGGGCGCATGGTGGCATGGGCGTGATGGCCATGAATAGCGCGAGAGCAACAGGCTGTAGCATGAATGAAGGCCAGCGCCGATATGATCGGTTGCGGGTACGCATTCTGCCATTGGTTTGAGCGTTCTCCCGGCCAGTGCAAACCGCCGAACCATGTCCGGTGTGCGGCGCTCAGCTTGCCTGGCATGGTCCGCGCCAGTACGGCACAAGGCGTCGTGCTGGAAAGCATCCGGGGTTGGTGGCATTCATGGAAACAACGATGAACACAGCAGCTGCATTGGTCTGTAGTGCTTTGGCAGGTACTAGCGTTCTGCCGGGCGGCCGGCAAGGATGCTCAATCATGCCGGCAGTCGGAGGCTGAATGGCCAGGCGACGGCGCCAACCGGCATTGGCCAAGATAATTTCCAGGAATCTGGCGGCTTTTACTCGCCAGGTCGTGAAAAACGGCGAAAAGGCAGCGCGCCAGGCCTGGCAGCCGGTAACGGCGGGATTCAAGGCGCCCGGAGGTGCGGGTGACTGGATCTCGGGAATAGCGGTCGGCCCGGCGGGTATGCGCCGCTTCCAGCTATACCGGCCGCCAGGCGCGCACGCCGGTGAGCGGCTGCCCTTGATGGTCATGCTGCATGGTTGCGGACAGAATGCGCAGTCTTTTGCGGCCAGCACGAGAATGAACCGGGTCGCGGCAAGGGAGCGCTTCCTGGTGCTGTACCCCGAGCAGGATCGCCTGTCGAATATGCAGGGTTGTTGGAACTGGTTCGATACCCGTACGGGGCGAGCCCAGGGAGAGGCGGCCCTGATCATGAGCGCGATAGACCAGGTTTGCTTGCTGCATGGCGCGGACAGCAGCCGCGTCGCGGTCGCCGGGCTGTCTGCCGGCGCCAGTATGGCGGCCCTACTGGCAGTGCGCTATCCCGCGCGTTTTGCTGCACTTGCGATGCATTCGGGCATTGCGCCGGGATGGGCGGATTCCAGCCGCTCGGCGGCACGCGCCATGCGTGGCCAGCTGGCCCCTGACGAAGCCCCGGACCTGACGCTCATGGATACCAGGGAGGCCTGGCCGCCCTTGCTGGTCATCCAGGGGAGCCTGGATGCGGTCGTATCGGGCAACAATGCGCAGGCAGCCGTCGGCCTGTGGACAGGCATGGCAGGCGCGCGTGCAGGCAGGCCGCGCGAGGTACAGCGTGGCAAGCGCCGGGCCATGACCCTGACGGATTACAAAAGTGCGGGAAGATTGGTGGCGACGCTGGCGCTGGTCCAGGGCCTGGGGCATGCCTGGAGTGGCGGTGCTGCCGCACAGGCATTCAGCGACCCGGAAGGGCCGGATGCCGCCCGCTTGATATGGACCTTCTCGGCCCGTCGTTTTCGCGACCGCCCGTCATCAGGCTGAGGCAGGCGCCGTGCGGCGCCTGCCTCGCAGGGCGCAAACCGGCCGCCACCTGGACGCACCGGGAGGTGGGCCAGGTGGCAGGGGCGGGATCAGCCCTTGATGACGGCAGCGATGGCGTTGGCCACGGCGTCGATGTTGCCGCTGTTCAGGGCGGCAACGCAGATGCGGCCGCTACCCACGGCGTAGATGCCGTGGTCCACGCGCAGCTTTTCGACCTGGTCGGCCGTCAGGCCGGAATAGGAGAACATGCCGCGTTGTGCCTTGACGAAGCTGAAGTCACCGGGCACGCCGGCCGCAGCCAGCTTTTCCACGAGCTGGGCGCGCATGGCACGGATGCGGTCACGCATGCCGGTCAGTTCCTGTTCCCACTCAGCAAACAGTTTGGAGTCGCCCAGAACGGTAGCGACGACGCGGCCACCATGCGTGGGTGGGTTGGAGTAGTTGGTGCGGATGACGCGCTTGATCTGGCTCAGCACGGCCTTGGCTTCGTCGCTGTTGGCGGCAACCATGGTCAGCGCGCCGACGCGCTCGCCGTACAGCGAGAACGATTTCGAGAACGAAGAGCTGATGAACAGCGTCAGGCCCTTGTCGGCAAACAGGCGAACGACTGCGCCATCTTGCTCCAGACCGTCGCCAAAGCCCTGGTAGGCGATGTCGAGGAAGGGAACCAGGTTCTTTTCCTTGACGATTTCGGCGATTTCGTCCCATTGCGCCAGCGAGGGGTCCACACCGGTCGGATTGTGGCAGCACGCGTGCAGCACGACGATGGTGCGGGCCGGCAGGGCGCGCAGGCTGGCCTTCATGCCTTCGAAGTCCAGGCCATGCGTGGCCGGATCATAGTAGCGGTAGGTCACGACAGGGAAGCCGGCGCGGGTGAACAGCGCGCGGTGGTTTTCCCAGCTGGGATCGCTGATGGCGACTTGCGCGTCAGGCAGCAATTCCTTCAGGAAATCGGCGCCGACCTTGAGGGCACCGGTGCCGCCCAGGGCTTGTACCGTGACCAGGCGGCCGGATGTCAGCAGCGGGGAATCTTGGCCAAACAGCAGCTTCTGTACACCGCTGTTGTAGTCGCTCAGGCCGTCGATGGGCAGGTAGCCGCGTGCGGCAGCCTTGGCGGTCAGCGCTTCCTCGGCTTGCTTGACGCAGTTGAGCAGGGGCAGGCGGCCCTTGTCGTCGTAATACACACCAACGCCAAGATTGGCCTTGTTGGGACGGGTGTCCGCTGCGAACTGTTCGTTCAGACCCAGGATTGGGTCGCGCGGTGCGACTTCGACGGATGCGAAAAGTGAACTCATGATGGAAGGGAGAGTAGAGAAGATGGACGCAGTGATGCGTGACAGGGATAATGTAGAGCTTTCCCCGACTTAAAAGTCTAGCATGAGCACAGCGGCCTCTTCCGATGATTTTTCAACGCGGCCCGATGGTGAGGGCAATGAAAGCAGCGGGATGACCCACGGCGGTGAGGGCGTGTTCCAGCGTTTTCCCGGTAGCCCGTTCCTGTTGCACCAGCCCTATCCGCCGGCCGGCGACCAGCCGAACGCCATCGAGGCGCTGGTCGAAGGCGCCAACGACGGCTTGATGCGCCAGACTTTGCTGGGTGTGACGGGCTCCGGCAAGACCTACACCATGGCCAATGTCATCGCCCGCCTGGGGCGGCCCGCATTGGTGTTAGCCCCCAACAAAACGCTGGCGGCCCAGCTGTATGCGGAAATGCGCGAGTTTTTCCCGCGCAATGCGGTCGAGTATTTCGTTTCCTATTACGATTACTACCAGCCCGAAGCCTATGTGCCGTCCCGGGATCTCTTCATCGAGAAAGACTCGGCGATCAACGAGCACATCGAGCAGATGCGCCTGTCGGCGACCAAAAGCCTGCTGGAGCGCCGTGATACGGTGATTGTTGGCACGGTGTCGTGTATCTACGGTATTGGTAATCCGGGCGATTACCATGCAATGGTGCTGATCCTGCGCACTGGCGATCGCATTGGCCGCCGTGAAGTGCTGGAGCGCCTGGTGGCGATGCAGTACACGCGCAACGACGCCGAATTCACGCGGGGCGTGTTCCGTGTGCGTGGCGACACGATAGACATCTTTCCGGCGGAAAGCGCGGAGCTCGCCGTGCGCGTCAGCATGTTTGACGACGAAGTCGAAACGCTGGAACTGTTCGATCCGCTGACCGGGCGCGTGCGTCAGAAAATTCCGCGCTTTACAGTCTACCCTGGGTCGCATTACGTGACGCCGCGTGAAACGGTGTTGCGAGCCATAGAAACCATCAAGCAAGAACTGAAGGAACGCCTGGCGCTGTTTGTCGCGGACGGCAAGCTGGTCGAGGCGCAGCGGCTGGAGCAGCGCACCCGTTTCGACCTGGAAATGCTGCAGGAGCTGGGCTTTTGCAAAGGGATCGAAAACTACTCCAGGCATTTGTCCGGTGCAGCGCCCGGCGATCCCCCGCCGACGCTGATCGACTACCTGCCAGCAGATGCCCTGATGTTCATCGACGAAAGCCACGTCATGATGGGGCAGCTGGGCGGGATGTACCGGGGTGACCGTTCACGCAAGGAAACGCTGGTGACCTACGGTTTCCGGCTGCCTTCGGCGCTGGACAACCGCCCGTTGAAAATGGATGAGTTCGAGGCGCGCATGCGCCAGTGCGTCTTCGTTTCCGCCACGCCCGGCCCCTACGAGAACGGGTCGTCGGACAACGTGGTCGAGCAGGTGGTACGCCCCACCGGCCTGGTGGACCCGGTGGTCGAGGTGCGGCCGGCCATCACGCAGGTGGACGACCTGCTGGGGGAAATCCGCTTGCGCGTGGACCAGGGGGATCGCGTCCTGGTGACCACGCTGACCAAGCGCATGTCCGAGGAACTGACCGAGTACCTGACGGAAAACGGCGTCAAGGTACGCTATCTCCACTCGGACATAGATACGGTCGAACGGGTGGAAATCATCCGGGACCTGCGCCTGGGGGTGTTCGACGTGCTGGTCGGCATCAACCTGCTGCGTGAAGGGCTGGATATTCCGGAAGTGTCGTTGGTGGCGATTCTGGATGCGGACAAGGAAGGTTTCCTGCGGTCCGAGCGCAGCTTGATCCAGACCATCGGCCGGGCGGCGCGCAACCTGAACGGCAAGGCCATCCTGTACGCCGACCGGGTGACGGACTCCATGCATCGCGCCATTGGCGAGACAGAGCGCCGCCGGGCGCGCCAGGTGGCCTATAACGCCGAGCATGGCATACAGCCGCGCGGTGTGCACAAGGCGGTGCGCGAACTGATCGACGGCGTGGTAGCGCCGAGCAAGGAACTGGACGTCGCGCCTGCCTATGATATGACCGGCATTCCCCAGGATGAAAAAAGCCTGGCGCAGGAAATCCGCCGCCTGGAAAAGGCGATGCTGGAACACGCCCGCAATCTGGAGTTCGAGCAGGCGGCCGCTGCCCGCGACGCACTCAAGACGCTCAAGGAAAAAGCTTTCCGTTGATGGCTTGGCGAACTGCTGGCAGCCGGTCCTGGACCCATGCTGCCGGGTGAAGGCCGTGAGGCTGTCCGGCAATACGGCCATCTGGCCGCATAGGCTCAGGCGCCTGGAGCGCGGCGCAAGTGTTCGCCGCTGCTGGCGGCCATGCGCATGACATCGACGACTCCCAGGACGGCGATCAGCGCGACACACACCAGCGCAAAGCGGTAGCTCAGTGCGGGGACGTGCTCCCAGGCCGGGAATTGAGGCGCCAGGCGGCTTTGCAACCATTCGCCCAGGCGGATGCAGATTGCGCCAAAGGCGATACCCAGGCCCAACGCCATCTGCTGGATGGTGCTGGCCAGGGTATTGGCAGCCGCCATCTGTGGCGCCGGCACATCGGCAAAGGCCAGGGTGTTGATGGCCGTGAACTGCATGGAACGGCACAGGCCGCTGACGAACAGCACGGCGACGATCACGAACGTGGGGGTGGCAGGGGTCAGCATCGCGCAGGCCAGCAAGGCGAGCACGTTCAGGATGCCATTGATGGCCAGGATGCGTTTGAATCCATGCCGATGCAGCAGGCGCGTCGTGAACAGTTTCATGGACAGGTTACCCGCAAATACTGCCAGCACCAGCATGCCTGCTTCCACGGCGCTCAGGCCGAATCCCAGCTGGAACATCAGCGGCAGGATGAAGGGCAAGGCATTGATGGCCAGGCGAAAGCAGCTGCCGCCACGTACTGATACTGCATAGGTGGGAATACGCAGTGGGGCGAGATCGACCAGCGGATGCCGGGTGTGCAGCAAATGGCGCACCGTGATCGCCAGCAGTAGCGCACCGCCAGCCAGATAGGCGAGGATAGCGCTGGTTCCTGCGCCCAGACCGGCCAGTTCCATGCCATAAAGCAGCCCGAGCAAGGCCAGGCCGCTGCCCAGGAAGCCGATGAGATCAAAGGGGCGGGGCTGGTCTGCGCGCATGCCGGGAATCAGCAGCCAGGCGGCCAGCAGGGCCAGCAGCCCGATGGGTAGATTGATATAGAAAATCCAGCGCCAAGAGGCATAGGTGGCGAACAGGCCGCCAAGAGGCGGTCCCAGGACCGGCGCGATCAGCGCGGGCCAGGTAATCATGGAGATGGCCGCAATCAGTTGCTGCTTCGGTGTGTGGCTGAGCACGACCAGCCGTCCCACCGGCACCATGAGGGCGCCGCCCATGCCTTGCAGCACGCGCATCGCGACGAATTCCGGCAGGCTGTCGGCTTGCGCGCACAGCAGCGAGGCCAGGGTGAACAGAACGATGGCGCAGCAGAATACCCGGCGTGCACCCAGCCTGCCGGCCAGCCAGCCGCTGGGCGGAATACAGACGGCGAGTGTCAGGAGGTAGGCGCTGACACCGAGATTCAGGTCGACGGCGGAAACCCCGAAACTGAGCGCCATCTGCGGGAGCGCCGTCACGATGATGGTGCCGTCCAGGTTTTCCATGAACATCACGGCGGCGACCAGCAAGGCGATCAGAGCCGGGCGCGGCGGCCGCGAGGCATCAGAGTGGCTGGAGGAGGGAGGCATGCTGGTCATCGGAAATAACGGTAGGCAGGCAAGCAGCGTTGGTGCTTGGGGCGTTCAGGTTGGCAGATGCCCGGGCTGCAGGCCAGCGCACAGGACGGCACCAGCGCTGCTTGCTGCCGCAGATTTTTAGGAACGTGAGAGACGAAGCGATCCCTGGCGATGGCCGCGATTCTAGCATTCGGCCATCGGCCAGTTTAAAGCTCCGGTGGGCCTGCGGGTCTCGTGCCCGTCTGCAGCCAGTATCCGTACTTGCGCCAGTTCAGGAAAAAAAGAGCCCTCACGTTTGAACGGCACGCCGGAAGTTGGACACTTATCTGATCCCTGGGATGCAGTGCACTTGCAGCCCAGGGGGAGCTTGGGGCGGCGGCCCTGCGATCAAAAAGGCTCTCCTCACGCTGCGCCTTCGGCTTGCTGCCCCCCGGGGGCGTATTGGTCTTGGGGCGGTCCTGCGATAAAAAACGCCCCGGCGCCCGGAAACTTGCGTCCGGGCGCCGGGGCGTGAGCCGACTGCCTTGCACCGACTGGATGCAGAGGGCAGGCTGGCGCGCCGGATAGTGTCTATGCGGCGGCCAGCAAAAGGGCAGGATCAGCGTTCAATGGCGATAGCCACGCCCTGGCCGCCACCGATGCACAAGGTGGCCAGGCCCTTCTTGGCATCGCGGCGGTTCATTTCATGAACCAGCGATACCAGGATGCGCGCACCCGACGCGCCGATGGGGTGGCCCAGTGCAATGGCGCCGCCATTGACGTTGACCTTGCTGTTGTCCCATTGCAGTTCACGGGCAACGGCCAGCGATTGTGCTGCAAAGGCTTCATTGGCTTCGATCAGGTCGAGGTCCTCCAGTTTCCAGCCAGCCTTTTCCAGCGTCTTGCGCGTGGCCGGGACCGGGCCCAGGCCCATGACGGAGGGATCGACTCCGGCACTGGCGTAGGACTTGATCCAGCCCAGCACGGGCAGGCCCAGTTCCTTGGCTTTTTCGGCGCTGGCCAGCAACAGGGCGGCGGCGCCGTCGTTCAGCGTGGATGCATTGCCGGCGGTGACAGTGCCGTCTTTCTTGAAAGCAGGGCGCAGGCGGGCCAGCGTTTCCAGGCTGGTGTCCGGGCGCGGCTGCTCATCGGTTTCGATGCGTACGGGGTCGCCCTTGCGTTGCGGGATTTCGACCGGAGCGATTTCGTCCTTGAAGCGGCCGGCCTTGATGGCGGCGCCGGCTTTCTGCTGCGATTCGTAGGAGAACTGGTCCAGCTCTTCACGCGTCAGGCCATAGCGCTCGACCAGGTTTTCCGCCGTGATGCCCATGTGGTAGTCATTGAAGGCGTCCCACAGGCCGTCCTGGATCATGCTGTCGAGCAGCTGGGCGTGCGCCATGCGCAGGCCGGTACGCGCCTTGGGCAGCACATAGGGCGACAGGCTCATGTTTTCCTGGCCGCCGGCGATGATCAGGTCGGCGTCGCCGCTGCGGATGGCCTGGGCGGCCAGGTGCACGGCCTTGAGGCCGGAGCCACACACCTTGTTGATGGTCAGCGCGGGCGTTTCGACGGGCAGGCCGGCATGGATGCTGGACTGGCGTGCCGGGTTCTGGCCCGAACCGGCTGCGAGCACCTGGCCGAGGATCACTTCGTCGATGGCTTCGGCAGGGATGCCGGTCTTGGCGAGCAGGTGCCGGATGACCGTTGCACCGAGCTCATGGGCAGGGGTATGGCCCAGGGCGCCCTGGAAGGCGCCGATGGCGGTGCGGGATGCGGCGAGAATTGCAACGTCACTCATGATTCGACCTCATTGAGACATAACAGAAAAATGACCACGCGCCAAAGCGCAAGCCCCGGCCTGCTGGCCGAGGTCAAGCAGAGCATTGTCCATACGGTGCCGAAGTTGCCCCGGTATGGTGGTGGCGCATCCCGGCCAGCCAGCCTGGGTGCACCGCCGGTATCCGGACTGCACACCTGCCGGTGTTGGGGCCGGGCAGGCGAGAGTTCGGATAATCCTTATATCAACACTGTATTGCATTTCTGCCTGCCCGCAAACCTCCGGGCAGAGACAGACGGGACGGTATCAGGCCATGCGGGTAATGGTTTTCCGGAAGCGGCTGAGCGAAAACCCGAACAGTGCGCAACCGATCAGGAAGAGCACCAGGAACGGCTGCCAGACCACATCCAGGCCGGCGCCCCGGAACAGGATGGCCTGGCTCAGTTCCACATAGTGGGTGTTGGGCGCGAAGTACATGATGTCCTGCACGAACTGCGGCATGCTTTCACGTGGCGTCATCGAGCCGGAAAGCAATTGCAGCGGTAGCAGCGCCAGAATCAGCAGCAGGCCGAACTGCGGCATGCTGCGCGCCAGAGTGGCGAAGAAAATCCCCATGGACGTGGTGGCGAACAGGTGCAGCGCGGTGCCGGCAATGAAGAGCAGTACCGACCCTTCCACCGGTACCTTCAGCAACTGCATGACGACCAACAACAGCGAAAGCGAAGCCGCCACCAGCACGACCAGTCCCATGGACCAGACCTTGGCCAGCATGATCTGCGTGGGCGTGACGGGCATGACCAGCAGGTGTTCCACCGTGCCATGCTCGCGCTCGCGTATCAGCGCCGCACCCGTCAGGATGATGGACAGCATGGTGACGTTGTTGATGATCTGCATCAGCGCGCCGAACCAGGACGGTGTGAGGCTCGGGTTGAAGCGCATGCGCATCGCGAGCTCCACCGGAGCGACCTGGGCGCCGCGATAGCGCTGTAGGAACTCGTTGACCTCGGCCAGCACGATCTGCTGGATATAGCTGCTGCCGGTGAAGGCCTGGCTGACGCGGGTTGCATCGACATTCAGCTGTACTTCGGGGTTGAGGCCCGCCAGGACATCACGCTGGAAGTTGGGCGGAATGTCCAGGACGAAGGTGTATTGCCCGGAGTCCAGCGCGGCGTCCATCTGTTGCGGTCCTATCATGTCCGGCGCTGTGAATTGCGGCGGGTAGAAGGCTGACGCAATGCGTGCCGACAATGGGGAATCATCTTCATCCACAACGGCGATGGAGGCGTGGTTGAGGTTCTCCGGCATGGAGGTGGCGGCAGAGTAGACCGACACGGTGAAGGTGTAGACGATCAGCACCAGCATGATCGGATCGCGCGCCAGGCTCCAGAGCTCCTTGACGCCCAACCGGAATATATTTTTCAGCCCTTGCATGTGGTTTCCTTCAGCGCTCCTGTTTGTTCAGCAGGGCGATGGCCAGGCCCAGAATGATGGGCACGGACACGGCCATGGCCCAGAACTCGGGCCGCAGGTCTGAGATGTAAAGCGCCTTGTTGAAAATGCCGCGGCTGATGGTCAGCATATAGCTGGCCGGATGCAGTTCACCGATGATGCGCCCGGAGCCTTCCAGCGACGACACCGGGTTGATCAGGCCGGCGAACTGAATGGCCGGTATCAGGGTGCCGATGATGGTGAAGAACATGGCGGCGATCTGGCTGCGAGTGAAGGTCGAGGCCAGCAGGCCGAAGCCGGTCGCGGCCGTGCAGTAGATCAGTGCGGCCAGCGTCAGCGACAGGAAGCTGCCCTTGACCGGCACGTCGAAGACCACGATGGAGAAAATCACCATCAGCACGAAGCTGATCATGGCCAGCACTACATAGGGAATCTGCTTGCCGAGCAGGAACTCCGCGCGGGTGACAGGCGTGACGTAAAGATTGATGATGGAACCCAGCTCCTTTTCACGTACGACCGACAGTGCAGTCAGCATGGCGGGCAGCATCAGGAGCAGCAGGGGAATCACTGCGGGCACCATGGCGACCAGGCTCTTGACGTCCGGGTTGTAGCGGAAGCGGGTTTCCACCGATGCCGCGTTGGCGTAGTTGATGCCCAGGCGTTCCTTGGCTTGTTGCTGCAGCCAGGTCATGTGCATGCCCTGCACGTAGCCCTTGACCGTTTCTGCCCGTGAGGGCATGGCGCCGTTGACCCAAACGCCTATCTCCACGGAATTGCCGCGACTGACGTCGCGGGCGAAGCCCGGGGGGATTTCGATTGCCAGGGCCAGTTCGCCGCTGCGCAGGCGCTTGTCCACGTCTTCATAGTCGCGCAACGGCGGTTGTTCGACGAAGTAGCGTGAGCCCGATAGGTTGAGGGCGTAGTTCTGGCTCAGCCCGGACTGGTCATGGTCCAGGACGGCGAATTTCAGGTCCTCGACGTCCATGCTGATCCCGAAGCCGATCACGAACATGAGGATGAGGGAACCCAGCAGCGCCAGCGTGGCGCGCAGCGGGTCGCGCTGCAGCTCCAGCATTTCGCGCCACATGTAGCTGAACATGCGGTTGACGCTGAACGCCTGGTGCTTCTGTGGCGGGTGTGCGGTATCGGGTGCACCGCTGGCGACCAGCGCGGGCGCGGCATCACCGGCCTGCGCCGCCTTGGCGTCCTTTTCGGCGGCGGCGTCTGCCTTGGCCTGGGCCGGATCGTTCTGTTCGATGGCCTCGACCAGGTACGAAATAAACGCTTCTTCGAGATTGGCCGAGCCGCGCTTGCGTACCAGTTCTGCCGGCGTATCGCTGACCAGCACCTTGCCGGCGTGCATCAGCGACATGCGGTCACAGCGCTCGGCTTCGTTCATGAAGTGGGTGGAGATGAAAATGGTCACGCGATCGCGGCGTGCCAGTTCTATCATCAGGCGCCAGAAATTGTCGCGCGCCACCGGGTCCACGCCCGAGGTCGGTTCGTCGAGGATCAGCAGTTCCGGCTTGTGCACCATGGCGACGGCCAGCGACAGGCGCTGGCGCACGCCCAGCGGCAGTTGCTCGGGCAGGGTTTCCATGACGTCCTGCAGTGCGAAGCGCTCCGCGCTTTCCTCGACGCGGGCCGGGATATCGGCTTCCGGGACGGAAAACAGCCGTGCGTGCAACACCAGGTTCTGGCGTACGGTCAATTCGCCATAGAGCGAGAAGGCCTGCGACATGTAACCGACGCGGCGGCGCGTTTCGATATCGTTGGCGGCAATTTCCTTGCCGAACAACCAGGCCTGGCCTTCGCTGGCCGGCAGCAGGCCGGTCAGCATCTTCATGGTGGTGGATTTGCCGCAACCGTTGGAACCAAGGAAGCCGAAAATTTCGCCACGGCGAATGCGGAAGCTGACATGGTCGACGGCAACAAAATTGCCGAAGCGCATGGTCAGGTCCTTGGCCTCGATGGCGATTTCGTCGTCATCGTCGTCTTGCAGCGGGGTGATCACGACGGCTTCGTGGTCGCGTTTTTTTTCTTCCGGCAGCAGCTCAATGAAGGCTGCTTCCAGCGAGCTGGTACCGGTACGCTGTAGCAGCTCCTTGGGCGTTCCGGTATCCAGAATCTTGCCGCTGTCCATGGCGACCAGCCAGTCAAAGCGCTGGGCCTCGTCCATGTAGGCCGTGGCCACCAGCACGCTCATGCCGGGGCGCTCGGTGCGGATGCGTGCGATCAGGTCCCAGAACTGGGCTCGCGCCAGCGGATCGACCCCGGTGGTCGGTTCGTCGAGAATCAGCAGGTCGGGGTCGTGGATCAGCGAGCAGCACAGCCCGAGCTTCTGCTTCATCCCGCCGGACAGTTTGCCGGCCGGACGATCCAGGAACGGGTGCAGGCCGGTGGCGCGTGTCAGGTCATCAATGCGGCGGCGGCGTTCGGCGGCATTGTGGCCGAACAAGCGTGCAAAGAACTGCAGGTTTTCTTCTACCGACAGGGTGGGATAGAGGTTTTTCCCCAGCCCCTGGGGCATGTAGGCGATGCGCGGGCAGACCGAATCACGGTGCGCCTTGCTGCGCATGTCGCCACCCAGCACTTCGACGGTACCTTGCTGAACTGCGCGGGCGCCAGCAATGAGCGATAGCAGGCTGGACTTGCCGACGCCGTCTGGGCCGATAAGGCCGATCATGAGGCCGGCAGGAATATCCAGCGTGAAGTCCCGCAGCGCGGAGACTTCGCCGTAATTCAGGCTGACGCCTTCCAGCCGGACGGCGACGTCCTGCGGGGATTGAGAGGGCTGCGGCATGATTACTCCGGCAGCCGGACCTGCAGGGATTCAGGCCATTGGGCGTTGCTGTCGATCTTCACCCAGGTGACGCCGGGCAGGCCGGTCTTGACTTGCGTGAGGTGCTTGCGCAGCAGTTCCGGGTCGATGCGGGCCTTGACACGGAACATCAGCTTTTCGCGTTCGCTGGCGGTTTCGACGGTCTTGGGTGTGAACTGCGCGGTGCTGGCCACGAAGGATACCGATGCCGGGATCACCAGCTGCGGCGCGGCGTCGAGGATGATGCGCGCTTCAGAGCCGAGCGCCACCTTGCCGGCTTCCGTCGCCGGCAGGAAGAATGTCATGTAGACGTCGGACAGGTCGACGAAATTGAGCACCTTGCCGCCGGCGCCCAGCACTTCACCGGGTTGTGCCACGCGGTACTGCACGCGGCCGTCGCGCGGAGCGATCAATTGGCTGTCCTTGATGTCCGCTTCGATGCGGGCAATGGTAGCCTGGGCGGCGGTGACTGCAGACTCGGCACCTACGACCTGTGCCCGGGCCGCTTCGATGGCGGCATCAGCGGCTGCAACCTGGGCCTTGGCGGCCTCGACTGCCGCCTGGGCGCTGCGCACCCGGGCGCGGTCGTCGTCCAGTTCCTGGCGCGAGGTCGCGCCACGCTGGGCCAGCGTTTCAGAGCGGTTCAGGCGTTGGCGCGCAGCCAGGTGTTCGCTTTCGCGTTGCAGCACGGCAGCTTCGGCAGCACGCTTGTCGCTGATGCGGGCTGCCACCTGGGCCTTGGCGCCGGCCACGGTGTTGATGGCCTTCTGCAGGTTGGCCTTGGCCTCGTCGCGCTGGGCTTCCAGCACGTCTATCTGCATGGCGGCCAGCGGTTGCCCGGTAGTGACGAAATCGCCTTCATTGACCGCGATGGATTCAACCCGGCCGGCCAGCTTGGTCGACACGTCGATTTCCGTGGCCTCGATGCGGCCGTTGCCCTTGGCGAAGCACGGTCCGGGGCCTGCATTCTGGGATGCCTGCCAGGCGTAGTAGGCGCCGCCAGCGATGGCGATTACCAAAACGGGGACGATGAATTTCCTGATTTTTGGGTTCATGCGTAGTGCCTGCTGAGTTCTGATCCGGAGCCGCGCTGGGCGGACTCAATTGAGAATGTGAAAAGCGTTGTCTACGAACAGCGTGCTGCCGGAAATGGCACGCGCCGCGTCCGATGCGAGAAAAGCGCAGAGGGCGCCAGCGTCTTCGATATCAAGAGTATGCCGCAATGGCGCGCGTTCCATACTGTCCTTGATCAAGGAATCGAAACCCGCGATGCCGGAAGCCGCCCGTGTTTCCAGCGGCCCGGGAGAGACGGCATTGACACGGATGCCGCGGGGCCCCAGTTCGCTGGCGAGATAGCGGACGCTGGCTTCCAATGCTGCCTTGACCGGGCCCATGATGCCGTAGCCGGGCATGACAGCCTGGGCACCCAGGTAGCTGATCGTCATCATGCTGCCGCCTTGGGCCATCAGCGGCTCGGCATCCCGGGCCAGCCGGATGAAGGAATGGCAGGAAAGATCCATGGCCTGGGCAAAGCCTGCGGCGGAGCTGTCCAGCACCCGGCCGTGAAGGTCGTCCCTGGGGGCGAAGGCAACCGAATGCACCAGGAAGTCCAGCCGGCCCCAGCGCTCGCGCAGCGTGTCGAATAGCGCCTGCTGTTGCGCGGTGTCGCTGACATCCAGCGGCAGGCGCAGTGTGGCGCCGATTTCATCGAACAGTGGCGTGACATAGGGCAGTGATTTGTCGGAGTACCAGGTCACGGCCAGCTCGGCACCCGAGGCGCGCATGGCACGGGCTGCGCCCCAGGCAATGCTCTGATCGTTGGCGATGCCCACGACCAGGCCTTTTTTGCCGGCAAGGTTGGCTGAACGCATCCTACTTCTCCAGGACATACTGGCCGGGCGCAGCTTCCAGCGGGCGGTAGCCGGCCTTGGCGGCGCCCATTGCCGGCGGATTGACCTGCTGTGAGCTGGAATGGCGGGCAAGCCACTGCTCCCAGGCCGGCCACCAGGAGCTTTCCTGGCGCGCAGCGCTGGCCTGCCAGTCATCCGGGGACTGGTAGGGCGCGTCGTGGGCGTGGGTGGCGATCTGATAATGGCGGCGCGGATGCCCGGGAGGCGACACAATGCCGGCGTTGTGCCCGCCGCTGGTCAGCACGAAGGTGATCTCGGTCGTGGTGAGGTGGTGTAGCTTATAGACGGATTGCCATGGCGCTACGTGGTCGGTCACCGTGCCGACCGCGAAAATCGGTAGCGAAATGTCGCTGATCGCGACCGGCCGGTTGCCGACCGGGTAGCGGCCATGCGCCAGGTCATTGTCGAGGAACAGGCGGCGCAGGTATTCGCCGTGCATGCGCGCGGGCATGCGGGTGGCGTCAGCGTTCCAGGCCATCAGGTCGTTCAGGCCACGGCGGTCGCCCAGCAGGTAGTCATTGACCATCTTCGACCACAGCAGGTCGTAGGAGCGCAGCATCTGGAACGCGCCGGCCATCTGGCTGCCCTTGAGGTAGCCCGTCTCGCGCATCTGCGCTTCCAGCATATTGACCTGGCTTTCGTCGATGAACAGGCTCAGCTCGCCCGGCTCGCTGAAGTCTGTCTGGGCGGCAAACAGCGTCATGGTGGCCAGGCGCTCATCTTTGTCGCGTGCCATCGCTGCGGCGGCAATGGCCAGCAGGGTGCCGCCCAGGCAGTAACCCACGGCGTGCACGCGCTGCTTGGGCACGATGGTGTTGACGGCAGCCAGGGCGGCAAAAATACCGCTCTGCAGATAATCATCCATGCCGAGATCACGTTCGGCGACGCCAGGATTCTTCCAGGAAATGCAGAAAACGGTATGGCCCTGGTCGACCAGATACTTGATAAGCGAGTTGTCCTGCGACAAATCCAGGATGTAGTACTTCATGATCCAGGCCGGAACGATCAGCACTGGCTCGGCATAGACCTTGGGTGTTGCGGGCGAATACTGGATCAACTCCATCAGCTGATTGCGCAGGACCACCTTGCCAGGCGTGGCGGCCACCTGCTTGCCGGGAATATAGTTTTCCGCACCCTCTGGCGGTTCATCGCTGCGCAGGCGGGCGATATCGTCGAGCAGGTGCATCATGCCGCGATAAAGATTGGCGCCGCCCTGGTCGCGCGTTTGCTGCTGCACGACAGGGTTGGTCAGCAGCTGGTTGCCGGGAGAGAACACATCCAGCCACTGGCGCGCGGCGAAGGCGACGACATTTTCGTGATGCTTGCTGACCCCGCGAATACCGGTGGTGGCCTCATGCCACCACTGTTGCTGCGCCAGGAAAAGCTTCTGCCAGAACGAAAACGGCCATTCCTGCCACGCGGGCGCGGCGAATCGGCGGTCCTGGGGAGCTTGGGATGTCTCGCAAACCCCGGCCATCTGCGGCAGGGTGCAGAGCAGGTCCGAATACTGCCGCGCTGCCAGCGCACCCAGGCTCAGCTGCTTGCCCGGCGACATGGCCAGATGCAGGCCCCAGTCATACGCCGCCAACAGCATCGAGGCCGGCGACAGCCCGCCGGTCATGCGGGCCAGGGCAGCGTAAGAGGATTGATCCAGTTGGGCTGCGGCGTCTTGCAGTTCTTGCGATACGGGCATGGCGGCGAGTTGTTCCTGATATGAGAGCTAGGAGGGGGCTGAAGAAGGAATGCGATAGAGTGTTGAGCGTATCAACCTAATTTGAAGTTTTTCTTATTTTTGCATAACGGCAGGGTTTTTTGTCTGTTTGTAACGCATTGTGATCCCACGACGAGAACAAGGCGCGTTTACCCTGTTTTCAATTTGATAATTTGAGTGAAGGCGTATGAGTCCGAGCAATAGTTTGCGATAATCGGAGCTTTGCCAGCTAGATAAATCATTCCAATGATGCAAGTGTTATCGGTTCGTTCGGAAAGTCGCAGCCCCTTGTTTTTTATGGTTTTGGTGGCGTGTTTATTGACGGCATTAGGAGATTTGAGAAATGTATTGACTCCGCTGGGATATTGGATTGCATGGGCAGCATGGGCTGCTGCATCTTTGTGCCTGCTGGTGTGTCAGGATCGTCGCTTTCTATCTCGGCTATGGTCGGATATGCCTTGGCCCGTTCTTTTCGCATTCATGCTGCTGATTGCAGGAATGCTGTTGACGGCGTTGATTGTGCCGCAATATCTGGCGCTGTATCAGGCCGTCAAGTTGTTGGTCATTGCATTTCTTTTTTTGGTCTTTTTAATGGTGGTGCAGTGGGTGCCGCCCGCACGAGTGGTCAGTGCGATTTGTTATGTATTGATCGCGATGGCAGGATTGTTTTTGATTGCCAAGTTATGGGGCGAGCCATTGTTTATTCTTTTTGGGGATGGCCGTCAGGGAATAATCGTTGCCTGGCCCGGTGAACTGTGGAAACCGGCCGTGCTATTCCTGTCCTTGCTTATTGCGGATCTGTATGTGTCTCCGCAGAAATGGCTCAGGGATGGTGCATGTATTGGGATATGCCTTTATCTGCTCAAATTGGACGGTTCTCGTACTGGATTGTTGCTAGTGCTGTGCTTGGCAGTGGCACTTGCATGGCCGTTGCTGTGTAGCGCAGCATTCAGGCAGAAGATGCTGCGGCCGGGCTGGGTGGTCTCCTGTTGCATCGTTTTGCTGGTTTTTGGTATGGCGGATTCCCGCATTGAAATAAGTGGGCTTGATGAGGAGGATGGAATCAGCACGCTTGCCTGGGAGCGCTTGAAGCAGGGGGATGAAGACAGGCTGTCCTTGCTGAGGAACGGCTGGCGGCATGCTCAGCAGTGCCTGCCATTCGGCTGTGGTTTCGAAACGACTGCGTCGATGAGCCATGGGGTCATCATGTCGGTTCATAATGCATATCTGGCGGCATTGGGTGACTTTGGCCTATTGGGGGCTCTTGGTATGTTGGCATTTCTGCTGGTATCAGTCTGGCCATTATGGAGATTGTGGCGCGAAGAAAAAAAGAAGCCACAGCCGTCCGTTGAAGGACTGAGTGCGAGACAGATATATCTGATCGGTGCGGCACTGGGTGCTTTGGCATTTTGCTGCACCCTGATGTTGCATACATTCACCAGTGAGATGTCTGAGTGGGGATTTTTTTCCTTGCTATTGGCAATGTCGTGGACACTGATGGGAAAAAAAGTGTGAGTGAAATGCAAGGGGGGTACGCCACGGTTGCCAAAAATGCGGCCGCATTGTATGTCGTGCAGTTGGTGGCTTATGCTATTCCGATTCTTGAAATTCCCATATTGGCACGCGCATTGGGCGTTTCGCTGTATGGGGAGGTTTTGTTTTGCCAGGCGCTGGCATTGACGCTATCAATTTTTGTAGAGTATGGCTTCAATATCAATGCGTCCCGCCAAGTGGCTTTGTTGCAGAATGACAAGGTGGCATTGTCGAGACTGTTCTGGGATATTACGCTGGCCAAAATATTTTTATTTTTGCTGCTGGCTGTACTGCTGGTCGTGATCTGGGGGACAGGATTGCTGGATGGTTTCTTTTCCCATCCGGAGCTGATGCTGTTTGTTCTGGCCTATTTTGCGACGTTTGGGTTTAGCGTCATGTGGTATTTCCAGGGGCGAGAGCGGCTTGGAGGCTACATCGTGCTGGATGTGGTGCTGCGGGGCCTGGGCTTGGCGGTACTGGCGTTGACGGTGCAGGAACCAGAGGATTTCCTGTTGGCTCTGCCCATCATGGCCTTGCCCCCCTTGCTGCATACCGTGCTGGGGAATGCATGGTGCCTGAAAACGCTGGGTTATGCGGGGTTTCGGATACGCGGGGCTTGGGATGAACTGAGGGAAGGCTTCCACTTCTTTATCTATCGCAGTGCGGGGGACATTATTCTGGCGTCCGCGCCGATGCTGTTGGGGCTGATCTCGGGTAATCGAGCGGTAGGGGAATTCGGTCCTGCAGAAAAGCTGGTGCGCGGCATGACCCGTCTGGCCACCCCTTTCCTGACTGCAGCCTTTCCTTTCTTTTCCAGAAAATTCGGAGCAGGTGGCAAGGCTTCAGTGGTCGGCGCCTTGCGGGTATTGATAGTGATCGGAGCCCTCTCCCTGTTGGGAACTGTCGTTGGTTACGCGTTGGGTGAATGGGCGATTAACTTGATGTTGGGGCCGGGCTTCTCGACGGCTTTGAGCATTTTTTACATCTTGTTGGCAATGGCACCTTTACGCATCATGAACCAAAGCGTGGCCATGTTGTTTTTGATACCGGCGGGACGCGCGCGGGCAGCCAGCTATCTGTTATCTGCATTTTCGTCGGGCGCTATTGTTTTGGGTGCTGTGTTGGCGTGGTTGTATGAAGGGCGCGGCATGGCGTTGGGGCTGCTGACAGGAGAGTTCCTGCTGTTCGTGGCCCAGGCGTTGTATGCGCGAAAAATTGCAGGCTCAGGTAATGTGACGGCGTCACGGGAAGAAATGGCAGATTTGAAATGAAGATTCTTTTTGTAACGACTGGCCTGGGCTTGGGCGGGGCTGAGCGGCAGGTCTGTGATCTGGCGGATCGTCTGGTTGCCGCCGGGCACGATGTAGCGATTGCCTACATGGTGGATGGCATTAGTGTCCGGCCAGGGAATGAGGCCGTCAGGCTGATTCCCCTGCACTGCAAGAAAACTCCCCTGGGATTGCTGCAAGGTTTTCTCCGTTTGCGCCGCCTCGTCAGGGAGGTAAGGCCGGATGTGGTGCACAGCCATATGGTGCATGCCAATATCCTGACTCGTCTGGCACGGATTGGTTGCCGGATGCCTCGCTTGATTTGTACGGCCCACAGTACCAATGAGGGCGGCCGCATATGGATGCTTGCCTATCGGTGGACCGATAGACTGGCTGATGTCACGACCAATGTCAGTAAGGAGGCGGTCAAGGTTTTTGAAGAAAAGGGAGCGGTTCCTCCAGGGAGAATGGTGGCGATCTATAACGGCATAGATGTCGAACAGTTTGCCGTTAATCCCGTGCAACGAGAACAGCTGCGCGAACAAATGGGCGTTGAGCCACACCATCGTTTGTTGCTCGCGCTGGGCCGGCTGGTGCATGCCAAGGGGTACGATATCCTCATTGATGTGTTTGCCCGCATGGCAGGCGAAAACGACAATCTGAGGTTATGGATAGCGGGCGAAGGGGAGTTGAGGCAGGCGTTGCAGCAACAGATTAATGCAGCAGATCTGCAGGATAAAGTGCTGTTGCTGGGGGCTCGTAGCGATGTTCCAGCATTATTGAATGCGGCGGACGTATTTGTGCTGCCTTCCCGCTTTGAGGGCTTTGGCCTGGTGGTCGCGGAAGCAATGGCGTGTACCAAGCCTGTCGTGGCGACGGATGCGGGTGGCGTGGCTGAAGTGATGGGAGGGCATGGGTGGCTCGTGCCTGTGGAAGCACCCGAGCGACTGCGCCTGGCCGTGGAGGAGGCACTGACATTGACGCGTGAACAACTGGCTGTGAGCGGCAAGCAGGCGCGTCAGCATATTGTTGACAATTTTGGTATCGACGCCGCCTTGCGCCGCTGGTTGGACCTTTATCAAACCGGGACTG
Source organism: Kerstersia gyiorum (assembly GCF_004216755.1). Taxonomy (GTDB): domain Bacteria; phylum Pseudomonadota; class Gammaproteobacteria; order Burkholderiales; family Burkholderiaceae_B; genus Kerstersia; species Kerstersia gyiorum. The sequence continues at coordinate 227,919 of NZ_SGWZ01000004.1, forward strand.
TATCCCCTTGAGGCGATAGCAGCCGGGTTGGCTGCCAGTCGGGAATGCCAGCCTTGCCTATTTGCCGTTGATGACCTGAACGTAGAGATCAAGGGTGCGCGAGAGCATGAGTGAAAAAGAGAACTGTTGCTCGTACTTTGTCCTTCCTGCATTCCCATAGGCCTGACGCAACTCAGGATTCTGGGCCAGGTGTTCCAATGCGTGGCGTAGGCCCTTTACATCGTTACGACCGATGAGCATGCCGGTTGTTCCTGGAAACACCAGCTCCTTGACGCCACCAACATCGGATGCAACGACGGGAATACCGGCCCGCATGGCCTCAATGATCGAAAGAGGCAGTCCTTCCCAGGCGCTGCTGAGCACAAATATATCTGCCCGGGCGAGGCGTTCTGGGATGTCGTCGCATTCGCCGGGGAAATCGACCTGATGTGCGACCTTCAAAGTTTGGGCCAGGTGCCGGGTGTCTTCCAGCAATGGGCCGTCGCCGATGAGTTCCAGTCGCCAATCCGGGATATCTGAACTGGCAAGGGCGCGAACGACCGAAGCCTGGTCTTTTGGGGGACTGAAACGAGCCACCATCGTCACGTTAAGTTGGCCTTGTTCTGGGCGTGAGGGGCCTGAATGACGAAGATGACTGTCATGTACACCATTGTGAATGGTGACCAGTTTTCCCGGGGGAGCGACCCGCATTTTTAATGCGAGTTGTCGGTCGTATTCGGAAACCGTAATAATTCGCTGAGCAAGAAAGGCGCACATTTTTTCGATGTGCTGATAAACCTTTCTTTTGTTTTTGGATACGCCTTCTGTAAAAGCCCAGCCATGGGCGGTGAAAATGCACGGTGTTTTTGTTATGCGTGCAGAGATTCTGCCAATGATGCCGGCCTTAGATGAGTGCAGGTGAATGATATCTGGTGAGAAATCTCGGATATGGTGTGAGAGTTCTTTGACGGCACAGATATCTTGCCATGGAGATATTTCTCGCACCATGTGTTGCAGGGCTTGGTAGGGAATGCTCCGTTGTCTGGCGAGAGTTGCCAACTTGCCGGTACCGCCGGCGAGTAAAAGAACCTCGTGACCTGCTACCTGGGCACCGGCCGCTAGATCCAGAACGTGAAGGCTGGCGCCGCCGATCGAATCCGACTGGGTAATGACGTAAAGTATTTTCATCTTAAAAATCGCTATCTGGCGCCAAAACCGGTCAACATGATCTTTACGGTCAGGATGATAATGATGGCGTCCAGTGCGATTGAGCAGTGCTTGATGTAATAAAAGTCGTGCTCGATTTTGACTTGTGTTTCATCTGTACTGGCGGTATAGCCTTGACGTACCTGAGCCCAGCCTGTAATGCCGGGCTTGACGATATGACGGTAATTGTAGAAAGGAATCTGGCAGTCGTATTCCTGCACGAAAGATGGCTGCTCGGGCCGGGGCCCGATAAGACTCATATCCCCTTTGAGAATATTCAGGAATTGTGGTAATTCGTCAATGCGAAGTTTTCGGATGACACGGCCAACGCGAGTAATGCGAGGGTCTTCCTCACCAGCGAACTGTTCCGGAGCATCTCGATCGAAGCGCATGCTGCGGAATTTGTAAATGGTAAAGGGCTTGCACCCTTGACCAATGCGGGTTTGGGTGTAAATGACAGGTCCAGGGCTTTCAAGGCGAATCAGAACCGCTGTAATCAGTCCGATGAATAGCGCCAGAGGCAGGAACAGAAGAACCAGGGCAATATCCATCAGCCACTTGATGATGGTATAACTACGGCTCGGAAGCAGTGAGCCGATGTTGTTTTCCGACATTCTGTGGATCTTGACTCTGCCAGTCAGGGATTCATAAATCTGGCGTGCGTTGTACACCGCGATATGCTGAAGGGCGCACTGCGTCAGAAAACGCTCAACTTCAGGCGTCAGGTTGCTGAAGTCCGCGACGATCCCGTCATAGCGGCGATTCTGGAGGTCCAGGACTTCCAGGCGGCGCCCGTCTATGGATTCCAGGTTGATCAATTCCTCCGTGTACTTGCCCCCGGGAATAATGGCCAGTTTCAGCCTCGCGTATTTTTCGGTCAGAACATATTCAATATGCAACCAGATCAGGGCCATAATGCCGCTGCTGACCAGCAGGAAACGAGACACTTCGATGCGCAACAGCAAGGCGATGGTGATCGCCAGGCCATAGATCACAATGATCTGCGGGGCAATGAACCCGAGGGAGCGGCCGCCTGGGTAAATTTTGCGCAGCCGATTGACGGCGAGATTGCTCAGCACAAATGCGATGCTGGTTACAGCGAGTGCAGTTTTTTGCCCTTGGTCGGGGGTCAGCAAGCTGGCCAGGGGCCAGGAAAACGAAAAAGGCAGGGCGATACTGATCACCCAGCCCAACAGGAGTGAAAATGGCCTGGAGAGCAACAACTGCTCGTGAATCCGGCCAAAGCGGCGATGGGGCAGAGAACTCATCTACAAGGAATAATTTTTTGTGGGGTGTCACCAGAACTCAGGATATTAAAGGGAAACAGCCGGCGATGTGATGAGAAATCCGATATTTATTGTCACAACTGAATCAATTTAAAACGAATTGCTGATAAGTAATCCGAGACAGAGTTGGTTCGGGTTTGTGTCAATAATCTAATTGAGAATTATGATTATTTGTGTAATTGACGTTTGCGAGCGCTATACCATTCCAATATCCCGATCGCAATCCCGCTGCTGCAAATAATCCCTATTCCAACCCAGGACCATGCATCCGGCATGTGGCGGTAGATGATCCAGCCCCAGGCGCAGGCGCCCAGGATGTGGGCATAGTTGAAGGGGGCGAGGACCGAGGCCGGGGCGCTGCGGTAGGCCTGGATTTGCAGCAGGTGTCCGAGCGCGCCGAAGACGCCCGTGGCCAGCAGCGGCAACCAGTAGAAGAGCGGCGCATCCCAGAGCGGCTGCCAGGCATCCTGGAAGAAGAACAGCGTCAGTGTCAGTGCGATGGTGCCGAACAGGCCGCTCCAGATCAGGGAGGTCAAGGCGTGGTCGTTGGCGAGGCGGCGCGTGACGATGAACTGGCCCGCCAGGAAACAGGCGGTCAGGATGCCATACAGGACGCCGATGGGGTCCAGGCCGCTGCCCGGGCGGACGATGAACAGCACGCCGATGAAGCCCGCCAGCGCCGCGATCCAGCGCGAGCGCTTGGGCGGTTCGCGCAGCAGCCAGGGGGCCGCGCTGAGCATGATGAGCGGTGCGAGGAAGATGATCGCCGTGGCTTCCGCCTGCGGCAGGTAGCGCAGCGTGGTGAAGGCACAGAGGGTGGTGAGCAGCATCAGCAGGCCGCGCACCAGCTGCGGCACAGGCTGGGAAGAACGCATGACTGTCATGCCCTGCTTGGGCAGTACCAGCGCCAGAACCAGCACGACATGGATGAGGTACCTGACCCAGGCTGTCAGCAGTACCGGCATGCCTGCCAGCATCAGCCATTTGCTGCTGGCGTCCAGTGTGCTCAGCGTTGCCGTGGAGGCAACCAGGAGCAGGATGCCGGAAAGATAACGGGTGGCGGGCAGGCTGGTATTGAAGGGGGCGGAGACAGGTTTCATGGCATCGGTTTTTTTTATTGTCTTCAAGATACCGTATTCCTGCCGGGCGTTGGGTATTCAAGGATGCAATGTGTCGGGACGGGGCGGATGAGTGATTAGTCGAAACTGAAATAACTTGAAACCGCTTGCACAGAATTCGCGCGGGAATAAGCGCTTTTCTTGTGCAGCGCCTTGCTCTGCGTCAATATCGCCGCAGTGCGCCATGTTTTTTTAAGACAACCTTGGTACCATCCAGAATATTCTGAAGTAAGGCAATTTCTCGACTGGCGCTGGTTTTGCCGGTTGTTCCCGGTGCCGTGGACCCACCATGGCGCCGTTAAAAAAACGTAGAGGGAAGCTATGACGCAAAAAGTTGCATTGGTTACCGGTGGTATGGGCGGCATTGGAACGGCGATCTGCCGCAAATTGGCCGATGCAGGTTTCAAGGTCATTGCCGGGGCGAGCCTGTCGCGCGATCCCAAGGCCTGGCTGGAAGAGCAAAAGGCGGCTGGCTATGAGTTTCAGGCCATGCTGAGCGATGTGTCTGACTGGGAGAGCACCCAGGCGGCGGTCGCCAAGGCCGTGGAGACGGTCGGCCCGATCGACGTGCTGGTCAACAATGCAGGGATCACCCGTGATGGCGTGTTTCGCAAGATGTCGCTTGAAAACTGGCGTGCCGTTATCGACACCAACCTGAACAGCTTGTTCAATGTGACCAAGCAGGTGATCGAGGGAATGGTCGAGCGCAAGTGGGGGCGCGTGATCAATATCAGTTCGGTCAATGGCCAGAAGGGGCAGTTCGGCCAGGTGAACTATTCGGCTGCCAAGGCCGGCATTCATGGCTTTACCATGGCGCTGGCCCAGGAAGTGGCAGCCAAGGGGGTGACGGTCAATACTGTTTCGCCGGGCTATATCGCGACGGAAATGGTGCGTGCCGTTCCTGAGGAAGCATTGCAAAAGATCGTGGCCGGCATTCCGGTGCGCCGCCTGGGCGAGCCGGTGGAAATTGCCTCTATCGTGGCCTGGCTGGCTTCCGATGAAGCGGGTTTTGCCACTGGCGGGGATTTCTCCGTCAACGGCGGTCTGCACATGATGTGATGCGAGCCTGACATGACACAGCAACAGGTGGCCGGCCATCCGGCAGGCAATACTCAGTCCAGCTCCCAGGGCGGGGCTCATTACGAAGCCCTGATTGCCAAGGCCAAGAGCCTGAAGGCTCAAGTGTGCGCCGTGGCGCATCCTTGTGATGAGGTTTCGCTGTCGGGGGCGTTGGAAGCCGGCCGCCTGGGCCTGATGCAGCCGCTGCTGGTGGGCCCCGAGGCCCGCATCCGCAGCGTTGCCGAACAGGCCGGGCTGGATTTGAACGGGGTGGAGATTATCGACACCCCGCACAGCCATGCGTCGGCAGAAGTTGCGGTCCAGCAGGTACGTTGCGGCCGTGCCGCGCTGCTGATGAAGGGCAGCCTGCATACCGACGAGCTGATGAGCGCCGTGGTGGCGCGCGAAACCGGGCTGCGCACCGGGCGCCGCATCAGCCATGTGTTCGTGATGGAAGTGCCGTCCTATACCTATCCGCTCTTCATTACGGATGCAGCGATCAACATCAACCCCGATCTTGAGGCCAAGGCCGATATCGTACGCAACGTGATCGACCTGCATATCGGGCTGGGCCTGGGCGAGCCACGCGTAGCGATTCTGTCGGCGGTGGAGCAGGTTACGCCACAGATCCCGAACACGATTGTTGCTGCGGCCTTGTGCAAGATGGCCGATCGCGGGCAGATCGCGGGTGGGGTGCTGGATGGCCCGCTGGCGCTGGATAATGCCATCGACATGGATGCGGCGAGGATCAAGGGGATCAAATCCCCGGTTGCAGGCCGCGCCCAAGTGCTGGTGGTGCCGGATCTCGAAGCCGGGAACATGCTGGCGAAGAACCTGATTTTCCTGTCTGGCGCCAGTTCCGCCGGGGTGGTAGTAGGCGCCCGCGTGCCTATTATTCTGACGAGCCGGGCCGAGCATATGCGTGCCCGACTGGCTTCGTGCGCGGTCAGTGCCATTTACGCCAATTACCTGCTGCGTCAGCGGCCAGTAGTCTGAGCGTGTGCCAGCCATCGCTAAGCGGCATATTCAGTCAACGTAGTACACCGAGGTTTGCAGCCCGTCATGGACGATACGATTCTGGTAGTCAACGCTGGTAGTTCCAGCTTCAAGTTCCGGCTTTACGGTGTGCCCGCCACGCGGGACCCTGCGGCACTGGAACCGTTGCTGGATGGCCAGGTGTCGGGCATAGGCGGGCGGCAGCCGCATTTCAAGGTCAAGGCGGCTGACGGGCAGCGGCTGGCTGATCAGTTGCTGACGCCGGAGGCGGCGCGCGACATAGGCGCAGCGCAGGAGCTGCTGAGTAACTGGCTGGCGGATCGTCTCGATAATCCGCCGGTGGCCATCGGCCATCGCGTTGTGCATGGCGGGCCGGATTTTACCGAGCCGGTGCGGGTGGATGCCAAGGTGCTGCAGCAATTGCATGCCCTGGTGCCGCTGGCGCCGTTGCATCAGCCTTCGGCGCTGGAAGCCATCGAGGTGATACGCCGGATTGCTCCCGATATGGCCCAGGTGGCGTGTTTCGATACGGCGTTCCATCGCACGCACTCGGGCGTTGCAGACCGCTATGCCATCCCTGAAGCCATGTTCGAGCAAGGGGTGCGCCGCTATGGATTTCATGGGCTGTCCTACGAGTTTATCCAGCGGCGCATGCGTGAAATCGCGCCTGCCCTCGCAGCGGGCAGGCTGATCGTGGCTCATCTGGGCTCGGGTTCGTCGGCCTGCGCCATGAAGGACGGCCTGAGCGTGGACAGCACCATGGGTTTTACCGCGCTGGACGGTCTGCCGATGTCGACCCGGCCGGGGCGGCTGGATGCCGGCGTCGTGCTCTGGATGATGGAACGCGGCATGACGCCCGAACAGGTCCAGCGCGTGCTTTACAAGGAAAGCGGCATGCTGGGGCTATCGGGCATCAGCGCCGATATGCGCGAGATTGCCGCCAGCGATACCGACGCCGCCCGGCGTGCACGCGAATACTTTGCCTGGCGTACGGCCGAAGGCATTGCCGGCCTGTGCGTCGCGATTGGCGGGCTGGATGCGCTGGTGTTCACGGCAGGGGTCGGTGAAAACGATGCCGCTGCACGGGCGTTGATCTGCGAGCGGCTGGATTGGCTGGGCGTGCGGTTGGACGCCACCCGCAACCAGGGGTGCGCAACCCTGATTTCGGCTGAGGACAGCCGGGTTGCCGTGTATGTGGTGCCGACCAATGAAGAACTGGTGATTGCCGAACATACCCTGGCCTTGCTGCGTTGAACGAGCTGGCTATTCGCGTGTGGGCCTTGAAGGCAGGCCCAGCGTATTGAGGGAAAAACCGGGATGCAGTGTATCTGCTGCATCCCGGTTTTTTTGTGGTCAGGACAAATGCCTGGCCGGCCATCGGGCCAAGGTTTAGGCCTGGTGGGGTTGGGGGGGAGTGGGGCGGGAGCCTCGGGCGATCGCGGCGGCCAGCATGGCCGAACAGCACATGGACGCGCCAGCGGCAAGCCAGGGGCCCTGCAGCTTACCGGCATCCATCATGACGCCGAAAATCAGCGGGCCGAGCGCGGCGCCGACATCCATGCCGGAATACACCAGGCCGTAGACGGCGCCGACCGACCCCTTGGGCGTGACGCGGCGGATCAGCATGTCGCGCGATGGGCCTGCGATGCCGGAGAAAAATCCTGCCAGCGCGATGGCAGCCAGGACTGCCTGCGAAGGAATCCAGTTCAAGGCCACCAGGACGAGCATCAGGCCGGACAGGACCAGCGCTGCGCCGATGACTAGCTCATTGCGTGCGCTGGCCCGCGCCATGAAGCCACCGGCCAGCATGCCCAGCGCCGAAGCGACCATATAGCCTGACAGGGCCGAGCTGGCCACGATGGCGGTCAGGTGATGGACGTTCTCGAGGATGGGAATGGTGTAGTTCTGGACCGACGAGAAGGCCAGTGAACTGGTGGCGAAAAAGGCGAAGGCAGCCCATAGCACGGGGTTGCGCAGCAGGGACATCAGGCTGGCAGGGACGGCCGCAGCATGGCCGGGCTGGGCAGTTGCCGCCAGGGCGGCCTGTTTGCGCCGCGTTATGCTGTCGCCGAGGTGGTCTCGCCCCAGCAGGCACAGCAGCAGGACGACACCCGCCAGCAACCCGGCGCACAGCGCAGCGCTGCGCCATCCGGCCACGACGCTGATCGTGCTCAGGAAGACCGGCGCCAGCGCCCAGCCCAGGCTGCCGGTCAGCAGGTGCAGGCTGAAGGCATGCCCCAGCCTGGAGGGGTGGATGCGCTGGTTGATGATGGCGTAATCCACCGGGTGGAACACGGAATTGCCCAGTCCTGCGATCAGCGACGCCAGGATCAGGACCGTGTAGTTGGGGGCTGCGCTGATCAGCAGGCCTGCAGTCATGAAGCTGCCCAGGCCGAACCAGAGTACGCTGCGCGCGCCGATACGATCGACGATGAAGCCCGAAGATGCCTGCCCGACGCCGGAGGCCACGAAGAATAGCGAGACCAGCAGGCCAAGCTGGGCGTAATCCAGGCCGAAAGCCAGGCCCAGCGAGGTATACAGCGTTGGAATGACGAGCTGGAAGAAATGCGAAGTGGCATGGGCGATGCCCACCAGCGTAATGGTGTGCCAATCGCGATTCGCGGGAGGTTGCTCGTTTTCGGGCAGGGTGGAGGATGCCGTGCGGCTCATACGGGGCTCTGTGGCCTGGGAACAGAAAAAGAGTCAGTCCAGGCAGATCAGGCCTGGTGTGACGGCAGCGAACGCCATTGCGCGTGCATGGACCAGCGGCGCGCCAGTTCATCGCGCAGCAGGGCGGCGTTGTCCGGGGTCAAGGCCAGCCGGGAGTTCAGGTGCGAGCCGTCGCGCATTTGCATGGCGATGCCGTAGCTGGTGAACTGCTTGGTCCGGTTGGGCAGGCCGACGCGGCCGACATAAAGGCCGCCGGCCAGGGCCAGCGCGAAGATGAACGCATAAACGACCGGGCCGCCATTGCTCAGTATGATGCCGATACTGGTGCCAAAGGAGATGCTGATCGCGATGAAGGCGACCGTACCCAGCAGCCAGCCGCCCATGCGTTGTTCCGTTACCTTGGCATTGGGGTGGAATGCAATGCTGGAAATCTGTTCGCGGGGGTACACCTGGCCGTCAAGAGTCAGGGCGTCGTCCTGCAGGCCGTAGGCGGAAGAGGTGTCGGAAGTTTGCATGCTCATGGAGGGGAGATCCTGAATCCGGAAATGCACAGGTGCGAAAATGCACAGGGAAAAACGAAAACTGCCGCGCAAAATGGCATGATCCGCCGTGCTCGGGCCAGGCCAGAGGCTGCGCTGGCAGCCAGCAGAGCGCTGGCCGGAATATCGGGCAGGCAGATGACGGAGCACCATCAAACGGTATCATTCGCAAGTGTAGCTTGAGTCTGCTGAAGCTGCGCTGAAGCCCCTGTTGCGCTGTGTATGTCTGGGCGGACGTTGGCGGGCGTGTGCCGGAAGCACGGTTGCGGCAGAGGCACTGCACAAGCGGGCCGCCTGTGCCAAAGCGTCATGTTTCGGGGCGGGGGGCGAGCAGGAAGGCTGCCGGCAAAGATGCTGCCTGGCAGCGCCGAGCACCCCTGTTCGCGGGGGCTCGGCGCTGAACGTCAGGCTCAGAGCTCGAGGTTGTCGATCAGGCGGGTATTGCCCAGCCGGGCCGCGCCCAGAGCAACCAGGCGGGACTCGTCGGGCGTCGGCAATTGCAGGGTATCGGCCTGGCGCAGGGTCAGGTAGTCGGGTTTCCAGCCCTGGCTGGCAAGTTGGGCCCGGGCTTCACTTTCCATGGCGGCCAGGTCGCGGCGGCCTTGATGCCAGGCATCTGCCAGGGCTTGCAGGGCGGCATGCAATTGCGGCGCGGCCTGACGTTCGGCATCGCCGAGATAGCCATTGCGTGAAGACAGCGCCAGGCCGTCGGCCGCGCGTTCGGTGGCGCCTGCCACGATTTCCACCGGCAGTGCAAACTGGCGCGCCATGGCGCGTATGACCTGCAACTGCTGGTAGTCTTTCTTGCCGAATACCGCATAGGCGGGCTGCACGCAACAAAACAGCTTCATGACGACTGTGCAGACGCCGGTGAAGAATCCGGGCCGGAATTCGCCTTCGAGGATATCCGCAATGGCCGGATCTGGCTGCACCTTGAAGGTCTGTGGTGCTGGATAGAGATCGCCTTCACGCGGTGCGAACAGGATGTCGCAGCCATTTTGGCGCAGTTTTTCGCAATCGGCTTCCCAGGTACGTGGGTAGCTGTCGAAATCCTCGTGCGGCAGGAACTGCAGCCGGTTGACGAAGATGCTGGCCACCGTGGTATCGCCCAATGTGGCGGCCTGGCGCACGAGCGAGAGGTGCCCGTCGTGCAGGTTGCCCATGGTTGGAACGAAAGCCGGGCGCTGGCTGTCGGCCAGCGCGGTACGCAGTTCAGCGGGGGTATGTACGATTTTCATGATGTGCGTCACCAGGCGTGGAGGCTGTCATCCGGATATTGGCCGGACTTGACGGCAGCGACATAGGCGGCCATGGCGCCTGCGATGCCGCCTTCATGGTTGCCATCTGCCAGGAAGTTGCGCACGAAGCGCGGTAACCTGCCGGTGGTGGCGCCCAACATATCATGCACGACCAGTACCTGGCCGTCGGTGCCGCTGCCTGCACCGATCCCTATGGTGGCGCAGTGGGCCAGCGCAGCGGTCACCTGGCGAGCCAGTGCCGCTGGTACCATTTCCAGCACGACCATGGCCGCGCCGGCCTGTTCCAGCGCGATCGCGTCGTTGAGCAGCTTTTGCGCGGCAGCGTCTTCCCGGCCCTGCAGACGGTAGCCGCCCAGCACATGAACAGTCTGTGGCGTCAGGCCCAGGTGGGCACAGACGGGCACACCGCGCTCAACCAGGAAAGCGACCATTTCCGCCGTCCAGCCGCCACCTTCGAGCTTGATCATTTGGGCGCCGGCCTGAATCAGCCGCAGCGCGCTGGCAAGTGCCTGCTCGCGCGACAGGTGATAGCTGCCGAAAGGCAGGTCGGTCAGCAGCCAGGCGCTGCCGCCGCCGTGGCGCAGGCCCCGGGAGACGGATTCCGTGTGGTAGACCATGGTGTCCAGGCTGACCGGTGTGGTGCTGGTCAGGCCCTGGCATACCATGCCAAGCGAATCACCTACCAGCAGGCAATCCATGCCGGCGCGGTCGGCCAGCAGGCCGAACGTCGCGTCATAGGCGGTCAGCATGGCGATTTTTTCGCCACGCGCACGTTGTGCGGCCAGGCTGGCCAGAGTAACGGCGGGGCGCTGGGCCGCAGCGCCAGGTTGGGGTGTGCTGCTCAAGTCTTCTCCGGGTAAGTCTTTTAGTTATGGGTAGGCGCTGCGCATGGCGCAGGCAATGGACAGTTCTGCCCGGCGTAGGGAATCAGTCCGCACCGCCGTTTGCGAGGCCGCCGTCTTCCTGCAGCGGGACGTGGTCACGGGCGGCGACGGCACGGTTGGCCGCGTCGACGAAGACCAGTTGCGGCTTGTAGCCGGCGGCCAGTTCTTCTTCGCTGACCTGTGCAAAGGCGGCAATGATGACGAGGTCGCCGGTGGATGCCTTGCGGGCGGCCGAACCGTTGAGGGAAATGATGCCGCTGCCGCGCTTGCCGCGGATGGCATAGGTAATAAGGCGTTCGCCGTTATTGATGTTCCAGATGTGGACTTGCTCGTTTTCGAGGATGCCGGAGGCGTCCAGCAAGTCTTCGTCTATGGCGCAGGACCCTTCGTAGTGCAATTCGCAGTCAGTGACTGTGGCACGATGGATCTTGGATTTCAGCAGGGTGCGGTACATGGCTGTCTTGCGTATTTATTCTGGTGGTTCGGGCGGCGCATGGCGGCGCCGACTGGGCCGCACCGCGCCAGGGCGGGGTGCCCATGAATCGCATTATCGCGGAATTAGGCGTACAGATGCGATTTTTGCCCGGCAATGCTGCTAGAGCCGGTCCTTGTGCTCAACGGCATATTTGATCAGCTCGGCCTGGCCGTCGATCTGCAGCTTGCGGCGGATGTTCAGGCGGTGGCTTTCCACTGTCCGCACCGACAGGTCCAGTTCCCTGGCGATCTGCTTGCTGGAACTGCCGCTGCCTATGAGCGCCAGGATCTGCTTTTCGCGTTGTGTCAGCAGTGGTTCCGGCCCGTAGGGCTGGCTGCGGGCGAGCTGCGCCATCACCGACGCGCTGAAGTAGGGTTGGCCGTTCATGACGGCGCCCAGCGCCTGGACCAGTTCCTGAGACGGGCCGTCCTTGAGCAGATATCCGCGCGCGCCAGCACGCAGGGCGCGGGTGATGTATTCGGTGTTGTCGTGCATGGACAGCACCAGCGTGGCGATCTGCGGCCAGCGTTCATGGATGGCGGCGATCAGGGCCAGGCCGTCCGGGCCGCGCATGTTCAGGTCTGTCAGCACCAGGTCGGGCAAGCCGGCGCCGTCCGCCTGGCCTGACAGTTGGGCCAGCAGGGCCAGGGCCTGGTCGTGCCCGGCCGCTTCGCCGACGATTTCCAGTTCCGGATGGGCGCTCAGGCACAGCCGGATGCCGTCGCGCACCAGTTCATGGTCATCGACCAGCATGATTCGTATGGGAGCAAGCATGGCCTGGGGAGGTAGGTTGGGCTGCATCAGGAAAGTGCGCGGGTAGTGCTGGCTGCGGCGCGGGCTTCAGGCAGCGGAATTTTTGCGAGCACGGTGGTGCCGTGGCCGCCAGCTGAAATATACAGGCTGCCTCCCAGTGTTTCCAGGCGTTCGCGCATGCTGCGCAGGCCCAGCCCGCGCATGGGGTCGCTGTGCACGCTTTCCAGGTCGAAGCCTTGCCCGTCATCGGCGATATACAGGGAGATGTCGCTGGCGTTGTAGCTCAGGATGACCCGCACACTGTGGGCCCGGGCATGGCGCAGCACGTTGACCAGGGCTTCCTGGGCGATGCGAAACAGCGTGGTGGCATGGGTGTCGGGCAAAGGACGGGCTGTGCCGTGGCTGCTGAATTCCGCGCATATCGGCAGTCCCTCGGCCGTGGCGTCGGCGTCGGGCAGTTCCTGCACCAGGTGGCGCAATGCGGCATCCAGGCCCAGGTCGTCCAGCAGGGTGGGACGCAGATTATGGGAAATACGCCGCACTTCCGCCAGTGTGGTATTCAGGCGTTCCTGGGCTTGCTGCAGGGTGTCGTCGAGGTTGCCGCGTGGCGCCTGGCAGATGCTGGCGTGGCGGCCCAGCGCATGACGTGCGCTCTCCAGTATCAGCTTGACCGAAACCAGCAGTTGGCTGATGCCGTCGTGCAGTTCGCGCGCCAGGCGGGCGCGCTCTTCCTCTTGCGAGTGCACGACCTGGCGCGCCATGCGTTGCAGCTTGGCATCCGATTGCCTTTGGTCGCTGATATTGAGCGCCAGGCCGCAGAGCATGACGAGCGCCACGCCCAGCAGGGCGATGCCGGCAATGCGGATCTGGGTGGTGTGGATATTGTTGAGCGCCGTCTCGTCGATGCGCGCCAGCGTGGCGTCTATGTCGTCCAGGTAGAGGCCGGTGCCCATCATCCAGCCCCAGGGGGCGACCTCTACGACATAACCCAGCTTTTCGGTCGTCTGGCGGGCCGAGGGCTTTTCCCAATAATAGGGCAGCGCTTCGCCTTGGGCACCGCTGCGCCTGGCGGCGGCCAGCAGATGTTGGATGGTGGGTTCGCCCCAGGGGTCGCGCAGCTCCCACAGAGAACGGCCGACGAGCTCGGGCTGGCGCGGGTGCATGAGGTTCACCCCCTGCTGGTCGTAGACGTAGAAATACCCGTCAGGCCCGAAATCCAGCCGGTGCAGCAAGGCCAGTGCCTGGCGTTGCAGCGCATCGGTATCGGCACCATCCTGGCCAGTGGCTGCCACCAGTGGGGCAATGGCGCTCTGGGCGATACGCACGTAGTGGCGCAATTCGCTGATGCGCCCCTGCATCCAGGCCTGGCGTATGGCTTCCTTTTCCTTGTCGGCCAGGGCGAGTCCCTGGTGCAGCGTGAAAGCGGAGATCGCGGCCATGGCGACGAGGAAGGGCAGGATGGCCAGCAGCAGGATTTTCAGGCGGAGTTTCATGGACTGATGGTTTTCCCCTGCGTGGTACTACGGACGCGGATTCAGTAGCTCCACGCTTGTACGCCTGCGGGCAAACCGAAATACTAACGGGGCCCGGCGCTATATCTAATTCTACTTAAATGATGCCCGAGTGCGGAGCATGACCGAACGCCGGTCCGGCGTGCCCGAACCACAGGAGGAGAGAGCTTATGCATGCCCAGCAGCAGAATGGATGGGCGCAAGGAATCGTCTGGATCGTGATTGCAGTGCTGGGGGCGTTCGCGCTTGGCACCGTGGCACTGACCCGAGGCGAAACCGTCAATGCGCTATGGATCGTGGTCGCGGCAGTCTGCGTCTACCTGATCGCCTACCGTTATTACAGCCGTTTCATCGCGCGCAATGTGTTCCGCCTGGACGCCACGCGCATGACGCCGGCCTGGAAACACAATGATGGCCTGGACTATGTCCCGACCAACAAGCATATCCTGTTCGGCCACCATTTCGCCGCAATCGCCGGCGCCGGGCCGCTGGTCGGGCCGGTGCTGGCCGCGCAGATGGGCTATCTGCCTGGCATGCTGTGGCTGCTGGCTGGCGTAGTCTTTGCCGGCGCGGTGCAGGATTTCATTGTGCTGTTCATTTCCACCCGCCGCGACGGCCGCTCGCTGGGCGACCTCATCAAGGGCGAGCTGGGCCAGGTGCCGGGCGTGATCGCACTGTTCGGCGCCTTCATGATTATGGTGATCATTCTGGCCGTGCTGGCGCTGATCGTTGTCAAGGCGCTGACGCACTCCCCCTGGGGGACGTTCACGGTGGCGGCCACCATTCCCATCGCGTTGTTCATGGGTGTGTATTTGCGCTATATCCGGCCCGGACGCATCGGCGAGATTTCCATCATCGGCTTTGTGCTGCTGATGGCCGCCATTATTTTTGGCCAGGATGTTGCCGCCAGTGCCGAATGGGCGCCGGTGTTTGATCTGGACGGCCCGCAACTGACCTGGGCGCTGATTATTTACGGCTTTATTGCGGCGGTGCTGCCGGTATGGCTGCTGCTGGCGCCGCGTGATTACCTGTCCACCTTCCTGAAAATCGGGACGATCATCGGGCTGGCGCTGGGCATCCTGATTGTCGCGCCGGAACTGAAGATGCCGGCGACCACGCGCTTTATCGACGGCACAGGCCCGGTCTGGTCCGGCGATCTGTTCCCCTTCCTGTTCATTACGATTGCCTGCGGCGCCGTGTCCGGTTTCCATGCCCTGATTTCTTCGGGAACCACGCCCAAGTTGATCGAAAATGAAACCCAGGCGCGCTATATCGGTTATGGCGGCATGCTGATGGAGTCCTTTGTGGCGATCATGGCGCTGGTGGCGGCTTGTGTGATCGAGCCGGGTATCTACTATGCGATGAACAGCCCGGCGGCGCTGATCGGCACCACGCCTGAACAGGCTGCCCAGGTGGTCTCCAGCTGGGGCTTCCTGATTACGCCGGATCAGCTGACGCAGATGGCGGCCAATGTCGGCGAAGGCACGATCATCTCTCGTGCGGGTGGCGCGCCGACGCTGGCAGTCGGCATGGCCTACATCCTGCAGCAGCTGATAGGCGGCCAAGCCATGATGGCGTTCTGGTATCACTTCGCCATTCTGTTCGAAGCGTTGTTCATCCTGACGGCAGTCGATGCCGGCACGCGGGCAGGCCGCTTCATGCTGCAGGACTTGCTGGGCACTTTCGCGCCCAGCCTGCGCCGCACGGAGTCGCTGCCTGCCAACTTGCTGGCGACGGCGCTGTGCGTGGCGGCCTGGGGCTACTTCCTGTACCAGGGCGTGGTGGATCCGCTGGGTGGCATCAATACCTTGTGGCCGCTGTTCGGTATTGCCAACCAGATGCTTGCGGCAGTGGCGCTGATGCTGGGCACGGTGGTGCTCTTCAAGATGAAGCGCGACCGCTATGCATGGGTGACTATTCTGCCGACCATCTGGTTGCTGGCTTGCACCCTGACGGCTGGCTTTGAGAAGATCTTCCATAGCAATCCGAAGATCGGTTTCGTGGCCCACGCCAAGGTGTATGCGCAGGCGCTGGCGGAAGACAAGGTGCTGGCACCGGCCAAATCCCTGTCTGAAATGAGCCGCGTCATCTTCAATGACTACGTCAATGCCACGCTGTGCGGCATCTTTATCTTCGTTGTGGTCAGCATCCTGGTGTTCGGTATCCGTTCGGTGCTGCTGGCGCGCCGCCAATCGCAGCCGACTGCCAACGAAACGCCATACGAGCCGCTGCCGCCCGAAGCCGCCGTGGCAGTGGGAGCGCACTGATGGCCCGCATGAACCTGGCCGGACGCTTTTCCGGGGCGGCTAGCGCCGCCGGAGAGGCGGGCCGTTACCTGGGGCGCACCTTGCGCCTCATGGTAGGGGTGCCGGATTACGACACCTACGTGGCGCATATGCGCCGCGTGCACCCGGACCAGGAACCCATGAGCTATGAGGCGTTTTTCAAGGAACGTCAGGAGGCGCGTTACGGAGGCAAGGGCCGGATAGGCTGCTGCTGATACTGCTCGCTTGTATTGCCCAGGCAGGCCCGCGATGATCGCGGGCCTGTTTTTTTCAGGGAGACGGTAGGATTGGTCACTACCGTGGCGGCGCGGCGGAGCAGAGGTCGGGAGAGGGCGCTTACCCGGGTGTTATTGGTGATTTAATTTTATCCGGGTAATATTTGGCTGGTGGTCAGTGCGAGTTGTCGCAGGCGACGGTCCACGCATGGGCAGGGACGAGTGGCCCCTGATCAATCCTAAAGAGTACGTAATGAATAAATTTGAGTTTCGCCTGTCGACTGGACAGGATCTGCCGCGTGTCATGGAGATCTGGCGCAGCGCCGTCGATGCCACGCATGATTTTCTTGCCCCGGCCGATAGGGCGGCGATCGAGGCAGAGTTGCTGGCGTTCCTGCCACAGGTCAGCCTCTTGCTGGCAGCTGGATGCTGCGGGCCTGCCTCAGGGCTTCATGTTTCTGCACGATGGCCATCTGGAAGCGCTATTCATCGAACCGGGCCAGCACGGCCGGGGGATGGGCAAGGGCGCTATCGCGGCGTCCGTGCCGCGTCACAATAAATAGAGGTACCCATGATGAATCCATCCATTTCCAATTCCTACAGCAGTTTCGAGGGATATCGGCGCATCGCCACCGGGTCATTGCAGACCAATGCCCTGGCGGTCAAGCGGGCCCGCGAAAGCGGGGCGGCCGGCCCCATCCTGATCTTTGACGATACGACCGGTCGCTCCATGGATGTCGATACCCGTGGCGCGGATGATGCGGTGTTGGCGCGCCTGGCGGCCGTTGCGCCGGTCGCAGACCCATCCGCCAGCCCAGGCGAGACGGAGGATGCGGCCGGGCCCAGGGGCAGGGGGCGCCCCAGGCTGGGCGTGATTGCGCGTGAAGTGACATTGCTGCCCCGTCACTGGGAATGGCTGGCCGGGCAACCTGGCGGCGCTTCGGTGGCATTGCGCAAGCTGGTGGAAGAAGCGCGGCGGTCCGGCGGCGAAAAAGACAGGGCGCGCAGGGCGCAAGAGCGGACCTATCACTTCATGCTCGCCATCGCGGGCGATCTGCCCGGATTCGAAGAAGTGACTCGGGCGCTTTTTGCCAACGATTTCGACAAGTTTCGGGGTTTGCTTGCCGCCTGGCCCGGCGATGTCAGGGATCATGCCTTGCAACTGGCATCGGTGGGATAGCTGCAAATGCGGGGGCCGGGGCGGGCCAGGTGTGTGCCCCGGCCGGGGTTTCTCAAGGTATGGGCTTGGCTATATAATTGGCATTCAAATTATTTTAATCAAAAGATAATATGCCCTATCAGGAAACCCCACGCCAGCGTTTCGGCTGTCTGTTCGTCGGCGTAGCGCGGCGCTGGCGTGCCGCGCTGGACGCCAGCCTGGCGGAAGTGGGCCTGTCTGACGCGACCTGGAGCCCGTTGGTGCATATCGGCCGCAGCGGCGGGGGCATCAGCCAGAAGGATCTGGCCGCCAGGGTGGGAATAGATACTTCCACCCTGGTGCGCTTGCTGGACATCCTGTCCGCCAAGGGCTTGATCGAGCGCCGCCAGGACCCGGCAGACCGGCGCGCCAATCTGCTGTATCTGACGCCAGAAGGGCAATCCATGCTGGCGCGCATCCAGCAGGTGCTGGATGTGGCGGAAACCCGCATGCTGGCGGATTGGGATGATGAGACCATGCAGCAGTTGACCGACAGGCTGGAGCAGCTGGACCAGCGCCTGCGGGCCGGGCGCACGCAGGAGGAACCGGCATGAACCTGGCGGAACGCTTGGATACCTGGGGGTTCGACCGTGCACGGCTGGGGTTCACGTTGCGTACGGCAATCGCTGCCTGCTGCGCTGTGGTGCTGGCCTGGCTGGCGGGCTTCGAGCATCCTCAATGGTCAGGCATGACGGTCTGGGCAGCATCGCAGCCCATGCGTGGGCAACTGCTGGAGAAAAGCGTATTCCGTGTGCAGGGCACGATCCTGGGCGCTTTGTTTGGCACAGGTCTGCTGGCTGCTGCGCAGGGGCAGGCCTGGGTGCTGGTGCTGGGCCTGTCGGTGTGGATAGGCCTGTGCGCCTGGGCTGGCAATGTGATGCGTGGCTTCGCTTCCTATGGCGCCATGTTGGCCGGCTATTCGGCGGCGATGGTGGCGCTGTTGCATAGCCAGCAGGCCGACAACCCGTTTGCGGTGGGCCTGGACCGCCTGTTGACCGTCTTGCTGGGGGTACTGGTTGCGCTGGCGCTGGGCTGGTTTTTTGCACGTAAAAGCAACTACAGGCATTTGGCGCAGCAGGCACGCCAGCAAGGCAGAGAAGTCTTGGAACTGCTGTGCCAGGCGCTGGTGCCTGGCAAGGGAGCGGATTTCCGGCGCAGCCAGCAATTGCTGGCAGATATGGCTGCCGCAGAGGAAGCACTGGACGGCCAGGGGGCCGGTTCGCTCAAGGCGCGGGCTGCTGTCCGTGCTCTGCGGCGCCAGCTGGCTGCTCAGGTGTCCCTGCTGCTGTGGATGCGGCGCTTGCCGCAGGCATCGGAAACCGCCGCATTTGGGCAGGCCTTGCAGGATGCGGCGGCGGTGTTGGCCAGCGGCGGCTCGGCCCGGCAGGCTGGCGTGGCCTTGGCGCGCGCCGCCGGGCTGGCGCACTCGCGCGCATTGCAGGAAGCGCTGGAAAGCATGGCTCAGGCGTGCCGGCGTTATGACCAGGTGGAAACAGACACCGTCGCCCGGCGTGGCGTGGCTGCCATGCAATTGGCTACGCGTTGGCCCGGCCGCGTGCGCCAGCGAGCAGCAGTCAGGCAGGCCGGGATGCGGCAGAATGAAGTCGCCTTGCACCGCGATTGGCGCGGTGGCCGTGAGGCCGGGGCGAGGGCGGCGCTGGCCATTCTGTTTGCCGGGACCGTTTGGCAGTGGACCGAGTGGGAGGCCGGCCCATTCATGCTGCTGGGCGTGGCCATCATGACCACCATTTTTTCCACGGCAGACAATCCGGTGCGTTTGCTGCGCATGGTTGTTCTGGGGCAGTCGCTGGGCGTCCTGGGGGCGCTGGCCTGCCGCTGGCTGGTCTGGCCGCAGATGGACAGTGCCGCGGGGTTGGTATTTTCAATGCTGCCCTTCGTACTGCTGGGCGGCTTGTTCATGGGGCATCGGCGCGGTGCCGGCCCGCTGGGTTTTGATTTCAGCATGGTATTCCTGCTGCTATTGCAGCCGGACTGGCCTTTGCCGGTTTCGGACGCGGCCAGCCTGCTGCATTCCTTGCAGACGGCGCTGGCGGTGGTGCTGGGGCCTTTGCTGGGCCTGCTGGCCTTTGCCCTGGTGTTCCCGGTGGACAGCGCCCGCCGCATGCGTGCCTTGAGTGCGGCCATGATGCAGGAGTTGCAGAAGATGGCGGCGCGGCGCGGGGTATCGCGGCGGCGCAGCGGCTGGCGCATCCGCCTGAGCCATCGGGTGCTGGCGCTGGTGCGTTGGGCTGATAAGTCCGGGCGTAGCCGGGATGAAGTCATCCAGGAAGGTTATGCTGCCATGCTGCTGGGCGCATCCATCCTGCATATGGATGAAGTGCTCTTGACGCCGGGCCAGACGCCGGTGGCGGCACGGCGCCTGGCGGCCACCCTGATCCGCCTGCAACGCCTGGAGGATGCGCCTGTCCGTGCGGCGCAGGCCTTGCACCGCTGCGCGGCCAGCCTGGCAGGGGCGCCAGGTGTGGATGTCCGCTTGCTGGGCGACGCCGCGCAGGCGCTGGAACAGTCATTGGCGCGGCGGCCGGCAGGCAGAGGGCCGCGGCGTCCTAAATAGGTTCGCGGTACTCTGCGATGACGCGCCGCAGCGTGGCTTTCAGGGCCTCGCTGTCCAGCGGCGCCAGGCGTGCCAGCACCTCTTCTTCATGGCGCTTGGCCTGCACTGCCAGGTCGGCAATCAGCGCCTGGCCAGTGTCGGTGATGCGCACCAGCGTGATGCGCCGGTCGGATTCATGGGCGATGCGGCGCAAATGCCCCAGCGTTTCCAGGCGGTCGAGCAGGCGCGTCACAGTGGGCTGTTTGGTCAGCGTGACCTGGGCCAGGTTGCCGATGCTGATTTCCCCTGCGCCCAGCAGGGTGGACAGGATGCGCCATTCCGTGACAGAAAGATTGTGGCGCCGGACGACTTCGTGGAATTCGGTCGAGATCAACTGACTGGCCTGCGCCAGCAGGGCGGGCAGGTAGTCGTCTATGAACGTGGGCGTGGGTTCTGCAGGCATATTCTTTGTTTGATGGATGCCGCGTCGCATCCATGTCATTGCGCTGGCACGACTATAACTGTTTCCATGTGGCCTGCGCTTGCCCCCCGGCGGGCATGACCAGGAACGGTAGTTCGCCGTGCCTGGGGTTTTCCTGCGCCCGGCCTGTTACCACAGACGCTTCTGTCCCGCCGTCAGCCAGTTCTGGCGCGGCTTCCCCGGAAAAATGAAGGATTTCCCCTAGCAGTGCGTCTAGGGAAAACCATGATTTTAAATTAGTTCATAAATAAATATATTCACATGGAATTAATTGCAAATGCATGTGTGAATAGCGCACAGGGGAACTGACATGGCGGAAAGGTCATTTGTCGAAGAAGTCAAGAAACTGCGTCTGGGCGAAGGCGAGGTGTTCAGCGGGGAAGGGATTCTGGCAGTCACCAAGGCCTTGCTGGAATCCGGCGTTTCCTATGTGGCGGGCTACCAGGGCGCGCCCATTTCGCACCTGATGGACGTGCTGGCGGATGCCCAGGACATTCTGCAGGAAAACGGCATCCGTTTCGAGAACAGCGCGAGCGAGGCCACGGCGGCCGCGACGCTGGCAGCTTCGGTCAATTACCCGCTGCGCGGCGCTGTTACGTTCAAGGCGACGGTGGGCACCAATGTGGCGTCGGACGCGCTGGCCAATCTGGCATCCGGTGGCGTGAAGGGCGGCGCGCTGGTGATCGTCGGGGAAGATTACGGCGAAGGCTCTTCCATCATGCAGGAGCGCAGCCATGCATTCGCGATGAAGTCGCAGATGTGGCTGCTGGACCCGCGCCCCAGTCTTCCCTGTATTGTGCAAGCGGTGAAAGACGGGTTCGACCTGTCCGAAGCCAGCAATACGCCGGTGATGCTGCAATTGCGCATCCGGGCCTGTCACGTGCACGGCCAGTTCGTGGCGTCGGATAACAAACGCGCCGCGTTTACCCTCAAGGAAGCGCTGGAAAATCCGGAGCGTGACGTCAGCCGCATCGTGCTGCCGCCGGCCAGCTTCCTGCACGAACAGGAAAAAATTCGCGACCGCTGGCCCAATGCCGTGCGCTTCATCCAGGAGCGCGGGCTCAATGAATTCATTGCCGACGGCAAGGACGAGCTCGGTATCATCGTGCCCGGCGGCGATTACAACACTGCCATCCGCGCCCTGGAAAAGCTGGGCCTGGCGGATGTCTACGGCCAGACCGAAATTCCGCTTTACGTCATGAATGTGGTGTATCCGGTCGTGGACGAGGAGGTGCTGCGTTTCTGCAAGAGCAAGCGCGCTGTGCTGCTGCTCGAACAGGGCCAGCCCAATTTCCTTGAGCAGAACATGGCAACCATCCTGCGCCAGGACGGCTGCAACACGGCCTTGCATGGTAAAGATATGCTGCCTATGTCTGGCGAGTACAACACCGCCACCATGGTGAAGGGCATGCGCACGTTCTTCGAGCGCTATGGTCGCATCGAGGCGCAGCCGGTGCAGCGCAAGATTATTCCGCTGGTGGCGCAACAGGTGTCGCGTGAGCGTCCGGCCCCTGGCGGTCAGGGTGGGGGAACGGCGGTGGCAGAGCGCACGGAATTGGCGGTCGAGGAAGACCTGTCGGAAAGCCGCGCTGCAGTGGCCGCCAGCGTGGCCATTGCCCAGGCGGCCGCTGGCAGCCAGCAGGGCCAGGGCGCATCCAGCGCCACCGGACTGGCGCCGGAGACCGATACCCTGGACCAGCACGTGCATGCGCGTCCGCCCGGCTTCTGTACCGGTTGCCCCGAACGCCCCATCTTCACCGCGATGAAGCTGGTCGAGCGCGAACTGGGGCCGCACCACGTCAGCGCAGATATCGGCTGCCACCTGTTTTCCATCCTGCCGCCTTTCAACCTGGGTAATACCACCATGGGCTACGGCCTGGGCGGCGCAGGCGCGGCGGCGCTCAATACCCAGGCGGGCAAGCGTGCCATTTCCGTTATGGGCGATGGCGGCTTCTGGCACAACGGCCTGGTTAGCGGTATTGCCAATGCGGTGTTCAATCGCAGCGATAACCTGACCATTGTGATCGACAACAGCTACACCTCGGCCACGGGCGGCCAGGACATCCTGTCGTCCAAGGCGCTCAATGCCACGCGCAGCACCGGCCATGAAATCGAAAAAGCCGTGCGCGGGGTCGGGGGCGAATGGGTACGCACTGTCAAGCGTACCTATGACCTGAAGACCATGACTGCGACGCTGCGCGAAGCGCTGACGACCAGTGAAAAAGGCCCCAAGGTGCTGGTGGCCCAGAGCGAGTGCATGCTGAACCTGCAGCGCCGCGAAAAGCCCAAGGTGCGCAAGGCGATCGCCGCTGGCGAGCGGGTGGTGCGCGAGCGTTTCGGCGTTGATCCCGACACCTGCACGGGTGACCACTCCTGCATCCGCTTGTCGGGCTGCCCGTCGCTGAGCATTCGTCCCAACCCCGATCCGCTGCGTACCGACCCCGTCGCGCGTGTCATGGACAGCTGCGTGGGCTGCGGGCTGTGTGGCGAAGTGTCGCACGCCGCCGTGCTGTGCCCGTCGTTCTACCGCGCGCAGATCATCACCAACCCGACGCGCTGGGACAAGTTCCGCCAGAAGCTGCGCGAAGGCGTGATCGGCTGGTTGCAGCGCCGCGATGCGCAGCGTCGCGCCCGCCTGGCGTTCTGAGGCAGGCAAGGAGCCGGGCAGGTGCCAGAGGCGCCGCCCGGTGCGAGAGGGACAAGGTAATAGAGGCCGTCCGGCGTGCAGCCGGAAGCACCGCAGGATAAGAAAATGAAGACAAACGTACAACCGATC
The DNA here is from genome assembly GCF_004216755.1 of Kerstersia gyiorum. Taxonomy (GTDB): domain Bacteria; phylum Pseudomonadota; class Gammaproteobacteria; order Burkholderiales; family Burkholderiaceae_B; genus Kerstersia; species Kerstersia gyiorum. Next base: position 251,163 of record NZ_SGWZ01000004.1, read on the forward strand.
AAAATCGCCATTCTCGCCATGGGCGGCGAGGGCGGTGGCGTGCTGGCAGACTGGATCGTCAGCCTGGGCGAGCACAACGGCTATATTGCGCAGACGACTTCGGTGCCTGGCGTGGCGCAGCGTACCGGCGCTACGATCTACTACGTCGAACTGTTTCCCGAGGAAGAGGCGAAAAAGAACGGCAAGGAGCCGGTTCTGGCGCTGATGCCCATGCCGGGGGATGTGGATGTCGTGCTCGCCTCCGAACTGATGGAAGCCGGTCGTGCGGTGCAGCGCGGCCTGGTGACGCCGGAGCGCACGACCCTGCTGGCATCTACCCACCGGGTGTATTCCATTGCAGAAAAATCTGCCATGGGCGATGGCCGGGTCGATAACGAGGCGCTGATCCGCCACGCGACACGGGCATCGCGCCGCTTCATCCATTTCAATATGGAGCAGGCTGCCGAGGAAACCGGCAGCGTTATCAGTGCCGTGCTGTTCGGCGCGCTGGCGTCGGCGGGTGTGCTGCCGTTCACGCGGGAACAGTTCGAAGCCACCATTGAGCGTGGTGGCGTGGGCGTCAAGCCCAGCCTGCGCGCATTCGGCTATGCCTTTGACCGCGTCGGCAAAACGCAATCCGACGCAGCCGGCCAGGCCGCAGCCGATGGTGCCCAGACCAGTGCTGCACCGCGTCCGGCCATGGAACCCAAGGACCCGGTACTCAAGCAGCTGCTGGCGCGGCTGGAGCATGAGATTCCTGCCGCCGCGCGCGACCTGGCGCTGGAAGGCGTGCGCCGCACGGTGGATTACCAGGATGCTGCCTATGCCGGGCTCTACCTGGACCGCCTGGTGCGCGTGCGCGATGCCGCGCGGCAGGATGATGCCGTATTGCTGCGTGAAACGGCCCGCTACCTGGCGCTGTGGATGTCCTACGAGGATGCGATCCGGGTGGCGGAACTGAAAACGCGTGACACCCGCTTCCAGCGCGTGCGCGGCGAGGTCCGTGCCAAGGAAGAGCAGATTCTGGCGATCCAGGAGTTCATGCATCCCCGCGTCGAGGAAATCAGTGAAATTCTGCCTGTGGCGGCGGTGGGGCGCTGGCTGATGCGGCCTACTTGGGGCAATTGGCTGGTGCGTCGCTTCACGCGCCAGGGGCGCGTCATGCGTACCAGTTCGCTGCGGGGCTACTTGCCGCTCTATCTGCTGTCCGGCTTCAAGCGCTGGCGCCGCAATACCTTGCGCTACGCCACCGAGCAGCAGCGCATCGAGGAATGGCTGGCGCACGTGATCGCTTTCGCGCCCGCGCATCCGGCGCTGGCCTTGGAAGTGGTGCAATGCCAGCGCCTGGTGAAGGGCTATGGCGACACCCACGTGCGCGGCTGGAAGAATTTCCAGACCTTGATGGGCGCGGTGGCGAACAAGCGCGAAAACCTGGCGCCGGACACTTTGCGCAGCCTGCGCGAAGCGGCACTGGCGGATGAGCACGGTCGAGAACTGAATGTCGCCTTGCAACGTTTTGCACTGGCCTGAGACAGGAGTTTCAGGCGGATACAGCGCATTGTTCCAGATCAAGTATTTGTTCTTCTGAATTGTTTACCTATCAAGTAATTAAGGTAGAATGACCAACACCGCACAGACATTGCAAAAGCAGGGCGCGTGCCAGGACATTCCGCCCGCGCCGGGACAGTTATCGGCAAGCGTGCCCAGCGCCAGGCAAGGCCGGCGCCGTGCACGGATAGCCAAACAGCAGGAAGAAATCACCATGGAGCACAAGGACAGTTCGCACGCATTGCTGCACGAGGCCCAGGAGCTGGGTTACGAAGGGCGTGTGCGTTCTCAGGATCCGGCCAGCCTCAAACTGTGGCTGCGGATGATGGCCTGCACCAAGCAGGTGGAGGACGAAATCCGCCGCCGCCTGCGCTTGAACTTTGATATTTCCCTGGCGCGTTTCGACTATATGGCGCAGCTGTATCGCTATCCGGACGGACTGAAGATGGGCGAACTGTCGCGCTATCTAATGGTTACCGGCGGCAATATCACGGGGCTGACCGACGAGTTGTCGCGCGAGGGCTTGGTCTCTCGTGCCAGCAGCCCAACTGACCGGCGCGCCTGGATACTGAGGCTGACGCCCGAGGGACGCAGCAGTTTCGAGGTCATGGCCAAAGCCCATGCGGGCTGGGTGACCGAAATGTTTTCCGGGCTGGAGCCCGAGGCGGTACGTCAGTTGCATCAGCATCTGGGCGCCTTGCGGGTCCACCTGGTCAATCTGGCGGCCGGCCAGCAAAGCTGAGCCGGTATCGCAAATTTCATGACAGGTGGCAGATGACTGATACAACTGTATTCCAGCGCCCGCACCGCATCCGGTTCTCCGAATGCGATCCGGCGGGCATCGTGTTCTACCCGCAGTATTTCGTGATGTTCAACGATCTGCTTGAGGCCTGGGTGGATGCCATCACGACCGGCGGTTTCCACGACATGATAGGCAGGCAGCAGGTGGGAATGCCGACCGTGCATCTGGAGGCCGATTTCAAGGCAATCAGCCGCATGGGCGACGATGTGGTCCTGAGCCTGGCGGTGGAGCACATGGGCAGCCGCTCGCTGCGGTTGGTGCTACGCTGTATTGGTACCGATGGCGTGCTGCGCATGCAGGTTAACCAGGTCATCGTGACGACCTCGCTGGTGACGCACAAGGCCATCCAGATTCCCGATGCGCTGAGGCAGGCCATGCAGGCTTATGTACTGCCCCAGGAAGTGGTGGCGGGAGAAGGCGCCGCCTAGGGAAAAGGAGCATATACGAGGCAATTTTTTTGCCCATATACTTTATAAATAAAATATTCAGCGATAAAAATAATCATGCGGTAGTTTTTCTGATCCGGCTGGCGGCGGCGCAAAAATGGGCGGCGGCGGGTGCGGAAAAGGTGTGGAGAGAGCCATGAAGATTGTATGTATGGGTGGCGGGCCGTCCGGCCTGTATTTCGGATTGCTGATGAAGCTGCAGAATCCGTCCAACGAAGTGATCGTGGTGGAGCGCAACCGCCCCTACGACACCTTTGGCTGGGGCGTGGTGTTCTCCGACGCCACCATGGAGAATCTGCGCATTGCCGATCCGGTGTCGGCCAAGACCATCGGCGACGCTTTCAACCATTGGGACGACATCGAGATCCATTTCAAGGGCCGCGCCTTGCGCAGCGGCGGTCATGGATTCATCGGTATCGGCCGCAAGAAACTGCTGAACATCCTGCAGGCGCGCTGCGAAGAAGTCGGGGTCGAGCTGGTGTTCGAAACCCAGGTAACCGACGACCAGAACCTGGCTCGCCAGTACGGCGCCGACCTCGTGATCGCTTGCGACGGCATCAACAGCATCGTGCGCAAGCGCTACGAGCAGACTTTCCAGCCTGATATCGACCAGCGCAACTGCCGCTTCGTCTGGCTGGGTACGCACAAGGTGTTCGACGCCTTCAATTTCATTTTCGTGGAAAACGAGCACGGCTGGTTCCAGGCACACGCCTATCGCTTCGAAGACGGTACCTCCACGTTCATCGTGGAAACGCCGGAAGAAACCTGGCAGAAGGCTGGCATCGGCGAAATGAGCCAGGAAGAGGGCATTGCCTACTGCGAAAAGCTGTTCGAGCCCTACCTGGACGGCCACGGCCTGATCAGCAACGCGACTCACCTGCGCGGTTCCGCCATCTGGATCCGTTTCCCGCGCGTCATCTGCCGCAATTGGGTGCAGTGGACCGAGCCGGAGCCCGGCCGTCGTGTGCCGGTGGTGCTGATGGGCGATGCTGCGCATACCGCGCACTTCTCCATCGGTTCGGGCACCAAGCTGGCGCTGGAGGACGCCATCGACCTGGCGCAACGCCTGCGCGACAAGCCGCTGGAAGCGGCCTTGCAGGATTACGAGGCGCTGCGTGGCGTGGAAGTGCTGAAAATCCAGAACGCCGCGCGCAATTCCACCGAGTGGTTTGAAAACGTGTCGCGCTATGCCGGTCTGGAACCGGAACAGTTCGCCTATTCGCTGTTGACGCGTTCGCAACGCCTGTCGCACGAGAACCTGCGGCTGCGCGACCCGGCGTGGCTGGAGGGCTACGAGGCCTGGCTGGCCACGCAGGCCGGCAGCGCACCGGCGGCCGACGGCAAGGCGCCGATGCCTGTTTTCACGCCATACCGCGTGCGCGGTGTGACCTTGCCCAATCGCATGGTGTTCTCGCCCACGCTGACCTATTCCTGCGTGAACGGCGAAGGCATGCCGAATGATTTCCACCTGACGCATCTGGGGGCACGTGCCCTGGGCGGCATTGGCCTGGTCATGACGGAAATGGCCGCTGTGACGCCCGATGGCCGCATTACGCCGGCATGCCCCGGCCTCTGGAGTGATGAGCAGGCGGGCGCCTGGAAGCGCATTACGGATTTCGTGCATCAGCATACCGGCAGCCGCATCGGCGTGCAGATCGGGCATGCCGGCCGCCGTGGCGCCACCCAGGCCGACCCGCGCCAGTCCGACCAACCGCTGGCCGAAGGCGCCTGGCCGCTGGTGTCGGCTTCCGCGCTGGCTTACCAGCCGGGACGCACCCAGGTGCCGCAGGCGCTGGATCGCGACGGCATGAAAGCGGTGACGGCTGCTTTTGTCGCGGCGACGCAGCGCGCGGCGCAGGCCGGGTTTGACTGGCTGGAGCTGCAGGCGGGCCACGGCTTCCTGCTGTCGAGCTTCATTTCGCCGCTGACCAACCAGCGGGACGACGAATTCGGCGGTGCGCTGGAAAACCGCATGCGCTTCCCGCTCGAAGTGGTGCGTGCCGTACGTGCGGCCTGGCCCAAGGACCTGCCCCTGTCGGTGCGGATTTCCGCGACTGATTGGGCCGAAGGCGGCACGACGGTAGACGACGCCGTCGCCATCGCCCGCATGCTGCGCGAAGCTGGTGTGGATGTCGTGGATTGTTCCAGTGGGGAAGTCACGCCGGACCAGAAGCCGGTTTATGGCCGTATGTTCCAGACGCCGTTTGCGGATCGCATCCGCAACGAAGCGGGCATTGCCGCCATTGCCGTGGGCAATATCAGCGAGCTGGACCAGGCCAACGGCGTGATTGCCTCGGGGCGAGCCGACCTGTGCGCGCTGTCGCGGCCGCTGCTGGCCGACCCGCACTGGCTGCTGCGCGAAGCGGCGCAGCTGGGCAGCAAGGATGCCCCGTGGCCGGCAGCGTACTTCTGGGGGCAGGACTGGTAGGAACGGCAGGGCAAGCGCGGCGCCATCGCGGCATAAGGGCGTTGTTGGGTGAGTCCCGGGCCAGGCGCAGCGGCCGGCCCGGAGTCAGGCAAAGGAAAACATCATGAGCAATACAAGTTACGACACTTATCGCGAGAACGTGGCTGGCCGTGCGGATGTGGAAGATACGCCGGAGCTGGTGGCCTACTACAAAGACCTGGACCGCCTGAAGGCAGGCGCGCTCTGGACCGTGGCCAACAAGATCGAGCCGTGGCAGCCCAAATCGGATTCCGTGCCGGTGCTGTGGCGCTACCGCGAGCTGCGCGATCACGTGCTGCGCTCGGTTTCGCTGGTCACGCCGGAAAAAGCCGGCCGCCGCGTCATCTACCTGAACAACCCCGGCCGCCAGGAAGTCTCGGCCGCCGTGGGCTGGCTGTACTCCGGCCTGCAGGTCATGCACCCCGGCGAGGCAGCTTCGGCTCACGCGCACTCGTCGTCGGCGCTGCGCTTCATCATGGAAGGGCGGGGCGCCTACACCATTGTCGACGGTCACAAGATGACGCTGGGCGCCAATGATTTCGTGCTGACGCCCAATGGTACCTGGCATGAACATGGCGTCGAGGCCGACGGTCTGCCCTGCATCTGGCAGGACGGCCTGGATATTCCGCTGGTCAACGCGCTGGAAGCCGGTTTCTACGCCGTGCACCCGGACCTGAGCCAGGCGGTGGGTTACCCGGTGGATGATTCCGTGTCCATCTGGGGCGCTGCCGGGCTGCGCCCGCAGAATGTGGGCTGGAGCAAGCCGTACTCACCGCTCTTCAAGTATCAGTGGGAGCCGACCTACGAAGCGCTGCGCAAGCTGTCGGGGGCGCGCGAGGACAATCCTTTCGATGGCGCGCTGATGCACTACACCAATCCGGTCAGTGGCGGTCATGTCATGGCCACCATCGGCGCCAGCATGCAATTGCTGCGCCCGGGCTTCGAAGGCAAGGCTCATCGCCACACCGGCAGCTTCCTGTACCAGGTGGCCAAGGGCAAGGGCTATTCCATCATCAATGGCCAGCGTTTCGACTGGCAGGAACGGGACATCTTCTGCGTTCCGTCCTGGGCCTGGCACGAACACGTCAATGCCTCGCAAAGCGAAGATGCCTGCCTGTTCTGCTTCAACGACCTGCCGGTCATGGAAAAGCTCGGCCTGTATCGTGAAGAAGCGCTGGCCGACAACGGCGGCCATCAGCCGGTCCTGTCGCAGGAATAATGCCGCAGCCCGGTGTGCGCTGGGCCACCGGGCCGCTTTCAATCACACCGCCGGGCAGCCATCAAGGCTTGCACGGTCCAGCAGTGCCGCCGGCAACGGCGGCGGGAATCTAGGCCGCAGCGCATCGTCGCGGCCCATTACGGAGAAAAGAAATGCGTCTTGTCACTTACCGCACCGAACCGGCAGCCGCCGGACGCCTGGGCGCCATCGTCGACGACCTGGTGGTTGATCTGGAACTGTTTGGCGACGTCGCCGGCCAGCCCCTGCCCGACAACATGTTGGACTTCATCGACCTGGGCCCGTCGGCCGTCAAGCTCACCAGCCAGCTGCTGGCCGAGATGGAAGGTGAATTCCCCGTGGGCGTGGCGCTGCCGCTGGCCAACGTCAAGCTGCTGGCGCCGATTCCGCGCCCCCGCAAGAACATCTTCGGCATCGGCCTGAATTACGTCGAGCACGTGGCCGAATCCAGCCGTACCCTGGATACCTCCAAGGAACTGCCCAAGGAGCCGGTGATTTTCTCCAAGCCGCCCACGAGCATCATCGGGCCGGGGGATGCCATCGAGCACAACAAGAAGATTACCCAGCAACTGGACTGGGAAGTGGAGTTGGCGGCCATTATCGGCACTCGCGCCACCCGCGTGAAAAAGGAAGATGCGCTGAAGTACGTGTTCGGCTACAGCGTGATGATCGACGTCAGCGCACGCGATTGCCGCCGCGCCGGCCAGTGGATCTATTCCAAGGGTCAGGACACCTACGCGCCCTTCGGGCCGGTCATCGTCACTGCCGATGAAATCCCGGATCCCCACGTGCTGGACCTGAGCCTGACGCTCAATGGCGTGACCAAGCAATCGTCCAATACGCGCCACATGCTGTTCAAGGTGGATACCCTGATTGCCGATATCAGCGCAGCCATTACGCTGGAACCGGGCGATATCATCGCCACCGGCACGCCCGAAGGCGTGGGTGCCGGCCGTTCGCCACAGGAATGGATGTGGCCGGGCGATGTGGTGCATGCCGTGGTCGAAGGCATCGGCGAATTGCGCCATCCCGTGGTTGACGCCACGCCGTTGGACTAACAGGGAAAGAGGCCTGTCATGTTGAATCTTCCCCGTTTCAAGGCAGCTGCCGTGCAGGCGGCGCCGGTTTTCCTCGATACCGATGCGACGGTCGACAAGGTTTGCGCGCTGATCCGCGAAGCCGCGGACAATGGCGCCAAGCTGGTTGCCTTCCCGGAAGTCTTCGTGGCAGGCTACCCCTACTGGAGCTGGATCATGAATCCGGTGGAGGGCAGCCCCTGGTTCGAGAAACTGGTGCGCTCCTCTATTGAGATTCCCGGCCCGGAGATCGCCAAGATCGCTCAGGCTGCGGCACGCCATGACATCAATGTCGTGATCGGCGTCAACGAGCGTTCGCGCTACGGCATCGGCACGATCTACAACACGGTTGTCACCATCAGCAATGAAGGCCGCATCCTGGGGCGCCACCGCAAGTTGGTGCCAACCTGGGCGGAAAAGCTGACCTGGACGCCGGGCGACGGTTCCGCCTTGCGCGTGCATCAGACCAACATCGGCCCGCTGGGCGCGCTGGCCTGCGGCGAGAACACCAATACGCTGGCGCGCTTTGCGCTGCTGGCGCAAGGCGAACTGGTACACGTGGCCAGCTATATCGCCTTGCCGGTGGCACCGGCGGACTATGACATGGCCGAAGCCATCAAGGTCCGCGCCGCCGCGCACTGTTTCGAAGGCAAGCTGTTCACCATTGTGTCCTGCTCGACGGTGTCCGAAGAAATCATCGCTGCGATGGAAGCCACGCATCCGCAAGCGCGCGAGCTGCTGAGCCGCCGCAACAGCGCCTTCTCCGGTTTCCTGGGCCCGGACGGGCGCGTGATCGGCCAGCCGCTGATCGACGATGAAGGCATCGTGTATGCGGAGCTGGATCTGTCGCGTTGCATCCAGCCGCGCCAGATGCACGACATTACCGGCCACTACAACCGCTTCGATGTGTTCGACCTGCGCGTCAACCGGCGTCCGCTGGAGGCCGCCCAATTCAACGATGGCGGCGCGCCGCTTCCCGAATTTGACCTCGAGCCGGTGCGTCCCGGCGAGGCGGAGTAAAGCATTATGAGCAATCAGATGAATTACCGCATCGGCCAGATCGTCCCGTCGTCGAATACGACGATGGAAACCGAGATCCCAGCCATCCTGCGCGCGCGCGAACTGGTGGCGCCGGAGCGCTTCACCTTCCATTCGAGCCGTATGCGCATGAAGCATGTGACCAAGGAAGAGCTGAGCAAGATGGACGGCGACAGCGACCGTTGCGCATTGGAACTGTCCGACGCCAGGGTGGATGTGCTGGGCTACGCCTGCCTGGTCGCCATTATGAGCATGGGGCGCGGCTACCATCGCGTGTCTGAGCAGCGACTGCACCAACGCACCGTGGAAAACGGCGGGCCGGCGCCGGTGGTGACCAGCGCCGGTGCGCTGGTGGACGGCCTGCATGCGATAGGCGCGAAGAAAGTCTCCATCCTGGCGCCCTACATGAAGCCGCTGACGGCGCTGGTCATCGACTACATCGAAAACGAAGGCATCGAGGTCGTTGACAGCATTTCGCTGGAAATCCCCGACAACCTGGAAGTCGGCCGCCAGGACCCGCGCGCGCCCATCGAAATCACCAAGAAGCTCAACACCCAGGGCGTGGATGCGGTGATCGCGTCGGCCTGCGTGCAGATGCCTTCGCTGGCCTCGATTCAGGCGATCGAGGACCGCGTCGGCCTGCCGGTGCTGTCGTCGTCGGTGGCAACCACCTACATGATGCTCAAGCGCCTGGGGTTGGATACCTCGGTGCCGGGCTTCGGATCGCTGCTGTCGGGCAAGTACTGACGCAGGCTGCGCCACCCGCCTTGCCCGGCCGGTGGCGTGGCCCGGCCCGCCCGGTGCCGCCGGGCGGGCTGCCTGCAGAACACAAGCGGCAGCTCCAATGACGGGCGCCGCAAAAAAGGAGGAGCAAGACATGGCTGGAGAACAAGTTCTGGGTACCCTGGTGCAGGCGTTGGCAGGTGGCAGCGTGCGCATCGTCGACCTCACACAGGTGCTGTCGCCGCGCTTTCCTGCGCTGCAACTGCCGCCGCAATTCGGCCAGACCGCCGGCTTCAGCATCGAGCGCATCAGCCGCTACGATGAAAACGGCCCGGGCTGGTACTGGAACAACTTCACCTGTGGTGAACATACCGGTACCCATTTCGATGCGCCCGCGCACTGGATCACCGGCAAGGACCACCCCTGCAATACTGTCGATACGATCCCCGCTGAAAATTTCGTGCGTCCGGCAGTGGTCATTGATGCGAGCGCGCAGGTAGCGCAGGATGCAGACTGGCTGCTGACACCTGAATTCCTGGAAGCGTGGGAAAGCCAGCATGGGCGCATCCCCGAAGGGGCCTGGGTGCTGTTCCGTACGGATTGGTCATTGCGTGCCGATGATGCCGAGGCCTTCCTGGGCATGCGTGAAGATGGCGCCCATACGCCCGGCCCATCGCAGGCGGCGGTTGAGTGGATGATTCACCAGCGCAAGGTGCATGGCTTTGGCGTGGAAACCATCAATACCGATGCCGGACAATCCTATGCCTGGCCCGTGCCGTATCCCTGCCATACCCTGATGCATGGCTCGAACCGCTACGGCCTGCAGTGCCTGAAGAACCTGGACAAGCTGCCGCCGCAAGGCGCGGTGATCCTGTCGGCGCCGCTGAAGATCGAAGGCGGCTCCGGCAGCCCGCTGCGCGTGCTGGCGCTGGTGCCCGCAGCATAAATACATTGCTGCGCACCGGCTGGCAGGCAGGCCGGGCGTGGTGTGGGGAACCCTCTCGGGTCTCGGGAGGGGTATTGACCACACGCCTAAGCGCAAGCCCTGGACTTTAGTCCGGGGTCAAGCGTGGCGGTATTTATCAGGTGCCGCAGGCACCCCCGTAGGGTGGCGGAGAGGCTTCGGCCTTCAGGCCGAAGTTCTTCACAGCAGCACCCGGGTTATCGGGTGCTGTTTTTTTTGTCCGGACGGCGGGCAGCCAGCAGGAAACCGGCTGCCCGGGGAATGAATGCAGGCGAATACAGGGCAGGGCGTCTGTCCCTGGCCAGTTTCGTCAATTACTATACTTTTCACGTTTTTCTTCAAGCATTCAGAGAGAAATTTTTCCATCAGTACATACGCTTAATGGTTTCCTACCATTTTCAGTGGAATATGTTTAGAAATAAACTATTCATCACTGATATAAGTCCTTGGCGCTGGCGCTTTGGGGCGCTGCACGTAGGAGATGATGATGGAAATTCTGGATCTGGTTGTCAGCGACACCAGGCAATTGACCCCCCTGGTGCGGCAGATCACGCTGCGTTCAGTGGACGGCGCCGCCTTGCCGGCAGCCCAGGCAGGGGCACACCTGAAGATCGCGATTCCCGGACTGGACGAGCCGCGCTGCTATTCGCTGGTGCTGGCCGGAGAAGAATCCTGTACGGATGATGGGCCGCAGCAGGCGTACTGCCTCGGGGTGCGCCTGGAGTCGGACAGCAGTGGGGGCTCGCGCTTCATGCACGCCCTGAAAATGGGGGATCGCGTACAGGCCAGTGTGCCGCGCAATGATTTTCCCTTGCAGGAACATGCAGGCCAGGCCGTGCTGATTGCCGGTGGTATCGGCATTACCCCCATTCTCAGCATGGCAGTCGCATTGCGTTGTGCAGGCCGCCCGTTCCAGACCCACTACTGCGCCAGCAGCCGCGAGCACATGGCATTCCTGCCCGAGCTGCAGGCCGTGGCCGGCGATGGCCTGGCCTTGCACCCGGCCGATGAACCCGGTGGCCGGCTGGACCTGTCGCAACTCATGGCCAGCGTCCCGCGCGACAGCCATCTTTATGTGTGCGGCCCGCGCCGCATGCTGGACGCCTTGCTGGAGCACGGCAAGGAACTGGCCTGGCCGGCCTGCCAGCTGCACTTCGAATTGTTCGAGACGGCAACCCCGCAGGAAGGCGACCAGGCGTTTGAAATCGAGCTGCGGCAATCGGGCATGGTTCTGCAGGTGCCCGCCGACCGCACGATTGCGGATGTGCTCGAAGAAGCCGGTTGCGATCCCATGTACGACTGCAAACGGGGTGAGTGCGGCGTGTGTTCGGTCGATGTGCTCGACGGCACCCCCGATCATCGCGACTACTTCCTGTCCGACTCCGAAAAGGCGGCAGGCAAGGTGATCCAGATCTGTATTTCACGCTCGAAAAGCCCGCGGCTGGTGCTCGATCTCTGAGCCGCTGCGCAAAGTACGCCTGGCGCCTGGCGGCACTGGCAAGGATACCGGCCCGGCCAGGCAACAGGATAACGATAGGGAGACTGATATGACGATGGAAGCGCAGTCAGCGGTAGCAACGGCGCCCCACGCGGCACCTGGCGCCTGTGGAACGGCGATCCGCCAGCCCGGCGAAGCCGGCGGGGTATCTGCCGGCAAGTACCGCAACAACCCCGCCGCAATACGCGCCCTGGTGCGCGACACGGAGGTCCACAAGGATTTGTACGTCGACCCGGAGCTGTTCGAGCTGGAGATGCGCCATCTCTTTGCCAATACCTGGGTGTATGTCGGCCATGCCAGCCAGGTGCCGAACAAGGGCGACTATTACACCACTACGGTGGGTACTGAGCCCGTCATCATGGTGCGTCACACCGATGACAGCATCAAGGTGCTCTATAACCGCTGCCCGCACAAGGGCGTGAAGATCGCAGCCGAGGCCTGTGGCAATACCGGGAAATTCTTCCGCTGTCCGTATCACGCCTGGACTTTCCGTACCGACGGCCGGCTGCTTGCGATTCCGCTCAAGAAGGGCTACGAGAACACCGGCTTTGAAAACAGCGAAGCGACCCGGGGCATGGCGCCGGTCGGAGCGGTGGAGGTCTATCGTGATTTTGTGTTCTGCCGCCTGAATCCCGAAGGCGACGATTTCCAGAGTTTCTTCGGCGAATCGCTGTCCACGCTGGACAACATGGTGGACCGCTCGCCGGAGGGCCGCCTGGAAGTGGCTGGCGGCGTGGTGCGCTACATGCATCACTGCAACTGGAAGATGCTGGTAGACAACCAGACGGACACCTGTCACCCGATGGTCGCGCACGAATCCTCGGCGGGAACGGCAGTCAAGGTCTGGAACGAGGCGCCGGAAGGCACGCCCAAGCCCATGGCGGTAGAGCTGTTCGCGCCCTTCATGTCGCCCTATGAGTTTTTCGAAGGCATGGGCATCCGAGTCTGGCAGAACGGCCATGGGCACACCGGTGTGGCGGATTCCATTCATGCGGCCTACTCGGAAATCCCGGAATACTGGGACCGCATGGTGGCGGCCTATGGCGAGCAACGAGCCAAGGAAATCCTGGGCGACGTGCGTCACAACACGGTTTATTTCCCGCACATCATGGTGAAGGGCCCGATCCAGACCCTGCGTATCTTCAAGCCGGTGGCCGTGGACAAGACACTGGTCGAATCCTGGACTTTCCGGCTGGTGGGCGCGCCGGACAAATTGCTGGAACGCACGCTCATGTACAACCGGCTGATCAATGCACCGACCTCGGTGGTGGGCCATGACGACCTGGAAATGTACGAACGCGCCCAGGAAGGCCTGCAATCGCGTGGCCGCGACTGGATGAACGTCGGGCGCCTGTATGAAGCGGGCGAGGAAGACCGGACCAACGTCGTGACCAACGGCACCAATGAAATGCAGATGCGCGCCCAGTTCCGGGCCTGGTTGCGCTACATGCTGGCTGACATGCAAGGAGAACAGGCATGAGCGTGACCAAGGACGAGCTGGCGGACTTCGTGTATGCCGAGGCGCGCATGTTGGACGAGCAGCGTTTCGAGGAATGGCTGGCGCTGTTCACGGCAGATGGCCGCTACTGGATGCCGCTCAGTCACGGCCAGACTGATCCGGTGCTGGAGAACTCGTTGATGTACGAAGACGGCCTGTTGCTGCGCATCCGCGTCGAGCGCCTAGCAGGGCAGCGCACATTCTCGCAGCAGCCCAAGAGCCGTTGCCATCACCTGTTGCAAAGGCCGGAGGTAGAGCAGCACGGCGAGCAAGGCGAGCACGTGGTACGCACCGCCTTCCATTACACGGAAACCCGGCAGGACCAGCAGACCATGTATGTCGGCTGGACTCGCCACCATCTGGTGGAAACGCCGGATGGCCTGCGCATCCGCCTGAAACGCGTCGACCTGCTGAACTGCGACGCGCCCTTCAGCAATATCCAGCTCTTCATGTAACGAGGCTACGATGAGCAAAAGCCAAAGTTCCACCCAGGAGCGGCCTGCCGCCGATCCCTTGTCCCATCCGGCCCAGGCGCCATCGGTCTATGAGGCCTTCGCCCGTACCGCTGCCCGCTGGCGTCAGCGGCCTTTTCTGTGCGTTCTGCCGGAAACCGCTGCTATCTATGGCGACGCGGCCGGTGAATGGAGCTATGCCCAGGTGCTGGCGGAAGTCGATGCCCTGGCGCAAGCCTATGCGCGGGCCGGCTACGGTCATGGTCACCGGGTCGGCCTGCTACTGGAAAACCGCCGGGTCTTTTTTTCGCACTGGTTTGCACTTAACCGCTTGGGCGTCTCGGTTGTGCCCATCAGCGCGGAGATGCGCGCGTCGGAACTGGAATACCTGATCGGCCATTCCGAACTGATCCTGGCAGTTTCCCTGGCGGGTCGTCATGCGGACCTGCTGGCGGCGGCAGAGCGCGTCGGCCGCCCGCTGGCGGTCATGACGGCCGATGAGACGCCACCTGCCGCCTTGATGCCGGCACCGGCCAGTGGCGAGCCGGACCTGCGCACTGAATGCGCCTTGCTTTATACCTCGGGCACGACCGGGCGCCCCAAGGGCTGCATGTTGTCGAACCGCTATTTCCTGCGTGCCGGGCAGTGGTATGCCGAACTGGATGGGCTGGTATCCCTGAAGCCGGGAGCGGAGCGCATGCTTACACCCTTGCCGCTCAACCACATGAATGCCATGGCGACCTCGGCGATGGCTATGGTCATGACGGGCGGCTGTCTCATTGCCCTGGACCGCTTCCATCCGCGCAGCTGGTGGCAAAGCGTGCGCGAGTCCGGCGCCACCGTGGTGCATTATCTGGGCGTCATGCCGGCGATCCTGATGAAAGCGCCGGAGGAAGCCAGCGATACCCGTCATGCCGTGCGTTTCGGTTTTGGCGCTGGTGTTGATGGCAAGCTGCATGCGCCATTTGAAGCACGCTTCGGCTTTCCGCTGCTGGAAGCCTGGGCCATGACGGAAACCGGTGCAGGCGCGGTAGTGATCGCCAACCACGAACCCAGGCATGTGGGCACGCATTGTTTCGGCAAGGAAAGCGCTGCCATGCAAGTGCGCCTGGTGGCCGACGACGGCAGCGATGCGGTGCCGGGCATGCCGGGTGAACTGTGGGTGCGCAGCAGCGGGCCAGACGCTCGCGACGGGTTTTTCAGTGCGTACTGGAAAGACCCGCAGGCGACCGAAGAAGCCTGGCAGGGCGGCTGGTTTCATACCGGGGATATCGTCAGCCGGGGCGAGGATGGCCAACTGCATTTCGTAGACCGCAAGAAGAACGTGATCCGACGCAGCGGCGAAAACATTTCCGCCGTGGACGTCGAGACCGTGCTGTTACAGCATCCCGCAGTGAAATCGGTAGCGGTCGCGGCTGTGCCAGACGACGTACGCGGCGACGAAGTGCTGGCGATGGTGGTGCCGCATGCCATGGCGGCCGATACCTCGGCCAGGCAGGCGGCTGCGGTCGAACTGGTGCAATGGGCGCTGGGCCAGATGGCGTATTACAAGGTGCCGGGCTACGTGGCCTGGGTGGATGCCTTGCCCCTGACTGCCACCAACAAGATACAGCGTGGTGAAATCCGGGAGCTGGCCCGCCGCCTGATGGCCGAGGCAGATGCCGTAACCGATACCCGTGCCATGAAAAAGCGGCAGGAGGCAGCATGACGGTACAAGCGGATGCCGGGCCTGCCAGGGCAGGCGGCAGGCAGCAGGGCTACGACGGCGTGGCTGTCGTGGTGCCGGTGACGGTGCCGTACCAGCGTTTCTCCGGGCAAACAGCGCACTGGTGGCTGGGGCAGGCCCTGCGCCAGCTTTTGCAGGGCGCCGGTGTGGACAAGTGCGAGGTGGACGGCCTGTGCGTTTCCAGCTTTACGCTGGGCAGTGATACTGCCGTGGGGCTGGTGCAGCATTTCGGCCTGTCACCGCGCTTCCTGGAGCATATTCCCATGGGTGGGGCCAGCGGCGTGGTGGCCTTGCGGCGCGCGGCGCGCGCGATCCAGGCGGGAGATGCGCAAGTCGTGGCGTGCATTGCCGGCGATACCAACCAGGCCGGTTCGTTCCAGGAAACCATCAGCCAGTTCTCGCGCTTCAGCCAGGACGCGGTACTGCCTTATGGCGCAGGCGGGCCAAATGCCAGCTTTGCCTTGCTGACGGATCACTACATGCGCCGCTATGGCGCGCGCCGCGAGGATTTCGGACGCCTGTGCGTGGCACAGCGCGACAACGCCTTGCGCAATCCGCATGCCTTGATGAAAAAACCTTTGAGCCTTCAGCAATATATGGAGGCCCGCCCGATTGCAGACCCCATTCACCTGTTCGATTGCGTGATGCCGTGCGCTGGCGCCGAAGGCTACCTGGTCATGAGCGCAGACCGCGCCCGTCAGCTGGGCCTGCCCGCAGCGCGCATCCTGGCAACCCAGGAACGCCATAACGCCTTTCCTGAAGACGATATCCAGTATCGCGGCGGTTGGGCGATGGATCGCGAGGCGTTCTATGCCCAGGCCGGCGTGGGGCCGGACGCAGCCGATTTTTTCGAGGCCTACGACGATTACCCGGTGATCAACTTCATGCAGCTGGAAGACCTGGGTTTTTGCGCCAAGGGCGAAGCGGCGGCGTTCGTGCGCCGCAATGATTTCACCATCAGTGGCAGTTTGCCGTTCAACACGTCGGGCGGTCAGCTTTCTGCCGGCCAGGCCGGGGCAGCAGGGGGATATCTGGGCCTGGTGCAGGCGCTGCGGCAACTGACGGGCCAGGCTGGCGCCATGCAGGTAGCGCAGGCCCGTATCGGGCTGGTTTCCGGCTTCGGCATGATCAATTACGACCGTGGTCTGTGCACGGCGGCAGCCATGCTGCAAAGGGAGAAGGCATGAGCCAGGACACGAACACGCCCCAATGGGATGCGGCTCGCTGGCCGGCGCAGCCGCTGGATGCACCGGCAGAACAATTGCCGCCACGCCTGCGTAGCGGTGCGGGATTGGCGTTGGCCAGCGGCGAGGGGCTGGGCCGCCTGCGCCTGCAGGTTTGCCAAGGCTGCGGACAGACGCAGTATCCGCCACGCGACGTCTGCGTCCATTGCCTGGACGACGCCCTGGATTGGCAGGATGTGCCGCAAGGTGCGCGGCTGGTGGCCAGCACCACGCTGCATCACAGTCATTTCCCGTATTTCCAGGCGCGTCTGCCCTGGCGTATCGCCACCGTGCGGCTGGATTGCGGACCGGTGGCTGTCATCCATCTGGGCGACGGCTGCCGGGAGGAACCGGGAGAGCGCCTGAGTGTGACCTTGCGGCGCGATGGCGGCGGCATGGCCGTGTTGTTCGGCCAGCCGGAAGAGTGAGTGGCAAACAAGGAAGAATCATGAGCGAGCGAAATATAGCAGTGGTGACTGGGGGTAGTGCCGGGATAGGCGCGGAGATCTGCCGCCAGATGCTGGATGCCGGCTATGAAGTGATATCGCTGGCGCGGCGTGCGCCGGAATGGCGCCATACAAGGTTGCGCAGCGTGCAGGTGGATTTGCTGGACCCGCAGGCTACGCAGCAGGCGGCGCAGGCGGTGGCCGGCCAGCACCCGGTGACGCATTTCGTGCATAACGCTGGCGTGATCTGGCCCAAGTTGCTGGGCGACGTCACCCAGGCAGAGTTGCAGGGGCTGACGCAATTGCACCTGGGGGCAGCCATAGACATCATGCAGGCGATTCTGCCGGGCATGCGCGAACGCGGCTGGGGCAGGGTGGTGCTGATGTCTTCGCGCGGCGCGCTGGGCCTGCAGACGCGCACGGCCTACTCCGCGACCAAGGCCGGGATGATAGGCATGGCGCGTACCTGGGCGCTGGAGCTGGCAGGCAATGGCATTACGGTGAATGTCGTGGCGCCGGGACCGGTGCAGACCGACATGTTCCACGATGTCGTCGAAGCTGGCAGCGAGCGTGAGCGCAAGATCGCCGCGTCGATTCCAGTTCAGCGCCTGGGCCGTCCCGATGACGTGGCGCGTGCAGTCATGTTTTTTGGCGACAGCGCCAATGGTTTCGTGACCGGGCAGGTGCTGTATGTCTGTGGTGGAGCCAGCGTGGGCACGCTGGTGATCTGAACGGTGCCTTTGCAATAAGAAAAACCGGATCCGAACTGGCGATCGCGGCCCCGTCCCTGGGGCTGCGCTGGCCGGTCCGGCATGAAAAAAAGACAAGCAGCGGATCGACCGTGCCGGAAAGAGCACGGCAGGCGCTGGAGACAGAGGAGTTCTTATGCAAGACACTGACTTGCCTGTGATGGCCGTTGCCCGTTCCAGGGGGCCGGCCAGGGTGCTGGAGGCCATCCTGGACTGGGTGGCGGGCACGCTGCTGTTCATCATGATGATGGTCACCACGGTAGACGTGGTCGGTCGTTATTTCTTCCATTCTCCTTTGCATGGCGCCTACGAGGGCAACGAGCTGCTGCTGGGCGTGCTGGTGTTCACCGCCTTGCCACGCGTTACCTGGCACGGCACGCACCTGACGGTATCCATGGTGGACAGCTTGTTGTCCGCGCGGGCGCGCTGCTTCAAGCAAGGGCTGCTGGACTGGGTGTCCGGGGGCATCCTGGCGGTGCTGGCCTGGCAGCTGTACCTGCATGCCAGCGGCATGGCGGAGTTCGGCGACCGCAGCAATGCGCTCGACCTGCCGCTGGCGCCGCTGGCCTGGCTGATTGCCGCGCTGACCGCGTTGGCCGCACTGGCGGCGCTGCTGCGGCCGTTCTTCTTCCGCCTGGCGGACGCTGAAACTCAAAAGGGAGCCTGAGATGCTCATATCCCTGATCGGGCTGCTGGCCCTTCTGATCTGCCTGTTCATCGGCCTGCCTATCGCCTGGGGCATGATGCTGGTAGGCGTACTTGGCTTCAGCTATTTTGCCGGCCTGGAAGCGGCGCTGTCCATGGCGGCGCAGCTCAGTTTCGATACCGTCATGAGCTACAGCTTCACCGTGCTGCCGCTGTTCATCCTGATGGGCAACCTGGTCAATGCTTCTGGCCTGTCTAATGACTTGTACCGTGCGGCCTATGCGTTCATCGGGCATTTCCGCGGCGGACTGGCGATGGCGACCATCCTGGCCTGTGGCGCCTTCAGCGCACTGTGCGGCTCCAGCATGGCGACGGCGGCGGCCATGGGGCGTGTGGCCATGCCAGCCATGCGCCGCTACCAGTACGACGACAGGCTGGCCACGGGCAGTATCGCCGCCGGCGGCACGCTGGGTATCCTGATCCCGCCCAGCGTCATGATGGTGGTGTACGGCATCCTGACCGACACGGACATTGGCAAGCTGTTCGCCGCCGGTTTCCTGCCCGGTATCCTGGCCATCCTGATGTACCTGCTCACCATCGTCATCATCACGGCCATCAACCCGGCGCTGGGCAAGCCGGGTGAATGCACCTCCTGGCGCGAACGCCTGTCGGCGGCCAAAGGCGTCATCACCATTACCGTTCTTTTCGTGGGCATCATGGGCGGCATCTACGGTGGCGTGTTCACCCCCACGGAAGCGGCAGGGGTGGGCGCATTCGGCACGTTTCTGATGACGCTCTACCGCCGTGGCTGGAAGCCGCGTCTGTATCTCACCGTCCTGATCGAGGCGGCGCAGACGACAGCGGTGATGTTCGCGCTGGTGATCGGGGCGCTGGCCTTCAACAACTTCCTCAATGTGGCTGGCCTGCCTGCCGGATTGCAGGACTGGGTACAGGGCATGGACGTGCCGCCGCTGGTGGTGATCCTGGCCATTTGCCTGATCTACCTGGTGCTGGGGTGCTTCCTGGAAACCATGTCCATGGTACTGCTGACAGTGCCTATCTTCTTTCCGGTAGTGGCCGGGCTGGGCTACGACCTGATCTGGTTCGGCATCATCGTGGTCGTGGCGGCGGAAATCAGCCTGATCACGCCGCCGCTGGGGCTGAACCTGTTCATGATCAAGAACATCATGCCCGAGATCGGCCTGGGCACGCTGATACGTGGCGCCATCCCCTTCGTGCTGGCCGACATCACGCGGCTGCTGATCCTGATCCTGGTGCCGTGGATCATCCTGGCCCTGCCCAACAGCATGGGCTGACCCCCGACGATTTCTGTTTCCGCATGCGCAAGCATGTGTCCTTCCCCCTCTGGAGAAAGCCATGAAGCTATCCAAAATCCTCTGTCTGGGCGCGGTCTCCCTGGCGGCCGCCTTTGCCCCGCTGCGCGGTGCCGTCGCCCAGGAAGTCCTGCGTTTTTCCAACTGGTTGCCGCCCACGCACTACATCGTCCAGGAAATGCTGATTCCCTGGGCGGCGGATGTCGAACAGGCAACCGAAGGCCGGGTGAAAGTCGAGTTCATCAATGCGCTGGGCAAGCCGCCCGCCCACCTGGACCTGGTGCGCAACGGCGTGGCGGACATGGGCATGTCGGTGCACAGCTATACCGCCAACCGTTTCCCGCTGATCGAATTTGCCGAACTGCCCCTGACCACCGAAGACGGCGAGGTCAATTCGGTGGCCTACTGGCGTACCTATGACAAGTTCATGAAGGATGCCGGTGAGCACCGGGGCGTCAAGCTGCTGGGGCTCTGGACCAGCCCGGCCACGGTCATCTTTACGACCAAGGAGTCGCTGGACGGGCTGGATTCGCTCAGGGGGCTGAAACTGCGTTCCCCCAGCCCGCTGTTCGATACCATCGGCCAGAAACTCAACTTCGTGACGGTCAATGCGCCGGCTTCGGAAAGCTATGAAATGCTGTCGCGCGGCGTGATCGACGGAATGTACTTCCAGTACGACCAGATCGAGAACTTCAAGCTCGACCGCCTGATCCGCAGTGCCCTGCAGGCGCCGGGCGGCTTTGGCAAGAGCAGCCAGTACATGTTCATGAACGAGCGCAAATGGAACCGCTTGTCGGAAGCGGACCGCGCAGCCATCGAAAAACTGTCGGGTGAACATATCGCCCGCGCGTTTGGCGGCAAGTGGAACGAATCCGAGCAGCAGTCCATCAAGCGCCTGGCCGAGGCAGGGCTGAAGACCACCAAGCTGGAAGGCGCGGAACTGGAAGCCTTGCGCGGACGCCTGCAATCCATCGAGGACGACTGGATTGCCACGGCAGACAAAAAAGGCGTGGATGGCAAGGCGGCGCTGCAATACTATCGCGAGCAGATTGCCGAGCTGGAAAAGGAAAAAGCGGAAAAATCCGGTTCCTGATCTGGCTGCAACCCGGAAAAACAGGCCAGACCTATGAACGGCCCCCTGAAAGTTGAAAACATCACCAGCCTTCAGGGGCCGTTCACACATACGGCCTGTTTTTTATTCGCAGCCAGCTTGCGCTGAAGACAAGGCTGATGGCATGCGGGGTGCCGGCTTGGATAGCGTCCCTGATGGCAGACCTGATGCCGGGACCGAAGCCGCCATCTCCCGTTGGCGGGCGTAGACGACCAGCCTCAGATGCCGGTCGGCGTCGATGGTCAGCATGGTGTGTTCATAGGCCTCGGCCTTGCCATCCAGCATCAAGGTACGCACACCATCGCAAGGCGCATGCACATCGTGCTGTTGCCACCAGGTCTTGAAATCCGGCGATATTCTTTCCAGTTCGTCCACCAGGCCGGTGGTATCGGCATCCCGGGTGGCGCGGACATAGTCGCGGCGGAAACTTGACAGCATCAATGGCGCCTGCGTTGTCCAATCGACGAGGCGGGCCTGCAGCAGCGGGTCAGCAAACAGCAGCCACAGCAGATTGCGCCGCTCGGGCGTATGGCGGCCGAAACCGAATAGCACATCGGCCGGCGCATTGAAACCCAAGACATCCCAACGAAGATTCAGTACGAAAGCCGGATGGGGCAGGTCGTGCATCAGGCGTCCTACCAGTGGCGGCAGCACGCACCAGGTTTTTCCGGGTTCCGCGGGCGGCCGTTCATGGGCCAGCAGGAACAGGTGGCGGCGTTCGGCTGCGTCCAGTTTCAGTACCCGGGCCAGGTTGTCCAGGAAATTGGCAGACACACCGATGTCGCGGCCTTGTTCCAGCCAGGTATACCAGGTGAGCCCGACCCCGGCCAGCGCTGCGACTTCTTCGCGCCTGAGCCCGGGCGTACGGCGGCGCGCCCCACTGGGCAGGCCGACATCGGCGGGTGTCAGACGTTCGCGGTGGGCGCGCAGGAAGGCAGCCAGGTCGGTACGGGTTCGTTCCAGGGTTCGCATTCGTGGTTCCGGTGAATGGCGGGAAGGCTGCACTGACAGTCAGCAGGCTGACCATCACTATAGGTAATAGTATAAATGGTTAAATTGTAATGGCTTAAAAAGCATCCGAGAATGGCGTTTCATATTACTGGATACGCAAGATGAACTCGGATACCTCTTGGCCTGCTTCACCGGCACGTGCCGCCGATGGTCCTCCCTGGCTGGGGTTGGCCGTGCTGTTGCTGGCGGGCTTTGTCACTATTTTCGACCTGTTTGTGGTCAACGTCGCCATTCCCGCCATGCAGTCCGGGCTAGGGGCAAGCCTGGCTCAGATCGGCTTTGTCGTGGCAGGCTACGAACTGGCATTTGGTGTTCTGCTGATCACTGGCGGGCGCCTGGGGGACCTGTTTGGGCGCCGTCGTCTTTTCATGGCGGGCATGGTGAGCTTCACCCTGGCTTCAGCCCTGTGCGGCCTGGCGCCGGACGCTGCATTCCTGATCGGTGCACGGGTGCTGCAGGGGCTGGCAGCCGCACTGCTGTTTCCTCAGGTTTATGCCTCTATCCGAGTCAACTTCGAGGGCGATGACAGCCGCCGCGCCTTTGGCCTGTTGGGCATGACCCTGGGTCTGGCAGCCATTGCAGGGCAGGTGTTGGGCGGATGGCTGGTGCATGCCGATCTGTTCGGTTTGGGTTGGCGCAATATTTTTCTCATCAATATCCCCATCGGTGTCTTTGCCATTGCAACAGCCCGCTTCATTCCCGAGTCCCGCGCTGCGCAACGCCCCTCGCTGGACTGGGGCGGGGTCGTACTGGTGAGCGCAGGGCTGACATTGCTGCTGGTGCCGCTTATCGAAGGGCCGGCGCAGCACTGGCCGGCCTGGAGCCTGCTTTCGTTCGCGCTTGCCGTGGCATTGCTGCTGTTGTTCCATCGGCAACAGGAATGGCGCCGGGAGGCGGGCGGGTTGCCATTGGTGGACATGCGGCTGCTGGGGCAGCGCCGCTTTGCGCTGGGCGCATTACTGGTGTTGCTGATCTATTCCACGGCCAGTTCATTTTTCCTGTGTTTTGCGTTACTGGTGCAAAACGGGCTGGGCCTGGACCCTTTCGTGGCGGGCAGCATCTTCGCGCCTTGCAGCGTGGGCTTCGTGCTGGCATCGCTGGCTGCCCCAAGGCTGGTCGCTCGCTGGGGAACGCCAGCCATAGCTGCCGGGGCGCTGGTGTATGCCATGGCCATCGGTGTGCTGGTGTTGCAGGTGGGCCAGGCTGGTGCCGCCCTGGCGCCGGCCTGGCTGATCCCGGTGCTGGTGGTGCTGGGCGCGGGGCAGGGGCTCATCATGACGCCCTTGTTGAACCTGGTGCTGGGGTTTGTCGACGCAGCCCAGGCCGGCATGGCGGCAGGAGTGATCTCAACCGTCCAGCAGGTGGGTGCGGCGCTGGGAGTGGCGGTGGTAGGCATGTTGTTTGGCGCCGCGCTGGCCGCTGATCATACCGTGGGCGGAGCAGCCGGCCAGTATGCGACGGCCTTCGTTGCCGGCATGCGCTACAACCTGGTGGCGGCCGTGCTGGTTTGCGTACTGTTGCTGATGCTCGCGAAAATCCGGCAGCCCCGGGACTGAAGGCTGCCGGATAGGGGCAGATCATGCACTTTAGATCCGGCGCTTCAGATCGGCGCGCGATCCAGCAAGGACAAGCCGGGATTGACGGCGAATATCTTTGCATTCACCTGCGCGATACCGAAGGAACGCAGCCGGGCCGCATGCATGTCCAGGTAGGCCTGGGCGCTATTCTGGTCCTCGAATAGATAGATGCCGCCCGCTTCGCCGGTGTCCGGGTTTTCCGTCCAGATTTTCCAGATCAGGCCGGGTTCGGTGGCGATGGAGGCAGCCAGATCGGTCATGGCGGCAGTCATGGCTGCTCCCCAGGGGCCGGGATAAGGAAAGTCGACTTGCAGGAGATAAGGCATGGAAAGCGAGTCCGTGGTGAATGAGGAAAGCCGGGGCCGGGTCTAGGCGGCCCAGTGGTCGTAGTTTTCCAGGCAGCGTACCAGATGCGCCGCCCATTCCGTCGCTGGTGCCGGAATGTGCAGTGCCTGCCCGGCGCGCACGATGGCGCCGTTGATGGCTTCTATTTCAGTAGGGCGCCGGTTGAAGACGTCCGTTGCCATGGAAGGGACGTGGCCCCTGGTTTTCTCGGCGACATGCAGGACATGCTGCAAGGCAGCCTGCCGGGAAATGCCCAGTCCCTTGGCATTGGCGATATCGGCGGTTTCATAGACGATGCTTTCCAGAATCCGCCGGGTGCCGGGATGGTCCACCACATGCCCGACGTTCTGGCGGGTGATGGCGCACAGGCTGTTGAGCGAGGCATTGACCAGCAGTTTCATCCAGACGTCCCGTTCCACCTGGTCGGAAATCACGGTTTGCAGCCCGGCCTGGTTCATCAGCTGGCAAAGTTCCTGCAGGCGCGCATCGGGCTGGTGGGTCAAGGGCCACATCGCCGTGTGCAGGTTGAGGTCGCAGGTGACGTGGATGTGGCCTGGGCCGACAAGGTCGCTGGTCAGCGTGCTGAACCCCTGGACAATCTGGGCTGGCGCAAGCAATTCGCGCATCACTTCGATATTGCCCAGACCGTTCTGCAGGCTGATGACCTGGGTGTCCGGCGTGATGGCCCGCTGCAGACCATCGAGCAGGGCAGCTCGAGTGTGGGGTGATTTGACGAACAGGATGACGGCATCCATTGCGGGTACGGCGGAGGGATCGCTGGTGGCGGTAACCTCGGCGATTTCGTCCTGGCCGGAGAAACTCATGCGCAGGCCATGTGCACGCATGGCGTCGACGTGGGCCTGGTTGAGGTCGTAAAGGATGGGCTGGCAGGTGCGGGCGAGCAGGCCTCCGAAGAGGCTGCCCATCGCGCCTGCGCCGATGATGGCGATTTTCATGGTTTAGGCGCTAGTTGATGAGGTTGGGCAGCCCGGTGGCGATGCCGGGCAGCAGGAAGACACTGGCAAGGACGACGATCTCTATCACCAGGAAAGGCACGGCTGCGCGGTAGATCTGCGGTAACCGTATCGACGGCGGCACCACACTTTGCATGACGATCAACAGCAAGCCGAAAGGCGGCGTCAGCAGGCCGATTTCGAGCGCGATCAACATCATCACGCCCAGCCAGACCGTATCCACGCCGGCGGCCAGGGCCAGCGGCATGAAAAAGGGAAGGGTGATCATCATCATGCTGATCTGATCCAGCACGGTGCCGATCACCAGCAGGACCAGCAGCATGCAGATGACCAGTATCGCAGGCGAGAGGTTCATTTCCTTGATCAGGCCCAGGAAGCCCGTGCTGGCGCCGGAGAAGCTCAGCAGCTGCGCGAAGGTGGTCGAGGCGGCCAGAATGAACAGGATCACCACCGAAACCTTGGTGGTTTCGATCAGGCTCTTCCACAGCGCCTGCAATGAGAAGGCGCGGTAGCAGAAGGTGGCCAGCACCGAGGCCAGCACGCCAATGGCGGCGGATTCCGTTGGCGAGGCCCAGCCGGCCAGCATGGAACCCACCACGGCGATGAAAATACCCAGCAAAGGCAGCACGTTCTTGACGAAGGGCAGCCATTTCTGCATGCCGGACAGACTGGTGCCGTCCTTATCCGACGGGGGCGCATCCTGCGGGCGCAGGCGGCTGCGGATGATAACGTAGCCGAGAAAGCCGATAGCCATCAGCATACCGGGCAGGATGCCGCCAATCAGCAGCCGTTCGATGGAAATTCCGGCCAGGCTGCCCAGCATGACGGCCAGTGCCGACGGTGGAATCAGCATGGCGATGCCACCTACTGCCATGATAGGCCCCATGGACATGGTGGGGTGATAGCCGCGCCGCATCATTTCCGGCATCATCACGCCGCCCATCATCGCGGTATTGGCGATAGAAGAGCCTGACAGGGTGGCGAATGTGGTGCCGCCCAGGATGCTGACGATGGAAAGTTTGCCGGGGACCTTGTCTATGGCTTTTTCAATGGAATCAATGGCCTTGAAAGCCAGCCCGGTATGAAACAGCACTTCGCCCATGAGGACGAACAGCGGGATGGGCGTGAGGGAAAAACTGACCAGCGATGAGGTGGTGTTGCGTACCCATTGGCCCAGGCCGATTTCACCGCCCAGGAAGGTAAAGGCGCCGATCAGGTTGACGGCCAGGAAGGAGAAGACCACCGGTGCGCCGATAGCCATGAAGAAAAATAGTGTGCCCAGCATAAGGGCCAGTGCGTAATACCAGTCCATGATCAGTTTCCTTGATGGCGCAGTGCTTGCAGGGACAGGTAAAGGCGGCGCAGGAATTCGATGCAGAGCAGTGTGGCGCCGAACAGCAGCGGCAGGTTCAGCCACCACTCGGGAAAGATGATTTCCTTGAAGACCAGGTTGCCCTGGGCGGCGGCATCCAGCGCCACCAGCAGCGATTGCCAGGCCAGCACCGCGCAGACGACCGCGCCGATGAAATTACACAGCACTTCGCAAAGCTGGGCCGTCAGGCGCGGCATCTTGGAGACCAGGACGTCGATGCGGATGTGGCCGCCCTGGTACAGCAGCCAGGGGGCCGCCACGAAGGTAGCGATCATCAGCATGTATTCCGAGATTTCCACGCTGGAAGGCAGCCAGTTCAGGCCGAGGTTGCGCAGGATGACGTCGCAGCCGATGAGCAGGGCCATCAGGCCGAAGGTCAGTGCGCCGACCGCGCCGCAGGCGGACATGAGCAGCAGGTAGGCATGGGCCAGTGGCGAGCGCGGCGGCTCCTGGCGGTCTATGGCAGGGGTGTGCATAAGGAGCCCTCTTTGGGGTAGCAACGGCAGCGCGATGGCCTGCACGGGGAAACAGGTGAACGGGTGAGTGGGGGGGCAGGCGCGCCAGCCGTGCCAGTACCCCTGAAGACGGCGCGTGCCGGAGAGGCGTACTGGTGTGTTTTATTGGTGCGGCCCGCTGGGGCCGCGTGCTGGGGTTGCGTGTTCAGGGCTGGCTGTCGCCGTGCCCGAACAAGCGTTCGATTTCCACCGCGTGGCGTGAGCCTGTCTTGGCAATACCGTCCCAGCCAGCCTTGTAGGCCACCGCACGCATGGCCTGTGCTTCCGCTTCCGGCAGGGTGATGGTCTGCACGCCGGCCTGGGCCTGGCGTTCTTTTTCCTGGATCGCCAGGGTCAGGTCTTCCTTATTCAGGGACTCAACCCATTCCACCTTTTCCTTCAGGAAGTTCTTTTGCGCGTCATCGAGCTTGTCCCAGCTTTTCTGGTTCATGAACAGGCTGACTTCGACGTTATAGAAACCAGGTTCGATGCGGTATTTGGTCTTTTCCTGCCAGCCCAGGTCCAGCACGCCCACCGAAGGCCAGCCATAGCCGTCCACCACGCCGCGCTCCAGCGCGGTATAGACCTCGCCGGGTGGAATCTGCAGCGCCGATGCGTTGACGGCACGGAAGAACGCCAGATAGGTCGGCACGCTGCGCAGTTTCAGGCCCTTGAGATCCTGGACGCTATTGACGGGCTTGTTGCTGTAGATGTGGTACTGCAAACCGTCGGTCAGGCGTGCCAGCCACAGCATGTTGGCCTTTTCGCGGTGGATCTGGTCCATCAGCGCATGGCCGCCGTTGGCCCGCAATTCCTGGATGGTTTTGTCCGTCAGCGTCATGGCCAGGGCTTCGGGCACCATGTTGGCGTGGAACACGGCAGAACTATTGGCCAGATCGACCACCCCGGCGCGCACGGCGTTGCCGACCTCGAAGGTCGGGATGGCTTCCGGCCCGCCGATCATCTGGATCTGCAGGATGCCTTTGCCGTCTTCATTGACCTTGTCGACGAATACCTTGAAGCGGTCGGTGAAGAAGGTGTCGGTATTGAAGGCACTGACGGCCTTCAGGGTGGTTTCGGCAGCCTGGACAGCCAGGGAGTGACAGGCCAGCAGGGTGGCGGCCAGCGTGAGGGCGACGTGTTTTTTGCTCATGATGCGAGATTCCGTGAAAACCGCTGGGGAAGAACTGCGTCGTGCATGCCAGGACACCGGCTAGCCGGGGTGCTTCACGCCCGTGATGGATTTAATTCCATATTGAATATTTTATTTATCAACATATCTATCTGGGCATGATGGGAAACCATTAGGCGTATGCCCTGATGGCGCAGGCGAACCGCGCCTGCGCCTGCCGGCGCAACGCCCGGGGTTTTCCCTTGAAACGTGATTTCCTTGCGCGAAATGGATGATGCCTGCGCGAAATGGATAGCTGCCGCCAGGGCGCTTTTCTAGCATTGCCGCCATCGGCCTGAACAAAAAAACAGGCGCAGCCGCCGTGCCCCTACCGGCAGGCGGCCCAGGCCGGAGCCCGTCACCAGGCATGGGGCTGGCGCGCGACACAGGCCGTACCGACCCGCAGCAGGCGGGCGGCCAAAGACAACAACCGGAGACATACAGCATGCGGAACAAAGGAAAACAGGCAGGGATGCGATTGGCCGTATTGGGCCTGTTCTGTGGCGCCCTGGCGGGCGGAGCGGCCAACGCCACGGAAGGCGGCGGCTTGCCCGTCTATGCCGATGGACTGGAAAATTTCATGTCGGGCGCCTTGCCGCCCCCCGGCGTGCACTGGCTGTCCTATGCCGGCGCGCTGCACTATGACAAGGTAAGGGATGCCTCGGGGGACCAGATTCCCATCCCCGGTTTCAAGGTCAATGTCGGCGTGATTGCTCCGCGCCTGATCTGGGTGACGGAGCAGAAGGTAATGGGCGGCCAGCTGGCCTTCCACGTCATTGCCCCGTTGCTGACCGTCAAGGCCGAAGCCATGGGCGAGAGCCAGCGCAAGAGCGGGTTGGGCGACATCGTATTCGGGCCGGCGCTGGGTTACCACCCCAGCGAGCGCCTGCACTATGTGCTGGGCCTGGACGTCTATGCACCGACCGGCCGCTACCGCAAGGAAGATTCGGCCAATCTGGGGCGTAACTACTGGGCCTTCCAGCCGGTCGCGGCGGTGACCTACATGCAGCCCACGGGCCTGAATATAGACACGAAGTTCATGTTTGATGTGAACATGGAAAACAATGACACCGACACCCGCTCGGGCAATGCCCTGCATGTGGACTATGCCGTGAGTTGGGGTTGGGGCAACGGCCTGGTGACCGGCGTGGGCGGCTACTGGTATCGCCAGTTAGGCGACGACCACGGCCCCAATGCCGGCCCGGGCAAGGCTCGCGCCTTCGCCATTGGTCCGAGCCTGCGCTACGCCAACGACAAGGGTTTCATGATCACCGCCAAATGGCAGACTGAAATGGGCGTACGCAGCCGCCCGGAAGGCAGTGCGTTCATGCTCAAGGCATCGCTGCCATTCTGAGATCGGTAACACCGCACGGAAGCGTACCGGCAGGCCCTTTCTGGGGCCTGTTTTTTGTCGCCGGGCCGCCCCAAGACAAAAATGCCCCCTCGGGGGGCAGCAAGCCGAAGGCGCAGCGTGGGGGCGCTTTTTTTGCCGGGCTGCCCCAAGACAAAAATGCCCCCTTGGTCTAGGGGTTTCCCCCTGGAAAGCCGCTTGCAGACTCATTTTTATGCACGAAACGGATGCTGGCTGCACAGGGTGGATAGCAGGCGGCGCCGCTCGCTTCTAGCATGGAAACCACAGGCGGAAAAGTGTTGCTGGCGGGGGGCGAACCCCGATGTCCTTGCGGGCAACCGGCAGCAGGCACGACATAACAGGAGACAGACATGAAAGGTTTGCAAGACAAGGTGTATCTGGTGACGGGCGGCGCAACGCGCATCGGCGCGGGCGTGGCGGAAGTTCTGTTGGGCTATGGTGCCCGTGTGGCAATTTTCGATATCGACGCCGAAGGCGGCCGGCGTGCTGCCGGCAACGATGCGGCGCGTGCGGTGTTCCACCAGGTGGACATCACGGATGACGCCGCCTTGCAGGCAGGCATGGCAGCAGTGGCTAGCCATTTCGGCCGGGTCGATGGCCTGGTCAATCTGGCGTGTACGTATCTGGATGACGGCCCGGCGTCGAACCGTTCGGACTGGCTCAAGGCGCTGGACGTCAACGTCGTCAGCGCCATCCAGGCGGCACTGGCGGTGCGTCCATACCTGCAGCGCCAGCAGGGCGGCGCGATCGTCAATTTCACGTCCATTTCCTCCAAGGCCGCGCAGACCGGGCGCTGGCTCTACCCGGTGTCCAAGGCGGCACTGCTGCAGGCCACGCGCAATATGGCCCTGGATTTTGCGGCAGACGGTATCCGCGTGAATTCAGTGTCGCCGGGCTGGATCTGGTCTCGCGTCATGGATGAACTCAGCGGCGGCGACCGCGCCAAGACGGATCGCGTCGCCGCGCCGTTCCACATGCTGGGCCGGGTCGGCAATCCGGCCGAAGTCGGCGAAGTCGTGGCCTTCCTGTTGTCCGATGCCGCGTCCTTCGTCACTGGCGCTGATTACGCCGTCGATGGTGGTTACTCGGCCATGGGGCCGGAGCAGGGCAAGCCGGCCATCCCCTTGCTGGCAGGCTGAACCTTTTTCCCATCGGTGTGGCGCGGGCCATTCGCCAAGCACCATCACAAGTTGAGCAGTCAGGCTCCGTGCCGCTGGCGGCGGCGCGGATAGGGCCAGTTCGTCCGTGATCTGGCCAAAAAAAACATCAGGAGAAGACAATGCGCAAAGTTGCAATCATCGGCGGTGGCCAGGCGGGCATGCCCGTGGCATTCGGGCTGCTGCAGCGGGGCTACGAAGTTTCCGTCTATACGAACCGTACGCCGGACGACATCCGCAATGGCCGGGTGATGTCCAGCCAGTGCATGTTCGCCAATGCGCTGGACGTGGAGGCCGGCCTGGGCATAGATCATTGGGCGGCGGACTGTCCGCCCGTGGAGGGCATCGGCTTTGCACTGCCCGACCCTGAACACCCCGGCCGCAAGGCGGTGGACTGGAGCGCACGCCTGGATCGCGTGGCGCAGGCCGTCGACCAGCGCGTGAAGATGCCCGCCTGGCTTGAGGAATTCGCCCGCCGCGGCGGCAACCTGGTGATCGAGGACGTGGGCGTCGCCGAACTGGAGCGTATCAGCGCCGAACACGATCTCACCATCCTCGCGGCAGGCAAGGGCGAGGTCGTGAAGCTGTTCGAGCGGGATGCCAGCCGTTCCCCCTATGACAAGCCGCAGCGCGCGCTGGCGCTGACCTACGTGCATGGCCTGAAGCCGACGCCCGACTACTCGCGCGTGTCCTTCAATTTCGTGCCGGGCGTGGGCGAGTACTTTGTGTTTCCGTCACTGACGCTCTCAGGCCCTTGCGACATCATGGTATTCGAAGGCGTGCCGGGCGGCCCGCTGGACCGCTGGCGTGATGTACAAGGCCCGGCCGACCACCTGGAACGCAGCCTGGATTTCCT
Organism: Kerstersia gyiorum; assembly: GCF_004216755.1. Taxonomy (GTDB): domain Bacteria; phylum Pseudomonadota; class Gammaproteobacteria; order Burkholderiales; family Burkholderiaceae_B; genus Kerstersia; species Kerstersia gyiorum. The sequence goes on from NZ_SGWZ01000004.1 coordinate 282,433, forward strand.
GCGCACCTTTCTGCCCTGGGAAGCCGAGCGCGCCCGCAATGTCGAGTTGACTGACAGCATGGGCTATTTGTCCGGCGCTTTCCCTCCGACTGTGCGCAAGCCGGTGCTGACCTTGCCGTCGGGCCGCATGGTGCTGGGCATGGGCGACGCGGTAGTGGTCAACGACCCGATTACCGGCCAGGGCTCCAACAATGCTGCCAAGGCCGCCAAAGTCTATCTCGATGCCATTCTGGCACGTGGCGAGCAGGCCTATGACCGTGCCTGGATGGAACAGGTCTTCGAAACCTACTGGGATTATGCCGGCAAGGTGGTGGAATGGACCAACTCCATGCTGGCGCCGCCGCAACCTTCGGCCCTGAGCCTGCTGATGGGCGCGCAGGCGCATCCCGCGCTGGCGCATTTCCTGGCCAATGGCTTCAATCATCCGCCGCGCTATTTCCCGGCCTGGACGGATATGGCCGCAGCGGAAAAACTGATCAGTGATTGCGCCACCGGACGCATTGCTGCCTGAAGGAGAAACACCATGTCTATGTCTTCCATCCAGGAAAAGCCGGCAGTGCTGCTGGACAGCCGTGCATTTCGGCAGGCGCTGGGCCATTTCCCCACCGGAGTCGCGGTCGTTACGACGCGTGGTTCCGATGGGCGGCCGGTCGGCCTGACGATCAACTCGTTTTCCTCGCTGTCGCTGGATCCTCCGCTGATTCTGTGGAGCCTGGTGAACCATTCCCCCAGCCTGGATATTTTCCTGAACTGCGATCACTTCGCCATCAACATCATGAGCGAGGCGCAGGCCGAGTTGGCGTTGAACTTTGCCAATCCGAAGGTGGAAGACAAGTTTGCCATGGCCGCTCACCAGGATTGCGAGGAAGGGATTCCCCTGATCGACGGCTGCAGCGCCCGTTTTGTCTGCGAGAATTATCAAAGCCACGAAGGGGGTGACCACCGGCTGTTCATCGGGCGGGTATTGCGCCATGAGGCCGATGGTCATGCGCCCGCGGTGTTTCACCAGGGACGCTTCACCCGGCTGGCCATGGCATGAACGCGCTCCCGGGTGAATCAAACGGCCAGGGCGGCACATGCGGCCCTGGCGACGCTGCCCCTGGCTGCTGTCCCTGCGGTTCGCGCAGCGGCGCAGTGCCGTATCAGGCCGGGGGAGAGGCTTGAGGAGCTTTTCGCATCGTCAGCAAGCAGCGCCGGCCCCTGGGCCGGTGTTTGCATATATTGCGCAGCACCCGGGCGGGCGCTGCAAACTGGAAGGACAGGAGACAAAGCATGAATAAGAATCCTGACGCCGATATTATCGTCGTCGGCAGCGGCATGAATTCGCTGGTCTGCGCGGCGTTGCTGGCGCGGCGCGGCATGACGGTCACGGTGCTGGAACGCAATCCCGTGGCCGGTGGCTGCATCCGCACCGAAAGCCTGTATCCCGGCTATACCCATGAAGTCCTGTCGAGCTGGTATCCGCTGTTCATGGGCGGGGCTGCCTATGCCGAGCTTGCCGAACCCCTGAAACAGGCGGGCGTGGAATTCGTTTCCTGCGACTACAGCACCGGCGTGGCCATCCCGGGCGGCCCTGGCCTGGCGTTGCGCAAGGACATCGCCGATACGGCGGCTCGCATGAATGCCTTGGCAGCCGGGGACGGCGACGCTTTTGCCGCCATGGCCCAGCGCATGTTTGGTGACGACGCCGGGCTGGTATTCGGCCTGATGGGTAACGACCCCTACAGCTTTTCGACAGCCAGGCTGTTGTTTGGCGAATGGCGCAAGCGCGGCCTGGACGGTCTGATGGCCTTCGGTTCCGAAGCGCTGGAAAGCCTGCGGCGCTGGGCGGACCGCTCGATGAACGGTACGATCAACCGCGCCATGCTGGCGCCGTGGGTGTTGCATGGCGGCCTGGGGCCGGATGAGGCATCATCGGCCCTGATCGGCAAGCTGACCTGCGCCGCCGTGGTGGCGGGCGGCATGCCCGTCGTCAAGGGAGGCGGCGCACGTTTGGTCCAGGGGTTCATCGACATCATCAATACGGCCGGTGGCACCGTGCAGACTTCCATGAATGTCGAGCGTGTCCTGGTGGAGCGTGGCCGAGCCGTCGGTGTCCAGGCGGGCGGCCAGACGCTGCGCGCCAGGCGCGGCGTGGTCTGCAACGTGACGCCGGGGCAACTGTACGGGCAGCTCCTGAATGGCGCTCCCGAAGTCCGGGCGGCAGCGGAGCAGGCCAAACGCTTTCGTCACGGGAGAGGCGGCATGCAGGTGCATTTCACGCTGGACCGTCTGCCGGATTGGTGTGAACCCGAACTGCGTCACGTGCCGATGGTGCACGTGACGGAAAGCCTGGAGCAGGTCTGCCTGTCGGTTACCGAGGCCAGTAACGGCTGGCTGCCGGCGCGGCCTACGCTTGCCGTTGGGCAACCGGTGGCGGTGGATGTCACGCGTGCGCCGGAAGGCGGCTGGATACTCTGGGTACAGATGCAGGACATACCGTCACGCTTGCGCGGCGATGCTGCCGGGGAAATCGCCATTCCAGCAGACGGACGCTGGAATGAAGCCGTCCGCGAAGCCTATGCCGACCGCGTTCAGGCCCGGCTGGAAACTGTGATGCCCGGGCTGGGCCAATCCATCCTGGCGCGCCAAGCGTTCTCGCCGGCCGACCTGGAAGCCTGGAATGTCAATCTGGTGGGGGGAGATCCTTATTCCGGTGTGTGTTCGCCGGACCAGTTCTTCTGGATGCGCCCGTTTGCCGGGGTCAAGGCAGCGCGCACTGGCCGCACGCCGGTGAAAGACCTGCACCATATCGGCGCGTCCGTGCATCCCGGCCCCGGCCTGGGCGGACAATCGGGCTATCTGGCGGCCAAACGCATCATGGGCAAGAGATAGGGCCCCCACGCTGCGCCTTCGGCGTGCTGCCCCCAGGGGTGTTTTTGTCTTGGGGCGGCCCGTGACCCGTCCTGCCCTGGATTGACACCTCCGGACCGGTATCCGTAGCGATGCTACGGACTGAGCACCCGATGAACTTCAGCGGGTGTTTTGCATTGTCGGGACCGATCATTCTGATAGCAGTCGTTGCCGTGGGCAGCGGCGAACGGGCTCAGGCATGGCGGCGTTGCAGGCTGGCGCTGGGGGTTTCACCAAAGCGTTGGCGATATTCGGCGCTGAAGCGGCCCAGGTGGGAAAAGCCCCAGCGCAGCGCGATGGTGGAAACGGAATCGGCTTGATGCGGGTCGAGCAGGTCGCGGCGGGCCCGCTCCAGGCGTATGCCGCGCAGATACTGCATCGGGCTGATGCCGCAATACTCGCGGAAGCCCGCATACAGGCTGCGCAGGCTGACGCCGGCAAAGTGGGCCAGGTCTTCGCCGCGCACGGCTTCATGCGCATGCTCCTGCAAATAAGTTTCCACACGCTTGATATGGCGCGGCAGAATGCGCTGCGTGAGGGCAGGGCTGTCGTCGAGCTGGCGGTGCGGGTGCAGGCTGAGCAGCGTGGAAGCCGCCAGTTGTTCGATCTGCGTCAGCAGCAAGGGGGAATCGGCGCCTCCGCCCTGGGTGTGGGCGCAATCCAGCAGGTAGCGCATCATGCGCTTCCAGGGTGCGCTGGCATGGGCTTCGAAACGTACCGGAAAGCTGACGCTGCGCGGCGTCTCTGTACCGTCCATGGCGGCGGCCAGGCCCTCGACCAGGCTGCGCTCCAGCTTCAGCATGACCTGGTCGCTGTCGCCGCGCCAGCGCATGTCTATGTCTTCGTTGGGGTTCAGCAGCGTGGCCGTGCGGACGTTGGAATCCACTTCCTCGTTGCCGCAACGTACCTGGGCCGAGCCATAGAGGGGAATCTGCACAAGATAAAAGCCGGCCAGGTGTTCAGGCTGGATGCGTACATCCGCGCCGTAACACAGGCGGCTCAGCGTAATGCGGCCAAAATCGGCGTGACGGACGCGCGTATCCAGGGCCTGCCCGGTGTGCTGCATGCACAGGCGGTGCGGCTTGAGCATATTGCTCACGGCAGCCTGTGCCTGGTCCAGGTCACCGTAGGCGTGGTCTTCCCAGTGGCTGAGCATGGTCTGCATGGTGAAAGTCCCTGTCTGGGCAAGGTGGCCTGGCAATCCGGGGCTTGTCGCGTCGCCGGCACCAGACCCGCTGCCGGGCCATGGTGAAAAGGTTATTTTAGTTGTAAAGTATTTGCGTGGGCATCGGGGTTTCCCGGTGTTTTGGATGGAACAACAGTGGAAAGCAGCAGAAAAATGGAAGATCGCAACTATCACTATTACGAAACTGCCAACGGCCATGGGCTCAAGCACGACCCTATTGCTGCCATCGTCGGGCCTCGTGTGATCGGGTGGATAGGCTCCCGTTCCACTGAAGGCAAGCTGAACCTGGCGCCGTACAGCTTTTGCAATGTGTTCAATTACCGTCCACCGGTCATCGCCTTTTCCAGCGTGGGCTACAAGGACAGCGTGCGCAACGCCATAGAAACAGGGGTGTTTACCTGGAACCTAGCCACCCGTGTGCTGGCTGAAAAAATGAACCAGACCAGCCTGGAGCAGGATGTCCGCGAGTTCGAACTCGCCGGCCTGACCCCGCTTACCGGACGCCTGGTAGACGCGCCCCGGGTCGCGGAAAGCCCCGTATCGCTGGAGTGTCGCCTGACGCAGCATTTCCGCATGACGAACGCCGCAGGGCAGGAACTGGATACCTGGATGGTGCTGGGCGAAGTCGTCGCTGCCCATATCTCGCGGCATTGTCTGGTCGACGGGGTTTACCAGACTGCGCTACCCGGCCCGATCCTGCGCGGAGGCGGCCCGGGGGATTACTTCGAAGTATCAGAAGCAACAAAATTTTTCATGCGCCGTCCCTGAACGAATGTCCGGCTGACGTCGCTCCTGGGGACTTTCCCGCATTTTTGTCGCGCTGCACAAAAAGTGCTTGCCTATACGGAAAAATCTGGAAGAATAGGTTCATCACCGACGGGCCATGTTGCATTGCATCGTAACCTTGCGGTGATCCGGGAACAGGCTTTCCAAGAGACAGCAGGACAGGGCGGACCGGCGCAGCCCGTGCCCTCCATGCCCTGGCAAGGAGACGACCGTGCAGGAAAAAGAAAAAAAAGCAGCAGTCCTGGCGCCCAGCGGCACGCTGCGCGCCGCCATCAACCTTGGCAATGCGGTGCTGGCCGGGGTCACGGACAAAGGCGCGCTCAAAGGCGTGACCGTCGACCTGGCTCGCCGCCTGGCCAGCGAGCTGGGCGTGCCCCTGGAACTCATCGCCTGCCAGGCCGCGCGTGAATCGGTGGCGCTGGTATCCGGCGGCAAGGCCGATGTCGGGTTTTTTGCCATAGATCCCCAGCGCAGTGGCAGCGGCATCGCGTTTACCGACCCCTATGTTCTGATCGAAGGCTGCTACGCCGTGCGGCGCGATTCTCCTCTGCAGGCCAATGTGGATGTTGATGCCGAGGGCATAGATCTGGTTGTTGGCCAGGGCAGTGCCTACGACTTGCATCTGTCACGCACGCTCAGGCATGCGCGCCTGGTCCGTGCGCCCAGCCCCCGGGCTGTGCTCGACATCTTCCTGGAAGCCGGCTACCCGGTCATGGCGGGCGTGCGCCAGCAACTGGAAAAAGATCGGGATCACGTACCGGGGCTGCGCCTGTTGCCGGGGCATTTCATGGTCATTCCCCAAGCGATGGGCGTGCCGCAGGCGCGTGGGCAGGAGGCGCTGGCCTATCTGCAGGGCTTCATCGAATCCTGCAAGCTGGATGGCTTTGTGGCCCAGTCCCTGGACCGTCACGGCATGCGCGGCGTTTCCGTCGCACCGGTAGGGGAATGGCTGGCAGCCTGAACCACAGGCGCCATCCATCCACTGCCGGCCCTCTCCGATCCTGCCCGGCGGCGGGGTCGTCGGGCAGGATGGCAGCGTTAGCCGCTGTCGCCTGTCCTGTGGGCCACTGTCGCCCTCGTGCCCTAGGGCGTTACGCCGCGCTGTTGCGATTCTTGCTCGCAGTCTGGTCATGTGGCGCCGTAACGATGCGGTGCAATAACGACGCAGTGCCGTAACAATGCCGTGCCGTAACATTAGGCAACGCTTCCCTGACGCGACGGGTGTCGGCGCGCGCGCGGGCGACAGAAGAGCCGTGCCCTGATCAGGGATAATGGCAGCAGTTTGCCAGGCAGGAGCCATCATGTCAGATCCCTACCGTCATCAGTCCCTTCCCATCGAGTCTCCAGCCGCCGCCTCTCCGCGTGAGGCGGCAGGCCCGGCCGCGCTGGCGCAAGCCTTCCAGCGCGCATTGGTGTCGTTATGGCACCCGCGCATGCTGCTGGCGCTGCTGCTGCCTTTCATCATCATGGCGGTAGGGGCGGTGTTGCTGGTGTGGTTCGCCTGGACACCGGTCAGCCAATGGTTGATGCAGCAGCAATCGAGCTGGTCGGCACTGGAAAACGCAGACGCCTGGCTGACGGGCATCGGCCTGTTCTCGTTGAAAGTCTGGCTGACGCCGCTGCTGGCCGCCTTGCTGCTGTTGCCGCTGGCAGGCCTGCTGGGCCTTTTGATTGCCGCCGTGTTCATCACCCCGATGGTGATGTCGCACCTGGAAAAGACGCGCTACCCCGGCCTGCAACGCAAAGGCCGGCATGGTTGGGCGCTCAGCCTGTGGAATGCTTGCTGGGTCGGGACGGTCTTCTGCGTGGGCTGGGTCGTGACCTTGCCGCTCTGGCTATTGCCGCCCGCAGGCATGGTGCTGTCCATCTTCTGGTGGACCTTTGCTTTTACCCGCCTCATGCGCGTCGATGTACTGGCCGAACATGCCAGCCCGGACGAGCGCCGCTTGCTGTTGCAGCGGCAAGGCAAGGGGTTCTGGTATGCCGGCCTGATCTGCGCGCTGCTCAACCTGCTGCCGCCCGCATGGCTGGTGCTGCCGGTCTATTCGGCACTGGTTTTCGGCCACTATGGCATGGAAGGTTTGTCGCGCCTGCGCACCGGATCGGTGCATGGTCAAGGCGGCGTGAGGAGCCTATGATATGCAGTCATCAGCGGGCATGCGCAGCGTGTGCCCTGGATTGAACCCACGGATGCACATATGACGCAAGAGTTCCCGGCACGGCGCTTTTCCCTGATTATCGTCGGCGATGAAATTTTGTCCGGCAGGCGCGAAGACAAGCACCTCAGCAAGGTCATCGCCTTGCTGGGAGAGCGCGGCCTGTCGCTTTCCCATGCGGAATTCCTGCCGGATGATTTCGATACCCTGGTCGAAGCCTACCGGCGCAGCTTTGCCCGTGGCGACATCGTATTTTCCTGCGGCGGCATAGGCGCCACGCCGGATGACAAGACTCGCCAGGCGGCCGCCCGGGCGCTGGATGTGCCCCTGGCGCTGCACCCGGAAGCGGTGCGCCTGATCACCGAGCGCTGCGCCGAAATGGCCGAAAAGGGCTCGGGCAGTGCAGACATGAACACGCCGGAGAACCAGCAGCGCCTGCAAATGGGTGTTTTCCCGGAAGGGGCGGAAATCGTGCCCAACCCGTATAACCGCATTCCCGGTTTTTTCATCCACGACCACACCTTCCTGCCCGGTTTTCCGGTCATGGCATGGCCGATGATCGAATGGACGCTGGACTACCGCTATGCTGATTTGCAGCACCGGCAGAATCGCGTCGAATACTCGTTCCTGGTTTTCAAAATGCCGGAGTCCCGCATCACGCCTGCGATGGAAGAAGTGGAGCGTCGCTGGCCTGGCGTCAGTGCCTTCAGCCTGCCGACGGTCGGGGATGGCCAGGGCACCATGCCGCATATCGACCTGGGCGTGAAGGGCGAGCCCGAAGCCGCGGCCCAGGCGCTGGCCTACCTGCGTGACGAAGTGGTACGGCTGGGCGGGCTGTTGCAGGCGCCGGCAGCACATCAGGCCTGACGGCGGCAGTTTCGTTCCCATGAACGGCATTCATGGGAACGTGTGAAAAATCGTTGTGTTTTGCATGGCATTTTTTCACGATATGAGATTAAAATAAAAAATTGCTGCACCGCCGCATGCGCTATTCCAGCTGCATGGACGTCTTTGCCGATAAGAAAAATGACTCGACCCTCAGTCAAGCTGTCGCCGGGTGACCAGGCGTCCCAGCCCGAATCGTCCGGGATCGCCATTCAGGTACTGGAACGCGCCATGCGCTTGCTCGATGCGCTGGCCGCCCAGCCAGACCCTATCTCGCTGAAAGACCTGTCTCATGCCACCGGTCTGCACCCTTCGACTGCGCACCGTATCCTGCATGATCTGGTGCAAGGCCGCTTTGTCGAACGTGTCGATAGCGGCATGTACCAGCTCGGCATGCGCCTGCTGGAATTGGGCTCGCTCGTCAAGGGCAGGCTGGACGTGCGCGAGGCCTCGATTGCTGCCATGCGCAATCTGCATCGCTTGACACGCCAGACTATCAATCTTTCGGTGCAGCAGGGCGATGAAATCGTCTACATCGACCGCGCCTGGAGCGAACGCTCCGGCATGCAGGTCGTGCGTGCCATTGGCGGCCGGGCGCCGCTGCACCTGACTTCCACCGGCAAGTTGTTCCTGTCCATGGTAGACAGCCGGCAGCTGCGTTCCTATGCGATGCGTACAGGGCTGGCGGGCAATACGCGCAACAGCATCACCAGCGTGGATGCGCTCGAGCAGGAGCTGGCCAAGGTCAAGCGCCTCGGGTATGCGCGAGACAACGAAGAACTGGAGCCCGGTGTTTGCTGCATTGCCGCAGGAATACGTGACGACAGCGGCAAGCTGGTCGCCGGTCTGTCCATTTCCTCGCCAGCGAGCCGCATGCAGGACGAGTGGCTGGACTTGCTGGTGCAGGCGGCGGACAGCATTTCGTCGGCGCTGGGTTTCGAGCCTGAGCACAGCTGAAAACGACCAGGCAGGTTCTGCCCGCAGTCCCTGGACGGAACGCGTAAGTGATTTTTTCAAAAGGACAAAATCAGCCCGCGTGACGGTCCACTGGCGCGAAAGTGGCGTGAATGCTGGCGCTGCGTGATGCATGGCGAAAATTTGCAGCCAGGCTGTAACAACTCGGTCATGCCCACGTCGTTGACATTAATGAAGAAATGTATAAAATTCAGTTTGTGCAGCGCAACAACCGGCTGATCAGGCCGGCAGGTGTGGTAAGCGCGCTGCCTATCGCTACGATTCGCTGAGATTCACGTATTCCAGGGTCAACCTTTTCCGTCTCTGCCAGGAGAGACGGTAATCCAGGAGATAAGCATGAGCGCCATTCCGCAACAATTCGCCGCCGGCCAAAAGTCGGCTGTTGACAGCATCGTCAACTTCCAACAATCCCTGTTCGGCGGCTTCGAGAAGCTGGTTGAACTGAACCTGAAGACCGTGCGTGCCTCGCTGGACGAAGCCGCACAACTGGCGCAGCGTGCCCTGGAAGTCAAGGATCCGCAACAGGCCGCCGGTCTGGTGTCCGGCCTGGCCCAGCCCTCCGCCGACAAGGCGCTGGCCTACAGCCGCCAGGTTTACGACATCATCGCTTCGGTGCAGGGCGAACTGACCCGCCAGGCTGAAGCCCGCGTGGCAGAGCAACAGCGCTTCGTGTCCGAGCTGGTCGAGCAACTGAGCAAGAATGCCCCGGCAGGCTCCGAGCATGCCCAGGCACTGCTGAAGTCGGCCCTGGCTTCGGTCAACGGTGCCTATGACACCTTCTCCAAGGCTGCCAAGCAGGCTGCTGAAGTTGCCGAGAAGAATGTGCATGCTGCTGCCAATGCGTCGTTCCAGGCTGCTTCCGAAGCCGCCGGCGCCGCTGCCAAGGCTGCCAAGGTCGCCTGATCCGCTATCTGCAGGGTTCAAGAAAACCGCTGCTCCGGTTTATCCGGAGTGGCGGTTTTTTCATTTCACCAAGGCTCCAGCACCTAACTTCACTGGACTACATCGAAGTCGCAGTCGATGCGGAGCGACTTCCTGGTGTTGGCAGGGATGGTGCACAGTCTTGGCTTCATCGTGGCCGTCACGGTGGCTATCGCACCGTGAAACAACAACCCAAGGCTGGCTCAAGCCAGGCTTTCAGGGGCCAGTTTGGCGATGGCCTGATAGTGCGTGAGGTGGATGCGGCCATCAAGGTAGCGCACATTGGCGAAATACAGGCTTTCGTCGATGCGCAGTCCCAGCACATGTGCGCTGGTGCGCACCGGGTGCCGCAGCACGTTGCGGAAATGCTCGGTACCCGGCTCTTGCCCCACCACAGCGATGTGGGGACGGCTACTGCGGTATAGGTGCAACACCAGGGCTAATCCCACCCCAGTCACTAGGCCGATTTCCACGCCAGCTAGCAAGGTGGCGGCCAATGTGGCTGCCACTACCGAGAAATCGAAGCGCGAGTAGATCCACGTCCGCCGCAGCGGGCCCAACTGCAAGCGTACAGCTGCTGCCCAGGACCGCGTAGGCTAATAGCGGCAGTATGCTGGCGTACAGGCCAGTTTGAGGTGGCAGGCCGGCCAACAGGGCATAGGCCAGGCTTTGCGGGATCAGCATTAGCGTGACGACGCCAGCGGCCAGCAGGTCGCCGATGAACTGGTTCCGGTTGTAGCGTCGGCCCCACGTCAGGATAGGAAACCAGCGCCGAAAGCGCTTTGGCTGTGTGGCATGTGGGCGCTGACGTTGTGTTTGCATGCCAGGGTCTCTTTCAATATCAATTTTTATAGTTTATATTTTTATATATTGATAGTCGAAAGGCACATTTCCAGTAAGCAAACCACGCCCGAACAACTGCGCGAACATGCAGGTAAAGCCTGTGCATTGCTCAAGGCGCTTGCCAACGAAGACCGATTGATGCTCTTGTGCCAGACCGCTTTAGGACGGCAGAACGTGGAGGAACTGGAAGGGGCCACGGGTATCCGGCAGCCCTCTTTGTGTTTGGCCAGCGATAACGTCGTGTGCATCATGCGCACACTCTGGAATATCTATTGCGCCCCGACGTGACGGGGCTGACACCATGACAAGAGCAAAAGACCTCATTGGAGACATCGCATTTGATCGTCGTCGGGCATTGCTGATGCTGGGCACTGCATGCGCCGCGGGCTCGACATGTTCAGCGAATGCTGCCCGTGCGACGGGCAAGACGCCGACCAAGGCGCGTATCGTCATCGCGGGCGCCGGCGCAGCGGGCCTGACTGCGGCTTCGCGCCTGGCTGCCGCGCTCGACGGCGCCCAGATTACCCTGATCGACGCACGCAAGGAACACTTCTACCAACCGGGGTTCACGCTGGTCGGCTCAGGCATCAAGCCGGTGAACTACGTTACGTCCTCCACCGCCGACTACGTGCCAATGGGGGTGGAACAGGTTCAGGAGCGCGTGGCCGAGTTCGACCCGGAAGGCAACCGCGTCGTTACTGAAAGTGGAAAAGCCTACCCCTACGACTTCCTCATCGTCGCCACCGGCATGCAGCTGGAATACGGCTTGATCGAGGGCATGGATGACAAGCTAATCGGTCAGAACGGCATCGGCAGCATCTACCACAGTCCGGCGGGAGCGCTGGCCACCTGGCAGGCCATGTCTGCGTTTGCTGACCGGGGTGGCCGTGGTGTGTTCATGCGCCCCGCCACCGAGATGAAGTGTGCGGGCGCTCCTCTCAAGTACACCTTCGTGACCGAGGATTACCTGACGCGGCGCGGGCAACGTGGCAAGGCTGAGGTGGTCTACAACGCGAACAACAAGGCATTGTTCAGCGTGCCCATCGTCTCGGAGAAGGTGCGCATGCTGTTTCAGGCGCGTGGCATCAAGATGAACTATGACCGCGTACTCAAGGCCATCGACCCGGGCAGGAAGATCGCCACCTTCAGCACACCCGATGGCATGGAGGAGCAGAACTACGACTTCATCCATGTCATCCCGCCTATGCGTGCGCCGGAGGTTATTCGCAATAGTCCACTTCCGTGGCAGACGGGTGCCTGGTCCGTCGAAGGATGGCTGGAGGTTGACCAGGGCACGCTGCGCCATGTGCGCTATCGCAACGTCTTCGGCGTGGGCGACATCGCTGGCGTGCCCAAGGGCAAGACGGCAGCCAGCGTAAAGTGGCAGGTGCCGGTGGCAGTCGATCACATGGTCGCGGAGATAGCAGGCAAGTCGTCGGAGGCCGTCTACACCGGCTACACCTCGTGCCCGCTGATCACGCGCCTGGGCCAGGCCATGCTGGTGGAATTCGACTACCAGAACAACCTGGTGCCGTCGTTCCCGGGCGTGATCGCACCGTTGGAAGAGCTGTGGGTCAGTTGGGTCATGAAGACCATGGCCTTGAAGCCAACCTACATCAGTATGCTGCGCGGTCGCGCCTGAGGAACCCCAACATGAAAGAACTTGATCCTTTGGTCTTGCTGGTGGTCTTCCAGGAAATGCTGGGTCCCTTGCTGTGGTTGCTCATGGCAGTGGTGGTGCTGGGCTTGCCGGCGTTCATTGTTCTACTGATTCGTGAGCGCGGCATCGTGTCGCGTCGCCTGGTCCGTTCGCAAGCCCTGGGCGTGATCGGCGGTGGCCTGGCACTGGTGCTGATGGCTCAAGTGTCATCATCCGGTTTCACCGATGCTGGCGGGCCTGCAGACTGGTTCCTTATTGCCCTGGTGTTCGGGCTGGGGCTTGTGGTTTCGACCCTCCTTTTCTACACCGTCGACGGCTGGTGGTCTCGACGCGGTATGTCCGCGCGGTCTTCGGTCTGATTTCAACCTGATATTTCTACCAATGAGGAGTTTCGATGACGAACAGCTATAAACAATTGACCCAGGACGTGATGGCTAATCTGGTGCCCCTGCATAAGGGTGTTCCGCAGGTTATGAAGGGTTTCGGCGAGATGGGCAAGTCTGCCATTGCCAACGGGGCACTGGACGCCAAGACGAAAGAACTGATCGCGCTCGCGGTGGGTGTGGCGGCACGCTGTGACGGTTGCATCGCGTTCCACACCAAGGCCTTGATCAAGCTCGGCGCCACCGAAGCCGAAGTCCACGAAGCGCTGGGCGTTGCCATCTACATGGGCGGTGGTCCTTCGGCAATGTATGCCTCGAATGCCGTAGCCGCTTTCAACGAGTTTTCGGCATTGGCCGGTAACTCGGGTGCAAAAGCCTCCGAGCAATAGCAAGTGAGAGAGTCGCAGATCGTGTTGATTCTGCCCCCTCATTGGAGGCGAAGGCGACCGGCGCCTCCCTATATCCACTTTGTACGATTTAGGACCTGACCATGCAAACCACTGATTTTGTTGCGACCGTTTTCGACGGAAGAAGCAACCCCAACAAGGTGACTGTGACCTTCACCATGGCCCTCAACGCACTACTCAAGGGCTACACCGCCACCATTATCCTGATGGTGGAAGCCGTCGAACTTGGCAAGCCGGGTGCTTGCGCCGGCATGGACATCGGCAAACCCTTCGAACCTGTTGCCAGTCTGTTGGACACGTTCCTGGAAAAGGGAGGGCGGATCGCGATCTGCGGCTCTTGCATGACCCACAACGGCATGACGGCTGAACAGATGGACCCACGATTCAGCATCATCAGTGCACCGGACGTAATTGATCTGTTGATGCAGGCCAAGGGGTCGTTACAGGTGACTTGACGTCAGCCTTGACATCGCCCCTGATTGCGACTCGATGAGTCCCCCTTCAATGCCGTAGTCGCCTGGCGCGTTGCCAGGCGTCCACGCTGGCCTGCTGGGCTTTCCGTGTGGCTCTTGATGAACCGACGCGATGTCTGGGCGTGGGGAGCTCCACCTAGTATCTCCGCGATGTAGCTGTTGGTGCAGCAGTCTCGCCGTCACCGTTGCAGCAGAGATCTATTGTTCCTACGGGATATAACTCAGCCGAGCCCAAGGGAAACGACGTCCCTGGTTGAAACGGGCGTGGGCATTGGTGAACTTGGGGCCTTAGTTTTAATCCGGGGATAATCCGGCCTAAGCCATTGACACACAATGGTTTAGGTTTATCAATCTGGCTGAAAGCTTGACGGCGGACATTTTTCATGGGTGTGCGAGTGGTCAGGGGTAGCAGGGGCAGAGCCGATTTCAGCAGTGCCCGGACATGCTCGGAGCCTACCAGGGCAAGGTCAGCTGGAAATGGGTTCGGCGCCCGTGCCGGAACGGTCATTCATGACTTCGTCGCAGACTTCCAGCCAGGCCCTGGCAGCATGGGATATATAGCGTTCGCGCGGCCAGATGTGGCCCACCTGCCATTTCAGGTCGGGTTTCACCAGCCGCATCAGGCACATGTCTGCGGTCTTCAAGCGTTTGATCAGGGGGTCGGGCAGGACTGCGTAGCCCAGTCCCGCTGATGCCATCGACACCAGGAAATCCCAGTGCGCGCTGTGGGTTGCCACTTTGGGCGTGAATCCCGCGCTGCGAAATGCCTGGCGCAACCGCCGGGTCAGGGCGAAATCTTCGTCCAGCATCAACAGCGGCAGTTCGGCCAGCTGTGCGAAGGGCAAGGTCTTGCGCCCACGTAACGGGGAGCGACCCGGCCCGACGACCCAGAGGGGGTAATCGCCGAAAGCCTGTGTTACCAGCTCCGGATGGTCGGCAGGCAGAATCGTGGCCCCGACCTCCAGCTCGCCGGACGCCACCAGCCGCTCCACTCCCTGGCCGGTTGCCTCGCGCAGTTGCAGGTCAATGGCCGGGTAGCGTTCACGGAACCGTTGCACGACCGGTGTGAACAACAGGTTAACCATGGGGGGAATGCCAACCGTCAGGGTGCCGCGCACCAGGCCGGTGGTTTCCTGGACTTCCAGCGCAATGCGCCGCATTCCGGCAAGGATTTCCTGGCCGCGCTCGTAGACGATCTGGCCCACATCAGTAGTATGCACACCGCGCGCTTCCCGTATCAGCAGGGGCGCGCCGATTTCATCTTCCAGCTGGCGCACCATCTTGCTGATGGTCGACTGGGTCACGTACAGCGCTTCGGCAGCCTGGGTAAAGCTGGCCCGCCTGACGGTTTCGACGAAGTAGCGCAAAGCGCGGATATCCATGCCTGTTTCCCATGAAAAAATAGAATGGCTGGGATGATATTAAGTCATAAACTGACTGGTCACCAGTGCCTATACTCGGCTCATCGGCACTGTTCAATGCCTGGTTCCCTGGAAAGAACGGCATTGCGCATACCCGCAAAAGGGCGTTGCAACCGCAATCAATTGCGGCCTGGGCAACGGAAGAATGTCGCCGGGAGACCTTCTTGAGAAGGCCAAGGTTGGGCTATCCCGGCCAGTAGCGATATCGGAATCAGGAGACACCACACTATGCATAGCGATCGTATCCGCCTTGCCTCCCTGAAGGACAAGATCGTATCTGCCGACGCAGCGGCTGAAATCTTCCGTGACGGCATGGTCGTCGGCATGAGCGGCTTTACCCGCGCCGGCGATTGCAAGGCCGTACCGCATGCGCTGGCGCGCCGCGCCGCTCGCGATCCTCTCAGTATCACACTGATCACCGGCGCCTCGCTGGGCCACGACACCGACAAGCTGCTGGCCGAAGCCGGCGTACTGGGTCGTCGCCTGCCGTTCCAGGTGGATACCACCCTGCGTCGCAAGATCAACGCCGGTGAAGTGAAATTCATCGACCAGCATTTGTCGGAAACCGTCGAGCAACTGCGCTCCGGCTTCCTGGGCAAGCTGGATGTGGCCGTGATCGAAGCCTGTGCCATCACCGAAGATGGCGGTATTGTGCCCACCATGTCCGTGGGTAATTCGGCCACCTTCGCCACGATGGCCGAACGTATCATCATCGAGCTGAACACCCAGGTGCCAGCGGCCCTGGAAGGCTTTCATGACATCTACCTGCCGGCAGAGCGCCCGAACCGCCAGCCTGTGCCGCTGACTGACATTGGCCAGCGCATCGGCAGCACCAGCATCAAGGTCGATCCGTCGCGTATCGTCGCCATTGTCATCACCGACCAGCCGGACAGCCCGTCCAACGTGCTGCCGCCGGACGAGGAAACCGCCGCCATTGCCGGCCACATCAATGATTACCTGCTCAATGAAGTCCGTCATGGACGGCTGACTCATTCATTGCTGCCGCTGCAGGCGGGCATAGGCACCATCGCCAATGCGGTACTGCACGGCCTGGTGGATTCGCCCTTCCACGACCTGACGATGTACTCGGAAGTGCTGCAGGACAGCACCTTCGCGCTACTGGATTCCGGCCAGATGAGCTTCGCTTCGGCGTCGTCCATCACGGTCTCCAAACCGGTGTACGAGCAGCTGATCGAAAACGTCGAAAAGTACCGTTCGCGCCTGGTCCTGCGTCCGCAAGAGATCAGCAACCTGCCCGAGCTGGTACGCCGCTTTGGCCTGATCACGCTGAATACCGCGCTGGAATTCGACATCTACGGCAATGTGAACTCCACCCACGTGGGTGGCACTCACATGATGAACGGCATCGGCGGTTCGGGTGACTTCGCCCGCAATGCCCATACCTCCATCTTCGTGACCAAGTCCATTGCCAAGGGCGGGGATATCTCCAGCGTGGTGCCCATGGTGCCGCACGTGGATCACTCGGCGCATGACGTCGACATCCTGGTGACGGAAACCGGTCTGGCCGACCTGCGTGGCCTGGCGCCGCGCGAACGCGCCGCGACCATCATCGAGAACTGCGTGCATCCGCTGTATCGCGAAGAACTGCGCGAATACTTCCGTGCCGCTTGCAAGCGTGGCGGCCAGACGCCGCACATTCTCGAAGAAGCCTTTGCCTGGCATACGCGCTTCCAGCAAACGCATAGCATGCTGGCGAATCAGGAGCATGAAGTCGCCGTTGTTTGAGACAGCAACGGTATTTGCCTAGCGCCCGGAGACGCTCCGGGGCTTTTATCGGCCGTCACTGTGTGGCGGCCGTTTTTTTTGTGCTGAAACCTGGGGTGGGGCTGGCGGAATCTCGGCTGGCGCCTGGGACAGGCGCGCGCGGTACGCTGCCGCGCGCGTTCTGTCTGGCTGGAAATCTATAGCTGCGGTATATCTGCCCTGTATCAGCCTTGTTGCAGGGCCTGGACGCACTCCTGTACCAGACCAGGGCCACGATAAATCATGCCGGTGTAGATCTGTACCGCCTGGGCGCCTGCTGCAATTTTTTCCTGGGCGCGCTTGCCGGAATCTATACCACCCACCCCGATGATGGCGCAGCCGCCAGCCAGGCGGGCATGCAGGCGCCGGATGACTTCCAGGGACAATTCATGCACGGGCGGGCCGGAAAGCCCGCCGGCCTCTTGTGCATGGGGCAGGCCTTCCACGGCGCTGCGCGACAGCGTGGTATTCGTGGCGATCACGCCATCCACGCGATGGCGTAGCAGCGTTTCCGCGATGGCATCTACTTCTTCTGTGCTGAGGTCCGGAGCGATCTTGACGGCCAACGGAACGTTGCGGCCGTGGCGGTCGGCCAGCGCCTGGCGCTTTTCCTGGAGAGCGGCAAGCAAGGCATCCAGCGCGTCGCCGCTTTGCAAGCTGCGCAGGTTCTTGGTGTTGGGCGAGGAAATGTTCACGGTGACGTAATCCGCATGCGGATAGACGCCTTCCAGGCCCAGCAGATAATCGTCCACGGCGCGTTCCACGGGGGTGTCGGCATTCTTGCCAATATTCAAGCCCAGGATACCGCCATGCTGGCGCCAGGTGCTGCGTTGTACGTTCTGGAGAAAAACTTCCAGCCCTTCGTTATTGAAGCCCATGCGGTTGATGAGCGCCTGGCCCTGCGGCAGGCGAAACATGCGCGGCTTGGGGTTGCCTGGTTGCGGGCGCGGCGTGACCGTGCCAACTTCCACGAAACCGAAGCCCAGGGCGCCGAGCGCGTCGATGCAGGCGCCATTCTTGTCCAGCCCGGCGGCCAGGCCCACGCCGTTGCGCAGTGTCAGGCCCATGAGCTCCACCGGCTTGCCGGCGCAGCGTTGTTCCAGCAGTGGGCGGGTGAGCTGGCAACGTTGCAGGCGCGCCAGGTTGCGCAGCGTAAGTTCGTGCGCGGTTTCCGCGTCCAGCGAAAAAAGGGCGCGGCGTGTCAGGGGGTAAAGCGTGGAGAGCAGGGACATGGCGGGCGGTCAGGAAGAGAACCTAGAATGAATGTTCCGCGCCCGCCGGAGGGCAGGGACGGGAGAATAAGTGTAGAGGATGCTGTTCAGCCTGGGGGCTGTAAAAACGGTATACATGCTCAGGCCTGGTGTAGCGCAGGCGGATCTGGCCATTGTGCCGGCGGTAACTGTTCGAACGGCAGCCAATGTTCATCGCGCAGGATTTGCGCCGGCCTATAACCGGACTTGTAATGCATTTTCGGGTGGCCCGGGATCCAGTACCCCAGATATAGCCAGGGGCGTTGGTTTTCCTGGCATTGCGCAATCTGCCACAGGATGCTGTAGGCGCCCAGGCTGCCGGGGGTGTCAGGGTCGTAGTAGGTATAGACCGCTGATAGTCCATCATCGAGCAGGTCAATGACAGAGACCATGATCAGCCGGCCGTCGGCTGGGTCGCGGAACTCTACCAGGCGGGTCTCCACCCGGGAGGCCAGCAGGAACTGTGCGTATTGTTCGGGGTCGCCGTCGTCCATACCACCTCCGGCATGGCGTTGCGCCTGGTAGCGTTGGTAGAGCGCGTAGCTTTCCTCGGACCACGCCGGGGCCAGTACACGGGCCTGCAGGTGCGCATGGCGTTTCCAGGCACGCTTCTGGCTGCGGCTGGGCTGGAAATGTTGCGCGTCGACGCGCAGTGGCGTACAGGCTTGGCATTGGTCGCAATGCGGGCGGTAGATATGCAGGCCGCTACGGCGAAAGCCCAGCCGTATCAACTGGCTATAGGCGCCGTCATAAAGTTCCTGTCCGGCCTGGACCACCTGGGAGCGTGCCTGCCTTTCGGGCCAATAGCTACATTCATAGCTTTCTGTCCGGTAGCAGCGTAGCCAGGCACCGGAAGGCGGAGTTTGCCGCGCCTGCATCATGCCTGCCTCTCGCGAAAGACGTCGGGCGGCGCGGCCACAGATCTGGCCGCACCTGCAGGACTGGCTGTGGTATCTGGGTGGCTGGGGACAGGCAGCGGGTGCAGTCGCCCTTGGCTATCGAGCCAGCCCGGCTGCCAGGGCGGCACGGGCTGTTGGCAGGCGGCGGCAATATGGGCCAGGAATGCCTCGCGGCTGCGAGGCCGGGCGCCCAGGCTGGCCAGGTGTGCGGTCTGTTGTTGGCAATCTATCCATTGCACGCCATGGCGTGCCAGGAAACGCACCAGATGGGCCAACGCAATTTTCGATGCATTGCTGCGGCGGGTAAACATGGATTCGCCAAAGAACATGCTTCCCAGGCTGACACCATACAAGCCGCCGGCCAGCCGGCCATCCATCCAGGTTTCTATGCTGTGGACCGCCCCCGCCAGGTGCCAGTCTTCATACACACGCCGCATGGCGGGCACAATCCAGGTGCTGCCATCTTCCGTTCTGGGGGCAGCGCATGCGGCAATAACATCCGCGAAGGCGGTATCCACCTGCACGCATACGGTGTAGTCACCCTGGCCTTGTGCTCGTTCGATCTGGCGCAACTGCTTGCGCAAGGCATGTGGCGGCGAAAACTCGTCGCAGGCCAGTATCATGCGCGGATCCGGGCTCCACCATAACACCGGGTCGCCAGCGGAAAACCAGGGGAAAATACCTTGACCATAGGCTTGACGCAGCCTGGCGACCGAAAGGTCGGCGCCTGCGGCCAGTAAGCCATCCGGCACTTCAAGTGCCTGTCCGGCAGGAGGAAAAGGAGTGTCGGCTTCCAGCCAGGGAATGCGCATGCCTTTCAGTGTATGGGCAGGGTATAGCGGTGAACGCCGAATTCAGGCTGTTTGCGGTCTTCGAAAAAATGCCGCAAAGTCGACGATACGCTGAGAAATGAAAGATGATCCCAGGGGATGTCGGCTTCATCGAAAAACGCGGCTTCCAGGCTTTCCGGACCTGGGTCCAGTTTTTCGTCCAGTACGTTGGCAAGATAATAAATATGAACCTGATTGACGCCCGGCACGTCGATCACGGTGAAGAGCGGGCCGGCCTCGACCTGCGCGCCAGCTTCTTCCAGCGTTTCCCGCAGGGCACCTTGTTCTGTGGTTTCTTCCAGCTCCATGAAACCGGCGGGCAAGGTCCAGAAGCCATAGCGGGGTTCGATCGCCCGGCGGCATAGCAGCACTTTGCCGCGCCAGACCGGCACACAGCCAACCACCATGCGCGGGTTCTGATAGTGAACCGCACCACAATGCTGGCAAAGATCGCGCACGCGGTTGTCACCCGGCGGGGTGGCACGAGTCAGCAGCGTGCCGCATTGGCTGCAATAGCGTTGCTGGCGTGGGGCGGGGAAGTAAAAATCTGCGGGAAGGTCGCTCATGCGGCCATTTTAGCGACAGACGCCCTGGCCGGGGGAGTCTTCCCGGCCAAACGCGTTGAATCTGTCACGCCGGCATCGGTTCAATGCCAGATGCCTTCCAGTGTCCGGGCATCCAGCAGGCGCCGGCCCCAGGCACGCAGCGTCGTGCCATCCGCCAGTTGCAGACGTTGCAGGTCGGCCGCTGACAAGGGGCCGAACCGGACTTCCAGCTGCTCGCGCAACAGTCCCGCCATGCCTTCGTGACGTCCTGTTTCCAGGCCTTGTGTCAGGCCCTTCTTAATGCCGATTCGTTCCACGCTGCTGATATAGGCCACGTTGCGTTCCTCCTCGAAGTTTGCCAGGGATTGCCAGAATTGTTCGTCCAAAGCGGGCGGCAGGGCGAGAATGCCGTCGATGAACAGGAATAGTTGCCTGACGCGCGCGGCAGGCCAGCCGTATTGATAGAGGTTGCGTACCAGCCGGGTTTTTGCCTCCAGACGTACCTGGGGCGCATCGCGCCGGGCGGCGGCGGCGAGTTCTGCCAATACCACGACGGCAAATGGGTTGTCGGGTGCCCGGGCTTGAAGTTCGTTCTCCTGATCGGCCCAGCTCTGCAAATGTACCACCGGCACTCGATAGGCCAGGCTCAGAAAATCCTTACCTTCTGGGGCGTAGTCATAGTGCAGATGTGAGGCCCGTCCGGGGCTGCGCGTAATGATGGCAAATTGCAGGATGGGGGTGTCAGGATAGGTTTCATATAACCTGGCGAAGTAGCTATACATGCGTTTGGCAAAATGACTGGCCAGACGCTGCTGGATTTCCACGTGCAGCAGCATCAGTGCTGGCGCGCCATTGCGCAGCCGCACGCGGACCAGCTTGTCGGGATAGCGCCGGTTGCGGCGGCGACCGGGGTTCAGCGCGCGTAATTCCTTGTCGAGGAAATCGAGTGGCGAGTTCCAGTCGACCGCGTCATGCAAGTCCGGCCAGAACAAGGCCATGCAAGGTGCCAGCAGCGAGGCCAGCGCGTCTTTCCAGTGACCGTCGAAATCGGTGCCTGGCGACG
Organism: Kerstersia gyiorum; assembly: GCF_004216755.1. GTDB lineage: Bacteria > Pseudomonadota > Gammaproteobacteria > Burkholderiales > Burkholderiaceae_B > Kerstersia > Kerstersia gyiorum. The sequence goes on from NZ_SGWZ01000004.1 coordinate 303,772, forward strand.
TGTGGGCGGTGGGCGGCGACGTGGCCTCTGTGTGCGTCGGGGCATGCAGCATCCGCACGGGAAAGGGCAGGCATTGATAGGGCCGGCGCGGCATATCCGGGTGGCGCGGCTTGATGCCCGGCCGGGTTGCGAAAGGGGAGCGCGAGGCGGCATCCGGCGGCGGGTTGGTATTGGTGGCCTGGCTGCCTGCAGGTGAAGTGGGTGACGGTGATGGCATGGGGACGCTTCCTGGCGGATCGGACGTCATAGCCTAGCGCCTGGCGTCAGTTTGCAGGCAGACAGAGTGCTCAAATGAGCACAGTGGATTGGCCGCCGGCCGTTCGTGCAGTTTCAGCTCCGCTAGTGTCGTTTCAGCAGCTTATGCGGTTGCGGCTGTTTACGCCCTCTCGGGGGCATCTCAGCCGAATGCGCAGCGTAGGGGCCCTTTTTTGCCCAGTTTTCTGTACGTCAAAGTGCCTGGACTGCTGTGCCTGCTAGATGCTTGGGTGTCTTTGGAAACCGAGTTCGGCAGGCAGTCGTTGCTCGCCTATGCCCATCAGCGGTGCCCCTGGGAGCTGGCCGTCCAGTTGAACGTCCGGCAGCAGCAAGACGCTGGCGGCGTCGTCGGCAAGTTCCGGGTAGTGGGTCAGCCAATACTGCAACAGGCTTGCGCCATTGGGCAGCATCAGCCGCCTGGCGGTGCTTTCCAGTTCACGATCATCCAGCGCAGCCGGACCCAGGGCGGTTTGGGCATAGAGCCTGCCGTCACTGCTCAGCCACCAGGCGAAAATATTGCCGGCGGGCATACCCAGGTGGTTTTCCAGTGCACTTTGCGTGTCATTCCAGCGCAACAGGTAGGGCGCCGCCTCCAGGCTTACAAAAACACGCTGGGGCCCGTTCTGGAAAAACCAGCGGCCATGGTCGTCATGGCTGTAATTGCGTGCAATAAAGGCGCGCAGGCCGTCGTGTGCAATGCGCTCCCCCGGTGTGCCGGTATTGGCATCACCGTGTTCATGCAGGCGCCAGGCGCCACGTGCATCCAGCGAAAGCCAACCACAGGCTGCGGGAACGTCCGGCCAGCGTTGCATGGCGTCGATGACTTGTCTGTCCATTTATTGCCCATCTCGATTCAAGGCACCGTGCTGTCCGAAAAATCTCTGCGCTGGGAACGTACATCCGGCCAGTCCGTCATCATCCGCGCAGTTGCCAGTTGCCAGTTGCCAGTTGCCAGTTGCCAGTTGCCAGTTGCCAGTTGCCAGGCGGCGCTGCGCCGGAATGGCAGATGTTTTTTCAAGAAAGCGTGACATCCATCAAAGGTATTCGAATTGTCGCCTTCGAATTGCAATGAAAAGATTGGAAGTATAAATATAGTCACTCTTGTGCGACAAAATCAGCATGGCAAGTTAGCATACGGGTCGGTTGTCATTGTGGCTGGTTTTGGGTGGGGCCGCATCGTAGGTGGCATAGGCAGTCTTATGCCTGTCCCTTGCTCGGCCGGCGCTGCAACAATGCGCATGCACGCTGGCCTTGGCCCAAGTTTAGGATACAGACGGAACTGACGGTGGTGGAATCAGCTTTTCTCTCTTGGGATGAAGCGAACGGCACGGCGCGATTGAGCGGCGAGTGGACGCTCGCCCATTACTCTCAGCTGCAGGCGGCCACCGGCAATTACCCGTCGGCCAAGGTCAAGGCGTTGGATCTCGGGGATATCAAGGCCCTGGATACTGCCGGCGCGGCCATGCTGCTGGAATGGCTGGGCAAGGACGAACTGGCGCGTTTGCTGGGGCAGGGCGATGGCCTGGAACCTGGCCGGCTAGCCTTGTTGCGCGCCGTCATCCTGGCGGATCCGCCGCTGGATGCCCCGGCTGCCAAAAAGGCCAATGCCTTCACGCAGTTCCTCGAAAACGTCGGCACGGCCACGGAAAACATCTGGCACAACCTGGTTGGCCTGATGGGTTTCATCGGCCTGATCATCCAGTGCTCGCTGGGTGTGCTGCTGCGTCCCAGGCGCTGGCGCATGACGGCCATGGTGGCGCAGATCGAACAGGCGGGTTTCAACGCCATTCCCATCGTCATCATGCTGTCGTTCATGGTGGGGGCAGTGGTGGCCTTTCTGGGGGCGACCATTCTGGCGGATTTCGGCGCCAGCATTTACACCGTGAGCTTGGTCGGCTTTTCCTTCCTGCGAGAATTCGGCGTGTTGCTGACCGCCATTCTCATGGCCGGCCGTACTGCCAGTTCATTCACCGCGCAGATCGGTGCGATGAAATCCAATGAGGAAATCGACGCCATCCGGGCCCAGGGCCTGGACCCCATGGAAATGCTGGTGGTGCCCAGGGTGCTGGCGATGCTGATCGCCTTGCCGCTCCTGACGTTCATTGCCATGATGGCCGGGATTCTGGGCGGCATGCTGGTGTGTGCCGTGAGCCTGGATATTTCCCCGACCATGTTCCTGTCCATCATGCAGGAAAACATTCCGGTGCGGCATTTCGTGCTGGGGATGGTCAAGGCGCCGGTATTCGCGTTCATGATTGCCGCGATCGGTTGCCGCGAAGGTTTCAGTGTGCGCGGCAGCGCCCAGTCGGTGGGTGAACACACGACTTCCAGCGTGGTGCAGTCCATCTTCCTCGTCATCCTGCTGGATGCGGTGGCTGCATTGTTCTATATGGAGATGGGATGGTGACGGAACAGGATGTTGCTGCCGCCAGTGCGGCAGCAGCTGCACAGCCTGCCGCGGGCGCGGCAGACGCCGAACCCATTATCCAGGTGCGCGGCGTGCGTAATCAATTCGGCAAGCAGGTTGTGCACAATAATCTCGATCTCGATGTGCGCCGTGGGGAAATCATGGGCGTGGTCGGCGGCTCGGGGACCGGCAAATCGGTGTTGTTGCGCACCATCGTCGGATTGCAGCGGCCAGCCGCTGGCGAGGTCAAGGTGTTCGGCCAGAACCTGCTGGCGTTGCCCGAAGCGCAGCGTTCCAAGCTGGAACGCCGTTTCGGCGTATTGTTCCAGAGCGGCGCCCTGTTTTCCTCGCTGACGGTGACTGAAAACGTCGCTTTGCCGCTGATAGAGCATGCGGGGCTTTCGCGGCCGGAAGCCGAACGCCTGGCCGGCCTGAAGCTGGCGCTGGCGGGTTTGCCGCCCGATGCTGGCCCCAAGTCGCCATCTTCGCTGTCGGGCGGCATGGTCAAGCGCGCCGCACTGGCGCGCGCATTGGCGCTTGATCCCGATATTCTGTTTCTGGATGAACCCACTGCGGGGCTGGACCCGATCGGTGCGGCGGCATTCGACCAATTGATCCTTACCCTGCGCGGCGCGCTGGGTTTTACCGTGTTCCTCGTGACTCACGATCTGGACACGCTTTATACGATTTGCGACCGTGTCGCCGTGCTTTCCGACAAGCGGGTGCTGGTTGCAGACAGTCTGGATGTCGTGGAAGAGGTCGACAACGACTGGATTCGCGCCTATTTCCATGGCCCGCGCGGGCGCTCGGCCGAGCGTGCGGCGCGGCAAGTGAAGGAGAGCAACTGATATGGAAACCCGCGCCCATCATATTCTGATTGGCACCTTTGTCACGCTGGCCGTGGCAGCCATCATGCTGTTTGCGCTATGGCTGCACAAATCCTACGGGGATGGCGCGGTCAAGCACTACGAGGTCGTCTTCAATGAAACCGTGCGTGGCCTGTCGCAAGGCAGCGCGGTGGAATACAGCGGTATCGTGGTGGGCGACGTGGCGTCGCTGCGCCTCGATCCCAATGACCCGCGCCGGGTGTTGGCGCGTATTGCAATCAAGAGCAGTATTCCCGTTCGCAAGGATACGACTGCCGTCCTGGCCCTGACCGGCCTGACCGGCACTTCGGTGATTCAACTGGGCGGCGGTTCGCCCGGCAGCCCGCTGCTTGAAGGCAGCAACGGGCAGGACCCCGTCATAGTCGCCAGCCCGTCGCCGTTCGCCCGCATCCTCAACAGCGGTGAGAATACCGTCGCCAATATCAACGATCTGCTGCGCAACGCCAATCGAGTGTTCTCCGAAGAGAACGTGAACAACGTCAGTAAGATCCTGGCCAATGTCGAGGAAGTCAGCAATACGATGGCACAGCAAAGTGGCCATGTTTCCAGCATGCTGGATGCCCTGGCCGAAGCCGGTAAGGGGGCTGATCAAGCACTGGCGCAGATTTCGCAGCTGGCCCGTACCGCAGAAAAGGCGGTGGGCGAGCGTGGTGCTGCCATCATGGATAACGTGCGCAATACCACGGAGTCCCTGTCGCGCATTTCCGCCGAAACCGAGAACCTGCTGGCCAACCACTACGGCGCTCTGGCCAGTGGCATGCAAGGGCTGAGCGACATTGGCCCGGCGATACGTGAGCTGCGTAGCACGCTGGTGACCTTGCGTACGCTGATCCAGCGTCTGAATGAAGATCCGGCAGGTTACCTGCTGGGCCGCGATACCATACGGGAGTTCAAACCATGAGCGTCATTCTTCGTGGCCGTGTGCTGGCTGCTGCTGCCGTCCTGGCCAGCCTGGGCGCCTGCTCCATTCTGCCGGAGCCGGTCGTCCGTACCCCTTATGTCCTGCCCATGAGCCAGGTACAGGCCAATGCGCAGTTGCCGCAGGCGGGCTGGAACGTGCGTGTGGTGACGCCGCAGGCGGTACGTTCGCTGGATAGCCGGCAATGGTGGATTGTGGCACCGGATGCTAGCGTCAGTGCCTACAAGGATGTGCTCTGGGCCGAACCGGCACCGGTCATGGTACGTGAACGCCTGATCACCGCCTTCATTGATGCCCGCCGTTTCAGCGGCGTCAGCAATGAACTGTCCGGGCTGCCTGCCGATTTCGAACTGGAATCCAGCTTGAGGGCTTTCCAGGTGCTTCGTAAAACCGATGGCGGCGGTACGGTCTACCTGCGTCTGGATGCAGACTTGCTGCATCTGGATTCGCGTCGCGTCGTCGCGGATCAGGTTTTCGAAGAGCGCGTGGACGTGCCTGACCTGGGCACGGAAACCGTGGTGCAAGCCTATGGACGCGCCACTGATGCGTTGGCAGCAGACGTGCTGGCCTGGGCCATTGAGGCTGGCAACAAGAACTGGCAATCTCCGAGCACCCGGGTTGAGCCCATGCTGCTGCGCAGGCTGCCTGCGCAGCAGTAAGTATCTGCCGGATGCATTGACTGCCGGTGGTTCGGCTCTCGGTATAGCTGGACAAGGCAGTGTTCTGACTGATGCAGGGCCTCGGCCCGCGGGAAGTACGATATCGCGTTCACGACTAGCCCCTGCACGGTAACGGCAGGGGCTAGTTGCGTTGGGCGCGGCATTTGGCACGGCAGGAAGATGCCGGCTTGCACGCACCGACAGCAAGCCGGCTCATCTTCGGCAGCTTCCCGTCAATCTGATATGGTTTTTTTCCTGATTTCTGATTCTGTACTGAAATAGTGCTGGCGCTTAAGGTTCAGTTGTGGCCTTGCGTGCCCCATAAGGGCGGGCTTGGCTACCTGTGCCACGTAGCGGCGCCATGCCTGGAAACCGGGGGGGCCCGCGCTATCGGGAGTCTTCATCATGGAAGCAAGCGCATTATTGCTGGCGCGCATCCAGTTCGGTTTTACCGTGTCGTTCCACATCATTTTTCCGGCCATTACCATCGGCCTTGCCAGCTATCTGGCGGTGCTTGAGGCCTGTTGGCTGAAAACACGTCGGCCGGAATATCGTGACCTATACCACTACTGGAGCCGCATCTTTGCCGTCAACTTTGGCATGGGTGTAGTGTCAGGCCTGGTGATGGCCTATCAGTTCGGCACCAACTGGAGCTATTTTTCGGAATACGCCGGCAGTATCACCGGGCCCCTTCTGGCCTATGAGGTGTTGACCGCCTTCTTCCTGGAGGCCGGCTTCCTGGGCGTCATGCTGTTCGGCTGGCAACGCGTCGGGCCGGGCCTGCACTTCTTTTCTACCGTCATGGTGGCGATAGGAACGCTGATATCTGCGACCTGGATCCTTGCGTCCAACAGCTGGATGCAGACCCCGGCAGGCTATGCGATTGCCGACGGGCGGATCATTCCCACCGACTGGTGGGCGGTGATCTTCAACCCGTCTTTTCCGTACCGCCTGGCACATATGGGCCTGGCCGCGTTTGTGGCCACGGCCTTGCTGGTCGCGGCGACCGGGGCGTGGCACCTGCGCCAGGGCAACCAGGATAAGCGCGTCCGCCGTATGTTCGCCATGGCGCTGGGCATGCTGTTGCTCGCGGCGCCGTTGCAGGCTTTCGTGGGCGATATGCACGGCTTGAATACACTCAAGCACCAGCCGGCCAAGATAGCCGCGATGGAAGGGCATTGGGAAAACCATCCGGGCGAGGGCTTCCCATTGCTGCTGTTTGCCGTGCCGGACATGAAAACCGAGTCGAACCGCTACGAAATCGGTATTCCGCGATTGGGTAGCCTGATCCTCACGCACAGCCTGGATGGCGAAATTCCCGGCTTGAAGGCATTCCCGCCGGAAGACAGACCGAACGCAACCGTGGTGTTCTGGTCGTTCCGTGTCATGGTCGGCCTGGGCCTGCTGATGATTCTGCTGGCGCTATGGGCGGCCTGGGCGCGTTGGCGCGGCCGTTTGTACGATGCAAGGCGCTTGCAGGCCTTCGCCATCGGGATGGGGCCGACCGGGCTGATCGCGATATTGGCCGGCTGGTACACCACGGAAATCGGGCGTCAGCCCTGGGTAGTGTACGGCCTCATGCGTACCAGCGATGCGGCCACGCCGCATAGCACCCTGACGCTGGGGGTCACGCTGGCGGTATTTCTTGTTGTCTATCTGCTGGTGTTTGGTGTGGGCATCTGGTACCTGTTGCGGCTGTTGGCCAGGCCGCCGGAAATCAGCGGCCCGGATGGCCATGAACCGGATGAACAAGCGCCTGGCATGCTGCATGCGCATGGCTTGGCCGTACCCGCCAATTTCCCGGCTGCAAATGCCAAGATTCAACGCACGGAGGCCTGAATGGGTATAGATCTGGCAGTTCTGTGGGCGATCATTATCCTTTTTGGCGTGCTGATGTACGTGATCCTGGATGGATTCGACCTGGGGGTAGGCATCCTGTTTCCGTTCGTCGGCAACCGCGAAGATCGGGATGTCATGGTCAATACCGTGGCGCCGGTGTGGGACGGCAACGAAACCTGGCTGGTGCTGGGTGGGGCGGGCCTGATGGCGGCGTTTCCCTTGGCATACGCCGTGCTGCTGCACGCGTTCTACATCCCGCTGCTGGCCATGCTGCTTGGGCTGATTTTCCGTGGCGTGGCATTTGAATTCAGGTTTAAGGCAACGCCAGGCCACCGGCGCTATTGGGATATCGCCTTCACGGGCGGATCATTGGTTGCTGCCTTATGCCAGGGCATCGTGCTGGGGGCTTTCGTCGAAGGCATTGCCATGGATGGGCATCGCTACATCGGTGGCATTTTCGATTGGGCCACACCGTTCTCGCTGTTGTCTGGCGTGGGTGTGGTGGTGGGCTATGCCTTGCTGGGCAGTACCTGGCTGGTACTGAAAACGGAAGGTGCCTTGCAGCGCCGGATGATGCGTCTGGCCCGGCCGCTGACCTGGCTGATGCTGGCGTGTATTGCGCTGGTCAGCGTGTTCACGCCGCTGGTGCAGGGCCACATTGCGCAGCACTGGTTCAGCTGGCCCGGCATGTTGTGGCTGGCGCCGGTTCCGGTACTGGTGGTGCTGCTGGCCGCGGGCTTGTTGCGTGCGCTGGGCCGGCGGGCCGAAGCCGCGCCATTCGCGCTGGCGCTTTGCTTGGTCCTGCTGGGCTATGGCGGCCTGGGGGCGGCGATCTGGCCGTACATCATTCTGCCGGGCATCACTATTTGGGACGCGGCTGCTCCCCTGCAAAGCCAGGGTTTTGCCCTTGTGGGCGCCTTGCTGATCGTTCCGGTCATCCTGATGTATACGGCATGGTCCTACTTTGTGTTCCGCGGCAAGGTCAAGCGCGGCGAGGGGTATCATTGATGAAAATGGAAATCCAGAAACCGATGATGGGCAAGCCTGCCGCCAGTTCATGGCAGCAGCGCCTGGCTTGGCTGCTGGGCATCTGGCTGGTCAGCGTCCTGGTGCTGGCGGGCATGGCCTATGGCATGCGCCTATTGATGTCGGCGGCCGGCATGACGGCAACCGGCCAGAGCGCATATTCGGCCACGCATGGCAGTGCTGGAAGGCAAGTTGCAGGGCTCTTGATGCAGCCGCATGGGGCAATTGCAGCCGTTACCGCGCAAGCGACGCCTGGGGCCGGCCGGCCCATGGTGCCGCTGGAACGGCCGGGTAGGGGAATGGCGCAAGTATGAAGCGTTACGAATCATTGGCCTATGAGTTTTCCGACGCCATTCGCACCGGCATCTGGCGCGCTGGCGACCGCCTGCCGTCAGTACGCAGCCTGGCCAGGGAACGCGGCGTCAGCCCGACGACGGTGTTCAGTACCTATTACCTGCTGGAATCCTGGGGCCTGGTACGGGCGCAGGACCGTTCGGGCTATTACGTTGTTGGCCATCCCGTCGTGCGCCCGCCCGAGTTCGATGGTGCAAAGGCCGATGTAGCCGGCCATGTGGTGCAGCCTAAAGTCATAGACCGGGTGTTCGACGTCCTGAGCGCGATGCTGCGCCGGGATGTCGTGCCGCTGGGCGCGGCTTTTCCCAGCGCTCACCTGTTTCCGTTGGAGCGCCTGGGGCAACTGGTGGGCAAGGCCGCCCGCAATGTCGATCCCTGGAGCACCGTGGATAATCTCAGCATGGGTGATTTGCGCTTGCGGCGCAATATTGCGCGCCGTTATGCGGCGACGGGCAAAGCAGTGCATGCGGACGAAGTCATCATCACCAATGGCGCCATGGAAGCGCTCAACCTGTGCCTGATGTCCGTGGCAAGACCGGGGGATGCCGTGGCGGTGGAGTCGCCAGCATTTTACGGCGTGTTCCAGGCCCTGGAACGCCTGGGCCTGCGTGCCATAGAAATCCCGACGCACCCGGAGCAGGGCATGGACCTGCAGGTGCTGGAACAGGTGCTGGCCGAGCAACGCCCGGCAGCCTGCTGGGTGATGAGCCATTTCCAGAACCCGCTGGGCAGCCTCATGCCCGAGGAAAAAAAGCAGGCGCTGGCGGAAATGGCGGCGCGGCACCGCATCCCTGTCATAGAGGATGATGTTTATGGCGAGCTGCATTTCAGCAATGAAGCCTTGCGACCCATCAAATCCTATGACCGCGATGGCTGGGTGTTGCATTGCTCATCGTTCTCAAAAACCCTCGCGCCGCATTATCGCGTGGGTTGGGCGATTCCAGGGCGCTTCATTGACCGCATGGCGCGCCAGAAACTGACCTTCAGCCTGGCAGCCTCCATGCCGGCCCAGGTTGCGCTGGCGGCCTATCTGGAGCAGGGCAGCTACGACAAGCAATTGCGCCTGTTGCGGCGCACCTTGCAATCGACCCAGGGAGAAATGCTGCACGCGATTGCCGGCAGTTTTCCGGCCGAAACGCGCTGCACCCGGCCTGAAGGCGGCTATTTCCTGTGGCTGGAATTGCCGCAGGACGTCGATGCCATGACCCTGTTCCGGCTGGCGCTGGAGCAGGGCGTTTCGTTGGCGCCAGGGCCGATGTTCACTGCCAGGGACGGAGCCTATGGCAACTGCGTCCGGCTGAACTATGGGCTGGAGTGGAATGATTCCGTGGCACGCGCGGTGCAATGGCTGGGGCGGAATCTGAAGGCACCGGCGCCGCGGCAGGCAGCCTGATGAGGCGGGCTTGAGGCGGCTTGGCTACGGTCAGAAGGTGGTCTGGAGGCTGCCTTAGGCTGCTTGGGGTACCAAACGGGCGCAGCCACCTATTATTTTTCATGCTTCAAGCATCAGCTTATAGAAAAACTGTCTAAGAATGAATGGGGGGTTCTTATATCCTTGTCACTCCCCATTCCCGCCTTCATGCGGGGAAAACGGTCGCCTGGGGCCCGCAGGCTGCTGCTCCCGATGCTGCCTGCCGATAAGTGTGGCGTGCCGGCGCATCTGGATTCCTGTATGTATATTTACGATGAAATAGATCAACAACTGGTCGAGCAGCGCGTTGCTCAGTTTGCGGACCAGACCCGCCGCTTTCTCGCCAACGAGCTGACGGAAGACGAGTTCCGCGTGCTGCGCCTGCAAAACGGCCTGTACGTGCAGCGCCATGCGCCCATGCTGCGCGTGGCCATTCCCTACGGCATGCTGGCGTCACGGCAACTGCGAAAATTGGCCTTCATCGCCCGAAAATATGACCGCGGCTATGGGCACTTCAGCACACGCCAGAACATGCAGTTCAACTGGCCCAGGCTGGAAACCGTGCCGGAAATACTGGGCGAACTGGCGACGGTGCAGATGCACGCCATCCAGACCAGCGGCAACTGCATACGCAACACCACCACAGATCACTTTGCCGGTATTGCGCCGGACGAACTGGTCAACCCGCTGGTATGGTGCGAAATTATCCGCCAATGGTCCACGCTGCATCCCGAATTCGCTTTCCTGCCGCGCAAATTCAAGATCGCCGTCAGTGGCGCCGTGGTGGATCGGGCTGCCGTCGGCGTGCATGACATCGGCTTGCAAGCGGTCGAGCAGGATGGCGAAATCGGTTTTCGCGTCTGGATAGGCGGTGGCATGGGCCGCACGCCCATCGTCGGCAAGCTGGTCAAGCCATTTGTTGCCTGGTACGACCTGCTCACCTACCTGCAGGCTGCGCTGCGCGTCTATAACCTGCATGGCCGGCGTGACAACAAATACAAGGCGCGCATCAAAATCCTGGTCAAGGACCTGGGCGTCGAGGCCTACGCGGAACAGGTTGAAGAACAATGGCGGCATATCCGTGGCGGCCCAGACACCATCACCCAGGCTGAACTCGACCGCATTGCCACCCGCTTTACCTGGCCGGACTACGAAACCCTGACGACCCGACCCGAGGTGCACGATGCGCATGCGGCGGCGCACCCGCTATTCGCGCGCTGGCTGCGCACCAACGTGCATCCGCACAAGGTGCCAGGTTACGTTGCGGTGACAGTCTCTCTCAAGGCGACAGGCATCCCGCCAGGTGACATCACCGCTGACCAGATGGATTACGTGGCCGACCTGGCGGATGAGTATGGCTTTGGTGAGTTGCGCGTATCCCATGAGCAGAACCTGATCCTGGCCGACGTGCGGCACGATCGCCTGTTCGAGCTCTGGCAGCAATTGCGGGCACAGAACCTGGCAACACCGAATATCGGCATGCTGACCAACATCATCGCCTGTCCGGGGGGGGATTTCTGCGCATTGGCCAATGCGGTATCCATCCCCGTCGCCGAGGCCATACAACAACGTTTCGAGAATCTCGATTACCTATACGACATCGGGGAACTGGACTTGAATATCTCCGGCTGCATCAACTCCTGCGGTCACCATCACGTGGGGCATATCGGCATCCTGGGCGTGGATAAGGCCGGGGAGGAGTGGTATCAGGTTACGCTAGGCGGTCGCCAGAGCGGCGCCGGCGGCACGCCCGAAGGCGGTGCAGCCATAGGGAAAATCATAGGCCCGTCGTTTGCGCGGGAACATGTGCCCATCGTCGTGGAGCGACTGGTGGAAACCTATCTCTCCACCCGAGACAGTGACGCCGAGCGCTTCATTGACGTGGTCGAGCGCCTGGGCATCGCGCCCTTCAAAGACCACGTCTACGACGACCCCGTCTTGAACCCCAAGAAAGCCGCAGGAGCTGCACATGCCTGATACCCTGACAGCAAATCCGGCCGTGGACGCTCAGGCGCCTGCTGCTGAAGAATCAAAAGACGTGATCACCAAGCCGGTGCAACAGCCGCATCTGATCCGGCATGGTCAATTGGTGGAAAACGACGCCAGACTGTACGAAGCCGGGGAGGATGGGCCCGCATTGCCAGCAGATGAACCAGGCTGGCTGGTGCGTTTGCCGGCCTGGCTTGAAAACCTGGACGCGGCGAAAGGGCGCCTGCATCCGCTGGGCATCTGGATTGCTCCAGATGACGAAATCGCCAGCCTGCCCGGGGCGGAGCAGGGATTGATCCAACCGCAGGGTATCTGGTTGCTGGCGATCGACTTCCCTCAGTACACCGATGGCCGCGGCTACTCATTCGCGCAGATCCTGCGGACGCAATATGGATGGCAAGGGGAATTGCGTGCGGTAGGCGATGTGATGATAGACACCATCCACTACCAGGCGCGCTGCGGCTTTGACAGCTTCCTGGTCAAGCCCGGCCATGATCCTCAGCTGGCGCTGAAGGCTTTCCAGGCGTTTACGGTACGGTATCAGCGGTCTTATCCGGCGGCAGTACACATAGCAGGTTGCTGATGTTCAATTAGGGCGGAGTTTTTCAAAAAGAGGCTAGTCCGTTGATTGGCCTCTTTTTATTTTCCCTCTAGTTATATTGAACAGGCTCATGCATATAAAACTGTATCCGTAAAGACTTGGGCTATTGGCGCGTATATTTGAAAAAACCTTGTCCGCTTTTTCTGCCGAGAAGATTTGCTCGTACCATTTTTCGAAGTAATGGGTGGGCGCGATACTTGGGATCGCCGGTCTCGTTGTGAAGAGTTTCCATAATGGAAAGATTTACATCGTTACCGATTAGGTCGGCCAAGGCGAGGGGGCCAATTGGATGGTTGGCTCCTAATTTCATTGCCTTGTCAATTTCTTCGGCAGATGCCACTCCTTCTGCCAAAATACCTATGGCTTCATTGATCATCGGTATTAACATTCGATTGACAATAAATCCAGGTGCTTCATTGACAACAACAGGGTCTTTGCCTAGTTTTTTGGAAAAATCAAGCGCCCACTCCGTAGTGGTTGGGCTTGTTGTTAAACCAATGACAACTTCCGTGAGCTTCATCACGGTAGGCGGGTTGAAGAAATGCAACCCGATAACATTTTCGGGGTGCTTTGTCAGGCTGGCTAGTTGAGTAATGGATAATGAGGATGTGTTAGAAGCAATAATCGTGCTTTCATCAGCAATGCTAGATATTTTAGAGAAAACCGATTTTTTGCTTTCGATGTTTTCTGCAACTGCTTCAATGATAGTTTTTGCTGTTGCTAATTGTTCTATATGCTCAATAATGACTATTTTTTTGATTGCTTTTTGTGCAGCGTCAGAAGAAATTCTATTTTTTTCTTCAAGTTTTTTAATGCGCTGCTCGACGTCATGCTGAGCTGTTTGGGCAGGTGCTGGATTACGTCCAAGCCAGAGGATTTGGTCGATTAAGTCAGCTTGCGCAAGTATTTGTGCAATACCTTTTCCCATCGTTCCTGTGCCAATAAGACCAACTATCATTGCTTTCCTTTCTATTATAGTGCACGCAAGGGTTTTGCAGGGTTGCCTAGAACGGTTGCGCCTGCTGGCACGCTTTTGGTAACGACTGCACCCATGCCAACAATAGCTCCTGCCCCAATTACTATTGGTCGATTTGGCATGCTTTGTTTAATGACGGCACCAGTTCCAATATAGGCATGATCCTCAATGATAACCCCGCCATTGCACTTTACGGATGGAGCGAATGTGACATAGTCGCCAATGACGCAGTCATGTGCTACATATGAATAAATATTGGCATGAAAAAATTTGCCGATTTTGGCATTCGATGTAATTGTCGTAAACGGGCTAAGGATTGCACCAGAACCGATTTCATTAGCATCAAAAATGACAGTGCTGGGTGAGGTGATGGTAAATGGCTTGATGCCAGCAGCTATCAGTTCGTGGCTTATTCTTTCTCTCGTCTGAGAGTCACCAATGGCTATATTGAAGAATTTTTCAGTTTGAGTTAAGGCCAGGAACTCTTCTTTGCTTAAGAGCGGGTAACCGTTGATTGTTTCGGCGTTCTTGGTATCGCTGACAAAAACCAAACGGTAATTGTCTTGGAGTGACGCTTGCAACATCATTCTTGCTACAGGGATCGTTTCTCGTCCATAGCCACCGGCTCCGAAAATTGCGTATGTTTTCACGGTTTTTTCTTTGGTAAGTGTTTTTTTGCTGTATGAGATTGGCTGTTTACTTTGAGCTACCTTGGAATTTTTCCATGGTTGCTGAGCCTTCAGCTGTGATGCCGTCGCGGATAATAACTTTTTTCACTGTCAACCATAGAGTCTTGATATCCAGCCAAAGCGATTGGTGCTCCACATACCATGCATCAAATTCAAACTTTTGTTCCCAGGATATTGCGTTCCGGCCATTGACTTGGGCCCAGCCGGTAATGCCGGGTTTGACATTGTGACGGCTAGCCTGACGCGGGTTATACAGGTGCAGATATTCCATCAGCAGGGGGCGCGGGCCAACCAGGCTCATGTCACCTTTCAGGACATTCCAAAGTTCTGGTAATTCATCCAGGCTCGTGCTGCGCAGCATACGGCCAAAGGCCGTCAGGCGCTCGGCGTCCGGCAGGGGTTTGCCATTTGCATCAATCGCGTCCCGCATGGTGCGGAATTTGACCATCTCGAAAGGTTTGCCGCGCAGACCGGGACGGATTTGCCGAAACAGAACAGGCGAACCCAGTTTGCGGCGAACCTGGATTGCCACGACCAACAGCACCGGGCTGAGGAGGATCAGCGCGGTCAGGGAAACAACAATATCAAATAAACGTTTTATCATGATCAAAACCAGGAGCTAGCAATCACTGCTTACTGGGCGCCGCTTGGCGTGTATTCAGGAATCCAGCGTTTCAGCGTGGCACGTACTTCTTCGTCGCTCATCGGCGTGCGGTGCTGGCGCCATTCCAACAGGAAAACGGAGAGCTGGTCGGGTGTCTGGCGGGCACGGGCGATACGCAGTTTCGGGTGCGTGGTTTCCAGGGTTTCCTCGGCATCTGCCAACAGTTCTTCATACAGCTTTTCACCTGGGCGCAGGCCGGTAAACTCGATCCCGATCTGCTCTTCGGTCAAGCCTGCCAAACGGATCATGTTCCGCGCCATATCGGTGATTTTCACCGGTTCGCCCATATCCAGCACAAAGACTTCGCCGCCTTTACCCATGGCCGATGCCTGCAGCACCAATTGTGCCGCTTCCGGGATAGACATGAAATAGCGCGTGATTTCGGGATGGGTGACGGTAATGGGGCCGCCGGACTCGATCTGTTGCTTGAATTTCGGGATAACGCTGCCTGTGCTGCCCAGCACGTTGCCGAAACGAACCATCTGGAAGATGGTCTGGTTATCCGGACGGGTCTGCAAATCCAGGCAGGCCATCTCGGCCATGCGCTTGGTGGCGCCCATGACGTTGGTGGGATTGACAGCCTTGTCGGTAGAAATCAATACAAAACGCTTCACTCCATGGGCTTGCGCGATGCGTGCGACGTTCAGCGTACCAAAAACGTTGTTCCGGACGGCTTGCCAGGCGTTGCGCTGCTCCATCAGTGGAACGTGCTTGTAGGCCGCGGCGTGGAACACCACTTCAGGCTTGTACTCGGTGAAAATCTGGTCGATACGGATTTCGTCCTTGATATCGGCAGCCAGAGGCACAACTTCAATTTCGGAGCGGTGGGTACGGAACCATTGTTCGATGGTATAGAGGGCGAACTCGCTCGATTCCACCAGCAGAATCCGTGCGGGATGGAAGCGGGCCAGTTGGCGGCACAGTTCGCTACCAATAGAACCGCCCGCACCGGTAACCAGAATACGTCTGCCGGCCAGTAGCGTGCTGACATTCTCATCGTCGATTTTGACGGCTTCGCGTCCCAGCAAATCCTCTACCTTCACCGGGCGCATGCTGTTGATGGCGACGCGCCCGCTCATCAGTTCCGACAGGCTGGGGATGGTAAAGACTGTGGCGTGTGCGGACGTTGCAATCTGGGTAATGCGTTGGAAGGCCTCGCGGTTGGCCGTCGGGATAGCGATGATCACATGGCGCGCGTCGTAGCGGGTCAGAATCTCAGGCAGATCGTCCGTGGCGCCTTCCACCTGGTAGCCATGCAGTTCCTTGCCATGTATAGCGCGATTGTCATCCACCAGTGCGACAACGTTCCATTCTTTGCTGCGCTGCAATTCTTTCACCATTAGTGCGCCGGCGGCGCCTGCCCCGATGATGACCACAGGCTTGCCCGAACCGCCCGCCTTACGTTCCATACTGGCTTCTCGATACATGCGCCAGGCGACACGACCGCCGCCCATGATCAACAGGAGCAGAATCGGGTACAGGAAAATGACAGAACGCGGCACGATATGTTGTTCGGCCGTGGAGAACGCTGTCGTCAGCAGTAACAGTACTGCCGGAGCGAGGACAGCCTTAATGACCCGCTTCAGATCCGGCAGGCTGGCGAACATCCAGATGCCGCGGTAGAGCCCGGCATAACGGCAGATCAGAAGCTGAATGACCAGAAGTGCCGCCAAACCGACAAGAATTTGTGTGTTCTGGTCGCTGGGCCATTCAAAGTTGAAGCGCAGCAGGTAGGCACCCAGCCAGGCCAGGACAACTGCAATAAGGTCGAAAGCGACAGCGCTAAGGGCGCGCAAGCGTACGGGAGATATCATGCCGCGAGATAAAAAGGACTAAGGTAAGCCATCAAAAACGATAGGAAAAATCGCATTAATCGTATTAAACCCGGGGATTGTCGCATACGGTCCAATATGTTACGCATTATTGCTATTCTTGGTGAATATTAGACTATCGCTAGAGTGTGCAAACACCGGCTTTATGAAGTTTTGATGACGGCGGATGGGGGACAGACAGAGGGGCAGCAGCGACTTGCCAGCAAGTTTGCCAGATGAAAAACTGTGTTACATCACCAGGACGGGGGATGCGGAATTCCGCACATTAGGCAAAATTCCGCACCATGTGCCCAAAAACGAAACCGCCGTCAAGCGCTCGCTTGTTGAACGACCGACGTGATCACCTCATTGGTGCGCGCAATGTTCGCATCCGTCAGGGTAGGGTGGACCAGGAACATCAGGCTGGTTTCGCCCAGCGCCTTGGCCACGGGCAGGCTTGTTTGCGGGCGCCAGGGGGTGCCATCAAACGCTTTTTCCAGGTAAACCTCGGAGCAAGAGCCCGAGTAGGCAGGAACGCCTGCTGCATTGATTTCATGCAGGATGCGATCTCGGTTCCAGTCAGCTTTCAGTGCTTGGGGTTCAACAAAGACATAAGTCTTGTAGGCGGCGTGCACGATATGTTGAGGCACTTCCGGAACGCGCAGTGCCGGCAAGCGTCTTGCATTGTCCCAAATGCGGCTTGCATATTCCAGGCGGATGCGGTGCCATTCGGGCATGCGCTTGAGTTGAATGCGGCCAATGACAGCCTGCATTTCCATCATGCGCCAGTTGGTGCCAAAACTTTCGTGCAGCCAGCGGAAGCCGGGAGGGTGCTGGCGGTTGTAGACGGCATCCCAGGACTTACCGTGGTCCTTGTAGGACCACATCTTCTTCCAAAGCGCCTCATCATTGGTGGTGACCATGCCGCCTTCGCCGCCGGTGGTCATGATCTTGTCCTGGCAGAACGACCAGGCGCCGACATGCCCGATGGAGCCGACCGGCTTGCCACGGTACAACGCGCCGTGCGCCTGGGCGCAATCCTCGATGACATACAGGCCATGTTGCTCGGCCAAGGCCATGAGGCCATCCATTTCGCAAGGCCAGCCCGCCAGGTGCACTGCCACAATGGCTTTGGTGCGCGGCGAGAGCACGGCGGAAATGGTTTCCGGAGAAATGTTTTGGCTGTCCCTGTCCACATCGGCGAAGACGGGCGTGGCACCGGTGTTCACGATGGACGACACCGAAGCCAGGAAGGTGCGGGAGGTGACGATGACCTCATCACCGGCACCGATGCCCAGGGCAATGAGGGCGACATCCAGCGCTACCGTGCCGTTTGTCAGCGCCACGGCATGTTTGGTGCCGGCCCAGGCGGCGAATTCTTGCTCGAATTCGCGGGTTTCCTGTCCTGTCCAGTAGTTAACGCGATTGGAGAGCAATACTTGCTTGACCGCATCTGCTTCTTCTTCAGTAAAGCTGGGCCAAGGAGGGAAGGGAGTGTTCAGCATGAATGCAAGTCAAAAAAATTAAACAATTCAGGAATAAGCCGCGCCCATCCTGTTTCCGGTCGAATTATAGGACGGGACTCACCTGAATGCGAAAAAAAATAGAAATTTTATGCACTGAATATTCGCTGAAGCGGTATCATACGCACCGTTCAAAGACTGAACGCACCTGAGACATCACATCGTCGCTATGCATAAAGATATGAGCAATGAATATCACCTCAAGGTAATGCAGCTGATTTCCAAAGACCCTGATATCAGCCAGCGTGAGCTTGCTGCACGCCTGGGCGTTAGCCTGGGGAAGGTCAATTACTGCATGAAAGCCTTGGTGGGCAAGGGTTTGGTGAAAATTCAGAATTTCCGGAACAGCCAGAACAAGGTGGGCTACGTGTACCTGTTGACGCCGGAAGGCGTGGCCAGCAAAGCGAGACTGACCGTTCAGTATCTGAAGATACGTGTAAAAGAATACGATGCCTTGAAAGAAGAAATCGCGGAGTTGCAGCGGGATCTGGAGGCAAATGAATCTGTAATGTTTTGTCGCGAAGATGTTTAACTTTTGTATCAAACTGATAAATTAATTATGAATCTTGACGAAATTAAATTGGCAGTGGTTGGCTTGGGCTATGTGGGGCTGCCGCTGGCAGTCGAGTTTGGTAAAAAACGCCCCGTCATCGGTTTCGATATTAATAAAAAACGGATTGCTGAGTTGCAGCAGGGCACGGACAGCACGTTGGAGGTCAGCAACGAAGAGCTGGCTGAAGCGCATCAGCTGAGCTATACGGCCGACGTCAACGCCTTGCGCGAGGCCAACGTCTACATCGTGACGGTGCCCACGCCCATCGACGATTACAAGCGCCCGGACCTGACGCCGCTGATCAAGGCGAGCGAAACGATAGGCGGGGTGCTCAAGCGCGGCGATATCGTGATCTACGAATCGACGGTCTATCCTGGCGCGACGGAAGAAGACTGCGTGCCGGTGCTGGAACGGGTATCGGGCCTGAAGTTCGGGACGGACTTCCATGCCGGTTACAGCCCCGAGCGCATCAACCCGGGCGACAAGCAGCACCGTGTCAGCACCATCAAGAAAGTGACCTCCGGCTCGAACCCGAAAGTGGCGGAGCTGGTGGACCAGCTGTATGGCTCGATCATCGTGGCGGGCACGCACAAGGCGCCGAGCATCCGCGTGGCGGAAGCGGCCAAGGTCATCGAAAACACGCAGCGCGACGTGAACATCGCGCTGATCAACGAGCTGGCGCTGATCTTCAACCGCATGGGCATTGATACCGAAGCGGTGCTGCAGGCGGCGGGCACGAAGTGGAACTTCCTGCCGTTCCGTCCGGGCCTGGTGGGCGGCCACTGCATAGGCGTGGACCCTTACTACCTGACGCACAAGGCGCAGGCCATCGGTTATCACCCGGAAATCATCCTGGCGGGCCGCCGCCTGAACGACGACATGGGCCGCTATGTGGTGAGTCAGCTGGTCAAGGCCATGACGCGCAAGCGCATCATGGTTCAGGGCTCACGCGTGCTGATCATGGGCCTGACGTTCAAGGAAAACTGCCCGGACCTGCGCAACACGCGTGTGGTGGACATCGTCAAGGAGCTCAAGGAGTACAACGTTGAAGTGGACGTGTACGATCCGTGGGTAGATCCGGCCGAAGCGCAGCATGAATATGGCATCACGCCTGTGGCTCAGCCCGAGGCTGGCCAGTACGACGGTATCATCCTGGCCGTGTCGCATCACCAGTTTGTGGAAATGGGCGTGGAAGCCATCCGCAAGCTGGGCAAGCCCGACCATGTTTTGTATGACTTGAAGTATGTGTTATTAGAGTCAGAAAGTGATGTTCGATTGTGATGAGATGAATTGGATTAACTAAGTTATGAATTTTATTAAAAATAAATTTATAAGAAATGTTATTTTAATTGCAACAGGTACTGCTGGCGCTCAGATTATTTCTATTATTTTCGCGCCACTGATTACTCGTTTATATGGACCTGAAGCTTTTGGTGTACTAGGTACCTTTGTCGCTGTATTAGCGATAATGACTCCTATAGCTGCTCTAACTTTACCTATTGCAATCGTTTTGCCTAAAGATGATAATGAAGCTGTTGGTATTGCTAAGCTAAGTTTTTTTTTATCTTTGATATTGAGTCTAGCGGTAGCAATTGTGATTATTGTTGCCGAAAATGATTTGATAAGATTGATGAATTTGGAAGATGTTTCTAATTATCTTCTCCTGATTCCTGTTGCAATGTTTTTAAACGCATTGCAGCAGATCATTCAGCAATGGTTGATCAGAAAAAAACAATTTAAAGTTTCGGCCCGTATTGCGGTGTCTCAATCATTTATAGTTAATGTTGCTAAGGTTGGCGCTGGGTATTTTTATCCCTTTGGGGCTGTACTTATTGTTATTACTACTTTAGGTAATGCTTTATATGCTGTGCAATTATGGTTAGGTGAAAAAAAATGGGTCAATAAAGAAAATAAACTGAAATTAAAAGTAGAAACGCCAGATGCAAAGAAAATTTTTCTGAAATATTCAGACTTTCCAAAATTTAGAGCACCACAAGTTTTTTTGAATGCAATTTCACAAAGTTTTCCTGTTTTAATTTTGGCGGCATTCTACGGTACATCCGTAGCCGGATACTTTACCTTGAGTAAAACTATAATTTCCGCGCCAGCAGTGTTGCTAGGGATATCTATTGGGAATGTCTTCTATGCGCAAATTGTAGAACTGATTAACCTTGGTAAAAACCCTGTTCGAATTTTTCAAAAATCTACAGCAATAACCTTTTTGATTGGTGTTTTACCATTTGGCTTTGTAATGATTTTCGGAGGAGAAGTTTTTAGTTTTGTTTTTGGTGAGGAGTGGTTTTGGGCTGGAGTCTATGCAAAATATGTTTCAGTATGGATGCTTTTCTCTTTGGCTGCTAGGCCCGCAATTGCTTTGATCCCTGCCATCAAGATGCAAGGTGTTTTTCTGTTTCTAGAAGTTTTTTTTACGATTCTAAAAGTTATGGGATTTCTTGTTGGGATTTATATATATAACGACCCCTTAAGTTCTGTGATTATTTATTCAATGATTTCAGCATTTTTCTATTTGTTTTTGTATTTTTTAGTCTTGAAACGAGTGAATTCAAGTGACTTAAATTATACCTAATATTTGGTTGTATTTCATTAAAATTAGAGTCGCAGAATGTGTGGTCTAATTATTGAAATTAACGCGATTAATTTTCTGATTAGATTAATTTTAGTAACGAGAATTTAAATTTAAAATTGATAGGTTTTATTTTTTGGAAAAAATGATGAAGATTGTTGTGGTGGGTACAGGTTATGTTGGTTTATCAAATGCGATTCTTTTGGCACAAGAAAATGATGTTGTGGCAGTTGATTTAGTAAAATCAAAAGTTGATATGATTAATAATCGAATATCTCCAATTGATGATAAAGATATTGTGAGATTTCTAACTGAGAAAAATCTGAGTTTAACTGCAACGCTAGATGCCGAGGCAGCTTACTCTGATGCTGATTTTATTATTATTGCTACCCCTACTGATTACGACCCTATAACAGATAATTTCGATACAAGTAGTGTTGAATCGGTAATTCAAGTAGTTAATGTTGTCAATCCAAATGCTGTTGTTGTGATTAAATCTACGGTACCCGTAGGTTTTACTGAAAAAATTAAACGGAAATTTAATAATAAAAATATAATTTTTTCTCCTGAATTTCTTAGAGAAGGTAAGGCACTATATGATAATTTGTACCCTTCTCGCATTGTTGTAGCTGAAAATTCAGACCGAGGTCGGGTTTTTGCCAATCTTTTGCAAAGGGGCGCTATTAAAAAAAATATACCAGTACTTTTCACAGACCCAACTGAAGGAGAGGCGATAAAATTATTTGCAAACACATATTTGGCTATGCGGGTAGCATATTTTAATGAACTTGATAGCTATGCTCAGTCGTATGGTTTGGACTCCAGACAAATAATAGAAGGCGTTGGACTTGATCCTCGGATAGGTAGTCATTACAACAACCCATCGTTTGGTTATGGCGGATATTGTTTACCTAAAGATACTAAGCAGTTATTGGCTAATTATGAAAAAGTGCCAAATAATCTAATTCAAGCTATCGTTAGTGCAAATAGAACGCGTAAAGATTTTATTGCTGAATCTATAGCCGCTTTGAAGCCTAATGTAGTCGGAGTGTATCGTTTAGTAATGAAATCAGGTTCCGATAATTTTCGTGCATCTGCAATTCAAGGTGTAATGAAACGATTAAAAGGAAAAGGGATAAGGGTTGTTGTATATGAACCTGTTTTGAATGATGATTTGTTTTTTGGATCCGATGTAATTAAAAATCTTGATGAATTTAAGCACATTAGTGATGTGATCGTTGCAAATAGGCTCTCAGAAAACATTCTTGATGTTAAAGATAAAGTTTATACAAGAGATTTGTTTGGTAGCGATAGTTAAGAGGAGTAGGGTTTGGTTATGAATGAACGTGAGAAGAAGTATTCTTTGATTATTCCTCATTATAAAGACATAGTGAGGCTGCGCCGATTATTAGTTTCTTTACCAAAGCGTAATGATTTGCAGATTATTGTTGTTGATGACTTTAGTGTAAATATTCTAGATTTAAAAAAACTCGAAAACGAATTTGATAATCTTGAAATCTATCAACTACCTTCTAATCAAGGTGCTGGAGCAGCTAGAAATTTCGGGTTAGCCCAAGCGATAGGGAAATATTTGCTGTTTGCTGATGCTGATGATGAGTTTTTAACTGGCGCTTTTGATATTTTTGATTCGAAATTAATTGTCGAAGGTGATGTCTTTTATTTTTTATCAAAAGCAATCCAAGAAATTTCAGGGTTGCATTCTATTAGAGCTGATTATTTTAATCAATTATGTATTGAATATTTGGAGGACGAAACAGAAAACAAGCTCCTCAACCTGAAGTTAGGGCATTGTGTACCCTGGTCTAAGGTTTATTTGAGAGATTTCATCGTTTCTACAAAAATTATTTTTGATGAAACCTTTGTAGCTAATGACGTTTATTTTAATGTCATTAATGCATTATTGGCTAAAAGGATTTTTGTTTTTAATGATTATGTTTATAAAGTTTATCGCCTTTCAGATAGCTTAAGTAGTACAAGTAGTGCTTCCAGATTGATTACTAGAGTTTCTGTTTTGGCTAAGGTTGCAAGAAAAAGAAAAGAGCTAGGAATAGTGGAGAAAATGTATGGGTCAGGTTATTTGCTGGATGCGGCTAAGTTTGGTTTTCCAACTTTTTGCAAGATTTTCCTAATAATTTTAAGGTCTGATTTGCACTTTGGCCTGATGCGTTTTTTTGAACCGACTCGGTGGATTAAATACTTGAAGAACAGAAGTACATTGTCAGCTGAAAAAAAATGAATTGAATTTTTAATTGCTAGATTGTCTTTATTTTATTTTTATTCTTGTGATTTAAAAATAAATTTTAGAGTTGTGGCTAATTTTGCGATAATTTTTGTTCGGCGGGGTAATTGGTGATAAACAATAGTGATTATGGTCGTATATGCATCGTATTTATTCTTTCTTTTTTTTATGTTTATGCAATATACCGTTTTAATTTTATAAATCCACCTCCTTTAGAGTCGGATTATTTGCAGTATTTTGAGACATATAACTACACCACTCTTTACTTGGATCGTTTCGGAGTCGAGCTTATACTTCCCATATTGTTTTATATTTTTAACTCTCTAGGCGTTGAATTTTTTAATTTTTCCTTTTTGTTGGGAATTTTTTGGCTAATTCCAATTATTTTGCTTTCTAAAGAGGTTCGAAGTTCATACCTTATATTTTATTTTTTGTTTTTTATTTTTTATTTTCCCGCTAATTATGCTTTTTTGATGCGTCAGTATTTGTGTTTTTATTTTTTCTTGTTATACCTTTGTTGCTCTGGAAGGTTGCGATTTTTGTTTTTATTTTTGTCAATATTTACACATTTATCTGCAATTGTTTTTTTGATTTTTTGCAAAACTAATATTAAAAATAAAGAATTTTTTTATTTTTCTTTTTTAGCTGTATTTGTTATTTTTTTAGGTAATCAGTTAGGATTGGGGTTTTCCTCTGTGTTGCAATTTGTGGTTAATTTGGATATTGGAATATATGATATTCAAAGAAAGCTTTCTATGCTAACTCGATTGGGTGATGAAAATGTTTTTAATGATAGTATTTTGAATTATGTTATTTTGATTTTGTCTATGTTTTTACATTGTGTTTATTTGAGTGCTGGTGGTAAAAATAATAATATTATGTTGTTGATGTTTTTTAGTGCATGTATTGCTGTTATGTTTTCCGATTTTAAAATCTTAGCCAATCGTTTTGGATTTGCTGCATTCTTTTTCTCAATTCCATATTTTTTTATTGTTTTGAGTCGTTTTTCACTAAATTCTTCAGGGAAGTTTTTTGTTCGCAGTAATTGATTTTAAAATAATTCTATTTTTTACTAACCAGTTTTGACCGGTTTGTAGTAGGAATGGAATTTTTATTTTTTCTTGGTTCTTGGCATGGTGTGATGGTTGAATATTATGGCAATTATGATTGACTTGGTTGTTATTGGAAAAAATTCGGAAGATCTTTTAAGAAAAATATATGTAGAAGAATATTTATCTATATTGCGTAAGTATATTAATAGATTGATTTATGTTGATTCTCGATCATCAGATCAGTCTATTCAACTTATGAAAGATAATGGATTCGATGTTTGTATTGTTAATGAGGTTGAATTGACTGCCGCGGCAGGTCGTCATGTAGGTACTTTAGTGTCTCAGGCTGACTATGTGTTGTATCTGGATTCTGATATGCAATTAACGAATGTTGATTGCTTTTTTAATGATTTTTTTGATGTCGTAGAAAATAGAAAAGGCATTGGTTGTGTCGGTGTTGTTACGGATTTTTTTCCTAATGGTACTAAGAAAATTAGGCTAAGAAATAATAAGCAGTTTGATGTTGCTTCATCTTTTGGTGGATTTGTAATTCTGCACCGTGATTCGGTGATTAAAGCCGGAAATTGGAATAAAAATTTATTTTCCAATGAAGAGATGGATTTGTATGTTCGTTTGCAGTGTCAAGGAGGGTTGGTCTATTATTTGACATCAAGTGGAGTGAAACATTTTACGATTGTTCCATCAAGGTTGCATTCGTTATTAGGAGTTTACCTTCCTCTTCGTAAAGGACGATATGGTTCTCTGGGAAAATTGCTGGCAAATCAACGTAGTTTTTGTTCTACTATTAAAGTGATAAATTTTCATCGCGAGGTTTTTTTGTTTATTTCTGCTGTTGTGTTTTTATTTTTTTCAATTTATTTATTTCTAATTGCAATAGGTATATTAGTTGTGGATGTAAAAAAACGTAAGAGCTTGTCCTATGTGGCAGTAGTTCCAGGGCTTGCTGTGTCAACGGTGGTTTGTTTTTTATTGGAATTTATGAAAAAAAATAAAGGTAAGGTTGTTTCGTATGAGAATGTTTAAATGATTTGTTTGGTTATTTTATAATTATAAATTTTTAGATATGTGAAATATAAAAGCACATTTTCTATTTTTTTTGTTTTTGTGTCAATGTAAAATTTGATAATAGTTTTTTTGGTGGCGGTAAGCACAAAAATACTTAATTTGATTAACTGGTTTTTATATTGACCGAGTAAGATATGTAATGACTTTGCAGAATTTTGGCATTCCTCCAAAAAAATGGACACGGTCGTTAGTTATGATTTATTTACTGACGGAGAGTGCTATGCGCCAACGAAAAAGGTATTTAGGGGAACTTAAACTTGAAGCAATACAGTTTGGTAAGCAATGGGATGGACGCCCCCACTCGTAACGGCATCAATGTGCCAAAGTGGAGGTGTTGAGCAACCACTTGAACCGAGAGGGGCGTCCGCCATGAAGATTACAACCGTTGGCATTGACCTTGCAAAGAACGTATTTCAGATTCACGGTGTGGATGAGCGAGGCAAGGCCGTGCTGAAGAAGCAGATCAAGCGTGAGCAGATGGCGGTTTTCTTTGTCAATTTGCCGCCGTGCTTGATTGGGATGGAGGCATGCGGCAGCGCGCATCATTGGGCCCGCAAGCTGCAAGAGATGGGGCATACATACGGTGCGTTTGATGGCTCCGCAGTTCGTCAAGCCGTACGTCAAGAGCAACAAGAATGATGCGGCCGATGCCGAGGCGATCTGCGAAGCGGTCGGGCGGCCGAACATGAGGTTTGTTCCGATCAAGAATGTGGAGCAGCAATCGGTGTTGGCATTACATCGTGCACGCCAGGGATTCGTGAGAGCGCGTACCGCGCAGGCCAACCAGATCCGGGGTTTGTTGGCCGAGTTCGGTCTTGTCGTGCCCAAGGGCTTGGCGCATATCGCCAAGCAGGTGCCGGAATTGATTGAGGATGCGTCGAATGAACTGACGGGATCGTTCCGCCGACTCGTGCAGCGTCTTCTGGAGCATTTGCAAGAGCTGGATAGGCAGGTAGGCGAGTTGGAGCTACAGATCAAGGTATGGCATCGGGAAAACGAGGCCAGCAGCCGCTTGGAGAAGATTCCAGGGATCGGCCCGATCACGGCCAGCGCATTGGTAGCAACGATTGGAGATGCCAAGAATTTCTCCAGCGGCCGGCAGGTCGCGGCCTGGCTGGGCCTGGTTCCCAGGCAGCACTCCAGTGGTGGCAAGGACGTGTTGCTCGGCATGAGCAAGCGCGGGGACACGTATTTGCGAACGCTGCTGATTCATGGCGCTCGGGCAGTGATCTTCAGAGCGCAGCAGAAAGCGGATAAGAGCAGCTGGCTACACCGGTTGTTGGCCCGGCGCAATCCGAACGTGGCCGCAGTGGCGTTGGCCAACAAGAATGCCCGAATGGTGTGGGCGTTGTTGGCCCACGGCCGGCAGTTCCGACCGGATTACGAGCCTGTCGTCTCGTAATCCGGTCGGCCCGAAGTTTCTTTATCGAAAAGTAGGAGTAGTGTGTCACCGATTGCTCAGGCGATCATGAAGTGATGGCAAGACAGGTCAGACCGTGGTTGGCATAACCCGCGACGGACGAGGCACTTCGAGTGCGTGTAAGCGATTGGGCACCGACCAGCAGAACCCATCAGGGACAGCAGCGTGGCTGCACGTAAAGTCCGAATGTACGGGTGCAATCTTTACCTTCGCGGCATCATGAATTGAAAGCTTGGCAAACCGGGGGCGTCCATGTACGTCCGGGCAACGCACATTGACGAACGGCCGCGTTAGCGGCCGTTATCTTTTAGCGTGTCGTGTCAGGTTGCGTAACCGTCCGGTGAACTCACCTTGAAGTGTTAGCAAGAGCACACGAAGATATTGTTCCATTTAAATAGGCGGAGCAGTATGTACTTGGAGGAACGGGCGGTAGCTGGGCTGCGGTGCCCTGGAACACGCCTTGATCGCTCGATTCGGTACGCTGGGAGGAGTGCCGGTGCCGTCCCTGCTTCGGTCTGATAACGGGCTCGTTTTTACGTCACGTGACTACACCGCGTTAGTGCGCAGCTACGGGCTGCGCCAGGAGTTCATCACGCCACACTGCCCACAGCAGAATGGCATGGTCGAACGCGTGATCCGCACACTGAAAGAGCAATGTGCACATCGCCACCGCTTCGAAACCCTGCAGCATGCCAGCCGCGTGATTGGTGACTGGA
Organism: Kerstersia gyiorum; assembly: GCF_004216755.1. GTDB lineage: Bacteria > Pseudomonadota > Gammaproteobacteria > Burkholderiales > Burkholderiaceae_B > Kerstersia > Kerstersia gyiorum. The sequence continues at coordinate 331,453 of NZ_SGWZ01000004.1, forward strand.
TACGCTTTTATAACCATCAACGGCCCCACCAGGCGCTGAAGATGAAAACCCCGGCTCAAGCCTACGCTTTAGCCGCATAAGTTGAGCAGGTTCTGCTGGGTCATTACATGAACGTGCATTGGTTTCTGTCGATTGACGATGCACGCGAAAAGATCGAATCCTGGCGGTGTGATTACAATGAATTCAGGCCGCACAGTTCACTGTGTAACCTGACTCCCCGCGAGTTCCGACTCGCACACGTTAACAGCCAGAATCTCCAGGTCTCGGTGATCAGTTAAGCGGGAGGAGGTCAGTACAAAGAAATCTGCTATATGCTTAGTTGATTAAATTTTTGATGAACAGCATATTTCGAACTTTCTAAGTTATCTTTGGTGCAATAATGAATCTAACATTGCTTGGTTGACTGCATGAACGTCATACTTTGATACGGCAAGTTCACGAGACCGAATGGCCATCCGTTGTATGAGGTTGGGGTTCTCGATTAATTTTTCCATTGCAGAGGCAAGGGCAGGAATAGATTTGACAGGCACCAGGAAGCCATTTTCACCGCCTATGACGGTCTCCTTGCACCCAGGCGCATCGGTTGTGATGATAGCTCGACCCATTGCCATGGCTTCCAAAACTGTACGGGGTGTGCCTTCTCTATATGACGGAAGTACATAAACAGAGGATGCGGCGATGGCGGGGCGAACATCTTGTAGCTTTCCCCAGAATTTTATTAATCCCTCTGATATCCAGCTGTCCAATTCGGCTTGGCTGATTGCATCTGGGTTCTGATCTATCCAGCCAACCAAATGGAATTCCACTTCTGGGTGCTTGGATTTTATGTTGCGTGCAGCTTCGATATATTCTCTAACACCTTTGTCTCCTAATAGTCTGGCAATCATTAGGAATGTGATGTTTTTGGTTTGCAGCGGAGTAAGGGGGAATTGTTGAATGTCTACGCCTGATCCGTTGAGGATTTTATTTTCAGTGGTTTTTTTAAGTATCTGTTTTTCAAGGAAAAGCTGTCGGTCGTCTGGGTTTTGAAAGAAAACGATATCTGCACCATTTAAGGCTCGGCGATATAATTTCATGACGATTTTTTTTACAAGGCTTTGTCTTGGGCTGATAAATGCGTAACCTAGGCCTGTAATTAGCGCTGCTTTGCGTGGCACTTTTAATAGCGTAGCAGCTATTAGTCCATAAACGACTGGTTTGACTGTATAGGCGAGAAAAATTTGTGGGCGGGTTTTTTTGATTAATCGGTATAGATGACGCAGAGTGTTCAAATCTTTGAGTGGATTCGTGCCTGTCCGTTGCATCGGTATTTCATGAGCTTGTACGCCGATTGCTTGAAAGTGACTGTGCATATCTTTTGATATTTCTGGTGCGGCGACATGAACGTCGAGCCCTTTATCAAGTAGCGCTTGAATAAGCGGCCCGCGAAAATTAATGAGTGATTCTGCCAGGCTGGCTACAATCAGGATTCGATTTTGAATTGTTTGCATGTGGATGGGTGTTTTGGCGTAAATTACTTAGCGTGGTTGATGTGTGTGGCAAAACATGAAAATTTGTAATATTTTCTTTTTTTGTGTTGGTGATGCTGAAAGAAAATTGTCATTTTTTGACAGGCGCTACTGTTTAGCAGATAAGGCTGGATTATCAGTCTGAGGCTTAAAATTCGCGTAAATCAAGGGTTTGAGCGATGCTGGTGGCTGTATATTGACCTCGGGTAGTATGACTGTTTTGCATAAGTGCCACGTCTGGGGGGGCACGTTTGCCCACGATCTGCAAAGCGTTGGCTACTTTGTACTACCCACTAGTTGTCTTCGCTCTGGCTGTGAAATAATAGCAACGATTTTTTCTTGCTGATAACTTTAGAAATACATGAATTGGGGGATGCCTGACATGGCAAAAACGCTGAAGCTGGCTGCGCTGCTGCCGGTTGCGTTGTTGAGTGCTTGCACTGGTATGTATATAGGCGTGCAGGCGCCGGAGCAGGCGCAGGAAGCTGAGTTGACCAGCGAAGATATTGCGTCCAGGGCGGATATTCACAGTATCAACGCGCAGTCGTTGGCAGAACTCCTCGCGGCTCAGCGCGCCTCCGCAGCCAGGCAACGGCAGCAGGTTGTCTCGGGGCAACAGGAGCAGGGCTCTGGCTATCAGTATCTTTTGGCTCCTCAGGACGTGCTGAATATTACGGTTTGGAACCATCCTGAGCTGAATAATCCTGCGGGGCAGCTGAGCAGCGATCTGGCTGGCCGGCCCATCAATGACGACGGTTATTTCTTTTACCCTTATGTCGGGCGCATCAAGGCAGCCGGCCGCACGCCAGCCCAGATTCGCACGGAACTGACCCAAAAGTTGACGCGCTACCTGACTGAGCCGCAGGTTGATGTGTCAGTGCTTAGCTATCGTGGCCGCAGGGCGTTTGCTTCTGGAGAGCTGAAAAGCCCAGGGCCCAGGCCGATTACGGATGTGCCTTTGCGCGTGACGGATCTGGTTGCGCAATCCGGTGGCTTGACCGAGAAGGCCGACCTGAGAAATGCCATCCTGACGCGCAAAGGGGTGGCGCAGCCGTTGGATCTTTATGCCCTGTACTATGAGGGCGACCTGGGACAGGATGTGCTGTTGCAGGAAGGTGATATTGTCACGGTCCCTGAACGCCGTTTTGATAAGGTTTTTGTCTTAGGCGAGGTGCTCGCTCCTCAGTCGAAGATCATGCCGCTGGGGCGTTATACCTTGTCTGAAGCGCTCAGCGATGCGGGTGGTCTGAACCAGACCACTTCCAATGCGGCGCAGGTGTATGTGTTGCGCGGTACGGATACCGGCCGTCCGCAGATATGGCATCTGAATGCCAAGGCGCCAGATGCTCTGATTCTGGCGGATAGTTTCGAATTGAAACCACGCGATGTAGTGTTTGTTGACCCGGCAGCAGTCACGCGCTGGTCTCGTGTGCTGAATCAGATTCTGCCCACGTCTACCTTCCTGGTGACGGGCGCAAAAAATATCAATGACATCAGCAATTAATTTTCCAGCCTAGACGTTTCCAATGACTGACTCAAAAAATGTTCGTACCGATGTCGGCGGTTCCGATGAAATCAGCCTGGGTGAGATTTTTAATGCGCTGTTGCAGCGTTGGGTCTTGATTGCCAGTATTTTTGTTGCAGTGCTTGTCATCGGCGTGGCTTATGCGCTTTTGGCCAGGCCGGTCTACCAGGCAGACGCGCTGATTCAGGTGGAAGACCAAAAGGGCTCGGCGCTTAGCGGGCTGTCTCAACTGTCGGAGTTTATCGGTGTTCAGCAGAGCTCCGTGTCCGGAGAGCTCGAAATTCTGCGCTCTCGTGAAGTATTGATGAAGGCGGTGCAGGGGACGCGTGCGGATTTGCTGGTCGAGGTGGATAACCGGTTTCCCTTGATTGGTGAATGGTTTGCGCGACGCTACTCTGATGATGGCGTGGCTGCGCCTAAATTGGGTTTAAGCGGCTATGCCTGGGGGGGAGAGCAGATAGATGTCGCAGAATTCAATGTTCCTTCGGGGGCTTGGGAACAGCCTTTTTTTGTTATCGCCTCAGAGAATGGCTTTACCTTGGTTGATGAGGAAGGCAATGGGCTGGCAGAAGGTGCAGTGGGCGAGCGAGTTAATTTTTCCATTAATGGCCAGGATGCGACGCTTGCGCTGAAAGTGCTGCAGGCTCGTCCTGGAACTAGGTTTCTAGTACAGAAAAATTCTCCTTATGAAACTGCCGAGCAGATACGTCAGCAATTGTCTGCGACCGAAGCCGGCAAGCAAAGCAACGTCATTCGCCTCCGCTACGAAGCCTACGACCAACAGTTTGCGCAAGACCTGGTCAATGCCATCGCTCGCGCCTATCTTGCCCAGAACGTTGAGCGTCGCAGCGCCGAGGCTCGCAGCAGCTTGCAGTTCCTGGAAACCCAGTTGCCCGAGCTCAAGCGGACTGTGGATTCCATGGAAGAGTCGCTCAGCAATTACCGCTCCAAGAGTGGCACGATTGCCATTAACAAGGAAGCGGAAGGGCTGCTGCAGCAAGCCATCAGCCTGGAAAACAATCGCCTGGAACTGGAACTGAAGCGCGATGAGTTGTTGCAGCGTTTCAAGCCCGAGCATCCTTCGGTGAAGGCGATTCAGCAGCAGTTGGCTCAAGTGCAACAGGCGAGCAACCGGTTGAACAGCAGTATCGACAAGCTGCCGCAGGCACAAAAAGATCTGCTGCGCCTGGAACGCGATGCCAAGGTCAACACTGAGCTGTATATTTCCTTGTTGAATAATGCTCAGGAGTTGAAGATCGCAGAAGCGGGCACCGTGGGTAACGTGCGGATCATCGACTTTGCTGTTCCGAATAACAAGCCCGTGGCGCCCAAGAAGGCCTTGATCGTTGCCGTTAGCGCAGTATTGGGTTTGATGCTCGGTATCTTCGCTGCCCTGGTCATGCGTTTCCTGCGTCCTGCTATTCAGCGCAGCGAGCAGATCGAACAGGGAACTGGCCTGACGACCTACGTGACGGTGCCGGAATCGGATACGCAGCGTCGTTTCCGTATCTCCACCCGGCGTTCGCGCAAGATGTTGCCTGGCGAAGCGGCCGGCGCCAACGTACTGGCTTTGTCGCAGCCGGATGATCCTGCGGTAGAAAGCCTGCGTTCGCTGCGTACCGGGCTGGCGTTCGCGTTGATGGGCGCGGAAGGCAAGGTACTGGTCATCACTGGCGCTACGGCTGGGGTGGGCAAGAGCTTTATTTCCACCAACCTGGCAGCGCTGCTGGCGGCGAACGGCAAGCGGGTGCTGTTGGTGGATACCGATTTGCGCCGTCCGCGTTTGGCGGAGTACTTTGCCTACGAGCGCAAGGAAAATGGCCTGTCTAACGTGCTGGCAGGGACGGCGGAGCTTGATGCTGTCATCCGGCCGATCGTGCAGAACCTGGATGTGATGCCTGCTGGCTCCACGCCGCCCAACCCCGGTGAGTTGTTGTTGAGCGACCGTTTTGCCGAGATGTTGAAGCAGTTGGAAGGGCGTTACGACCATATCCTGCTGGATACGCCGCCCATTCTGCCTGTGGCCGATACGCTGGCTGTCATGCAGTACGCCGCTGTTGCCTTCATGGTGGCTCGCGCGGAGCAAACTACCGTTAACGAGTTGCGTGATGCCATGGCCAAGCTCAACAGCGCAGGCGTGGCCGAGCCGATGAAGGGCGTGATCTTCAATGGCGTGCGTCGTAACCGGCTGGGTTATGGTTCATCCTACAAGTATTACTATAGTTATAAATAAGTAACGATTTTCAAGGTGTTGCGATATGTTTGAATGTTTGACGCACACCTTGTTTTCCAATAGGTTTGGGTTGGGGATAGGTATAATCTCCATTTAGTTGTAAATTTTGGGTTAATTCTTTAAAAGGGGCTCACATGAAAGTTCAACAACTGATCGCTTTCGCTGCTGCTGCGATGATCAGCACCGGTGCCATCGCGGCTGAAGGCGCTGCCGGCACCAACGCTGCTGCCAGCACGGCAACGACCAGCACTGCTGCTTCCAGCGGCGCTGCTGCTGGCGTGGGCGCGGGTGGTGTCAGCACCGCCGTCATCGGCGCTGGCGTGGCCGTGGTTGCTGGCGCTGCCATCATCGGTGGCGTTATCTCCTCCAGCACCGAATCGTCGTCGACCAGCCACCACTAATCCAGCTGATAGCCTGTATATGTTTATTGGCTTTTCAGCCTAGGTGGTATTTCGATGTATGAGCATAAGCCGGGCGGGCTTCCGCCCGTCCGACTTGGCGCTGCGCTTGTGTTGGGGGCAATGGCTGTTATGGCTTCCCCGGCGCAGGCGCAGCCTGCTTCCAGCGGCCTGACTGGCCTGATCAACATGCCTTCGGGCCGCATGGAGCAGGAAGGTTTATTTACTGCAGGCTACAGCCGCACTGCGCCGTACAGTGCGCCGTACCTGAATATTCAGATGTTTTCCTGGCTGCAAGTGGCCGGGCGCTATACACGGATCAGCGGCACCAAGGCCCTGACTGATGATTACGGCGCAAATAAGGATAAGGCCGCCGCTTTCAAGGTGCGCTTGCTTCCTGAAAACGCCTGGGGCGTGTCCTGGTTGCCCGAAGTTTCTCTGGGCATGGATGATTTCCATGGCACCAAGCTGTTTCATAACGAATTCATCGCCGCCAGCAAGCGTTTCCAATTGTGGAACCTTGGTGATGCCGACGTAACGGTTGGTTATGGCCGCAAGCGCATTGATGGCGCTTTCGGTGGCGTGCGCTTCACGCCCAGCGCCTTGCCTTCCTGGAGCGTGGTTGCTGAATATGATGCGACCAATTTCCAGAAAGACAATAGCGTAGAGATTACCGGCGTGAATGAGCGCCGGACCGGTAATGTGCATGCCGCGCTGGAGTACCGCTGGGGCGGGTTCTCGGTGCGTGCTGGCCGTGAGCACGGCAATACCGCTTTCAATCTTGCGGTCAGCATTCCGCTGCAGCAGCGTGACCTGATTCCCAAGATGGACGAAACCGGGCCGTTTAATGATGGCAATTGGTTCCTGGGGGAACCGCGCCCGACTGCCCTGCAATGGGAGCAGGACCGCTCTTATCGTCAGGGGATGCTGCGCAGCCTGCATGAAGAAGGCCTGCGCGATGTGCGTGTCGCTTATGTCGATGGCGTGATGTCGCTGTCCATTTCCGGTTCGCGCCACCTGCATCCGTCGCGTGCGGCTGGCCGTGCCGCACGTATCGCGATGGCCTATGCGCCGATTGAAACCAGCACGCTGGAGATTACCTGGGAAGCCCTGGACCTGCAGGGCCTGACCTGGACGTTCTACAACGTGCCGATGTTGTCCCGTTACTTCGCCGGTACTGCCACTCGCAAGGATCTGCGCAACAGCGTGCGTATTACCTACGCGGACCCAGATGGCAGGACGGCCGCCAGCCAGCATAATGACCTGGATGCCGTGCTGGACGCTGCCGCATTGACGGATGGCGGTTATACGGGCGGCATGGGCGGAAGCCCGTTCGCCTGGAGCTTCGGTACCCACGGGCAAACGACCCTGTCCTTGTCGCCATATATCAGTTCGTACTTGAACGATCCCAGTGGCGCATTCAAGTACGACATAGGACTGATTGCCGATGCGCGGGCACACTTGGCGCGTGGCTGGTGGCTGGATGGCGCCATCAAGGGTTCGGTGTTCGAGAACGTCAGTGACGTTACCCAGCCGTCGAACTCTTTGCTGCCCCATGTGCGTTCGGATCTGGCCGAGTACCGTCAGGCTTCCCGGGTGAAGTTGTCCAAGCTGTTGGTGAACAAGTATTGGCAACCGGCCGAGCGCGTCTATCTGCGCGCCTCCGGCGGTTTGTACGAAGAAATGTACGGCGGTGCAGGGGGCCAGGCCCTCTACCTGGGGCGCGATGGCAATTGGGGCGCCGATCTGGCGGTCGATTTCCTGAAGCAGCGTAACTTCAAGGGCACCGGTTTCATGGATTACCGTACGCATACGGTCATCGGTTCCTTGCATTACCGCCTGCCATTGGTGCCGGATACCACGGCAACGATTCGTGCGGGCCGTTTCCTGGCCGGCGACCGTGGCGCCCGCTTTGAGATCAAGCGCACATTCCGCTCCGGCGTGGAGCTGGGGCTCTGGTATACGCGCACCAACGGCGATGACATCACGTCGCCGGGCAGTCCGGGCAACCCGTACTACGACAAGGGCGTATTCATGCGCATTCCGCTGGCGACGCTTTCTACTCGGGACAATGGTTCCGTGGTGCATATGTCGCTTTCGCCGTGGAACCGGGACGTTGGGCAGATGGTGCAGTCGCCGGGCGACCTGTACCAGATGGCCGAGCAGCATTGGTTGCAGAATGCGCTGGATGGCGACGGCTTGCGTAGCTTCGGTGATGTGTATGGTGAGGAGGACCAGCCATGACAAAACCAGGGCTGGCGGCCGGCCTGATTGGCGGGTTGCTGTTCGTTGTGTCCGGGGCGGCCTGGGCCTCAGACGAATCGGATTGTTGGGTGGCCGACGAGACGCTGCGTGGGCATTTCCAGGGCATGTGCGTGAATGGCAAGGCCCAGGGCGAAGGCCGGGCCTGGAAGACCGGCGGCGCCTATTACGAAGGAACGTTCGAGCAGGGCATGCGTGACGGCAAGGGCGTGCATGTCTACCCCAATGGGGACACGTATTCCGGCGAATGGTCGCAAGACCGGCGCGAGGGTACTGGCCGCTATGCCTATGGAGACCAATCCCCGTGGCGCGGCGACGTGTATTTCGGCGGCTGGCGCAATGATATGCGCCAGGGCCAAGGTACCTATGTTTTCTGGCCCTCCGGCGAGCGCTTTGTGGCGCAATGGCATGAGAACGCAACGGATACGCCTGCCGGGCCGACCATGACGCGGCGCAAGCAGGCGGTGGCAAGCCTGGCGCCTATTGTTGGCAAGCCGGGGACGGAAGTGTGTTCGATTTCGACCGAAGGCGCGGCGGTGGACCAATTGGCGCACGGCATCGTGCGCGACGTGGTAGACGACCGCCTATTGGTGGAAATCCGGGAGGAAGCCGTGCTCGCCGCCAGCAAGAAGCCTGGATTGAACCCTCGTTGGGAAATTTTGACTGATTGGATGTTATGTCCCCGCAAATGAATTCTGTTGCTGGCTCGAAAGCAGCTGCCGTGGCAACACCGCAGCTGCTCGTGATGTGTACGGGTAATGTCTGTCGCAGCCCCATTGGGGAAGTCATGCTGCGTCATCATTTGGCCTTGGCAGGTGCCGATGCCGAGGTGTTTTCTCGTGGGCTGGGTGCGCCGGCAGGCCGTGCGCCGCATCCGTTTGCGGTGCAAGTGTCGGATGCGCATGGCGTGTCGATTCCCGAGGACAAACGCGCAGCGCAAGTCAACGATATCGACCTGCGCATGGCAGTGGCTGTCCTGGTGATGGATAACGGCCATCGCCATGAAATTCAACGGCGTTATCCCTTCGCCAGTGGCAAGACCTTCCTGATGGGGCATTGGCAGGGTAACAAGGAAATCGAGGACCCCATCCATTCTCCGGTGGAAGCGTTCGAGCAATGCTGGGTGGATATTGACGAGGGTTGCCGCAGCTGGGTAGAAAAGCTGCTGGAAATGGGCCTGATCAAGCGCAAGGCTTGAGGCGAGCACTTGCACGAGCGAACACCGCCGAGCACGGCGTTGATGCATAGCATGCTGCGCCTGTCGATGTACCAGTAGGGCTGGGATGAATGATGCCCCGGGCAAGTAGCGTGTTGGATTTGATCGCGCTCATGGCCGGGGCTATTTTTTGCTCGACGGAATGTATCCCAATATGTCGAAATGCCTATAATTAATGATGATTTTTCTGGGTGTTTCCGGCCCGTAATGGGGAATCTGGTACAAAAGCGTAGATGACCGGGCAGGACGACGCGCCCTTGGTGATAAGGGATTGATGCAAACTCCCTCTACGTGGTGGGCTGCTTGCGGATATGTTTCCCGCATATGCCCCAAAATCCCCGGTTTTCCCGAATTCGATTGGAGTAAATGTGAAAGTTACCAAAGCCGTTTTGCCCGTTGCGGGCCTGGGTACCCGTTTCTTGCCGGCCAGCAAGGCCATTCCCAAGGAAATGGTGACCGTGGTGGACAAGCCCGTCATCCAGTATGTTGTGGAAGAGGCGCTGGCTGCGGGGATAGATGAGATCGTGCTGGTGACCCATGCCAGCAAGCGCGCGATCGAAGACCATTTCGATACGAATTACGAGCTCGAGGCCGAACTTGAACGGCGCGGCAAGCAGGAGCTGCTGCAAGTCCTGCGCGATATCGCGCCTGCGCGCCTGAAAGTATCGGCGGTGCGCCAGGGCCGCGCCCTGGGCCTGGGGCATGCGGTTGGCCGCGCCCGTGAAATAGTCGGTGATGCGCCGTTCGCCGTGATGCTGCCTGACGTACTGGTGCCGCATGATGGCCAGCCTGATCTGGCCGGGATGGTGACGCGCTATGCGGCTGGCGGGAACGCGCAAATTCTGGTCGAACCGGTGCCGGAAGAGCTGGCGCACCAGTACGGTGTAGTAGACCTGGGCGGCGCGAAACTGCAGGCAGGTGATGCCGCGGTGATCCGCCAGGTCGTGGAAAAGCCGCCACGTGGCCAGGCGCCGTCCAACCTGGCAATTGTTGGGCGTTACGTGTTGCCGCCCCGGATTTTCGAACTGTTGGAACAGACGAAGCCAGGCGCAGGCGGCGAAATCCAGCTGACCGACGCTATTGCCGCGCTGATGCGCGAGCAGGGCACCGAGGCCTGGCATATCAGTGGCCGCTCTTTCGATTGCGGCAGCAAGATCGGCTATCTGGAAGCGACGCTGGCCTATGCGTTGCGCCACCGGCAATTGGGCAATGAGTTTCGTGGCCTGCTGGCCCAGTATTCCAAGCAAGGCTGATTGCGACCATGTATCTGGCGATCTATGGTGATACGACCGGTGCGCTTGTGAGTGCCGGCGCGCTGGCTTCGTCCGGCCATTTCGTGGCCTTGCATGTGCCTGGCGGGCGGGCGGCTTTCCAGGCGTCCGAAGTGCCCAGCCGTGAGCCCGGGCTTAATACCTTGCTGGCCGAGCAATTGGCAGCAGGTACACTGGTCGTGGAAGAGATGGAGGCGCCGCTGCGCCCGGAGGTTGCCGTTATCTGGCTGGCGCTGGCGCCGGCGCAGTTCGAACTGGCCTATAACATCGTGGCGCGCTTGCAACCGCGCAGTGACGCACCCTGGCTGGTCGTGAATCAGTCCACCTTTCCGGTGGGCAGCAGCGAAGCCTTGCAGGATGTGCTCACCGAGGCGGTGGGCGAGGGCGATGATGCGGTGCTTTGCCTGCCTGATTTGCTGGTCGAGGGGGCAGCGCTTGCCGGTTTTACCCGGGCTGAGCACTGGTTGGCCGGGTCGTCGTCATTCTGGGCGCAGCGCATGCTGGCGGAGATTCTGCGGCCATTCAACCGCCGCCGCGACAACATCATGTGGATGACGACGCGCGAGGCCGAGTTCACCAAGCTGGCGATCAGCGGCATGTTGGCGACGCGTTTGAGCTTCATGAACGATATGGCGAATCTGGCCGATACTCTGGGTGTGGACATTGAAAATGTCCGCCAGGGCATGGGGGCTGACCAGCGTATCGGGCCTGCTTACCTGTACCCCGGGTGCGGCTTTGGGGGGCCGGCCTTTTCCCGTGACGTGTTGAGTCTGGCGCGCGAGCTGCAGCGCAGTGGCATGCAGTCGGAATTGCTCAATCAGGTCTGGCGTATCAATGAACGGCAGAAAGAAGTGTTGTTCCACAAGCTCTGGCAACATTACGGCGCCAATTTGCAGGGCCGGCGCGTGGCTCTCTGGGGGGCTGCCTTCAAGCCTGGCACGGCGCGCATAGACAATGCGCCGTCGCTGCGTCTGATCCAGGCGCTCTGGGCCCAGGGGGTAGAAGTGCATGTGCACGATCCCAAGGCCATGGCGGCGCTCTCTGGCTGGGCCAAGGAGCAGGGGCAGGCGCTGTTCCTGCATGACGACCCCTACGACGCCTTGCAGCAGGCCGATGCCTTGCTGCTGGTCACGGAATGGAAAAGCTACTGGAGCCCGGATTTTTCGCGCATGGCCAGACTGATGCGCCACGGCGTACTGCTGGATGGCCGCAATATCTGGGACCCGGAGTTCGTCAAGGAACGCGGTTTTATTTATCACGGCATTGGCCGGCATTGAGGCGCGGGGCCAGTCGCGACGCCCTCATGTTGTGGCCGGGCAGGACTGGCGCTTTCGGCAGGCGAGGCTGACCATGGGCCGAAGCACAAGCCTCGGCCCTAAGGCCGAGGTCAAACGAGGCATCATCCATACGGCGCCACAGGCGTCTCCATAGGGTGGCGGAGAAGCACCGGTCCTTGGGCTGACGCTTTTCACCGGGAACGATATTGCCGCGACGCTGGGCGCGTGCAACTTAGGATATGAATTGATATGAGCTGGAACGCATTGCTGCAGCATGCGCTGGACATGAAGGGGCGCCATATTGCATCACTGTTCGCCGGAGATCCGGCGCGCTTTGATGCCTTGCATTGCCGCTTTGGCCCACTGCTGTTCGACTATTCCAAGCAGCGCCTGCTGCCGCAGACCCTGGACCTGCTGTGCGAAGTTGCGCGTGAAAGCGGGCTGGAACATTGGATGGGCCAACTGTTTGGCGGCGCGCCGGTCAATGCCACCGAACAGCGTGCCGCGCTGCACTGGGCCTTGCGTGTGCCGGAAGACGTGCCCTGCGTGTTGGATGGCGAGGACATAGGCGCTCAGGTGCATGAACAGTTGCGCCACATGGAACGCATCGTGCGCAAGGTGCATGCCGGCCAGTGGCGCGGCGTGACGGGTGAAGCAATCACCAATGTCGTGAATATTGGTGTTGGGGGGTCAGATCTAGGGCCGCAGATGGTAAGCCGCGCCCTGGCGGCTGATTTCGGTGATACGCCGGTGCGCCTGCATTTTGCGTCCACCATGGATGGCAGCCAGCTGGCTTATCTGCTGCGCACGCTCAATCCGCATACCACGCTGTTCATTATTTCCTCCAAGTCATTTACCACGGTGGATACCCTGGCCAATGCCGATACCGCCTTGCATTGGCTGCGCCGCTCGCTGGGCAATATGGAAGGGCTGTTACGCTGCCATTTCATCGGCGTGTCGGCCGTGCCGGAGAAAATGACGCAGTGGGGCATCCCACGGGAAAACCAGTTGCGTATCTGGGATTGGGTCGGCGGCCGGTTTTCACTGTGGTCGGCAATCGGCCTGCCCATTGCGCTGGCGCTGGGCATGGATGGTTTCCGCAGTCTGTTGCGCGGCGCCCGCGATATGGATGAGCATTTCCGTCATGCTCCCTGGCGCGAAAACCTGCCGGTGCTGATGGCCTTGATCGGTGTCTGGAATATCAATGCGCTGGGAGTGCATGCCCTGGCTGTCTTGCCTTACGACGGGCGTTTGCACCATTTGCCGGCTTATCTGGAACAGCTGGAAATGGAGTCCAACGGCAAGAGCATCGGCCGGGATGGCAAGCCCGTCAGCCGGGCGACTTGCCCCATTATCTGGGGGGGCGTGGGCCCCAATGCGCAGCACGCTTTTTATCAGCTGCTGCACCAGGGGACCGAAGCTGTGGCTTGCGATTTCATCGTGCCGGTAAGGCGCTATCGCGAACAGGCGTATACCGAGGCCATGCGCGAGCTGGTGGCGCAGCATGAGCTGGCACTGGCCAATTGCCTGGCACAGTCTCGCCTGCTGGCCCTGGGCGATGCCGCATTGCCGGGCGCGGTGACGGATTTGCCGGTGCACATGCGCTATCGCGGCAATCAGGCCTGCTCCACGCTGCTGCTCGATGAACTGTCGCCATACAGCCTCGGCGCCCTGGTTGCCATGTATGAGCATAAGGTGTTTGTGCAATCAGTCATCTGGGGCATCAATCCGTTCGACCAGTGGGGCGTGGAAATGGGCAAGCGCATTGCCACTGAAACGCTGGCGCGCATCCGGGCCACGCAGGAAGATGCCAGTGGAACGGATGTTTCCACGGCCGGCCTGTTGCGGCAGATCCGCCAGGCCTGAAGGTCAGTCCCCACCTCCAGGTATCGGCGGCCCTTGCGGCGCAGGGCGGCCGGGCGGCCTCAGGAAACAATGCCTGTAGGATGCAATGCCGGCGCGGCCTGCCCATGCACTTCGACACGGTTGCGGCCATTGTGCTTGGCCTGATACAGCATGCGGTCGGCATACTTCAGGACTGCGCCGATATCGGCATCATCTTCCGGCCAACAGGCCACCCCCAGCGAAATCGTGATGTGGCCGACGGTGGTGAATTCAAGGGTTGCTATCCGCTGGCGCAGGCGCTCCGCCACCTGGCCCGCCAGCGCTTTGCTGGTATTGGGCAGGAAGATCAGGAATTCCTCACCGCCAACACGGCAGGGCAGGTCCATGTGCCGGGATGACTGCAGCATTTCGTGAGCCAGGGTTTGCAGCACGGCGTCGCCAGCATCGTGGCCATAGGTGTCATTGACCCGTTTGAAGTGGTCGATATCGACGGAAATGATGGAAAAACCCTGACCGGTCTGGCGGCTGCGCGCGAGCGCGGTATCGAGGCTGCGGCGATTGGGCAGCCGCGTCAGCGGGTCGGTTTCTGCATCTTCGCGCAACTTGTTGATTTTCTGGTTCAGCAGGGTGATGCCCAGCAGCATGACGCGTTTGAGTTCCTGGGCTTCGAAGTACCAGGATTGCACCCGCTTGATCTTGTTGCCGGTGTTCGGGTCTTCCATGTTCCCGGCTTCGTTGGCAAGTAATTGCAAAGGCTGCGACACCTTGCTGGCGCACCACCAGATCACCAGGAAAATGATGATGGCGAAAGGAATGGTGCGAAACAGCATTTTGCGCATCAGCGCGTCGAGTGGAGCAAGCGTTGCCGTGAGCGGCCGCTGGGCGACGATACCCCAATCGGTCAGCGGCATGACGGCGTAGCCGGTGATCATTTCCACGCCCCGGCTGTTGGTGATCACGGCGCTGCCGGATTGTTCCCGCAGCAGGTTTGCAACAGTGGCGTTGTGTTGGACGGTTTCGCCTACACGCACATTGTCCGGGTGATAAAGGATGGTGCCGTGCCGGTCAACGACATAGAGGTAGGAGCCATCCCGGTAATAATGCGTGCCCAGCAGGCGGTTCAGGATGCTGTCCTGTTTCAGGTAGATGGAGCCGCCCACGGTACCCAGGAAACTGCCGTCGCTTCCGAAAACCGGTTGTGATATGAAGACCAGGAAATTGCCGACAGTGGAAAGGTAAGGTTCGCTGATGAGCGGTTGACGCAGTTCCAGGGCTTCGTGGATACCTGGTGTGTTAAGACGGCGTCCGATGAGCCCCAGTGTGTTGGGCGAAGTCGCCAGTACATCGCCATCAGCGTCGGTAATGACGACGGAATTAAAGCTGTCGGTTTGCGTATGCAACCGGGTGGCTTCCACTCCCAGATACGCGGGTTGTTCCATATGGGTGGCAAGCAGTTTGGCCGCGACATGCAATTGCTGCAGTGATGAAACCAGGAACTCATTGGTGCTGGTGGCCAGCTTGTTGGCGTACAGATAACTGCTTTCCAGCGTTTGGTCGATCAATTGCTGGCGCTGGACGGCATAACCGGAATGAAAGGTACTGACCAGTGCGGCAAAAGCGCTGATCAGGGAGAGAAAAAGGATCAGGCGGCGAAGATTGATTCTGGGCGCAAGGGGATTGAGCATCCTTGGATTCCGGGCAAGGCGGGTTCAAGCGGCACTGGCACTGGGCTGGCGCGCAACGGTGGCATTATCCCGCGTATTGGCCGGGGCTGTCTGCGCAGACGAGGCAGCAACAGGGTATTTATGGATGTACGTGTACGGTTTGTTGACTATGCGCCCTTGGGTCGCCATCACATTGGGCGCAATGGGAAAGCCCTTGAATGATGGCGCATTCCTCTACCGGATGGTCGCCATTGCACTGACGCCGCAAACTGTCCAGGCGCGCGCGCAGATCACTCAGCGCCGCCATGCGCTGTTCGATTTCCTCTATGTGCCGGTCCAGTAGCGTGTTGACCTGCAGACACCCTTGGCGCGGCTCTTCGCGCAAATCCAGCAAGGCGCGGATTTCATCGAGCGACATATCCAGTGATCGGCAGTGGCGGATGAACAGCAGCCGTTCATGATGCTCCGCCCCATAGACCCGATAGTTGCTGCTGTTGCGCTGGGGCGGCGGCAGCAGACCGATTTGTTCGTAGTAGCGGATGGTTTCCACGCCACAGCCGGTGTGCTGGGCGAGCTGGCCGATTTTCATGACATCCTCCATGGCGTTAACACGCTTGGCAGTGGGGCTGCAGGGCAGCCGAGCGGCAGGCCGCCTGCATATATGGCCTGCTTTGCCGCCACCTTTTCCATGGTTCTCATTATAGCGCTTGACCCTGTAGCCACTATAGGGTTTGTAATGGGGGCAAGATCAAACTGCAAGCAGGATGCATGCTATGGACAAGATTCAAGCCCAGGCGGCCAGGCACGGCCAGCACGATCATTCTCACGATCATGGCCAAACCCATGAAGGGCATGCGCATGGCACGGTGCAGCACGACCACGACCATGCACGTGCCGATGCCTGCTGCGCGCCTGGGGGGAGCGTTGCAGGCGCGACATGTGCAGCGGAAGGCGGTGGTGATGCATTGGCATGTTGCGACCATGGTGGCCACGGGCATGGCGCTGGTTTCGGCTGGCTGCTGTGGGTAGCCGGCGCGGCAGCACTGGGTTCTGAAATTGCCCACTGGACCTTGGGCGATGGCAATTGGCTGGTGTTGCTGCTGGCCGTGGTTGCCATCGCGTGCAGTGGATTTTCGACCTATAAGGCAGGCCTGGCGGCACTGGTGCGCCTGGACCTGAACATGAACGCCCTGATGACAGTGGCCGTCACGGGCGCTGTTCTGATCGGCCAGTGGCCGGAAGCCGCCATGGTGATGTTCCTGTTCACATTGGCCGAACTGATCGAGGAACGTTCGCTGGAACGGGCCCGCAATGCCGTACGCACTTTGATGGATATTGCGCCGGAAACGGTGGATGTACAGCAGGCGGACGGCAGCTGGCTGTCGCGGGAGGCTGCGCAGGTGCCGGTGGGCAGCCTGGTGCGGGCCCGTCCGGGTGAGCGTATCGCGCTGGATGGCGAAATCGTCGAAGGCCAGGCCGCGCTGGATCAGTCACCCATTACCGGTGAGAGCCTGCCGGTGGAAAAAGGGCCAGGCGATAGCGTATTTGCCGGCAGCATCAATACATCAACGCTGGTGATCTACCGCAGCACGGCGCCCGCAGATGGCTCCAAGCTGGCACGCATTATCGCTGTGGTTGAAGGAGCACAGGCCAGCCGTGCGCCGACCCAGCGTTTTGTGGACCGCTTTGCCCGCATCTATACGCCGGCCGTGTTCGTCATTGCGCTGCTGGTTGCGATCCTGCCGCCCTTGCTGCTGGGCGGCGCCTGGATGGACTGGATCTACCGTGCGTTGGTGCTGCTGGTCATTGCGTGCCCGTGCGCGCTGGTGATTTCCACGCCGGTCACGATTGTCAGCGGCCTGGCGGCGGCGGCTCGCGTGGGGGTGCTGATCAAGGGCGGCGTATTCCTGGAGCAGGGCCGCAAGCTGTTCTGGGTGGCGCTGGACAAGACCGGTACGCTGACCCACGGCAAGCCGGCGCTGACCGATATCCAGGTGCATGACGGCATGACGATGTCTGCGCCTGCCGATGCTGCACAGAGTGATGGCATGTTGGCGCTGGCGGCCAGCCTGGCCAGCCTGTCGGATCACCCGGTGTCGCAGGCAGTGGCGCGTCATGCTGCGGAACGCGGCCTGGCGCTGCAACAGGTGGAAGGCTTTGAAGCGGTCAGCGGGCAAGGGACGCAAGGCATCATCGGTGGCCGGGGTTACCGACTGGGCAATTGGAAACTGATGGCTGCGGGCGGGGTGGTGGATACGGCGGCCCAGGGCGCCATGGATGCGCTGGCCAGCGAAGGCAAGACCGTTGTGGCGCTGGCCTCCGGCACGCAGATGCTGGCCCTGTTTGGCGTGGCCGATACCCTGCGCGCCACCAGCCGCGAGGCGATCGGACAATTGCATGAATTGGGCGTTTCCACCCTGATGCTGAGCGGCGACAACCAGCATGTGGCGCAAGCCATCGCCCGGGAAGCCGGCATCGACGACGCCCGTGGCGACCAGCTGCCGGAAGATAAACTGAGCACGGTGCGCGGGTTGCAGGAACGTGGCAGGGTGGTCGGCATGGTGGGCGACGGCATTAACGATGCGCCGGCCTTGGCCCAGGCAGACATCGGTTTCGCCATGGGGGCCGCAGGTTCCGATACCGCCATGGAAACGGCGGACGTGGCATTGATGGATGATGACTTGCGCAAATTGCCCTATTTCATCAGGCTGGCACGCCGCACGGCCAGAGTGCTTTGGCAGAACATAGGCCTGGCCCTGGGCATCAAGGTGGTGTTCCTGGCGCTGGCCATTGCAGGTGAGGCCAGCATGTGGATGGCTGTCTTTGCCGACATGGGCGCCAGCCTGTTGGTGGTGTTCAACGGGCTGCGGCTGCTGCGTGCAACCCATTAAATACTGCGCCTTCCCGGCCCCGGGAGGCGCATGGCAGTGTCCTTGGCCTGGCCGTCATGTGCGGCCAGGCCAATTTGTTTGCTGGCCTGGCTTCGTGGTGCTGCCGGCAGGTGGCAGCCAACTGGGCGCAATAGATAGAGGCAATGGCTGTCTATTTGGATGTTGATCCGTTTCTATTGCTTGTGTTTTGGCTGCGCGTTGGTTGCCAACAGAATGCCGATATGATGCCTATTGCTTGCGCATTGACGCTGTATTCTGCATGGGCCGCGATTCAGGCTTCTGCCAACAAGGTGGTCTGTATTAATCGTTGAAACTGGTACGGTTGCTCAGTCCGCTGCGACGTTATAAATCCTGTTCTTCATGTCGGCAAGCCGATAGCTGAAGAACACGGACAGGCACAGGCCGGTGCGATAGGGGTGCCGCCTGTTCCAGATGACAGCAAACAGCAACGAGGATTTTGCAGCGATGAGTGCAGCACAAACAGGGCTTACTGTCCGCCCGGCTACCCAGGACGACTACGAGCAGTGGCTTGCCTACTGGAACGGCTACCAGACTTTCTATGGTGTGCAGCTGGGCCTGGAAGTGACCCGAACGACCTGGAACCGGTTCTTTGACCCTGACGAGCCCGTGTACTGCGCCGTGGCTGCGCAAGGCGGGCGGATTCATGGCTTCGTCAACTTTCTTTATCACCGTTCGACCTGGGGGCAGAACGATTATTGCTACCTGGAAGACCTCTACGTCGATCCGAATGCTCGCGGACGGCAAATTGGCAAGGCGCTGATCGAGTATGTGCAAGCGCAAGCCAGGGCGCGGCAGTGTGAGCGGCTCTACTGGCATACGCAGGAAACCAACCGTACCGCGCAGCGTCTGTACGACTGGGTGGCCGATAAGCCAGGCATCATTGAGTACCGGATGGCGCTGGCCAACGCCGTCTGATCTCTTTGTCAGGAACTCAGGGTCTGCCTGCGAGCTGTTTGCCCGCAGGCAGCCTGTCCTGTGTTTCAGTCCGGCTGGTTGTTGGCCGCTTGCATCAGCTTGCGGCCGCGGCGGCGCTGGATCCAGACCTGGGCCATGGGCAGCAGGACGGAAATGGCGATGATGGCCAGTGCCAGCAAGGTCAGGTTGTCACGCACGATGGGCAAGTTGCCGAACAGGTAGCCCGCGTAGACGAACAGCACCACCCAGAGCACGGCGCCCAGCATGTTGAACAGCATGAAAGTGCGATAGTGCATGCGGCTCATGCCTGCCACGAAGGGGGCAAAGGTGCGCACGATGGGCGCGAAGCGCGCAATGATGATAGTGGAGCGGCCATGGCGCTGGTAGAACTGTTCTGCCAGCATGAGATGGCTGCGCTTGAACAGCCTGGAATCAGGGTTGCTGAACAGCTTGGCGCCGAAATATTTGCCGATGGTGTAGTTCACCGTATCGCCCAGGATGGCAGCGGCCAGTAGTAACAACGCAATACCGTGCACATTCAGCGGGGTATCCGGCAGTGCGGCGAAGGCGCCTGTCATGAACAACAGCGAATCGCCCGGCAGGAACGGGGTGACGACCAGGCCGGTTTCGCAAAAGATGATCAGGAACAGGATCAGGTAGACCCAAACACCGTAGTCGCGTATCAGCTCCGCCAGGTGTGCATCTATATGCAGGATGAAGTCGAAAAGATAGACGAAAAAATCGCTGATGTAGCTGAAGAATTCCATTACGGGTCGGATTCGGGTTCGGCGCCTGGCGCGGAGCTGAAAGCATAACGCGTCGCGTGATGCTGCGGGAGGACGAGAGGCCCAGGTTTCAATCCTGGGGGGTATGGCTGGCCGTCTTGGTAGCACGTGGCTTGCGCCGACTGGTTCTTTTCTCCGTGGCGGCCACAGCCGGGTCGCCTGCATTACCGGCGGTGGCGGCTGCCGCGTCTGCGGCCAGTGACACGCCCGCGCTTGTTCCCTGGGCAGGTTGCCTGGCTTCCTTCCCGGCGCCTGTGGCGCCGGAGGTCGCTGCCGTGGCATCCGTGCGGGTCCGGCTTGCCTGGGGCTTTTTGGCTGGCGCTTTTGATGTTCGATTGCCCGGTGCTGCCTCGGCCGCTTCTGTGGCAGCGCTTGCCTTGGCGGTTTTGGCGGCACTGCCTGCCCGGTGGGATCTGGCCGCAGGCCTGGACTTGACGGCATCGTCGGCCAGGCTTGCGGCCTGGGCTGCGTCGCTTGTGCGGCTGTCAGGGGCGGCGCCAGGTTCACTCAAACGTTGGGGGGTATCAGTGCCGCCAGGATGAGCACCAGCGCCCACGCTGCTGCTGTCACCAGGGTTCACGGCTGGCTGGCTGGCATGGTCGGGTGTCGGTTGGCCGACAAGGGAGGGGGCGACACCGCTGCTGGCCGTTGCCCTGTTAGCGGCATCTACCGCTGGGCTAGCCGATGCGCCTGCATCAGGCTGTGCCTCGTTGCCAGTCTTACCGCCGTTGCGGCGCCGGCCGGTTGCTTGGCGGCTGGACTGGCGGCCCGGTGCATGGGGGGGCACCGGCTGTGGCGGGGTTTCCTGTGGAGCCGCGGTGGTGCTGGTCGAGCCTGCTGCAGACGTGCTTGCAGCGGGTGCCGGTATCGAGGCCTCTACCGTTGCCTGGGTGTCCGGATTGCCGGAATGGGCTGGGCGGTTTTTTGTCCGCGCTTGCTGGCGCTTGTCGCCTTCGTGTTTGCCTGTGTCGATGGCAGGCGCTTCCTCGCTGGCGGCATGGCGGTCAGTGCCGGCGGAACTGCCGTCACGCCAGATATAGGTGCCGGAGCGCTCGTCGCGGCCAACCCGCAGCAGGCCGCGCGCCTGCGCTTCTTCCAGCAGGTTGCCGAAGGCGCGGAAGCCATAATAGGATTCATTGAAATCCGGGCGGCGGCGCTTGATGGCGTCCTTCAGCACGGAAGCCCAGAGCTTGCTGCCGTCCCCGCGCTCCGAGGACAGCGCATCATAGGTTTCCATGGCGATTTCCAGCGCCTGGGCGCGCCGGGTTTCCAGGTCTTCACGGCGCGGGCGGGCATCGTCCTGTCCGGCGCCGCGTTTGGCCTGGCTGCTGTCGCGTCCGCTCTGGCGGCCGCTACGGCGTGCCTGTTCGCGCACCAGGTCGTCATAGAAAATGAATTCGTCGCAGTTGGCAATGAGCAGGTCGGAGGTGGATTGCTTCACGCCCACGCCGATCACCTGCTTGGCATTTTCCCGCAGCTTGGACACCAGCGGAGAAAAATCGGAGTCGCCACTGACGATGACGAAGGTATCGACGTGCGATTTGGTGTAACAGAGGTCCAGGGCATCCACGACAAGCCGGATATCTGCCGAGTTCTTGCCTGATTGGCGCACATGGGGAATTTCGATCAACTCGAAATTGGCCTCGTGCATGGCGTTTTTGAAGCCCTTGTAGCGTTCCCAGTCACAGTAGGCCTTTTTCACCACGATGCTGCCTTTCACCAGCAGGCGCTCGAGCACCGGACGGATATCGAATTGCTCGTATTGGGCATCGCGCACGCCTAGGGCGACATTCTCGAAATCGCAGAAAACGGCCATGCTGATGCTGTCACTATTGCCTATAGCCATGCGTGAAAGTCCCGAAAAACTATACAAAAACTGCATATTAATGCGTTTCTATGCGAGAGACGTGCAAAAACTCGAATTGCTACGATGGCTATCGCTGTAACACCTGGTGTATAAATCAGCCTAATCGCAGTACGGCTGAACCGCTAGGACGATTCTGGGTTCGCTCTAAGGTATTTCGCGGCTGGATTGCAAGAGAGAGCGTATCAATGGAAAAAGAAGAAGACTTTGGTACGTGCGATGAAAGACTTCCCCTGGCATGGCTGGAGGAGGCTGCGGTGTCCATGGTCTTCATAGACCAGGCGGGCCGTATTTATTTTTTCAATCGTGCGTCCGAGCGGCTCTGGGGCTATGAGCGCTCAGAAGTGATGGGGCGTGATGCCGGATTCCTGCTGCCGGGGGCATTGCGTTGTGGCAGCGCGGTGTTTAGCAGCCTGCAACCGGCGCAAATCGACAGCGAACAGGCCGATGCCATGTGCTCGGCACAAGGCCGGGATGTGCGTGTGGCGCGCAAGGACGGCAGCTACATCAATGCGGTGATGGCGCGCGTGCAGCTCGGTGACGGCAGCAGCCTGCTGATCAGCCTGTGCCGTGGCGTGCTGTGCGACGAAGCCAAGCTGGAACCATGGAAAAAACTGCAAGGTGGTGACGGCTGTCAGCTCTGGTCGCCGCATGAGCAGGCGCACCAGGCGCAGGAACAGAAGATCCGGGAACTCGAACGGGATATGCTGGCGGCGCTGACCAGCGGCATGTCCTTCGAAGAATTGGGGCGGTATCTGTGCCAGCTGGTGCATGGCATTGCGCCTGATGTCCTGCCGTCTTTGATGACCGTGGACCAGGAGGCTGGCACACTGCAGGACTGGTTCATGAGCTACCTGCCGCCAGGCTATACCGGCGCCATCGTCGGGCAAACCGTGGGAGAGGGCGCAGGCAGTTGCGGGACGGCCGCTGCCCGCGGCGTGCGGGTGCTGGCCTACGATATTTCCACGGATGCGCTCTGGAAGGAGTTCCGTGCAGTGGCGCTGGCTCATGGCCTGCATGCCTGCTGGTCGTATCCGATCAAGCGGCGCGACGGCAGCGTGGCGGCAGTGTTTTCGTTCTATTCGCGCGACGCACGCTGGCCTTCCGCATTGCACGAACGCATTATCAGTGCCTGCGTGCATTTGTGCGCGCTGGCTGTGGAGCGCGAGGAAAGCCGCCAGCAGATGGCCAGGCTGGTGCAGTCCGATTCACTGACGGGCCTGCCCAATCGCGGTCGGCTGCATGATTACGTCGATGCGCTGCTGCGCCGGTCGCCCGAGCAGGAAATGGGGTTCTTCTGCCTGGATATCGACCGCTTGCAGGATATCAATGGCACGCTGGGCCATGTGGCCGGCGATCATGCCTTGATACAGATTGCCAATGCCCTGCAGCGCGTGTTGAAGTCAGGGGAGTTCCTGTGCCGTGCCGAAGGCGACCTGTTCGTTATCGTCATTCCCGGTTGCACCATCCGGCACGCGGCAGTGATGGCCGAGCGCCTGCTGGCCGCCGTGCGCGCACCCATCAATTTGGGCGGGCACCAGCTGAGCATGTCTGCCAGCATCGGCATTAGTCACTATCCGGACGGCAAGCTGGACCGCGATACGCTGTTCAATAATGCCAAGAATGCGATGTACCGCGCCAAGCAATCCGGCGGCGATGCTTATCAGTTCTTCAGCCCCGAAATGAATCAGCTGGCACGCAGCCGGTTGTTGCTGGGTGCCGCCTTGAAGCGGGCCATTGCCGATAACGCCCTGACGCTGGCGTATCAGCCGCAGGTTTATACCGCCAATGGCAAGCTGCATTGCATGGAAGCTCTGGCGCGCTGGCACGATCCCAAGCTAGGCGAAGTGCCACCAGGACGTTTCATCAATCTGGCCGAGGAAATCGGGCAGATTGATGCCATTGGCGCCTGGGCCTTGCGCGAAGCCTGCCGCCAACTGGCGCAGTGGCGCAGCGAGGGGTTGGCGGTGCCTGCGGTGGCTGTCAATCTGTCGCCATTCAATTTCCGCAATCGTGATCTGCCCGACATGCTGGCAGGTCTGTTGCACGAATACGGCCTGGCAGGCACGGACCTGACCATCGAAATCACCGAAAGCGCGATGATGGCGATGACGCCGGAGATGCAGGATCTGCTGCACCGTATCCGGCAGTTGGGCATCGGCTTGTCGGTGGACGATTTCGGCACCGGCTTTTCCAGCCTGTCCAACCTGGTCAACCTGCCGGTGACCGAGGTCAAAATAGACCGCAGTTTCATCAGCAAGAGCCAGGAGGATCCACGTTTCCAGGCGCTGGTTGCCGCAGTGATTGGTATTGGCCGCAGCCTGGGCCTGGCCGTGGTGGCCGAAGGGGTGGAAACCCGGGGCCAGTGCGAATTGTTGGTGGCGTACCGCTGTCCGGTGTCGCAAGGTTATCTTTTCTCGCGCCCGTTGCCGCCGGCGCAGGTGCCGGCCTGGTTGAAGCAGCTGGAAAGCGATAGCGGCTTTATTTTCCAGCGCTGCCAGAACGGCGAGTGACGCAGGCGCCAGGCTTTCGGCTTGCCTGCCGGGAAAGCACTGACGACAAGCTCAGGGCATATTGTTTGCCCAGCGCCAGTGCGCGCTGGGCAGAGTGATAACAGATGGATAGTGGCGCAGCCGCCGAATGCAGGATATGCATCCGGGGACTGCGAGGCAGATGCCGCCCAATACGTAGGGGGGCTGCCCAGGCCTCAGGCGACCTGGCGGCGGTTGGCGGCAAGGCGCCGCTTCAGGCTGATTTCCGCCATGTCGATTTCCTGTACCAGGCCTCGCATGGTTTCATCGTTGATGAGGTTTTTGCGGCGTTGGGCATAGATGGCGCGCCGTTCCGCCTGCAGGCCACGCAGGCGCAGCTCCTGTTCGATGATGTAGCGTTGCTTGCGCTCGATGACCGCGCGCGAATCCGTCGTGCCGTCGGCATTGCTTTCGGCATCCTCCTCGCCTTCGGCCTGGTGGGCTTCCATCATTTCGATGCGGCGGCGGTATTCCTTGGTCAGCAGGCCGATGATTTCCTGGTGTTGCGTCAGCCATTTTTCATCGTGCGCCGCAATTTCGGCGTCGGTAATGGCCATGCTGCTGATGGCCTGCTGGCAGGCCTGGATACGAGCCAGGCGTTCTTCTTCTTCCGCATGGTCGGCGGTCGGCTTGGGCAGGCCGCGCAGTAGCAGCGGCAGGGCCACGCTGCCCAGAACCAGGGTGAAGAGGATGACGCCGGTAGAAAGAAATACCACCAGGTCACGCGCCGGGAACGGAGTCTTGGCGTTGAGCATCAAGGGGAAGGACAGCGCGGCCGCCAGCGTCACGGCGCCGCGGATGCCCGCGAACGTGGTCGCCACCAGCAAGCGTTGCGGCGGTTGCTCGGGCGGCTTGCCTGGCAAGTGGGTGCGGAAGAAGCGGCCATAAACCACGAAAGTCAGCCAAAGCCAGCGTACCAGCAACAGTGCGGCCCCGATGACGATGACAAAGCCGGTCAGTTCCCACCATGGGTAGTCACTGGACTCGATCATGGTGCGGGAAATCGTGGGCAATTGCAGGCCCAGCAGCAGGAAAATGGCACCGTTGAAAGCTGATTCCACCATGGACCAGGTACTGTCCGTCTGCAGGCGCTCATGGATGAATTCGCCGCGATCCAGGTCTGCCATATTGGTGGTGATGCCAGCCGCTACGGCGGCCAGGATGCCTGATGTGCCAATCACTTCCGCCAGCAGGTAGACGGCAAACGGCAGCAGCACCAGCAACAGGACCATCTGAGTGGCGGCCATGTCGCCCAGGCGGCGGGTGATGTTCTTGCGCGCCGTGCTGAAGCCCCAGCCCATCAGTGCGCCCAGCGTCAGGCCGCCTACGCACATCCAGACGAAGTCGCGTGCGGCGTCCAGGGCCGAGAACGAGCCGGTGATGGTCGCGGCCAGCGCAAATTTCAGTGCCACCAGGCCGGATGCATCGTTGAGCAGGGATTCGCCTTCCAGGATGTGCATGGTCTTGTGCGGCATGCCCAGATTGCGGGTAATGGCAGAGACCGCGACCGCATCGGTCGGCGAGACGACGGCAGCCAGGGCGAAGGCCACGGAAAGCGGGACGGAAGGCAGCAGCCAGTGGATCAGATAACCCAGGCCCAGCACGGTGATGAACACCAGGCCGAATGCCAGCAGCAGGACAGGACGATGCAGGCCGAACAACTCGCGCTTGGGAATGCGCCAGCCATCGGCGAACAGCAATGGCGGAATGAACAGCAGCAGGAACAGTTCAGGGTCGAATCCGATATGCAGGCCCGCCTGCGGCCATGATAGCAAGGCACCGATGGTGATCTGGATCAGGGGCAGGGGGATGGCCGTCAGGTAGCGCGAGGCTACGCCAGTGACGGCACCGAGCATCAATACCAGTAGGATGATCTCTACGGTGTGCATGGTGATATGGGCGTCGACAATAAGACAATGGGGAAATGCCAGGATGCCATTGTTACATGTCTGCTTTGTGCCGGCGCGCGAGATTGATTATTTTTTGTCTGTCTAACGGTTTCTTTTTTCGGTGCGGGCCGTGGGCCAGTGTCCATTTGTGCCCATGCGGCGGGCGGCCGGCCGTGCCCGGCAGCGAAGCCGAGCACAGGCAGCAGCGTGGCTTGGGTCAGGCGGCCGTGCCCAGTGTCCAGCCCTGCGCCTGCTGTTGGCTGCGCCAGAGGCGGGCATAGATGCCATCCAGTGCCAGCAGCGAATCGTGCGTGCCTTGTTCCACCAGCCTGCCTGCGTCCACGACCAGAATATGGTCGGCATGGCGGATGCTGCGCAGCCGGTGTGCGATGGCGATGATGGTCCGTCCTCGTGCCAGTTCGGCAATGGCGCGCTGGATTTGTGCTTCCGCCGATGGGTCCACGCTTGCCGTTGCTTCATCCAGCAGCAGGACTGGCGCGTCTTTCAACAAGGCGCGGGCGATGGACAGCCGCTGACGCTCGCCGCCAGACAGCGAGGCGCCGCCTTCGTCCAGTTGCGTGTCGTAGCCCTGCGGCAGGGCCATGATGAAGTCATGGGCCTGCGCCCGGCGTGCCGCAGCGATTACCGTTTCGCGGGATGCGTCTGGCCGTCCGATGCGCAGATTGTCCAGCACGCTGCCCGAAAACAGGACGACATCCTGGAAAACCATGCCGATATGGCTGTGCAATTGTTCGGTGCCTATATCGCGCAGGTCCGTGCCGCCCATGCGGATGGCACCGGTATCGACATCCCAGAGCCGGCCGATCAGGTGCACCAGGGTGCTTTTCCCGGCGCCGCTGGGGCCGACGATGGCTGTCAGGCCATGCGCGGGAATGTGGCAGCTCAGCTGCACCAGGGCGGGCGTGGTTTCGCCGTCATAGGTAAAGCTTACCTGGTCGAAGGTGATGTCGCGCCCCGCAGGTTCCTGCGGAGCATCTGGTTCGGGCAGCGGTTGCTGTGCCATGATGTTCTCGATGCGCGCCAAGGCCCTGCTGGCAAAGCGCAGCAGCAGGGTCGAGAGGCCCAGCTCGTACAGCTGGCGGTAGACCGGCAGCGCCAGCACCAGAAATAGCACCAGAACGTCAGGGCGCAGGGTGCCGTCCAGCAGCAGCCAGGCGCCGGCCAGTATCAGCAGTGCGAAACCGGTTTCCAGAATGAACCCGTACAGAGCTATCCAGGGTGCGGGGCGGCATTCCACGGCCAGCGCAGCATCGAATTGCTGGTCCAGTGCACGACGCAGCTTGTGCCATGCGCTGCCAAAGCGGCCGAAGCCTCGGATGACAGCGATACCCTGGATGTAATCCAGCAGTTCGGATTGGGCCTGGGCATTGGCTGCCAGGAACTGCTCACCCGGACGGGCAGCGACACGCTGGCTCCACCACAGGGACACCAGGGCCAGTGGAATCATCGCCATCACCGCAATCGACAGGCGCCAATCCAGCCAGAGCAAAAAGCCCAGCAGGAATGCCGGCATGGCCAGGCCAGCGATGAAAATCCCTAGAAAGTGCGACCACAGGTTTTCCACCAGCTCCAGGTCGGACGTCAGGCGGGCGCCCAGGTCGCCACCGCGCTGGCGACCGAACCAGCCCATGGGCAAGCGCCGCAGGTGGTCGGCAATGCGCAGGCGCGCTTCGCCCATCATGGCGTAGGCGCCAGAAAAAATCAGCGGCATGCTGCGCGTGCCGGCAAAAATGCGCAGTGCGATGCACAGCACCATGGCGATTGCCTGCCAGGCGACGGACGCCGTGGTGGCGGTCCCGGCGAAAAGATCGCGCAGCAGCAGATAGAGAACAGGATAGGGGGCGGCAGCGAACAGCCCTTCCAGTACGGCCCAGGCCAGGCCCTGAGACAGGCGTGGGTCGCTGGTACCTGACAGGCGGAAACCGGATTGCACGAGTGCGCGAATCATGATTGCAGGCCTCCTTCAGCTTGCGGCAAGGCCGTGGCCAGCGTCCAGTCGCGGGCGGCTTCGTGGTCCAGCCAGAGCTGGTGATAAAGCGGGCATTCCCGCAGCAGCGCGGCATGGGTGCCCTGGCCGGCGATGCGGCCGTGATCCAGCACGACGATATGATCGGCATGCATGATGGTGTGCAGCCGATGAGCGATCATCAGCACCGTGCGTCCCTGGCACAGCGCGGCCATGGCTTCCTGCATCAGGACTTCGTTTTCCGCATCCGCGTAGGAAGTGGCTTCGTCCAGCACGAGGATGGGCGCGTCTTTCAGCAGGGCGCGGGCGATGGACAGCCGCTGGCGTTCCCCGCCAGACAGGCGCGCACCACGGTCGCCGAGCTGGGTATCGTAGCCCTGTGGCAGCGCCATGATGAAGTCATGTGCGCGCGCCGCCCTGGCGGCAGCGATCATGTCGGCGTCGCTGGCGCCGGGGCGTGCCAGCAGCAGGTTGTCGCGTACGCTGCCATGGAACAGGTACACCTCCTGGAATACGATGGCGATGCGCGCCAGCAGTTCGTCCAGTGGCCAGTCGCGGATGCCCAGCCCGCCAACCTGGATCTGTCCCGATTCATATTCGTACAACCGGGGCAGCAGGCGTGCGACGGTGCTTTTGCCGGAACCGCTGGGCCCTACCAGCGCGGTCAGACCGCCAGCGGGCGCGGTGAAGCTGATGCCATCCAGGGCCAGACGCGTGCCATAGCGATGGCGTACATCGTGGAAGGCCAGGGCCAGGGGGGGGCCGGGCAGCGTTGCGTCGCGGCTTGTATCCGCCAGGGCGGGGGCGCGCAGGATGGCGTCTATGCGGGCCAGGGCCTCGGCCCGCTGCATCTGTTCACCCATGGCGAACGTGAGCCGCAGTAGCGGCAGAAGCACCGACGGCGCCACCAGCAAGAACAGCAGATAGACCGGCATGCTGATGCTGCCGGCCAACAGCAGCCACGCGCCGACAGGCGCGACGACAGCGATATTGGCGGCCAGCAGGCCGGTGAACATCACCCAGCCTGTGGAACTGCTGCGGGAATAGTCGGCCACCCAATACACCGCGCCGCGTACGGCGTCGGCCAGTTCTGCGAACGAACGTGACGACAGGCCGAAGGATTTCACCACATGCACGCCGCGCACATATTCGCCCACGCGGTTGGCGATGCGTTTTTGCAGGGCGCTCCATTCGGCCATGCGTTCACCGGCACGGCGCATCATCCAGGCCTGCGCCAGCACGGCCAGGGGCAGCGGTGCCAGCGCAGCCAGCGACAGGCGCCAGTCCACCGCGAAAAGCAGGCCTAGCGCAGCCAGGGGCGCAGCAGCGGCCGCTGCTGCGTC
The DNA here is from genome assembly GCF_004216755.1 of Kerstersia gyiorum. Lineage (GTDB taxonomy): Bacteria > Pseudomonadota > Gammaproteobacteria > Burkholderiales > Burkholderiaceae_B > Kerstersia > Kerstersia gyiorum. The sequence continues at coordinate 360,878 of NZ_SGWZ01000004.1, forward strand.
TGGCAGCATATGGGCAAGAAAGCCTTCCAGCGAGTTGACATCGTCGGACAACGTGCGGCGCAGGCTGCCCGAGCCACGGTTGGCGAAAAATGAGAGCGGGACCTCCCCCAGGCGACGGGCCAGCGCAAGGCGCAACTGATGCTGGGCTGTGAAGGCGCCTTTATGGGCCAGCATGTGGCTGGCGGCCATCAAGGCCCAGCGCAGCGCCAGCAGCACCAGCATGCCGCCCAGGTTGAACCAGACTGTGCGCATGTCTGCAATGGGAGCCAGCAACTGTTCCAGTACGCGATACAGCAGCCAGAAGGGCAGGATGCTGAAGACGGCGGACAGGATGGCCAGTACAACTGCCACGCCCAGTGTGCCGGGTGCCATGCGGATCAATTGCTTGAAGCTCAGGGCTTCGCCGTCTGGGGTAAAGGGCTGGATTGCGCTGGCAGCGGGAGAAATTCCTGCGCCTGGCGTGTGGCCGACTGGATTGTCGGGGCGGGCACTGGGTTGCGTACTCATGAAGGCTTCTCTCGATCTTGAATGGATGGAGCAGCCTTTATTGTGATTGCGGCGGCTTGTCCGCGCCTGTGCGCGATGCCGGATAATCTTGGTGTGCTGCCGGAAATGACGGCTACAGGCGTTGTGCCCGTGTCGGAACGGAAAAAACAGGGGTAATTTCAAGAGTTGGAATACGGCTGTTGCAGCGGCGCAGCCGGCACACTCACCACAAGCTGGGCGCTACGCCGAAGCGGCGCCGGAAGGCGGCGGTAAAGCTGCTGGCATGGCGGTAGCCGGCGCGTTCGGCGGCATATTCGATACTCCAGCCTTCCTGGCGCAGCCCCCGGCTGGCCAGCTGCAGCCGGCATTCGCGCAGGAAGCCGAAGACGGATTGCCCATAGGCAGCCTGGAATTTCTCGCGCAGGCTGCTGCTGCTCATGCAGGCCAGGCGCGCAAGTTCGGCCAGCGAGTGTTCTTGTTCGGGATAGGTCAGCAGATATTCTTTCACGCGTGCCAGGCGCTGCATATCACGGCTGGCGGGTACGGCGGGGGCGGCCAGCTCGCTGTCATCGGCGGCCAGTGCCGTGGCCAGGATCTGCAAGGCCACACCTTCCTGCCACAAGCGGCCCAGGCTGCCTTGCCAGCGTGGGTCGAACAGGCTGTTGGCGGCTTGCAGCAAGTTGGCGTCCGCCTGCCAGTGACGCAGCCGCAGGCGCGGGTCGTCGAGCCATTGTTCAAGCTCGGGAATGTGCGTAGCGGCCGAGTCGGCCAACTGCTCGCGCCGTGCCATCAGCGACACGCTGCGCAGGCGCTGGCCGGCGGGGTGGTGCCCGGTCATGGATTCGGTCTGGCAGTGGCTGGCGGTAATCGCGTGCTTGGCCGTGAGTGCAAGCGGCTTGCGGCCTGCACCCAGGTATGCTTCGGTACGTCCATCGAGCATCAACACGGCAGTGAACCCTGGCGATATGATGGAATTCGCGGTATAGCCGTAGTGATTGATGACGTCGGAGATAACCAGCGTGAAGCCGCTGCTGACTGGAATTTCCTCAATGAAGCCTTCCGCCAGGACGGTCGTTTCGAGCGGGCCCTCAGGTGTTTCCAGGGCTGGCCAATCATAGCGGAAGCCATGCCGCTCGCCGAAGCGGCGGTAGTCTGCCATGTTGAAGCGTTGGATCGCAGCCATAGTCCAGTAAAGACGGAAAGGAAACCTTCGGTCTGCCGTCGCTGGCTTGCGCGCGGGCCAGGCCAGCGTTGGGCGGTCAGGGACGCGGGCCCAAGGCCCGAGTCAGTCCCCAGGCCCTGGGCCGAAGGCATATAGTCATTATCGGCGGACAGGATATTCGCTACTGATAATCATTGTCAATACAGTGGCGTGCTGGATGCGGATTGACCACCGCCACGCAGGCGGCAGGCCGGCGTGGCGGTGGTCAATCCGGGGCGCCATCGGCGGCGCCGGAGGGATATCAGGCGGTCGGCGCCTGACGGCTGGCTTCGAACAGGAACCAGGTACGGCGTTCGGCTTCGTCGATCCAGTTTTCGATCAGGCTGGAGCTGGCGATGTCGTTGTACTCGTCGGTGACGGCGTGTGCGGCGCGCAGCGCAGCAGCCAGCGCCTTGTTGTCGTCGCGCAGTTCGGCCAGCATGTCTTGCGGATCGACGTAGTCGGCGTCGTTATCCAGCACGCGCTGGGTACGGGCAATGTGGCCGATGGAGCGCAGCGTGGTGCCGCCTACTTTGCGGATACGTTCGGCGATATCGTCGGTCATGGCAAACAGTTGTTCGCCTTGCTCGTCGAACATCAGGTGGTAGTCGCGGAAATGCGGGCCGCTGACATGCCAATGGAAATTCTTGGTCTTCAGGTACAGCGCGAAGACGTCTGCCAGGATCTGATTGAGTGCGCCGGAGATATCACGCGTGGCGTCTTTGCCCAGATCAGTGGGGGTGGCCAGGGGACGCTTGCGGCGTTGAGCTGCGGAACTAGCTTGCTTCGAATCCAGTTTTTTTGCCATGGCAAAACACTCCTGTTGGGTTAGGTTCTGTATGTACTGGCGCGCTCGGGCTGTTTTCCCGGGCGCGCTGCTATTCTCTGCACTGCTCACTATTGTTAGCCTAGCACTATTCAAATAACTTGGCAGTGCTGTGGATCAAGCAAAACTTAAAAATTCTTTTCCGCGCCGGGCGGCAGTGAGGTGACGCAAGGTGTGATGACGGCGTGGCATTCCGCCAGTGGCCATGGCGCTCGGTGGAAGCAGTCGCGGTGCAGGGACGCATCTTCGACGGGTTTTCTTTTTCCGGTCCAACCGGCCCCTTGCTGCGCAAACAAGTCACCCTTCAAGGCATAGGCGTAGGCCACAGGCGGGGCTTGAAAGATCTTGTGTACGCCATTGACAGCATAGGCATCAAGCCTGTTGTGGATAGTCGCTACCTGTTCGATGAGCTGCATGGGGCGCTTGATCGCCTTGGGCGCGGCCTCTTTGGGAAAGTCGTGCTCGGATTGGCTTCCCACGGCGAGTGAGGCTGGGCGGCTATGTCACGTTGCGGTGGCGCCCGGCCTGTGCAGGCCGGGCGTCACCGCTGGCTGCCGATGATGCATAAGGCCGTGAATGCGCCCGAACGCTGGGTATCAGAAGCTGTAGATCGCACCTATGCTGCCGAACAGATTGGTTTTCTGCGCAGTGAGGGGGCTGTCCTTGGCATCTCCGAACAGCCGGTTGACGCCGACTGTCGTCAAGGCGGACCAGTTGCTGCTCAGCCGGTAGCTCCAGACGGAAAACAGCGATGCTGATTTGAACCCTGCCGAGGGTGAGTAGGCCGGCAGGCCGGCCTGGCTACTCATGGCTTCTTCCTGGGTGACGCCGAACCAGGTCTTCATGGCGCTGCGGCTGCTCCATTGGGTATCGACGCCGATACGCACGCGGTGCGGACCGCTTTCCCAGGCAGCATAGGATGCGCGCAGTTCCACGACGCTGCCATAGCCGGTATGGGCCGCCTTGCGGAAGGCTGCACCCAGGGAGAGCGGGCCGGGTGTCCATTCCAGGTAGGCGCCATAGCTGGCATGGAAATGGATGTTGTCCAGACCTTTGGTGCGGGCGGTACGGCTGGCCTTGCGGCCGAGATCCAGCCCAAGGAACACGCCGGCTTCCAGGTCCTGGGCGAGGCTGGTCTTCAGGCCCAGGGCGGGCAGTCCAGCACGCGGGGTAATGAAGAAGTTGCCTGATTGATAGTTGATCAAGGGCAGCGGTACGGTCCGGTACGTGCTGGAGCCTTCATAGACGGGCACCACGGCGACGCCGGCGCCGATGAAATTTTGCGCCTGCGCAGCGGTGCTGGCCAGGGTGAAGCAGGCTAGAGTGCTGGCGCTCAGGGCCAGGCGGAGGAAATTCATGGGATGTCCTTCGATGCTGGGCCGGATGGCCGGGAAACCGGGCGATGGCCCATTGTATCCATGCCCAGGCGGCCTGTGCGCGCCAGCAGGCTGCCATTTGTGGCAGATGATGTCTGCCCGGCGCAAGGTGTTGCGCATCGGCCATGGCTCTGGGGGCGGGTGGCGGTACGGCGCGTGGCGCCTCAGGTGACTTGTCGTGCGGCAGGAATACGGCGCAGCAGCCAGGTGGCGGCCATGGAGAGGCCGAAGATGCCGGCCGTGGCCAGTGGAATTTGCCAGGCGGAGTGTCTGCCGGGTGCATAGAGGCCCAGGGTTTTGGCCAGGTCCAGGAATACCGGATGCAGCAGGTAGATGCCGAAGGTCAGTGGTGCAAGCGCGCCCAGGCGGGGAATGGTGCGGGCTTGCAGCAGCCATTGGAAGGCCGCCAGGGACATCAGGATGACGGCAGGGTTGAAGGCATCGTAAAAATAGAAATCCAGGCTGGCCGGCTGCGACATGAGCGCAACCCCGAGGGTGGAGGCGGCGACGCTGGCGGCAAACAATCCGCCGGGCCAGGGCAGGCTCAGGGTGCGCTCATAAATCAGGCGGCCCGCCAGGAAGTAGCCGATATAGGGCAGGAAGGCGTTGAAGAAGAAGCCGGGGCGGCCGTCCGCGGAAAGGTGGCGGTGTGCGGCATCGGCAGCGGCGCAGGCCAGTATCGTGGCCAGTGCCAGCAGGCGGGCGCGTGGCGAGCATGCCTGGTACATGCGTTGCAGGAAAGGGGCGAACAGATACAGCCCGACAATCATGTACAGATACCAGAGATGGTAATAGGGGGCGCCTTTGAGCAGTTTGCCCAGCCACGCGCCCATGGCCAGCGGTTCCTGCTGCCAGGCGTGCATAAAGGCGCTCCAGCACAGGTAGAAGAGACTCCAGAAAACCAGCGCGGGCAGAATGCGCGCGGCACGGCGCTGGTAGAAAGCGGCAATGCCGCTGACCCGACCGGGTTCCAGCAGCAAGGCGCCGCTGATCATGACGAACACCGGTACGCACCAGCGTGCTGCGGCATCATAGAAATTCGACCAGTACCAGGCGGCGCTGCCGAACTCAGTTGTGCTTTGCAAAGGGTAGGCGGCGCAATGCACGAGTACCACGGCGACAGCAGCGGTCCAGCGGGCGCGGTCCAGGGATTGCAGGGAAAAACGGCGGTCGGCGGTCATGCGGCTCCTGATCTGCTTGCTTCTGGCCAAGATAACAGGAGGGCAGGGCGACAGACTGTTGCAGGCTGTGTCCTTTGCTGACTGGCGGGGGGATGAATGCGCGGCCAGAACAATCATGCGGGTGCTGATTGCGAGCCGGAAATGAAAAAGGCGGAAGATCTTGTGATCTTCCGCCTTTTGGGAATTAAGTGGTGCCCAGGAGAGGACTCGAACCTCCACACCCGAAGGCACTAGTACCTGAAACTAGCGCGTCTACCAATTCCGCCACCTGGGCACTGCATTGCTGTTATGCTTCCAGCAATTTCCTGCATGCTGCGCATATTACACTAGAAATCTTCCTAATGGAAGCCCGTCTAACCTTTTGCAGCTCGTTTAGCGACTGTCGTAGAACAGTGCGCTAAACTGCGGAAGCTGCGCATTATAGAAGAGAATTTTTTATTTTGGCAAATCGAACGCAAAAAAGTGGGCCAAGGCCCCGTAGAACGGCCGCGGATGCGGCGACACAGGCCGCTGTGCCGGCCACGACAGGCGTGCCGCTGCCTCCGGATTTCGATCCGGATGTACCCAGCCGCGAGAAATTATTGGCAGCGCTGCGCGCTGTCGGAGAACCCCTGACGCCGGATGAACTGGCGCGGCAAATGAACGTGGTGCGCGAAGCCACGCGCCGGGGTTTCGATCGTCGCCTGGCGGCGATGGAACGGGATGGCCAACTGCACACCAACCGCAAAGGGGTGCTGCTGCTGGCCAATAAATTGGATTTTGTTGCCGGGCGGGTGCAAGGTCATCGCGATGGCTTCGGCTTTCTGGTGCCTGACGCCGGCGGCCAGGACTTATTCCTCTCGCCGCGTGAAATGCGCAAGGTGCTGCATGGTGACCGTGTGCTGGTCAAACCCACGGGCGAATACCGGGGCAAGCCGGAAGGGGTGATTGTCGAGGTGCTCGAGCGCCGCACCAATCGCCTGGTGGGGCGCTTCCTGAATGAAAGCGGCGTGAATATCGTCGTGCCCGAGGATCAGCGCATCAAGCACGATATTCTCGTGCCGCCGGCGGAAACTGGGGGCGCGGAACCGGGCCAGGTGGTCACGGTTGAAATCATCGCGCAGCCCTCGCGCCACAGCCAGCCGCTGGGCCGGGTGGTGGAGGTGCTGGGGCAGGTGGACGATCCGGGCATGGAGATTGAAATTGCCGTGCGCAAGTTCGACGTACCTGTCGATTTTTCTGATGCCGGCGCGGCCCAGGCCGAGCGCACGCCGGACAGCGTGCGACGTACCGACTTGAAGGGACGCTTCGACCTGCGCGACGTGCCCTTCATTACGATTGACGGCGAAGACGCGCGCGACTTCGACGATGCTGTTTATGCGGAAGCCATAGAGCTGGGCACGGAAAAGCGCCGTCGTCCGGGCTGGCGGCTGCTGGTCGCGATTGCCGACGTCAGCCATTACGTGCGGGAAGGGGATGCGCTGGATGTGGACGCGCGTGAACGCGGTACCAGCGTGTATTTCCCGCGCCGCGTGATTCCCATGCTGCCCGAAGCGCTGTCCAACGGAATTTGCTCGCTGAACCCGGGCGTTGACCGCCTGGTGCTGGTTTGCGACATGGTGATTCCGGCCAGTGGCGCCAAGGCCGGCCAGGTGACGGCTTACCAGTTCTATAACGCGGTCATTCATTCGCACGCCCGTACGACCTATAACCAGGTCTGGGAAGGCTTGCAACATCCTGAAGGCCCGGCGGGCCGTGTGCTGGGCGATCGCCTGGCGGATGTCCAATCGCTGTATGAACTCTATCGCCTGCTGGCGCAGGCGCGCGTGAAGCGCGGCGCTATTGATTTCGATACTGTCGAAACCCGTATTGTCTGCAATGCACTGGGGCGTATCGAGCAAATCGTGCCGATGGTGCGCAATGATGCGCACAAGCTGATCGAAGAATGCATGCTGGCGGCCAATACCTGCGCGGCGGACTTCATGCAGCGCAGCAAGCATCCGGGGCTGTATCGTATCCACGAAGGCCCCAGCAACGAGCGCTTGCAGGCCCTGCGTGAATTCCTGCGCCTGCAGGGGCTGACACTGGGCGGTGGCGACGAACCACGTCCTGCGGATTATCTGGCCTTGCTGGAATCGGTGCGTTCGCGTCCTGATTATGGCCTGCTGCAGACCATGTGCCTGCGCTCCATGCAACAGGCGATCTACGGTCCGGACAACGTCGGGCACTTCGGTCTGGCGTATCCCTCGTATACCCACTTCACTTCGCCGATCCGGCGCTATCCCGACCTGCTGACGCACCGGGTGATCAAGAGCCTGCTGGAAGGCAAGCGCTACGTGCCGCATCTGGAAGGCAAGATGCCGGCAACCACGGTACGCGAGAAGCGTGCGCAAGAGCACGATACCTGGGAGCGCCTGGGGCTGATGCTGTCGGCGACGGAACGCCGCGCGGACGAAGCGTCACGCGACGTTGAGGCCTGGCTCAAGTGCTGGTTCGTCAAGGAGCGCGTCGGCGAAAGCTTCAGCGGCCGCGTGACGGGCGTGGCAAGCTTCGGCATCTTCGTGACGCTCGACGGCCTGCATGTGGAAGGGATGGTGCACGTATCGGAGCTGGGGACAGAGTACTTCCAGTTCAACGAAGCCCTGCATGAGTTGCGTGGTGAGCGCACCGGCATGCGCTATCGCCTGACGGATGCCGTGCAGGTTCAGGTGGCGCGGGTCGACCTGGAAGCCCGACGCATTGAGTTCCGCCTGGAAAAAAGCACCAGCTACGACGCCTTGCTCAAGGCGGCGCGCAAGAGTGGGGATGAAGAGCCCCGGCGCATCCGCAAGGCAGCGGCACCCAAGCCCGCAGAATTGAAAGGAACGGCTTCGCAACGCCGCGCCGCAGCCGCGAAAGCGCTGAGGGCGGAACGGGCGACGGGCCAGGCTAAGAAACAGTCCGCCAAACAGGCTGGACGCAAGAGGCGTTGATATGGCAGCAGATGTACAGGTTTTGGCAGGTTTCCATGCGGTGGCAGCGCGTCTGCGCCATGCGCCGGATTCGGTGAAAGAGGTGTATTACGACGCGCAGCGCCGCGACAAGCGGATGGCAGCGTTGCTGGAACAGGTGAAGCGGGCCGGCAGCGCCGCGCATGGCGTGCCGGCCGAACGGCTCGACGGCCTGGCCAAGGGCTTGCGTCACCAGGGCATCGTGGCCCTGGCGGACACCCGCGTGCTGGCCGTGGATATCGACGAAGTGCTGGACGAAATCGAAGGGCCGCCCCTGTTGCTGGTACTCGATGGCGTGACCGACCCGCATAATCTGGGCGCTTGCCTGCGTACCGCAGATGCAGCGGGCGTGCATGCTGTGATCGCGCCCCGCGACCGCGCCGTCGGCCTGAATGCCACGGTTCAGCGTGTGGCCTGCGGCGCCGCCGATACAGTGCCGTACATCATGGTGACCAACCTGGCGCGCACCTTGCGTGGCCTGAAGGAGCGGGGCATCTGGGTTGTCGGCACCGATGACCAGGCCACGGATGCCATCCATGCTGTGGATGCGCGCCTGCCTACGGCCTGGGTCATGGGGGCGGAAGGCGAGGGTATGCGCCGCCTGACGCGTGAAACCTGCGATCATCTGGTGAACATTCCCATGCTGGGGGCGGTGGAAAGCCTGAATGTCAGCGTCGCCAGCGCGGTCTGCCTGTACGAGTCCGTGCGTCAGCGCCAGCAGGCGTAAACTATCGACATATCTTCCCGTTTGACGGCCGCCGCAGGCGGCTCACTACCGAAAATGACCAAGCAGCAAGGCTTTACCACCACCATCCTGCATGCCGACAGGCGTTCCAATGTCGAGCATGGCGCGGTTCATAAACCCATGCATACGTCGTCGGAATATGCCTATGCCGACGCCAGGGAGCTGGCAGAGGTGTTCCAGGGCAAGTCCGGCTTTACGTATGCTCGCCAGGGGACGCCGACGACGCAGGCGCTGGAGGTGAAGCTCTCGGCCATGGAAGGCGGCCAGTCAACCGTGACGTTCTCGACCGGGATGGCGGCGCTGGCAGCCATCTTCACGACCTTGCTGCGCAAGGGTGACCATCTCGTTTCCAGCCGGCATATTTTTGGCAATACCAATAGCCTGTTCCTGACGCTCAACGAAATGGGCGTGGACGTGACTTTGGTGGATGCAACGGACGCTGCCAACGTGCAGGCGGCCTTGCGGCCGGAGACGCGCATGGTCTTCACGGAAACCATTGCCAACCCCGGTACGCAGATCGCCGACCTGCTGGCTATCGGTGAAATCTGCCGCGCACGCGGCCTGGTGTATGTCGTAGACAACACTTTGACTTCGCCCTGGCTGTTCCGTGGCAAGGATGCTGGCGCAGCGCTTGTGATGAATTCCTTGTCCAAGTACATCGGTGGCCACGGCCATGCGCTGGGCGGTTCAGTGACTGCCACGGGGTGCTACGACTGGAAGGATTACCCGAATATTTTCGACAGCTACCGCCAGGGAGATTCCCTGGGCTGGGGGCTGTTGCAGGTCAAGAAAAAAGGCCTGAGAGACATGGGCGGCACGCTGGCGGCCGAGCCGGCGCACCGCATCGCCGTGGGCGCGGAGACGCTCTCTCTGCGTATGGACAAGGCCTGCGCCAACGCACTGGCGTTGGCGCGCTTCCTTGAGCGTCATCCGCTGGTGGCGCGGGTGCATTACCCTGGCCTGCCATCGCACCCGCAGCACGAACGCGCCCAGGCGCTGTTCAAGGGCCGTTTTGGGGCGCTGATGGGGGTCGAGCTGGCGCCGGGCCTGGATTGTTTTACATTCCTTAACCACTTGAGGGTTGTTGCCCTCTCGACTCACCTCGGTGATACCCGCACACTGGCACTACCGGCGGCCCATACCATTTATTATGAAATGGGCGCGGCGCGCCGTGCGGAGATGGGGATTGCGGACAGTTTGATCCGGGTTTCGGTCGGCATCGAGGAGGAAGAGGACCTGATTGCTGATTTCGACCAGGGGCTGGCGGCAGCACAAGCCGGTCTCCAGGACGTCTGAACGCAGTGCCGAAGGGCGTTGCGGGCCAGGGCTGGCGGCATTTTTTTTCTTGACAGTGCCGTCTGCCCCAAGGCCTAATACGCATCTGCGTCTGCGATAAGCTGGTATGCCGACTGGCGGCCCATCTGGACGGGACCGGCGGCCGGCTGCGCTGTAAAGGGAGCAGCTTCTGCCTACAGGATGCCTGCTTCGCGTAACGACAACTTCATACCTAATGAGGGGTAATTTCTAAATGAACAAGACCGAACTGATCGACCACATTGCCGGTGAAGCAGACATCTCCAAGGCTGCTGCCGGCCGTGCGCTTGACGCTTTCGTTGAGGCCGTGAAGGCTGCCCTCAAGCAAGGTGATTCGGTAACGCTGGTTGGCTTTGGCACGTTCGACGTGTCCGAGCGTTCCGAGCGTTCGGGCCGCAACCCGCGCACCGGCGAGGTCATCAAGATCGAATCCGCGAAGGTGCCCAAGTTCCGTCCGGGCAAGGCTCTGAAAGACGCCGTCAACTAAATCGCGCTTGGCGAGCACTATACTTACATGTATAATGCTCGCTTTCGCTGTGACGCGAAGGCTGTATGGAGTCACTACCTGCAAGCCATCGCATCCAGCGCGGATGGATGTTTAGCTCAGCTGGTAGAGCGGCGCCCTTACAAGGCGTAGGTCGGCGGTTCGAACCCGTCAACATCCACCAGAATTCAATACTGAAAGGCACCCGGAGTCTCCGGAGTGCCTTTTTTGTTTTATGCAGCAGGGGCGGCGTGGCAGCATGCGCTATGGCGGGGCTGCGGCAGGGGCTGGTGTGCTTTGCAGGTATGTGACTACGGCCATATTCCGTTGCAAGAACGTGGCGCAGAGCGGCGTCGTCCAACAAGACAATCTGCTATAAGTATCGCTGGTATCTTGTTGATGGAGTTGAATATGCATGTATCCCTGCGCTACGGCCGAGCCGCTGGATTGGCGTTTCTGGTCCTGTTGGCTTCCGGTTGCTCAGTCATCGGCCTGGGAAGCTCGGACCGCAGCAGCGATCGTGGTGGCAATTGCGAGGCGGACCCCAGCGCCTGCGCTTACGGGCCAGGCGAACGCGAATACGCGGAAAAAGAGGCTGCGCGCCTGAACAAGGAATCGGCTGCAAAGTTGCGCCGCGGTTCACGGCGATGACAGCATGGGTTTTTTGCTGATAGCGCGGCAAATGGGACGACAGCAAGGCGTTTCGCCGTAACAAGTCGGTGGCATTGCGACATGCGACAGATGCCGTTGCAGGAGGAGCGAATCAAGGGGCGAGGACGTCGTTACTCATTGCTGGCGCACGGGGCTTACTGCTGCATCAGCTCAATGATCCAATCAACGAAAACCCGCAGTTTGACGCTGACATGCCGATTCGGTGGAAATGCCAGGTACAGGGGCATGGGATTGAAACGCCATTGCTCAAATAACGGAATCAAGGCACCACGAGCTTGATGTGCGGCCGCCATATAGCGTGGCAGCGCAATCACGCCCAATCCAGCCAAGCCGGCTTCGAGGTAGGCATTGCCGTCATCCACTGCGAGTACATAGCTACTCTTGATTTCAATACGTTCGCTCCCACAGTGCAGTGCCAGAGGGTCGACTCTTCCGGTACGTGAGGACAAGAATCCCACTATGCGATGGTCGGTGTTTTCCAGCTCTCGCGGATGCGCAGGGATGCCCAGGCGTTCGACATAACTCGGTGCCACGTAGGCGCCGATTGGCAAGTCGCCGACATGGCGTGCGATCAGCGATTGGTCCTTGATTTCGCCTCCGCGCAAGACACAGTCCACGTTATCGCCGATCAGGTCCACGACCCGGTCGCTCACGCCCATGTCGAACTGGATATCAGGGTAGCGTGTGTGGAAAGTCGGTAGCGCTGGCACCAAGATGAGGCGCGCCAGCGGGCTGGGCACATCCACGCGCAGCCGTCCTCTGGGTGTAATTGCTGCATTGGACAAACTGGTTTCAGCATCGTCCATGTCCGCCAGAAGGCGGATGACGCGCTCGTAGTAGACCGCTCCATCGGGAGTCACACCGAGCTTGCGGGTAGTGCGATGGAGTAACTTGACGCGCAGGCGAGCTTCCAGCTGCTGCACGAGTTGCGTCACTGTGGTTCTGCTCATGTGCAGTGTCTGGGCGGCCTTTGTGAAGCTACCTGCCTCCACCACACGAGCAAAGGCGCGCATCGCATCGAAGCGATCCATCCCTTATCCTCTTTTGTCCACGATTGTTTGGATTTTACAAACAATGATGGACAAAATTGCTTGTTTATCTACCCGATCCCGCGCCTGTAAAGTGCCTTTTGCCCATTGGCAGATTGCCCCCCATTGCAGAGGTACAGACATGACAGCACGTGAAGCCGTTTTTCCCCCAGGTCGGCAGGCGCTCTATGAACGTAATCGGTATTCACCGGCCATCAAGTCCAACGGCTTCCTATTTGTCTCGGGGCAGGTTGGAAGCCGCGCGGATGGCTCGTGTGAGCAAGATCTAAAAGCACAGGTCAGGTTGGCATTCGATAACCTTAATGCCGTTCTCATGGCTGCGGGCTGCACGTTCAGCGACGTGGTCGACGTGACCCTCTTTGTTGTCGATCCCGAGTCGAACCTTGAGGCTATCTGGAGTGTTTTTCCAGAATATTGGGGGGAGGCGCCTTACCCCGCTCTGACCGGGATCGGCGTGACGTGGCTTTACGGATTCCAGTTTGAGATCAAGGTGATTGCCAAGCTGTCCTAACTTCCCTGGCTACCCTGGTTCTCGTAAGGGCTGCCAGTCCGATATATATCAGCATTGGTTGGCATCGTAAGTTTGGCGTAATTGCTCGACACGAGGAAGGTTTTCTCTAACCCACGAGTTGATGCCTTCCAGCGCACGAAGCATGCTCTGGCCCAGCTCCGTGATTTCATACTCGACGCGTGGAGGCACTTCGGGAAAATAGTGGCGTTCTACCAAGCCATCTCGTTCAAGGTTCCTCAGGGTCAGCGTCAGCATGCGCTGGGTGATGCCTTCCACCTCACGCTTTATCTCGGAAAATCGCAGCCGATGATCACCCGCGATGGCAAGGCGCCAGATGACCTGTACGGTCCATTTGTCACCGAGTCGCGTGCAGATTCCATTGGAGGGAATAGGCTGGAAGGATGAATCACCTGCGTGTTTCCCGTTGATGCCGTCTGATCCTGCGTGATTCCTAAGTTTCATTTTTGTGCCCGAGGTTCAAAAAAGTGCCGTCTTCCGCAATTCAGGGATAGGGGAAAGAATACGACATTCCCCTTTTTTGTGAACGGCATCATGAACGACGTCCATCGCCCCATCCTGGTTCTCGGCGCCACCGGTCGGCAAGGCGGATCAGTGGCCAAGGCGCTGCTGAAGGCCCGCTGGCCAGTGCGCGCTTTTGTGCAAGACCCATCCGAGCCTGCGTCAATCGCGTTGCGCGAAGCAGGAGCCGAACTCGTGCAAGGGGCATTGCAAGAGACAGATGTCATCGCGTCGGCAATGAAAGATATACATGGCGTCTTCTGCGTGATGCCAGCCAATCTGTCGGCAGAAGATGAAGTCCGTTATGGAACGCGTGTCGCGGATCTTGCGGCAAAGTTTCGCGTCGATCATTTCATCTACTCTTCAGGCGCTAGCGCTGGAGACGAACTGACAGGTGTGCCGCGCTTCGACGCCAAGCCTCGTATCGAAGCGCATGTCCGTAAACTGCCGCTCGCGGCAACCATCGTCCGCCCCATGATTTTCATGGAGATGCTGGTGCGTCCAGGCTTTGGCCTTGATGAAGGGCGGCTGGTTTCCTTGATTCAACGCGATCATTCGATCCAGCTGACCGCCGTGCAAGACATAGGGAAAATCGTTGCAGCCATTTTCGCGGACAAGGCCCGGTTTGCAAGGATGACGCTGAAGATCGCCAGCGACCGCGTGACAGGCCGCGAGCTGGAAGCTGCCTTTTCCGAGGCCGCTGGCCGGCCTATTAGCTATACCCGATTCCCTGATGAGGTGCTGGCAGCCAATGCCGATCTGGCGCACATGGCATCCAGCCTGGAAGATGGTCCTCTTGCGGAGCGGGTAGACCTGGATCTGATGCGAGAAATCAACCCTGAACTCGTCTCGTTGCGTTCGTGGTTGATGAATGGTGGACGTGAAAAACTTGAACAGGCGCTACGCAGGAAACAACCGTAGGTAGGATACGCAACGGAAGAACGGGCGAGGTGCGCACATGGCGTTTCGTCACTTCGCCGTTTCCTGGCTGCCGCCGAAGCGCCGATTTCGCCTGTGTCGCCGGGCGGCCACAGCGAAGTGACTGCCTGGCGAAGTGTCAGGACGATGCGGCGTCAGCGGTTGCGGGCGTACAAGGCAGCTGTCGTCGCGTCCATGAATAGCAGGTGCCCGTATTCGACCAATTCCAGCTGGTTGCCGAAGGGGTCCAGGAAATACTGCACGCGCAGGCCCGCGCACGGGCCGTCACTGATGACTATCGGTCCTTCCATGAGAGGCAACCCGCGTTGTCGCAGGAATTCAATGGCCGCATCCAGGTCACGGACCTTGAAGGCGATATGGCCGAAACCCGGATCGCAGTTGCGCGGAAGGTGGGTGGCGCGGTCGTCGGGGCGAGTGAAGCTGAACAGCTCCAGCATCAGGTTGGGGCCGAGCGCCAGCATGGCGATCTGGAAGCGGGCATCGGCAACATTCTGATATGCCAGTGTCCAGTCCCGGCCGTCGGGCTGGCGGGGGAATTCACGCGCGTCGAAGGGACCGAGCCGGTAGAGTTCGATGCCACCGAAGGTGCTGCAATAAAAGGCAGAAGCGGCATCCATATCGGTCACGGTAAGGCTGACATGATCGACATGCTGCAAGCCTGGCAGGCTGTTCTGTGGGTTCATTCTCTATTTGTCTCCTGGTGGCTTCGTGGTGGCCGGATTTATTTCTGTTTGGATAAATATAGTCCTTAATTATTTTGCCGGCCAGTTGGTCATGCCGTTTTCCTCGGCGCAGATGAATTCTCGCGGCAATGAAAACGCCGGCCAGGGCCGGCGTGTTGATGCTGTATCCGGCCCCCTGTCAGGGGCTCAGGCGGGCTTGGCTTGCCAGTAGCGGCGCCAGACGAAAATCGTCATGGTCAGTGCAAAGGCAATGAACAGGCCGCCGACCGTGCCCAGGCTGTTTATGTCGTAGTGCAGCAATACCGTGCTGCCCATGAGTGCGCCACCGCCGATACCGATATTGAAAATGCCGGAGTAGATCGAAGTGGCGACATCGGCGGAATCCGGTGCGCTGGCAAGCACTTTGGATTGCAGGCCCAGGTAAACGATGGTCATGGATGCGCCCCACACCATGCAGAGTAGCGTGGTGGTGACGGCCGTGGCAGCGGCGAAGTTCAGGGCAAGCAGACAGAGCAGCAAGACGGCCAGGGGGCCGGCAAAGGCTTCGAAGGGGTGGCGCGGCGCATGGCGCGTGAAGATCAGCGTGCCGAGAATACCGGCACCGCCGATAACCAGCAGCATGGATACCACGAAGTTTTCGCTGAACCCGCCGACACGGGTCATGAACGGTGTGAAATAGGTATAGGCGGTGAAGTGGCCGGTCACGATGATAAGCGTGAGCAGGTACGCTTGCAGCAGCGCCGGGCGCTTGAGCACGGTGGGCAGGTTTTTCAGCGGGGCCGGGTTGGTGCTGGGCAGTGGCGGCAGTAGGCGACGCAGCGTGAGCATGACAAGCAGGCTGATGCCGGCGATGCACATGAAGGTGATACGCCAGCCGGTCTGGTGGCCCAGCAGCGTGCCCAGGGGCACGCCCAGCACCGTGGCCAGCGAGCTTCCTGTCACGATGAGACCCAGGCCTTTGGCCTGTTTGCCTTCAGGGGCAAGGCGCACCGCCAGTGGAATGGATATCGACCAGAAGATGGCGTGGCTACAGGCAATGCCGATGCGTGCCGCCATCAGCGAGGAAAAACTCCATGCAAAGCCTGCCAGGATATGGCTGGCGATGAAGATGGCAAACAGGACGAGCAGCAGGCGGCGCCGTTCCTGCGCGGCAGTCAGAAGTGTCAGCGGCAGCGACAGGATGGCGACCGTCCAGGCGTAGCCTGTCAGCAGCAGGCCTGTGTGGGCCACGTCCATGTCGAAGCTGCGTGCGATATCCGGCAGCAGGCCGATCGGGACGAATTCCGTGGTGTTGAAGATGAAAGCGGCCAAGGCCAGGCTGACGACCGGCAGCCAGTCACGCCAGCCGGGAGTTGGAGGAGAGGTGGTTTCCATATGTGCGCAAGGAGGAGGGGGCCTGGGAATTATAAAAGCGCCCAAGGGTTTTCACTGATATGGCCGCCATTATTCTATGAGTGCCTGGGTTGCGGTCTATGCCGGATTCCGGTTGTCGTGGGCGGCGAAATCCTGCAACAGCCAATTGCGGAATGTCTGCAGCGAAGGCAGGTGTTCATTTCGCGGTGGGTACACAAGAAAGTAGTTGCGTTTGCTTTGCACCGGCTCGAACAGTTGCACGAGCTGTCCGCTGGCCAGTTCCTCGGTGACCAGCACCTGTGGTACCAGCCCGATACCCAGGCCAGCCGTCACGGCCTGTATCAAGTGCCCGGTCAGCTCAAAGCTCGGGCCCATGCGCATGCGCCGGTGCTCCAGGCCGTGCTTGTCGAACCATTCGCTCCAGGCTTCTGGTCGAGTAGTAATGCTGAGCAAGGGATAGGCAACGATATCCTCAGGCCTGGCCTGGCCGGCAGAAGGAACGGTGTCAGGGCTGGCAATGACGACAAAGTGCTCGGCTTGCAGCGCATGGGCGCGCAGGTCGGGCCAGGGGGCTGCGCCGCTACCGGCGCAGATGGCGGCGTCCAGCTCGCTGGCATTGAAGTCGGGCGGCGCAATGCGTGAATGCAGGTGGATCATGATGCCGGGATGCTGGGCATGGAAATCCGCCAGGCGCGGCATCAGCCACTTGGAGCCGAAGGTAGGCAGGACGGCCAGGTGCAGTGAGCCTTGCCCGGATTCGTGCGCGAGCGCCTGCAGGGTGGCGCTGCGGATGCGGCCAAGGCCGGCGGCCAGCTCGCGCAGGTAGAGGGCGCCGACGGCCGTCAATTCGATTTGCCGGCCATGGCGCGTCAGCAGGTTGATGCCCAGGGTTTGCTCGAGCGCCTGCACTTGCCGGCTGACGGCGCTTTGTGTCAGCCCCAATTCTTCGGCGGCGCGGGTGAAGCTCAGGTGGCGGCCGGATGCCTCAAAGGCCGTCAACAGCGACATGGATGGTGTCAGTTTACGAGGATTCATTCATAAAACTCATGCAAATCGGGCATAAAATCCATTTTGCATTCTATCCGCGAAGCCGCACAATAGCGCGCATATCCCCTGTCTTGCCTGATGTTTTTCTCAGCGACCCAGGGGATGGCAAAGGATTGCGGCCGATGGCGGGGAATCCCTTCCGCTCAGTTGCGATTCATTCACATTTATCATTCATTATTGTCCGGATGCGCTGCCCAGGCACGCGCCCACGCCACGCCTGGCCCGGTAGTGCCGCTTGCGGCAGACTGCATCGTGGCGCCGGCGCCCGCCTGACGATGGCTGGGCCCGCGCATCCGGTAGGTCAAGCCCATGATTGCTACCCTCCCTGTAGAGCGCAAGCTCGCTCCCCATTGCCATGCTTTCCTCGATGCGCTGGCTCGCAGCGGCTTTGAAGGGGATATTGCTCGTGATGACGCCATGCTGACAGTGCTGTCCACGGATAACTCCGTGTATCAGCGCTTTCCCCAGGCCGCCGTCTTCCCGCGCCATGCAGAGGACGTGCAGCGGCTGGCGCGGCTGGCGGACCAGGCGGAGTTCCAGCAGGTGGTGCTGACGCCCCGTGGCGGCGGTACCGGCACCAACGGCCAGTCGCTGACGGACGGGATCGTGGTGGATATTTCGCGCCACATGAACCGGATCCTCGATATTGACGTGGCGAACCGGCGCGTGCGCGTGCAGGCCGGTGTAGTGAAAGACCAGTTGAACGCGGCGCTCAAGCCGCTGGGTTTTTTCTTTGCGCCGGAGCTGTCGACGTCGAACCGCGCCACGCTGGGCGGAATGATCAATACGGACGCCAGCGGGCAGGGCAGCTGCCGCTATGGCAAGACGCGCAACCACGTGCTGGAACTGGATTACGTCTTGCTGGGTGGGCAGCGGATTGCCAGCCATGTCGTCGATGATGACGAGCTGGCGAGGCGTTGCGGCTTGCCGGGCCGGGCTGGCCTGGTGCACCGGGTGGCCAAGGATATCTTCGATCGCCATCGCGAACGTATCGTGGCGGGCTTTCCGCCGCTGAACCGCTGCCTTACTGGCTATGACCTGGCTCACCTGCGCGAGACTGACGGCCGTTTCAACCTCAATAGCGTGCTGTGCGGCGCCGAAGGGTCGCTGGGGTTTGTGGTGGAGGCGACGCTCAATATATTGCCTATCCCCAAGCATTCGGTACTGGTCAATGTGCAGTACGCCGGCTTCATGGATGCCTTGCGGGATGCGCGTGCGCTGATGGCGACCGAGCCCTTGTCGATAGAAACCGTGGATTCCAAGGTTTTGGGCCTGGCGATGAAGGATATCGTCTGGCATGGCGTGGCTGAATTTTTCCCGGAACAGGAAAGCGGGCCGGCGCTGGGTATCAACCTGGTTGAGTTCAGCGATGACGACCCTGTAGCGCTGCAAACCATGGTGGATCGCTTCCTGGACGTGCTGCGTACCGATGACAGCGTGCAGCGCCTGGGTTATACGCTGGCCGAGGGGCGCGAGAATGTCACCAAGGTGTACGGCATGCGCAAACGTGCCGTCGGCCTGCTCGGCAACGCCCAGGGCGAAGCCCGGCCGCAACCGTTCGTGGAAGATGCGGCCGTGCCGCCGGAAAACCTGCCGGAATTCATTGCCGAATTCCGTGCGCTGCTCGATAGTCATGGCCTGCAATATGGCATGTTCGGCCACGTGGATGCAGGCGTGCTGCACGTGCGCCCGGCGCTGGACATGAAGGACCCAGCCCAGGCGGCCTTGCTGCGCCCGATTTCCGATGCAGTGGCGGCGCTGGCGCAGCGTTACGGCGGACTGCTCTGGGGTGAGCATGGCAAGGGGGTGCGCTCGGAATATGCGCCCAAGTTCTTCGGCGAGCTCTATCCTTTGCTGCAATCGTTGAAAACGGCGTTCGACCCGCGCAACCAGTTGAATCCGGGCAAGATCGCCACGCCCACGGCGGCAACCAAGCCCTTGCTGCGCATCGACGGCGTGCCCCTGCGCGGCGAGCGGGACCGGGAAATCGACGAGCGCGTATGGAGCAGCTACGGCGCGGCCATGCATTGCAATGGCAATGGCGCCTGCTACAACTATGACCCGGACGATGCCATGTGCCCGTCGTGGAAGGCGACGCGCGACCGGGTGCAATCGCCCAAGGGCCGTGCATCGCTCATGCGCGAATGGCTCTGGCGCCAGCAGAAGGAGGGCGTGGATGTGCTGCAAAGCGCCGAAGTGGCGCGCCGCCAGCCGCTCTGGCGCAGTTTGCCGGCCAAGGCGGGCAATGCCTGGCGCCGCTGGCGCGGCGAGCAGGATTTTTCGCATGAGGTCTACGATGCCATGGCGGGTTGCCTGGCGTGCAAGTCCTGTAGCGGGCAGTGCCCCATCAAGGTGGATGTTCCTGCATTCCGCGCGCGTTTTCTGGAGCTTTACCACAGCCGCTACTTCCGTCCGATGAAGGATTACCTGGTCGGTTCGCTGGAGTCCACCGTGCCGACCCTGGCGCGTTATCCCAAGGCCTACAACGCCGTCATGGGGGCAGGGCTGACCCGTAAGCTGCTGGCGCGCACCGCCGGCCTGTCGGATAGCCCCTTGCTAGATACCCGCGACTTTGGTGCCCTGAAACGGCAGTGGCGTGTGGCAATGGCCACGCCACAGGCATTGGCTGCGCTGAGCCCGGCGGAACGCGCGCGCAGCGTGGTACTGGTGCAGGACGCTTTTACGCGCTATTTCGATACCGGTGTGCTGGCAGACTGGCTGGCGCTGGTGTCCCTGCTGGGCTTCAGGATCTTTTTGGCGCCTTTCATGCCTAATGGCAAGCCCATGCAGGTGCAAGGCTTTCTGAAGGGTTTTGAAAAAGCGGCGCGTCGCAATGCGGCCCGACTCAAGGCGTTGGCAGATACTGGCGTGCCGCTGGTGGGGTTGGACCCGGCCATGACGCTGACCTATCGGCAGGAGTACTTGCGCTTGCTGGGGGATGCCGCGCCTGATGTCCGCCTGCCACAGGAATGGTTGCTGGATGTGGTGCCGGAACCCCAGGCTGGCGCGGTGGTGGATGCACAGCCGTATCTGCTCATGGCGCACTGCACGGAAAAAACCAATGCCCCCGCAAGTGTGGCGGTATGGCAAAAAGTATTCGAGCGATTTGGGCTTATTCTGAAAATGCAAGCAAGCGGATGTTGCGGAATGTCAGGAACTTATGGCCACGAAACGCGTAACCAGGAGACCTCGCGCGTTATTTTCTCGCAGTCCTGGGAACCTGTCTTAATTAGCAATGGCGCGACTTCAAGGGTGCTGGCCGATGGTTACTCCTGTCGCAGCCAGGTCAAGCGCTTCTCGCCCTACGAGACACGCCACCCGCTGCAGGCATTGCGCGATCATGTGCAGCAAAGGATGCACATAAGTTCAGGTGCAGCTATTATTGAGGCTCAGTTAAACACTACAGAATTGTCTGTCTCAATATCATCATGACGATCAGCCCACGTGAAGATCTCGTACAGCGTGAAGAAGCCGCTATTCCGGCCTCCCACTCCGCTGCAGAAGCCCAAGGCCGGAATGCGGACCCCAGTCCGCGCCCCGGCGCCGCCAAGGGCAAGGGCGGTAGCTTGGCAGCCAAAGCGCTGTGCCAGTTCCTGGATGCCGACGCCGAACAGGCCGCGGCGTTGTTGCGCGCCGCAGGCAACCCGCGCCGTTTGCTGGTGCTTTGCCTGTTGATAGAAAACGGGGAAATGTCGGTAGGCAGCCTGCTCGAACATCTGGATCTCAGCCAGTCAGCCCTGTCGCAGCACCTGGCGCGCATGCGCGAAGAAGGCCTGGTGACCTATCGCCGCGCTTCGCAAACCCTCTACTATCGTATCGACGATGAGCGCGTCCGCCAGTTGATTGCCGCGCTCAAGGATATCTACAGCCCGCAACAGGCTTGATCCCTTACGCCGCCGGGCGCCGGGCGTGGCCTCATCAGCGGGTCTAGTCCGGTGTATCGCCAGCGGTGCCGTTGTCCGCAAAGCTGCTGCGCTGTATGCCATGGCGCTGCAGCTTGTCGTAGAAAGTCTTGCGCGGTATTCCCAGCGCGGCAATCGTGTCCTTGACACTGCCGCGACAGGCAAGCAGCGTTTGCCTGATCACCTGTGCTTCATAGCGTTCCATGCGTTCCGGCAGCGTCAGTCCTGCCGGCAGTGCAGGCATGGTCTCGTGCCGCGTCAGCCCCAGCACATGACGCTCGGCGTAATGAGCCAGTTCCCGGACATTGCCTGGCCAGTCATGCATTTCCAGCTGGGCCAGGGTTTGCGCATCAGGCGGCGGAGCAGGGCGTGAAAACTTCCTGCCCGCCAGTGCACAGAAATGGGCAAATAGCAGCGGGATGTCCTCCCTGCGCTCGCGCAGCGGCGGCAGGCGCAGGGTAATGACATTCAAGCGGTAATACAGGTCCGCGCGAAAGTTCGCGCGCTGCGCAGGGTCGCCCAGGTCGACCTTGCTGGCTGCCACGACGCGCAGGTCCACGGCGCGTTCCTCGTTGCTGCCCAGCGGTTGCACTTTGCGGTTTTCCAGCACGCGCAGCAGGCGGGTCTGAGCCGCCAACGGCATGCTTTCGATTTCGTCCAGGAACAGCGTGCCCCGGCTGGCATGCTCGATCAAACCGGTGCGGCGTTTCTGCGCGCCGGTAAAGGCGCCGGCTTCGTGGCCGAACAGCTCGCTTTCGATGATGTTTTCAGGTAGTGCGCCACAATTGACTGCTACCAGATGATGTGGTGCGCGCTTGCTCCAGCGGTGTAGCAAGGTTGCCACGACTTCCTTGCCGCTGCCGGTTTCACCCTCGATCAGGACGTCGGCGTCGGCGTCGGCGATATGGCGTAGCGTGTTGCGCAGCCTGGCCATCACTGCGGAATCGCCCAGTAAGGGAGGGCCGCCCGCATCGGTTTGCAACGCTTGTTGCAAGGCGCGGTTTTCCATACAGAGGCGGCGTTGCGTGGCGGCGTGGCGCGCAGCCGTAAGCAACTGATCCGGCGCATAAGGCTTGGTGAGGAAATCGTAGGCGCCTTCCTGCATGGCCTGCACGGCCATGGCAATGGTGCCGTGGCCCGTAATGAGGATGACCGGCAATTCCGGGTCGCGGGTGCGTAGCAGGCGGAACAGGTCGATGCCGTTCATGCCGGGCATGCGGATGTCGCTGATGACAGCGCCGGGGTAGTCGGGTGGCAGCTGCTCCAGGGCTTCCTGGGCATTGTTGAATGCCGTGACCTCGAAACCGGCCAGTTCCAGGCTTTGGACCGTTGCCGCGAGCAGGTCGGGGTCGTCGTCGATGAAGGCGATGTGCAGGGGCGGAGTCATGACTGGCTGAGCGGCAGAGTGATAACGAAATGGGCGCCTGCGCCGGGCTGGGAACGTTCTTCCAGCTTGCCGCCGAAGGCGTGGATGAGGTCGTGCGAGATCAACAGGCCCAGTCCGAGCCCTTCGCTGCGTCCCGAGGCAAAGGGCATGAACAGGCGGGCGCGCATTTCCGCAGAAATGCCTGGGCCGTTGTCCTGCAAATGAATTTCCGCCACACCATCGCTGGCACAGGCATGCATGACGATGCGGCCGCCGGGCTGCTCGCCGAGCGCATCCAGGGAGTTGCGTATCAGGTTGGTGAATACCTGTTCGAGCCGGACTTGCGCGGCTCGTACGCTGAGATTCGGCGGCACGCCATGGATATCCAGTTCTACACCCTGGCGTCTGGCGCGATGGGCCAGGAGCAACAAGGCATTGTCCAGCGCCTCGCGGACGCTGATGTCCGCGCTTTCCTCTTCAGTCTTGCGTGAATAGTGGCACAGCTGCGAGGTGATCAGCCCGATGCGGTCGGTGAGCTTGTCTATGGCGTCCAGGGTACGCGAGATGCCATCCGGGTCGCGGCGTTCCACGTAGGTGCGGCTGTTGGCCGCATACATGCGCAGGGCTGCCACAGGCTGATTGATTTCATGCGCCACGCCAGCGGCAATCTGGCCGAGAAAAGACAGTTTGTCTGCCTGCTCCAGCTGCTCGCGCAGTTCACGCGCCCGTGCCCGGGAAGCCTGCAGCGCCTTCATTTCATTTTCCAGCTGGCGGTTGGCATGACGCAGCGCTTCCGTGCGTTCCTCAACCAGGCGTTCGAGTTCGCGGCGCTGGTTGCTCTGCTGCGCGGCATGCTCCCGGGCCCGTTGGTTGCGTTGCAGCCACAGCGCAGCCAGCGCCAGCAGGGCAACGACTGCCAGTATCGCGGTTAGCCTCGCTGTCGTGGTGTGGCGGGCCAACTGGCTGCGGGTAGGGGCCAGTGCATGCAAGGTCCAGCGGCTGTCTTCGATGCCTGCCTGGTCTTCCAGATAGGTTTCGGCATTATCCAGCAGCAAAGCGGCGCCGCCCTGGTTCTGGCGGCGCAGCGGCAGCGCCTGCAAGGGGGCATCGCCGAAAGGCTGGGCCGACATGAGAGCCTGGCGGCGTGGCGCCGGCAGGGAGCCGTCCGTCATGAACAGCCATTCTGGCCGGCTGCTCAGGATGACCACGCCATCGGCATCCGTGACGAACAGGGTATCCTGGTAGCGTTGCCATTCCTCTTCCAGTTGCAGGAATTCCAGCTTGGCAATGATGACGCCGGCCGTGGCCGCCTGCGGCATTTCCAGGCGTCTTGAAAAATAAAGGCCGGGACGATGGCTGGACGTTCCCAGGGCAAAATATTCGGCCTGCCCGGTTTTCAATGCCTGGGTGACATATGGCCGGAACAGGAAATTCTGGCCGACAAAGTTTTCAGGCCGGTTCCAGTTGCTTGCAGCCAGGGTCTCGCCTTGTTCATTGACCAGGTACAACACGCTGGCGCCGGTTTCCTGCGCCAGGCGCTCGAGTTTGTGGTTGAGCGCCTGGACGGCATCGGCACCGGACTGGCCGGACAGCACGTGACGGAATTCCGGATCCTGTGCCAGCACGAACGGCAGCGCACGGTATTTCTTGCGGATGTTGCTGATGACATCGGCCTGGCTGTGCGCCAGGCTGTCCAACCGTTCCTGCAATGCAGCCAGCGTCTGTGTCCGGCTGGCGTTGCCGGCCAGCCAGAAGGCCAGGACCAGCGCCACGCATGCCGCCACGCCCAGCACCAGCCATTCACGCCGCAAACGCCGGGCGAGCCCGGGCATGTCCAGGGAAGAGGGCGGGTACAGGCTCGCAGGTGGTTGAGACATGGTTGTGTGAAAAATCGCACTTTCTGAAATTTATTGTGTGGATTTTCGCACATATCTTCATGCTCCGGGTGTCGTGGGCGGCTTGCCGCTCGCGCAGTCGTTTTAGCAAGACCCACTTCTGGCGCGCTTTTTCAGGTGCTGTTCGGATTTCCCTGCTGTTGGCACGGGAATTGCTTAAGTGCGCGTAAGCAAGTGCCAGGCCCTGGTCTTGCATGTACGCCATCAGGCGGAACACGGCGCAGCGGAAAAACCGTTCGCTGCGGACTAAGCATCCTTTGGGCAAGAGGCGCGCCGCTAAAAAACAGACGCGCCAGGACAGTCGAAACCAGAAAGGGGACAAACGACATGGCCGATATTTTCATCGGTGGCAGCGCGCCCGTGCGCAGGCCAAAAATCTATCAAATTCTTTATGTCCAGGTCATCGTGGCCATCACGATAGGCATTCTGCTGGGCCATTTCTGGCCCGATATCGGTGAGAAAATGCAGCCCCTGGGGGAGGCTTTCATCAAGCTGGTAAAGATGATCATCGCGCCGGTGATTTTCCTGACAGTGACGACGGGTATCGCCGCGATGAGCGACCTGCAGAAGGTTGGACGGGTGGTCGGCAAGGCCATGATCTACTTCCTGACGTTCTCCACGCTGGCGCTGATCGTGGGCCTGATTGTCAGCAACCTGGTGCAGCCCGGCCATGGCATGCATATTGACCCGGTGTCACTGGACCCGGCCTCCGTGCAGGGCTATGTGGACAAGGCCCATGACAGCACCATCACTGCCTTTCTGATGGGTATCATTCCCGATACCTTGATCAGCCCATTCAATACCGGCAATATCCTGCAAGTCCTGTTCGTATCGGTGCTGTTCGGCATTTCGCTGGCCATGGTGGGCGAGCGTGGCAAGCCGGTACTGACCTTCATGCAATCGCTGATGAGCCCGGTGTTCCGCCTGGTGGCGATTCTGATGAAGGCGGCTCCGATCGGTGCCTTTGGTGCCATGGCCTTCACCATCGGCAAATATGGCATCGAATCCGTGTCCAGCCTGGCCTTGCTGGTCGTGACCTTTTACCTGACGTCGGTGTTTTTCGTGTTGTTCGTGCTGGGCGCCGTGGCGCGCTACAACGGCTTTTCCATTGTGAAGCTGGTGCGCTACATTCGCGAAGAGCTGCTGCTGGTGTTGGGGACGAGTTCCTCTGAGGCGGCATTGCCAACCCTGATGCAGAAAATGGAACGGGCAGGGTGTGCCAAATCGGTGGTAGGCCTGGTGGTTCCCACGGGCTATTCATTCAATCTGGATGGCACGAATATCTATATGACGATGGCGGCGCTTTTCATTGCGCAAGCCTGTGATATTCCGTTGACGCTACAGCAGCAATTGCTGCTCCTGCTGGTTGCCATGCTTAGCTCCAAGGGGGCGGCTGGTGTGACGGGGGCCGGTTTCATTACCCTGGCGGCAACGCTGTCGGTCGTGCCGAGTGTGCCGATTGCCGGCATGGCCCTGATTCTCGGTATCGACCGTTTCATGTCGGAATGCCGTGCGTTGACGAACCTGACCGGCAATGCCGTCGCAGCCATTGTCGTGGCCCGTTGGGAAGGTGAATTGGATCAGGAACGCCTGCATGCTGTGCTGGACGGCGAGCCGGTGCCGGATATCCTCGCCAGTGCACCGGTATCTGACCTGGACTCAGAGGCGGATCGCCGCGACGCGCCTGCGGGCGTCCTGCCGCAACACAGCGCCTGATGTACTGTTGCCCTGGTGCGCCGAAGGTGGCCAGGGCCAGGCAAAAAGCCACCCGTTGCCGGTCAATACTGGCAGTCGACGGGTGGCTTTTTTGATTTCGCGTATGAGAATCGGACTTGTCTATTAATCAAGATAGCCTCAGAATGTCCGGATTCTGCTTTTGTCGGGCCAGAGAAACTTTACGGAATTGACCGCTTTTGTATTTCAAGTGGGATATCGAGTTGTGAATAAGTCCCATTTATTTTACAATTTTCACTTGCCTGATTGAATGTCTTTCTCAGGTTGTTTCTCTGTCATGGGGGCGGACAGCCGCCAGCTAAGCGATGTTTCCTTTTCATGCTTCATAACATAAACAACTGGTCCACGCAGCGCTACCCGATTGGCCTGCGTGTAGGTGCCGGTGTGGCTGTGGTTGCCTTGCATGCTGCCTTGTTCGGCGTGCTTTTCCTGGCTGAGGGGGAACCCCCGGTACAGGAAGAGCCCGAAGCCGTCATGGTGCGCTTCGTGGATATCAGCCCGGATCCACAATTGGCCAAGGCACCTCAGGCTGACACGCCGCCGGCGCCGCCGCCACCGCCCCCAGTCGAACCCGAACCCGAGCCTGAGCCCGAACCCGATGAGCCTGAGGTCGAACCCGACCCCGAGCCGGAACCCGTGGTCGAGCCCGAGCCTGACATCAAGCCGCCTGTCGTTGAGGAAGCGCCCAAGGTCAAGCCCCAACCGAAGCCGAAACCCAAACCCAAGCCCGTGGCACCGCCTGCCGTGACGCCGGTGCAGGAGCCGGTGGAAGACGCGCCGCCTTCGGATGCGCCGCCGTCGGATCTGCCGCCCAGCGGCGATCCCGATGCGAAAGGCACGCCCAGCGGCCCGCAAATGGGCACACCGCCAGACCAGCCGCGCATGATCGGTCACGTGGATTACCTCGGGCGCCGGCCGCTGCCGGATTACCCGCAAGCGTCGCAGCAGCGCCGCGAGCAGGGTCGGGTGGTGATCCGCGTACTGATCAACACCAACGGTGAGGTCGAGGATGCGCAGGTGCAGCAATCGTCCGGATTCGAACGCCTGGATCGTTCGGCCTTGGCGGCAGCGCGCAAATCGCGTTTCAAGCCATACACCGAAAACGGTGTTCCGTACCCGGCGATGGCTGATATCCCGTTCGATTTCGTCCTGAGAAACAGGCGTTGAGTTCAGGCGTCCTTCCCTGTCGGGAGGGATGCCGCTGGTTTTTAATCCAATCGGATCGCAGCACGCCGCAGCGGCAAGCGACCAATAAGTATTTGTCATGAGGAAATAAGATGTCCGATACCTTGATTACGCCGACGACGTTGGCCCAAGTGTTGGCGCAGGTGTCGCCGGCGGCGGATGCGGCGAGCAATGCGGGTACAGCCGCTGCCGGCGCGACTGCCGTCCAGGGAGGCGCCAATGTCGCCGCGGCCCAGGCCGCCCAGGCGGGCGAGGCCCTGCAGGCAGGTGCCGATGCCACTGCTGCCCAGGCTGGTGCAGCCTTGCAATCTGGCGCTGACGCAGTCCAGCAAGCCGGTGCTGCCCTGCAGACCGGCGCCGATGCCGCGGCCGCCCAAGCCGGCACGGCGTTGCAGTCGGGCGCCGACATGGCCAGCTCGCTGGGCCAGCATGCCGCCAATGCTGGCGCTGCTGCTGCCGAGCAAAGCATGGGCTTCCTGCACTTCGTCGCCCAGAGCGACGTTGTGGGCAAGGCGCTGTTCATCATCCTGTTGGTGATGTCCCTGATCAGCTGGTACCTGATCGTCGTCAAGGCGATTTCCAACTACCGTACCCGCAAGCGCGCCCGTTCTTTCCTCGACAAGTTCTGGAATGCCAGCTCGCTGGAGCAGGTCGAAAATGAAATCATTACCCACGGCGCCAACGACCCGTTCTCGCACCTGACGAGTCACGCGGTCTATGCGCAGAAGCATCATGCCAAGTACGGCGCCACCAAGCTGGAAGAATCCGGCAGCAACGGCGATTTCGTCAGCCGCACCATGCGCAAGGTTATCGACGAAGAAACCGCCAAACTGGAAAATGGCCTGACGGTACTGGCATCGGTGGGTTCTACCGCACCGTTCGTCGGTCTGTTCGGTACGGTGTGGGGCGTGTATCACGCGCTGGTCGGCATTGGCATGTCCGATGGCATGACGATCAACCGCATCGCCGGTCCGGTCGGCGAGGCGCTGATCATGACCGGCCTGGGCCTGGCCGTCGCCATTCCCGCCGTGCTGGCGTTCAACGCCTTCGTGCGCAGCAACCGCGTGCTGTTGTCGCGCCTGGATGCCTTTGCCTACGATCTCTTCGCCTTCCTGAGCACCGGCCAGCAAGTTGAGCTCTCCGACGGCAAGCTGCGTGCACTGCAGCGCCGTGGCGGCCAGGCTGCGGCACAAACCAAAGGAGCCAACTGATGGCTTTCGGCAGCTTTGACAGCAAGCAGGGCAGCGGCCATGCCATGTCTGAAATCAACATGGTTCCGTTGATCGACGTGATGCTGGTCTTGCTGGTTATTTTCATCATCACCGCGCCTTTGCTGGCGCACTCGGTGCGCATCAACCTGCCGCAGGCCAGTTCCGAGCAGATCGAAGAAAATCCCAAGACCATCGACCTTGCGATTGATGCTGGCGGCGTGGTGTTCTGGAATGATGAGATCGTGTTGCTGGATGACTTGACTGGCCGCTTCGCGTCCATCTCGCACGAGCGTCCGCAACCGGAAGTGCGTATCCGCGCCGATCTGAACACCCGCTATGAAACCCTGGCGCGTGTGATGGCCAGCGCCCGCCGCTCCGGTATTGCCCGTATCGGTTTCATCACCCAGCCTGGTGCGCCAGGTTCGGCTGCTGCAGAAGCTGCCGAAGGCGCTCCGGCCGAGGCTGCGCCGCACGCGGCACACTGAGGCAGGCTCCATCGGGGCACTATGGGCGCCGGTCGGAACATGACAGCCGGGCAGCCCAGGCGGCCCGGCCTGCCGGAAAAACACCCCGGAAACGTTTTCCCGTTTCCGGGGTGTTTCGTTTTGATGTCCCGCCTGCAAGCCTTCGGATAGAATTCATCACATGAGAGTACTCCTGATAGAAGACGATGCCACGCTGGGCCATGCGCTGCGGGAATTCCTGCAGGACCAGGCCTATGCGGTTGATTGGCTGCAGAACGGTACCCAGGTGCAGAGTGCACTGGATGGGCATTCCTATGATTTGCTGGTGCTGGATCTCAACCTACCGGATGCCGATGGTTTGGATATCCTGCAACGCATACGCGCGGCGGGCGATGATGTACCGGTATTGATCCTGACGGCGCGCGACAGCCTGGGCGACCGAGTGCAGGGCCTGGATGCCGGGGCCGATGATTACGTGGTCAAGCCTTTCGAGCTGGCTGAACTGGCCGCTCGCGTGCGTGCGCTGGCACGCCGCCGCCTCGGTCAGGCGCAGCCCTTGCTGGAGGCTGGTCTGCTGTCCATGGATACCGTGGGCCGCGAAGTGCGGGCCCAGGGCGAACGCCTGGGGCTGTCGGCACGCGAGTTTTCCGTATTGGAAATGTTGATGACGCGTCTGGGCAAGGTCGTCACCAAGCGCCAGATCGTCAATTCCTTGTCTGCCTGGGATGCTGATTTCAGCGAGAACGCCGTCGAGGTCTATGTCTACCGCTTGCGCAAGCGCCTGGAAGGTTGCGGCGTCAGTATCCAGACGGTGCGCGGCTTTGGCTACGTGCTGGAGCCATGCAGCGAGTAAGCAGCAAACCGGACGCGCGCGGCAGCATCCTGCGCCGGGGCTCGTTGGCACGCCATCTGCTGGTGCGCCTGTTACCGCCCATCTTGGCGCTGGTCTGCGTGGATATCGGTGCTACCTGGGTACTGACACATAAGCTGGATGCTTCCAGCTGGGTGTTGGAAGACGTGTTCTGGTTCATGGTGGCGGGACAACTGGCGTCTTTGCTGCTGTTCGGCTGGGTGTTGGTTGTCGGTGTGCGCTCCGGCCTGAAAGGGGTGACCGACCTGTCTGAATCACTGGGTGAGCGCAGCGCCGAGGATCTTCAGCCCTTGCCGTCGAATCACCTGCCGCTGGAAATCGTGCCGTTGGTGGAGCGCACCAATGAATTGTTGGCGCGTCTGGATGCTTCCATGGCAGCGCAGCGGCGTTTCATCGGCCATGCGGCGCACCAGTTCCGCACCCCCCTGAGCGGCCTGAAACTGGAATCCGAGTTGATGCTGGCCCGCTCTTTACCTGAGGACATCGAGGCGCGGGCGCGGCGCATCAAGTCGGTGACTGACCGCATGATCCGGCTTGGGCAGCAATTGCTGGTGTTGGCGCGGGTGGACCCGGGCGTGCGGCCGCAGGACAGCTTCGTTTCCATGGATTTGTGCGAATGGGCCAGGCACAGTGGCGCCCGCTGGCTGGGCAAGGCCAGGGAAGCCGGACTGGAGCTGGACCTGAGCGCGCCCCCGCACCCGGTCTGGATAGATGGCGACCCGTTGCTGCTGGACGAACTTCTTGGCAACCTCATAGATAACGCACTGCGCTACGCGACGGGTGCGACCATGCTGCGGCTGCGCATCGGCAGCACGCCACCGGTGCTGGTGGTGGAGGATGACGGAGTCGGCCTGGCGCCCGAAGAACAGGAGAAAATCTTCGAGGCATTCTATCGTGGGCCGTCGGCGGTGCCGGGCGGGGCAGGGCTGGGCCTGGCCATCGTCAGGGAAATTGCAGAAGCGCATGGCGCCTGGTGGCGCCTGGAAAGCCGGCCGGCCCTGTCGGGCACGCGTTTCAGCGTAGTATTTCCCGGCCCGCGCAAGGGTGCAGTGCTGAATCGGCAGGAACGCCGCAAGTGGGAATCCGCCGGTAATTGAACCGCCAGGAACTGGCCTGGCAGGCCGGTGGCCGGCCTGCCAGCGACACGCCCGCAGCCCGGGCGGCCGGATCAGCGTTTGCCGATCAGCAGGAATTCCATCAGTGCTTTTTGCACGTGCATGCGGTTTTCCGCTTCATCCCAGACCACGCTTTGCGGTCCGTCTATGACTTGGGCCGTGACTTCTTCGCCGCGATGCGCGGGCAGACAGTGCATGAAGACGGCATCGGCGTTGGCTTGCGACATCAGGCGTTCGTCCACGCGCCAGCCGGCGAAGGCTGCGCGGCGTTCGGCATTTTCCGCTTCATAGCCCATGCTGGTCCAGACGTCCGTCGTGACGAGGTCTGCGCCACGGCAGGCTTCGGCGGGGTCGTCGAATTGCTTCAGCACGTGAGGCGCGGGCTGGCCAATGCGGGCCGGGTCCAGTGCATAGCCCGGCGGCGTTGAGACATGCAAGGTGAAACCCAGCATTTCGGCGGCCTGCAACCAGGTATAGGACATATTATTCGCGTCGCCGATCCAGGCTACCGTCTTGCCCGCGATGGGGCCGCGATGTTCGATGAACGTGAAGATGTCGGCCAGGATCTGGCAGGGATGGTATTCGTTGGTCAGGCCGTTGATGACCGGCACGCGAGAGTGGGACGCAAAGCGTTCGATGCGAGTCTGCTCGAAGGTGCGGATCATGACTAGGTCCACCATGCGCGAAACGACCCGGGCGGTATCTTCGATGGGTTCGGAGCGGCCCAGCTGGGAGTCGTTGGTGGTCAGGTGGATGACGGAACCGCCAAGCTGGTACATGCCTGCCTCGAAAGAGACGCGGGTACGCGTGCTGGCCTTCTCGAACACCATGGCCAGGGTGCGGTCATGCAGGGTCAGATGCGGGATGTAACGCTTGAAGTCATCCTTGATGATGCGGGCGCGGTCGAGCAGATACAGGATCTCGTCGCGGGTCAGATCAGTGAATTGCAGGAAGTGACGCAAAGGGGCAGCTTGTTGGGGTGTCTGGGTCATGGTTGTCTGCGTGATGGTTCCTGCGCCGGGCAGTCTGTGCAGCGCAGCATATGAAGCACTCCGGCCCGGGGGCCAGCGCGATTCCGCCACTGCCCGGCATGCCTGGGGCGATGCCGGACATGCGCCTGGCCAGGCCGGCGCAAAACGGGCGCCGACAACAGCTCAGGCACGTGGCCGAGCTATCTATCATACCTGACGGGCGGCAATTGGCATGTGACATGGCGCGCCATGCGCGGCACATCTGGGTTCAATCATATACAATCCCTGCGCAGGCAAGTTGCAGCGCAGGACATTTGTCTTTGTCGGGCAGCTTGCCATGTCTGTTGATCCTGGTGCGTTTTCCATGACAGAACAAGTAAGCCAACACATTATCCACGGCGTGACAGAATCGGGGCAGCGCTTTCGCCCCAGTGACTGGGCCGAGCGCCTGGCGGGCGTGATGGCTCCCTTCCGACCGGTCGGTTCCCCGGCCAGTCACCTGACCTATTCCCCTTACGTCGTGCCTACCGTCATCGACGGCGTGCGTTGCGTGGTGGTGGACAACCGCTTGCGCGAGCTCGAACCGCTGGCCTGGAAGTTCGTCATCGGCTTTGCCCAGGACAACGGCCTGAAGATCAGCGAACGCAAGGGCTGATCTCTGCACAGTCCCTCGTCGTTGCCATGCCTGCCGCAGCAGGCATGGCAGCACGTCAGACCGGCGTAATGACCTTGCCCGTTTCCAGGAAGCTGTGCAGGTTGCGGAACAGCAGTTCCACCATGTCTGCACGTGTTTCCACGGTGGCGCTGCCGATGTGCGGCAGCAGCACGACCTTGTCGGATTGCTTGAGCGCTTCCGGCACCTGGGGTTCATTGGCGAATACATCCAGCCCGGCGGCGCCCAGGCTGCCATCCTCGAGTGCTTGCACCAGTGCGTTTTCGTCCACCACGGAGCCGCGTGCGATATTGATCAGCGTACCGTGCGGGCCAAGCGCGCGCAGGATGGTTTGATCAACGAGGTTGCGCGTTTCGGCGCCGCCTACAGCAGCAATGACCAGGAAGTCCGACCAGGCTGCCAGTTCTTCCAGCGTTTCGGCGTAAGCGTAAGGCACGTCGTTGCGCTGGTGGCGGTTATGGTAGCGGATTTCCATGTCGAAGCCTGAGCCGCGTCGGGCAATGGCATTGCCTATGCGGCCCAGGCCGAGTATGCCCAGTTTGCGCCCGGTCACGCGGCGGCCCAGCGGAAAGCTGCCATGCACCGAGCCCCACTGGCCGGCACGGACGAAACGGTCGCCTTCGGCGACGCGCCGGGCGCAGGCCAGCAGCAGGGCCCAGGCCAGGTCGGCAACACAGTCGGTCAGGACATCGGGAGTATTGCTGACCTGAATGCCGCGCTGGTGAGCGGCCTTGACGTCAATGGCGTCAAAGCCCACGCCCCAGCTGCAGATGGCCTGAAGGTTGGGTAAGGCATCCATGGTGGCGGCATCGCAACCGCGCACGGCAGTGGTGACCAGGGCACGAATGTTGGGGCTTTCCTGCTTCAGCAGGGCAGCGCGGTCTTCGGCCTGCCAGAGCGGCACCACGTCATAGAGGGCTTCCAGGCGTTCCTGCGCGCCAGGTGAACCGGCCAGCGGTCCCAGTTGGAGAATGCGTTTTTTTTCGGTCATGTCCAAGAATTCCGGCAATCAATAGGAAACGAAAAAATCATGCCATGACCCCGTGCCGAGCGCAAATCGGCTCGTGTCGTGCAGGCGGGCCTGACGCCAGGTAACGTTGGCAGCATGGCATGGCGCATTCAGCATCGTGCCCTTTGCCTCCTTTGCATCAAGCCGGCCTTGCCTCTGCAGTCGAAAAAAAGCCCCGGAACGTGTCAGGGGCTGGATGCCATGCGGCAGATGATTGGTCAGGCAGCTACGCGGTTGCTGGTATCCACTTGTGTGTCAGTGGCAATTGACGGCAGTGGTGGATGGGCGGCGTCTGCCAGCGGTGCCGGTGCGTCGATGATGGTGCTGACTGCCAGTGCTTGCGGAAAGACCAGCAGCACAGCGCCGCCTTGTTTGTCGTCCACCAGTTGCGCCTGGATTTGTCCGGCAGGCAGTTGCAGTGTGATGCCTTCCTGCCAGTCGTCCTGTTTGCTGGCATAGGAAACGAAGGCAGGCGTACGCAGGATGTTGCTCAGCCGGAAGCCGAGATCTTCCGGCAGGTTGAGGCTCAGCAGGCGCTCTGCATTCTGGTTGCACCAGGTAAGCTGCAGTTCGCCATCCAGGCGCAGCACCCCGAAGGGTAAGGCATTGAGCATGGTCTGCCAGTCATCGAACACGGTGTGCGCCTGTTCGGTCTGTTTGCGCAGATGTCGATGCTGGCGGTAGATATTGGCGATCAGTTCGTCGTAGCCCCGAAGCGCAGCGGGTGGCGTGCTGTCAAGCTGAACCGACCAGTGCAGAAGCCGTTGCTGGCGCCGCCGGCTGCGCCAATACAGGGCGAGGACACCCAGCGCACAGACGATAAGGCCCGCGTAACCGCCCAGTGCCGTTTGCACGCCCACCGCGACAGCAAATACCAGCAGCAAGGGGAGAGGAATGGCGAAATTGGAGGGAGTCATTGGCACGTGCATGTAGCGTCGCGTGAAATAAAGACTAACGGAATATAACCCCTGAAACGGGATCGGCCGGAAACCATAGCTGCTATTGAACCGGTTGCACGCTGCATGAATGTGACTATTAGCCGAAATCCCATGCCGGAAGAATCGAGTTCAAGAGGCTGGCGGAGACTGTATTTGTTACATATTGCGCTATTTTTTGTCGCCGGGTCGCCCCGAGACAAAAACGTTGCCTTGCGGAGGCACCGCGTAGGAGGCCCTTTTCCGATGCAGCTGCAGCGTAGTAAATCAATATTGCATCAACCGCCGCCGCGGCGCAGGCCAGCGCACGGTATCGCAGGATTGATGCAGGCACTGCCATGCAAGAAGGCGTGCGTTACGATGTGAACTTCAGCTTGCCGCTTTTTTTCGCGCCCTTGGTGCCCTGGCACAGGGTGGCACCGCAAGGTGGAAAAATAGCAGGGCGGGCGACAGAATGGATGGATTTCGGAGACAACATGGCAGAGATTTCAATATTGGATCTGGCCCGCATCGGCGAGGATGCCGATGCCGGGGCCGCGCTGCGGCGCGCCAGGGACCTGGCGGCGCATGCGGAGCAGTGGGGCTATTCGCGCTTCTGGGTAGCGGAACACCACAATATGCGCGGCATTGCCAGTTCGGCGACAGCGGTGGTGATCGGCTACATCGCCGCCGGGACCCGTCGCATCCGCATCGGCGCGGGGGGTGTCATGCTGCCCAATCACTCGCCGCTGGTCATTGCCGAGCAGTTCGGTACGCTGGCCAGCCTGTATCCCGGCCGTATCGACCTGGGGCTGGGCCGCGCGCCAGGCACTGACCAGGCCACTCTGCGCGCCTTGCGTCGCCACCCGGCGGCGGCGGACCGTTTTCCGGAGGATGTGCTGGAATTACAGGCGTTGCTGGGGCCGGCACGTACCGGGCAGTCTCTGTTCGCAGTGCCGGGCGTGGGCACGGAGGTGCCGCTGTGGATTCTCGGTTCGAGCACCTTCGGCGCCCGGCTGGCCGCAGAATTGGGCCTGCCGTTCGGTTTCGCCTCGCATTTCGCGCCTGAATACCTGCTGATGGCGTTGGATATCTATCGCAGCAATTTCCGGCCCTCGCAACAACTGGCCCGCCCGCATGCCATGGTCGGCGTGAATATCATTGCGGCGGCCACCGATGAGCAGGCTCGCCGGCTGGCGACCACGCAGCAAATGTCGTCGACCAACCAATTGCGCGGCACGCGAGGCCTGAGCCAGCCTCCTATCGACGACATCGACACCTACTGGACCGCAGACGAAGCCCGCCGTGTGCGGCAGAAGCTGGCGCGCAGCATCGTCGGTACGCGGGACACCGTGGCCGAAGGCATCGCCCAGCTATTGAACGAAACCCTGGCCGACGAGCTGATGATCGTTTCCGATGTTTACGAGTTCGAGCACCGTTTGCGTTCCTATGAACTCATCAGCCAGGCGCATGCAATGGTGGCCGGCGTATAGTAGGCAGCCTCGTTTTAGGCAGTCCTGTCAGGGCGCTGCTTGTTTCATTTTTTCTCGATAAGGAGCTTCATCATGACCGAGATTTCCCGTTCCCCTGGCGCCGGCCTGTTCCTGCGCCGTCTGCTTGCGGTGGCAGGTCTGGGCCTGGGCGCCATGTTCGCGGCCGGGTCCGTGGCAGCCAATCCGGCAACGGACCCGGCGACTGACCTGAAGCCGTTTCCTGCCCCGCAGGCTGGCCAGACGCGCTATGTGCTGAACCTGGAAAGCCGCCCGCTGGAAGAGGACTACGAAGTCCAGCTGATCGTCGGCAAAACCATCCCCACCGATTGCAACCGCCAGTGGTTCATGGGTAGCCTTTCCGAGGAAACCGTGCAGGGCTGGGGCTATGGCTATTACGTGCTGAATGATGTGAAGGGGCCTGCGAGCACTTTGATGGGTTGTCCGGAAGAGAGCCGGAAAGACCGCTTCGTGAGTGTTCAGGGCGAGGGGTTCAAGGTGCGCTATAACAGTCGCCTGCCACTCGTTGTTTATGTTCCGGAAGGCTTCCAGCTGCGCTACCGCCTGTGGCGCGCCAGCGATGAAACCTGGGAAGTCAGCGCTGCGGACTGAAAATGCTGGAAACTTTTGCCATTCTGATGCTGTGCCAAGGCATCGGAGAGCTGTTGGGCCGTCTCCTGCACCTGCCTGTTCCCGGGCCGGTGCTGGGGATGGTTCTGCTGTTCTGTTTGCTGCGGGCGCGCCCGCAGCTTTTGACCCGCATGGAAGCGACGGCCAATGCGCTGTTGCAACATCTTTCCATCCTGTTCGTGCCGGCAGGCGTCGGCATCATCGCCGCCTTTGGCATGTTGCGTGAACACTGGTTGGGCATTCTTTTATCGCTGGTGATCAGTACGATTCTCACTCTCGTGGTAACCGGCCTGGTTGCGCGCTGGATGGTGGATAGCGACCGCAAGCGTGCCGCGGGAGAGACAGATCATGAGTGACGCCGCTACGGGCGGGTTGGTGGGCTATCTGGCCGCTTCTCCGTTGCCAGGGCTGACGCTGACCCTGTGCGCGTTTCTGGTTGCGCAATGGGCGCATGTACGTACCGGCCGAGCGCCCTGGGCCAATCCGGTTGCCATCGCCGTTTTTCTGGTGACGGGCATTCTGGCATTGGGGGGCATTCCCTACGATGTCTATTTTGATAGCGCGCAATTCATCCACTTCCTGCTCGGTCCCGCGACCGTGGCACTGGCAGTGCCGCTGGCACGGCTCTGGCCCAGGCTCAAGCTCGCCTGGCGCCCGTTGACAGCAGGCCTGCTGGCCGGATCGGTCATGGCAATCGTGTCGGGCACCACAATGGTATTGTTGATGGGTGGCGATAAGGTGCTGGCGATGTCCATGGTGCCTAAATCCGCCACGTCGCCGATTGCGATGAGCGTTGCGGAGCACCTGGGTGGCCTGCCGTCGCTGGCCGTATCCTTTACGCTGGTGGCGGGCATGGTGGGGGCCATCGTTGGGGTTTCCGTCCTGCGCCTGTTGCGCCTGGATACTTCGGTGTTGGGCGGCTTTGCCCTGGGTGTGGCATCGCACGGCATCGGGACGGCACGTGCTTTCCAGGTCTCCATGGACATGGGGGCGTTTGCCGGGCTGGGCATGGGGCTCAACGGGATTGTGACCGCCGTGTTGGCGCCCTGGATGGCACCGGTGATCATGTGGTTGTTTGGATGAGTGCAGAAAATACTTCCGGCGCTGCCGCCTTGCCCGACGCCGTTGCTGCGGCCAGCCTGACCGACGCCGCCCGCATGCGCCGCGCGATGGCGCAGGCTGCCGAGGCGGCAGCCCGGGGAGAGGTGCCGGTAGGCGCGTTGATCGTGGATGCCGAGGGCAACGAGATCGCCGTGGGCGGAAATCGTGTCATTGGTGACAGCGACCCCAGCGCGCATGCGGAAATCGTGGCGTTGCGCCGGGCTGCGGCCAACGCCGGTAATTACCGCCTGCCGGGCGCCACTTTGTATGTCACGCTGGAACCGTGCGCCATGTGCATGGGTGCCATGATGCATGCGCGCCTGGCGCGCGTCGTGTTCGGTGCCACAGACCCCAAGACCGGAGCGTGTGGCAGCGTGCTTGATCTATCGGCCTACAAGGTCTTGAACCACCATACGGCAGTGCAGGGCGGCGTGCTGGCGCAAGAATGTGGCGAGCAGTTGCGCGCGTTCTTTCGTGAGCGCCGCCTGCTCAAGAAAACGCAGCAGGAGCAGGAATGAGTTCTTCCAATGCACACGAGCCCGGCGGCGCAGTCACTCGCGGCGGGCAGGCGCGTGCCATTTATGTGATGTCGCCCGCAGGGGCAATCCGCGATCAGGCAGAGTTGTTGCGTGGCGCCGATTATCTGCGTTCGCTGGGTTTCGAGGTGACGCTGGACCCGGCGGCTGCTGGACGCTATCAGCGTTTTTCCGGTACTGACGACGAGCGCCTGGCGGCGTTCGAGCGCGCCATGGCCCAGCCCGCCGGCATTGTCATGGCGACGCGTGGCGGTTACGGCCTGAGCCGGCTGCTGCACCGCCTGGATTGGGCCGCCTGGGCGCGCTCCGGCAAGCGTTTCGTCGGGTATAGCGATTGCACGGCATTCAGCCTGGGTCTGCTGGCCAGTACTGGAGCAGGCAGTGATGCCGGGCCAATGGTATGCGGCGACTTCGGCGCGCTGACGCCCGATTCATCCATGGTGGCAAGTTTTCTTGCCGCCATGGATGAGTCACTCTTGCTGGCCGATTTTTCGCCGGTCTGGCCCGCATCGGCCGGGCTCGCCGATGGTATGGCGGGCAGGGCGGCCAGCGGGCAGGCCGAAGGCACGCTCTGGGGGGGCAATCTGGCGCTGCTGGTGTCTTTGATAGGAACGCCTTACCTGCCGCAGGTACAGGACGGCATCCTGTTCCTGGAGGATGTCGGCGAATCGCCATTCCGGGTGGAACGCATGCTTAGTCAGTTGCTGCATGCCGGTATCCTGGGGAGGCAGCGAGCCGTCCTGCTGGGCCGCTTTACCGATAGCGGCGCCCCCGAACGCCAGCAGGGCCATGATCTCGAGCAGGTTTTCGACTGGCTGGCGGGCCAGGTGCAGGTACCGCTGATTGGCGGCCTGCCGCACGGCCATGTACCAGGTATCCTGACGCTGCCGATAGGCGCACGGGTCTGCCTGCAATGGCAGGCCGGGCGTGCCCGGTTGTCGCGCCGCTGAACCTTGCTGCACGAGGCCTGGCACCGGCGGCCTGCAGGCCGGGAAAGCGGCTTTCCGGCAGCGCCGCCAACCGTGGCCGGCGCCGTGTGAAGGCCG
Source organism: Kerstersia gyiorum (assembly GCF_004216755.1). Taxonomy (GTDB): domain Bacteria; phylum Pseudomonadota; class Gammaproteobacteria; order Burkholderiales; family Burkholderiaceae_B; genus Kerstersia; species Kerstersia gyiorum. Next base: position 400,346 of record NZ_SGWZ01000004.1, read on the forward strand.
TGCCCGGCGTGGCCGGGATGCGTTTGCCGTCGGCGCTTGGTACACTCGCTGTTTCTCCAGGCATTTCCCCCTGGCGCCCGGCGGCGTCTGCCTGGCCTGTCCTGCAGGCCGCCAATCTGTTTCTTCTCTTCCCCTTATCGTGATCTCTACAGCCAATCTCACAATTCAGTTCGGCCCGAAACCCCTGTTCGAAAACGTTTCGGTCAAGTTCGGCGATGGCAATCGCTACGGCCTGATCGGTGCCAATGGTTCCGGCAAGTCCACCTTCATGAAAATCATCGGTGGTGATCTGGAGCCGAGTGCGGGCAATGTGACGCTGGACCCGGGCCTGCGGCTGGGCAAGCTGCGCCAGGACCAGTTCGCTTTCGAGGATGTCCGCGTGCTGGACGTGGTCATGATGGGCCATGCGGAAATGTGGCAGGCCATGAGCGAGCGTGACGCCATCTACGCCAATGCGGATGCGACGGAAGAAGATTACATGCGCGCGGCCGACCTGGAGGCGCAGTTCGCCGAGTATGACGGCTATACCGCCGAGGCGCGTGCTGGTGAGCTGCTGCTGGGCCTGGAAATTCCGGTGGAGCAGCACAACCTGCCCATGCGTGAAGTCGCCCCTGGCTGGAAGTTGCGCGTGCTACTGGCGCAGGCGTTGTTTTCCGCGCCGGACGTACTGCTGCTCGACGAGCCGACCAATAACCTGGATATCCACACCATTCACTGGCTGGAAGAAGTGCTCAACGGCTACCAGAGCACCATGATCATCATCAGTCACGATCGCCACTTCCTGAACCAGGTCTGCACGCACATGGCCGACCTGGATTATCGCGAGTTGCGCATCTATCCCGGCAACTACGACGATTACATGCTGGCCTCGGCCCAGGCGCGCGAACGCGTCATGGCGGCCAACAGCAAGGCCAAGGAACGCATTACCGAACTGCAGGACTTCGTGCGGCGTTTCGCCGCCAACAAGTCGAAGTCGCGTCAGGCCACCTCGCGCCTGAAGCAGATCGACCGCATCAAGGCGGATACGGTGGAGGTCAAGCCGTCGTCGCGCCAAAACCCGTATATCCGTTTCGAGCAGAACAAGGTCATGCATCGCCTGGCGCTGACGGTCGAGGGCATTTCCAAGGCCTACGACCATCCGGTCATCCAGCCGTTCTCGGCCATGGTCGATGCCGGGGAAAAGATCGCCATTATTGGTGCCAACGGCGTGGGTAAAACGACGCTGCTGCGCATGCTGGCGGGCGACCTCGCGTCGGACAGCGGCATGGTGAAGTGGTCCGAGAATGCCGATATCGGCTATATGGCGCAGGACGTGTCTGACCAGTTCGATACGGACCAGCAGCTGTTCGACTGGATGAGCCGCTTCCGCCAGCCCGGCGACGAAGATCAGGCCATCCGTTCTGTACTGGGCCGCCTGCTGTTTTCCAGCGACGATCTGCCCAAGAAGGCGCGCGTGCTGTCCGGTGGCGAGAAGAATCGCATGACCTTCGGCCGCCTGATGCTGGGTCGGCATAATGTGCTGCTGATGGACGAACCGACCAACCACTTGGATATGGAATCCATCGAGTCGTTGCAGCTGGCGCTGGAGAAGTTCGAAGGCACACTGATTTTCGTGTCCCATGACCGTGAGTTCGTCAGCGGCCTGGCAACGCGTATTTTCGAGATCCAGGATGGCGGCAAGGTGAACGATTACCGTGGCACCTATGAAGAGCTGCTGGCCTCCAAGGGCGTGGCTGGCTGATTCTGGACGCCGCAGTGAGCAGCACGCCTATCTGCACCCTGGAAGGGCCGGCCAGTTACGAGGAAGACGTCAAGAAGAGCCGTTTCCTCGCACTGGCCTGGCCGGTGAGTGAGGTCGAGCAGGCCCTGGCCCATTTCGCCGCTGCCAGCGATCCGGAAGCCACGCACAATTGCTGGGCCTATCGGATTGGTGCGCAGTATCGCTTCAATGATGACGGCGAGCCCGGCGGGACTGCCGGGCGTCCCATCCTGCAGGCGATAGAGGGGCAGGGGCTGGATCAGGTGGCAGTATTGGTGATCCGCTGGTTCGGCGGTATCAAGCTGGGAGCCGGCGGGCTGGTGCGGGCCTATTCCGGCGCTGCGGCGCAATGCCTGCGCCTGGCGCCCAAGCGCGTCATTATTCCCAGCCGGCTGGTGGAAACGGCAGTGGTGTTTGCCGATCTGGCGCGCTGCCAGGCTTTCGTGCTGGGCCAGGGTGCCGAGGTTATGACTGAGCATTATGACGGGGAAGGCGTGTCCTGGGTGCTGAAGGTGCCGGAGAGCGCACTCGATAGCGTGCGGCGCGGCCTGGTGGATATGACCCGCGGCAAGGCCCCCTGGAAGGTTCAGGATGAGGCTGGCGACGCGGGTTGAGTCGTGTCTTTGTCCTTGTGTTGTGGCGCGGGCGCCGAGGCTCAAGCACGCGCCCCCTTGTTTCCCCGCTGTTAACTATGGGCTCTGGAAGCTGCGGATAGCGTTTCACGCCGGCGGACTGGCCTGGTTTGCGTTGTTGGTGCGTCAGATGCCTGCTTTTGGCACACCGGTGTCGCTTGCAGTGCACCGTCTGGAGGCAAGACGCCCGTTCCGGGGCGATGATGGCGCGCCGGATCTGCGGCGGCAAGGTTGGCATGAAAAATGCTTGAGAGGCAGTGAAGCCTGCCACGCGGCCCGTTTTCCGGGCTGGCGGACAGGGTGTCATGGCCCCGAGCCATTCCTCTTGCCTATGCCTGGATCCCATCATGAAGAATACCTTGCTAGTCGCCTCGCTTGCCACTGCTGCGCTGGGTCTTGCCCTGGGCGCGCCGCCCGCCCGGGCCGAAACCGATCTGGGTGCCGGATTTACCCTGTCAGGCAACGCCACCTTGACCAATGACTACCGTTTCCGGGGTTATTCCCAGACCAATTTCCGTCCTGCCGCGCAATTGGGGGTGGATTTGACGCATACCTCCGGCTTTTACCTGGGGAACTGGAATTCGAACGTGGCCGATAACGTCTTCAACGAGGCGAACCTGGAAATGGATTTCTATGGCGGCTGGAGTGGCGAGCTGGGTCACGGCCTGGGGCTGGATATCGGCGTGCTGCAGTATTGGTATCCGGGTTCTGACAAAACCCCGGTGGCAGGCAAGGGCGGCAATTTCAGCAATACGGATCTGTACCTGGGCCTGAGCTATGAGGCGTTCAGCCTGAAGTATTCGTACTCGCCCAGTGATTTCTTCAATACGCCGGATAGCAAAGGCACCTGGTACCTGGATGCGTCGGCCAGCTTCGACCTGGGCGACGGCTGGGGGCTGGATGCGCACCTTGGCTACCAGAAGCTGAAAAACCAGGTGGATATGAATGGCGATGGCATCGGCCATTACGTGGATTATCGGCTGGGCGTCAGCAAGGATCTGAATGGCTGGGTGCTGGGGCTGGCGGCGGTTGGCGCGAGTGACAGCAATTGGCTGCCTACCCGCAGCGGCAAGGAGTCCGGCCGTCTGGGCGCGGTATTCTCGGTCTCCCGCGCATTCTGAGGCGAGCTTGCAAGAGAAAAACGGGTACCTGACGGTACCCGTTTTTACGCCGGAACAGCGTGGCGGGCACTGAGGGCAGTGGCCGCCCAGTGCAGCAGGCTCAGCCAGGGAAGCAGGCGTAGCGGATGATGAACAGCGCCGCCACGACCCAGGTGGCTGGGTGCACCTCGCGGATGCGGCCGGTGCCGGTTTTCAGAATCACGTAGCTGATGAAGCCGAAGGCCAGGCCGTTGGCGATGGAATAAGTGAAGGGCATCATCAGGACGGTGAGCGCTGCTGGCGTGGCTTCGGTGATGTCGCCCCAGTTGATATCCGTCATTTCACGCATCATCAGGCCGGCGACGTACAGCAGCGCGGGCGCGGTCGCGTAAGCCGGCACGGAGCCGGCCAGCGGCGCGATGAAGAGGGCCGCCAGGAACAGGATGGCGACAACCAGCGCGGTCAGGCCGGTGCGGCCGCCAGCCTGCACGCCGGATGCGCTTTCAACGAAGGCGGTCGTGCTGCTGGTGCCCAGCGCCGAACCCGCGATGATGGCTGTGCTGTCCGCAAACAGCGCGCGGCCCAGGCGGTTGGGCTTGCCTTCCGGCAGCAGGTTGGCGCGTTTGGCCACACCCACCAGGGTGCCGGTGGCATCGAAGACTTCTACCAGGACGAATACCAGGATCACACTGATGAATCCGGTCTGCAGCACGCCGGCGACATCCAGCTGCATGAAGGTGGGCAGGATGCTGGGCGGCATGGAGAATACACCGGCAAAGTCGTTGTAGCCCAGCACCATCGACAGCACGGTAATGACCAGAATGCCGATGAGGATGGCGCCGCGCACGCGCAGGGCGTCCAGGATGGCAATCAGGAAAAAGCCGCCCAGCGTCATCAGCGGGGCGTGATGGTGCATGTCGCCCAGCGCCACTTTGGTTGCCTCGTTGGCGACGATGATGCCAGAGGTGCTGAGCGCGATGATCGCCAGGAACAGCCCGATGCCGGCAGCAATGGCGCTGCGCAAGGATTTGGGTATGCCGTCGATCAGCCAGGCTCGTATGCCGGTGGCCGTCAGGATGATGAAAATCAGCCCGGAAATGAAGACTGCCCCCAGCGCCTGTTGCCAGCTGTAGCCCATGACGCCGACCACGGTGAAGGCAAAGAACGCGTTCAGGCCCATGCCGGGTGCCATGCCGACCGGCCAGTTGGCCACCAGCGCCATGATGACCGAACCCAGTGCGGCGGCCAGGCAGGTGGCGACGAAGACGGCGCTGCGGTCCATGCCGGTTTTGGACAGGATGTCCGGGTTGACGAAGATGATGTAGGACATCGTCAGGAAGGTGGTGATTCCGGCGATGATCTCGGTGCGCGCGTCTGTGCCGTGCTCACGTAGTTTGAAGAGTTGCTCCAGCATGGGGGTTCCCAGAGAGAAAGTCGATAAAGGGCGTCCGGTGGGCATCCGGGGTTCGCATTGGCTTTTTGCAGGCCCAGGCCTGCGGCGGGCGCGGGAATGGGCCTGGCGTGCAATGGCCACGGCGGAAGTCCGCGCAGAAATTACCACTTTTCGCGGGGAAATGCAGCGTTTTCCGCCAGCGCCACTGCGAGAAACTCCGGGTTTGGATGTAAACTTCGGCCGCATGATCATCCTGGGATTCGAAAGCTCCTGCGACGAGACCGGCGTAGCCGTCGTCTGTACGGAGCGTGGGCTGTTGGCCCATGCATTGCACACACAAATCGCCATGCATGCCGATTATGGCGGCGTGGTGCCTGAACTTGCCTCGCGCGACCATATTCGCCGCGCCTTGCCCCTGACGACTGAAGTCCTGGCCCAGGCGGGCCTGGTGCTGGGTGACGTCGATGCCATCGCTTATACCGCCGGCCCTGGTCTGGCAGGCGCGCTGCTGGTGGGCGCCAGCGTGGCGCAATCCATGGCCTGGACGCTGGGCGTGCCGGCCATTCCTATTCATCACCTGGAAGGCCACTTGCTGTCGCCCAGGCTGGCCACGCCCCAGCCGGCGTTTCCTTTTGTCGCGCTGCTGGTCAGCGGCGGGCATACCCAGCTCATGCGTGTCGATGGTGTCGGGCGCTATGAATTGCTGGGTGAAACCCTGGACGATGCCGCTGGCGAAGCTTTTGACAAAAGTGCCAAACTGCTGGGCCTGGGTTATCCCGGCGGGCCGGCGCTATCGGCGCTGGCGGAACAGGGCGATGCCGACCGTTTCGAACTGCCACGCCCTATGCTGCATAGCGGCGACCTGGATTTCAGCTTCAGCGGCCTGAAGACCGCCGTGCTGACAAAAGTGAAGGCGGCCAATGCCAATGGTGCCATGGACGAGCAGACCCGCGCGGATCTGGCCGCTGCCACGCAGCGTGCGATTGTCGAGGTCTTGATTGCCAAGGCAGCGAAAGCCCTGCGCCAGACCGGGCTCAAGCGCCTGGTGGTGGCGGGGGGCGTTGGCGCCAATCGTCTGCTGCGCCAGAGGCTGGAAACCGCACTCAGGCCGCTCAAGGGCGAGGCGTTTTTCCCGCCACTGGCTTTGTGTACCGATAACGGCGCAATGATTGCCTTTGCGGCGGCCCAGCGCGTCCAGGCGGGGCTGTGGTCGCCAGAGGACGATCCCGCTACCAGTCTGCAGCATGCTTTTACGGTGCGCCCGCGCTGGGATCTGGCTGAGGTTTCCCGCGCCTAGCCATGGCTGTGCCGGGCGCTGCCGATAGCGGGCGCCTGGTGCTCTGGCAGATTAACGTTTGCGTTGCTTGCGGGCGTCGGTGTTGGGGTGCATTTTCCCGGAAAGCGAGGCATTGCCGCCATGCTGCGACTTTTTCTGGCCGATGCGGCTTTCCTTGCCTGCCAAGAGGCGTTCGATGTTGGCGCGGTGGCGGGTGAAGAGCAGCAGGCTCATGACGACGATGGCGGTACCGACTGCCATGCTTGAGCGCCAGGCAATGCCGGAACCGAGGATATAGAACAGCGGCGCGGCGGCGGCGGCAATCAGTGCAGCCAGCGAGGAATACCGCCAGATCAGCGCCGAGGCCAGCCAGGTGAGGGCCACCAGCAGCGCCAGCCAGGGCGCTAGACCCAGCAGCACACCCAAGGCCGTCGCCACGCCTTTGCCGCCCTTGAACCCCAGGAACAGGGGGAAGAGGTGGCCGAGGAAGACAGCAATGGCGGTCAGGGCCAGCACGCTGGTGCCCATGTCATATTCCGGCCCCCAGGTACGCAGCGCCCATACCGGCAGCCAGCCTTTGGCGGCATCGCCCAGCAAGGTCAGCGCTGCAGCCGTCTTGTTGCCGGTACGCAGGACATTGGTGGCGCCCGGGTTGCCCGACCCATACTGGCGCGGGTCCTGCAAGCCCATGATCTTGCTGACGATCACGGCAAAAGGCAGGGAGCCTATGAGATAGGCCAGGGGCACGATGATCCAGGGCAGCACGGCGTATTCGTTCATGGGGGAAATCTGGGCAAAAGGCAGTCAAGCGAGGCCGCCTATTGTAAGGTATGAGTCTGGCGATGCACGTATGCAATTGGCCGCGCGAGGGGGACAGACAGCCGGCCCTGCCGGGGTTGGTCCTCAGATAGTGCGCAGAATCTGGCTGTTTGACAATGTCGCGGTGGGCGGAAACGGTGCCGGCGGGTACAATCAGGCGCTGCCGGCCCGATGGGGATGAGTCTGAATCAGGCACGCCGGCAGCTTTACGAATGGACAGGAAAAATATGCGCATTTTGATTTCCAACGATGATGGTTACTCCGCTCCTGGACTGCAGGCGCTGGTTGATGCGCTGCATGGCCTGGGAGAGTTGACAGTCATCGCACCGGAAGCCAATCACAGCGGCGCATCCAATTCGCTGACCTTGTCCCGGCCACTGACCGTGCGCACCGCAAGCAATGGTTTTCTCTGCGTCAACGGTACGCCTTCCGATTGCGTGCATATCGCATTGACCGGCTTGCTCGACCAGATGCCGGATCTTGTCGTTTCGGGCATCAATAATGGCGCGAACATGGGGGACGACACCCTGTATTCGGGTACGGTGGCGGCGGCAATGGAAGGTTATCTGTTCGGCGTGCCCGCCATTGCCTTTTCGCTGGTGGAGAAGGGTTGGTCCAACCTGGACGCTGCCGCCGCCGTGGCGCGGCAGATCGTTGAACGCCAGGTGGCGCGCCCGCTGACGGCGCCGTCGCTGCTGAGCGTCAATATTCCGAACCTGCCGCTGCACGAAATCAAGCCACCGCGCGTGACGCGGCTCGGGCGTCGCCATCCTTCGTCGCCGGTCATCCGCTCGGCCAATCCGCAAGGTGAGGTCATCTACTGGATCGGTCCGTCTGGCGCCGCTGCCGATGCTGCGCCCGGCACGGATTTCCATGCCTTGTCCGAAGGCGCGGTGTCCGTGACGCCGCTGCAAACCGACCTGACCCATCACGGCCAGTTGCCGCGTTTGCACGATTGGCTGGCCTGAGCCACTTATGAGCAAGCAGCCTCCCGTCAACCCCGCTGATCCGCCGCCAGCGCGTCGCACCGGTATTTCCGCCGGCAGCAACGCGCTGCATGGTATTACGCCGGCAAACAGCAATACGCGGGTGTCGGCGGCGGTATTGCCGCCACGCAATAGTGCAGACGCGGGCGCGATTGGCAGGTCCGTGGGCAACCTTGGGCTCAATTCCGACCGCATGCGGGCCGCCATGGTGCAGCGCCTGGGCGCGCAGGGCATCACGGACGAAGCCGTGCTGCGTGCCATGAACGAAGTTCCGCGCCATCGCTTTGTGGACGAAGCCCTGGCAAGCCGGGCCTATGAGGATGCGGCGCTACCCATTGGTTTTGGCCAGACGATTTCGCAGCCGTGGGTCGTGGCGCATATGATTGCGCTGGGTATGGCGGACAAGGCGCCGCGTCGTGTGCTGGAAGTCGGTGCAGGTTGCGGCTACCAGGCCGCGGTCCTGTCGCGGTTGGTGCGCGAGGTGCATGCCATCGAGCGCATGCGCGGCCTGTATGATCTGGCCCGGGCCAATCTGGCCGACCCGATGTATCGCAATATTCGCCTGGTCTATGGCGACGGCATGGCGGGTTTGCCCAAAGCCGCGCCATTTGACATGATTATCGTTGCCGCAGCTGGGCTGTCTATTCCCGATGCCCTGTTGCAGCAATTGGCGCGTGGCGGCCGGCTGGTCGCCCCGGAAGGCGGCGCGCAGCAGCGCCTGGTGGTCATCGAGCGCACCGGCCCGCAGCAATGGCGGCGCCAGGAACTCGACGCGGTCCGTTTCGTTCCGCTCAAGCCCGGCATACAATCCTGATTATTGGCGCTTTGTGCAGAGCACAAGGCATGAACGTATTTTTATCGCTATGACGAATTTATCCTCGACGCGCAATTTCCGACTTCCCGTGCTGGCAGCCGCCCTGGTTCTGGCTGGCTGCGCTTCCCAGCAGCCAGCGCCTATCGTGGACGGCGCCGCGGCCAGGCCCGCCGCCGTCGACACGCCCGCACCGTCGGCCGGCATTCCCGGCGCGTCCTATACGGTGCAGCCGCGCGACACGCTGTACCAGATTGCCCGTAGCAACAATGTTTCGGTGGAAGATCTGCGCCGCTGGAACAACATCACCGACCCGACGCAACTGCGCATCGGCCAGGTGCTGCGCCTGTCTCCGGCCGGCAGCGCTGTCGCGGGCGGCGCTGCGTCGACGGGCACTGGCAGCACTCAGGTGGCAGCCATTGCCGACCCCAAGCCGGTGGCGGTGCAAACGCCCAAACCGGTGGAAACACCGGCTGCGACGCCTGCCACGGCAAAGCCGGGCAGCACCACTGCGCCGGATGAGAAGAGTGTCGTGCGTGCGGCTGACGCCAACCTGATCGACTGGGGCTGGCCGTCCAACGGCAAGCTGATCCAGGGCTTCAACTCCAATACCAAGGGTATAGACATCGATGGCCAGCCGGGCGATCCGGTCGCGGCGGCGGCTGCCGGCCAGGTCATGTATAGCGGCAATGGCGTGCGTGGCCTGGGCAACCTGATCATCATCAACCATACCGGCGGCTTCATTACCGCCTATGCGCATAACCGCAAGTTGCTGGTCAAGACCGGCGACAAGGTGACGCGCGGCCAGCGCATCGCTGAATTGGGCCAGACGGATACCACTTCGCCGCGCCTGCATTTCGAAGTGCGCCGCCAGGGAACGCCGGTTGATCCGCTCAAGTACCTGCCGCACCGATGACACCGACACTCGTCTTCGACCTTGAAACCCTGCCTGACGTCGAAGGGTTGCGGCGCCTGAACGGTTGGGGCGCGGACGTCTCCGATACCGAGGTCGCCGAGCGTGCCTTTGCGGCGCGGCGCGAAGCCACGGGCAGCGATTTCCTGCCGCTGCACCTGCAGCGCGTGGCGGTGATCGGCTGTACCTTCCGCGACGACAGCGGCTTTCGGGTGCGCACGCTGGGCAAGCCCGGTGATTCCGAAGCCTCGCTGATTGCCAGCTTTTTCAAGACCATAGAGCGCTATACGCCCACGCTGGTCAGCTGGAATGGTTCCGGCTTCGACCTGCCTGTGTTGCATTACCGCAGCCTCATCCATGGGTTGCAGGCGCCCCGGTACTGGGACATGGGCGAGGACGACCGGGATTTCCGCTTCAACAATTACATTTCCCGCTATCACCAGCGCCATACCGACCTCATGGACCTGCTGGCCAAGTACAACGGGCGCGCCAATGCTCCGCTGGATGAACTGGCCAAGCTGTGTGGCTTTCCCGGCAAGCTGGGCATGGATGGCAGCCAGGTCTGGCCCGCATGGCAGGCGGGCAAGGAAGATGAAGTCCGGGCCTACTGCGAGACCGACGTCGTCAATACCTGGCTGGTCTATTGCCGCTTCCGCATGCTGCGCGGCGAACTGGACCCGCAAAGCTATGAGGCCGAGGTCCAGCTGGTGCGCGATACCCTGGCGGCCAGCGGCGAACCGCACTGGCAGGAGTATCTGGCCGCCTGGGAGGCAGAGCGCGGCCTTTGAGCCTGCCTGCCCGATGGGCTTATTGCGAAGCAAGCAAAAGTAAACGCCGGCCAGTGCGCCGGCGTTGCTGATTCCGCTGCTGATGCTGCGTCGTGCCGTTCTGCGGGCAGGAAAATACCGTAGAACAGGTGCTGCGGATTGGCTGCAGCCGCAGTAAAACAGATTTATTTGGTCAAAAAACGAACATCTTGTGGTGCGGGCGAGACAATTTCTGGCGCCTGACCGTCAAGGATTGAAAACGAAATCGGGTGGCCTTTGGCCTGTTTCCCCATGCAAGAAACACTAGATATTGAATCGCTGGACATGGAGGCGCGCGGCGTCGCCCATCGTGAGGGCAAAGTCGTTTTCGTGGAGGGCGCGCTACCTGGCGAGCGCGTCGTGGCGCGGCCACTGAAAACCAGGCCGTCCTACGAAGTGGCTGAAGTCGAGCGCGTGCTCAGTGCGTCTACGCAGCGTGTGCTGCCCCGGTGCCGGCACTTTGGCGTCTGTGGCGGCTGTGCCATGCAGCACCTGGAGCCTGCGGCCCAGGTGGCCGTCAAGCAGCGCGTACTCGAGGACGCTTTCGCGCATATCGGCAAGTTGAAGCCGGCCAGCATGCTGGCGCCTTTGCAGGGTCCGGCGTGGGGTTACCGCTTCCGGGCGCGCTTGAGCGTGCGGGTGGTGCCCAGCCAGGGCGGGGTGTTGATCGGTTTTCGCGAGCGTAAGAGCAGCTTTGTGGCCGATATCCGTGAGTGCCATGTTTTGCCTGCGCATGTGTCGCATCTGTTGGAGCCTTTGCATGCGCTGGTGGCTGGCTTGTCCGCCCCGGACCGCGTACCCCAGATCGAGCTGGCGGTCGGCGACCAGGTGACAGTGCTGGTCCTGCGCCACCTGACCCCTCTCAAGCGCCAGGACATCGAACTGTTGCGCGGGTTCGGCGAACAACATGGCATTTCCTGGTGGCTGCAGCCTGGCGGTCCGGAGACCGCACATCCCCTGGTGCGTGGCGATGACGCCCGGTTGGCCTATCTCTTGCCGGCCTATGGCCTGCGAATGCCGTATCGCCCCACGGACTTCACCCAGGTCAACCATGCGCTCAACCGGGTGCTTGTCGTGCGGGCCTTGGCGCTGCTGCAATGCCAGCCCCAGGACAGAGTGGCGGATTTTTTCTGTGGGCTGGGTAATTTCAGTCTGCCGCTGGCAAGCTGTAGCCGCGAAGTCGTTGGCGTGGAGGGCAGTGCTGCCCTGACAGACCGCGCCCGACTGGCGGCAGCGCAGCATGGCCTGGCTGACAAAGCCCATTTCCAGACACTCAACCTGTTCGACATCGACGTGCACTGGTTGCGTTCACTGGGGTATTTCGACCGCATGCTGATAGACCCGCCGCGCGATGGCGCCCAGGCGCTGGCCGAGGCGCTGACGGCCTTGCTGCCGGCGGAACGGCCCCGTCGCATCGTCTATGTTTCCTGTAACCCGGCCACCCTGGCCAGGGACGTGGCCATCATGACACGCAAGGGCGGCTATCGCCTGGAGCAGGCAGGCGTCATCAATATGTTTCCTCACACTGCCCATGTGGAGTCCATCGCAGTGCTATCCTGATGCCTTTTGATCCTGCCGCCGGCCGCTGCGGCCGCTTGCAGGGCTTCGTTTCATAAGGAGTCTGCTTGTGGATGTCGCCGCTATCGGGGCCAACATTTGTATGCGCGGCAGCGCCGCATTATTCCTGGGCCTAGCGTGCACCGTGAGCGCCGCCGATACGGTGCTCCTGGATAATGGCGATCGCCTGAGCGGCACGGTGCAATTGCTGGATGCCGGCACCTTGCTGCTGAAGACCAGCTACGCCGGGGAAATTCGCATCGGCTGGAAGCATGTGGTGCAGATAGAAACCGACGATCCGCTGGTGCTGCGGGCTCCGGGCCTGCCTGACGGCTACCAGGCTCGTCTGGCGGCCACGCAGGGGCAGGGTGTGGTGCAGGTCGTGCCGGCGCCAGGCGAAGCTGCTGTTGCGCCCTTGGCCATGGCCCAGGTGGAGCGCCTGGTACGGCCGCATCCTGTGCTGCGGGACTGGGTCTTTCAGGGCAGCCTGGACCTGGCGCTGGATGCCAACCATGCGGCCAGCAGCAATGAAAATTGGGCGGTCACACTGCAATCGACCTGGCGCCGCTACAACTGGCGCCATGGCCTGAAGGCCGATTACACCCGCAAGTCGCAGGACAGCGTGGTGGGTACCCACAACTACATGGCCCTGTATACCCTGGACCGCTTCGTGACGGAGAAGCTCTTTGTCCAGGGCAGGTTGCGCCATCGCCATGATTTCATCGACGACCCGGCACGCGACCAGAGCATAGCCATCGGTCCCGGCTACCAGTTCTGGGACAATGAGCTGGGCGCTTTGTCGGTGTCGGCGCTGGTCAGCCATACACGCTATCGCTACCATGACGCGGCGCGCATCCATTTCCAGTCGCTGGGCGTCAGCTGGGACTATTCGCGCTATTTCGGCGGCAAGCAGTGGCAATTGTTCTCGCACGGCGAGGTTTACCAGGCCCTGAGCAACGACGCCGAGCAGAACATGGATATGTCGCTGGGCATGCGCTATAGCCTGACGCAATGGCTGTCGCTGTATGCCAAGGCCAGCTATACCAATGTCACGGCCAAGGGGCAGGACAATAGCAGCGAACGCAAGTATTCCGTGGGGTTGAGCACGCGCTGGTGAGCGGGTTGGCGAAACAGCCCGATCATCCGTCCCGACGATAAGGCCAGCCCGCAAACCAACGCCCAGTCTGCAAACAGAAACGCCGGCCATGAAACATCAGGCCGGCGTTGTCGGGAGCGGGGCAAGCTCAGGCTGCCCGGCCCAGTTGGTCAATGAGGCGCTGGGCTTCGATGCGCACGCGTTCCGGCGCAGTGCCGCCGATATGCGAGCGGGAAGCCACCGAGCCTTCCAGTGTCAGGACGTGGTGCACGTCTTCCTGGATGTCGGGATGGAAGGCACGCAGTTCTTCCAGGGTCAGGTCCGACAGGTCGCAGCCGCGCTCTTCGCAGGCACGCACGGCCAACGCCACGGTCTCGTGGGCATCACGGAAGGGCAGGCCGCGCTTGACCAGGTAGTCTGCCAGGTCGGTGGCAGTGGCATAGCCTTGCAGTGCGGCGGCGCGCATGGCATCGGCCTTGACGCGGATGCCGCCCACCATGTCGACGAAGATGGTCAGCGTGTCGCGTAGCGTATCCGCCGTGTCGAACAGGCCTTCCTTGTCTTCCTGGTTGTCCTTGTTGTAGGTCAGCGGCTGGCCTTTCATCAGGGTCAGCAGCGCGATCAGGTTGCCATTGACCCGGCCGGCCTTGCCACGTGCGAGTTCCGGAACGTCCGGGTTTTTCTTCTGCGGCATGATGGAACTGCCGGTGCAGAAGCGGTCAGCCAGGTCGATGAAGCCCACGCGCGGGCTCATCCACAGCACTAGCTCTTCTGACAGACGCGAGAAGTGCGTCATGATCAGCGAGCCGGCGGCGCAGAACTCGATGGCGAAATCGCGGTCGGAGACAGCGTCCAGCGAATTGCGGGCGACTTCGTCGAAGCCCAGCGTGCTGGCCACGCGTTCGCGGTCGATGGGGTAGCTGGTGCCGGCCAGGGCGGCAGCGCCCAGCGGCAGGCGGTTGACGCGGCGGCGGGTGTCGACCAGGCGCTCGGCATCACGACCGAACATCTCGGCATAGGCCAGCAGGTGGTGGCCGAAAGTGACGGGTTGGGCGACTTGCAGGTGGGTGAAGCCGGGCATGATGGTGCCGGCATGTTCCAGCGCCAGTTGCGCCAGCGCCAGGCGCAGCTGGCCCAGCAGATCGACCAGGATGTCGATTTCGCCGCGCAGCCAGAGGCGGATGTCGGTGGCGACCTGGTCATTGCGGGAGCGGCCGGTATGCAGGCGCTTGCCGGCATCGCCGACCAGCTCCACCAGGCGCTTTTCGATATTGAGGTGGACGTCTTCGAGGTCCAGCGACCATTCGAACTTGCCGGCTTCGATTTCGGCCAGTACCTGGGCCATGCCGCGCTGGATGTCGGCGTAGTCCTGGGCGCTGATGACGCCGACGGCGGACAGCATTTCGGCATGGGCCAGCGAGCCCTGGATATCGACATGCGCCAGGCGCTTATCGAAATCGACGGAGGCCGTGTAGCGCTTGACCAGATCGGAAACGGGTTCGGAGAAACGCGCCGACCAGGCCTTGGCCTTGTTGGCGAATTGATTGTGATGGGATGATGTGGTGTCTGACATGATGGCCGAATTATAAGATGCGCGATAATGCCGCAACCTCAATTGTCCCGAATAACTGGAAGCAATGGTAGAGCTGGTTCATTTTTATCAATCCTTGCTGGATACCTGGATGCCCAAAAGCGAATGGGCCCAGACCTTGTTCGGCCTGTGCGTGCTGGTCGTCGTGGCCTTGCTGGCGCAGGTCGTCATTGCGCATGTCGTGCTGAGGATCATCCGCCGCCTTCTGCACGTGAGCGGCAGGGAAAACTGGGACGAGGCGCTGCGCCGCCGCGGCGCCTACCGCAATCTCTGGCGTTCGGTGCCGCCGCTGGTGGTGTCGGTCAATGCGGATGTGGTGCCACACTTCGAGCGTATGGCAGGGCCGGTCAGTCGTCTGGCGCTGATTCTGGCGATTGTTTTCTTCTTCCAGGCGCTGCGCAATTTTCTCAGCGCGCTGCAGGATACGTACGCCGCCACCACACGGGCGCAGACCCGTTCGATCAAGGGCTATATCGAGCTGGGCAAGATCGCCTTGCTGGCCATTTGTTTCGTACTGGTGATATCCATCCTGGTGAACCGGTCGCCCGTCATCCTGATTTCCGGTCTGGGTGCGCTGTCTGCCGTGCTGCTGTTGGTGTTCAAGGACACCTTGCTGTCCCTGGTGGCAAGTACCCAGCTGACCAGCAACGACATGCTGCGCATTGGCGACTGGATCGAAATGCCGCAGGCCGGGGCCGATGGCTTTGTCATCGACATCGCGCTGCATACGGTCAAGGTGCAGAACTGGGACAAGACTGTCACCACCATTCCGACCTACAAGCTGTTTTCTGAAAGCTACCGCAATTGGCGCCAGATGTTCGAGTCCGGCGGCCGACGCATCAAGCGTACCTTGCGCATCAACGCCAGCAGTGTGCGCTTCCTGTCCGACGAGGAGCACCATCGCTTCCAGTCCTTCAATCTGCTGAAGGACTACCTGAAGGAGAAGGACAAGGAAATCAGCCGCTTCAACGAGCAGCTGGAAGAGGGAAGCGGCAATGCCGTCAACCGGCGCCGCCTGACCAACCTGGGGACTTTCCGGGCTTATGCCAAGGCCTACATCCAGGCCAACAAGGAAATCCGCAAGGACATGCTGTTGCTGGTACGCATGATGGAGCCCACGGCGGAAGGCATTCCGGTCGAGGTGTATTGCTTTACCAACAATACCGCCTGGGTGGAGTACGAGCGTATCCAGGGGGATATTTTCGATCACTTGCTGGCGATCCTCCCGGAATTCGACCTGCAGCTTTACCAGGCCCCGTCGGGCGCCGACCTGCTGCAACTGGGGCCGCGCGAGGCTGCCCGTGCGGCGGCCATGGCGGCCGCGAACCGAGGGACGTCCTGAGCGTTGGCGAGCCAGGAAATATTTTGAATCATTTGGTTTCAAAATAGTTATAGAAATTCTGCAGGCCCTGATGCCCCGAAGTGGTGCGGTTTCTGGAAAGACCGCACCACTTCGGGGCTTTTTACTTACATGATTGTTAGTTTATGACCCTAGGGAAAGTCCTGATTTTTCCTGGGTCCGGCGTCAATGCAGGTGATTTTTGGCCAAGATGCAGGCGAAATGCGGCGCTCCCTCTCGTTTTCATGCACCAAAATGGCTGACATGAATGTCAGTTCTTGGGGTTGGCACTAGGTTTTCCTGAGGTGGTTTTTCACTGATACTGACATCAATGTCAGTTTTTATCGGGAAGAACCATGGAAGAGAAATCACGCGGGCGCTATGTCGTCATCGGTCCGGAAGATGGAAGCAGCTATTGGCAGCCCAAACCGGCTAACGGTTATGTCAGAACCTTGCTCAACAGCGATGCAGCGGGTTCAGCCATGCCATTCTGTGCCGGCACCCAGACCATAGACCCCGGTTGCTTCGTGCGCGAGCACTGCCACGATGCCCATGAGGAAATCATCTACATCTACGAAGGCGAAGGCGTGGCCCAGCTGGAGGGCGAGGAAATTGCCCTGGCCCCCGGCGCCTGCCTGTTCCTGGGCAAGAACCGCAAGCATCGGTTCGTCAATACAGGTACCGGCCCGCTGTCCTTCTTCTGGACCTTGATGCCAGGTGGACTGGATGGATTCTTCCGCCAGATCGGCCGCGAACGCCAGGCGGGGGAGCCGCAGCCCGAGCCATTCGAGCGGCCCGCCGATATTGCAGCCATCGAAGCCAGCACGGTATTCGGCTGGACCCAGAAAGCCTGAGCACGAGCCTGAACGCAAGCCCCGGCCTTCGGGCCGAAGCCCTTCACCCAGCCGACATCAGCCACGCCTGTAGCGCGGCGGCAGCCTGCCTGTAACGGGCGGATCCGAAAACGAGAGGAATCAAGCATGTTCATCGAAGAACGAGACTACTGCATCAAGCCCGGCCTGGCCGGCAAGTTCGTGGCGCTGTACGAAGCTCACGGGCTGGCCTTGCAGAAACAGTACCTGGGGCGTTTCCTGGGGTATTTCATTACCGATATCGGCGAACTCAATCGGGTCGTGGCGCTGTGGGGCTACGACAGCCTGGATGCACGGGATGAGGCGCGCAGCCGCATGATGGCTGATCCCGCCTGGCAGAGCTATCTGGACAAAGTGCTGCCGCTCATAGATTCGCAACAGACTCGCATCATGAAGCCGGTCTCCTTTTCACCCATCCAGTAAAGCAGGCAGCATGAAACAGATAGCGGTAATCGGCAGCGGCATCATCGGCACATCCTGGGCAGTGGTGTTTGCCCGGGCGGGGTGCCAGGTGCGTCTGTATGACGGTGAGGCGGCCCAGCGGGAGCGTGCGGCAGCGGGGCTGCAAGAAGCCGTGCAGTCCAGTGCGGCCTTGCTGCGCGAGGGCGACGGCGTGGCGGACGTGCTGGCTCGAGTGCGGCAGGAAACCTCGCTGGAAGCAGCGCTGGCCGGGGCGGACTATGTGCAGGAAGCGATATCGGAGCAGTTGCCGGCCAAGCGCGAACTGTTTGCCGCCATGGATGCGCAACTGCCCGCACATGTCATCCTGGCCAGTTCCAGTTCGACCTATGGCGTTTCGCGTTTTGCCAACGACTTGCCCGGACGCGCACGCTGCCTGGTGGTCCACCCCATGACGCCTCCGCACCTGATGCCCGTGGTGGAAATCGCTCCGGCACCATGGACCGATGCCGAGGTCACTCGGCAAGCCTTCGAGTTCATGGGCGAGCTGGGCCAGGTGCCGGTGCGCATCAACAAGGAAATCAGCGGCTTCGTGCTCAACCGTCTGCAGGGCGCGCTGCTGGCGGAGATGTTCCAGGTGATTGCCGATGGCGTGATCTCGGCCCGCGATGCAGACCTGCTGCTGAGCCAGGGGCTGGGGCTGCGTTGGGCGACCGTCGGTCCGCTGGAAGGTGTGGACTTGAATGCGCCTGGTGGCATTGCCGATTACCTGGGGCGCTATGGCCATATTTTCAACGGCATGGCTGCCGAGAAAGGTTTGCCCGCCCCGGTGGATGAGGCGTTGACCGCCAGGCTGGATGCAGAAATGCGCGCGTCGCTGGCGCTGGACGGGCTGGCGCGCAAGAGGAACTGGCGCGACCTTGCCGTGGTGCAGGTGCGCCAGGCGATGCAGCCCTTGTATGGGGAAAAACCATGAAATGGATACACCGTTTTGACCGCCTGAACCAGGCCATTTGCTGGTTGCTGGGCACGCTGATGCTGGTGATGGTGCTTTGCACGCTGTGGCAGGTGGTGGTGCGTTTCCTGCTGACCTCGCTGGGCCTGAATATTTCCGCGCCCTGGACCGAGGAAGTATCGCGCTACGCCATGATCTGGATCATTTTCCTGGGCGCGGGCGTGGCTTGCCGTCAGGCGCAGCTGATTTCGCTGGAAATCGTCGTGATGCGGCTGCCGCCGGCCTGGGGCAGGGGGGTGCGCTACATCGCGCTGCTGGGTTGTCTGGCCTTTTTCTGCCTGATGTTCGTGCTGGGCATGGAATTCATGGAATTCGGCGCGATCGAGACCAGTCCGGTGTTGTCCCTGCCCAAAACCTGGATCTACGTGGCGATGCCGGCGGGGTTTGCGCTGATGTTCGCCAATACCGTGGCCTTGTTGTTGAACTGCTGGCTGGTACAGGGCGATATCCGCCATGCAGGCCAGACCCCGACGGAGTAAGCCATCATGTTATCTGCCGTATTCATTCTGCTGATGCTCTTCGCCATCAGCATCCCTGTGGCGCTCAGCCTGGGTATTGCACCGTTGCCGGCGCTGATGGACAAGGGCATTCCGCTCGTTGCTGTGCCGCAGACCATGTTCGAGGCCATGGATTCGTTTGCCCTGATGGCGGTTCCGTTCTTCGTGCTGGCGGGGCGTCTGATGCAGACCGGCGGCATCGCCCGGCGCCTGATCGACCTGGGCCTGGCGCTGATCGGCTGGGTCAAGGGCGGCCTGGGCGGCGCGGCCGTGCTGACTACGATGTTCTTTTCCACGATCTGCGGCTCGTCCTCGGCGACGACCGCAGCCATCGGCTCGGTGATGATCCCGGAAATGGAGCGCAAGGGCTATCCACGGCCGTTCGCCGCCTCGGTGATCGCCTCCAGTGGCGAGCTGGGAGTGATCCTGCCCCCTTCGGTCCCCATGATCATTTATGCCATGCTGACCGGGACTTCCGTGGCCTCGCTGTTCGTGGGTGGCATCCTGCCTGGGCTGCTGATTGCCTCGTCGCTGATTATCACCATCCTGATTCTGTCGCGCATCCATGGCTATGGCGAAGCCGCCAGCGTCACGCCTGGCGAATGGCTGCGTGGTGTTTGGCGTGCCCTGTGCCAGGCGAGCCTGTCGCTGCTGATGCCGGTCATTATCCTGGGGGGCATCTATGGCGGTTTCTTCACGGCAACCGAAGCCGCCGTCGTGGCCGTGGCCTATGCCTTTCTCCTGGGGGTATTCGTCTACCGCGAAATTTCGCTGAAAGAACTGCCGGCGATTCTCTGGAGTTCGGCGGTGACCTCGGCCATTGTGCTGCTGATTGTCGGCTTTGCCTCTGTGTTCGCCTATGTGCTGTCGCTCTATCAGGCGCCGCAACAGGTCGCGCGCATGTTGCTGGGCGTGTCCGACAACCCGCTGGTCTTCCTGCTGCTGGTCAATATCGCACTACTGGTGATCGGCCTGTTCATGGAAACCTTCGCGGCCATTCTGATCCTGGCTCCGGTGCTGGCGCCGGTGGCGATCAGCCTGGGCATAGACCCGGTGCACTTCGGCGTGATCGTCATCGTCAATCTGGCCATCGGCATGGTGACGCCGCCGGTCGGGGTGAACCTGTTCCTGGTGTGCGGCATCGCCAACGTCACCATGGAACGCCTGATGCGGCCGCTGTCGATATTCCTGGCCGTGCTGCTGTGCGATCTCATGATCATTACCTACGTACCGGTGCTCTGGCCGGCGCTGTTCTGAATTTCCACCAACTACTTCCTTCAGGAAGGATCATCATGAAAACACTGAAAACCTTGTTGGCAGGTGCTGTATTCGCTGCAGCGTCCATGTCCGCCCATGCGGAAGACCCGATCCAGATCAATATCGGCCATGCCCTGGGCGAAACCAGTAGCTACCAGATCGCCGGCCTGCATTTTGCAGACCTGATGGATAAAAAAACCAATGGCCGCGTCAAGGTTACCCTGTTCCCCTCGGGCAGTCTGGGCGGCGAGCTCAAGCTGGTGCAGGGTGTGCGTACCGGCGTGGTGGATGCGCTGATCGTGGGCCAGCCGTCGCTGGAGAATACCGTCAAGGAATACCGCGTGCTGTCTTTGCCCTACCTGTTCGATGATTACGAGCAGGCCAACCAGATCATGCAGGGGCCGGTGGGTGACGAGCTGCTGGACGTGCTGTCCAAGTACAACATGAAGGGCCTGGGCTGGGGGGCGATCTACGCACGCAGTCTGGCGTCCATGAAACCGGTGGACAACCTGGACGGCATGAAAGGCCTGAAGGTACGCGTGATCCAGTCACCGGGTTACGTGGAAGCCTATCGCTCACTGGGGGCGCAGCCAACGCCCACGGCATACGCGGAACTGTTCCTCAGCCTGCAGAACGGCGTGGTGGATGCAGCCGAACTCAGCCCGGACCAGACCGTGGGTGACGGCTTTGTCGATGCCATCAAGCATTACTCAGTGACGGCGGTGCACCAGCTGCCCAGCCTGTTCATCATTTCCAAGAACAAGTTCGAGAAGCTGCCCACGGACATCCAGGACGCGATCGAGGAAGCGGGCAAGGAAGCCATGGGTGTGGCCGTGGCTTATCAGAACGACCAGATCGTCAAGGCTTTCGAAACGCTCAAGGCGCGTGGCGTCGTCATCCACGAGCCTGACCAGGCGCCCTTCCGTGCAGCAGCGCGTGCGTCCTGGCCCCGCATTACCAGCGAAGCGCCTGGCGGCGAAGAGTTTGTCGCCAAGATCGAGGCAGCGAAGGCGCAGTGATGACGGCTTCTGCATCCAAGCAAACATTCAGGGTGCAGCTGCCCGACGGCGCGGTGCTGTCGGGCAGCAGTACGGGCGAAGGTTCGCCCGTACTGCTGCTCAGCGGCCTGGGTGGCAGCGAGGCCTTCTGGCAGGACGTGCGGCAGGGCCTGCCGGGCTACCGCTGCATTGCCTTTGACCAGCGCGGCATAGGCGCCTCCACGCGAGGCAGCGCCGTGGTGACGGTGGCGCAGCTGGCACAGGATTGCCTGGCGGTGCTGGATGCCCTGGGCGTCGGGCCCGTGCATGCGGTCGGACACTCTACAGGCGGCTGCATCGTGCAGGAAATGGCGCTGATGCAGCCGGATCGCTTGCACTCGTTGTTCCTGGGGGGTACCTGGGCCGGGCCCGACGAGTACATGGCAGCGCTGTTCTCGCTGCGCGATGAAATCCTGCAGCGCTCGCCAGAATGCTACGAGCGTTTGGGGCTGCTGTTGTCCTACCCGGCGCAATGGCTGCGTGAGCATCCTGAAAAACTGGCGGCGGCCGCGCAGGTGTCCTGGACGCCGGCGCGTGTCGCTGTCGTGCGCGAGCGCATTGCCGCCTTGCTGGCGCACGACCGGCGCGGGCAACTGCAGGCCGTGCGTTCGCCCTGCCTGGTGGTGGGAGCGGCGGATGATCAGGTGGTGCCGCTGCATTTGCAGCGCGAACTGGCTCGCCTGCTGCCGGCCGCCCGGCTGGAAGTCCTGGAGACGGGCGCTCATTTCTTTCCAGTCGCGCGTCGCCTGAAGTACCTGCAAATCCTTCAATCCTGGCTCGGAGGGCAGGACTCATGACATATCGCATTGCATTCATCGGCATGGGCACGATCGCCCAGGACGTTGCCCGGACCTTGCTGCGCGGCGAGCGTGGCGCCGGTTTCGAACTGGGTGCGCTGAGCCGTTCACAACCGCCTGGAGGCGAGCTGGACATACTCACCTGTTTTGCCGGACTGGAGAGCCTGCTGGCCTGGCGCCCGGACCTGGTGATAGAGGCCGCGAGCCAGCAAGCTGTCTGGGAACTGGTGCCAGCCTGCCTGCGCACCGGCATTCCGGTGCTGGTCACTTCGGTGGGGGCGTTGGCGGATACCGAAAAATTCCTTGCGCTGCAGCAGGCAGCAGCGCAAGGAGGCGTGGCTCTGCGCGTACCTGCCGGTGCGGTGGCGTCGCTGGATTACCTGCAGGCGCTACGAGGCGTGGAGGGCGTGAAAGTCGTGTATGAGTCGCGCAAGCCCGTCGATGCCTGGCTCGACGAACTCGCGCTGCGGGGCGTGGCGCCTGACGCTTTGCAGGAGCCGCTGGAACTGTTCCGTGGCAATGCGCGCGACGCGGCCTTGCGCTACCCCAAGAACCTGAATGTCGCGGCAACGGTGGCGCTGGCGTGCACCGGCATGGAAGCGACCGAAGTCAGCGTCGTGGTAGACCCCGCCGCCACCGGCAATACCCACACGATCTGCGTGAACAGTCCAATGGGAGAGCTGCGCACGACGTTGAAAAACGAACCGTCACCGACCAACCCCAAGACTTCCTGGGTGGTGGCGCAGAGCATCGTCAGTGCGGTAGAGCGCCAGTTCGCCAGTTTTGTCGTGGCATGACAGCGCCCCATGGCGGTGGGAGGACTGTTGCCGGAACCTCTGGCGGCAATCAATAGTCGGGCCTTCCGGGCCCAGGGAACAGAACATGAAGCTGCAAGGAAAAATCATCATCGTGACCGGCGCCGGTTCCGGTATTGGCGAGGCGTCGGCAGGCCTGATGGCTGAAGAAGGTGCGCACTTGTGCGTGGTTGACCGCAGTGCGGCGGCAGCGCAACGCGTGGCGGCAGCGATCCGGGAAGCTGGCGGCAGCGCTGATGCCTGGGAAGTCGATGTGGCGCAAGCGGAACAAGTCCGCCAGGCCTGGGAGCGGATCGTGGCACAACATGGCCGCATGGATGTACTGGTCAATAACGCGGGCTATGGCATGGCGGGTACAGTCGCGGATACCAGCCTGGACGATTGGACGGCGTTGATGCGCGTGAACGTGGATGGCGTATTCCATGGTTGCAAGTATGCCGTGCCTGTCATGCAGCGGCAGGGGGGCGGAGTGATCGTGAATACCGCGTCCGTCGCCGCCATGGTCGGCTTGCGCCAGCGCGCGGCCTATTGCGCCTCCAAGGGTGCGGTGACGGCATTGACGCGCGCCATGGCAGTTGATCACGCCGCAGACGGTATACGGGTCAACTGCGTGGCGCCGGGCACGATCGAATCGCCGTACTTTGAACAGATCTTCGCGCAGGCCGAAGACCCGGCCGCCTTGCGCCGTTCGCTGGAACAGCGACAGTTGCTGGGTCGGCTGGGGCAGCCCGGCGAGGTGGCACGGGCGATCCTGTTTCTTGCCTGCGATGATGCTGCCTTCGCCACGGGCAGCACGCTGGTGCTCGATGGCGGGCTCAGCGCCGCTTGATAAAATGTGGATGAATGCTTAGAGAGAGACAAAACGCGCATGACAAACGCAAACGATAAGCTGGCACAACTGAGCATGCGTGAGAAGATCAAGGAGGTGGCGACGGACCTGCTCATCATGCATGGCTGTCCGGGGCTGCGCTTTCAGCAGATCGCGGAAATCCTCGAATGTACGCGTGGCAATATCCACTATCACTACCGCCACAAGCATCTGCTGGTGGAGGAAGTGACGGTCGAATATTGCCAGCGCACCATTGGCCATTTCGATCAGATCTGGAGCTCCGACTTTTCGCTCAAGGAAAAAATCCGGCAAAGCATGCAGTTCAACCAGATGCGCTACCTGAAGCGCAATCCCCAGGGTAATACCAACAATCCCTGGAGTCTGATCGCGCGCATGCGTCTGGAGCGTGACATCATCACGCCGGTGGCCCGGGAGGCGGTTGCGCGTTATTCCATGGAGCTGCAGCGCTGTGTCATCGGCGGTATGCGGCGCTCTATCGAACGCGGCGAGTTGCGTCCCGATACGCCGGTCGAGCTGGTTTCGCTGCCGCTGATCGAACTGGCCAACAGCGCCGACCCCATTACCCGGGACGCGGGGCAATTCGACCGCCTGAAGCAGATGTACGAGGCATTCGATTGCCTGATCCACGAGGCCTACGGCGTGCGATCCTAGCGCCGGGCGCAGCCCGGCCGTTGTGTCAGCACATCATCGGAGCGGGTGGTCTGGCGGTCGGAGCAGTGCTTTCCGTCGCCGCATCCGTGCAATAATTCCAACTTATGGGCTGGCGTCGGGCGCGCGCCGCCGATTTTTCTCCGTCATCGCCGCCATTGCCTTTTGTCCCGGATAAACCAGCCGTGAAGCAAGTCACCGCCATCATCAAACCATTCAAGCTAGACGAAGTCCGCGAAGCCCTGGCCGAAGTCGGCGTCAACGGGCTGACCGTGACGGAGGTCAAGGGCTTTGGTCGCCAGAAAGGGCATACCGAGCTTTATCGTGGCGCGGAATACGTTGTCGATTTCCTGCCCAAGATCCGCGTGGACATCGTGTTGCCTGCGGAGCGGGTCGATGCGGCCATCGAAGCCATCCTGAAAGTCGCCCGCACCGGCAAGATCGGCGATGGCAAGATATTCGTCACGCCGGTAGAACAGGCCATCCGCATCCGGACCGGCGAAAGCGGCATCGACGCGTTGTGAGCATGCGTCAGTCCCAGGAAGCCGCAGGGCAGGAGAAGGTCAGGATTTCCAAGTTGTTGGCTGAGCGCGGCATCTGTTCGCGCCGTGAAGCCGATAGCTACATAGAGAAAGGCTGGGTCAAGGTCGATGGGCAGGTAGCGCAGTTGGGCGACAAGGCCTGGCCGCACCAGTCCATCACGTTGGAACGCGCGGCCCAATCCACGCAGACCAGCCGGGTTACCATCATTCTGCACAAGCCAGTCGGTTATGTGTCCGGCCAGGCAGAAAAAGGCTACCGGCCAGCTGCGACGCTGGTGCAGGCCCAGACGCGTTGGCGCGGCGATACCAGTCCGCAGCGCTTCCTGCCTGGCCATGTGCGCGGGCTGGCGGCGGCCGGGCGGCTGGATATTGATTCCACCGGCTTGCTGGTGCTGACCCAGGATGGCCGTGTGGCGCGCCACCTGATCGGCGAAGATTCCGATGTCGACAAGGAATACCTGGTGCGCGTGGCCGGACGCCTGAGCGAAGGCGGGCTGGCGCTGCTGAACCACGGCCTGTCGCTGGATGGGCAAAAGCTGCGTCCGGCGCAGGTGACCTGGCAAAACGAAGACCAATTGCGCTTTGTCCTGCGCGAAGGCCGCAAACGGCAAATCCGCCGCATGTGCGAACTGGTCGGGTTGAAGGTCATCGGACTCAAGCGTGTTCGTATCGGCAAGGTACGGCTGGGCGATCTGCCCGTCGGACAGTGGCGCTACCTGAAACCCGGCGAACGTTTCTGAGCGGGCGTGCCAGGACGGCAGCCAGATCCCTGGGCAGCCTGCACGCGGGGCAGGCGCCCTGCTGGGGCTGGCGTGACGGCGGCAGGCGCCGCAAGCCAGGCCGGAGCGTGAGCGCTGCCCGGCTCGCGGCCGTATGGCGGAAATTATTCCTGCTGGAAATCCAGGGTATAGCCGGCCTTGCCGTCCAGCGCCAGCTGGCGCGCCATCCAGGGCAGGGCGTCCTTGAGCGCCGCCGCCAGGTTCCAGGGCTGGTTGATGAGGAACATGCCGCTGCCATGCAGGCCTCGGCCGTCGGGCGCCGGTGAGCGTACCGTCAGGGTGGCGTTGAGCCAGTTGCGCACGGGCAGGCGCTGCAGCCTGCGGGGCAGTTCCTGGGCTTCGACCCGCGACACGATGGGATACCAGACCGCGATGGTGCCGGGCGCATAACGCTTGATGGCATCGTTGACCGCAGTCACGACCTTGCGGTAATCCGTCTTGTCTTCGTAGGGTGGGTCGATCAACACCAGGCTGCGGCGGCTGGGAACCGGGAGCAGGGCTTTCACGCCTTCGAAGCCGTCCTGGTTGAAAATCGTGGTCTGGCGCATGGCCCTGCGGCCGCTTTCTTCCAGGTTCGCCACCAGCACGTCCACTTCATTCGGATGCAGTTCGAACAGGCGCAGGCGGTCCGAGGCGCGCAAGCGCGAGAGCGTCACCCAGGGGGAACCGGGATAGTGGCGCAGGGAACCATCCTCATTGAAGCTGCGGATCAGCTCGCGGTAATTGTCCACCAGCTCGGGCATGGGGCCCTGGTGCGACCAGACGCGGCCGATACCGTCTTCAAATTCCCCGCGTTTGTTGGCCCAGTCGCCATCCAGCGCGTAGAGTCCGGCGCCGGCATGGGTGTCTATCACCCAGAAGGGTGTCTCTTTGCGGGCGAAATACTCGACGGTATGCAACAGGATGGAATGCTTGAGAACGTCGGCATGGTTGCCGGCATGAAAAGCGTGGCGATAACTGAACAAGGCGGGCCTTTGGCAAAGTGGGTCCGGCGTTGCAAGCGGACGCTCTGTGGCGCCCGCGTGACCACGGCGGACCGGGAATCGGGGAAAAGCTGAGGGAAGCCGGTGTTGATGCGAGCAATTCCCGAGAAGCGTCTTGCATGATGTTAAACTCGACGCCCGTGCCGTTCAGCAGGTATGCTGGGCGGTTGCAGGACGAATGGTATCGCATTCGTTTTTTGTGTCGCGTTTCCTGCGGTCGCGGGAAATTTTCGCCGGATGCCTCATGTTCGATTTTATTCGCAACCACAAGCGCTGGATGCAGTTCATCCTGTTGCTGTTGATTCTGCCTTCGTTTGTTTTCGTTGGCGTCCAGGGATATACCACTTATGTGTCCCAGGATCAGGACGTCGCCGTCGTTGATGGCGAGCCAGTCACTCGCCAGATGTTCGACCGGATGCTGGGCAATGCGCTCGAACAGGAACGCCAGCGCCTGGGCAGCAATTACGATCCCGCGCAAGTGGATACACCGGCCCTGCGTAGCGCCTTGCTCGACAGCCTGCTGCAGCAGGCCGTGATCGCCCAGGCCGCCAGCAACTACCGTTTCTCGGCATCCGACGAAGCCTTGCGCCGCCATATCGCGCAACAGCCTTATTTCCAGCAGGATGGTCGTTTCTCGCCGGAACGCTACCGCGACGTGCTGGCCTCGCAAGGTCTGTCGACCAGTGACTATGAAGCCAGCGTCCGTGGCCGTATTGCCATTGATCGCGTCGTTGAGCCTATCGGTGCTCGCATCGACCCGCAGCAGGCGGCGCAGAACCCCTGGAATCCGGTCAAGCCCATCGACGTTTCGGTGCGCGTGCCCGATAGCGTTGTGCGTGCGCTGTATGCGGCGCTGCGCGAAACGCGTGACATCCAGGTGCAGTCTTTCAAGGCAGCGGATTTCGCGCCTGCCATCGAAATCACGCAAGCGGATATCCAGCAGTGGTATGACGCCAATGGCGAAGCCCTGCGCTTGCCGGAATTCGTGGATGTTGAATATGTTGTCCTGGACGAAGCGGCCGCCCGCGCCGGCGTCGAGGTGAGTGACGACGATATCCAGAGCTACTACGACCAGAACAAGTCGCTGTACAGCACGCCGGAACGCCGCCGCGCCAGTCACATCCAGATTTCGGTGGATGAAAAGGCAAGCCAGGCCGAACGCGATGCCGCCCTGGCACGTGCCAAGGCGCTGGCCGAAGAAGCTCGCAAGGACCCCGCTGCATTTGCCAAGCTGGCCCGTGAAAATTCCCAGGACGTCGGTTCCGCTGCCAATGGCGGCGACCTCGGCTGGATTGATCGCGCCAGTTTCCCGGTGACCAGCATTGCCGAGGCGGTGTATGCCATTCCTGAGGCCGGCGGCGTCTCCGAACCGGTGCCCAGCCGTTTTGGCTACCACGTCGTGCAGCTCAGCACGCTTGAAAAAGCGCAGGTTCAGCCACTGGCCGACGTGCGCAGCACGATTGCGGAAGAAGTGCGTACGCAAAAAGCGGGTGCTCGTTTCGCAGAGCAGGCCGGCAAGCTGACCAGCCTGGTCTACGACCAGCGTGACAGCCTGCAACCGGTGACGGATACCCTGGGCCTGAAGATCCGTCGCGCCAGCGGCGTGAGCCGCAATGACCTGGTGAATGCCAAGGCTGCGGGCGCTGATGCGGCCATTTCCAGCCCGGATGCTGCCTGGCTCAATTCAGCCCGTGTGCGCCAGGCCGTTTTCGCCAATGATGTCCTGAAAGACGGCCACAATACTGGCCTGATCGAACTGGAGCCCAATAAGCTGATCGCGCTGCGCGTGGCCAAGGTACATCCTTCGGCCTTGCCTGAACTGGCTCTGGTCAGCGATGAAATCCGCGCCAAGCTGCGCAACGAGCGCGCCAGTGAAGCCGCTCGTGCGGCAGGCAAGGCGGCGCTGGCCGGTTATCAGGCCGAGAAGCCCGCCACGCTGCCGCATGGGTTCGGGGAAAAGCTGGAAGTCAGCCGTGAGCGTGCGATGGGCTTGCAGCCTGCGCTGCTGGACGCCATTTCCGCTGTCCATGTCGAAGATGCGCCGGCATTCGTAGGCGTGGAAAACGGCCCGGATTATGAGGTGGTCTATGTAGCGGATGTGACGCCTGCCGGCACGCCGAATGCGGAAGACCTCAATACGCTGCGCGGCCAGTTGGACTTCATGCTGGGTGAAGGGGAGAAGGCGGCAACGCTGGAAGCCCTGAAACAGGTCTTGAATGCCAAGTTGCTGCCTGAAGCCCAGCGCGTGATCGCTGGCGAAGGCAACGATTCGCAGGGCAACGCCTCCTGATCGTTTTATGAACCAGCGCTGGATTGCGCACCTGGACATGGATGCGTTCTACGCATCCGTGGAGCTGTTGCGTTACCCTGATTTACGCGGCCAGCCCGTCGTCATTGGCGGTCGGGCCGCGCCTCCCGCTTTGCTGCCCGACGGCAGCCGGGATTACATGCGTCTGTCGGCCTATGCGGGGCGCGGCGTGGTGACGACCGCTACCTATGAAGCCCGGACCTATGGCGTGCATTCCGCCATGGGCTTGATGAAGGCCGCGCAGCTTGCGCCCGATGCCATCCTGCTCCCTGTCGATTTTTCCCGCTACCGCGATTTCTCTCGGCGTTTCAAGGCTGCCGTGGCCGAAGTCGCGCCACACATCGAGGACAGGGGCGTCGACGAAATCTACATAGACCTGAGCGAGCACGAAGACCTGCGGGAGTCCTGTCCTGACGAGGGTGCTCTCGTGCCTGCGGCTGTTCGGACCTTGGCGCTGCGGCTGCAGCAGGCGGTCATGGATGCCACTGGCCTGAGCTGCTCCATCGGCGTGACGCCCAACAAGCTGCTCTCGAAGATGGCGTCGGAGTTCAACAAGCCGGGCGGGGTGACGGTGCTCGGCCTCGACGAAGTGCCCGCCCGCATCTGGCCCTTGCCTGCCAGCCGCATCAACGGCATAGGCCCCAAAACAACTGAACGCCTGCGGCAGTCGGGAATAGAAACCATCGGCGACCTGGCGCGTTGCGAGCTGCCCTGGCTCAAGACCGAGTTCGGCACCCGCATGGGCGCCTGGCTGTATCGGGCGGCACGTGGCGAGGATACCCGGGAAGTACAGACGGAAAGCGAACCGAAGTCCGTCAGCCGTGAGTCTACCTTTGAGCGCGACCTGCATCCCCAGCGCGATAAGGTCCTGTTGGGCCAGATTTTCACGCGCCTGTGCGTGCAGCTATCGGAAGACCTGATGCGCAAGGGTGTAGCTGGCCGTACCGTAGGCATCAAGCTGCGCTACGAGGATTTCCAGACCGTTACGCGGGATTTCACGTTGCCGTACCCGACCCAGGACGCCCGGACCATCCGGCGCGCCGCCGGGAACTGCCTCAAGCGCGTGCCGCTGGATCGGCGCCTGCGCCTGCTGGGCGTCAAACTGACTGGGCTTGCGCCCATGACCGCGGGCGGGCTGCAACCTTCACCCAGCGGCGACCCTTATACCTTGCCCTTGTTCGAGGATGCCATGCCCCTGGGGGGCTAAAGGCAGCAAGACATCGCGCTGTCGCGCACCACAGGGCCACGATGCCGGTCTGCCGCTCCTGGGCGATTAGATTTCCTGCTGGTAGCAGGGCGTGCGCTCGCGGTTGTAGACGCTGACGCGGCACTGCTGCTCATCAATCCGGAAAATGACGCTGGCCAGCGTATTCTCGCCGTCCGGATCACGCAGGTCGGTGCGCAGCATGGGCAGGGTGGCTTCCGTGTCGTACAGTATGTCCAGCAATTCGCTGGATTCGGCCTGTGCATGCAGCTCCAGCAGCAGAACATCCAGGCGTTCCAGCCGTTCGCGCGAAGACGTCGTGATCAGCTGGGTGGTCTGGCGTGCGCCGAAGTGGATGCAGTGGTTGGTGTGTCCGTACAGCGTGGTCACCGGCTGCGTGGAGCAGCGTTCCGGGGTGGCTTCGATGCTCAGCAGGCGTTCGTCGCCGACGGCGCCCAACATGTGGTGAAACCCGCCGGCACGTGGCATTTTGTTCAGCAGCGCTTGTGCTTCGTCGAGGCTGCGACAATCCAGTACGGCACGCGCCAGCATCATGCGGGGCACGCCTTTGCCGCCCCGCATGATGCGCAGGTTGTCGACGACTTGAACCAGGCCTGCACGATTGGCGGCAAACGTGTGGCCGGGCAGGGAGCCGGGCAGATACAGGAAGAAAAAGCCGGGGCCGTCCTCGGACTGGATTTCCACCAGGCGGCCCAGTCCGGTCAGAAAGGGATCGCCGTCCTCATTGTGGGCGATCCAGCGCGAGCCGTCGGCATGGCGCAATGCGACGGTCATGCAGCCATCGTCGGTTTTGTGCAGCAGGTCGCCCCTGGCGTTCCAGAGCAAGACGTCTTCCAAGGGCATGTCCAGACCTTCGGCCATGCCGCAAAGTTCTTCCCATTGCTTGGGCAGGTATTCCCGGGCGGCAGCGCCCAGGGTGTCCAGCACAGCGTGCCCACGCCAGCGGCGCAAGGCAAACCAGGTCGGGCTTTGTTCCAGCAAGGCCGCCATATAAGGGCGAGCCAGATCGCCAAGCGCACGGCCAATGTCGCGGCGGCTGCCGCGCAATGAAATGGGTGTAGCATCCATAGGGCAGAAATCCTGGCTAGGCGCCGTAGCGCCAGCGGCCTGCTGTCCGCTGAGGGGGCCAGCAAGGCCGGTTCAACTCGGAGCCTGAGGCTCCCCCGGAGGCGGTCAGGCGCTCCTGCCTGATGGCGGAGATCTGGCCGCGCTGTGGTATCAGTGCCCGTCCGGTCGGCCCATGCCAAGCCGGGCGCGTACTGCATTTGATAATGATGATTGTAGGGCAGATGCGGCAAGGGTGCAGGGCGTCGCGCCGCACCTGCCCCGAACCGCTAGCCCTTGACGCGGACGATCTTCTGCACCTGGGGAACATGGCGCACGGCGCGGATGACACGCGCCAGTTGTACGCGGCTTTCCACCTGCAGCGTCAGTTGCAGCGAGACCGTGGCAACCGCATCGTCGTGCATGGTGACATGGATGATGTTGGCCTCGGCCGCCGTGACTTCCGCGGCAATGCGGCCCAGGGTGCCGCGTTCGTTGCGGGCGGTCACGTCCAGGCGGGTGGAGAAATGCTTGGCGGTTTTCTCGTCCCAGGCGACGGAGACCCAGCGCTCGGGTTCACGCACCTGGCCGCGCTTGGCGACCGGACAGTCCGCGACGTGCACGACCAGGCCGTGGCCAGCGCGCAGTTCTGCAATGATGGGATCCCCGGGCAAGGGGTGACAACAGGAGGCCAGCTGGACAGCCTGGCCTTCATTGCCCTGGATGAGGATGGGGGCCGAGCGCGCGCTGACGATGTCATCGACGGCGGCGGCAGTGGTCGCCACCAGATCGGAACCCGGCATGAAGCGGCGGGCCACGACGGCAGCCAGGCGCTTGCCCAGGCCGATGTCGGCCAGGATTTCCTCGCGGTTGCGTGCGCCGCTCACACGCACGAGCTTGTCCCAGGTCGGGTCGCTGGCATCAGGCAGTTCCGCCTTGATGCCCTGCATGGCCTGCTGCAGCAGGCGTTCGCCAAAGGCGACCGATTCTTCGTATTGCACGTTGCGCAGGTAATGGCGGATTTCCGAGCGGGCCCTGCCGGTACGCACGTAGTTCAGCCATTGCGCGCTGGGGCGGGCCGAAGGCGCAGTAATGATTTCGACGGTGTCGCCGCTGCTCAATTCGCTGTCGAGCGGCATGAATTCGCCGTTGATGCGGGCCGCGACGGCATGGTGTCCGATATCCGTGTGGATCGCGTAGGCGAAGTCCACTGGCTTGGCACCGCGAGGCAACGAAATGATGCGGCCACGCGGGGTGAAGACATACACCGCGTCCGGGAACAGGTCGACCTTGACGTGCTCCAGGAATTCGCCGGAATCGCCCGTCTGGCTCTGGATGTCCAGCAAGGATTGCAGCCACTGGTGCGTGCGTTTCTGCAGCTCGTTGAGCGGAACGTCGTCTTCCTTGTACAGCCAGTGCGAGGCGACGCCTTCTTCGGCGATATGGTGCATGTCGCGCGTGCGGAACTGGAATTCGACCGGCGTGCCGTACGGGCCGACCAGCATGGTGTGCAGGGACTGGTAGCCATTGAGCTTGGGAATGGCGATGTAGTCCTTGAATTTGCCGGGCACCGGGCGATACAGCTGGTGCAGCGTGCCCAGCGCCAGATAGCATTCCGGCACGGTGTGCACGATGATGCGGAAACCGTAGATATCCAGCACGTCGGAGAAGGATTTCTTCTGCGACACCATTTTCTGGTAAATGCCGTAGAGGGATTTCTCGCGGCTGGAAATATCGGCTTCGATGCCCGCGGCGGGCAGCGCAGCGGCGACCGCATCATGAATCTTGCCCAGCACCTCGCGGCGATTGCCGCGCGCGGCCAGCACGGCCCTGCGCAGCACACGATAGCGATTGGGGTGGATGGCTTCGAAACAGAGGTCCTGCAATTCCCGGAACAAGGCATTGAGACCCAGCCGGTTGGCAATCGGTGCGTAGATTTCCAGTGTTTCGCTGGCAATGCGGCGGCGTTTTTCGGGGCTGACCGCATCCAGGGTGCGCATGTTGTGCAGGCGGTCGGCCAGCTTGACCAGGATGACGCGCACGTCACGGGCCATGGCAAGCAGCATCTTGCGGAAGCTTTCCGCCTGCTGCTGGGCCTTGCTGGCAAACTCCAGGCGGTCGAGCTTGGAGAGGCCGTCGACCAGTTCGGCGACATCGGGGCTGAAGCGCTCGGCCAGTTCCTGCTTGGCTACGCCCTGGTCTTCGATGACATCGTGGAGCAGGGCGGCCATCAGGGCT
Organism: Kerstersia gyiorum; assembly: GCF_004216755.1. Lineage (GTDB taxonomy): Bacteria > Pseudomonadota > Gammaproteobacteria > Burkholderiales > Burkholderiaceae_B > Kerstersia > Kerstersia gyiorum. The sequence goes on from NZ_SGWZ01000004.1 coordinate 433,730, forward strand.
TCGGCATCCAGCTTCCAGCCGGCACAGATTTCCGTGACGGCGATGGGATGCGAAATATAAGGCGCGCCGCTCGCGCGGAACTGGCCCAGGTGGGCCTGATCGGCGAAACGGTAGGCTTCGCGGACCTTGGCGACTTCTTTTTCAGTCAGGTAGCCGCTGATGATTTCCGTCAGGCCGGCCAACGAAGCCACAGGCTTGCTGGACGCGGCTTCGCCGGCGGCATGGCCGCCGGCACCTTCGTGGGATTTGCTCTGACGCTTCCCCAGCCTGGAACCGGCCTTGATGGCAGCCAGCAGACCGGTTGATGCTTGTTTCAGGCCTGAGAAGTCCATCGCCAGCCTCCCAGGGGATCAGGTCGGAACTTTACGCAGCATTTCCAGGCCGGTGACACCCTCGGCGATTTCGCGCAGGGCCGTGACGGCGGGCTTGTTCTTGGATTCGATACGGGAACTATGGCCTTGGGCCAGTTCACGGGCACGATAGGCAGCCGCCAGCGCCAGCTGGAAACGGTTAGGAGACTTTTGCAGACAATCTTCGACGGTGATACGGGCCATGGCGAATCTTAAAAAAGGAAACAAAAACAGGATGATGCCTCAGCGGGCACCAAGCAGGCCGAACCGGGCAAACAATTCCGCATTGCGTTTGCTCTGGGACGGGTAACGCAGGCGGGCGCTGTGAATGATTTGTTCAAAGGCCTGCAATGCGTCGCTAAATTCTTGATTAATAATAACATATTCGCACTCTGAAGCATGCGAAATCTCGCTTTCGGCGGCGGCCAGCCGCTTGGCGATGACGGCTTCGGCATCCTGGCCACGGCGGCGCAAGCGCGCCTCGAGTTCCTCGATGGAGGGCGGCAGGATGAAAATACCGATGGCGTGCGGGAAAAACTCACGTACCTGGCGCGCGCCTTGCCAGTCGATTTCCAGGATGATGTCGCGGCCGCCAGCAATGGCGGCATCAATGGCATCACGGGGCGTGCCATAGTAGTTGCCGTGGACTTCGGCCCATTCCAGCATCTCGCCCGCATCGCGGCGGCGCAGGAATTCGGGAATGTCGAGGAAACGGTAGTCGCGGCCGTCCACTTCGCCGTCTCGGGGCGAGCGGGTCGTGCAGGAAACGGAGAGCGCGATATCGGGATGCCGTTCGAGCAGGGCGCGAACCAGGCTGGATTTGCCGGCGCCGCTGGGCGCAACGACGATAAACAGATTACCGGAGTGGGCGGACATGGACAGAGGATACCTTAACGAAGGCGGCAAGCATAGCAAACTTGAGCGCCTCTGGCGCTGGTAAGCGCCCATTTTTTGCCGCCAAGCGCCCCAGGAAAAAACGGTCCTCCGGAGGGGGCAACAAGCCGAAGGTGCAGTGTGGAGGCCCTTTTTTACCGGTCAGGCCGGCAGACTGGATTTACACTGCGGGGCAGGCGCGGCGCGGTCTGTCCGCGGTCCGTCGTTTTTTCGGAGATTCCCATGGCACATTCTTCCCCGCTTGTTACCGTCGCGCAGCTGCAGGATTGGCTGCAGCAGGAGCCCGCCAGCGTCCTGGTGCTGGATGCCAGCTTTGATCTGGCCGATGCCCAGGCTGGCCGGCAGGCATTCCGCCAGGCCCACTTGCCTGGCGCCGCGCATATCGACCTGGATATGCACCTGAGCTCCCAGCCGAATGGCAGCAATGGTCGCCATCCCTTGCCGGATTTCCCCGCGCTGGCCGAAACCCTGGCCCGCCTGGGTGCGGACAATACCACCCGTATCGTGGCCTACGACCGTCAGGGGGCCATGTACGCGGCCCGTGCCTGGTGGCTGTTGCGCCGCGCCGGGCATGCCCAGGCATTCGTCCTGGATGGCGGCCTGTCCGCGTGGCTGGCGGCGGGGCTGCCCGTCGAGGATGGCGAGGCGGCGCCACGCAAGCCGGGCAGCTTCCGGCTGCGCCCGGCGTTGGTGGAAATCGTGGATTACGAAACGCTGCGCCCGCTGGTAGAGGCTGGTACCGCTCCGCTGGTGGTCGATGCCCGTGCGCCGGATCGTTTCCGAGGCGAGAATGAAACGCTGGATCGCGTGGGTGGGCACATTCCCGGTGCGCGCAACCGGTTTTTCCGCGACAACCTGGATGCCCAGGGCCGTTTCCTGGAACCGGCGGCATTGCGTGCAGCATTCGAAACCGTGCTGGAAGGCCGGCCGGCGGCCGAGGCCGTGATGCAGTGCGGCTCTGGCGTGACGGCCTGCCATAATTTGCTGGCGCTTGAAGTCGCGGGCCTGAGTGGCGCCCGCCTGTATCCCGGTTCCTGGAGCGAATGGTCGTCGCGTCCCGGGTCTCCGGTCGCTACCGGCACCGACTGAGTTCCAGTGATTGCGGCAGGCTGGTGGCGCCTGCCGCGCAATCTCCGGCAGTGTCATCAGGTTTTCATCGCCAGCCGTCAGACTGGCAAGCTGTTTCCGGTCCGCGACCCTGCTGCGGGCCATCTACCGGAGAAATCAGCTCGTGAAAAAGACACTGCTTTGCCTCGCTCTCGGCATGACCTTCATGGGCGCGGCCCAGGCACAGGATGCCTGCCCGCGTGGGGAACTGGATAGCCGCTATTGCGACCGCGATGGCGACATGGTGGCAGATGCGCCTACGGACCCCAAGGAATGGGTGGACCCGGCGACGCTGGTATTCGCCTATACCCCGGTTGAAGACCCGGAAGTCTATCGTGGCGTCTGGGACGGCTTTCTGAAGCATCTTTCCACCGTGACGGGCAAGAAAGTCCAGTTCTTCCCGGTGCAATCCAATGCGGCCCAGATCGAAGCCATGCGTGCCGGACGCCTGCACGTGGCCGGCTTCAACACCGGCGGTAATCCCCTGGCGGTCAATTGCGCCGGCTTTGTGCCTTTTGCGATGATGGCGGACAAGCAGGGCGCCTACGGCTACGAGATGGAAATCATCGTTCCGGCCACGAGCGACGCCCAGAAAATCGAAGACCTGAAGGGCAAGACCATCGCCTTTACGTCGCAGACTTCCAATTCCGGCTACAAGGCACCCTCGGCGCTGCTGGCCAGCGAATATGGCATGCAGGCCGAACGCGACTACAAGCCCGCGTTTTCCGGCAAGCACGATAACTCGGTGCTGGGCGTGGCGAACAAGGATTATGACGGCGCGGCCGTGGCCAATTCGGTCATGAACCGGATGATCGGGCGTGGCACCGTGGATGGCGACAAGCTGCGCAGCATCTATAAATCCCAGTCGTTTCCGACCACCGGCTACGGCTACGTGTACAACCTGAAGCCGGAGCTGGCCGACAAAATCCGCGAGGCGTTCTTCTCGTATGACTGGACCGGCAGCGCGTTGCTGGAGGAATTCAGCAAGTCCAGCCCGCCGCAGGAAGCCTTCATCCCCATTACCTACAAGGAACATTGGGGCGTGGTGCGTGATATCGACCGTGCCATGAACGTCAGCTACAGCTGCAAGTAATCACTTTCGGCGCCGGACCTGGCCGCGTGTCTGCCTGAGCGCGGCAGAGCCGGACGCCACGGCCGGCCCTACGCTACCGGGTCGCAAGGTACGCGCATGCACGGCACTTGCCGTGCGCGCCAGGTTCCGGCCCGCCATGGAGCCACCATGCTGCAACTCCAAGCTTTGAGCAAACGTTACGCTACCGGTGATCTGGCGCTGGACCAGGTTGAACTGAACCTGCCGGCAGGGCAGGTGATGGCCTTGATCGGGCCTTCCGGCGCGGGCAAGAGCACATTGATCCGCTGCGTCAATGGACTGGTGACGCCTTCGGCCGGCACCATTACCCTGGCGGGCGCAAGCCTGACCGGGCTGAGCGCGGCCCGGCTGCGGCGCGCGCGCCGCCATATCGGCATGATTTTCCAGGAATATGCACTGGTAGAGCGTCTGAGCGTCATGGAAAACGTGCTGTCCGGCAGGCTCGGCTATGTGGGATTCTGGGCAAGCTGGCTGCGCCGTTTTCCCCCGCAGGATATTGCCCGTGCCTTCGAACTGTTGGACCGGGTCGGCCTGGCAGGTTTTCAGGACAAGCGCGCCGACGCCCTGTCGGGCGGGCAGCGCCAGCGCGTCGGCATTGCCCGTGCGCTGATGCAGGAACCGCAATTGCTGCTGATCGACGAGCCGACGGCCAGTCTGGACCCGCGCACCGCGCGCCAGATCATGCGCCTGATTTGCGAACTGTGCCGTGAGCGCAGCCTGTCGGCCATTATCAATATCCATGACGTGCCGCTGGCCTTGCGCTATGCCGACCGCATCGTCGGCCTGCGCAAGGGGCGTGTGGTCTATGACGGCGCCCCCGCCGGTCTGGACGCGGCAGCCCTCACGGAAATCTATGGTGAAGAAGACTGGAACACGCCGGCGCAGTCGCCGGACCCTTCCATGCCGGACGAGATGACTGCCGAGGCCGCCCTTGATGGCGCCACCGCTACTCAGCCGGCTGCGTCGGCCGCCACTCGTTTGCAGGAGAGCCCGGCATGAGCGCGACGGAGTCTTCCGGCGTTCCAGTGCAAACCTTGGCCGCCCCAAGCTATCCCACGCGTTGGCGTCGCCCGCCGCGTTGGGGCAAGCCCTGGAAAACCCGTCTGATCGCGTTGCTGTGCCTGGCCTACCTGTTCTGGGCGCTGGGCAGTCTGCCGATCAACTGGGACCGCGCTGCAGAAGGCTTCGGCCGCGCGGCGCTGTTGTTTCGCCAGTTCCTGGTACCGGACTTCAGCTCACGCTGGACCGAGATTGCTGCCGGCCTGGTGGAGAGCCTGGCGATGACGATTACTGCGACGGTTCTGGGCATTGCGCTGAGTGTGCCTGTCGCACTGGGCGCGGCCCGCAATATGGCGCCGTGGCCCGTCTATGCGGCATGCCGCACCCTGGTGGCCGGGGCACGGGCCTTCCCGGAAATCATCATCGCCATCCTGTTCGTGAAGATGTTCGGGTTCGGGCCGCTGGCCGGCATGGTGACGCTGGTGATTGCCTCCATCGGTTTTCTGGCCAAGTTGCTGGCTGACGAAATCGAAACCATAGATCCATCCCAGTGGGAAGCGCTGCGCGCTACCGGTGCGAGCTGGTTGCAATGCGTGGCTTTCGCTGTCATGCCGCAGATCAAGCCGCGCCTGGCGGGCCTGTCCATGTACAGACTGGATATCAACTTTCGCGAATCGGCCGTGCTGGGCATTGTCGGGGCCGGTGGCATCGGGGCGACGCTCAACACCGCGCTGGATCGTTATGAATTCGATACGGCAGGCGCCATCCTGTTGTTGATCATCGTCATCGTCCTGTTGGCCGAATATGCCTCCGGGCTGGTAAGGCGACATTTCCAATGAAGAATACCGCTTCCCGCCAAACCTCCCGGGCGGTGCAGGCGCCGGTCTGGCGCCATCGCAGCCCGGCAGCGCAACGCGCCAATTGGCTGTGCTGGCTGCTGGGCGCCTTGCTGTTTTATCTGGGTTGGCACGAGATCAGTGAAAATACCATCTGGGTATTCGCTGCCGATGCTCCCAGTGCCGCCTGGGACATGATTTCCCGCATGTTCCCGCCGCGTTGGCACTATACCGGCGAGCTCTGGCAACCCTTGCTTGACACCATCCATATCGCCACCCTGGGAACGGCGATAGGTGCCGTGCTTGCCATTCCGCTGGCTTTCCTGGCCGCCCGCAATACCACGCCCAGCCGCTGGCTGGCGCGTCCGGCAGCGCTGATTGTCATCGTGACTTCGCGCTCCATCAATTCGCTGATCTGGGCCATGCTGCTGGTCATCATGCTGGGGCCGGGGCCGCTGGCAGGCACTATTGCCATCGCGCTGCGCTCCATTGGCTTCATTGGCAAGTTGATCTACGAGGCTATCGAAGAAACCGACAGCCGGCAGGTCGAAGCCATCCTGGCGACAGGCGCCAGCAGCCTGCAGGTTTTGGGCTACGGCATCGTGCCACAGGTCATGCCGGCGATTGTCGGCACCGTCGTGTATCGCTGGGATGTGAATATCCGGGAATCGACCATCCTTGGCATTGTCGGGGCGGGCGGGCTGGGCCTGCCGCTGGCCGCTTCCGTCGATACCCTGGCTTGGCCCCAGGTGACGCTGATATTCATCGCCATTCTGGTGATGGTCGGCATCGCCGAATGGCTCTCCAACCGCATACGCAGCCAGCTGATCTGAAGGGCTTAGCGCCTGCGCCCCCTTCAGGCTGGCAAAGGGCGGGGTGGGGGGGGCCGGCCGGGGGGGGGCCCCCCCCGGGGGGCCAGGGGGGGGGAATATAGGGAAAAAAAGAGAGGGGCCGGGCCCCCCGGGCGGGGCCCCCCCCCCGGCGAAAACC
>NZ_SGWZ01000005.1 GCF_004216755.1 Kerstersia gyiorum
AAACTCTTCAGTTCAATCTCTGTTGTTTACATATACCTTCCCGTTTCCGGGACGGAAATATGTCGCTTTGCTTTCAAAGGAAGTGAGGTATAAAAACCTTACTTCTTTCGTAGGCACTTGATAATTTTGGCATTCCCATTGCTGGGATCGCACACTCATTCCAAGCGCCCACACTTATCGGCTGTTAAGTTGTTAAAGAGCAGTTACTGCAAATTCGGTACTGAACTACTAAACTTCCTACTGCATCGCTTTCGCGTTTCGCTGATTTGCATCAGCAGAGAAACGAGATTATGAAGCAGTTTTTCAGGTTTGTCAACTCAGTTTCGTTTGCCACTTAGCGGCTATCCACTGAATCCCTACTTGAAAAACGCCGCCTGGGTAAACCCACCAGACCTCGTTTCCGGCCGCTTATCAGAACCACCCGCTAGGGTTAACCCTGAGTTACTAAGCAACCGAGCTAGAAACTATAACATGAAGTTTTGAAGCTTGTCAACACTTGCTGAACCTTTCTTCAAAACCCTGCCGAACCTGCTTCCCGCACCGCCTGGCCGTCCTCAAGGATCAAACCGCAGCGCCTGAAAACAAACTCCGTTTCCGGCCCCCGTCGAACTCCGCTTCGCTTTCCGAAGAATTTGTTGCGTCGCTCAACAGAAAACGAAATATAGCACGCTTTTCATCACCGTGTAAAACTTTTCGAAGAAAATCTTTTGTTCAGCCAAAAAAAGCTGTTCCGCCCCAGGGAAACGGGCCCTGGCGCCGCTGGCGCTGGCCACGATAGGAAGCCGTCCCCTGCTCTCTGGCACCAGAACGCCTGGCACGGGCCCTGGCTGCAGCGCTCAGCTGGTGGCAACGCATGGATAGCAACGGCCGTGCTTGTCCAGGTCCCTACTATATCCAGGCAAGCAAGCCCGAGGGGTCGCAGAGGCCACGGTAGCTTCATGCCATCTGCCAATCAAGGCGTACCCCAACCACCTGGGGCCATGGCGCTCTCGATATACCTGATGACCTATATATAGATGACCTGATCACCAGCAGGCCTATGCAAAGTGAGCCAACCCAAAGTGGAGCCACTGACGGCCTCCGGCTGCCGGGCTCACACCGGTCACCCCCTGCCTGGAACTATCCTGCTCGGATAGCCTGCCAGTGCCTACCCCGTCCATACCGACCTCTATATATAGACATACAGACAGCAGGCAGAACCCCGTGCTGGCAATACCATGCCTTGCATTGCCTCCTTCACTGTCCCTGGCCGGCAGGGTCCCCCTTGCCAGCCAGGGGGGAAACTCAGCGCAATTCCCGGCGCAGGATCTTGCCGACATTGGTACGCGGCAGGTCTTCGCGAAATTCCACGTGCTTGGGGATTTTGTAGCCGGTCAGTTGTTGGCGGCAGAAGGCGATCAAATCCTCTGCAGTCAGTGCCGGGTCGCGCCGGATGACGAAGAGTTTGACCGCTTCGCCCGAGCGCGGGTCCGGCACGCCAATGGCAGCCACTTCCTTTACGCCCGGATGCGTGGCCACGACATCCTCGATTTCGTTCGGATAGACGTTGAAGCCGGACACCAGGATGATGTCCTTCTTACGGTCTACCAGGAAGACGAAGCCCTTGTCATCCACATAGCCGATGTCGCCAGTGCGCAGGAACCCGTCCGGATAGAACGCCAAGGCAGTTTCTTCGGGCTTCTGCCAATAGCCCGACGTGACCTGGGGGCCGCGCACGCAGATTTCCCCCGCTTCGCCCACCGGCATTTCCTGCCCGTCGTCATTGCGGATGCTCAGTTCGGTCGACGGCAGCGGCAGGCCGATGGAACCTTTCACGTGGTGGCCATCCATCGGGTTGATGGTTACCGCCGGCGAGGTTTCAGTCAGGCCATAGGCCTGAACCAGCGGCGTACCGGTAATCTGGCGCCAGCGCTCGGCCACGACGCGCTGCACGGCCATGCCGCCCCCCAGCGTCAGCCGCAGCTGGGAAAAATCCAGCTTTTCGAACTCGGGATGGTTGAGCAAGGCATTGAACAGCGTGTTGACCCCGGTAAACGCCGTCATGCCGGAACTGCGCATGGTCTTGATGAGGCCGGGAATGTCACGCGCATCGGTCACCAGGACGTTGCGCGCGCCTATCTTCATGAAGATCAGGCAGTTCGCCGTCAGCGCGAAGATGTGGTACAGCGGCAAGGCCGTCACGATGCATTCCTTGCCTTCGCGCACCGCCGAACGAATCCAGGCATGCGCCTGGCAGACATTCGCCACCAGGTTGCCGTGCGACAGCATCGCACTCTTGGCCACGCCGGTGGTGCCGCCGGTGTATTGCAGGAAGGCCAGGTCGGCCGCGCCCAGCGTTGGCGGGTTGAAACGCTGGCCGGCACCACGGGCCAGCGCGTCGCGCAGCCACACGTGCCCCGGCAAGGACCACACGGGCACGCCTTTCTTGACCCGCCGGACCACAAAATTCACCAGCAGGCGCTTCATCCCCCCAAGCAGGTCGCCGACAGCAGTCACCACGACATGCTTGAGATGCTGGCGGTTCTTGATCTTGTCGAGCACATGGGCGAAGTTTTCGGCGATGACGATCGCCTTGGCCTGGGAATCGACCAATTGATATTCCAATTCCCTGGGCTTGTAGAGCGGGTTGCAGTTCACCATCACGCAACCGGCGCGCAGAATGCCGAACAGGCAAACCGGGTACTGCAACAGATTGGGCATCATCAACGCGACCGCGTCCCCCTTGCCCAGACCCTGGCTTTGCAACCACCCGGCAAAGGCGCGGCTCTGGCGGTCCAGTTCCGCATAGGTCATTTCCTTGCCCAGCGACACATACGCCACTTTGTTGGCGTAGCGCCGGCAGCTGTCCTCGAACAGATGAATCAGCGAATCGTATTCCGAGGTGTCCACCATGGGAGGAACGCCTTCCGGGTACTGCTCTAGCCAGATTTTCTCCACGATTGTCTCCTTTGTCCGCCAGCGGCTCCGCATGGAGCCCCTTATTGTGTGCTCTCGGCGTCGGCGCTGGCAGCCGCCTGCCTGGCTCCCAACTCTTTTTCCCGCTTTCTTTCCGCATAGTGCGCCCGCGTCGCAATGTACAACGTGCGCTCAACCGTGGCATATACCGTGCCCTGGGCATCGACCAGGTCCACGTTGTAGACGCGGATGGTCTCGTGTTCCTGGTCCAGCACCTGGCGGATGGATGCCACTTCGTCGTCCGTGACGCGGAAATCCGCATACAGCACCTGGTAGGCCGGCCGCCGGAAACGGATGGCGGCCTGCTTGTCCCAGATGATGACATCACGCCCCAGCCGCAGCGTCAGCAGCAGCGGGTGCGGCCCATCCGTCACGCCAAACAGCGAGCCGCCATAGATGGACCCCAACATATTGCGCGTGCGCCGCCGCCAGGGCAAGCGCACACGCATGCATGAAAGGTCAGGCTCGACATGCACGACCCGCCCCCCCATGCCCCGGAACCCGGGGTGCATATTGAAGCCCAGACGCACCGCCGGGGCGCGCCAGGCAAGAGGCAGGCGGCTCAGCCAGTCCAACGGCGTGCTCACAGCGCCTCGAATACGCCGGCTGCACCCATGCCAGTGCCTATGCACATGGTCACCATGCCGTACTTCCCGCCGGTACGGCGCAGGCCATGCGTCACCGTAGCGGTGCGGATCGCGCCGGTTGCGCCCAGCGGGTGCCCCAGTGCGATGGCGCCGCCCAGCGGATTGACGCGCTGCGGGTCCAGTTCCAGCTCGCGCATGACAGCCAGGGACTGGGCCGCAAACGCTTCATTCAGTTCGATCCAGTCAAGCTGCTCCTTGCTGATGCCAGCCTGGGCCAGCGCCCGCGGAATCGCTTCGATCGGGCCGATGCCCATGATCTCGGGCGGCACGCCGGCCACCGAATAACCGGCAAAGCGCGCCAGCGGCCGCAAGTTCAGCTGCTTCACCAGGCGTTCGGACATCAGCACGACGGCAGCCGCGCCATCGGACATCTGCGAACTGTTGCCTGCCGTCACCGAACCACGCACCGAAAATACCGTACGCAGACGCGCCAGCGCTTCGGCGCTGCTGTCCGGGCGCGGACCTTCGTCGCGATTCACCGTGCGCCGCGTCACTCGCGGTTCGCCGGTCTTGCGGTCACCAGGCCCATGGCTGACGATCTCGAAGGGAGAGATTTCCGCATCGAAATAGCCGGCTTCCTGGGCGGCCACGGCGCGACGGTGAGACTCCAGCGCGAAGGCGTCCTGGTCTTCGCGCGACACCTTCCAGCGCTGCGCGACTTTCTCGGCCGTCAGGCCCATGCCAAACGCCATGCCCAGGCGTTCATCACCATCGAAGATTGCCGGGTTGATGGAAATCTTGTTGCCCATCATCTGCGACATGATGCTCATGGACTCCGCGCCGGCAGCCACCATGACATCCGCTTCGCCCAGCCGAATACGGCTGGCGGCATCGGCCACGGCCTGCAGGCCGGAAGCGCAGAAGCGGTTGATGGTCAAACCCGGCACGACATTGGGCAAGCCGGCCAGCAGCAGCCCCATGCGGGACAGATTCATGCCCTGCTCGGCCTCGGGCATGGCGCAACCGGTAATGACATCGCCGATTTGCGCCGGATCCAGCCCCGGTACCTGGGTCAGCGCCGCGCGCAGCGCAGCCGCCAGCAGGTCGTCGGGACGGGTACGACCATACATCCCGCCCCGCTTGCCGACCGGCAGGCGGGTAGCGGCCACAATGTAGGCATCCTGTTTCTGCATACTCATGAATGCTCCTTGTTCAATTGCGCAACGGCTTGCCGGTTTCCAGGGTGTGGCGAATGCGTGCCAGCGTCTCCGGCGTGCGCAGCAGCGCCATGAATTCGCGTCGTTCCACGGCCAGCAGCCAATCCTCATCGACCTTCACACCGGTATCGACGTCACCGCCGCACAGGGCCACGGCGGCGGAATGCGCCACCTTGTAGTCGTGCGGGCTGATCATGCCGCCTTCCAGCATGTTGACCAGTTGCATGTCGAAATTGGCAATGCCGCTGCGGCCGGCCACAATCACCTGGCCCGGACGCGCCGGCACCCGGTGCCCGATTTCGGCCAGCGCGCGCGCACGGCGCAGGGCCGTCCACAGCAATTCGTCAGGATGGAAGATCACGGTATCTGTCGGTACGCCAAAGCCGGCCTCAATGGCCTGCAAGGCGCTCTTGGACACCTGGCCCATGGCGATGTTGCGGAACGCGGGCTGCAGATACGGGAAGACCTCGGCCGGCGTTTCGGTCTGCGCGGCCAGCCAGGCGGCGCGCACCGCGAACGCTTTGCTGCCGCCCCCAGCCGGAATCAAGCCGACCCCGGCCTCTACCAGCCCCACATAGCTTTCAAGCGCAAACACGCGGGCCGTGGCATGCATGGTGAATTCGCAGCCGCCGCCCAGCGCCATGCCCTGCACGGCGGCAACCGTCGGCACCTGGGCGTAATGCAAGGACAGCGATGCCTGCTGGAACTTGGCAACGGTCTGTTCCAGGCGCTCGAACTCGCCTGCCGCAGCAGCTTCCGCAACCTGCTTGAGGTTGGCTCCGACCGCGAACGGCGGCTCGTGCCAGAGCACCAGCGCGTCGCTGGTCTGCTCGGCCAACGCCACGGCCTGCAGCACGCCCTCCAGCACTTCGTCGCCGATGGTATGCATCTTCGACTTGAAGGATAGGATGGCAACCCCGGCGTCGACTTCCGGCAAGCGCCACAAGCGCACACCATCATTTTCCCAAAGGGTTTCCTGCACCTGGGCCGCAGCCGGATTTTGTCCGCCCAGCACGCGCTCGGGGAACAACTGGCGACGATAGACCGGCAAGGAGGACGGCGCCTCGATGCGGTGCTCGCGCGCCGAATAGGAACCTTCGGACGTATGCACGCCCCGGCGGCCCGGCTCCTTGGCCCACTGGGGCAGAGACGCCGTGCTCATGGTTTCCCCGCCGGCGATATCGGCTTCGATCGCCTGGGCGATTTCGTTCCAGCCTGCGGCCTGCCAGGTTTCCAGCGGCCCCAGGGCCCAGCCGAAGCCCCAGCGTATGGCCAGGTCGAGATCGCGCGCATTGGCAGCGATGCCGCCCAGATGGAACGCACTGTAGTGGAAGGTGTCGCGCAGCACCGCCCACAGGAAACGGGCCTGTGGATGCGCGCTGGCCCGCAGCGCGCGCAGGCGCTCGGCCGGATCGCGCTGCTTGAGGATGGCAGCGACTTCGTCGGCCACCTTGCCGGCCGACGGGCGGTAATCGCCCTGGGCCAGGTCCAACACCTGGATTTCACGCCCAACCTTGCGGTAGACGCCACGGCCGCTCTTTTGGCCCAGCGCCCCCTGTTCGATCAGGCCCTGCAGCCAGTCCGGCGCCTGGAAATAGGCATGCCAGGGGTCGTCGCTCGCGCCGTCACGCAAGGTGTTGATGACGTGTGCCAGCGTATCCAGGCCAACCACGTCGGCCGTACGATAGGTAGCGCTCTTGGGGCGGCCGATCAGCGGGCCGGTCAGGGCATCGACCTCATCGAACCCTAGCCCCAGCCGCGTCGTGTGGTGCATGGCTGCCAGCAGCGAAAACACCCCCACGCGGTTGGCGATGAAGTTGGGCGTGTCCAAAGCGCGGATCACTCCCTTGCCCATGCGGGTCGTCAGCCACGACTCCAGGTTATCGAGGACTTCGGGACTGGTTTCAGGAATCGCTACCAGCTCGACCAGCTTCATGTAGCGCGGCGGGTTGAAGAAATGCACCCCGCAAAAGCGCGGGCGCAATGCTTCCGGCAGCACCTGCGCCAGGGACGCAATGGACAGGCCCGAAGTATTCGATGCCAGGATGGTCTGCGGCCCGATATGCGGCGCCACGCGCCGGTACAGGTCGTTCTTCCAGTCCAGCCGTTCGGCGATGGCCTCGATGACGAGGTCGCACGACGACAGCTGGTCCAGGTGCTGGTCGTAATTGACCGGCGTGATATACGCCAGGCTGGCGGGGCTGGCCAGGGGCGCCGGTTCGAGCTTTTTCAGCCCGGCCAGCGCCTTGAGGGAAATCCCGCTGGGATCGCCCTCCTTGGCCGTCAGGTCGTACAGCAAGACCGGTATGCCGGCGTTGGCCAGATGCGCCGCGATCTGCGCACCCATCACGCCGGCCCCCAGCACCGCGGCGCGTTTGATATTGAACTTGCTCAAGCAACTCTCCTTAGTCATGCCGTGAATCGGATGGCCGCATCGTCAGAACCGGGTCGAAACCTGCACGCCGACGATATGGCCGCTGCTCTTGTAATCCCCCACCACGCGGCCCTGGGTCAGAACATTGCCGTTGTCGATGGGCGTGTCCTTCAGGTGCAGGTAGGTATAGCCCAGGTCAACCGTGGTGTTCGCACCGTGGCGGTACTGCACCCCAGTGGACAGCCACAGGCGGTTGTTGTCAGGCAACGAGGTCGGCCGGTATTCGGCACTGCGTACCGGCGACTGGTCGACTGCCACCCCCACCTTCCAGGTCCACTTCTCGTTCACGCGGTAGTTCGCTCCCAGCGCGAAGCGCCAGGTATCGCGGAACCGCAAGTCCAGCGAAGTCGTACGATTGATCGTGCCGCCGCTTTCAATATCGAGACGCGGAATACTGCTCCAGCCTGTCCACGATACATCACCCAGCAACGTCCAACTTGGGGTCAGATCATGAGAAATGCTCAACACGGCAGTATCGGGCAGATCGACGCTGGCATGCGCCGCGCCGCTGCCCACTTCGTTGCCGCGCAATTCGATATCCGTGCCGCCGCTGGCCGAATGCTTGATCTTGGAGCGGTAGGACAGGCCGATACGCGTTGACGCTGTCGGCTGGAAAATCACGCCTGCATTCCAGCCCCAGGCATCGCCATGCATCTTGACCTTGGCATCGCCTTCCATATAGCCCACGCCCGGTACCGGCACGACCTGCGCCAGGCGATAGGTGGCGTCTATCCGCTGCCAGTTGGCCCCCACCCCGATCGAGAAGTAATCATTGACCTTATAGGCAACCGACGGATTGATGTTGATGGTGCGGATTTCGAATTCACGCGAATGGAAGCGCCCGGCCCAATCATCCTCGTATTCGGTCTTCAAGCCGAAGGGCGCGCCCAGGCCGACGCCGGCGAACCAGCGGTCATTGATCTGCCACGACATATAGGCATTGGGCACGACGCCCCAGCTGCCCGCATCGCCGCCGTTGGAGGTACTGGGCGCGCCGCCCAGCGCCAGCGGGCCGCGGCTGAGCCCATTGTCGCGAAACTTGAACGACGGCCGGATGGCCGTGGCGCCGCCAGACACGTTCACGCCGGGCAGATACGTCATGCCCGCCGGGTTGAAGTAAATCGTACTGGCGTTCTCAGCGATCGCCGCCGAACCGGCATAGGCATTGCCCAGCCCGCTGGCGCTCTGTTCGAGCAACTGGAATCCCGCGCCATGGCTGGCCGTGGCAACGCCACCCAGTACCGCCAGGGAAAAAACGCGCCCTGTCAGATTGCGTGTTTTCATCTTCTGTCTCCTCGTCAATGACCAACCTTCGTTGGATTGGCCATAAAGAACCGGCCAGGCCGGGGCTTGTGCTGCGCCTGCTTTATTTTTATGGTGACAACATCCCTTGATGCCGCAAGGGCCCTCCGGTGAACGGGGCATAGCCCGTTCCGAAAATCATGCCGGCGTCGGCCAGATCGGCATCCGCCACAACGCCGGTATCCACCTGGCGACGTGCTGCATCAGCCAGCGTGCGGGCCAGCCGCGCCGCCAGATCGGCAGGCACCTGGCCTGCAGCCGGCTTGGTGGCCTTGCCGTCACGCCAGGGATAGAACCCTTCCCCGCTTTTGCGGCCCAGCTTGCCGCTGTCGATCTTCTGCTGCAGGCAGCGCGGCGGTTCGGCGTCGGGTGCCAGTTGCCTGCCTGCAGCCAGCGCCACGTCCAGGCCGACGGTATCTATCAGTTCTATCGGCCCCATGGGCATGCCGAATGCCGTCATGGCCGCATCTATCCCGGCCGGGCTGACGCCCTGATCAACATAACGCATGGCTTCCAGCATGTACGGCGCCAGCGCCGCATTGACCAGGAAACCTGGCGCGCTGCGCACCGGCAGAGGCAGCTTGCCGATCTGCGCCACGAAACCGCAGGCACGGGCTGCCGCCTGCTGGTGTTCTGCATCGCCATCGCGGGTGCTCACGACTTCCACCAGCGGCATGCGCGCCACCGGATTGAAGAAATGGATACCGATCAGGCGCTGCGGCCGTTGCAGGCACGAACGCAAGGCTTCCAGCGACAGGCTGGATGTGTTGGTGGCCAGCAGCGCATCCGGCCGCATGCGGGCTTCCAGCTGCCGGTACAGGGATTGCTTGGCTTCCAGGTTTTCGCTGATGGCCTCGATCACCAGGTCCGCCCTGGCCGCGCCATGGCCCGCCAGGTCGGGCACGAGGCGATCCAGCGCCGCCTGTTCGCGGCGCCTGTCCTTGAGCTTGCGGCGGTACAGCTTGGCGGCGCGCGCCAGCACCGGCGCAATCTGCTTCATGGACTGGTCCTGCAAGGTCACGCGCAGGCCCTGCAAGGCGCACCAGACAGCAATATCGCCGCCCATCACACCCGCACCGACAACGTGCACATGGCGTACGGGCGCCTGTCCATCAGTCTTGCCGTAGCTCTTGAGACGCTCCTGCAAGTGGAATACCCGCAGCAAATTGCGCGCCGTCTGCGACGCCAGGATGGAATCCACCAGCGCCGGCGCCTGCAATGCATTGCCATCGTGATGCGCCCACAGCGCCAGGATGGCGCGTGGTGCCGGATAGTGCCCTTGCGGGTCCTTGCTTTCCAGCTGGCGCTTTACCTGCCAGCGCACCAGACGGTTCAACGGCCAGGCGCCCAGCCAACTGCGCCAGCCGCGCACCCGCGCCACAGGCTTGCCGGACAGCACCCACTGCCGCGCCGCCGCCTCGCCGACCCGCTTAGGCACCCGCGCATCCACCAGGCCCAGCGCCGCTGCGCGCCTGGGGTTGACCCGACGGCCGGTCAGCATCATATCGAGCGCGGCCTGCGCGCCGATCAGGCGTGGCAGCCGCTTGATGCCGCCCCAGCCGGGAAATATGCCCAGCATCACCTCCGGCAGGCCCAGCCCGGTGCCCGGATCATCTATGACGATACGGTAGCGGCAGGCCAGCGCCAGTTCCAGTCCGCCCCCCAGGCAATGCCCCTGGATCAGCGCCAACGTGGGATAACGCACGGCGGCCAGGCGTTCGAACAGGTTCCAGCCGCGTGCCACGATGGCCTGGGCGGCGCCTTCATCGCCCATTCGCGAAAACTCGTCGATATCGGCCCCCACCACGAACCCGGTATTCTTGCCGGAACGGATGATCAAGCCCGCTGGCGGCTCCTTCTCCAGGATATCCAGCACTTCGCCCAGTTCCGCCATGACATCGGCCGACAGGGCATTGACCGCGCTGCCACGCCGGTCCAGCGTGAGCCAGGCCAGGCGTTGGGCATCGCGTTCCAGCGACCAATGCTGCCAATTCTTTTCCGTCATGCTGCCTCCTGCTGCGTCGCCCGGTGGCTGTCACCGGTGCCCAAGGCTTCCACCAACATGGCACCGCCCTGTCCGCCACCGATGCAGATCGAAGCCATGCCCCGATGCAGGCCACGCGCACGCAGGGCCTGCAGCAAATGCAGCACGATGCGTGCGCCCGATGCGCCGACTGGATGGCCGAGCGCAATCGCCCCGCCATCGACATTCAACCTTGTTTCGTCCAATTCGCCCCACGCGGCCGTTCCCAGGTGCTCGCGGCAGTAATCCTCGTCACGCCAGGCCGCCAGGCAGCCCAGGACCTGGGCCGCAAATGCTTCGTTAATTTCCCAGAGCTCCGGGCCATCCAGCCCCAGGCCCTGGCGCTGCAGGATAGGGGTCACGGCATGGACAGGCCCCAGGCCCATGCAGGCTGGGTCCAGGCCGGCCCACTGGCGGTCCACGATCCGGCCCAGGGGTTGCAGGTCCCATTTTTCCACCGCACGCTCGGATGCCAGCAACAGCACAGTGGCGCCATCGGTCACCTGCGAGCTATTGCCTGCCGTAATGCTGCCCCCCAGCCTATCGAATACAGGACGCAACCGCGCCAGCCGTTCCAGCGTGGAATCCGCGCGCACGCCGTCATCCTCCGCATAACTCTGGCCCTGGGCATCGACCAGCGGCGCCATCTCGGCCTGAAAGGCGCCGGCCTCGCGGGCGGCCAGCACCCGCTGATGACTGCGAGCCGAATAGGCATCCATCTCCGTGCGACTGATGCCAAAGCGCATGGCAATGTTCTCGGCCGTCTGCCCCATGGAAAGCCCCACGACAGGATCGGTCAGGCCCTTGAGCAAACCGATCACCGGCTTGAAGAAACCTGGCCGGAACTGCCCCAGCAGGCGCAGCTTCTGCCCCGTGGAGCGCGCCGCCATCCAGCGTGCCAGCCAGCGCGTCATTTCATCGGAAAACAGCAGCGGGGCGCGCGACAGCGCATCCACCCCGCCGGCCAGCACGAGTTCGGCGCGGCCAGCCTCGATATTGGTCATGGCGGAATCCAGCGCCTGCATGCCGGACGCGCAGTTACGCATCACAGTCCAGCCCGGCACCTTGTTGCCGCATCCCAGCCGCAAGGCGATCACGCGGCCGATATTGACTTCGTCAGGCGATGGCGCGGCGCAACCTATCACCACTTCATCCAGGTCAGTAGGAGCGAAGGGCTGGCGCAGCAGCAATTCGCGCCCGGCCTGCACGGCCAGGTCTGCCGCGCTGAACGGCCCCGGCCCGGTACGGACTTTCAGGAACGGCGAACGTGCGCCGTCCACGACATAGACAGGAGCACTCATGCACGGCCTCCCTGCGGCGCATCTTCAGCCGCCATGATATCGAAGGGGAAATCGTCCACCCGGACCACGATATCGCGCAGCGCGTCACGCTTGCGCAACAGGGCATATTCCTCGTCGCTGAGCGCGCCGGCCGCATGCGCCGCTTCGGTCATGTCGCGGACGTTGGCCAGCGGGTTGTCAGCCAGCAAGCCGCTTTTATCGAGCTGACGCAGCTTGAGCTGCACGGCGTCTGCCGCCAGCGTTGCCTGCAAGGCCTGTTCAATGGCGCCCACCGGTTCGTCGGACGATGCCGGCAGATAGCAGCCTACGGTCAGCCGTTCACGCGCCGCGCCCGGTTCCGTCAGCAGGCGCGCCACCTTCTGTCCCAGACGATCGCTGGGCGCGGAGAACGGCCGGCCCCAGAAGAACACCAGGCAGCGCAGGCAACCCGCCACGAAACGGTTGGGGAAGTTTTTCAGCAGACCGTCCATGGCCGCCTGGGCGCGGAACAGCGCATCCTGCATGGCCCAGTGCACCAGCGGCAGGTCTTCGGCCTGGCGGCCTTCGTCCTCATAGCGCTTGAGCACCGCACTGGCCAGGTACATCTGCGACAACACATCTCCCAGGCGGGCCGACAGGCTTTCGCGCCGCTTCAGGCTGCCGCCCAGGACCAGCATGGACATATCGGACAACATCGCAAAGGCGCTGGAAACACGGCCGAGCTGCTGATAATAGCGGCCGGTAGCGGCATCGGCCTTGCGCGGCTTGGCCGCCCAACGGGCCGCCGTCAGGCTGTGCCAGCCACTGCGCACCACGTTGCCAATGACGAAGCGGACATGGCCCCAAAAAGCACGGTCGAAATCATGCAACGCACGCTTGCCGTCGCTTTCGCGCACCGCCTGCATCTCTGCCAGCACATACGGGTGGCAGCGCGTGGCGCCCTGGCCGAAAATGATCAGGCTGCGAGTCAGAATATTGGCGCCCTCCACCGTAATGCCGATGGGCACCTGCTGATAGGCACGGCCCAGGAAGTTGGACGGCCCCAGGCAAATGCCCTTGCCGCCGATCACATCCATGCCGTCATTGACGACCTGCCGGGCGCGCTCGGTAACGTGATACTTGACGATACCGGAGGCAACCGAAGGCTTTTCGCCCAGGTCCACCGCCCCTGCCGTCATGACGCGGGCAGCTTCCGCCACGTAGGCATGGCCGCCGATGCGAGCCAGCGCTTCCTCCACGCCTTCGAAGCGGCCCACCGGCACGCCGAACTGGCTGCGCACGCGGGCATAGCCGCCCACGGCGCGCGCCGTCATGCGCGCCATCCCCGCATTCGAGGACGGCAGGGAAATCGAACGACCAGCTGCCAGGCACTCCATCAGCATGCGCCAGCCCTGGCCAGCCATCTTCGGGCCGCCGATAATGAAATCCAGCGGCATGAACACCTCGCGCCCCCGCGTAGGCCCGTTCATGAACATGGCATTGAGCGGGAAGTGGCGCCGGCCCGTTTCCACGCCGGGATGATTGGAAGGCACCAGTGCGCAGGTGATGCCGATATCCTTCTTGCTGCCCAGCAGGCCGTCCGGGTCATACAGACGGAACGCCAGGCCCAGGATGGTGCAGACCGGCGCCAGCGTGATGTAGCGCTTGTCCCAGGTCACGCGCATGCCCAACACTTCGCGGCCCTGCCATTCTCCCTTGCAGACCACGCCGTAATCCGGGATAGCAGCCGCGTCCGAACCGGCCCAGGGGCTGGTCAAGGCAAAGGCGGGGATTTCCTCGCCCGTCGCCAGGCGCGGCAGGTAGTGGTTCTTCTGTTCTTCGGTGCCATAGTGCAGCAGCAGCTCCGCCGGCCCCAGCGAATTGGGCACCATGACGGTCACCGACAGCGCCGATGAACGCGTGGACAGCTTGGTAATCACCTCGGAGTGCGCATAGGCCGAAAAACCCAGGCCGCCGTATTCCTTGGGAATGATCATGCCCAGGAAGCCGGCCTGCTTGATATAGGCCCAGGCTTCAGGCGAAAGATCGCCCGCATGGTGCGACACTTTCCAGTCGTCGACCAGCGCGCAGGCGCGCTCGACCTGGTGATCCATGAAATCCTGTTCCTCGGCCGTCAGGCGGGGCCGGGGAAAATCCAGCAGGCGGTTCCAGTCCGGGCGGCCGCGGAACAGCTCGCCTTCCCACCAGACCGTACCGGCCTCAAGCGCATCGCGCTCGGTTTCGGACATTTGCGGCAGGATTTGCCGGAAGCGATTGAGCAGCGGCCGGCTCAGCAGGCTGCGGCGCACACTGGGCACCCCCAGCAAAATGGCGCCCGCCACCACCAGCGCCAGCACGATCCATCCAATGACTTGCATGATTATGTCTCCAGCTTCTGATTGATTATTAGGGCGACTGCAATGGCGCCCTCAGCCCCCCGAGCAGGAAGCTCATCAGGCGCGGCAACAAATTGGCTTCTTCCTGCGCCGCGTCCTGGGCATTCTCCTGCCAGCCCATGACTTCGCGCAGTTCCTTCGTACCCGTCAAGGCAAAAGAGGCGGCGCCCAGCATGAACTGGAAACGCCATACGATTTCATCGTGCGGCACGCCCGGCAGGGCCTTGAGCAAGGCCTGCTTGTAGCGTTCCAGCACGTCGCTGTACTCCTGCGCGAACAAGGTGCGGATGAAGACGGTCGGCTCGGTCATGGAACGCTCGAGCAGTGGCCAGATGCCGGCCTTGTCCTGGCGGGCCAGACGAATCAGCGTGCCGAAAAAGGCATCGACAATTTGCGAAGCCTTGACCGGCTGGCCCGTCAGGCCCGCCTGCCGCTCCAGCTGTTCCAGCTGGTTCAGGCGCTCCTGGTTGAGCGCGCCCAGGCGGCGCTTGAGCACGGCCTGCACCAACCCTTCCTTGGAACCGAAGTGATAGTTGACGGCAGCCAGGTTCACACCGGCCAACGCGGTGATCTGGCGCATGGACGTCGCTTCATGCCCCTGCCTGGCGAACAGCGTTTCCGCCGCATCCAGCACCGCTTCAGGAGTGGGGGCCGCCACGCGGCCCATCTCGTTGATGACTGCTGACACCGTTCTTTCACCTGTTTCAAACGTTTGTTTGAATTATGGCGATACGAAACGCGCGCAGCCATGCTGGTTTACCCTGCGCCGCACTGCAACATTTTTACGGAAACGTATTAATCCCGCCCGGAAAACGCCAGCTTGAACGCCAACGCCACGAAAACCACGCCCGCGCCTCGGTTCATCCAGACCTGCACCTCGGGCGAGCGCCGCAGCAAATCTCCCAGCCGCCCCGCCAGCAGGGCAATCGCGCCGAACACCAGCAGGGCCGCCAGCATGAACAGCGCCCCCAGGGAAATAAGCTGCCCGGTCACGCTGCCCTGGCCTGGCGTTACGAATTGCGGCAGGAAGGCCAGGAAGAACAAGGACACCTTGGGATTACCGATATTCATCAGAATGCCGCGCCGGTAGAGGGCCCAGCCCGTCAGGCCCACGCCTTGCCCCACGCCGCCAACATCCTTCGCATGCGCGAAGGCTTGCCAGGCCAAATACAGCAGATAAGCCGCGCCGCAAAGCTTCAAGATAATGAATGCCAGTGTCGATGCCTGGAACACCACCGCCAACCCGAGCGCAACGGCGGCGGTATGCACCACCAGGCCGGAACACAATCCCAGCACCAGGCGCATGCCAGCGCGCCACCCTGCCGTGGCCGATTGCGCCAGCACACACAAATTGTCCGGCCCCGGCACCAGTGCCAACACCACTGCCGTTCCAAAGAACGACAGCGCCACATCCATAGACAGCATCATTACATCCATTGCGGCGCGCCCGCTGCGCGCCAGGTAGGCCGGCCCCATGGCACCGGCTGGTTCATTCCCGCCTTCTCAGGCCCTGCCCGCCATTGCTGCACGGGAAAGCCCGCCGCGACACGCGGCAGGTTCAGGCCCGTGAATAGTCTCGCCCGCCGAACAACAGTGAACCAATGCGCACTTCGGTCGAACCTTCTTCGATGGCCATTTCAAAATCGCCGCTCATGCCCATGGAGAGCCGCGCCAGCGACACCCCCGCCGGCGCGGACGGCGCCAGTTCGTCACGCAGCTGGCGCAGGCGCCGGAAACAAGCACGCACCTGTTCCGGGTCGGGATCGTTGACGGCCAGCGTCATCAACCCCTGGATATGCAGGCGTGGCGCCTGTTCCGTCACTTCGCGCAGAAACGCCGCCACGGCTTCGGGCGCCATGCCGAACTTGCTGGGTTCGGATGACGTCTTGACCTGAACCAGTGCATCCATTTCGCGGTTTTCGATTTCCAGACGCTTTTGCAACGCCAGTGCCAGCTCGATGCGATCCAGCGACTGGATCTCGTCAGCCAGCCTGGCGGCTTCCTTGGCCTTGTTGGTCTGCAAGTGGCCGATCATCACCCAGCTGATACCGCAATCCGCCAGCGGCTCGCTCTTGGCCTTGATTTCCTGGGTTTTGTTTTCGCCAAGGCGCCGAAGGCCATGCGCGGCGGCTTCTCGCAGCACATCGACACTGAAAGTCTTGCTGACGGGCAACAGGGTGACGCTACCCGGCGCACGCCCGGACCGTTGTTCGGCCGCGGCAATGCGGGCCCGGATATGCGCCAGGTTATCAGGGGAAAAAAGCATAGATCAGACCAGAAACCATTCAACAACAACACCCGCCCGGACAGGCATCCGGGCGCTCAACGCAACGACAATCCTTCCAGCAACCGCAGGCCCTCGCGCTGTTGCAGGCGGGCATACCAGGCATCAACGTGGGGCAGCGACGGCAGCGAACCTGGCACCGTATGCAAGGCCTGCAGCAAAGTAGCCAGCGGAATGTCGCCCATGCCGAAGCGCTCACCGGACAGATAGGGCTGCCCGCCCAGCGCAGCGTCGACAATGTGCAGCAAGGCCGCAGCCTGCTCGCGCCCGCGCTGGATCTCAGTCTCGCTGCGCTGTTCAGGCGTGGCTCGCACGCTGTTCCAGAAAATGTCACGGAACGGCGCCACGAACGTGGTGGACGTCCAGTCCATCCATTTGTCAGCCGCCGCACGCGCCTGCGCACCATCCGGCAGCAGACTGCCCTGGCCATGGACATCGGCCAGGTAGCGCACGATGGCATTCGATTCCCACAGCACGAAACTGCCCTGTTGCAGGCAGGGCACCAGGCCATTGGGATTGAGGCGCAGGTACTCGGCATCACCAACCACGCCGAACGCCCCGCCGGCATCCACGCGACGGTAGTCCAGGCCCAATTCAGCCAGCGCCCAGATGACCTTGCGCACATTGCTGGAGCTGCTGCGCCCCCAAAGCGTGAGTTCACTCATAATGTCCATCCCCGGAAACGATTCAGGCGCCGGACCCGCCCGGCGCCTGTTCCTGAAGCCTTGTTCCGGCCACTTGGCCGGCGGCGGCAACGTCCGTCAGGCCAGCGCGGCGTCGATGGCCTGGCGCAGCGCGGGATCGTCCGGCGCGATGTCGGGCGCGAATCGGCCGATGACCTCACCGGAGCGCGACACCAGGAATTTTTCGAAATTCCAGGTAACGTCGCTGGGCTCGGCCGACAGCAGATTGCGGTCTGCCAGGCGCTGGCGCAGCGTGCCATCGGGCTTCTGCTGCGCCGCCGGACGGGCGGCGATCAGCGCTGCATACAGAGGGTGGCGGCCGGCGCCGTTGATCACGACCTTGGCAAACAGCGGGAAACGCACGCCGAAAGTCCCTTCACAGAACGTCTTGATTTCATCGGCAGACCCCGGCTCCTGGCCGGCGAAATCATTGCAGGGAAAGCCCAGCACTTCCAGGCCCTGCTCCTTGTACTGCTCGTAGAGAGACTCCAGCCCCGCGTACTGCGGGGTAAGGCCGCACTGGGACGCCACATTGACGATCAGCAGCGCCTTGCCACGGTAATCGCCCAACGTTGCCGCGCTGCCATCCAGGCGCTGCAAGGGAATATCGTAAATCGACTTCTCGCTCATTCGGAAACTCCTGTCTTGTCGCCCCCGGCATTATCCGTGGCCACTGCCATCAGGCCGCCATGCGGCCAACCTGTCGAGAATACGGGAAGCAGTCTGTCAAATCAATGCCGTGATAATCATGGCGTTGACCAGATCAATGAAAAACCCACACACCAGCGGAACGACGATGAACGCCCGGTGTGCCGCCCCGTATTGCTGCGCCACCGCCGTCATGTTGGCAATGGCCGTGGCAGTAGACCCCAGGGTGATGCCGCCGAACCCGGCCGCCATCACCGTAGCCTCGTAGTCCTTGCCCATCAGGCGGAAGACCACGAACAGCGCGTACACCACCGTCAGGAAAATCTGCACCACCATCACGACGGCAATGAAGCCGAAGACGCCCTGGAGCTCCCAGAGCTGCAGGCCCATCAACGCCATCGTCAGGAACAGGCCCAGGGTGACGTCGCCCAGCAGCGCCAGCGCCTTGGTGGTGCCAGGCAGGCTGCGCGTCGGGTCGCGGCGTATCGTGAGCGCCGGAATATTGCGGATCAGGATGCCTGCCATCAAACAGCTGACGAAGGTCGGCAGCGTCAGGCCCAGCTCCTTCAGCGCAGCATCCAGGCTCCAGCCGATCAGCAGCGCGCAGTTCAGCAGGAACAAGGCCCACAGCACACTAAAATAATCCAGTGGCTCCGCCCGGCCCTGGTTGACCGCGCCTACGTCCAGCCTGCGGCTGCCCGAAGGTTTCACGCCATGACGGCGGATCAGCCAGGTAGCGATCGGGCCGCCGACCACGCACGCCGCGATCATGCCCACGGTATTGCCCGCAATGCCCAGCTCCATGGCATTGGGAATGCCCAGCTTTTCAATGAAGATCGGGCTCCAGGCCAGCGTCGTGCCTATGCCGCCGGTCAGGGAAATCGAACCGACCATCAGCCCGGCGCGCGGGTCCAGCCCGAACAGCGCCGCCAAGCCCATACCCGCAACGTTCTGCAGCACGATGAAGACCGACGCGAGGATCAGCAGCAGTACCAGCGGCCAGCCGCCGCGCTTCAAGGTACGCATGTCCGACTTCAGACCGATGCCGGCAAAGAAGTACAGCAGGAGCAGTTCGCGCACGCCCAGCGCAAACTGGATGCGGATATCCAGGACGTAATAGGCCAGCGCCACCACGACCGCACAGCAGAAACCGCCAACGACAGGCTCCGGAATGCTGTAGTGCCGCAGCAAGGCGATACGCATGGTCGCGAGCTTGCCAATGAACAACAACAAGATGGCAATCGTGAAGGCGACGAATGCGCTGACCTGCAAGACTCCGGTATCCATGACACCCCGGCCCGAAATGGAAAAATGCAGTGTATCCCCGGCGCTGCGCAAAAACGCGGGGGATTTCCTTTTCTGCAACAGAAAGCGCTCATGAAACGTCAGCGGACGCCAGGCAGCCAGGAAAAGCTGGCAAGACGCACCTGTTTCTGGCGGCGGGCAGCCCGGTTGCAGGGCTGTAATACCTGCACTGACAGTAGCGCTTTAATCAATAATCAATCTCATTACATATACAATCCTTTCAACGCTTCACCCTGCCATGACCGGCAACCGCTACTGCGCCATGCATTACATCATCGCCTTCACTACACCGCATTCCTGTTGCTGACCCGCTCCGCTACGGTGCGGCCCATGGTTTCTCACAAGGAAATATCATGACGGAAGTTGCACAGCTAGCCAGTTTTGTCCACCGCGCCCGCTTTGAAGACATCAGCGCCGCTGCGGTACAGGAATTGAAGATCCGCATTCTGGACACCGTCGGCGTCGCCATTGGCGCCCAGGATGCGCCCCCTATCCAGACCATACGCAGCCTGCTGCACGACCTGGGCGGCAACCCCGCGGCAAGCTACCTTGGCGGCGGCCAGGGCTCGGCCGACCGCGTGGCGTTCTACAACGCCGCGCTCAGCCGCTACCTGGACTACATGGACGCCTATCTCGCCAAGGGCGAGACCAACCACCCCTCTGACAACCTGGGCGCCGTCCTGGCCTGCGCCGAAAGCGCCGACGCCAGCGGCAAGGATCTCCTGACGGCGCTGGCCGTCGCCTACCAGGTGCATACCCGCCTGTCGGATGTCGCACCGGTACGTGCCAAGGGCTTCGACCACACCACGCAAGGCGCCTATGCCGCCGCAGCGGCCAGCGCCAAGGCGCTGGGCCTGGATGCCGGGCAGATTGCCAACGCCATTGCCATTTCCGGCACCGCCAATAATGCCCTGCGTGTCACGCGCACCGGCAATCTTTCGCACTGGAAAGGGCTGGCCTACCCCAACACCGCCAAGGAAGGCGTCTTCGCCGCCCTGCTGGCCAGCCGTGGCATCACCGGCCCGGAAGCCGTGTTCGAAGGCAACAAGGGATTCAAGGACAGCATTGCCGGGCCGTTTGACATCGACTGGCTCGCCGAAGACCTCGAAAGCGTACGGCGCACCATCCTCAAGAAACACAACGCCGAAATCCACTCGCAATCCGCGCTGGATGCCGCGCTCGATATCCGCGCACGGCCCGGCTTCGATGCTCACGCAATCAGCAGCGTCAGGCTGCGCACCTTCGACGTCGCCTTCTCCATCATCGGCGGCGGCGAGGAAGGCGACAAACAGAACATCCGCACCAAGGAAGAAGCAGATCACTCGCTGCCCTACATGCTGGCGGCCGCCTTGCTCGATGGCCAGGTGCTGCCAGAACAGTACGAACCGGAGCGCATTGCCGCCGCCGACATCCAGGCGCTGCTGCGCAAGGTCCACATTTCGCCCGACCCCGCGTTGTCGGCCCGTTTCCCCCAGGAAATGCCCGCCGAACTGGAAATCACCTTCGCCGACGGCCGGATAGAACGCGCCACGCGCAACAGTTATGAAGGCTTTCATACCCAGCCCATGAGCTGGGAAACAGCGCGCCGCAAATTCGACCTGTTGGCCGCCCCTTTCGCCAGCGCCGACCTGCGCGAACGCCTGGCCGGGCTGATCGCCACGCTGGAAACGCATAGCGCCCGCGACCTGGCCGGCTTGCTCGCCCAGGTGCCGGCCACGCGCCATACCGTATGACGCCCAGGCCCGCCCTCGACTGAGCGGGCGGGCTACGGCTACGGCTACGGCTACGGCTACGGCTACGGCTACGGCTACGGCTACGCAAGATTTTCACTCGCTGTTCCTTCGTTTCGAAAAGGAGATTGCCATGAGCAAACCGACGTCGCAGGAAACCGCATTTTCCTTCATCCCCCGTGCCTACCGCCCGCCCAAGCCGCGCAAGTTCGGCCTGACGGAAGCACGCGCGCCCTACTATGCCACCTTCGGCACCCGCCATCTGGCGGACGTGCTGGATGTCGCCGGGCAATGGGTCGATGGCATCAAATGGGCCGGAGGCTCCTTCGCCCTGCTGCCCCGCGAACAGGTACGCGCCTTCAGCGATCTGGCGCACCAGCACGACGCTTATGTGTCGTCCGGCGGCTGGATCGAAACCGCGCTGCGTTATGGCCCGGAAGCGGTGGAAAAGTATCTCAAGGAAGCCAAGGAATCAGGCTTTGACGTGATCGAAATTTCCACCGGTTTCATCTCCATTCCGACTTCCGGCCTGCTGCGCCTGATCGAACAAGTGAAGAAGGCTGGGCTGAAAGCCAAGCCGGAACTGGGCATCCAGTTCGGCTCCGGCGGAGACTCCAGCGAAGCCGAACTGGCAGCCGAAGGCAAAAAAGATGTCGGCGACCTGATCGCCCGCGCCCGCAAGGCGCTGGATGCCGGGGCCGACATCATCATGATCGAGTCCGAGGGCATCACCGAGAACGTTGTTGACTGGAACACCGGCGCCGTCGCCCGGATCATCAACGAAGTCGGCCTCGAACACGTCATGTTCGAGGCCGCCGACCCACCGGTATTCGAGTGGTACATCAAGAACTATGGCAACGAGGTGAACCTGTTCGTCGACCATAGCCAGGTACTGCAACTTGAGGGCCTGCGCCAGAACATCTGGGGCAACAAGAGCACGTGGGGCCGCATCATCAACCCTGCGCCGCGCAGCTAAACCCGCCGCCCGCCTGCGCTTGCGGCCTGCACCGCAACGCGGGCGCCGGCCGGGCCGGCCCCACCCCTGCCATCGCAGTCATACCCAGAGACGCCTCCCCCAGAAGCGCCTACCCCCTTAACGCCTCCGGCAGAGACTGCTGGGCAGATACCTAAGCCAGGCGCACCATGCCCGCCGCAGCCGTCTGGTTGCTGGCCTCGTCGATCAGGATGAAAGCGCCATTGCCAGGATTGGCTGCGTAATCGTCCAGCGGCAGGGGGTCCCGCACCGCCAGGCTGACACGGCCGATTTCATTGGCCTGCAAAGGTTCGCCGCCTGTCACTTCCGCCAGCTCATGGATGTCGCGGCGCGACAGGATTTCCTTCACCTTGACCGACGTCAGGCGGCTGCCATGCTTGAGCAGATAGCGGCGCGCCGGATTGAGTGCCTGGGTATCCAGCCAGCAGATATCTGCCTCGAAAGCCCGCTCCACCCTGGCTGGCGCATGTGCATGCACCAGCAGATCGCCCCGCGACACGTCGACATCCCGATCCAGCACCACCGTCACGGCGTCCCCCGCCAGGGCTTCCTGGCGTGGCTCGCTGCCCAGGTAAATCGCCTGGACGCTGGCCGTCACGCCCGAAGGCTGCACCTGCACGGCATCGCCAACCCGCAGCTCGCCCGAAGACACCAGCCCCGCATAGCCCCGGAAATCCTCCACGCTGCTACCGCCATGGCGTATCACCCATTGCACCGGCAGACGCAGCGGCCGCTGGCGTGCAGGCGCATCCACCGGCAAGGACTCCAACAAATTCAGCAAGGTCGGGCCGTCGTACCAGGGCGTACGCGCCGAGGCCGTCACGACATTGTCGCCCTTGAGCGCCGACAGCGGCAGTGCATGGAAGGACGGGATGTCCAGGCGGCGCGCCAGCTCGGCATAGGCATCGCGAATACGCTCGAAGGTATCGCGGTCCCAGCCCAGCAAGTCCATCTTGTTGACGGCCACGATGATATGGCGAATGCCCAGCAGGCGCGCAATGGCGCTGTGGCGCTTGGTCTGGGTCAGCAGCTTGCCGTCTGCCGCGCGCGTGGCGTCGATCAGGATGATGGCGGCATCGGCAGTCGAAGCCGCAGTGACCATATTGCGGGTGTATTGCTCGTGGCCAGGCGCGTCCGCCACGATGAACTTGCGCCTGGGCGTGGCGAAATAGCGGTACGCCACATCAATCGTGATGCCCTGCTCGCGCTCGGCTTCCAGGCCGTCTGTCAGCAACGCCAGATCAGGGGCGTCACCTTCGGTACGCTTGTACTTGGCGCGCGCGATGGCATCGAGCTGGTCGGCAAAAACGCCCTTGCTGTCGAACAGCAAGCGGCCGATCAGGGTGGACTTGCCGTCATCAACCGAACCTGCCGTAACGAAGCGCAGCACGCCGCCATCGGCGGGGCTGCTGTCACCTGCCTGGATGACCGGGAGAGCAACAGTGTCGGCCGCCCGGTCCAGAATCACGCTGGAACTATCGCTCATCAGAAATACCCCTCTTTTTTTCGGCGCTCCATGGAGGCCTCGGAAGTCTGGTCGTCCATGCGCGTCGCGCCGCGCTCGGTAATGGTGGTCACGGAGGTTTCGGCGATGATGCCGGCCACGTCATCGGCTTCCGACGCCACCGGGCAGGTACACGAAATATCGCCTACCGTACGAAAGCGCACGGATACGGTCTCTACCGTTTCCCCTTCGGCTGGCGGCGTCAGGCGCGTCACCGGCACCAGCAGGCCGCGCCGGCGCACGACTTCGCGCTGGTGGGTAAAGTAGATGGAAGGCAGCGCCAGGTTCTCGCGCGCGATGTACTGCCAGACGTCCAGCTCCGTCCAGTTTGAAATCGGAAACACGCGCATGTTTTCACCCTTGTGGACACGCGTGTTGTAGAGATTCCAAAGTTCGGGACGCTGTGCCTTCGGGTCCCATTGGCCGAACTCATCACGGAAGGAGAAAATGCGTTCCTTGGCTCGCGCCTTTTCCTCGTCGCGGCGGGCGCCGCCGATGCAGGCATCGAAACCAAACTCTTCGATGGCTTCCAGCAAGGTGACGGCCTGCGCCGCATTGCGCGAATCCGTTTCCTTGCGCAGCACCACGCTGCCGCGCCGGATGGAATCCTCCACGCTGCGCACGATCAGGGTTTCACCCAGTTCTGCGGCACGGACATCGCGGAACGCGATCACCTCATCAAAGTTGTGCCCGGTGTCGATGTGCATCAACGGGAAGGGAAAAGCGCCAGGGCGAAAGGCTTTTTCAGCCAGGCGCAGCAGCACGCAGGAATCCTTGCCGCCGGAAAACAGCAGCACCGGACGCTCGCATTCGGCCGCCACCTCGCGCATGATGTGAATGGCTTCGGATTCCAGCCAATCCAGGTGGCTGCGGGAGACGGACGCCGCATCGGGCCTGTCTGCCGCCCCTCGCAATTGGCCGGCATGGATAGCCGGGTTGCCCTGTGGGGCAGGGCTTGCGCTAGTGCTGATAGTCATAGTACCTCTGGGGAATAACGCCGGCCCGAAGGCTGAAACAGCCGCGCCCAGGGGCGGCGGCGCCTGCGGCTCCGATAAAACTCGCCGGGCCCGGGAACCGGGTCATGGCGACGAAACAAAAGACACGCTGCCGGCCGGCCGATTGCCCGCATGCAGCCCGCACTCCTTGGAATCCGAAGACTCCCACCACCAGCGGCCGGCCCGCACATCCTCGCCAGGCCGTACCGCGCGCGTACAGGGTTCGCACCCTATCGAGGGATAGCCCTGGTCATGCAGCGGGTTGTAGGGAATCCTGCGCTCGCGAATACTTTCCCAGACATCGTCCAGTGTCCATGCCGCCAGCGGGTTGAATTTCACCAGCCCGAATACCGGGTCCTGTTCCTGCTCGTGCAGCTCGCCACGCGTCGTCGATTGTTCGCGGCGCTGGCCGGTGATCCAGGCGGAGCGGCCCGCCAGCGCACGGCGCAGCGGTTCCACCTTGCGGATCTGACAGCAGGCCTTGCGCAGTTCCACGCTTTCATAGAATGCGTAGGCGCCATGCTCGGCCACATGGGCCACGACCGCGGCCTCGTCGGGCCGGTAGACGTCCGGGCTGCGACCATAGCGCGCCTGCATCACGTCCAGCATACCCAGCGTTTCAGCGTGCAGGCGGCCGGTATCCAGCGTGAACACCCCCAGCGGCAGGCCGCCCTCATAAATGGCATGCGCCAGCACCATGTCCTCGGCGGCCAACGATGAGGCAAGGGCCGCATCCGGGAAATGCCGGGCGATTGCCGCCAGGCTATCCTGCAGGCGCTGCCAGCGCAGCGCTTCTGCCGCGCCTGCCGTCCTTGGAGTCAGGTGCGGGTCGCTCATGCCGAATCGCGCGCGAAGATCCGCGCATGGCGCGGACGGGCCAGCAGGACTTCGCCTTCCCTGAGATTCAGTTCACGGAACAGGCCTTCCGGCACCTGCGCCTCGATGAGCTGATCGCTGCCTTCGCGCGACAGTTCGAGAAAGGCGCTGGGGCCAGCCAGGTAGGCATGATTGAGCCGTACCGCCAGGCCTTCGCCGCCCTCTGCGTACGGCAGCACTTCCACTTCGTGCGGCCGCACATAGGCCGTGGCGGCACGCTCGTTGCCACCGCCGAACTCGGGCGCGGGCAAAGTCCAGCCGTCCAGGCGCCAGACGCCATTGGCGGCCACACCCTGGAACTGGTTCACGTCGCCCAGGAAGCCATAGACAAAGGGCGTGGCCGGCGCTTCCCAGACTTCCCTGGGCGACCCGACCTGTTCAATCTTGCCGGCATTCATCAGCACGACCCGGTCGGACACTTCAAGCGCTTCTTCCTGATCGTGGGTGACGAACACGCTGGCGACATTCAATTCGTCATGCAGGCGCCGCAGCCAGCGGCGCAGTTCCTTGCGCACCTTCGCATCAAGCGCGCCGAAGGGCTCGTCGAGCAGCAGGACACGAGGCTCCACCGCCAGCGCACGCGCCAGCGCGATCCGCTGGCGCTGCCCGCCTGACAATTGCGACGGGTAACGATCGGCCAGCCAATCCAGCTGCACCAGTTCCAGCAAGGCCTTGACGCGGGCGCGGATGTCATCTTCCGAAGGGCGCTGGGCGCGTGGCCGCACACGCAGGCCGAACGCGACGTTCTCGAACACCGTCATGTGCTTGAACAAGGCATAGTGCTGGAAAACGAACCCGACGCGGCGCTGGCGTACATTGACGTCCGTGGCATCCTCACCGGAAAACAGCACGCTGCCCTCGTCCGGCGTATCCAGCCCGGCGATGATGCGCAGCAGCGTGGTCTTGCCGCAGCCGGACGGGCCGAGCAAGGCGACCAGCTCGCCAGTTTCGATATGCAGCGAGACATCGTTCAGGGCGCGGAAATCACCGAAACGCTTGGACAGGTGGCGAACTTCGATACTCATGTATGACTCCTTCAGGCGGCCACTGCCGCCAACGGCCGCTCCAGCGGCTGCGTCGCCGTGGCATGGCCGGGCCGGCCGGCGCGCTCATCGCGCCAGTGCACCCATTGTTTCAGCAACAGGGTAACGAGCGCCAGCAGGGCCAGCAGCGATGCAACGGCGAACGCCGCGGAAAACATATATTCGTTATAGAGGATCTCGACATGCAAGGTCATCGTGTTGGTCAGGCCGCGTATCTGCCCCGACACCACGGACACCGCGCCGAACTCCCCCATGGCGCGGGCATTGCTGAGAATGGCGCCATACAGCAAACCCCACTTGATGTTGGGCAAGGTCACGCGCCAGAACATCTGCCAGCCGGAAGCCCCCAGCGTCAGGGCCGCCTGTTCGCCATCGTTGCCCTGGGCCTGCATCAGCGGGATCAATTCGCGGGCGATGAAGGGACAGGTCACGAACAGCGTGGCGATGATGACGCCTGGCACCGCATAAACGATCTTGATGTCATGTTCCTGCAGCCACGGGCCAAACCAGCCCTGGGTGCCAAACAGCAGCACGAACACCAGGCCGGCAACCACCGGCGACACGGAAAAAGGCAGGTCGATCAGCGTGACCAGGAATTGCTTGCCACGGAACTGGAACTTGGTGATGGCCCAGGCTGCGGCCACGCCGAATACCAGGTTCACCGGCAGCGAAATGGCGGCCACCAGCAATGTCAGCCGGATGGCATCCAGCGCATCGGAATCGGTAATGGCGGCAAGGTAGACCCCCCAGCCGCGCCGCAGCGCTTCGGCAAAAACGGAAACCAGCGGCACCAGCAGGAACAGCCCCATGAAGGCCAGGGCCAGCGCAATCAGTACATAACGCACCCAGGCCGGTTCTTCCAGCGGGTTGCTGCCCTGGCGGACGGGTATTTTAGTCTGGCTCATCAGCGCACCCCGCCACGGCGTTGCTGCCATGCCTGCAACAAATTGATCAACAGCAGCAACAGAAACGATGCGACCAGCAGCACAGTGGATATTGCCGCCGCCCCGGCGTAATCGAAGCGCTCCAGTTTGGAGACGATCAGCAGCGGCGCGATTTCCGACACCATGGGCCGGTTGCCGGCAATGAAGACCACCGAGCCGTACTCGCCCACTGCCCGGGCGAACGCCAGCGAAAAGCCGGTCAGCAAGGCCGGCAGCACCGCCGGAAACAGCACATGCAGAAAGGTCTGCAAGCGGCTGGCGCCCAGGCTGGCGGCGGCCTCTTCCAGTTCTTTCTCGACGTCTTCCAGCACCGGCTGCACGGTGCGCACGACAAACGGCAGGCCGATGAAAATCAGCGCCACCACCACGCCCGCGGCGCTGTAGGAGATTTTCCAGCCGAAGAATTCATACAGCGGCTTGCCCAGCCAGCCCTTGGTACTGTAGAGATAGCTCAGCGCAATCCCCGCCACAGCGGTGGGCAATGCAAAAGGCAAGTCCACCAGGGCATCGAGGATGCGCTTGCCGGGGAAGGAGTAGCGCACCAGCACCCAGGCCACGATCATGCCGAAGACCAGGTTGACGGCAGCAGCCAGCAGCGCCGCGCCGAAGGTCAGCCGGTAGGCCGCCAGCGCCTGGGGCGTGCCCACGGCCGCCCAGAAGCCGTCCCAGCCCAGGCCGGCGGCCTTGATCGGCAGGGCCGCCAGCGGGATCAGCACCAGCAGGCTCAGGTAAACCACCGTAAAGCCCATGGACAGGCCGAAGCCCGGCAACACGCCGGGGCTGCGGCGCCGGCGTGCCACGGCGGGAGGATTCAATGTGCTGACCGGTGTCGTTGCCGTCATGCTCGCCCCTGGCTTCCGGTCAGCTGCCGGGCTGGTAGATCTGGTCGAAGGTGCCGCCGTCACCGAAGTGCTCGGCCTGTGCCTTGCGCCAGCCACCGAACACATCGTCGATCGTGATCAGCTTGACCTCAGGGAACTGGCTGGCGTACTTCGCCGCCACCGTCTTGTCGATGGGACGGTAATAATTCTGGGCGATGATTTCCTGCGCCTGCGGCGTGTAGAGCCACTTCAGGTAGGCTTCTGCGACTTCGCGCGTGCCCTTGCGGTCCACAACCTTGTCGACCACCGCAACCGGCGGCTCGGCCAGGATGGACAAGGACGGCACGACGATATCGAACTCGCCCTCGCCCAGTTCTTTCTGCGCCAGGAAGGCCTCGTTCTCCCAGGCCAGCAGCACATCACCCACGCCCTTCACGAAGGTGGAGGTCGAACCGCGCGCACCGGTATCCAGCACAGGTACATTCTTGTAAAGCTGGCCCACGAAGTCCTGCGCCGCCTTCTGGTCGCCGCCGTTCTTGTCGAGCGCATAGGCCCAGGCCGCCAGATAGTTCCAGCGCGCGCCGCCCGAGGTCTTGGGGTTGGGCGTGATGACTTCCACACCGGGCTTGACCAGGTCATCCCAGTCCTTCAAGCCCTTGGGGTTGCCCTTGCGCACCAGGAACACAATGGTGGAGGTATAGGGCGAACTGTTGCTGGGCAGACGTGCCTGCCAGTTCTGATCCAGCAGCCCACGGTCCGCGATGGCGTCGATATCGTAGGCCAGCGCCAGCGTCACGACATCGGCATCCAGGCCGTCGATAACGGAACGCGCCTGGCGCCCGGACCCGCCATGCGAAGGCCGGATCGTGACGGTGTCACCGGTTTCCTTCTTGTAGTCCTCGCTGAAACGCTCATCAATGGCCCGGTAGAGCTCACGCGTCGGGTCGTAGGACACATTGAGCAAGGTCCACGACTTGCCCTCCGCATGCGCAGACGCAAGCGGAGCCAGGACAGACGCTGCGATGACACCAGCAGCCAGCAGAAACTTATTTCCAATAGACATTTTGAGGACTCCGTTCATGGCAGGAACGGGTCAGTGTGCAACGCTTGCAAATGAAAACGAACGAATCAATTTTCCATTGCTCATCCCCATTAGGCATAAGAATTTCTGGATATGAGCTAATTCCAGCGCCCATGATATACTCCCCCCCAGTACAAACCAGGCACCACAACCAGGCCAGCCGAAATGCCCTACACCCCCACTGAAAAACGCAAGGCAGCCGCGCGCGTGCGCCGCATCCAGGGCCAGGTCGACGCCCTGGGCCGCATGTTGGACAACAACGCGCCCTGCAGCGACGTGCTGCAACAGATCGCGGCACTGCGCGGCGCCGTCAACGGCCTGATGTCCAGCGTACTGGAAAGCCACCTGCGTGAAAGCCTCGCACCGGTGGCGCCGCAGGAAACCGTGGACGACGCCATCGGGCTGGTACGTTCCTACCTGAAATAAACCTCGGCCCACATGGCCACCACCCAAGGAAAACCGCTATGAAATCCCGAGCTGCAGTTGCCTTCGAAGCCGGCAAGCCGCTGGAAATCGTCGAGATCGACGTGGAACCGCCGCGCAAGGGCGAAGTCCTGGTCAAGATCACCCACACCGGCGTTTGCCATACCGATGCCTTCACCTTGAGCGGCGATGACCCCGAGGGCATCTTCCCCGCCGTGCTGGGCCACGAAGGCGCGGGCGTCGTGGTCGAAGTCGGCGAAGGCGTCACGTCGCTGCAACCGGGCGACCACGTGATCCCGCTCTACACCGCCGAATGCCGCGAGTGCAAATTCTGTCTGTCCGGCAAAACCAACCTGTGCCAAAAGGTGCGCGCCACCCAGGGCAAGGGCCTGATGCCCGACGGCACGACACGCTTTTCCTACCAGGGCAAGCCCATCTATCACTACATGGGTTGCTCGACCTTCAGCGAATACACCGTGGTGCCGGAAATTTCGCTGGCCAAGTTCAATGCCGCCGCCGACCATGAAAAGGTCTGCCTGCTGGGCTGCGGCGTGACCACCGGTATCGGCGCAGTGCACAACACCGCCAAGGTCAAGGAAGGCGACACCGTGGCCGTCTTCGGCCTGGGCGGCATCGGCCTGGCCGTGATCCAGGGCGCGGTGCAGGCCAAGGCCGGCCGCATCATCGCCGTCGACACCAACCCCGGCAAGTTCATCCTGGCGCGCGCCATGGGTGCGACCGATGCGGTCAACCCCAAGGACCACGACCGCCCGATCCAGGACGTCATTGTCGAAATGACCGACGGCGGCGTGGATTTCTCGTTCGAATGCATAGGCAACGTGCACGTCATGCGTGCCGCGCTCGAATGCTGCCACAAGGGCTGGGGTGAAAGCATCATCATCGGCGTGGCCGGCGCCGGCCAGGAAATCAGCACCCGCCCCTTCCAGCTCGTCACCGGCCGCGTCTGGCGCGGTTCCGCCTTCGGCGGCGTCAAGGGCCGCACGCAATTGCCGGGTATGGTGGAAGACGCCATGGCAGGCAAGATCGACCTGGACCCGTTCGTCACGCACAAGCTGCCGCTGGACGAAATCAACGAAGCCTTCCACCTGATGCACGAAGGCAAGTCGATCCGTACGGTGATCCACTTCTGATCATTGCCGAAGCGCCCGCCGGCTGCGCGTGACGCATGCCGGCAGGACGGCTGCGATGAACGCTCCGCCGCAACCGGCCCTGCCCGCACAGCGAACCCTCAGTCGGTGCCGAAGCGCTGCGAGTACGGCCCGTACAGCAAACCGTTGGGACGGCCTGCAGCCAGCAGGCGCATATCGGCCAGGCCTGCCATCTTGTAGCTGTAATCGCTGGCGGATTCGATGATCTGGTTCACCAGCGCAGTCACCAGGGCGCCCAACAGGCCGCCACCGGAACTTTGCTGCTCGGCGCTGGACGCGGAAGCCGCACCGGACCACAGCTCGGTACCAGACGCCAGATCCACCAGCCGCGCCTGCAATGTCACCACCGATGCACTGCTGAGCACCGCATACGATGTACCGTACTGCTTCACGTCCATGAACAGCGCCGTGTCCGCACCGAAGATCTCACGCAGCTTGTCGGCCGGCACGGACCGTGCATCGGCCGCATCCAGCACGCCATTCTGGCGCAGTACCTCGCTCACCACCGCCACTGGAAAGACGTAATAGCCCGACTCGGCCAGCGGGTAGGACACCTGCGCCAGGACCGCCTCGGCCGCCCCGACTTCCAGCGAATCGTTGAGCGGCGGCAGCACCAGTACGGAGCGCGGGCGCGCTTCGCGGAACGCGGTGTAATCCAGGCTTGCAGGCGGCGTCGCGCAACCGCTGGCCAGGACCGACACGCCCAACAAACCGATACCCAGGCATTTTTTCCAGATCGTCATTTGCCTGCCTCCGCACGCGCTGCCAGCGTCTTCGCCATGAAAGCCACGAAAGTGCCGGACTCCGGAAAGCTTGCCTGCTCGGCCGCCATCAGCGCCTGGACTTTATCCATCTGCCCTTCCAGGGCGTACAGCATCGCCAGATGCAACTGGAATCCCGGCGGCAGCGCCGCGCCCTCAGCGCTGATGCGCTCACGGCTTTCCTCCAGCTTGCTGATCTGCAAGGCCACGCCGTCCTTGCTGCCGTCCAGGTACTGATAAACCTGATCCTGATAATCTCCCCAACCGTACAGGGTGGGTTCCTTGTGTGCGCAGCCGGCCGCAAGCACTGCCAATGCGGCCAGCCAGGCGCGCGGAGCGCCTAATACCATGTTCATCTTCCTGCCCTGGTTCAATTGGCAGCAGGGCGCCAGGCGCCACTTTCGATCCCTTGCACCAGATTGTCCACGGCTTCGCGGATCGCCAGGTCCAGCACCTTGCCATTGAGGGTGGAATCGTAGCCGGCAGAACCGCCGAAGCCCACGACCTCGCGGCTGGACAGGCTGTACTCTCCCGCGCCCTGGGCGGAATAGACCACTTCGGAAGTATCGACGTCCACCACGTTCAGGTTCACCTTGGCATAGGCCACTTGCGACTTGCCGCGCCCCAGGATGCCGAACAACTGGCGATCGCCGGTTTCCTTGCGGCCGAACTCGCTCACGTCACCGGTGATAACGTAGGACGCGCCCTTGATGTTCTGCGCCTTGCCGTTGAAACCGGCTTCCTGGCTGATTTCAGACAGGTTGGCGCGATCCAGCACATTGAAGCGGCCTGTCTGCTGCAGGTGCGTGATCAGGATGGTCTTGGCCTGGCTGCCCAGACGGTCCTGGCCGTCGCTGAACACGCCGCGCATGAACTCGGTACGGTTGTCGAACTTGCCCACCGAAATCGGGCTGCGCGGCCCCTGGTACTGCACGGCGGCGGCGGCCGTCTTGGGCACTTCCAGGCTACGCGAGGATTCCGTCGCGCAACCTGCCACCAGCACCAGCGCACCCAGCGCCACCACACCTACCGCCTTCCGGCCAGAATTGAGATTCATCATCTGCGTATTGCGCGTCAAAGCGCCTGTTTTAAA
This sequence comes from Kerstersia gyiorum, assembly GCF_004216755.1. Lineage (GTDB taxonomy): Bacteria > Pseudomonadota > Gammaproteobacteria > Burkholderiales > Burkholderiaceae_B > Kerstersia > Kerstersia gyiorum. The sequence goes on from NZ_SGWZ01000005.1 coordinate 32,528, forward strand.
CATGGGAAAACAGGATATTAACGCCACAGGCAAATAAAAATAATTCCCATTGGCAAATAATCAGAACATGGCCGGCAACGGAGCCGCGCCCCAGGCCCCCGTACCGCCACGCTCTACCCCTGAATGCAACAAGGCCCCCGGCATTGGAACACCTCCAACAGCGGGGGCCAGGTCGTGGCCGCAAACGATGGCGCCAACCCGAAGGCCGACGCCACAAACGGCATTTACTTGCGGCGCAACTGGCTCAGGTCGCGCACGGCGCCCTTGTCTGCCGACGTGGCCATCGCGGCATACGCCTGCAGCGCCAACGAGACATGACGCTCGCGGTCTACCGGCTTCCAGGCGTTTTCGCCACGCGCTTCCATGGCAGTACGGCGCTGGGCCAGCACGTCGTCGGCCACATCCAGGTGAATGCTGCGTTCGGGGATGTTGATCAGGATACGGTCGCCATTTTCGATCAGGCCGATATTGCCGCCCTCGGCGGCCTCGGGCGATGCGTGCCCGATCACCAGCCCGGACGAACCGCCCGAGAAGCGGCCATCGGTCACCAGGGCGCACACCTTGCCCAGGCCCTTGGACTTCAGGTAAGACGTGGGGTACAGCATTTCCTGCATGCCCGGGCCGCCCTTCGGACCTTCGTAGCGGATCACCACGACGTCATTCGGCTTGACCTCGTCCCCCAGGATGCCGGCCACGGCATCGTCCTGGCTTTCGTAGACACGCGCCGTCCCTTCGAAAATCCACTGGCTTTCATCCACACCTGCCGTCTTCACGATGCAACCGCGTTCGGCCAGGTTACCCGACAGCACGGCCAGGCCACCGTCGCGCGAGTAGGCATGCTCACGGCTGCGGATACAGCCCCGTTCACGGTCCAGGTCCAGCGTGGAGAACTCGGCCGCCTGGCTGAAGGCCTGGGTGGTACGCACGCCACCCGGCGCGGCGCGGTAGAAGCGCTGCGCTTCCTCGCTGGCCTCGCCGCCGGCCACGTCCCAATTGCGCAGCGCTTCGCCCAGCGTGCCGCTGTGGATGTTCGCCGCATCCAGGTGCAGCAGGCCGGCACGGCCCAGCTCGCCCAGAATGCCGATCACGCCGCCAGCGCGGTGCACGTCTTCGATATGGAATTTGTCCGTCATGGGCGCAGCCTTGCACAGGCAGGGCACCGCACGCGAAATGCGGTCAATATCGGACATGCTGAAGTTCACGCCCGCTTCCTGCGCTGCGGCCAGCAGGTGCAGCACCGTATTGGTAGAGCCGCCCATGGCCACGTCCAGGCTCATGGCATTCTCGAATGCCTTGAACGTCGCAACATTGCGCGGCAGCACCGATTCATCATCCTGTTCGTAGTAGCGCCGGCACAGATCGACGATCAGGCGGCCCGCTTCCTCGAACAGGGTCTTGCGCCAGGCATGGGTGGCGACGATGGTGCCATTGCCAGGCAGGGACAGGCCCAGCGCTTCGGTCAGGCAGTTCATCGAGTTCGCGGTAAACATGCCGGAACAGGAGCCACAGGTGGGACAGGCACTGCGTTCTGCCTCTTCGGCCTCGGCGTCGCTGACGTTGGGGTCTGCGGCCTTGATCATGGCGTCGATCAGGTCAAGCTTGGCGATGACTTTCACCGTGCCCGGCTCATGGATCTTGCCGGCTTCCATCGGGCCGCCAGACACAAATACGACGGGAATGTTCAGGCGCATGGCGGCCATCAGCATCCCTGGGGTGATTTTGTCGCAGTTGGATATGCACACCATGGCATCCGCGCAGTGCGCATTTACCATGTACTCCACCGAGTCGGCGATCAGGTCGCGCGAGGGCAGCGAATACAACATGCCGCCATGGCCCATGGCGATGCCGTCGTCGATGGCGATGGTGTTGAATTCCTTGGCAACGCCGCCCGCCGCCTCGATTTCCTTGGCGACCAGCGCGCCCAGGTCGCGCAGGTGCACGTGCCCCGGAACGAACTGGGTGAAGGAATTCACCACGGCAATGATGGGTTTGCCAAAGTCGCCGTCCTGCATGCCGGTGGCGCGCCATAGAGCGCGGGCACCTGCCATGTTGCGGCCATGGGTGGATGTGCGGGAACGATAATGCGGCATGCTGGTCTCAACGAGCGGAATAACGAAGCCGCGCCAGACGGCGCGGACAGGGTGCGGATACAGCGAACGAATTTTTAATAATACGCTGTATGGCGCCAATCTTGCATAAAACCCTTGCCTTCGGCACGACTTCAGCAGCGAAAAAACACCTTTCGGCTCGCCCTGCGGCGCGAGTGATTCGCACTAGCGCCGCTATCGTACCAGTCGGCCGGCCAGGCAGGCGGTGCACACGGCGCCGTGACCCGATAACCCTTATGCGCGCATGCTAGCGATAACCCGTAATGCGACCCGCCCGCACAATAAGGGATACTTGCCAGCAACACCTGACCCGGCCAGCCGGCCGCCCATATGGCAGCATATGGCAATCGGCTGGCCTTGCTTTTTTATCGCTGCCTCTTCTACCGCTGCCCCTTGCCGCCTGAACCCATGCAAACGCGAAAACCCGTAGACGGCGCCGCCACGGCCGCCATGCTGCTGCTATGCCTGATCTGGGGCATGCAGCAAGTTTCCATCAAGGCCATTGCCGCCGATGTCGCCCCCGTCCTGCAGGTGGCCCTGCGTTCAGGCGTGGCGGCCGTACTGGTCTTGCTGTTCAGCCGCCTGTTCCTGCGCGAGCGCTGGCTGCCCGGCATCGCGCTGGGGCCAGGGCTGGTGGCAGGCATCCTGTTCGCACTGGAATTCCTCTGCGTCGCCCTGGGCCTGCGCTGGACCAGTGCCGCGCACATGTCGGTCTTCCTGTACACCGCGCCCATCTTCGCCGCCATCGGCCTGCACTGGAAATTGCCAGAGGAACGCCTGCAGCGCATGCAGTGGGTGGGCATTGCGCTGGCGTTTGCAGGCATTGTCATCACCTTCCTGGGACCGCAAGACCCGCAGACGCTGGCGGCCGCCCCCAATCCCTTGCTGGGCGACCTGTTCGGCCTGGGCGCCGGCCTGACCTGGGGGTTGACCACCATTACCGTGCGTGTCACGCGGCTGAGTGAAGCGCCGCCGGCGCAAACCCTGTTCTACCAATTGGCCTGTGCCTGCGCCCTGCCGCTGGCATTCGCCTACGCCACCGGCCAGACCGCCTTCCATGGCAGCCCGCTGGCATGGACCAGCCTGGGCTTCCAAACGCTGGTGGTGTGCTTCTTCAGTTATCTGACATGGTTCTGGCTGCTGCGCCGCTACCTGGCGGCCCGGCTGGGCATCCTTTCGTTCATGAGCCCGTTGTTCGGCGTGGCGATGGGCGCCTGGCTGCTCGACGAGCACCTGGATGCTTCATTCATCATCGGCGCCGTACTGGTACTGAGCGGGATGGTCATCGTCAACGGCCACCGGCTGCTGGCGCGCAAGCGCTGAAGCCGAGCCGGAAAACAAAAAACCACCTAGGCATGGCCTGGGTGGTTTCCCGATTTCTTCCGAGTGACCCTCTTGCAAGCAAGGTGGTCGGGGTGAGAGGATTCGAACCTCCGACTCCTGCGTCCCGAACGCAGTACTCTACCAGGCTGAGCTACACCCCGGAAAGAAATCAACTATAGATCGAATTTATCCAACTGTCAACAGACCACATCAATTTTTACGCGACACAGCGAAGTCGCAAAACGCCAGCAGGGAATCGCGGAACGGGGTATCCGGCAGTTGCGCCAGCGCGTCGCGAGCGATGGCGGCCTCGGCATCCGCAGCCCGGCGCGTGTGATGCAAGGCATCCGTGGCATGGATGGCCTGCGCCACCGCCGCGAAATCGCCTTCGCCCTTTTCAATGGCGCTGCGCACCAGGCTGCTCTGCTCGGCCGTGCCGACTTCCATGACCCGGATCAGCGGCAGCGTGGGCTTGCCTTCGCGCAGGTCGTCGCCCACGTTCTTGCCCAGCGCCTGCACGTCGCCGCCATAATCCAGCACGTCGTCGATCAGCTGGAAGGCCGTGCCGATATGGCGGCCATAGGCAGCCGCAGCTTCTTCCTGCTCAGGGGTGGCGCCAGCCAGCACCGCACCCACCTGGGCCGCAGCTTCGAACAGCTTGGCAGTCTTGTAGCGCACGACCTGCAAGTAACGCTCTTCGGAAACGTCCGGGTCGTGCACGTTGAGCAATTGCAGCACCTCGCCTTCAGCGATCACGGTCGTGGCGCCAGACAGGATGGACATGATGCGCATGGAACCGCCAGCCACCATCATTTCGAAGGAACGGCTGTAAAGGTAGTCGCCCACCAGCACGCTGGCCGCATTGCCAAATACAGCGTTGGCCGTATCACGGCCCCGGCGCAGGTCGGATTCATCCACCACGTCGTCGTGCAGCAGCGTTGCGGTATGGATGAATTCCACCACGGCGGCCAGCAAGTGATGGTTCGTGCCTTCGTAGCCGAATGCGCGCGCCACCATCAGCAGCATCGCAGGCCGCATGCGCTTGCCGCCAGCACTGATGATGTAATCGGCGATGGTGCGGATCAGCACGACATCGGAGTTCAGCCGGGCCCGGATCACGGCATCCACCGCTTTCATATCATCGGCAACAGGGGCAAGCAGCTCGGACAGGCTCAAGGTTCATCCTGGAAATGGAAGCGTGCGGCCTCGGGCCCGCGCGCTCTAACAACACACATCCGGGAACAGCCCGCAGACTCCTCTGCCAGGCTCCATTACCGGAAACAAACTTTATCAGGCTGTGATTATACGGTGCCCAGCATTTCAGGCCATTACCGTTGCACCTTCCCCGCAATACGGCGCCAGGACTGCAGTCGTGGCCTGCGCCATGACATAGCTTTACCCTTCGGCCCATCCGGCACCTGACACATTTGGTCGTATGATGCTGGCAAACCAGGATCAGCGCCCACCAGACCGCACGCCGGCCTCCCGCCGCGCCGCCGGCCATGCAAGCGCGCCGCCCATCCGTCGGAGCGTACGGCCCATGTTTCTCAAACCACGCACAGGATTCCCGATCCGCTATGCGACCATAGGCATCATCGTCAGCGCCATGGTGCTGATGGCGGCCGTCCTGGTGGCGGCCGGCTGGCTGGGAACACGCCAGATCCTGCTGGATTCGGCCTGGCGCTCGGCCCGTGAAACCGGGCAGCTGATCAACGAACGCGCCTTGCGCACGACCGCGCCGGCCTCGGCCATGCTGCGCACCCTGGCCTTCGACCCGCTGCTGTCCGCCCGCACCGAGGCTGGCCGACTGTCACGCGTCGATGCATTGATCGCCTCGCTGATTGCCTCGCCGCTGATCACATCCATCTATGTCGCCTACGACAATGGCGACTTCCTGCTTGTCCGCCCACTCAACACGCCCGAATTGCGTCAGCATTTTGTCGCGCCACCAGGCGCGTCCTTCCTGGTGCAATCCATCAAACCGGCGGGCGACGGCGCGCAACGGCGCACCTACCATTACTACGACGCAGACAGCCGGCACATTGGCGCCCGCCCCCTGATCGGCGACATCTACGATCCGCGCGAACGCAGCTGGTACAGCGCTGCCCGCCAGACCCGGTCCACCGTCATTTCCAAGCCCTACGTTTTTTTCTCGTCACGCGAAATCGGCATCAGCCTGTCGCGCCGGGCCGAGAACAGCCAGGCCGTGATCGGCATGGATATCGGCCTGGACGACCTGATGCTTGTCATGGACCGGCTGCGCATGACCCCAGGCACGGAAATCGCCCTGGTCGACGAACAGGGCGAAGTCATCCTCTACCAGGACATGCAGGCCTTCCTGGACGACGAAGACCATCCCGCCCCGGACCGGGATGCCACACTGACGCTGCCCAGCCTGGACCAGCTCGGCGCCAGCGCCCTGCGCGGCACTTATGATGCCGAGCGCAGCGACGAAGTCATTTCCCTGCAAGCCGACGGCAAGGAATGGCTGGGCCTGGCCCTGCCGTTCACGGCACTGGGCGAGGCACCGCTGCAATTGCTGCTGGCCATGCCGACCGATGAACTGCTGTACAGCCTGAAACAGCACCAGCAGCGCCTGATTCTGATCTCTGTCTTGCTGATCCTGCCCTTCCTGCTGCTGGGCTGGCGCGGCGGCTCGTTCATTGCGCGCCATCTCGAACGTATCGCGGCCCGAACCCGGCAGCTCTCGCGCTTCGACTTCCAGCGCCTGCCCGCACAGCCCTCTTCACTGCAGGAAATCAACACACTGAATGCCGCCGTGAACGATGTCAGCGACACCGTCGAGGCGCTGCTGGAAACCAGCCGCATCCTGAATACGGAAAAACAGATCGGCGTCATGCTGGAGCAACTGCTGGAAAAACTGCTCTCGGCCACGCGCTGCCAGGGCGGCGCCGCCTACCTGTGGCACCCGGACGAAGCCATCATGGAACGCATCGCCGCCCGCGGCGACCAAAGCACCCTGGCTGAACGCTTCCCCTATACCGCCGACCGGGCCGCAAGCCCGGCCGGCCAGGAGTCCAGCCAGGGCCGCTTCGAACTGCGCAGTCGGGACGGCGGCCTGCAGGGCCTGCTGATCCTGGCCCAGCCGGACGACCCGGCCTACGCAACGCCGGAATTTCTGGCATTTGCCAACCGCCTGTCCAGCATGCTGGCGGTGGCTATCGAAATGCGCCAGCTGATCGAATCGCAGAAAGCCCTGTTCGACGCCATCATCCAGGTGCTGGCCGACGCCATCGACGCCAAGAGCCCCTATACCGGCGGGCACTGCCACCGCGTGCCGGAACTGGCAATCCAGCTGGCGGACAGCCTGGCTGCGGAACAGCAAGGCCCCTATGCCAGCTTCCAACTGGATGAAACCGAGCGCTACGCCTTCCACCTGGCAGCCTGGCTGCACGATTGCGGCAAGATCATCAGCCCGGAACACATCGTCAACAAAGCCACCAAGCTGGAAACCATCCACAACCGCATCCATGAGATTCGAATGCGCTTCGAAGTACTCTGGCGCGACGCGGAAATCACCTGCCTGCAGGCCCAACTGGATGGCACGGACCCGGCAGCGGCACGCCGGCAGAAAGAGGCCCAGCAGGCGGCCTTGCACGAGGATTTCCGCTTCATCGCGCAGTGCAACGGCGGCAGCGAACACCTGCCCGACGAGGCCCTGGCTCGCCTGCACGATATTGGCAGCCGCACCTGGGAACGCCATTTCGACGACAGCCTGGGCCTTTCCACGGAAGAAACCGAGCGCCTGCAGCGCGCCCGCCCCGACGCCGTGCCGCTGCCAGCCTGGGAACAACTGCTGTCCGACAAACCCGAGCACATCATTCCCTGGGGCGCGCACCGCCCCCCCGTGGAGGCAGGCGACCCGACCAATACGCTGGGCTTCGACATGCCGCTGCCCGGCCAGCTGCAACACCTGGGCGAGCTGCACAACCTGGGCATCCGGCGCGGCACGCTCAGCGAAGAGGACCGCTTCGCCATCAACGAGCATGTCGTCCAGACGCTGCTCATGCTCAAGAAACTGCCCTGGCCACACGCCCTGGCCCGTGTGCCGGACATGGCCGCCAATCACCACGAAAAGATGGACGGCAGCGGCTACCCGCGCCGCCTGCCTGCGGGGCAATTGCCGCTTACCGACCGCGTACTGGCCATCGCAGACGTATTCGAAGCGCTGACAGCTGCTGACCGGCCCTACAAACCGGCCAAATCCCTGTCAGAATCCTTGCGTATCATGGCCCTGATGTGCCGGGATGGACACCTGGACACCGAGCTTTACCTGTATTTCCTGCACAGCAGGATCTGGCGCGGCTACGCGCACAAGCACATGCTGCCCGCGCAGCGTGATACCGTGGATACGGCCGAGCTGGCGCGTCTGGCCAGCAGCCAGGCCTGACACAGTGTTTACCGCCAGGCCCCAGGCCTGCCTCCATCCCAGGCAGGCCGCCCGTTTCGGGCGGGTTCCAGGCCCATTCCGCAGACTTGCCACACATGCATCCGCCAAAGTCTGCGGCGAAAGCCTAAAATAGCGCCCCAAAGATACCTGCCGACCCAACCGTCAGGCGCCAGCCCTTGCTGGCCCCAATTCCTGCCCCCCGCCACTTTTTGGCGGCATAACGACAGAGTCCACCGTGACAGACCCGCAAACCCCCACCCCCCATATCCGCAGCTTCGTCCACCGGCGCGGCCACATTACCCAGGGACAGCGCGAAGCGCTGGAAACGCTGCTGGAAAAATGGTCCATTCCCTACACCCCGAAGCCTGCCGACTTCGCCGCGCTGTTCGGACGCAAGGCGCCGCAGATCCTGGAAATCGGTTTTGGCATGGGCGAAACCACCGAGCGCATCGCGCTGGCCCGCCCCGATGACAATTTCCTGGGTGTGGAAGTCTTCAACGCCGGCGTCGGCGCCATGCTCAAGCGCATCGAGGAATCCGAGCTGCAGAATGTGCGCATCATCCAGCATGATGCCGTGGAAGTCGTGCGCGACATGATCGCGCCCGATAGCCTGGCCGGCGTGCACATCTATTTCCCCGACCCCTGGCCCAAGAAACGCCACCACAAGCGCCGCCTGATCCAGCCGCCGTTCATTGCGCTGCTGGCCAGCCGTATTGCGCCCGGCGGCTACATCCACTGTGCGACCGACTGGGAAAACTACGCGGAACAGATGCTGGAAGTGCTGAGCGGCAACGAACTGCTGGAAAACACCGCGCAAGACTATGCGCCGCGCCCCGATTTCCGGCCGCAAACCAAATTCGAAACCCGCGGCCTGCGCCTGGGCCACGGCGTCTGGGATCTGATTTTCAGGAGGAAGTGAGCATGCGTATCACACTGAACGGAGAAGACCGTACATTCGATTCCGCACTGAGCGTGACCGGCCTGCTGGAAGCCCTGGGCCATACCGGCAAGCGCGTGGCGGTGGAACGCAATGGGGAAATCGTGCCCAAAAGCCTGCACAGCCAAACCCGGCTGACGGAAGGCGACATCGTAGAACTGGTGGTAGCAGTCGGCGGCGGCTGATTCTTCCTGCCCCACGCTGCGCACCACCAGGCCATCGGTGCGTCGCTGGCCTGGCATACGCTGAAATTACGCCGAAAAAGTAAAAGGCAGGCACCCACGGTGCCTGTGCCTGCCTTTTACATTGGCCGTCCGGCCTGAAAGAAGCAACGTCGGTCAGCGCAAGCCACCGAAGCGGCCCAGGCCCTTCAGGCCACCCATGGCTCGCATCATCTTCGCCATGCCGCCCTTCTTCATCTGCTTCATCATGCCCTGCATCTGCTCGAACTGATTCAGCAGACGGTTCACTTCCTGCACCGGCACGCCCGCACCCGCTGCGATCCGGCGCTTGCGCGAGGCCTTGAGCAATTCCGGCTTGGCACGTTCCTGCGGCGTCATGGAATTCAGGATGCCTTCGGTACGGCGCAACTGTTTTTCCGCCTGCCCGCCCTGCAACTGGCCAGCCGCAGCCTGAAACTGCGCCGGCAGCTTTTCCAGCAACGAACCCATATCGCCCAGCTTACGCACCTGCAGCAGTTGCTCGCGGAAATCATTCAGGTCGAACTTGTCGCCGGACTTGATCTTGCTGGCCAGCTTCTGCGCTTCGGCAATGTCGATGTTCTTCTGGGCCTGCTCCACCAGCGACACGATATCGCCCATGCCCAGCACGCGCTGCGCCATGCGTTCGGGGTGGAACGGCTCCAGGCCGTCGAGCTTTTCAGACACGCCGACGAACTTCAACGGCTTGCCGGTCACATGGCGCACGGACAGCGCCGCGCCACCGCGCGCATCGCCATCGAGCTTGGTCAGCACGACGCCGGTGAGCGGCAGCGCATTGGCGAACGCCTGGGCGGTATTGACGGCATCCTGGCCCTGCATGGCATCGACCACGAACAGGGTTTCCACCGGAGACACCGCCGCATGCAGCGCCTTGATCTCCTGCATCATGGCTTCATCAATACCCAGGCGGCCGGCAGTATCGAGAATCAGCACATCGTAGTGATGGCGGCGCGCATGGTCGACGGCATTGTTGGCGATATCCAGCGGTTTCTGGCTGGGATCGGACGGCAGCCAGTCGATACCGGCCTGCTCGGCCACGGTACGCAACTGCTCGATGGCGGCGGGACGATAAACGTCGGCACTGACCACCAGCACCTTCTTCTTGCCCGTCTTGCGGCCACCATGCGTATGGCCGCCTTCGGCCAGCCAGCGCGCCAGCTTGCCGGTCGTAGTCGTTTTACCGGCACCCTGCAGGCCCGCCATCAGGATCACGGCGGGCGGCTGCACCGCGAGCGACAGCTCGCCGGCTTCAGTGCCCAGATCGCCGCCCATCAGTTCGGTCAGGACCTTGTGCACCACCCCCACCAGCGCCTGGCCGGGGTTGAGGCTGTCGGCCACATCTGCGCCCAGTGCGCGTTCCTTGACCCGGGACACGAAATCCTTGACCACAGGCAAGGCAACGTCCGCCTCCAGCAGGGCAAGGCGCACCTCACGCAGCATTTCCTGCGTATTGGCTTCCGTCAGGCGCGCTTCACCGCGCAGGGTTTTGACCACACGCGAAAGGCGCTGGGTAAGATTGTCGAGCATGGCAAGGGTTTCGCTTACACTTATCGGTTCATCAGTTGGTCCGGCAGGCCGTCATTCGGTACGGTTGCCGTAACCTGTCTCTGCATAATGGCATCTATGCCTTACGACATTGTATTTCACGTAGCGGCCACATTGCTCTACGCCAGTCTGGCGCTGCATGCCTGGCGCTCGCTGGCCCGAGCCGAAGCCGAGCCCTGGCAGCCGCGCGAACCGCGCTACGGCTTGCCGCTGGCGCTGCTGCTGCATGGCCTGGGCCTGCAACAGGACATGCTGGCCGGCCCGGCATTGCAAATCAACTGGGCCATCGCCGCCTCGGCCTCGCTCTGGCTGGGCATGATCATTTTCTGGCTGGAAAGTCTGCGCGAACCGCTAGACGGCCTGAAACTACTGCTATATCCGACGGCCGCCCTGAGCGCCTTCGTGCCCATCATCGCCCCGATCACCTACCCGGTGTTGCCGGCCAGCGAACCCTGGCTGCGCGCGCACCTGCTGATCGCTCTGGCTTCCTACGGGCTGGTCATCATCGCCGCGCTGCAGGCCGTGCTCATGACGCTGCTGGATCGCCAATTGCAGGCGCCATCGCGCAATATCGGCAACAACTGGTTCGACGCCCTGTTCGCCCGCGCCCTGGACGCCATGCCACCGCTGTTGATCCAGGAAAAACTGCTGTTTCGCCTGATTTCGCTGGGTTTTGGCGCTCTCACGCTGGCCGTGGTGTCCGGTGCGCTGATTTCCGCCACCCTGACAGGCCAGGCGCTACCGCTGGACCTGAAAACCATTTTCACGCTGCTGGCCTGGCTCACGTTCGGCATCCTGCTGATCGGACGCCGTGTCTGGGGCTGGCGCGGCCGCGTTGCCGTGCGCTGGACACTGGCGGGCGCCGGTTTTCTCGCCTTGATCTACCTGGGCGGCGGGTTCGCCCTTTATGTCGCCCTACAAGGGAACCTGTGAACCATGGGAAAAATACTCTTCTGGCTGCTCATCATCCTGGGCGCAATGGTCGTCGCGCGGCTGCTGGCCACGCATAAGCTAAAAAGCCGGGACCAGGCTGGCGCACGCAGCGCCCGCGGCACCAAAGCGGGCCCGAGCGCCGGACCCGCTGCCAGCGCCAAGGAATCCATGGTGCGCTGCGCCCACTGCCACATCTACCTGCCGCGCTCCGAAGCCATGCTCAAGGGTGGCGAAACCTGGTGCTGCGATGCACACGCCAAGCTGGGAAAACGCCTGGAAAAGCGTTAAAAATAAAACAGGTGCCCGGCAGACCGGCGCCAGGACCAAGCAGCAACGATCCCGCCGGCCGCGCCTGCAAGCGCAGCTTCCTGCCCGCCGGGCGCATTCCATCCTTCCCGGCCCATCGCCATGAATGCCTTAACCATCGTCCTGGCCATCAGTTCCGGCGCTGCCCTCGGCGCGCTGGCGCGCTTCGGCCTCAGTGCGCTGTTCAACAACCTGCTGCCCCAGATTCCCATGGGCACGCTGGCCTCCAACCTGATCGCCGCCTACATCATCGGCTGCGCCATCGGTTATGCCAGTATCGTCGCCGAACTGCCTACCGTCTGGCGCCTGTTCATCATTACCGGCCTGGCCGGCGGCCTGTCGACCTTCTCCACCTTCACCGGCGAACTGCTGACCCTGCTGCGCAACGGCCAGCTGCTCTGGTCCGCCGGCATGATCACCGTGCACGTCTGCGGCTCGTTGATCTTCATGCTGCTGGGTATCTGGACCGTCAACCTGGTGCGCGGCAGCCACTGACGCCCCAAACAGGGAGACGCCGCAAAAAAACAGGGCTGCCTGCCGGTATTTGCCGGCAGGCAGCCCTGGATTCATTGCCATGGCGCCGAACTTGGCGGCTCCTTGTCAGCACAGCAGCCCCGCCAGGGAGCTGCCGGGTCATGCCGCTCAGCGTTGCAGCAGCAACTGATTGAGGCGCTTGACGAACTCGGCCGGGTCATTGAGCTGGCCGCCTTCGGCCAGCAGGGCCTGGCCCAGCAGCAGCTCGGCCCAATCATTGAAGCTCGCGTCGTCCGCTTCGCCCACGCGCACCACCAACGGATGATCCGGGTTGATCTCCAGCACCGGCTTGATCACCGGCGCTTCCTGGCCTGCTGCCTTCAGCATGCGCAGCAGATGCGGGCTGAGTTCGTTTTCTTCGACCACCACGCAAGAAGGCGAATCCACCAGGCGCGCCGTCACACGCACCGACTTCACCTTCTCGCCCAGTGCAGCCTGCAGACGCTCGACCAGCGGCTTGAACTTCTCGGCCACTTCTTCCTGGTGCTTCTTTTCGTCTTCGTCGGCCAGCTTTTCCAGATCCACGCCGCCCTTGGCGACAGACGCCAGTTGCTTGCCTTCAAACTCGCGCAGGTAGGACAGCATCCACTCGTCGATGCGGTCCGTCAGCAGCAGCACCTCGATGCCCTTCTTGCGGAACAGCTCCAGGTGCGGGCTGCTGGCGGCGGCGGTGTAGTTGTCCGCCGTCAGGTAGTAAATCTTGTCCTGGCCTTCCTTCATGCGGCCGATGTAATCCGCCAGCGACACGATCTGCGCCGCGCCTTCGCCGGCCGTCGAGGCAAAGCGCATCAGGCCCGCCACGCGCGCCTGGTTGGCCTGGTCTTCACCCACGCCTTCCTTGAGCACCTGGCCGAAGGCCTCCCAGAACACCGCGTAATCGTCCTTCTTGTTCTCCGCCATGTCTTCCAGCACGGACAGAATGCGCTTGGTCGAACCATCGCGGATGGCCTTCACATCGCGGCTTTCCTGCAGGATTTCACGCGACACATTCAGCGGCAGATCGGCAGAGTCGATCACCCCGCGCACAAAACGCAGATAGGACGGCAGCAGCTGTTCGGCGTCTTCCATGATGAACACGCGGCGCACATACAGCTTCAGCCCATGGCGGCTATCGCGGTCCCACATATCGAACGGCGCATGGCGCGGCACATACAGCAGCTGGGTATATTCGCTGCGGCCTTCCACGCGGTTGTGGGTCCAGGCCAACGGGTCTTCGAAATCATGCGACACATGCTTGTAGAACTCGCGGTACTGCTCGTCGGTAATATCCGACTTGCTGCGCGTCCACAAGGCGCTGGCCTGGTTCACGCTTTCCCACTCGTCTTCCTTGATCTGCTCGTTCTTTTCCTCGTCCCACTTTTCCTTGCGCATCAGGATGGGCAGGGAAATATGGTCGGAATAGCGGCGCAGAATACTGCGCAGGCGCCAGCCATCGGCAAACTCCTCTTCGCCCTCGCGCAGGTACAGCACGATCTCGGTGCCACGGCCAGCTTTCTCTGCCGGCGCCACGGAGAACTCGCCCTCGCCGGCGGACTCCCAGCGCACCGCCTGATCGGCCGGCAAACCAGCGCGGCGCGTCGTCACCACCACCTTGCTGGCCACGATGAAAGAAGAATAGAAACCCACGCCAAACTGGCCGATCAGTTGCGCATCCTTCTGCTTGTCGCCAGTCAGTTGCGAGAAAAATTCCTTGGTGCCGGAACGAGCAATCGTGCCCAGGTTGGCGATCACCTCGTCGCGCGACATGCCGATACCGTTATCGGAAATCGTGACCGTGCGGGCTTCCTTATCGAAATCAACGCGGATTTCCAGATCGGCGCCGCCTTCCTGCAACTCGGGGTGGTCGATTGCCTCGAAGCGCAATTTGTCGCAGGCGTCCGACGCATTGGAAACCAGCTCGCGCAGGAAAATTTCCTTGTTGCTGTACAGGGAATGGATCATCAGGTGCAGCAGTTGCTTCACCTCGGCCTGGAAACCCAGGGTTTCGGAAGAGGGGGACGTCGCGTTCTGGCTCATCGTACTTTCTGACACTTGAAAATTGATAGGAAAACGGCGGCCGCCACAGCGGGCAACACCGGAATCCTGTATTTATGGGGACAAACCGCAGCGATTTCAAGGGCTGCAGGCCCGGAAAGGCCCGCAAGCCTGGCCGCAAACGCGCCCAGGCCGTTAAAATGCGGCGCTTTGAACGGCCATCCGCCATGCCTACCGCTCCCCTCCCCCATACCGCCGCGCCTGCCGCGCCCGAGGATGCGCCACGCCAGGACCTGATCTACGGCCCTGACGACCGCCCCGCCCCGCCCGTTGCCTTCATCGCCGCGCTGCAGCACCTGCTGGCGATCCTGGTGCCCATCGTCACGCCCGGCCTGCTGATCTGCCAGGCGCTGAACGTCTCCAGCCGCGACACCACGCTCATCGTATCCATGTCGCTGGTGATATCCGGCATCGCTACCTGGCTGCAATGCCGCCGCTTCGGCCCGCTGGGCGCAGGGCTGCTGATCGTCCAGGGCACCAGCTTCAACTTCGTCGGCCCGCTGATCGCCGGCGGCAGCGTCATGGTCAAGCAAGGCACGCCGGTCGAAGCCGTCATGGCGGCCATATTCGGCGTCGTCATCGCTGGCTCCTTCGTGGAAATGGGCGTCTCGCGCATCCTGCCCTTCGTCAAGCGCCTCATCACGCCGCTGGTCACCGGCATCGTCGTCCTGCTCATCGGCCTGACCCTCATCAAGGTCGGCCTGATCAGCATGGGCGGCGGCTACGGCGCCATGCAGAACGGCACCTTCGCCAATGGCGAAAACCTCATCCTCTCCGGCCTGGTACTGGGCGCCATCATCGTACTCAACCGGGTTCCCGTCGTCTGGGTGCGCAGCACCGCACTGGTGCTGGCGCTCGTGCTGGGCTACCTCGTGGCTGGCTGGATGGGCCGCCTGGACTTCACCGGCGCCCGCGAAGCAGCGCTGTTCCAGATCCCCACGCCGCTGCACTTCGGCCTGGGATTCTCCTGGTCGCTCTTCGTCCCCATGCTGATCATCTACCTGGTGACCTCGCTGGAAGCCATCGGTGACATCACCGCCACCAGCAAAGTCTCGCGCGAACCGGTGGAAGGCCCGCTGTGGATGCAGCGCATCAAAGGCGGCGTACTCGTCAACGGCGCCAACTCCCTGCTGGCTGGCGTCTTCAACACCTTCCCCAGCTCGGTCTTCGCGCAGAACAACGGCGTCATCCAGCTCACCGGCATCGCCAGCCGCCACGTCGGCATCTGGATCGCGGGCATGCTCATCGTACTGGGCCTCTTCCCCGGCGTGGCCGGCATCCTCCAAGCCGTTCCCGAACCCGTACTCGGCGGCGCCGCCATGGTCATGTTCGGCGCAGTGGCGGCATCAGGCATCAACATCCTGGCCGGCATCGACCTGGACCGCCGCGCCCTGCTCATCATCGCCGTCTCGCTGGCGCTGGGCCTGGGCGTATCGCAGGTACCCGAAATCCTCAGCCACCTGCCCCAGGCCATCAAAAACGTCCTGGAATCCGGCGTTGCCACGGGCGGCATCAGCGCCCTGCTGCTGAACTGGTTCCTGCCGGAAAAGAAATAAGCGTTCAAAGCGGCGCTGCGGATAGAGGCCGCACATGAAGCGCAGTTGGTATTTTGGTTCTCGCCATCCTTTCATGGGAAAGGCCGCGAGAACCAAAAACCGGCCAGGGCACAGCAAATTTCACGCGGAACTTGGCCAATCTGCTGTAAACCACATATAATTATTGTCTTCGCATCTCCCGCAGCACATCTTACGTGTTCGCGACCAACCTGCCCGGGTGGTGAAATTGGTAGACGCAGGGGACTCAAAATCCCCCGCCGCAAGGCGTGCCGGTTCGATTCCGGCCCCGGGCACCACTTAAAAATCCCTAGTGTTTACAAACATCTAGCGTGATTTTTAGTCTTTCCCTAGCACTAGGGGATTTTCCAAGTTTGTGAGCCAGGTACAGTTTCGGTACAGTGGCGAAGCGCCGAGCGTACTTCCGGAGCTTCTGCACATACATGGCTACTATCGTCAAAACCCCATCTGGCACCTGGAAAGCCGTCATTCGCAAGACAGGCTGGCCAACTTCGTCCAAAACATTTCGCACCAAACGTGATGCCGAAGACTGGGCGCGTCGCACCGAAGACGAAATGGTGCGCGGCGTCTACATTCAGCGCGCCCCTGGCGAACGCATGACGCTTGAGTCGGCCCTAACCCGCTACCTGCGCGAAGTCACACCTACCAAACGCGAATCCACGCGTGCCTCTGAGTACAAAAAAGCACAACCGCTGCTCAAGCACCTTGGCAAATACTCCCTCGCCGCTCTCAGCGCCGATATCGTAGCGCAGTACCGCGACATGCGACTGGCAGGCGATCCTGACGAAAACGGCAAGCTGGTACCGCGCAGCAACAACACCGTGCGCCTGGAACTCGCGCTGCTCAGCCACTTGTTTACCATCGCCATCAAAGAATGGGGATTAGGCCTGCCCTTCAATCCCGTATCGCAGATTCGTCGTCCTGCTCCCGGTGCAGGGCGCAATCGTCGACTGACGTCCGCCGAGCACAAACGCCTGCTCGCAGCCGTCGATGCCTACTCAAACCCGATGTTCAGTTGGATCGTGCGTATCGCCCTGGAAACCGGCATGCGGCTATCCGAGATCGGCGGCCTGCGCGTGAGCCAAGTAGACCTGCAAAGACGCGTCGTGCGCCTGGACATCACCAAGAACTCATCGCCACGCACCGTACCGCTCACTAAAGCAGCGACAGCGGCGTTTCAGGCTGCGATGGATAACCCCACTCGACCGCCTGAAACCGATCTGGTGTTCTTTGGTGAACCAGGGCGTGATGGGGTGAGACGGCCGTACCTATTCGACAAGGCGTGGACGGACGCGAAGAAGGAGGCGGGACTGACGGACTTCCGGTTTCATGATCTAAGGCATGAAGCAGTTAGTCGACTGGTGGAAGCCGGGTTATCCGATCAGGAAGTGGCGGCGATCAGCGGGCATAAGAGTATGCAGATGCTGAAGCGGTATACGCACCTGCGGGCCGAGGATTTGGTAGGGAAGCTCGACAAGCTGAACCGTTGAGGGTTAGCTTAGACCAAGAGCGGAAGTTCATTTGGGTGAAGTCAATGTTAGGTGAACGCTGGTGGCTTCCTTAGCTACAGTTGGCCTGCTTCTACAAATCTAGGCATCCGGTATGCGCTTTTAGCAGCGGCCGGCATTTGCATTTTTAGAAGCTTGCGACACACGCGCTACATTGAACCCTGAACACTCTAGTACTGGGAGAAATCGGTGGAGAAAGACCTACAAGCAAAAAAAAACCATCACTATGTGTGGGCGGAATACCTCAAGAGATGGGCGCCGGACGGAAAAGAAGTTTTCTACCGTACGAAGAAAGGAAACATCAGCCAGGACAGCGTAAGGGCAGTTGCAAAGGAAAAGTTTTTCTACAAAATCACTCCTCTGACCGCATTGGATTTGAAGCTCATCGAACAACTATCCTCCCAGAGTCCTACTGCACTCCAAGAGCAGCATGCAAGATCCTTGAAGCCTTTTCTTGAAGTGCAATCCATTGCTGATTTTTACAAAAATTCCGGGTGTTCGAATGAAGAAGTAGAGAGGTTACTGGAAACACTCTGTTGCAATGGAATGGAAAACCTTCACATGCTACATGAAGGTGCCGTATCGCAAGTGCTAACTTCGCTTGCTAATGAACAGTTGGAAGTGCTTGAGGACAAGCAAAACCTTGTGGCGTTCATGGCGTTCATTGGCCACCAGCTATCAAGAACAAAAGCATTTCGTGATTCGATATTGCTGGCCTGTGAGCACCGCAACAAAGCCTCAGCGACGCACACCGAAACTATGGAAAATGCATGGTGGTATATCAGCTACATGCTCGGAATGAACCTCGGCTACAGCATGTACATAGGCCGCGAAGTAACTCGACAAGCATTGTTGATCAATAACACTAATGTTCCATTCATTACGTCCGATCAGCCCGTAGTGAATGTGCATTCCGATGTTTCGGAAACTGATTTTATTGCACCTGAAAACGCGGACTTTTTCTACCCGATATCACCACGCATAGGGTTCGCAATATGTGATTCTGATAGATTCAGCTCAGGCAAACAATTTGTGGATGAAAATATCGCTATCGAACTCAACTCCAAAGTTGCAAGCAACGCGCTCCATCACATTTTTGGTGACAGTGAAGATGCTCTTAAACCGTATATGAAACATGTGGGCAAGCGTATCCAAAAAACGATTCGCGCCGACGCCAAAATCTGAAACCGACTCGACTATTTTTGCCTAGATAATTAACCTAGTCTCACGCTACTGCATTCATCAATCTCTGCCAATGGTAGTTATGTAGCAGTAGGCAGCCTTAAAGAGATTGCGCGCATGACCGACAGCAATCGCCACACTGTTGCCGCGCAGTCCGTTTACTGAACGGCTGCAACGGGTCAAAAACAGCCTTTCGCAACCCTGCGTATATAGGCAATAACAGCCAAGACTTGGTGCCCGAGGCCAGAGTCGAACTGGCACGCCTTGCGGCGGGGGATTTTCTTACCACTTCGGCTTTCGCCGCCGTCGCTCTAAAAGCAACGTTCGTGGCCTGGAGCACGCCTTCACCTTAGTCTCTCGACCGTAGGTGCCCGCCGTCTGCTCTCTACACCTTCCTGGCGTTCAATCACCAGGCTTGGCTCGGTATTAGCTCGGATACTTAATCCAGGGCCTTCACCGAGTTTGACGGGCTTCACCTCATGGGTTTCCCCTTGAGGGCTCAAATTGGTCTGAGTCCCCTGCGTCTACCAATTTCACCACTCGGGCACAGCCGGGAATTTAGCATTAAAAAGCAGCTTAAATCCCAGAAAACAGCTTTATTTAGCGGGCCGCAAAGACCGATCCGTAAGTGAGGCTAATCTAGCGTAGCGTCGGCAGAAATGTTCGCTGGAGCACTGATCCCATAACGACAAAAAGGGATTGAAAACGTACTCACCGACGGATGGCGCGCAGGACAAACCTCGTCGCATCCATTCCTTCCGGATCGCGAAGGCATAGTCATAATCAGCCTTCAATCGGGCCAACTCGATATCTGCAAAATAGTCCGCGATATCAGACATCACACCCAACACATCGGGCTGGTTCGCAGCGATTGCTAGCTTCAGGCACAAGTAGGATCGAATGCCCCACTCCAAAGGATATTCCAGCCTAGCCTGAGCATCAACGGGCAGCTGAGCACGGTACAGCCGTACCGCTTGAGCAAGGTCTTGATAGGTAATCGACTCATCGCAATCAAAATTGCTGTAGAGCTTCATTTCCAGATCATCCAAGGCTGTTTCATAGCTGTCCGCATCCCCGACGCCAAAGGCGGCATCTTCCCAAATGGCATGCCACAGCTGTCCGGGGCCTTCACGAAACCATGCCAGAGCCCCCATAGCGCCGTTACCCATGCTGCCAGCTAGGGGTTGGGTAGGAAATCTTGCCAACGGGGCGCATATCGCCTCCTGAGCGCTGTAGTAGCGTCCATCAGGAAAGAGCACATCCAAGTATTGCACCCACTCGTCTGTCATTGCGACGGTGCCGTAAAAATTCTTGCGCCATTTGTTGCTCACATTGGTATCCCAGGTACGGCCAGGATAGCGAGCATGCATGGTCTCGTCGAACCACCGCGAGAACTGCGCCAGGTTGTTGGCGCAGCAGACCTTGATAAACAAATGATTCAGCGTTGCAACGGTACGGACACGATCGCGCATTTCCTGCTGGCGCGTCTTCGTCGTCCCAACGGGGCGACCGCGACGCGAAATCCGAGACGAGGGTTGAACACGGGCGGCGGGCTGATCCTTCATTCGTAATCGTTTTGGATGTAGACCGAGTTGCAGACGAATTAATTTTACAGGTGAATTTTGCGTATGTAGGGCAAAACTACGTGTGTTGAAAGTAATTAATCACAGCGTCTGGAGCCACCCAATGTCCGCTACCCTCACCACATTGAAAGAGCGCTATTCCGTGCTGCTAACACTCGGCCAATTGGCCGAAGTCTTAAATCGCAGCCCTGATGGTCTACGCATCAGCTTGAGCTCATCGCAATCCGACTGGGCTGACCAAATCAATTCAACCAAGGTCAAAATCGGTAGGCGTGTGTATTTCCGCACTGAAGGCATCGCCCGTCTGATCGACGAAGCTTTCTCTGCTCACGATTCGTAAGGGGTCGACGATGAGCCAACAAGCCGATCTACTACACGCTGAAACCACGTGGTTTCATATCTTTCATTCGATGATCCAAACGGGTGACATCTCGCGGATGGGGCCGTATGCCGTCACGGTGTACCTCGTGATCAAAGCGCATACCAACTTCCAATCAGGCCGCGCCTTTCCTGCCGTCACGACCATCATGGCCGAGTCCGGGATCAGCCGTAGCCAAGTGCTGCGCGAGCTACAAACGCTGCAACGCTTTGGCTACATCACTAAAACACGTGTGGGGCGTCGCAACGAATACCGCCTACGTGAGAAGGTCTGCATCCGCGATGAACAAGGCAAACTCACCGCAGTCGCGACGTGGGACTACCTACCATCCACTGTGCAGGCGGCAACCGCTGACCTGAAGAGCGCCCTATCTTCGGGAAACTATGCCGAGTCTCGCCTCGTACACATCGAAAAGCTTCAGGTAAACGTCACACATGCCAGTGGCAATGCGGTGGTTGTCAACGCGCAAGAGTTCGCGTGCTTACCCGAAGAAATGCGAAAACTCCTGATGTCGTTACGACAAAAAATACAAGCCGACGATGATCCTGAAGTTATACACATGCCTACCAGATACGTTTCCGGTTGAGACCTAAGTTATCCACATTGGTATCCCGACAAGACCGTTTAAGCCGAAATTGGTATCCCCCAGAGACCCTAACAAGATAGATATATATATCTAACAAGAGGACGAAAAATGCGACCTAGCCTGTGGGCAACCACACTTCCAAGCGTGCTGACATGAAGGCACTGACAGAAAGAATTGCTGAACGACAAAGAAGCGCTGCGCCAAGTTCAGCAGGTGCAAACCGCGCAGTGATGTTGGCTCTGCGAGATGACATTCAACAGGCGTTAGACGACGGGTGGTCAGTACTAGCCATTTACCAGACCTTGCATGATGAGGGCCAGCTGACGTTCAGCTATCAAGCCTTTCGTCGGCACGTGAACCGGCATTTGCTCGGCAAACCACCTGAACAGCCCAAACAGAGAGTCGCCAGCTCAGCGGCAGAGAAGCAGCATACAGCGCCACATAAATTCACGTTCAATCCGAGCCCAAACCCGCGAGACCTGCTCTAATGCACCGCCATTTTTTGTTCTTGCTACGTCCATTCGTCGAACGTACTGTTTGTCTTGGCGTTCAATCGTCGTTCAATGCAGTCATTGATCGTTCAATCTTTGTTCAAACGCGGAACAGAGTGGCTTTACACGACAAAACCGCGCAGAAATCGTGGGAAAGAGTACTGTGTCAAGCGGGCAGGATAGGTAAAGTAGGCCCACCTGCAAGCAGTCGGTCCTTCTTTACTTTCCCGTATTCGCACCTAGCGGCGCTCAATGGGAATCCTGCCCTGCGGGGCCAGCGGCATGCGCCGCGGGGGTTACGCCATGGATAGGCAGAGCAGCCCCGCTACGCGTAAAACGCAGCCGCCCATCAAGGTGTATTGCCTACCCGAAGAGCGCGCCGAGATCGAAACCATGGCTCGCAATAGCGGCCACAGCGTGTCGACTTATCTGCGTTTGGTGGGTCAGGGCTATCGCGTCACTAGCATCATTGACTACCAGCAAGTACAAGAGCTCGCCAAGATCAACGGCGATCTGGGACGCTTGGGCGGACTGTTAAAGCTATGGCTGACTGACGACGCCAAGCTGGCGCCGTACGATATGACCGCGATGAGTAAAGCCATCGTGGGCGTGTTGGACGAGATCCGCGCCAACCAAGCCACTATTCGAACGGTGATGACCGCCATCGTCACGCCTTTAGCCGCTAAAAATTTAGCGGCTAAAAATCCTGCAGCGAGAGACGGCAGATGATCATCAAACACGTCGCGATGCGCTCACCGCGCAAAAGTAGCTTTGGCGACTTGGCTCGCTATCTATCGAACCCGAAAGACACAAGCGAGCGCGTCGGCACCATACGCATCAGCCACTGCCACTCTGATGAACTGACTGATGCCACGTTGGAGATCATGGCAACCCAGGCCTGCAACACACGCGCCAGAGGCGATAAGACCTATCACCTGATCATTTCGTTTCGCGCCGGTGAATACCTGCCTGATGACGTATTGGCTGCTATCGAAGACCGCGTGTGTACGGGCCTGGGTTTTGCCGACCATCAACGTGTCAGTGTTGTTCACCACGACACAGACAACCTGCATATCCACTTGGCCATCAACAAAATTCATCCTTCACGTCTGACCATGCATGAGCCGTACTTGGCATATCGCATCATGGCAGACCTGTGCGAAGCCATCGAGCTGGACTACCAACTAGCGCCCGACCACCACCAAACGAGAAAACGTGGAGCAGCGAGTCGCGCAGAAGACATGGAGCGAGCTGCAGGTATCGAAAGCCTGCAAGGCTGGATCAAACGCGAATGTTTGCCACAACTGCAGCGTGCTGCTTCCTGGACAGCACTGCATGACGTCTTACACAGTCACGGCCTGAGGCTTTGTGAACGAGGCAATGGCTTCATCATTCAAAACAGCGATGGCTTAGCCGTCAAAGCCAGTTCTGTATCTCGCGATCTTTCAAAAGTGAAGCTAGTCACCCGCCTGGGCGCCTTTCAAACGCCCGTACAGCCGCCAGGAGGGGCAAACGCAGCCCGCACATACCAACGACAGCCCCTACCATCCAAAATCGACACGAGCGGCCTCTACGCCAGATACAAAGCTGAGCAGCAGCATCAAGCCTCGCTGCGCACCGCCGCCTTGAGAGCCGCACGTGAACAACGCAACCGGGCGATCGACTTAGCAAAGACAAAAGCCCGCCTGAAACGGTCAGCAATCAAAATACTTGGAAGCGGGCGACTCACGAAAAAGCTGCTGTATGCGCAAACCCATCAAACGCTGCTCGCAGAGCTCGCCACGGCACAGGAGCGCTATCAACGGGAACGAGGCGCGATTTCAGAGCTGCACCGACCGTGCGAGTGGCAGGAATGGCTGCAACAGCAAGCCAAGGCGGGAGACAAAGAGGCCTTGCTAGCACTGCGAGCCAACCTGGCTTGGCAGGCGCTCAACGGAAATATCGTTACGGGCAAAAAGCGATACAACGATATTTCCATCAAGCGGCCTGACCACGTGACCAAGAAAGGCACACTGATTTACCGAAAGGCAGACGCTACTATCCGCGATGACGGCGACAAGCTCCGCATCGCCACGGATGCCAACATGGAAGGTTTAATCGCAGCCCTGAAGATGGCCTCTCAACGATATGGCCAAACGCTAACGGTGGCAGGCAGCGAAACCTTCAAAGAAAACATCGCGCAAGCCGCCGCCGTGGCAAAACTGACTGTACGTTTTGACGACCCAATATTGGAGCGACGCAGACTTGCTTTGCTGTCTAGTCAACACCAGAAAGATACATCGACAAACCGCGCACCGCACACTCGCCGATAAACCCAATCACCCGGTAAGACAAACGCATGCCAAAATTTTAGCGGCTAAAGTT
Organism: Kerstersia gyiorum; assembly: GCF_004216755.1. Lineage (GTDB taxonomy): Bacteria > Pseudomonadota > Gammaproteobacteria > Burkholderiales > Burkholderiaceae_B > Kerstersia > Kerstersia gyiorum. The sequence goes on from NZ_SGWZ01000005.1 coordinate 56,547, forward strand.
TTAGCGCCGCGCTACGAGGACAACCATGAGCTCTCCCTCCGACGACAACTTGCCCGAACCTTTCTTTATTACAGAAGAGATCGCCGAGCAAATGAAAGCGGCTGGCTATATATTCGAGCCACCAAGCCACGTGACGACGACCAATGCACGAGAACTATTCGGACTGCGGCCAGGCGAAACCGTATCTGAAGCCCTGGCCCGCCAGCAGGTGTCGTAACGCAGCGGAACCGAGCCACCCGACGCAATAAACCCCGCGACGGTGTATCAGGGTTTGACGAAAACCTAAAACGCCGCCACAATAACCGCATGAAATACGGTGAATATATTTGGCAATCGCCGCACTGGCCTGATTGGCGCTACGACCTGACCGCCCTGGCAGAACCCCTGGCGGCCGTCAGTCGTGCTCAAGGCCTGTTGCTTGGCCGCCTGACAGACGTGGGAATGGCACTGCGCGACGAAGCCAGCTTAGCAGCCCTGACCGAAGACGTCGTGCAAACCAGCGCCATTGAAGGCGAAACGCTCAATGTCGCCTCGGTAAGGTCATCGGTAGCACGTCGTTTAGGCGTCGATATCGGTGCTTTGGCTCCCGCAGACCGTCATGTCGACGGCATCGTCGACATGATCCTGGACGCCACCAGCAAAGCGATGGCCCCCCTCACGACCGAGCGCCTATTCGGCTGGCACGCGGCGCTATTTCCTACTGGCTACTCTGGCATTAATGCGATCAAGGTCGGCCACTGGCGGGACGACAGCAACGGTCCCATGCAAGTCGTCTCAGGCTCTATCGGACGGGAAAGGGTGCATTTTGAGGCACCGCCTGCCAACCGGCTAGCGGCAGAGATGGCACGCCTCCTAACCTGGCTAAATGACGCAGCCCCAAAAGAGCCCGCACTCGTTCGCGCTGGTTTAGGACACCTTTGGTTTGTCACATTGCATCCCTTCGACGACGGCAACGGCCGTATTGCACGTGCTATTGGCGATCTGCTGCTTACCCGCGCCGACGGCAGCCCACAACGGTTTTACAGCTTATCAGCCCAGATCCAACGAGAGCGCAAAGCCTATTACGACATCCTTGAACGCACGCAAAAGAGTGGCATAGATGTAACGCAGTGGTTAGCGTGGTTTCTTGAGACCCTGCTAAAAGCCATCGAACACGCCCATGGCGTCCTCGATCAAGTTTTCACCAAGGCGAAGTTCTGGCAGCACGCCGCAACCATTCCGATGAATGAGCGACAGATAAAGGTGCTGAATCGGCTACTGGATGGATTTGAAGGCAAGCTGACGACTAGCAAATGGGCAGCGCTAGCCAAATGCTCTCAAGACACGGCTTTACGTGACATCACAGAGTTGCTACAGCGGAGTGTTCTACAAAAAACCAACGCAGGTGGCCGCAGCACAAGCTACCAAATCCGACAGCTCCATGATTAAGCATAAACAAAAATCACTGAGAAACGTTTATGCTAACTACGATTCAGTAACATTAACTTTCATTAACTTGTAAGCCACGCATGATCCAAGACATCAAAAAAACCTTATGGGCTGCTGCTGACAAGCTGCGCGCCAATATGGATGCCGCAGAATACAAACATTTGGTTCTGGGCCTTATCTTCGTCAAATACATCTCGGACTCGTTTGCTGCGCATCGCGCTGAGCTGACGAAACGATTTGCCGACGAAAACAATGACTATTTCCTTCCCGATGCTGACGCAGAATTAATTGCGGCCGAGTTGGAAGAGCGTGATTACTACACGGCAGACAACGTTTTCTGGGTACCCGAAGCAGCGCGTTGGGAATCCTTACGTGCCGCGGCAAAACAACCCGACATCGGCAAGCGTATCGACGATGCCCTAACAGCGATTGAGGCCGAGAACCCTAAGCTCAAAGGCATTTTGGACAAGCGCTACGGCCGCGCTCAACTGCCTGACGGTAAGCTGGGCGAACTGGTGGACTTAGTTTCCACCATCGGCTTTGGTGGCGATGCCAACACCGCCCGCGACATTCTGGGCCAGGTCTACGAATACTTCCTCGGCCAATTCGCCAGCGCCGAAGGCAAGAAAGGCGGTCAGTTCTATACGCCAGCCAGCATCGTCAAAACCCTCGTCGCCGTCCTGGCCCCGCATAAAGGCCAGGTCTACGACCCCTGCTGCGGCTCTGGCGGCATGTTCGTGCAATCCGAGAAATTCATCGAAGCCCATGGCGGCAAAATTGGCGACGTCTCCATCTACGGCCAGGAATCCAACCCCACCACCTGGCGACTGGCGGCGATGAACCTGGCGATTCGCGGCATTGACTTCAACCTGGGCAAAGAGCCGGCAGATACCTTCACCCGCAATCAACACCCCGACCTGCGCGCCGACTTCATCCTCGCCAACCCGCCATTCAATATCAGCGACTGGTGGCACGGCAGCCTGGAGGGCGACGTTCGCTGGGAGTACGGCGACCCACCGCAAGGCAACGCAAACTACGCGTGGTTGCAGCACATGCTGCACCACCTCAAACCCACCGGCCGCGCTGGCATTGTGCTGGCGAACGGCTCCATGAGCTCCAGCCAGAACAACGAAGGCGTGATCCGCGCGGCGATGGTCGACGCGGATGTGGTGGAAGTCATGGTGGCCCTACCCGGTCAGTTGTTCTTCAACACGCAGATTCCCGCCTGCTTATGGTTCCTCGCCAAGCAGAAAAAGCGCAAAGGCGAAATTCTATTCATCGACGCCCGCAAACTGGGCAAGATGATTTCCCGCGTGCAAGCGGAACTGGATGACGAGGCTATTAAGCGCATCGCAGAAACCGTTGCGGCTTGGCGAGGTGAAGTGGAAGACGGCGTAAGCATCACCGAATATCAAGATATCCCCGGCTTTTGCCGCAGCGTGACGCTTGCCGAAATTGCTGAACATGGGCATGTACTCACCCCGGGTCGCTATGTTGGTGCAGAAGAAATCGAAGATGATGATGAAGCCTTTGCCGAAAAGATGCAAAAGCTGACTGAAAAGCTGGGTGAGCAAATGGCGAAAGGTGCTGAGCTAGATGCGTTGATTCGGCAGAAACTGGGGGGGCTAGGGTATGAGTTCTGAATGGTCTAAATCATATTTTCTGAATGATCTTTGTCTAAAAATTACAGATGGAGCACACCAAAGTCCTAAGTCAGTCCTAAAGGGAAAACCTATGGCGTCTGTAAAGGACATGACCTCATCCGGTATCGACTTATCAAATGCCAGACGTATATCACCAAAAGACTTTGAGAGTCTCGTAGCTCAAGGCTGTCAACCACAAATAGGTGACGTACTAATCGCCAAAGACGGAAACTCTGCATTAGACACAGTTTGCTGTTTGAATGAGCCCTTAGATGCGGTGTTACTTTCATCCGTAGCTATACTTCGTCCTAATCCAGAACTTTTATACCCGCTATTCCTCAAGTATTACCTGTCATCACAGGACGTAATTTCATACTTAAAAAGCAACTTCATTTCCGGAGCAGCAATTCCACGCGTTGTCTTACGGGATTTTAAAAAAGCCAGAATAAATCTTCCCAGCTTAGCGTCGCAAAAAGCAATAGCTAAAACCCTCAAAACTCTCGACGACCGCATCACCCTCCTACGCGAAACCAACAAAACCCTTGAATCCATCGCCCAAGCGTTCTTCAAGTCTTGGTTCGTGGATTTCAACCCCGTGCGTGCCAAGATGGAAGGCCGTCAGCCGGAAGGCATGGACGAAGCCACCGCTGCGCTGTTTCCGGATTCGTTTGAAGAATCGGAGTTGGGGTTGGTGCCGAAGGGGTGGACAACCACAACCATTCAAAACGTTTGTGAAATCATCACTAACGGGTCCACACCTAGCAGAGCCAATAGTGAATACTGGGAAAATGGCGATATCCCCTGGATCAAAACGGGTGAATTAGCGGACGGATTTCTTATTTCATCTGGCGAAAAAATTACGGGGAAAGCATTATCTAAAACATCCGTAAAACTGCTTCCCGAGAATTCTATTCTTATGGCGATATATGCGGCCCCCACTGTTGGCCGTCTTGGGGTTTTAACTCAACCGTCAACATTCAATCAGGCTTGCACTGGCCTGATTCCTAAAAATGATATCGGCACATGGTTCTTATTTTGGACACTTTTCTTCGGGCGAGAATGGTTTAACTCCCGCGCAAATGGAGCAGCGCAGCAGAATATTTCAAAGAAAATTGTCGAAGGTTACAAAATTGTTTTACCACCCAAACGCCATCTTTCTAAGTTCGACGATATTGCATCTCAGGTACATAAAAAAATCAGAGCCAATGCTGAAAATATAAGCATCCTCAGCAGGCTACGAGACACCCTCCTCCCACGCCTTATCTCCGGCCAACTCCGCCTTCCAGAAGTCCAAGAACAGACTGAGAACGCTTTGACATGACTGAAGACCAACTCGAACAGGAAGCGTTAGGCTGGCTGGCAAAAACAGGCTATACGCTGCGGAGCGGCCCAGACATTGCGCACGACGGCGCTGATCCGCAACGCAGTGGCTATACCCAAGTCATCTTGTCTGCGCGACTACAGGCAGCGATGACTAAGCTGAACCCAGGTATCCCAGCAGCGGCGCTGGATGATGCGATTCAGCAAGTCGAACACCTAGACACCCCTGTTCAGTTGGTCGCGAATCGCGCCTTTCATAAGTTGCTCGTCAACGGCGTGCCGGTGCAATATCAAAAGGATGGCGAAACAAGAGGCGATTTGGTGCGCTTGGTCGATTGGAGCAATCCGCAGAACAACGAGTTCTGGGCTGTCAGCCAATTCACCATCAAAGGCCCGCACCATACCCGCCGACCCGACATCGTGCTGTTCGTCAATGGTTTGCCTCTGGTGTTGATGGAGCTGAAAAATTCCGTTAACGAAAACGCCGACATCTGGAAAGCCTACGACCAGATTCAAACCTATAAAGCCCAAGTCCCGGACATCTTCGACTACAACGAGATTTTGGTGATTTCTGACGGCAGCGAGGCCCGTTTTGGATCGTTGTCGGCAAATTCCGAACGTTTCATGCAGTGGCGCACGATTGATGGCGTGACGCTAGACCCTTTAGGTCAGTTCAACGAACTGGAAACCCTGATACGTGGCCTGCTTGCACCGCACTACCTGTTGGACTACCTGCGCTACTTCGTTTTGTTTGAAGACGACGGCAAGCTCATCAAGAAAATTGCGGGCTATCACCAGTTTCATGCCGTGCGCTTCGCTATTGAAGAAGTCGTGCGTGCCTCACGTCCAGATGCGCAACACGAAAAGCGTGGCAAAGGCGGCGTGGTGTGGCACACGCAGGGCAGCGGTAAAAGTATCACCATGACCTGCTTTGCGGCACGAGTGATGCAAGAACCCGCCTTGCAAAACCCGACCATCGTGGTGATTACCGATCGTAATGACTTGGATGGACAGTTGTTCGGCGTGTTCAGTCTGTCGCAAGATCTGCTGCGAGAACAGCCTGTCCAGGCCACGACGCGTCAGCAATTGCGCGCCTTGCTAAGCAATCGCCCATCTGGCGGTATCGTGTTTGCCACGATTCAGAAATTCATGCCGGGTGAAGATGAAGATATTTTTCCCGAGCTCTCAGATCGCAGCAATATTGTGGTGATTGCAGACGAGGCACACCGGACCCAGTACGGTTTCGAAGCCAAGCTAAAGACGCGAAAGCGCAACGCCGACAGACCGAGCGCGTATCACCTGACACCGGATGGCGTCCCTAGCTCGGCCCTCGCCGTTGAGTTCTCCGGTGCAGAGTACCAAACCAAGTATCAGGCGGGTTACGCACAACACCTGCGCGACGCCTTACCCAACGCAACGTTTGTGGCCTTTACCGGTACGCCAGTCAGCAGCACCGACCGCGATACGCGATCAGTGTTTGGCGACTATATCCATATCTATGACATGCAGCAGGCCAAGGAAGACGGTGCTACGGTCGCCATTCTTTATGAGTCACGCCTGGCGAAACTCAAACTCAGAGAAGCCGATCTGGAGGCTATTGACGAGGAAGTCGACGAGCTTGCTGAGGACGAAGAGGAAAATACACAGGCACGGCTAAAGTCAAAATGGGCTGCACTGGAAAAGGTAGTCGGTGCCGAGCCTCGCATTGCCAGTGTTGCGGCCGACTTAGTGGACCACTTTGAAGAACGCAACAAAGCGCAAGACGGCAAGGCGATGGTCGTCGGGATGAGTCGCGATATTTGCGTACACTTGTACAACGAAATCGTGAAGCTGCGTCCAGACTGGCACGATGACGACCCGGAAAAAGGTGCTATTAAAGTCATCATGACGGGTAGCGCTAGTGACAAGGCCTTGCTGCAACCTCACATCTACAGCAGTCAGGTTAAAAAACGGCTGGAGAAGCGCTTTAAAGACCCTGCAGACCCATTAAAAATGGTCATTGTGCGGGACATGTGGCTGACGGGTTTTGATGCGCCTTGCGTGCATACGATGTACATCGACAAGCCGATGAAGGGCCATAACCTGATGCAGGCCATCGCCCGCGTAAACCGTGTATTCCGCGACAAACAAGGCGGCCTCGTTGTGGACTACATCGGTATCGGCAACGAACTCAAAGCCGCGATGAAGGAATACACCGCCAGCAATGGCCGTGGCAAACCGACTGTCGATGCACATGAAGCCTTGGCCGTTATGCTAGAGAAACTCGATGTGCTGCGCGCCATGTTGCACGGATATGACTACTCAGGCTTCAAAACCGGTGGTCACAAAACGCTGGCCGGTGCAGCGAACCACATCCTCTCCCTACGCCCTCCTTCGGGTCAAAAAGACGGCAAACTCGACTGTAAAAAACGCTTTGCCGATGCCGCCCTGGCCCTGAGCAAAGCGTTTTCACTGTGCTGCACACTGGATGAAGCCAAGGCATTACGCGATGAGGTTGCCTTCATGCAGGCGGTGAAAGTCATCCTCACCAAGCGAGACATCAGCACTCAGAAGAAAACAGACGAGCAACGCGAAGTCGCCATCCGGCAGATCATTAGCCAGGCAGTCGTCAGTGAGCACGTCGTCGACATCTTTGATGCAGTCGGGTTAGAGAAGCCCAACATTGGTTTGCTGGATGACGAGTTTCTGGCACAGGTCCGCAACCTACCCGAGCGCAACCTCGCCGTGGAACTGCTAGAGCGATTACTGGAAGGCGAGATCAAAAGCAAATTCGCCAGCAACATCGTGCAGCAAAAGAAGTTTTCCGAGCTACTCAGCGGTGTGATCACGCGCTACCAGAATCGCAGCATTGAAACGGCTCAGGTGATGGAAGAGCTGGTGGAAATGGCCAAAAAATTCAGGGAAGCCGCTGGCCGTGGAGAAGAGCTAGGCCTGAGTGAAGACGAAATCCGCTTCTACGATGCGCTGGCAACCAACGAATCGGCAGTGCTGGAGCTGACGGACGAAACGCTGAAAAAAATCGCTCATGAACTGACCGAAAACCTGCGTAAGAACATCACCGTGGATTGGTCCAAGCGCGAGAGTGTACGTGCCAGCCTACGACTGATGGTGCGGCGGATATTGCGCAAGTACAAGTATCCACCTGATATGGCTGATGCGGCTGTGGAGCTAGTGTTGCAGCAGGCGGAGGTGCTGGGTGAGCAATGGAGTCAGTAAGAAAAACGCGCAAGAATGCATGTAAGCCATAAAGCCAATGGCCTGCTTCTGTCACTCGTCTTGTAGACGTCGCAATCATACGTAAGCACCAAAGAGGTGAGTAGCAATATGAAAACCATGTGGATGATTCGAGGGGACGCTGGGCGCCTCTATGACGAATTTCGCGATAAGGGTGTCGCTGCTATCGGATGGCGTCAAATTGCCGCGCAAGCCAAACCAGGGGTTTCCAGACAAGCCTTAACCCAAGCGTACCTAGCAGCAGAACCCGGAATCAAAGAAGGCACCGCTATTTCAGGTGCCTCGCAAGTTTTCCGTTTTGTAAATGAAGTAAAAGAAGGCGACGCTGTTGTCACGTACTCGCCAGCGACACGCACATACTTGGTGGGAAAATTCACGAGCATCGCCCGGCACGATCCCGCCGATGCGGAACACGGTATGGCGCTAATACGTACCGTCGAGTGGAATACGGTAGAGGTTGATCGGGACCTGCTCAGCGCGGCTAGCAAAAATAGCCTTGGCTCTACCCTCACGGTTTTCAAGGTTCCCGACTTTGCACGCGAGGAGCTTCTGGCATTGGTGTCGGGAAAACCGGGCAAGATAACACCCGTACTGGAAAAACTTGCTGACGAGCAGCTTGACGATCCACTAAAAGGCCTTAGCGACATTGCTTTCGAGCGGATCAAGGACCAGATCAACCGCTTGGATTGGGATGAGATGCAAGAGCTCGTCGCTGGCTTACTGCGGGCAATGGGCTACAAAACCAACGTCTCTCCCGCTGGTTCAGACCGAGGCAAAGATATTCTCGCGTCGCCTGACGGCTTCGGGTTTCAACAGCCCCGTATCGTCGTCGAGGTAAAACATCGGGATGGCCGCATTTCCAGTCACCAAATTCGAAGCTTCCTGGGTGGTCGCCATAAAGATGACCGAGGCCTTTATGTCAGCACCGGAGGCTTCACAAAAGACGCCCTGTACGAAGCCGACCGAGCTAACGTGCCGCTCACGCTTTGGACGCTAGAAGAGCTTGCTAGAACGCTCATGGCTAACTATCAGGAAACGGATACGATCACTAAGCAATTAGTCCCACTGAAGTATTTTTATGTGCCGGCGTAGATGAAACTGGTAGCGGGACTGACTGCTGCGAATTTAGACAGCATATCGGGCTGAGTTAGGTCAGAAGCGGCCCTTCGGCCATTAATCTTCTTTATCCACTAAAAATCGAGATCAAAATTTCTAGACGTCTCCAAATATGACGACAGGTTGTTTTTCTGTAGGTCGGCAAGCGACTAGAATACCTGGCAAACTAAGCATGCTTGTTGAATATCCACTGAATTTAGTTGGACCGATTAAGAACCCATGAAAATTATCGAGCAACTGATCGAGCTTCGCCGAGATATTCTAGACGCCATCGGCACTGTCGTAGATGCCGACGGCGGTATGTATTGGGACACGACTCGACCTAATTCAACTACTCGTGCCGTTCTCAACGGCTTACTCGATAAGCACCTTCTGCTGGCCGAGAAATTCGGAATCTACGTTGTCACGCGCCATTGCTCGTGCCCTAATCCAATACACAATGGCTATGTAATTTCAAAAGGTCGTCATGGCATCAAGAAAATGGGTGATCCATCCTTCATCTGGACAGGAGATCAGCTCTTTCAGGGCGATAGGCTATCTACCTGCCCTTGCTCTTCGCACGCAAAGCCGACAAAGCACTGGGTAATTGATGAGATCGTAGTTCGTAAGCATGGTGCGACTAAGCGACACAATGTCCTTGTCAACGCAGTCTCCGACCTAGAGCAGGCCATTGAGAACTCGGGTGATAATAAGCCTAGGTCTGCGATTCGTGAGTATCTGCTCCGTGCGGTGCTTCAACTCAATGACGGGATCCTGCATCAAACCGTTGATGAGTACATCGCCTCTAGATCACTCTCAGCTGGCAAACGACCAAACGATGTGACTTCCCCCGAGGTAAAGCGCTCCCCGCTGTACTAGGCAGTACCCAAAACCTAAATAATCGGTACAGTACAGGTACACACATCAGTTTTCACCAATTTCGCCAAAATGCGCTAACCCACTGATTCACAATTACTTTTACCTACTAAAACCTACGCCCAGCTTCGTCACACTGCCCTACACAAACACTGTAAACCGCCAACTCAAAATCCCCCGCCGCAAGGCATGTCGGTTCGATTCCGGCCAAGGGCACCAAGATTTTTAAAAGCTGCCGAGTTCATGCCTTCGGGCTTTAGCGTTTGACCGTCCAACTTATGGGGGTCAGTTCAAAACGGCGGAGCCGGTTTTTTTCGTTTTTACTGTATCAAAGCTGCCATCTACGATGCTACATGTGACTACGCCTACATCCGGCTTCGTCCCAGTCCCCCTCAATCAAACAACCCCGCCCCCTTCCCCCATCAATACCTGCTCCAACAGCCCATCCAAACTTTCCGCCACTTCGGTCACTTCCTCGAATTCCGGTTCTGCGCCATGTACGACGCGGCCGGCGATTCGGGCCAGGGCCAGGAATTGGTAATCGCCGTTGACGCTCATGAATATCGGTATGTGGTGTTTCCAGAAGGATTCAGCTGCCTGCCGGTCTGCTTCGCTGATGGCGGATTCCAGGCTGATGTCACGCAAAACGTCCGGGCCGAAGGCGCTGTCGGATGTTCCCGCGTAGTCGGCGGCACACAGGAACCAGCAGGTGTCGTCCTGGTTGTGCAGTTGTTCAAAGCAAGAGAGAAATGCCGCATGGGCGGTGTTGCCTGCCAGTGATGGCAGGCTTGCGGGCATATTGCCTGTAGGAGGATGGATAACCCAGCCGCGTGCGGCCAGGTGATCCTGGAATCGTTGGTGCAGCGTTTCCATAGGCACCCCGTTTTGTACGACGGGAAGCCGGTCTGACCAAGCTACGCCGTCCGATTGGGCCGTTTGTACTGGCTCAGCGCCTGCCTGCCATTTTCAGTCAGGACGGCAATGCGTGGCGCCGGAAAAGGCGATTGGGCCGATGTTTTCTGGTAGGTGGCCTCAATGAGGCCCAGCGCTTGCAGGCGGTCGAAGATGGCCTGTTTTTTGTGCCAGGGGGTCTGGCGCAAGCGTACGGCTTCAAGCGCGTTCCAGATGCTTTCGTTTCCTACCTGTGCCATGAAGGCATTCGCCAGATGAGGCATACATCCCCCCTTTCAAGAGCGGCCACGCCATCGCAGCAAATCAGGAATCCGATGGACACGGCCTGTAGCCTTTAACTATGGCCTCTTGTTCCCGTCTTGTCCATGCCTAAGTTGCAACCGTTGCGGTTGCATTTGTGCCTGCCATGGGGCAAGCCAATATTGGGGCATCAAAAGCGGTATGACTTGGGCCAGCGCCATCAAATGTTCATCACCGCGTGTTCTACTGACCCTTTCCCCTGGAATGAGAATCACGTGTACTACGGTGAAAGATTCAATAGTTTGAGTCATCTGTCCGGGTTGCTGCTCGCCGTCGCCGGCGCAGTATGGCTGCTGGCGGGCACCATCCACTCCGGTGACGGATTCCATATTGCGGGCGCCATCATTTTCTCGGTTGCGGTCATTACCTTGTATGCCGCGTCAACGCTGTATCACAGTACCCGCACTTCCCCGCTCAAGCAGATGTGGGAACGCTGGGACCATTGTTCGATTTATCTGCTGATTGCCGGTACGGTGACACCGCTGGTGCTCCGGCAGAGCATGGATTGGAGCGCCTGGCTGGCACTGGCGGTTATCTGGGCCCTGGCGGTATTCGGCATTTTCTGCGAAGTGCGCTCCAACCAGGGCAAGGCGCCTTCGGTGTGGCTGTATATCGGCCTGGGCTGGGCCGGCGTTCTGTCTGTGCTGCTGGACTGGAACCAGCTCAGCCAGACGTCACTGCTGCTGTTGATGGCAGGCGCGCTGCTCTATACCGCCGGCACGGTGTTCTACCGCAATACGTCGAATCGCAGGCATGCCCATGGTTTCTGGCATCTGTTCGTGGTCGGCGGCACCTCGTGCCATTTTCTGTCAATTTCTGCCCACCTGCTTTGATCGCCAGGTTGCTCAGCCTATGCACCTTGGGTCTTCGCGTTTCTGATGTCACTTCCGGACCAAGAAACGCCAGGTGCACCGAATGCAACGAAGATGCCCTGTTTAGTGGGGCAGACGGTTGTCCTCTGATCCGGCTGTTTCCGCAAATTTGCCGCCCACAGGCCGGACTCAGTCCACTGCCCCGCCCGCATTCACGTCTACCAGCACCCTGCCCTGCAGTTCGCCATCAAGCATCTGCGTGCATGCCTCGGCGACGCCATCCAAGGACACCGTCCTGGCCGTAATGCCTTCCAGCTTTTCCAGAGGAAGGTCCTGCGCCACGCGCTGCCAGGTTTCGATGCGGTTGGCGGTTGGCTGCATGACGGAATCCACCCCCAGCAGGCTGACATTGCGCAGGATGAACGGCATGACAGTGGTGGGCAGATCCGCACCGCCAGCAAGCCCACAAGCAGCGACCACACCGCCATAGTGCATTTCTGCCAGTACCCGGGCCAACACACCGGAACCGACGGTATCTATCGCCGCAGCCCAGCGCTGCCCTTCCAATGGCCGCGGCACTTCAGCCCATTGAGGCCCGTCGGCAAACTCCGCCGCACCCAAGGCCCGTACATAGTCCTGTTTGGCTGGATGGCGGGTCAGCGCCGTGACGGCGTATCCCAGCTTATGCAGAATGGCGGTCGCCACGCTGCCTACGCCACCCGAAGCGCCGGTGACCAGAACTGTGCCACTCTCCGGGCGGATACCAGCTTTTTCCAGCGCATTGACACACAGCATGGCGGTAAAACCGGCAGTGCCCACCATCATCGCCTGGCGCGTGCTCAAGCCTGCGGGCAGGGGCACCAGCCAACCGCTTTTGACACGCTGATACTGCGCGTAGCCGCCCCAGTATTTCTCGCCGACGCTCCAGCCCGTCAGCACGACTTTCATGCCGGGCCGAAAAGCCGGATTGGAGGATTCGACGACTTCACCGGCAAGGTCGATACCGGGCACCAATGGCCAGGTGCGGACAATCTTGCCACGCCCGGTGACAGCCAGCGCATCCTTGAAATTGATGGTCGAGTATTCCACTTTGACCAGGGTGTCCTCGGCCGGCAGCGCCGCCAGATCAAGCGTTTCGACAGCAGCCTGGGTACGGCCGCCCTTTTCCCTGAGAACCATGGCACGAAAATGTTCAACGGACATATTGACTCCTTGATGGCCCCATGCCGAAGGCATATGCATACTGCCGTGGATGCTCGGCTTGCCCCGCTATCATCACGCGGCCTGGAAAACGACCGATCTCTGGTGCAAGCATTTAGTGCCGGCTCATGTTCGACTAAACGATCTGCCAACTATATTGAGTGCAGCACAAGGGATCAAGTACTGAAACTCAAGGAAAGAAATGGTGCACCCAGCCCATACCGTTTCAACAAGATGCCCGATCACTGGTTGTTAAACGGTAGTACAGCCTCAATCACACGGGCAAAGGCGCACAAAAAAGGCGCCTGAACGGCGCCTTGGACGTTTGTGCAACCCATGCCGGCACAGCCATCAGGCCGCGCCGGGCAGGTGCTGGCACGCGGTATTCAGTGCACGTCCGCCATCGCTTCGCCCAGGCGGATGGCGCTGCCTTCCTGCCAGGCAGGGTTGAAGCGCCAGTCCCCCGGCGGCAGCAGGGCCACGACGGTGGAACCCAACTGGAAACGGCCCATTTCCTGGCCCTGCAGGAACTCGCTGGCCTCGGGCTGGCCCGCGCCGCCATACAACCATTGGCGCGCCTCGCGGCGCCGGGGCGGCGTGACCAGGCCGTGCCAGGTGGTGGCGATGCTGCCCACGATGGCAGCGCCCACCAGCACCAGGACAAACACGCCATATTGCGGATGTTCGAACCAGCACACCAGGCGTTCGTTGCGCGCAAACAAACCTGGCACGCCTTCCACCACAACCGGGTTAACGGAGAACAGTTCGCCCGGAATATGGCGCATGCCCAGCAGCTTGCCGGCACAGGGCATGTGGATGCGGTGATAGTCGCGCGGGCTGAGATACAGCGTGGCGAAGTGCCCGTCGCGAAATGGCGCGGCCTGGGCAGCATCACCCAGCAGGGCTGCCGCCGTGAACTCTTGCCCCTTGGCCTGGATCAACCGGCCTTCCCGCATCGGGCCGAACTGGCTGACCTTGCCATCCACCGGACAGATCCAGTCCGCCTGGGCCAGCGGCCTGGCGTCGGCTTTCAGTTCACGGGTAAAGAATTCATTGAAACTTCCATAGCCAGCCGGGTCCTGCATGACGGCTTCACTCAGATTGACCTGGTACTTGCGGACAAATGAGCGGATCAGGTACTGGGCCAGCCAGGGGGTACGGCAGTCGGCCATGCAGCCGGCGAAGCGGGTCAACAGGTGCTTGGGCGCCAGATGCTGAAGCAGGATCGAGGGTTTGATAGGCATGAAAGACTGGGGGGTCCGCGCATGGCGGAAAACTCGGAAGCCGGCAGAATACCTTGTTCCGCTGCGCAGATGGAAGAACATCCGTACAGATGGCTAGAATTGCCGGTCTGAAAGGCTGGCAATACAGGCCATGAACTGGCCCGGCGGCACTTTGCCGGGCGCAGGAATCAGGCTTGCGGCTGCCCATCTGCCGCTACCTGGCGGCGCCCCAGGATAGCGTCCACGACACTGGCAATCACCAGCACCAGCACCACCGGCAGCAGCCAGTCCAGGCCTTGTTCGGCCAGCGGCAAGGTGAGCAGCCAGCCCGGCAGCCAGGCTCCCAGGCCGGCGCCATGCAGGGCATGCAGGCCACCGAACAGCAGCGCGACAGCCATCGCCGGAGCAATCGCCCGGCCTGGGGCATGCCAGAATTTCCAGCAGAAGCTCAACGCCACCATCACGATGCAGGGAGGGTAGATCGCCCCCAGGACCGGTTCGGATAATTGGATAAGCTTTGTCAGGCCAAGATTGGACACCAGCAGGCCAAAGCCCGTCAGCAGGAATACCAGGTGACGGTAGGAAATCGGCAGGACCTTGCTGAAATACTCCGCGCAGGCGCAGGTCAGGCCAACGGCAGTGACCAGGCAGGCCAGGAACATCAGCACCGCGAAGAAAGCGCTGCCGACATCCCCGAAGACGGTTTGAACATAGGCGTGCAACACGGCCGCGCCATTGGTGGCGCCCACCGCAATTTCATGGCTGCTTGCCCCCAGGCGGAAAAGACTGATGTAGACCAGCGCCAGGCCGACCCCGGCAAACAGTCCGGCGATGATGGCGTAGCGGGTGATGAGGCGCAATGAATCCACGCCTTTGGAGCGTATGGCATTGACGATGACAATACCGAACACCAGCGCCGCCAGGGTGTCCATGGTGAGATAACCGTTGATGAAGCCCTGTGCAAACGGTGCCGCCTGATAAGCCGGGGTAGCGTCGCCAACCGTACCCTGGGGCAGCAGGAAGGCGGCCACGCCCAGCACCGTAAGCGCCAGGATTTTCAAGGGCGCAAGAAAACGCCCCACGGTATCGAGCAGGCGGCCCGGATACAGCGACACGGCCAGCACCACCATGAAGTACAGCAGGGTATAGATGAACAACACCAATGGCGTATCACCGACAAGCGGCGCCACGCCAGCCTCGAATGAAGCCGTTGCCGTTCGCGGCGTGGCAAACAGCGGGCCAACCAGCAAATAGCAGGCCGCAGCAAGTATGCCGCCAGCCGTGCGCCCGATGGGGCCGCTCAGCGCATCCATGGGGCCGCCCACGCGCGCCAGCGCGACGATGGTCATGACCGGCAAGCCCACAGCCGTGACCAGGAACCCAAGGGCGGCCACCCAGACGCTGGGGCCGGCCTGCAGGCCGATAATGGGGGGAAAGATGATGTTGCCAGCCCCGACAAACAGGGCGAAGGTCATGAAACTGAGTGCCAGGATATCCTGGCTTTTCAAGGATGCCATCGTAGGTATTGCCGCGGGCTGCGCGGACGGTCAGAAATTTTTGCCACCTCAGACAGAGGCACGGCAACCATCCGGACAATCCGCCCCAGACATGCACCCGTCCATCTCCGGCAATTCAGGCCGGCCGGCCTGAGGTGTGCCGGGTGGCCCGCCAGGCAACTGGCGGAGACACCTCACCAAGGATGTTTCCCCGGCTGGTACGGCGCCACGGAATCGGCAATCCGCCAGCCTGGAAGGTTTGCAAATGTAGCACAGCCGGCATCACGCCCTTTCCGCATGGCAGCGAAAAAGACGATGCCGGATGAACGGCAAGCCCCGCATCGGCGGGCGCGGCACACGCGGAGTGTCAGGCGTTCTGGGTGCTTTCCGCCAGGCCGATGCGAAACACCTGCGACAGGTCGGCCTCCGCCAGTCCCTGGCTGACGGCCGCCTGCAGCAGGCTGCGCACCTGCGGCAGGATCCGCTGCACCGTGCCGCTGGATTGCGCCAGCTCTGCAATGGCATCCAGGTCCTTGAGCATGACGCGCACGGTGCCCGATGCTGCCTGCGGCGGCGCCACCATGCGCGGCCAGAGCGTCTGCAGCAGCACGGAGTCGGCCCAGCCGCCTTGCAGCGCGGACGGCACGGCAGCCGTGTCCATGCCGTTGCGGCTGGCCAGTACGAAGGCCTCGGCCATGCCTGCCAGGGTCGTCGCCACGATAGCCTGGTTTGCCAGCTTGGCGGTTTGCCCGGCCCCTACGTCGCCCATGCGCGTCACACGGGCGGCAAATGCACGCAATACCGGCGTGACGGCAGCAATGTCCTCGGCCGTGCCGCCTGCCATGATGGCCAGTGTGCCGGCAGCAGCCCCTGCCGTGCCGCCGGAGACGGGCGCATCCACCCAGGCGCGCCCGGTTGCGTGACGCCAGCGCTGGGCCAGCTGGCGCGTCAGGGCTGGCGCCAGCGTCGAATGATCCACCAGATAGGCAGGCGCGACGGCGGCATGCGCCAGCCCGTCTGAGCCAAACACCACGTTGTCCACCGCCTGGCCATCCCCCAGGCATAGCAGCACCATATCTACCTGGGCGGCCATCGCCTGCGGCGTGTCGCAGGCCATCGCACCGGCAGCCAGCAGGGCATCCAGCTTGTCTGCCGAGCGATTCCACACGTGCACCTCATGCCCGGCGGCCAGCAGCCGCTGCGCCATGGGCTCGCCCATGCGGCCGATGCCGCAAAACCCGACTTTCACCGTTCCCGTCACCGTTGGTCTCCTGGATGTTCCGCCTCGTAAGGCCATTCGACTGCACCGGAATGCGTCACCGCGCCCAGTTTGGCTGGCCGCACCAGCGCTTCATATTTTTCCAGCACACCGCCAAGATGGCCCCGCACAAACGGCTGCGCGACACGCGCCCGCTCGGCCATTTCGGCCTCATCGAGCTCAACGTCCAGCTTGCCACGAATCGCGTCGATGTGGATACGGTCACCGTCGCGCAACAGTCGGATGGGGCCGCCAGCCGCTGCTTCAGGGCCCACATAGCCAATGCACATGCCCCGCGTCGCGCCGGAGAACCGCCCATCCGTCAGCAGCGCCACTTTCTCGCCCATGCCTTGACCATAGATCGCCGCCGTCACACTTAACATCTCGCGCATGCCCGGGCCGCCCTTGGGGCCTTCATTGCGTATCACCAGCACATCGCCTTCGCGATAGTCCTGCGTGGACACTGCCGTCATACAGTCTTCTTCGTTTTCGAAAACGCGCGCGGTTCCCGAGAACACCAGTTGCTTCAGGCCCGCCGTCTTGAGCGCCGCGCCATCCGGCGCAAGATTGCCGCGCAGCACCACCAGGCCTGCATTGGGCGACAGGGGCTGGTCGTGCGGCCGCACCACCCGGCCGTCCGGCCCGGGAAATGCCTTCAGTGCTTCTGCCAGGGTTTCGCCGCTTTGCGTCAGCGTATCGCCATGGATATGCCCGCCCGCCAGCAAGGCATTGAGCACCGCCGGCACGCCGCCGACGTGATGCAGGTCCACCGCCAGATAACGCCCGCCAGGCTGCATGTCGCCAATGAGCGGCGTGCGCGCCAGCACCTCGGAGACATCATCAAGCGTAAAGCGTATGCCGGCCTCATGCGCGATGGCGGGAATGTGCAGCATGGCATTGGTGGAACCGCCGGTCGCGGCCACCGCCGCACAGGCATTTTCCAGGCTTTTGCGGGTGACCAGATCACGCGGCAGCGGCCCCCCCTGGCGCAAGGCGCGCATGACGCTTTCCCCAGCGCGGCGCGCCACGGCAATGCGTTCGCTGTAGGCTGCCGGCACGGTGGCCGAGCCCAGCGGCGCCAGCCCCAGCACCTCGGCCACCATTGCCATGGTATTGGCAGTGAACTGGCCGGGGCACGAGCCTGCCGTCGGCGTGCAACGCTTTTCGATCTCGCGCAAGGTCTGCAGCGGCATGTCTCCCCGCTGGGCGGTGCCAACCGCTTCGATGGCCGTCAGGATGGTGGCCTGGTTGCCGTCCGGCCCCACGCCGGGCAACATCGCACCACCGAAGAGAAAGACCCCGGGCACATTGACCCGCACCATCCCCATCAGGATGCCGGGCAGGGTCTTGTCACAGCCGGCCACGCCAACCAGCGCGTCGTAGCAATGCGCGCGCACGAAAATCTCCACGCTGTCGGCGATGGTTTCACGCGACACCAGCGAGAAGCGCATGCCGGAGTGGTTCATGGAGGTACCGTCCGACACCGAGATCGCCGACCCACGGATAGGCACCCCACCGCCGGCAGCCACCCCCAGACGGACGTTGTCCGAGATCTGGTTGAGCGACATCGAGCATGGCGTGTTTTCGCCAAAGGTATCGACGATGGCGACGAACGGCTTGTCGATGGCCGCATCATCCAGGCCGGTGGCACGCAGGAAGGCGCGATGCGGCGTGCGGGTGATGCCCTCGGTCACGGTCCGGGAGCGATGTTTGTGAAGATCCGTCATGGCAATTCCTTTTCTGAAAATACGCTTCAGGTGTTGAGCAGCAGCCCGTTTTCGATCGCCAGCACCTGCCCGGTCATGGCGGGCGTGCGGGCAGCGATGAACCAGGCCAGCTCGGCGATTTCATCTGGCTGGGAAACCCGCCCCAGCGGGGAGTTCGCCCGCATGCCCTGCACGATGCCGGCATAGGCGTCTTCACCCAGCACGCGGCGCAACAGGCCGTCATCCACCATGCCGGGGGCCAGCGCATTCACCCGCACCTGCGGCGCCAGCGTGCGCGCCAGCGACAGCGTGAGCGCATTGACCGCCCCCTTGGACGCCGCATAGGCGATGGACGAGCCCGTGCCGTTGAGCGACGCCAGAGAGGAAATATTGATGACAGCCGCCGTATGACCATTGCTGCCATCGCCGCCGCTACGCCGCAACAGCGGCGCAGCGGCGCGCGTCATCTGGAACATGCCGATCAGGTTGACGCGATAGACCCGCTCGAACTCGGCAGCGTCCAGCCCTTCCAGGTCGTCATGCGGCACGACTTTGGTCGTGCCCGCGTTATTGACCAGGGCATCCAGCCGGTGCCAGGCATCGTCCACGGCTGCCACCAGACGCCGGCAATCCGCGTCGTCGCCGATATCGGCATCCACGACCAGGACCGGCACGCCCAGTTCCCGGCACTGCTGCGCGACGGCCTGGGCAGCCGGGCGAGTGCTGTCATCAAAGTTATTGATGGCAACCGCCCAGCCTTCGCGGGCAAAGCGCAGCGCCGTGGCGGCACCGATACCCGTGGCCGCGCCGGTCACGAGGCAAACAGGAAAGCTCATTTTTTACTCCGTTGTTTTCTGAGCGACAGCGCAATGACGGCGCCTGCAACCAAGGCACATGCAAGCACGATCATGCCCGGCAGCAACTGGCCTGTCCTGTCCTTGATGAAACCGATCACATAGGGGCTGACAAACCCTGCGAGGTTGCCGGTGGAATTGATCAGGGCAATGGCTGCGGCCGCCCCTGCGCCCCCCATCATGGCCGTGGGAATACCCCAGAACACCGGCGCGATGGAGTTGATCCCGATGGCGGCCACGACCAGGGCCGCCATCGACAACCAAAGGTGATCTACCAGCAGCACCGAGGAGAGCATGCCCGCCGCGCCCAGCACGCAACAAATGGCGACGTGAATGCGGCGGTCGTTGCTGCGATCGGCGTGCCGCGCGATCAGCACCATGGCGACGGCGCTGATGACCGACGGCACCGCAGACAGCAGGCCGATGTTGCCGATATTCGCGACCCCTGCCGACTGGATGACGGTGGGCACCCAGAACACCAGCCCGTAGTTGCCCATGGCGATGCAGAAATAAAGCAGCCCAAGCAGCCAGACCTTGCTGTTGCGGAACACCTGGCGCACGCTGTGATGCGCACGGGTGCTGTCATCGGCTGCCAGGTCTTCCTTGAGCAGGCGCTTTTCTTCCGCACTGAGCCATTTCACATTCGCGATGCTGTCCTGCAGGATGAAGAACGCCGCGATGCCCACCACCAGGGAAGCCAGGCCTTCGATCAGGAACAGCCACTGCCAGCCGGCCATGCCGTGCAGGCCGCCGAACTGCTGCATGATCCAACCCGAAACCGGGCCGCCAATGGCGCCCGACACCGGGATGGCCACCATGAACAGCGCAATGATCTGCGAACGGCGGCTGGACGGAAACCAGGTGGCCAGGTACAGGACGATGCCGGGAAAGAAGCCGGCTTCGGCCACGCCCAGCAGAAAGCGCAACACATAAAAGGAAACGGGGCCCTGTGTGAACAGGGTCAGGCAGGAAATGACCGACCAGGTCACCATGATGCGGGCGATCCAGACCCGTGCGCCGACCCGGTGCAGGATCAGGTTGCTGGGCACTTCGAAAATGAAGTAGCCGATGAAAAACATGCCCGCGCCCAGCCCGTAGATGGTTTCGGACATGGACAGGTCTGCCAGCATTTCCAGCTTGGCAAAACTCACGTTGACGCGGTCTATGTAGGCCACGATGAACGCCAGGAACAGGAAGGGAATGATGTGCCAGGTCAGCTTGCGGTACAACGCGTCCCGCTGCGCCTGCGACACAGGAACGGCGGAACCGCCATGCGGCTGCCCGCCACGGCCAATAGAGGTGCTCATGCGTATGTCTCCAAAACGCGTGCCGTCCGGCACGTCTAGTTATCTGGCAGTCACATCTCGGCATCCGGTTATGTGCCGTGCTGCAGGCCTTTCCTGGAAAGAAGCCCATCCGGTCCCTGAACAGGCATGAAACCTGGCGCCAATACGGTGCTGCCGATGGGAAGAGTAAAGTCGCACCCGGGCTGCGGCAAATCACGTTTCAAGCAACAGGAATAACCATATGGTTATGATTGACCTGGCATCCCGAAAAAAAACAGCGAAAACACAGGAGACATCCCATGCCAGCAAGCAGCGATTCCATGGAACGCTTCTTCCGCAGCGGCCTGAAGCTCGGCCACCTGCGCATCCTGGTGGCCCTGAGCGAGCTCGGGCAGGTCACGCGCGTCGCATCGGCTTTCCATGTCACACAACCCGCCATTTCCAAGCAGATAGCAGAGATGGAAACTGCCCTGGGCGCGCCCATCCTGCAACGCTCGGGCAACGCCATCGAACTGACTGGCATTGGCCGGGTGCTGGTGGAGCACGGCCGCGAGATCCTGCGGCAACTGGAACTGGCGCGCCGCGACGTCAGCGCACTGACGGCCGGCACGGCCGGGCACGTACGCTTTGGTTCTGTCGTCACCATCCCCCAGCCACTGATCGCCCATGCGGTTGAACTTTTCACCCGGCGCGCGCCCACGGCCTCCTTCTCCTTTGTCGAGGCGACACTGGACCGGCTCCTGAAAATGATGGACGAAGCCAATCTCGACCTGGCGCTGGGGCGCAACCGGGTCACGGACCGTCTGCCGGTCGTGCGCAGCGAAGTCCTGCACCATGAACCCTTCGTCTTTGTCGTGGGCACCCGTCACCCGCTGGGTGAACCAGATACGCCCGTGTCCTGGCGCAACCTGGACAACGTCCGCTGGATCACGCCCATGAAAGGCTCGCCCGCCTTTGCCACCATGGTGGAAATCCTGGCCGAACAGGGCGTGACATTGCAGCACCCTGCGATCGAATCCAGTTCGCTGGCGCTGAACCTGACGCTGCTGCGCGGTGGCGATTTCGTCTCCATCCTGCCGCTGTCGCTGGCACGCCGCCATGTGCAGCGCGGCAACATGCGCATGCTGCCGCTGCCGCCGCTCGCGCCGCTGGGCCAAGCCGTGCTCTATTGGCGCGAAGACACGCTGACGCCGGCCGCCCAGCTTTTCATGGAATGCCTGCGTGAGTCTTCCGCCGAGCTGATCGACACCCCCTGATGCCGGCGCCGGCCATGCGACCGAGAATCCCCCTTTCCAGTGATTCCCGCCTGCCGGTATTCGGCGTTCAATCACCTTTGCCTTGGATACGTCAGGACAGATAAAGCTTCAGCCCTGGATGCTCGCCTGGCGGCATTCCGGTGTTTCCTGCGTGGCCGTTTCCAACCAGAAGAAGACAAAGGAAGCCTCGTATGACCTCCCGTACAGAATCCCTGCATTCCATCCATACACTGGCGCTGACGGCCATTTGCTCGGTCCTGCTTGGCGCCTGTGGCGGCAGCAGCAATAGCGACGAACAGCCAGCACCGGTTGCGACATCATCCGTCACGGTAATCGGCGACAGCCTGTCCGATATCGGCACCTTCGGCATCCGCCATACGGTGCAATCCACCAGCGGCGTCCCCTACCCGCTCTGGACCGACCTGCTGACGCGCGCTACCGAAGCCCCTGAACCCTGCAGCTACTATCTGGCAAGTTCCGCCAGCAGCTTCAACCAGCGTGCCGGCTGCACCAACTACGCTGTCGCGGGCGGACGCATACAGGCTCCGGATGCCGCGCAACCCACCAGCATCCTGTTGCAGATGCAGCATGCCCGGCAGGCGGCAGGCGCGGCAGGCTTCGGCGCGCAGGACCTGCTGCTGCTGGACGGCGGCGGCAATGACGCTGCCGACCTGATCGAAGCCTATATCGCGCTGTTGTTGTCAGCCGCCACGCAGCAAACCCCTGATGTCGCGTCCTATGCTGCCTTCCTGCAGAACGTGCTGGGCGAAACCGCAACCTGGGCACTGCTGCAATCCGGCGAACATGGTGCAGAAGCTGCCGCGCAGGCCTACATGCAGGCGCTGGCCGAACGCTTCGCCGCCGCTATCCAGGAACAATTGCTGGATGCCGGTGCCCAGCGCATTGCGGTCCTGAATATTCCGGACGTTACCCGCACCCCTCGCTTCCAGCCCTTGCTGCAGCTCCTGACGCTCGCCGCCGGGCCGGAAGCGGCCGCGCAAGCACAACAGTTGCTGCAAGGATGGCTGACGGCCTTCAACGCCCAGCTCGACAGCGCCTTCGCCAGCCATCCGCATGTCGTCGTGGTCGATGCCTTTGCACAACTGGGAATGTGGGCGGAGGACGCCAGCCGCTTCGGCTTCACCAACGCCAGGGATGCCATCTGCCCGGAAGCCAGCCCGGCCACCCCGCTGCCGTCCTATGACATCACGCAGTGCACGGATAGCTACCTGGACGCCCATGCCCCCGCCGGGGCTGCAACCGGTTGGTGGCAGGCGTACGCCTTTGCCGACGGTTTCCACCCCACGCCCAAAGGCCATGCCGTGATGGCCCAGGCCGTCGCGGAAGCCATGCAAGCCAAGGGCTGGTGATCGCCCCGGCAAGGCCGGCGCGCGGGCAGTTGCCTTGCAATGGTCATCTTTCTCAAGCCGGCGGCGGCTGGAGCGAGGTGCATACCCTGCCCCCCTTCCCGCGCGACAAATTCCGCTTCTGCCACTTTGGCGACCAGGCGGTACGCGACTCCAGCCGACGCGTCATGGACAGCGTGCGGCAGCAGAACCCGGATTTCTTCCTGGTCGCGGGCGATCTTTCCTATGCCAATGGCGACCAGCCAGTCTGGGACCGCTATTTCGACATGCTGGAACCCTATACCGCCAGGCTGCCCATGATGACCTGTCCCGGCAACCACGAAGCCAAGGACGGCCGTGGCCAGGGCTACCGCACCCGTTTCAGCCAGCCCGGCGAAGGCACTTACTTCACCTGGGACGTGCATCGTGTCCACTTCCTGTTCAGCACGGGCGGTTCGCTGCTGCGCGACCTGTCCACCACCAAGGAATTGATGGAAGAACTCGATTTCATGGAAAAAGACCTGGCCGACGCCTACCAGCGCCGCCAGAATGGCGAGATCGACTTCATCGTGCTGGTGCAGCACTATCCGCTCTGGACCAACACCGAAGGCCGCAGCCCGGCCAATTTCTCGCTCGTGGCGCTGGAAGAAAAGATGCTGCTGCGCTATGAGGTCGACCTGGTGCTGGCCGGCCACGACCACCTTTACGAACGCTCGCATCCGACCATGCGCGGCAAACCGGCCGAGGGCGGCTACATCCAGGTCACGCAGGGCGGCGGCGGCAAGTCCCTGTACTCGCTGATTGCCAAGCCTGCAGCCTGGGCCGCGGTTTCCCGCGTCTGCCACGGCTATACGGTGCTGGATGTCGAGGGCCGCACCTTGCGTGCCCGCAGCTACGCCGTCAGCGACAGCGACGGCAATCTGTTCGAGCCCGATGCCGACCAGCTGATAGACAGTTTCGAGATCCCCGCCCGGGTACCGGCCGCCAGTGCACGTAGTGCGGTCGCAGGCAGCGCGGCCGCGGACGCCAAGGCGCTGCTGCCCCTGCGCAAGGCCAGGCGCCTGGAGGACATGGAGATAGACCTGCACGCCATGCTGCTGCACACCATCCAGCGCAACCGTGACCACGACCTGCACGAAGAAGGCCTGGAACACGACGAGGACTAGGCCGGACGATAGGCCGGAACCTGCCGCCATGCACACGGCGACGGGTTCCTCAGCGATAAAAAAACCGGCCCCAGGGAGTATTTCCCCTGGGGCCGGTGCCATTTCACCGGTTGCTGCCAGCAACTGCCATTGACTGGCAGCAGTGGCGCGGCTGCCTTGCTTACTGTGCCGGCGTACTCAGATTCCGGGCCGCTTCCAGCAGTTCAGCCGCATTGATACCGCGGCGCGTCGCGTCCTTGACCCAATCGTCCGACACGCTCGCGGCGGCCTGTTGCAGCGCGGCGTAGTCTTCCGGTGCGATGTCGACCAGGCTGCCCGGTGCCGATGCCGCCTTGGCATCACGCGTGAACTTGTCCCAGGCCACACCGAAACGCTGCACCAGCGCGTCGCCGCTGTTGCGGTCGAGGATCTCGCGCAGGTCAGCCGGCATCTGGTCGTACTTGCGCTTGTTCATCACCATCGCCAGGATCGTATGGCTGATGGCAGGATCACCTTCGGCAATGGCGCTGTGGTACTGCGTCACTTCATCCAGCTTGGTCGAGGGCACCACTTCCCACGACGCCAGCGCGCCATCCACCACGCCCTTGGAAATGGCTTCCGTCATTTGGGCCGGCGGCATGCTCACTGGTGCAGCGCCCCAGGCTTCCAGGATATTGGCGCCAACGCGATGCGAGGCCCGCACCTTCTTGCCTTTGATATCTTCCAGCTTGCGCACCGGCTGGTTACGCATGTGCAGGTCCATGCCGCCGCCAGTGAACATGGCCAGCACTTCATAGGCCTTGTACTCGTCCTTGAGGTGGTCGTTGTAGAACTGCCAGATCAGCTTGTTGCTGGCTTCATTCCCCGTGGGCAGGATGAAGGGCAGTTCCAGCACTTCGGTACGCGGGAACTTGCCGGTGGAGAAGCCCGGCCCCATCCAGACGATATCAGCCACGCCGTTGCGTGCCTGGTCCGGCAGGGTGGCCGCCGTGCCGCCCAGTTGCAGCGACGGATAGATCTGGCATTTGATCCGGCCATTCGATTCCGCACCCAGCTGTTCGCACCAGGGTTCGATGACGTTGACCTGTGCATTCGAATTCGAAGGCAGGAAGTGCGCAATTTTCAGGGTGACATCCTGCGCCTGAACCGGCGCGGCCGCAATGAACGTCACGGCGCAAACACCGGCTGCCTTGCTGAGTAGTTTCATGACTGCTGTCTCCAGATAGTGGTTCGCTACGACGCGCTGTGCCACTGTTCCAAACAAAAGTGTGCGCCGCAGCATAACGCTGTTGATAATAAGTTACTAGTGAAATAGCCGCCCGGACATCGGTTGAAGCACCGCCACGCACCAGGCAGGCGGCGGTTTTCCGGCTATCGGCAAGCATTGCGCCGGGCCTCCCCGCCCCTGTCGCAACGCTTCCCTCAATTCACACCATTACTGCACGCACAACCAATAATACGCAGTTATGCCGCAATGCAACCAATTTATAAGACCGATTATTGCACAACAGCGTGTTTTGATGCTTATAATCTGCGCATACCAGGAGACAGACGCCTGGACGGCCCGCCTGCCTGCGCAGGGCTTTACTCAGAACAACAAGGACTATCCATGCAAACCACCGTCGGAGACTTCCTGATTCGCCGCCTACGTGAACTTGGCATCGAACATATGTTCGGTGTGCCGGGCGACTACAACCTGCAATTTCTCGACCAGCTGCAAAATGACGGCAGCGTGGAATTCGTCGGCTGCTGCAATGAACTCAACGCAGCTTATGCTGCTGATGGGTATGCGCGCCTGCGCGGCGTCTCTGCGCTACTGACGACCTACGGCGTCGGCGACCTGAGCGCGATCTGTGGCATTGCCGGCGCGGCCACGGAACACATCCCGATGGTGTGCATCACCGGCGCGCCGCCGCTACATGCGATGCGCCGCAACCTGGCGCTGCATCACACGCTGGCCGAAGGCAATTACGACGATGTGATGATCTGCCTGCAGCAGTTCACGGTTGCCCAGGCCCGCCTGACGCCGGAAAACGCCGTCATCGAAATTGACCGCGTACTGACGGCCTGCATGATGGAAAAGAAGCCGGTCTATCTGCAATTGCCGTCCGATGTGTCCCACGTCGTCATCGACGCGCCCGCCGCCCCGCTGCAGCCGCGCGCGAAGAATGACGAGGCGCGCCTGGAAGCGGCGGTCCGCCATATCCTGACGATCTGGAACGAAGCCCAGCAACCGGCCATCCTGGTAGATATGGATGCGGACCGCTACGGCTATGCCGGCGCCCTGCTGGACTTCGCCACGGCCACTGGCACGCCTTATGCGGCCCTGGGTAGCGGCAAGGCGGTTCTGCCCGAAACCCATCCGCTTTCGCGCGGCCTGTACGGCGGCCGCAACTCGGCCCCCGCCACGCGCGAACTGATCGAAAATTCGGATTGTCTGCTGTATGTATCGCCCCGCTTCATCGAGGGCAATTCCGGCCTGTTCACGGCGCAGCTGCCCAGCAAGGGCGCCATCCGCCTGTTCGGCCACTCGGTCGAAATCGAAGGAACGGCCTATTACGCCGTCGAGCCGCGCGACCTGCTGCAGGCCCTGAAGGCCGCCCTGGCCAATTCGCCAGCTGCCGTGCCTGAAGGCCAGGCGCCGCGCCTGGCTGCGCCCAGCCCCGCCACGGATGCCCCGCTGAGCCAGGCCCGCCTGTGGCCACGCATTGCGCGCTTCGTGCGCGCCGGCGACGTGGTGGTCGCCGAGGCCGGCACGTCGAACATCGGCCTGATGCCGCAATCGCTGCCTGAACAGGTCAGCTATATCAATGCCAGCATCTGGGGCGCCATCGGCCACACCCTGCCTGCCATGCTCGGCACCTGCATGGCCGCGCCGGAACGACGCCACCTGCTGTTCATCGGCGATGGTTCCTTCCAACTGACGGCACAGGAACTGTCCACGCTGCTGCGCTACGAACAGAAGCCCATCATTTTCCTGGTGAACAACCGGGGCTATACGATCGAACGCTTCATCCTGGGCATGCGCGACGCCTACAACGATGTCGCCAACTGGGACTACCAGGCATTGCCCGGCGTTTTCGCAGGCCAGGACAAATACCTTACCCTGTCGGCACGCACGGAAACCGAACTGGAGCAGGTATTGCAACAGGCCGAACACACCGACGGCCGCCTGGTGTTCGTGGAACTGCACCTGGACCCCTTCGACGCGCCCGAAGGCCTGAAGAAGTTCGGCCCGGCCACCGCCGAATTCGACTACGGCCCGCTGGGCCCGCAACGCCAACCGCAAACTGCGGTCACGGCCTGAGCATCCTGCAGCAGCGCGCTTGCGCTGCTGCCCCGAGTTGTTCCTCTCCAGCCCCGCAAGGGGCTGTCTCTCCGGAATGCCGGCAAGGCTTGATACGCTGGTATTTCTTTTGCTGATCTTCCGGGCCCTGCGCCCGGAAGATCAGGCTTCTTCCAGCGGCAGGCCGTTGTTTTCCTTGACCCACTCCATGACGAAACTGGAGCGGCAGTCGCGCACGCTTTCGTGGTGCAGGACCTTGTCGGAAATGAAGCGCGAAAAATGATTCATGTCGCGTACCGCCACGCGCAGCAGAAAGTCCATTTCCCCCGTCAGCGACACGCACTCCACGACCTCAGGCCAGGACTGCACGGATGCCTGGAACATTTCCTTGGGGCCGACCTGGGCCGCACCCACCTGTTTTTCCAGCCGCACGTTGACATAGGCCATCAGGCCAATACCGGCTGCCTCCGCGTTGATCACGGCGCGGTAGCCCTTGATCAGGCCCTCTGACTCCAGGCGTTTCACGCGCCGCAGCACAGCCGAGGACGATAGCCCGACTTCCGCTGCCAGTACATCGAAGGAAGACCTCGCGTTTTCCTGCAAAAGCCTAAGAATGCCCAGATCCGCTTTATCAAGCTGCATTGATTTCCACTTGGGTTTGAAATGAGTGCCAAGAAACGCAACCGTCGCCCGAGCGCCACGCCTCTGATACATGGCCAGCGTCCAGTTCGGGAACCGCCTAGGACGGGCATGCCATGGAAATTCTAAATCATGCAGGATACCCGCATGGGCAGGCCGGACCTGCAAATTACCCGCAAAGTGGCACAAATACCGCCAGAATCAGGGATAACCCCGTCTTCCAGCATAAAATCCACGGAGATATCCCCTCATTTTCCTGTCTGCGCGAGCCCCCATGGATAGACTCCAGGCCATGAATACCTTCGTCGCCGTCGTGGATGCCGGCAGTTTTGTCGGCGCCATGGACGCCACTGGCCTCTCCAAGCCAGCGGTTTCCCGGCAGGTGGCTGACCTGGAACAATACCTGGGCGTACGGCTGCTGCACCGTACGACGCGCCGCCTGTCACTGACCGATGAAGGACGGCTCTACTACCTGCGCTGCAAGGAAGTGCTGGCGGCAGTGCGCGAGGCAGAAGACGAGGCCGGTACACGCGCGGCACAGGCCCATGGCCGGCTGCGCATCGGTGCGCCGCATGACTTCGGCATCCTTCACCTGGCGCCGCTGTGGGCCCGCTTCATGGCGCTCAACCCGCAGGTTGAGCTGGATATCGTGCTGTCGGACCGCGTCGTCGACCTGATCGAGGAAGGCTACGACCTGGTGGTGCGCATCGGCAATCTCACCTCGTCCGGACTGGTTGCCCGCCCCCTGGCCCGGACGCGCATGGTGCTGTGCGCCGCGCCCGCCTACCTGGAACGGCACGGTGTGCCAGAAGAGCCGCAAGCCCTGGCCCAGCACGCCATTATTGGCTACAGCTACTCATCACATGGCGATGAATGGCGTTTCTTGCATGAGGACGGCCGACGCGCCGGCCTGCGAGTGCAGCCGCGCGCCCATGCCAACAGTGGCGCCACCTGCCTGGCGCTGGCGCTGGCCGGCCAGGGCGTGATCCTGCAACCGGATTTCCTCAGCCATGGCGCGCTGCAACGCGGCGATCTGGTGGAACTGATGCCGCAATGGCAAGCCGGCACTATCAACGTACATGCCGTCTACCCGACCCGCACGCTGCTACCGCTCAAAGTTCAACTATTGCGGGATTTCCTCGCGGACGCGCTGCGCGATCCGCCCTGGCTCGCCGCCTGAGTCCCTGTTCGGATATGGCAGTGCCGTCACTGCACCGACCACGGCACGGGCCATCCTGGCCACGCTGGCCAGTTCCGTTGCCTGCCGCAGGCGCTGGGCCTGGAAAGCGGACCGCGCGCTGGCGCTGCCACCCGCGAAGAAATCCGTATCTTTTCGTCGCCATAGCGTCATGGCAGGCTCTCGCACTCGTACGTTACTCAGCCTGCGCTGCCTGAAGCGGACTTGAGCGCTTCGATGCGCTGGGCATAGCCGGCGGCATCCGCACTGCGGCCCTGGCTGACGCACAAGGCATGCAGGTTTTCCAATACCGGCAGCAGGCGGGCATCTTCCGTGCCCAAGACCTGTTCGGAAAGCGCCAGCGATTGCAGGAACAGTTTCTCGGCTTCGGCAAAGCGGCGCTTGCGGTAGATCGGCCCGGCCATATTGTTCAGAATCTGCGCCTGGCCCAGCAGGGCGTCCGCCTCATTGCCATGGGTAGCATAGGCGTCAAGCGCCTGCTGGTACAGGGCGCTGGCGCCGGCTTCATCGTTCTGCTCTTCGCGCAGGCGTGCCTGGCTCGACAGCAAGTGCGCAGCAGCCAGGCTGTCCGCCCCCTGCCCGCGCTGCACCAGCGCCAGCGCGCGCGCCAACAGAGGTTCCGCTTCGGCATATTCCTTGCGGCTCATGTGCCAGATCGCCAGTTCATTCAAATGCCCGGCGATGCCCGGGTCTTCCGGGTTGAGGCGTTCGCGCAGCGCCAGCGCGGCGCGGTGCAACGGTTCGGCTTCATCATTGAGCCCCTGGCGATTCAGCAATGCGGCCAGTTCGCCCTGGCTTTGCGCTACCACGATATCGTTGTCGCCCAAGGCCTGGCGCCGCAATTGCAAGGCTTCTTCCAGTGCCGCACGCGCCGCCGCCACGTCCCCGCGGGATTCCTGCACCCGCGCCTGGCGCGTCAGCCCGTCGGCGCGTACCAGCGGCGGCAGTTCCGCCGAGGATGCCAGCAGGGCGCTGGTATAGCGCTCGGCCTCGGCCTGGTTGCCTTGCGCCGCATACACACGGCCCAGTGCGGCATTCAGATTCGCCTTGAGCGTATTGTTCTGTGCATCCGCCGGCAAGCCGGACACGATATCCAGGCCGCGCTTGTAGTAAGTCAGCGCCTCTTCGCCACGGCCTTGGCCGTCTAGCGTATTGCCCAGGTTATAGGCCAGCGAAGCCGTATTGGTGTGCTTGCCCAGCGACTGTTCACTCAACTCCAGCGAACGCTTCTGCAATTCGATCGCCTTGTCGTACTCGCCACGCTCGCCATGGATCATGGCCAGCAGATTCAGGCTGCTCGCCATATAGGGCTTGGTATTGCCCTTGCCCGACTCGGCGATCTTCAGCGATGCGCGCGCGGCTTTTTCCGCGCCCGCGAGATCCTGCGCCTGATATTGTTTGATGGCTTCGTCGTACTGGGTCTTCCAGTCGTCCGTTGCGGCCTGTGCCGTCGTTCCCGCCCAAGCCAGCAGGCAAGCTCCCAGCAAATGTTTGATGTTGATGTTCATGGATCAATCCGGTCCGTCGAGATGGCACATATGCCAGAAAACGCCACAGCTGACCGCGTCAGCGACGTACAGACTCGAAGTTTAGACAAAAAGACGATTGATATAGATATTTATTTCTAAATCATGACCCTCCCCGCCCCCCGACCCTTTCCCTACAATAGAGCCTGCCCCCCGGAATGCCCTGCACAGTCCGCGCGGACAACGAGGCGCGGAAAATCCGCCGGGATGTCTGGCCCTAGGCCCGCCAGGCATGTCAGAATGAAATATCTGCCAGAACCCGGTGCTTGGCACCATGGCCTGGCCAACGGATCAGGAGAACGACGATGATTCGCGAGATTCTGAAGATGGGAGACCCGCTGCTGCTGCAGATTGCGGAACCCATCGAACACTTTTCCACGCCGGAACTGCTGGCGCTGGTGGCCGATATGTTCGAAACCATGGACAGCGCGGATGGCGTCGGGCTGGCTGCGCCGCAGATCGGCGTCAGCCTGCAGCTGATGGTCTTCGGCTTCGAGCACAGCGAACGTTATCCGGATGCCCCGGCCGTGCCGCGCACGGCGCTGTGCAACCCCATCATCGAACCGCTGACGGAAGAAACCGAGGACGGCTGGGAAGGCTGCCTGTCCATCCCGGGCCTGCGTGGCGTGGTGCCGCGCTACCGTGCCATTCGTTACACCGGCTATACCCCTGAAGGCGAGGAAATCAGCCGTACCGCGGAAGGCTTCCATGCGCGTGTCGTGCAACACGAATACGACCACCTGATCGGCCGCTTGTACCCGTCACGCATCCAGGATTTCGGCCTGTTCGGCTATACCGACGTGCTGTTTCCGGAACGCAGCCAGACCGGCAGGGCCTGACACACTGTTGCGCCCGGCCATGCCCTGAAGCACGCCACGCAGGCATCGGCCCCTGGCCGGAAAGGATGACACGACAATGCTGCCAGCCTGGGTTTTGCTGGTCTCGCTAGGCTATGCCGCGCTGCTGTTCGCGGTCGCCTGGGCTGGCGACCGCTATCCGCTCTATCCGCAGCGGCCCTGGCTGCGGCCGGCGGTCTACAGCCTGGCGCTGGCAGTCTATTGCTCGTCCTGGACCTTCTATGGCGCGGTCGGTTCAGCCGTGCGCTACGGGATAGGCTATCTGCCCATCTATCTCGGGCCATTCCTGATGATGCTGTTCGGCTGGCGCATCATGGAACGCCTGGCGCTCATTGCGCGCTCGCAGAACACGGTATCCATTTCCGACTTCATTGCCAGCCGCTACGGCCGTTCGCAACGCCTGGCTGCGCTGGTGGCGATCATTGCCCTGCTGGCGGCCGTGCCCTATCAGGCCCTGCAGTACAAAGCGGTGGCGCTGAGCCTGGATGTCCTGACCGGGCCCACCCGCGACGCCAGCCTGCTGGGTGATCCGGCACTGTATGTCGCCATCCTGATGGCGGTGTTCTCCGTGATGTTCGGCACGCGCAAGGTCGATGCGACCGAGCACCGCCCCGGCCTGATCCTGGCCGTAGCCTTCGAATCACTGGTCAAACTCATCGCGCTGATCACCATCGGCGTCTTTTCCATTCTCTGGTTTTCCGGCAGCGGCACCAGCCTGGTCCAGGCCACCCAGACCCTGCTGGACCGCCCGCCCATCGGCTTCGTGGGCCAGACCTTGCTGGCTTTCGCAGCCATGATCTGCCTGCCGCGCCAGTTCCACGTCGCCATCGTCGAATGCGGCGATGTGGCCGACATCCGGCGCGCGCGCTGGTGGTTCGGCGGCTATCTGGTCATCGTCTGCCTGATGGTGCTGCCGATTGCCAGCGCCGGCGCTGCGCTCTTCGGCTTCAGCGATACGGCCGCGCCCGACAGCTTCGTGCTTGCGCTGCCGCTGGCGCAGAACAATGCCGCACTGGCACTGGTGGCATACATCGGCGGTTTTTCTGCCGCCACGGGCATGGTCATCGTGGCCAGCGTCGCGCT
Source organism: Kerstersia gyiorum (assembly GCF_004216755.1). GTDB lineage: Bacteria > Pseudomonadota > Gammaproteobacteria > Burkholderiales > Burkholderiaceae_B > Kerstersia > Kerstersia gyiorum. Next base: position 89,526 of record NZ_SGWZ01000005.1, read on the forward strand.
GTCGACCATGATCAGCAATGACCTGATCATGCCCATCCTGCTGCGCCGCCGCCGTGCCGGATCGCTGGAACGCAACGTTGCCGGTACGGTACTGTGGGTGCGGCGCGTCGGCATCTTTTTCATGGCCTCGCTGGCCTATGGCTACTACCGGGCCAGCGGCAGCGATACCGCGCTGGCCTCCTTCGGCCTGATGGCCTTTGCCGCCGTGGCCCAGTTCGGTCCCGGCCTGGTGGGCGGGCTTTACTGGAGCGGCACCAGCCGCCGGGGCGTGGAAGCCGGGCTGCTGGTGGGCTTTGGCATCTGGACCTATACGCTGCTGCTGCCCAGCCTGACCGAAAGCGGCTGGCTGGACCCGGCCTGGATGCGCGACGGCCTGTTCGGCCTGCTCTGGCTGCGCCCGCAGCACCTGTTCGGCAGCACCGGCTGGGACCCGCTGACCCACGGCACCTTCTGGTCCCTGCTGCTCAATGGCCTGACCATGCTGCTGGTATCCATGCGCTGGCCGCCGGGCCTGGCCGAACGCCTGCGCGCCGAGCCTTTCCTCAACCCCTATGCGGAGCACCGCGCCCAGGCGCCCAGCCAATGGCGCGGCAACCTGCAAGTCACCGACCTGCAGGTCCTGGCCGGCCGCATCATCGGCGAACCTGCCGCCCAGAAGGCCTTCGAGGAACAGGCGCGCCAACGCGGCCTGACGCTGGCGCCCGGATTGCCCGCCGACGCGGCATGGATACACACCACCGAACTGCTGTTGGCAGCCGCCGTCGGCGCGGCCTCCGCACGCCTGCTGATGACCACGGCGCTGGAAGGCTCGGGCATGGAGATCACGGCCATCGTCGCAATCCTCGACGAAGCCGGGCCGGCGCTGCGGTTCAACCGCGAGATCCTGCTGGCCACCCTGGAAAACATTGACCAGGGCGTGAGCGTGGTAGATGCGGAAATGCGCCTGGTGGCCTGGAACAAGCGCTATCTCCAGCTGTTCGGCTATCCGGCGGACATGCTGTACGTCGGCCGTCCTGTGGCCGACCTGATTCGCTTCAATGTGGAGAACGGCAAGCTCGGCCCGGCCTCGCGCCTGGATATCGAACAGGAAATCGACAAGCGCATTGCGTTCATGCGTGCCGGTTCACCGCATATCTTCCAGCGCGTGCTGGAAACCGGGCAAGTGCTGGAACTGCGCGGCCGCCCCCTGCCCGCTGGCGGCTACGTCACCACCTACAGCGACATCAGCGCCTACAAGCATGTGGAAGGCGAGCTGCGCGAAATGAATGAGAACCTGGAGCAGCGGGTGGCCGAACGCACCCGCGAGGCTGAACAGGCCCAGGAGTCTCGCACCCGCTTCCTCACCGCCGTCAGCCATGACGTGCTGCAACCCATCAATGCCGCACGGCTGTTCGCGTCGGCGCTACGGGCCTCTGACCAGGCAGCCGAACAAAAGCACCTCGCCGAGCGCGTCGATACCTCGCTGCGTGCCGCCGAGGAATTGCTTGACGGCCTGCTGGATGTATCGCGCCTGGATGCCGGCGCCCTGCGGCCGGATGTCACGGTATTCGACGCCGGCATCCTGATGCGCCAACTGGTCGAACAGTATGCGCCGATGGCCCAGGGCCGGGGGCTGGAACTCCGGCTGCACGCGCGCTCGCATTATGTGCGCAGCGACCAGCGCCTGTTGCGGCGCGTGCTGCAGAATTTCCTCGCCAACGCCTTGCGCTATACCCGCCAGGGCCGCATCCTGCTCACCGCCCGCCAGCGCGGCGACAGCATCGTGTTCCAGGTCTGGGATACCGGCCCCGGCATTCCCTCGCACCATCTGCGCCAGATCTACGAAGAATTCCACCGCTACGAACAGCCCTTCGACTGGGACGGCCGTGGCCTGGGCCTGGGGCTTTCCATCTGCCAGCGCATTTCCCTGCTGCTGGGCCATGCGCTGGACGCGCGCTCCATCGTCGGGCGCGGCAGCATGTTTTCCATTGCCGTGCCGCGTGTCGCGGCGCCGGCGCCCGATGCCGCCCACCTGGCCAGGCCCGCAGGACAGGCGCCGGATGCCAGCAATGTCGCCGGCCTGAAAGTGCTGTGCGTGGATAACGACCCCGATATCCTCGAAGGCATGCGCGCCCTGCTGCAGCGCTGGCAGATAGACATAGACTGCGCCACCACGGTAGACGAAGCGCTGGCCGCCATGGCCCATGCTCCCGACGTGCTGCTGGTGGACTATCACTTGCACGACCGCCTGGACGGGCTCGACACCCTGGACGCACTGCGCGCATTGCGGCCGGGCGTACGGGGCGCGCTGCTGACTGCCGACGGCAGCGATACGCTCAAGCAGCTGGCCCGGACGCGGGGCTACCATGTTCTGACCAAACCAGTGAAGCCTGCCTCCTTGCGTGCCTACCTGGCAGCCCAGCTCAAGGCCGCCCGCTCCGGGGCTGTCTCTCCCTAGCCACATGGCACACGCCCCGGGGAAACCCGGACTTTACTTATGCTCAATTAAAGAATAAAACTTATGCTCACGAGCAGAATAACAGTCTGACAACGATCCGTCCGCCCCCCTGGGCCGGTCTTGGCACCGCGTCATGCCTCGCCGCAGCAACGCTACCCACAGCGTCGCAACAACGCCGGGGCCATGCCTGCGTGTGGCGGCCTGGATGGCCTATGCCCTGGCTGTGCATTCTGCGTTCCACAACTTTTTTCGCAAGGATAATGCTCATGGAGAGCAAATCTATCGCCTCCACCCCCAATGCCGCTGCGGCGGCCGACGCCTGGCCTGCGCCCCCCCTGCCACGGCTCATCCTGGAACCGCAGGTGCGCGCCGCCTTGCTGGAAGACCTGGGCCGGCGCGGCGATATCACCAGCGATGCCATCATCCCGGCCGACACCGAAGCCCGGCTGGCCCTGCGCGCACGCGAATCCGGCGTGCTGGCCGGCCTGGATGCGGCCCGCCTGGCGTTCGAACTCATGGACGGCCGCATCCACTTCGAGCCCGCCATGGCCGACGGCACGCACCTGGCGCCCGGCGACACCATCGCGCTCATACACGGCCCGGCCCGCGCCCTGCTCGGTGCGGAACGCACAGCGCTGAACTACCTGAGCCACTTGAGCGGCATCGCCAGCGCCACGGCGCGCATCGCCGATACCGTACGCCCCTACGGCACGCGTGTGAATTGCACTCGCAAAACCTTGCCCGGACTGCGCAGCCTGCAGAAATACGCGGTGCGCGTCGGCGGCGGCAGCAACCATCGCTACGGCCTGGATGATGCCGTCCTCATCAAGGACAACCACATTGCCATCTGCGGCAGCTTGCAAGCCGCCGTCGAACGCGCACGCGCCCATGCCGGCCACCTGACCGCACTGGAAGTCGAGGTCGATACCCTGGCGCAACTGCGCGAAGCACTGGACCTGGACGTCGCCGTGGTGCTGCTCGACAACATGGATACCGATACGCTGCGCCAGGCGGTTGCCCTGGCACGCGGACGCGCCGTCACCGAAGCCTCAGGCGGCGTGTCGGAAGCCAGTGCTGCCAGCATTGCTGCAACCGGCGTCAATTACATCGCCATCGGCGCGCTGACGCACAGTGTGCGTGCGCTGGATATCGGACTGGATAGCCTCTAACCCCTGCGCCTGCTGTCGGGCCGTAGCCGGACACCTGCTGCGCCCCATAAATACTCACATAGAGCATAAAAGGAACCCTGCCATGCCAACTGCCGCCAGTCCCGATGCCCTCCGCCGCTGGTTCGATTACGACACGCACGCCAGCGCACCGGCTGCAGGCTCAGCCTGCTCCACCCGCAGCGCCTGGGCCACTGTGCCGCCGCCACTGGATGACAGCCTGCGCGAGCATTACCGCACCCGCATCAAGACCCTGCTACATCGGGAAAATGCCGTACTGGTCGCGCACTACTATGTCGATGCAGACCTGCAGGATCTCGCTCGGGAAACCGGCGGCTGCGTGGGAGATTCGCTGGAAATGGCGCGCTTCGGCCGCGACCACGATGCCGCCACCATCGTTGTCGCCGGCGTTCGCTTCATGGGCGAGACTGCGCGCATTCTGAGCCCGGAAAAACGCATCCTGATGCCCGACCTGAGCGCCACCTGCTCGCTCGACCTGGGTTGCCCCGCAGACGAGTTCCGCGCCTTCCGCGCACTGCACCCGGATCGCACCGTAGTGGTCTATGCCAATACCAGCGCCGCCGTGAAAGCCCAGGCCGATTGGGTGGTTACCTCCTCGGTGGGGCTGGATATCGTCGCCAGCCTGCACGCGCGCGGCGAGAAGATCCTGTGGGCGCCGGACCGCCACCTGGGCAGCTACATCCAGCGCCAGACCGGTGCCGACATGGTGCTGTGGCAGGGCTCATGCCTGGTCCACAATGAGTTCAAGGGTTTCGAACTCGAAACGCTGCGCCAGGAATACCCGCACGCGAAAGTGCTGGCGCATCCGGAATCACCAGACTCGGTGGTCAGCCAGGCGGATGTCGTCGGCTCCACCACGCGCCTGATCCAGGCGGCGACCGAACTGGACGCCACGCATTTCATCGTCGCCACAGACATGGGCATCCTGCACGAAATGCGCATGCGCGCCCCTGGCAAGACTTTCCTGGCGGCGCCAACCGCGGGCAACAGCGCCGCCTGCAAAAGCTGCGCCTTCTGCCCCTGGATGGCAATGAACGGCCTGGCAGGCCTGGCCAACGCGCTGGAACACGGCCAGGGTGAAATCACGCTGGAACCGGCCCTGGCGCAGGCCGCCCGCCTGCCCATCACCCGCATGCTGGACTTTGCCGCCGCGCGCCAGGCGCGCGTGCAGGCCAGCGGCGACCTCGAACAAGATATGGAGCTTTACAGCCATGTGGGCGCAGCCTGAACCTACCCATACCGCGCCGCAGCGTTTTGACGCCATCATCGTCGGCGGCGGCCTTGCCGGCGTCACTGCCGCACTGCACCTGCCTGCGCACTGGCGCATTGCTCTGGTGCTCAAGCAAGCTCCTGAACACAGCGCCAGCTACCATGCCCAAGGGGGGATTGCCGCCGTGCTGGCGCAGGATGACAGCATTGCCGCTCACGTCGAAGACACGATAATCGCCGGCGCGGGGCTCTGCGATATCGGCCATACGACAGGCATCCTGTCGCAAGCAGGCGCGGCCATCGCCTGGCTGCAAGCCATGGGCGTGCCATTCAGCCAGGAAAACGGCTGCCTGCACCTGACGCGCGAAGGCGGACACAGCCAACGCCGCATCGTGCATGCGGCCGACGCCACGGGCCATGCCGTGATGGAGGCACTCTGGCCGCACATTGCCAGGCACCCGGGTATCACCGTGCTGGGCGGGCACGCCGCCATAGACTTATTGATCGCCGAGCCAGGCCAGCATCAACACTGCCAGGGCATCACTGCCATCGACCTGGACCGCGGCACCATCCGGCCTCTGCTGGCACCGCATACCATGCTGGCAACGGGCGGCAGCGGGCAACTCTACCCTCGTACCACCAATCCCGCCGGCGCGACCGCAGACGGCGTAGCCATGGCCTGGCGCGCAGGGTGCGTCATCGAAAACATGGAATTCATCCAGTTCCACCCCACCGGCCTGGCAGTGGAAAATTGCCAGCAGAATGGACGCACGCCCCTGATCTCCGAAGCCATGCGCGGCGAAGGCGCGCTGCTGCGCCTGCCTGACGGCGACCGCTTTATGCCCCGCCACGATGCTCGCGCGGAACTGGCCCCGCGAGACATCGTGGCCCGCGCCATCTACCGCGAAATGCAAGACCACAAGCTGGACCATGTCGACCTGGACATCAGCCATCGCAGCCCAGGTTTCCTGGCCAGCCATTTCCCCAACCTCATGGCATTGTGCCGTTCATACGGCATAGACCCCGCCACGACACCCATTCCCGTCGCCCCCTTGGCGCACTATGCCTGCGGCGGCATCCGCACCGACCTGAACGGACGCACCAGCCTGCCTGGCCTCTACGCCATCGGTGAATGCGCCAGCACGGGCCTGCATGGCGCCAACCGGCTGGCCAGCAACTCGCTGCTGGAGTGCGTCGTCATGGGGCGCGCCAGCGCACGCGATGCCCTTTTGGGCAATCGAACGCCAGACATGGCTGACGACCAGCTTGGCGAGGCCATGCATTGCCGCTCAGTTCTGAGAAGCCATGCCATACCCGAGCCTGCGCCGCACAGCACATGGGATGATACGCGCTGCGCCCAGGCGCGCCGCACCCTGCAGCACCTCATGTGGCAAGGCGCAGGCATTCTTCGCACCCCTGCGGGCATGGCGCGGGCCAGCCTGGAATTGGGCCAGCTGCGCCATTCCTTCCTGGCTGCGACACGACCGGTAACGCTGTCCCTGGCCTGGCTGGAACTGCGCAACCTGCTGGACGTTGCCGGATTGGTCCTGGACGCAGCCTCGGCACGCCAGGAAAGTGTAGGGATGCATGCGCTGGAACACAGCAGCACCTGAAACACCCCTCGCAGCGTGCAGCCTATCTGGCCGTTGAGCCCGTCCCCAGGCTCGCCAGGAAGGCTTCGCCTGCCTCGCGCGCCTCACGGGCACGCTGCGCAGGCGGCAAGCCCAGGTAGCGCGCATTGGGCGCTTCGATTTCCAGTTCGATATGCGCAGGCACGGCATCCATCAGCCCACGCAAATCCAGTTCGCCCTGCCCTGGCAAAAGCCTCCCCTGTCGCATTTCCTCATGCAAATCGCTGCCTGGCGGCAAGCGCAAGGGGGCATCGCACAATTGCAGGGAAAACAGGAGGGCAGGGTCGACGTTCGCCACCTGGCCCGGCCCGCCACCCGAGCGCCACAAATGCAAGGCATCTATGACCAGGCCCAGACGGTCCCCCGCACCAGCCTGCTGCAATACATCAAGCGCATCCTCCAGCGCAGGGATCTTGCTGACAGGGATGAACTCCAGGCCAACCCGGACGCCATACTGCTTGCCCAACTCTGCCACCGCATGCAATTGCTCCGCCACGCCCGCACGGTCAGGATGGAAAGAGTTGGCAACCAGCGTATGGATACCGAGCTGGGCGCAAGCGGCCAGTACTGGCTCATAATCGGACGGCCGCACTTGGTCGGTGAAGCGATAGCTTGATGCGCTGGTCAGCGCCAAACCACTGTCACGAGCCACTGCCGCCAACTGCGCCACAGCGGCTTCGCGGAAAACATCCAGGGGCCACTCGTCACCAGGACGATGCCCGGTCAACCGGATGGCGCTGGCACGAAACCCGCCTTCAGCCGCTGCACGCACCATTTGCTCAGGCGCCAGTTCCGCCAGAGTGAGATATGCCATGACAAGGTTAGCCATGCGTACTCTCCGCCAGACGCGGCCGCGCGCCAGGGATACCGCCAAAAAGCGTCCATGCCTGGGTCACGGCAGTGCCGGTATCCACCAGCAAGTTGGCGCCGCTGATGCCGGAAGCCATGTCGGACACCATGAAGGCAATGGTATCGGCCACTTCCTCGGACGTCACCAACCGCCCCAATGCCGTCATCTCGATAGGATTGACGGTATAGCGCTGCCCCGTCGCAATGCGTTCCGCTACCCTGGGCGTCATCACGACACCAGGCGACACCGTATTGAAACGGACCCCGCTACGCCCCCATTCCACGGCCATGCTTTCCATCAGCAAATTGACAGCTGCCTTGGAAGAACAATATGCATGCATGCGTGCCGCCCGCACACCATTCCATGAGGATACCCCCACGAACGAACCTGCGCCCCTGGCAGCCATGCGCTTGCCAAATGCCACCGCCACCAGGAAAGTGCCCCGATGCACCAACTGGGCGATACGGTCCCACTCCTCCACCGAGGTGTCTTCGGCCGGGGCCAGCGGCTGGAACGTGGCAGCAGCGTGCACGACCGCCGCCACCGGACCCATTTCCGCTTCAATGGCGTCAGCGACTCCCTCCACGTCGTCACGGTCCAGAATATCCATGCGCCAGAACCGCGCCCCGCACTCGGCTGCCACGTCTCTCATGCTGTCTTCATTGATATCGCAAACGACCACACGCCAGCCCAGCGCCGTCAGCGTACGACATATGACGCGACCGATACCGCCCGCGCCTCCCGTGACCACGGCCACCCGCCCCTTTCCTGACAAACGATCCATCCTTCCTCACTCCTCTTGGCTGTCTGCCAGCGCGGCCACGTCGGCTCGTGCAAGATCCAGCATTTCCATGCCCCGGTCACCCGCGACTTTCTTCAAATATTTTTCCGACTCTGGAACCGCCAGGGCTGTGATTTCGGCCAATGTTTCTGGCGAAAATTCCTGCATTCCCAGGTGCTCGCGGGCGCCGTCAATCCCCAGTTGCACGTCTTCTTCGGCCCACTCTCGGCTCAAGCCAGCCCCCATGGCGACTGTCTCCTGCAGCAGCGCTCGCGTGCCCTCGTCCAACCTGGACCAAGTGCGTTGGGCCACGACCAACGGCTGCGTGCTGAATGCAGCAGGCAGGTAGGTCGCGTACTTCGACACTTCGTAAAACTTGCGTTCGACCACGGACTTCGGCCCCGTGAACGTGCCATCTATGGTGCCGCGCTGCAGGGCCATGTAGACCTCGCTGGATGACGTGATCACCGAACTGGCTCCCAGGGACTCCAGCATGATGGATGCAAACGTATTCGGCGCCCGCAGGCGCAGCCCCTTGAAGTCTTCTACCGTACGAACCGGCCGCACGCGGTTGAGCAGCATGCCATTCAGGCCAAACTCCATCCACCCCAATACCTTGATATCGTTGTCCCGCTCCAATGCGGACGACAATGCCCGGCCCATATTGCCATCCAGGGCGGCATGGGCCTTGGCATAGCTATCCAGCAGCATGGGAAAGTCCAGCACGGCCATTTCCGGCGTGGTTTCCTCCCAGAACGTCGATGCCGCGAAAATCATGTCGACGGCACCGAACGACACGCTATTGACCAGTCCTTTCTCGGTATACAGCGTGCCTGCGCCAAACACTTCCATGCGGTACTGGCTGCTTTTTTCATTGAAATGCTTGGCCATGGCATCAGCCACCCGCGACAGGTGATTGGATACCGGCGAATGATGCGCCAGCTTCAGCACCTTGCGGTCATCAGCCAGGCCAGCACCCGGCGCAACCGTCAGCGCCGCCAGGCACAACGCGGCCAGGGATCGGTAGATTGTTTTCATAGTCTCCTCCGTTATATGTATCGAAAATGAACTGCCACAAAGAACTGCCCACTCGTTTTTCCAGGCTGGCCATCACCTGCCTGCTACTTTGCTTCTTCCTGCTGCACGCTTTTCTCGGATGCACGGCGCGGGCGCCATATCTGCAGCACCATGGCAATGAACAACAAGCCGAACCCCAGCGGAATGGCTGAGTACGGTATCCAGTAAGGCATGCGGAACAACCCCGGCGTCATGCGGCCCGTTTCCCAGGCGTCCAGCGCCAGCACACCGCCGTTCCACGCCATCGCCGCCACATAGGGCAAGGCAAAGGCCAGCGTCGCCCTGAAGCAGACGCGCTGCCATTTCGACGACATCATTTCGACGAACACATCCACCCGCACATGGGCATCCTCCAGCATGACGGACGCCTGCACCAGGAATGCCGCGATGATCACCAGGAAAATCGCCAGGTCGTGCACCCATCGCGTGGGCATGCCCAGATAGCGCGCCACGATTTCATAGGTCACGATGCCCGCCACCGTGACCAGCAGCACTGCGGCAATCACGCCCGCCAGGCGGCAAATGGAATATAGAAAGCCATACATATTCATCTCCTCCTTATCGTCCGCTTACAGGAAAACCCGCGTCATGCCAGGGAAGACCAGCAAGAGCACCAGCATGGCCAACAAGCAGAACAGATAGGGCGAAGTCGACATCAACACTTCACGAAACGTCGTGTTGGTATATCGCCGTCCGATCTCCTGGATGATGAACAGGTTCATCCCCACAGGCGGAGTCAGGAAGGCGCTCTCGATGGCGACCACCAGGAAGACGCCGAACCAGACCGGGTCTATCCCCATGGCAGTAATGATCGGGAACAGCACCGGCGAAATGATCAGCACCAGCGGCGAAACCTCGAAGAACATGCCCAGGAAGACAAGCAGCGCGGCGATGATGATCAACACCGTGGTCTGCGACACATCAGCGGACAGCGCGAAATGCGTCAGTGATTCAATCACTCGCATCTCGATCAACAAATGGTTGAACAGCGAAGAAGCCACGATGGCGCCTAGGATAAAGCCCGAGAACTTGGTGCCTTCCAGCATCACTTTGGGCAGTTGCTGCCATGTGATCGTCCGCTTGATGAGAACCGTCACGATCAAGGCCATGACCACGCCGAAGGCGCCTGCCTCGTTGGGTGTGAACAGGCCGCTGTACAAGCCACCCAGGACGGACAGCGACAGGAAGCAGGCCCAACCGGCTTTCTTCAAGGCAGCGCCACGCTCGGCCCAGGTCGCCTTCGGCGGGCGCAGCGACGTATCGTTGCGGAACAGGAAAGCCGTCATGCCGCAAAACAGCAAGGTCAGGATCAAGCCCGGCACGATACCGGCCAGGAACAGGTCGCCCACCGACACTTCCGTCACGGCACCATAAAGAATCATGACGCCACTGGGCGGAATCAGAACACCCAGCGTCCCACCCGCTGCCACGGGCCCGAACACCAGCTTGCGCGGGTAGCCCGCCTTCAGCATGGCCGGCACGGCAATACTGCCGATCGTGGCAGCCGTCGCCAGGCTGGATGAGGAAATCGCAGCGAACAGTGCGCAGGCCACCACGGAAGAGATCGCCAGGCCACCGCGTATATGCCCCAGGAAACTACTGGCCAGGGCGAACAATTCGTCGCCAATGCGGCCATGGAAAATCAGCGTTCCCATCAGAATGAACAAAGGCAACGCCATGAACGTCGACGTATTCAGCATCTGGTAGGCGATGATGGGAAACTGGATCAGCGCATCCAACCCGCCCCCGAGCACCGTACCCAGCAAAGCTGCCAAGCCCATGGCAAAGGCAAAGGGCATTCCCAGGATCAACATCGCCAGAAATAGCCCGACTATCGCAAAACTCATATTGTCTCTCCTTTGCCCAGACCGGCACGGTCGCCGGACACACCAAGCACTGCTCTCATTTTTTGTCTCCTTTCTTCTTATTTCATGCGCCGCGAAAGAAACGCCTGCGGCTGGCCATCCCGCAACAGGACAGCACTTTTGGCGCAGCGCCCCCTCACTGCCGTTGCAAAATCATGTCTGCCGCTTTCTCGCCTATCATCACGGTAGGCGCATGTGAATTGCCGGAAGGGCAGGCGGGCATCACCGATGCATCCACCACCCGCAGCCCCTGCACACCGCGCACGCGCAGCCTTGCATCCACCACTGAATCCGGCCCGTCACCCATGGCGCACGTCCCCACCAGGTGCAAACCGGAAATTCCTTTTTCCCTGGCAAACGCCAGGATCTCGTCATCGCTTTCCACCTGGCTGCCAGGGATCGTTTCCCCATGACTCCATCGTGCCAACGCCGGTGAATCAAGCAAGCGGCGCGCCATCCTGAGCGCCGCCACCAGGTTGCGCTGGTCAGCCTCATCGGAAAGATAATTAGGACGGATTTCCGGTGGTTCGCAGGGATCGGCAGAGCGGATATGGACAGCCCCCCGGCTGGCCGGATAAGACGGCCAAGCGCCCACCGTCATACCCGGTTCTTTCTCAAGCTCTCCGGGCGCTGCAAAGCTGCCGGGTGCGAAACTCAACTGCGCATCCACCCATGCAGAGTCAGGCGTAGCCTTGAAAAACAAGGCGGCGGCGCCGGCTCCTGCCGTGAGCAGGCCACGCCCCTTGACGGCAAAATTCATTGCCTCCCAGGCTGCCGTGAGGCCACGCGTGCGCTCGTTGAGCGTGGCAATGCCCTGCACCCTGTGCGCTACGCGCACCAGGAAATGGTCCTGCAGATTCTGGCCCACGGCGGGTGCGTCCCGCACGACGGGAATACCCAAGGCCTGCAAGCGTTCCGCCGCGCCAATCCCGGAACGCTGCAGGATGGCCGGCGACCCGATGGTCCCCGCGCTGATCACGACCTCCCGCCGAACGACAATCCGCCGTTCCTGGCCCCGCTGCAGGTAACGTACCGCGCATGCCCGCCCCTGCTCGAACTCCACGTCGCGGCACAGGCTTTCACTGATGATGCGCAGATTCCGGCGCTTGCGCGCCTGCCTCAAATACGTTTGCGCCGGGTTGGCGCGAAAGCGCCCCCGCCTGTTCTGCTGGAACAGCGCCACGCCTTCGCGCCGGGGGCCGTTCATGTCTTCATTGACAGGAAACCCCAGGCTGGCCGCCGCTTCGACAAACGCCAGCGTCAAGGGATGCGGATTGTCCTGGCGGCTCACGCCCAGGGGACCGCTGCGCCCACGATAGGCATCCTCGCCGCCCTGGAAGCTTTCTGAACGCTTGAAATAAGGCAAGACATCGGCGTAGCGCCAGCCTGTGCAGCCTTCGTCCGCCCAGCGGTCATACTCGGCAGGCTGGCCACGCACATGCAGCATGCCATTGATGGAACTGGAGCCGCCGAGCACCTTGCCTTGCGAATACTTGATGCGCCGCCCGTCCAGCCCGGGCTCCGGCTCGCTCATGTACATCCAGTTAAACCGACGATCATGTTGCAGGAACAGGCAGGTTGCCGGAATATGGATAAACGGATGCCAATCACGCGGGCCCGCTTCCAGCAATATCACCTGGTTGGCGGGGTCCTCGGACAAACGGTTGGCAAGCACGCAGCCGGCAGGCCCTGCACCCACGATCAGATAGTCGCACCCTTCTGCCGTCATGACGCCTGCTCCTGGCGGAACACCGGCGGGAACAGTTGCTGGTGCACTGCATCAACCGCCAACAGGTAGCCACCAGGCCCGAAGCCCAGGATGACACCCGTTGCCACCGGACGCACATATGACCGCTGCCGCTCCACCTTGGCCGGGTCGCGGTAGACATTCGCGAAGTGCAGCTCCACCAACGGAACCCCCAGGATGCGCAGTGCATCAGGAATCGCCATGGATGTATGCGTCAGGGCGGCAGGATTGATGATGGCGCCTGCGACCTTGCCACGAGCCGCGTGAATCCAGTCGATCAACTGGCCCTCGTGGTTGGACTGCCGGAAATCAATCTCCAGGCCTCGCGCCAAGGCATGCGCACGCGTCACACGCTCGACGTCGGGCAAGGTGGCGCCGCCATACAGCGAGGGGTCTCGTTCCCCCAGAAGATTGGTATTGGGCCCATTCAAGACCAGCACGACGGGTTTGCTTTGATTCATGGCTATCTCCTCTTTTTTTTCTCTGTAGCAGGCGTAAAGCAGACTGCAAGCCAGGCTGCCGCACACGCCGCCCCCTTCAAATCCGATAACTTTCCAAGGTAGCCGGATGAAACAGTTCATCCAGCGCCACCTGCCGCTGCGATAGCCCCTGGGCATGGTGATGACGCAGAAAATATGTCAGCGCATCCTGATTGCCATCCAGGCCATAGCGCCAGAAATCCTGGCCCATGAATTCGTGCGCACGACGCAGTTGCTCTTCCACGAAGGGCAATGTGACCTTGGTGGCGGAGGTATCCGCCAACGCATCCAGCGCCATGTCCCGGGAAAGGGTAAAGGCTTTTTGCAGGGCTACCGGCAGCCAGGGATGAGCCGCCGCCAGCTCCTTGCGCACCCCCAGCAAATGCATGATCGGGAAAATGCCAGTACGCTCATGAAATGCCAGCGCCTCCGCAGTGGGGTCGTCGAACAGCCACCTCAGCGCAGGGTTGCCCGGCTGGAAGCTGGTCGGCGCACGCGGCCCCATGAAAGCGTCAATCGCCCCCTTATCCAGCATCTCGCGCAAGGTATCGCCAGGACCAATGTCCTCCACCACGATATCGGGCGCCAGCGCCAATTTCACTTTTTCCACCCGGCCAGGCTCTTCCAAGCCCCCCCTGAACCAGTGGATCTGGCGAGCATGCACGCCAAAATCCTCTTCGAGGAAGGCACGCGTCCAGACATTCGCCGTCAACTGCCATTCCGGCGTCCCGACCCGCTTGCCGACAAGATCGGCTGGCTTCCGTATCCCACTGTCCGAGCGCACGATAATGCTGGAATGCCTGAAGGCACGTGACAGAAAGACGGGCACACCGATATACGGGCAGTCGCCCCTGGCAGTGCGCAGCACGTAGCTGCTAAGTGACAGTTCACAGACATCGAAGGCTTCATGACGCATGGCACGAAAGAACATTTCTTCCGGAGAAAGCGGCATGACGACAGGGTTCACCCCGTCAATCCGGGCCCGGCCATCAATGATGGCCTGGTTGCGGTCATAGGGGCCGATTGCCAAGGAAAGCTGCAACGTCATTTGCCTGCCTCCCCGGCAGCGGACGCCTGGCTGCCGGCACCAGGCTCCGTGGTCAGGGACGCGACCATCGCCGGTGTATAGCCCGGCTGCGTCCGCACATCCACCACTGCCACGCCTCCCGCATCCACGTGTGCAATCGCACGCGCCAGTATTGCCGGCAGCTCGTCCGCCCGATGTACTGGCCCAAGGCCCAGCGCGCCTTGCGCTTGTGCCAGACCGGCAATGTCGATCTCCGGATCGACCATGCGCTGCCCGATCCATTTGTTCTCTACCGGACGTCCTCGCATGCGTGCGACCCGTTCCTGGTGCACTTCATCATTGAAGAACGATTGATTGTTCGCCACCAGGTACAGCAGCGGAATCCGATAGTGCACCGCTGTCCAAAGCGCTGTCGCCCCCATCAGGAAATCACCATCGCCGCCAATGCACACCGGCAAACGTTCCGTTCCACGCAAGGCCAGGGCGGCTCCCACCGAAATACCCGGCCCGCCGCCGATACCGCCGCCGCCATCCGAACCCAGGAAGTCCAGCGGGTGGCGCAACGGCCAGAAAGCGCCATCCCAACCCAGTGGCAAGTGCACCAAGGACACCTTGCGCTTGCCCACCGCTTCCCTCAAGCCCGATGCCAGATGCGCCATCGTGATCAGCGCGCTATCCAGGGCCGGCAAACTGGGCAGCGCCCTGGCCGGCAAAACCTCTTCGTCCTGGCGTGTCGCATCGAAGCCCATTTCATCGACCAAAGCCGCCACCACCGCATCGGGCTCAGCCGCCAGATGCACGTCGGCAATCGGCAAAGCCTGGTGATCCATGCTCCAGCCGTTATGGACCGTATAGTCCTGCGAAACCTGGATGACCGTGGCGCGCGGCGCTTGCCGCCCATACGCAGCCAGTTCCAGCCCGGCCAGATCCACCCAGTCCAGGCTCAGGATGACGTCGGCTTGCCGCACTGCCTCCAGGGCTTCAGGCGTGGCGTAGATGCCTGGCGCTCCGGCATGCAAGGGATGATCGGTCGGGAATGCCGCGCCCACCTTGAGATCCGTCAACACCCTGGCGCCCAAGCCTTCGGCCAATGCAATGCGCGCGGCCCAGGCGCGCTCGCACCGCGACACGCGTCCCGCCAGAATCACAGGCCTCTCCGCACCTGACAATATTTCCGCCAGTTCACGCGCCTGGCGCACAGACACCCCGGCACTGACCTGGGGCCGATAGCGCGCTTCGGGCAGCGGTTCCGGCATGCGATCCAAAGGCTGCTCCTGCAGGCCGGCATCCAGATTGATATAGACCGGCGCCTTGGGCGCGGTTTCCGCCAGCCACATCGCACGCATCAATGCTTCACTCGCAGCTGCTGGCGAAGCAGGCTGATCATCCCACTTCGTATAGGGCCGGACTATCGCCCCCTGGTCCCTGGCGGTATGGATCCACTCGATCCATGGACGACGATGCGAGGCATCCACCGGCCCGGTCGCGCCAATCAACAAGAGTGGCATGCGGTCGCACCAGGCATTGAAAACCGCCATCGTGGCGTGGAACAGGCCCACATTGGAATGCGCTGCAGCCGCCATGGCCTTGCCCGTCACCTTCGCATAGCCATGCGCAATAGCAACCGCATGCTCTTCATGCAGGCACAACAGCAAGGAGGGCTTGACGTTGCCCAGGTAGTTCACCAGGCTGTCATGCAAGCCGCGAAAGCTCGCCCCGGGGTTCAAGGCGATATATGGGATATCCATCGCCCGCAATGTTTCCGCGATGACATCGCTGCCAAACACTGCGCCCTGCGCGCCCATGCCCACGGGCTGCTCCAGTTTCCTGCCTTCATCCACGCCAGCATCGGCGGGCAACCCGACAGGCTGCTCATTCTTCGTCGTTGTCATTCCTCAACTCCTCCTTGTCCAGCGGCTGATCCCCCCGTGCGATCAAAACGCACATGCACATTCTTGCTTTGGGTAAACGCCAGCAACTCCTCCAGGCATTCTTCACGCCCGGTACCAGATTGTTTGAAACCGCCATATGGCGCGCCCAGGAAATGCCGCCCAACCTCATTGACCCAGACATAGCCTGCCTCAACGGCATGTGCCAGGCGCAATGCCGCGGACAGGTCGCGGGTCCAGATCGAACACGTCAGCCCAAGATCCAGACCATTGACGTCACGCAACAGGCTGGCCTCGTCATGCCAACGCAAGATCGAGAGGACCGGCCCGAAGATCTCTTCGCGCGCCAGTGCCATTGCAGGCGTGACGCCGGTAAAGACCGTGGGTTCGATATAAAACCCGCCAGCCAAGGCCGGCTCAGTCGGCACATTGCCGCCGTAGATCAATTGCGCGCCCTGTTCCTGGCCCTGCTTGATGAATGCCAGGATGCGTGCATGCTGACGTTCATCCACGATCGCCCCCATGGCGGTCGCCGGCGACTCTGGCTTTCCAGGACGAAAACGGGCCAATTGCGCAGGCAGCAAACGCAATACCTCGTCATGGATGTCGTCATGCAGAAACACCCGGCTGGTGGAGCCGCAAGACTGGCCGCACCAGGCAAAGTTCATGCCCGCTACCACGGCGCAAGCCACCGCCTGCGGATCGCTATCCGGCCGTGCGATCAGCGCATTCTTGCCACCCAGTTCCAGCAGCAAGGGCTTGAGCGTATCCGCCGCATCGCGCATGACCGCCTTGCCTGCCGCCACACTGCCGATCAACCCGACCTTGGCGACATCAGGATGACGCACCAGGCGCCTGCCCGTGTCCTTGCCACTGCCGCAAACCACATTCAACACACCGGGAGGGAAAACATCCTGCAGCAACTCGGCCAGCCGCAAGGCGGAGAGCGGCGCCTGCTCCGGCGGCTTGATCACCACGGTATTGCCAGCGGCCAGCGGCGCAGCCATCTTGCCCGCAGCAAACATGAATGGATGGTTGAAAGCGGCGATACGCGCCACCACGCCCAAGGGCTCACGCAGCGAATAATTGAGCCTGTCCGCCCCCATAGGAATGGTATCGCCCTTGATTTCCGTGACCAGGCCTGCAAAAAAATCCAGCTGCGCGGCAGCGATGGCGGCGTCACCCAATAACGCCTGGAAGGCATTGCCGCAGTCCAGCGCATCCAGCAATGCCAGCGCCTGGGCATGTTCGCGCACGATCTGCGCCGCTGCCCGCAGGCATTGCGCCCGAGCGGCAGGCGCCGTATCCCGCCATCCCGGAAAAGCCTGGCGTGCCGCTGCCACGGCAGCGTCCACATCTTCGTCCGCTGCGTCCGGCACCCGGCCCAGCGAAACACCGCTTCCCGGACTGAACACTTCAAACGTACGGCCTTGCGCCGCGTCATGCCACGCACCGCCATAGAACAACGCCCTATGCTCCGGCAACACCATTGCGGTGTCCGGCAAAGGCCCCGCCATATCCTGATCCATCGCCACCTTGAACTCCTCGATTGACTGGTATCCCCACTCTTGTCAGGCATCTTAGGCAGGCGGGCCGACACGATCCAATACCGTTTCCATGGGTGAGTCCAAAGCAAAAAGTTTTCCTCGGCAAACCCTCGCCAGCGCTGCATCACGCCGCCGGGCCATCTTCCCCTGGCCACATGGGCATACAGGCAACAGGCGCATCCCCCTACAATATTCTTGGGTATTCTTGGCAGCTGCCATGCCTGAACAGCATGGCAAGCAGCGCAAGCGGGCCATCTGGCGTCAGCATCAGCGACCCGAATGTGGGGGGATTCTTTTTAAATATGTTGGCCAGACAGGGATGGAATCAGGCATAACTGTTCCCCTGGCCCAAGGAGACAATCATTAACTTGCGTCAATTGCGTTACTTTGCCAAAGTCATCGAAACCGGCAATATGACACGGGCAGCGGAGCAGCTCTATGTTGCCCAACCGGCACTGGGCCTGCAGATCAGGCAGCTTGAAAACGAACTCGGGGTGCCGCTACTGGTTCGGCACTCGCGCGGTGTGCTGCCCACCCACCCCGGCCGCCTGCTCTACGAACGCGCCACGGATATCCTGCGACAAGTCGAGGAGACCCGCACCGAGATCATGTCGCATGCCGGACTGGACAAGGCCACACTGGTACTGGGTGTCACCCCCGGACTGGCGAACGTACTGGGTAGCGATCTCTTCATTGCCGCACACGCCGCCATGCCGGACATGCACCTGAGCATCGTCGAGGAAATGAGCTATGTGCTGGTCGATGCGCTGGAGCGCGACGAAATCGACTTGGCAATCGCCTACGGCGTCGCCGACAAACCGGGTTTGCTGCGCATTCCCCTGCTGGATGAAGACCTGCTGTTCGTTGCTGCGCCCCAGGCTGGCCTGCTCGATACCATTCACGATCGCAAGAGTGGCTACATCGACCTACCGGAAGCCTTGACACACCCCCTGGTTCTGGCAGGAGACCGCGACCCGGCACGCCAACTGGTACTCACCGCCGCTGAAAATCTGAGCCACTCCCTGCGCATAGACTTCGAGGCCTCGTCCATCTCAATGATGAAAAGCCTGATTTCCAAAGGCAAGGCAGCCGGAATCATGCCCTATGGCAGCGTCATGCAGGAACTCAAGCAGGGCACGCTGATAGGCTTGCGCATCGCCAACCCGGCACTGCAGCGTACGCTCTACGTGACGCGCCAGGCCCGGCGTCCGGGCTTCCCGGGAGAAGAAAACATCATGGCATTCATTGGGCAATTAATGGCGCGCTTCATGGAAGCGCTGGGGCCGCTTGGCCTGCCCAGGGAAGGCTTGGCCCACATACGTGGCAAAACCGGCCCTGCCGCCTGACACACAGGAAAGCCAAGACGATCGGTTCAAACCGCCAAATGCTGCTCGAACCCTTCGCCGTTTTCATGGGCCAGGCCCAGCCTGGCAACCAAAGCCACAGCCTGGGTCCGGTTGGAAATCCCCAGCTTGCGCATGATGGCCGTCATATGCGCCTTGACGGTCGCCTCGGAAACGCCAAGATCGTCGGCAATCTGTTTGTTCAGCCTGCCTGCCACCACCATCTGCAATACGCGGAACTGTTGTGGCGTCAGTTCGCCGACACGCCTGCCGACATTCAATTCTTCGGCATCGGCGCCAGGCGCCAGCAGTATGCCTTCGGGCACCCAGGGCGTGCCGTCGAGCACCTGCTTGAGCGCATGGCCCATCAGGTTGGCATTGGCCGACTTGGGAATGAAACCCATGGCGCCATGATCCAGCGCCCGGCGCACCACGGCGGGATCCTCATGCGCCGAGACAATGACAATGGGTAGTTGCGGGTGCAGCGCCCGCACATGTGCCAGGGCGCCGAAACCTTGCGCGCCGGGCATATCCAGGTCCAGCAGCAGGATATCCGCGTCTGGATGCGATTCAACTAGGTCGTAGAGCTGCTCCAGCTTGTCCGCTTCCAGGATATCGGTCTGCGGGAAAGCGCGCGCGACCACGCCCCGCAGTGCCTCGCGAAACAGCGGGTGGTCGTCAGCAAGTAATAGTTCTTTCATGTGTCCCCGGCCCTTTGCCGCGATGCATTGCGACACCGGAACCCACGCTACCCTGGAAAGGCAGCATGGGCTCCTGGGTCCGCGGCCTGGGCTGAGCCAGCGCCGCGTTCCTGCTGCGTCCGGAACATCTTGCCGCCCCGCTTGCTGGTAACCAAGAAGGGCCGACAGGAATGCTACGGCACGCGACGGCCTTCCAGCAGGTCGTTGACCACGGACGGGTCGGCCAGCGTTGTCGTGTCGCCCAGTTGATCCGGCGCGTTTTCTGCGATTTTACGCAGAATGCGGCGCATGATTTTCCCGGAGCGAGTCTTGGGCAATGCCGGGGCCCATTGCAGGTGGTCCGGCGTGGCGATCGGGCCGATGATCTTGCGTACGTGCGCGACCAGTTCCTTGCGCAACTCCTCGCTGCCCTCGTGGCCAGCCACCAGCGTGACGTACACGTAGATGCCCTGCCCCTTCAGGTCGTGTGCAAAGCCGACGGCAGCTGCTTCAGCCACCAGCGGGTGCTCGACCAGCGCGCTCTCCAGCTCCGCCGTCCCGATGCGGTGGCCGCTGACATTGATCACGTCGTCCACGCGGCCGGTGATCCAGTAGTAGCCATCGTTATCGCGGCGCGCGCCATCACCGGTGAAATAGGTTCCGGGGTAGGTCTTGAAATAGGTGTCGATGAAGCGCTGGTGGTCTCCATACACGGAGCGCGCCTGGCCGGGCCAGGAGTCCAGAATGACCAGGTTGCCTTCACCCGGACCGTCCAGCACTTCGCCATTGGCATTGACCAGCGCGGGCTTCACGCCGAAGAACGGTTTGGTGGCCGAACCCGGCTTGAGGTCCATGGCGCCCGGCAGCGGCGCAATCAGCGCACCGCCGTTTTCGGTCTGCCACCAGGTGTCGACGATAGGTACGCGGCTGTCGCCCACGACCTCGTAGTACCAGCGCCAGGCTTCCGGGTTGATGGGTTCACCCACCGTGCCCAACAGGCGCAGCGACTTGCGCGACGATTTCTTGACCGGGCCTTCGCCCTCGCGCATCAGCGAACGGATGGCGGTAGGCGCCGTATAGAAAATAGTGACCTGGTGCTTATCCACCGTATTCCAGAAACGCGATGCGTCCGGATAGCTGGGCACGCCTTCGAACACCACGGTAGTCGCGCCATTGGCCAGCGGGCCGTAAACAATATAGCTGTGACCGGTGATCCAGCCGATGTCGGCCGTGCACCAGTAGACATCGTTTTCGCGCAGGTCGAAGACCTTTTCATGCGTGAATCCGGCATACACCAGATAGCCGCCGGTGGTATGCAGCACGCCCTTGGGCTTGCCGGTACTGCCGGAGGTATAGAGAATGAACAGCGGGTCCTCGGCATTCATGCGCTCGGGTTCGCACTCGGCCGGCACGTTGTCGATCAACTCGTGCACCCAGCGGTCGATCGAGCTGTCGAAGGCCACGTCATTGCCGGTATGGCGCACCACCAGTACGCGCCTGACGGTATCCACGCCCGGCAACTTCAGGGCGGCATCGACATTGGCCTTGAGCGCGATGGTACGGCCCGCGCGCAAGCCTTCGTCGGCAGTGATCACAACCGACGCCCCGCAGTCGCGAATGCGGTCGGCGATGGAGGTCGGCGAGAAGCCGCCGAACACCACGTTGTGGATCGCACCGATGCGCGCGCAGGCCAGCATGGCGACGGCAGCATCGACGATCATCGGCAGGTAGATGGTGACGCGGTCGCCCTTCTTCACGCCTTCGGCACGCAGCACGTTGGCAAAGCGGCACACGCGCTCATAAAGCTCGCGATAGGTCACATGGCGGGCGGCCTGGGAAGGATCGTCCGGCTCCCAGATGATGGCGGTCTTGTCGCCGCGCTCGGCCAGGTGGCGGTCCAGGCAGTTCACACTGACGTTCAGCTCGCCATCGGCAAACCAGCGGATGCGGAAATCTTCCTCCAGGAAGCTGACATCGCGGATCTCGGTGGGCTCGCGGAACCAGTCCACACGCTTGGCCACCTGGCGCCAGAAACCTTCCGGATCACTGACGGATTCCGCATACAGGCGCTCGTATTGTTCCTTCGTCACCGTATTGGGCCCCGCGAAGCCCTGGGGCACCGGATAGCGTTCTTGCTGCTCAGTCATGAATTGCCTCTTCTCTTGGTAAATCCTCCTGCGCTACCTTGGCGCAGGACCTGGTTATATAAGGTTGCTCAAAGCAGCTCCGACATGGCGCCGGCACCCGCCGTAAAGAGCCGGGAGATCCATCCGGAACTCCCTATGCACCGGCCTTGCCGCCTGCCCCGTTCATCTCGTTCCCTGGCATCAGGGCAGAACGTGCCGGGCGATCCGGCCAGCCACACCACTCCTACAGTACTGCTTTTTTTGCCTGCCTTGAACCCGCAGGCCGGCACAAATCGTGCCGCACTGCAGCAACCGGCAGGCCGGGCAGGCCGCCGGTTGCGGGACTTCAGTGGTCGGATGCCTGGGCAGCGCCGATGCCGGTCTGGCTGCGCACGGTCAGGGCATCGAAAGCTGCCTGTTCGGACTTCGCACGCTTGCTGGTATCCAGTTTGGAAAACACCCAGATTGCAACGAAGGCCAGCGGGATCGACAGGATGCCGGGGTTGGGGAACGGCGTGATCGGCTCGGCAAAGCCCAGCACATCCACCCATACCGTCTGGCTCAGAATCACCCAGCCAGCAGCCGTCACCAGGCCCAGGAAGCCGCCGATGGTCGCACCGCGCGTGGTGCAGCCGCGCCAGGAGATCGACAACACCAGCACCGGGAAGTTGGAACTGGCCGCGATGGCGAAAGCCAGGCCCACCATGAACGCCACGTTCTGGTTCTCGAAGATGATGCCCAGCAGGATGGCCAACACGCCCAGCACCACGGTCGAAATACGCGAGATGCGGAACTGGTCGCGGTCGGACGCCCGGCCCTTGGCAATCACGTTGGCATACAGGTCATGCGAGATCGCTGCAGCGCCAGCCAGCGTCAGGCCTGCCACCACGGCCACGATGGTCGCGAAGGTCACGGCAGCAAGGAAGCCCAGCAGCATGCTGCCGCCCACGGCATTGGCCAAGTGCACCGCCACCATGTTGGTGCCGCCGATCAGGCTCTTGATGAGGTCGAAGCTGCCATCCGGGCCGGTGATGAAGAACTCGGGGTGACGCACCAGGAAGGCCACGGCGCCAAAGCCGAGGATGAAGGTCAGGATGTAGAAATAGCCCATGAAGGTACTGGCCCAGATCACCGACTTGCGCGCTTCCTTGGCGTTGGCCACGGTGAAGAATCGCATCAGGATGTGCGGCAGGCCGGCAGTACCGAAGGCCAGCGCCAGGCCCAGCGACAAGGCATTGATGGGATTGCTGCTGACCGACGCGCCCGGCGACATGATGGCAATGCCAGACGGGTGCACGCGCACGGCTTCGGCCACCATGGCGTTCGGGTCCCAGTTGAAGGCCGCCAGCACCAGCACCGTCATCAGCGTCGCGCCGAACAGCATCAGCACGGCCTTGATGATCTGCACCCAGGTGGTGGCCGTCATGCCGCCGAAGGTCACGTAGATCATCATCAGCGCGCCCACGATCAGGATGGCGAACTTGTATTCCAGGCCGAACAGCAGCTGGATCAGCTTGCCCGCCCCCACCATCTGCGCAATCAGGTAGAGCGCGATAATGATCAGCGAGGCGCTGGCCGCCAGGATGCGCATGGACTTCTGTTCCAGGCGGAACGAAGTCACATCGGCAAAGTTGTAGCGGCCCAGGTTGCGCAGGCGTTCTGCGATCAGGAACATCACCACCGGCCAGCCGAACAGGAAGCCGATGGCGTAGATCACGCCGTCGAACCCGCTGACATAGACCATGCCGATGATGCCCAGGAAGGATGCAGCGGACAGGTAATCACCGGCAATGGCCAGGCCGTTCTGGAAGCCGGTAATGCCGCCGCCTGCAGTATAGAAATCAGACGTGGTGCGGGTACGGCGAGCCGCCCAGTAGGTGATGAACATGGTTCCGGCGATAAAGACCAGGAACATGACAATGGCCGATGTATTGGCTTGGCCCTGCGCAGCCCAGGCGGGCGATGCACATGCCATCGAAAGCAGTGTGGCGGTAAGCAGCTTCTTCATGACACATCCTTCACGATGGCTTCGATCAGCGGATCGAAAACGCGGTTGGAAATGCTGACATAGACAGCAATCAGCACCACGGCGATGATGCACATCAGGACACCGGAAAGCACGCCGATACTGAGCGTGTAGCCAGGCGCGATAGGTTGGCCGAAGAGCACCGGGTCGAAAGCCAGCGTGAGCACGAAGCCCGAGTAGAGGACGAGCGTGATGATGAAGAAGGTCATGCTGATGCGACTACGTTTTCGCAGCAGCTCCTGGTACTTCGGATGCCGCATTACGGCGGGTACAACGTCATTGGGTTGCATGTCGCCTGTCTCCTGTTTTCTTATATTTAGGTATCGGGATTTGCCATGCGCCCGTGTGGAAACGGCACGCGCCGGGAATCCTCTGACTGGCAATTTAGACCTCTGCAAGCCCCGGGAACAGGCGACTTTGGTCGTACAGGAAAACCATGGGTGGCCGCCAGCAACACGGCCATCGCCGCATTGCAACATCGCCGCAAAGCCTTGACTGTCGCGGGTTTCCGGGCAGAACAAGGCAACCGCCGGCACCGCTGCACCTGGGCCTGCCAGCTTTGACTTATATCAATCCTTCCGAAATATCTAAGGGATTCCCCTGCCATCCACGTCGACAGCCACCGCCCGGCAGCAGCCGCCTGGACCGGCTTTCGTGACAGCAGTACGAAAATTGGAACGATGCAGTCCATTAGCGCCTCTGGCAAGACACGGGGTTTGCCCTTACCTTGATACTCATCCCCCTACTGACACGCATCCGCCTCGGCAGTCCACTGCCGCGGCCCCGACAAGGAACATTCCTGATGAAACCGATTCTTTCCCTGCACGCCCCTCCCGCTGGCCACTGGGTAGGCGACGGCTTCCCCGTGCGCTCGCTGTTCACCTATAACGACCTGGGCCAGAGGATCAATCCCTTCCTGCTGCTGGATTACGGCGGCCCCATGCATTTCCCGCCGACCACGGCGCGGCGCGGCGTCGGCCAGCACCCGCATCGCGGCTTCGAAACCGTGACCATCGTCTATCACGGCGAGGTGGAGCACCGTGATTCCACTGGTGGCGGCGGCATCATCGGCCCGGGAGACGTGCAATGGATGACGGCGGCCGCCGGCATTCTGCACGAGGAATTCCATGCCCAGGCGTTTGCGCGCAGCGGCGGCCTGTTCGAGGTGTTCCAGCTCTGGGTCAACCTGCCGGCCGAGCACAAGCAGGCCCAGCCGCGCTACCAGACCCTGCAGCGCACCGGCATTCCCGTCACCGCGCTGCCCGGCGGCGGCCACCTGCGCCTGATCGCCGGAGAGTATGGCGGCCAGCGCGGCCCGGCCTGTACCTTCAGTCCGATGAACGTCTGGGACGGCCATGTCGCTGCGGAGACAGCGGTGGACCTCGAACTGCCCGCAGGCCACCTGGCCGTGGTGGTCGCCCGCCGCGGCACACTGCGGCTCAATGAGTCCGCCAGCCTCGAAGAAGCACACCTGGCCCACCTGGATACAGCGGGCACCCGCGTCCGCCTGGCAGCAGGTGCCGGCGCAGGTACCGACTTCCTGCTGCTCAGCGCACCCCCGCTGGAGGAACCGGTCGTGGGCCAGGGCCCGTTCGTGATGAACGACGCCACGGAAATCCGCCAGGCTTTTGCGGATTTCCGTGCCGGCCGCTTCGGCCAGATGCCAGCCGCCCAGCGCTGAAACCCCGCCGCGCCATGCGCCGCAAGTGTGGCGGCAGGCGCGGCAATCCCATCACAGCCCGTTGCAATGACACCGCAGCGCCGCTGCCAGGACTGGCGCTCGGGCCAAGAACTACTACAATCCCCCCAAAGCCCTTCCCGCCACCCTGCGCGGCGGGAAGATCCTGCGCCCCGGAAACGGGCGGGATGCAGTCACCCAGCCTGCCCTGGCCCATTTGGACGCCCAGGACAGGCAGGTCGCAAAATCAACGGAAATCAAAGGCATTATGGGATTTGAACAACTTGCCGCGCTCAAGCGAGAGCTTGAGCTGGCAGCCAAAGCACAGGCCGGCGCCCAGCAACCGCAGCGCCGTGGCCAGCACAAGGCGCCAGCCCGGGGCCCGAAGGGTGCCCCCAAGAGTGCGCGCCGTGACACGCCTCCGGCTGACCCTGTCGTTCTGGCCATTGCCCGCCTGCAAAGGCAATTCCCCAATGCCTTCCCCCGCAAGCCGGCCGCCAAGATCCCGCTCAAGCTGGGTATCCACAACGACCTGTATGCACAGTCGGAAGCCCTGAAACTGAGCCAGGACGAGCTGAAGGAAGCCGTCAAGGCCTGGTGCCAGGGCAGCCGCTACTGGGCGTGCCTGACCGAAGGCGCCACGCGCGTGGACCTCGCCGGCGAACCGGCCGGCACGGTAACCGCACCGGAAGCCCAGCGTGCCCGCCAACTGGCCTGGCGCCAGCGCAACGAGGCCCGCAAGGCTGCTGCCGCCGCACGCAAACCGGCGGATGCGGCTGAAGCCGGCCAGCCTGCCGCTGCCCCGGCCACAGATGCCGCCCCGGAAAACACGGCTCCCGCCGTAGTGGAAACCGCGGCCGCCGTGGCCGTACCGGCGCAGGATCTGACTGCTGCCCAGCCTGACACCGCCGCCGACAACGCTGCGCCCCAGGACCAGGCGCAGTAATAACATGCGCAACCGCGCAGGGCCTGGCTGCGCTGCAGCCAGGCCCGTTCCTGCTGGCGCCTATGCCGGCGGTCAGATACCGGCCTGCATCGTAAACACAAAAATATTGCGCCCTTGCTCACGCCTGGCGCTGGCGGTACCGCCGTGCATGCGGGCCACTGCCGCCACGATGGACAGGCCCAACCCGTGGTGCATGTCGCTTTGCGCCCGCGAACTGTCCGCTCGGTAGAAGCGTTCGAACAAGCGCTGCTCCACCTCCGGCGGAATCGGTTCCCCGACATTGGCCACCGCCGCCACAACGTCGCTGCCCTCCCGTGACAGCAACACTTCCAGGCTGCTGCCCGGTTCAGCATAGCGTGCGCCATTCTGCAGCAGGTTGCCCAGCGCCCGATGGAACAGGCGCCGGTCTATCGACGCCTCGGTATCCCCGCTCACCACGACATCCACGTCATAATCGGCAAACACCGGTTCCAGGTAGTCGATGGTCTTCAGCGCCTCCGCACGCAGCGATACGCGGCTGAGGTCGGCAGCCCGCTGGCCGCTGCCCGCGCATGACAGGAACAGCATGTCGTTGACGATGCCAGTCAGGCGCTCGATTTCCTCGATATTCGAGCCCAGCAGGTTTTCCAACTCTTCCACGCTGCGGCGCTGCGCCAGCATGACCTGGGTCTGCCCCATCAGGTTGCCCAGCGGCGTGCGCAGCTCGTGCGCCACGTTCGCATTGAAAGCTTCCAGCTGCTGCCAGGCCGCTTCCTGGCGCGCCAGCGCCCCATTGAAGGCCGTGGCCAGCTCGCAAAGCTCAGCAGGCAGCGCAGGTACGTCCAGGCGCTGGCTAAAGCTGCCTACCGGCAGATTGCGCGCTTGTGCGCTCAGACGCCGCAGCGGCGCCAGCCCGAAACGCGCAATGCCGTAGGCCAGCAGGGCGATCAGCACCAGCCCGACAAGATAGGTCAGTACCATGCTCTGCCGGAATTTTCCCAGTGTTTGGAAATACGGAGTGCAATCCGAGACTGTCACGAAGCGGATGGCCGGCCGTTCCCCATGCGCAGGCAGCAGACGCGTAAAAATCACCCAGGCCCGGCCACCGCTCAGGTTCGGAATGATGGAAATACCTTCCGGTTTGCCCAGCCATTCAGGCTGCGCCGGGCCCGAGCCAAAGGTATAGGCGGGGTTCTCTCCCAACACCCAGTAGCGCGTGCGCGAGTCGCGCCCGCCCAGGTCGCCGAGCTTGCGGCGTACCGTTGCCCATTGTTCCGGCGTGCCGCTGGCCGCCAGCAAGGGGTCCAGCAGCGAATGGCGGAATTCCAGCTCGCCGCTGATCTGCTCGAGCAGTGTGCGCTCCAGGTACTGGTAAAGCCAGACGCCGCTGGCCGCGAAGACCAGCGTGCCCAGCAGGATGAACATGCACACCAGGCGGCGCGTAATGGACGAACGATGGCGCGGCCGCATGGCTGCCTGCGCCTGGGCCGCGTTTTCATCCCGGACTGGCGCTGCGGCAGGCAGTGGCATGGTACGGCTCATGCTTGCGCCTCCTGCGTGCTGTCACGCTCTTCCAGTACATAGCCCATGCCGCGCACGGTGTGCAGCAGGCGCGTGCCGAAGGGCGCATCCACCTTGGCCCGCAGCCGCTTGACGGCAACCTCCACGACATTTGCATCGCTATCGAAATTCATGTCCCATACCTGTTCCGCGATCATCAGCTTGGACATGACCTCGCCTTCATGGCGCGCCAGCAGGCTCAGCAGCGCAAATTCCTTGGCAGTCAGGTCGAGCCGCACACCTGCGCGCGTCACCTTGCGCGCCAGCAGATCCAGGTGCAGGTCGCCGATCTGGAAACTGGTCGCCTCCGGCGTCTCGGTGCCGCGGCGCCGCGCCAGCGCCTGCACCCGCGCCACCAGTTCAGTAAAGGAAAAAGGCTTGGGCAAGTAATCATCTGCGCCCTGCCGCAGGCCACGCACCCTGTCATTCACATCGCCACGCGCTGACAGCATGAGCACTGGCGTGCACTTGCGCTGGCGCAGTCCGGCCAGCACCTGGAAGCCATCCTGCAGCGGCAGCATGACATCCAGCACGACTACGTCGTAATCCTGCTCCAGCGCGCAATGCAGGCCATCGACGCCATTATTGGCCAGATCAACGGTGTAGCCCTGCTCCGTCAGGCCGCGATACAGGTAGGAAGCCGTCTTTTCCTCGTCTTCGACAATCAGCAAACGCACGCTTTCAATCTCCTGCCGGCCAGGCCGGCCATTCCATGCCACCACCCCGGCTAGCGGGACTGTCCAGATACTGCCATACAGGCTCAAAACTAGCATGCGACAGCCGTCGAACCGCTGACTGCTGCCTGACATTTTTGTCAGCCAGCAGTCATCTTCAGGTCAGAGCCAGCGGCCTAAGATGGCATCCATTCCTTGCTGCATGACGGCCCCGGTCTGCCGTCCACGACGATGCCGAAACCACAAGATACGCAATACGCCCCCTTCGCCAAGCTGCTGCACTGGCTGATCGCCCTGCTGATGCCCGGCATCCTGGCGCTGGGCTTCTACATGCAGGACCTGCCCTTTTCACCCGGCAAGCTGCAACTCTATTCCTGGCACAAATGGCTGGGCGTGACGGTCTTCCTGCTGGCGCTGGTACGCATAGGTTACCGCCTGGGGCATCCGCCCCCGGCCCTGCCGGCGCACATGAACCGGCTGGAACGCCTGGCAGCCCACGGCGGCCATCTTGCGCTGTATGCCCTCATGCTGTCCATCCCCCTGTCGGGCTGGCTCATGAGTTCCGCCAAAGGCGTGCAGACTGTCTGGTTCGGCGTGCTGCCGCTGCCCGACCTGCTGGCCCGCGACCGTGCCCTGGGCGATACCCTGGCGCAGGTTCACGCCTTCCTGAATTTCGCTTTCCTCGGCATGCTGCTGCTGCACACGCTGGCTGCCCTCAAACACCAGTTCATCGACAAAGACGGCCTGCTGGCGCGGATGCTGCCGCGCTGCGCCTGTGCCACCGGAAAAAGGAGCTCTCAAGCATGAAAACATTGATAGCCGCGGCAGTTGCCGCCCTGCTGCCCTGGCACGCCATGGCAGCCTCATACCAGGACGTCGATACAGGCAAAAGCCAGATTCGCTTCCACTACTCGCAACTGGGGGTCGCGATGGATGGCGATTTCCCGCGATTCGCCGGCAAGATCGACTTCGATCCCGCCAAGCCCGAGCAAGGAAGCGCCTCGGTCGAGGTTTTCCTCGACAGCGTCGATACCGGCACGGATGAAGGCAATGACGAAGTCCGCACCGAATCATGGCTGGATGTCTCCGGCCACCCGATTGCCAGTTTCGCCACAACCGCCATCAAGGCCGTGGGTGATGGGGCCTATGAAGCCAGCGGCACGCTGACCATCAAAGGCAAGAGCCAGCCGGTGACCATCCCCGCCCGCTTCACCGAAAAAGACGGCCTGGGCATTTTCGAAGGCCGCTTCGACATTACCCGTGGCGACTACGCCATCGGCGAAGGCCCCTGGGCCGCCACCGATATCGTCGCGGCACAGGTCGGCATTTCCTTCTCGCTGGCCACCCGTCCTGCGCCCTGAGCGCGGGATGGCACGGCCTTGAGCCTGCTGTTTATGCATTGAACCGGCATCAGCCATTTTTTTCGATTTCACACGGAGCCATACATGAATCTTTCCCGTCTCAGCACCCGCCTCGGCCTGGCTGCCGCCCTGACCCTTGGCGCCTCGCTGCCCGCCCTGGCCGCCCCCGTCACCTATGTGCTCGACGGCAGCCACACGGCTATCAGCTTTTCCTACCGCCACGTGGGCCTGAGCACCCAGACCAGCCGCTTCAACAACGCAACCGGCACCATCGTGCTCGACACTGAAGCCAAGACCGGCAAGGTCGATGTCACGGTGGATACCCGTTCGGTGAACACCGGCCTGGAAAGCTTCAATGGCCACATCCAGGCCAAGGACTTCCTGGATACCAGCGCTTACCCGACCGCAACCTTTGTGTCCGATAAGGTGATCTTCGACGGCGACCGTCCCGCCTCGATCGAAGGCAAGCTGACGATCAAGGGTGTGACCAAGGACGTCACCGTCGCCATCGACGACTTCGTGCTGGCTGATCACCCGATGGCCAAGAAGCCCGCGCTGGGCGCGGCCGGCAGCGTCAAGCTGACCCGTTCGGAGTTCGGCATGGGCAAGTTCGCGCCGGTCAACAGCGACGAAGTCACGCTGCGCGTGGTGCTGGAAGCCATCCAGCAATAATGGCCTGCGGACGGCGCCGGATTGCCGGCGCCGTCCTGCATCCCGATGGCCCAGGCGGTATGATGCCGAACCTTACCGGTATGAAACCGCTTTTATGACTCACCCCGCTCCACCGACGTCCTGCCAAGACCAGGACAGTTCTTCCGCACCTCACCTGCAGCGTGCGCTCAAGACCCGCCACCTGACCATGATCGCCATCGGCGGCGCGATAGGCACCGGCCTGTTCGTGGCCTCGGGCGCCACCATCGCGCAAGTCGGCCCTGGCGGCGCGCTGCTGGCTTATGCGCTGATCGGCTGCATGGTCTACTTCATCATGACCAGCCTGGGCGAACTGGCCGCCTTCATGCCCGTGTCGGGTTCCTTCGCCACCTATGGCGCACGCTACGTCGAAGAAGGTTTCGGCTTCGCGCTGGGCTGGAACTTCTGGTATTCATGGGCCATTACCGTAGCCGTCGACCTGGTCGCCGCGCAGCTCGTCATGGCCTACTGGCTGCCGGACGTGCCCGGCATCCTCTGGATGCGTGCTCTTCCTGGCGCTGATGTTCGGCCTCAATGCCGTATCCGTCAAAGGTTTCGGCGAAAGCGAATTCTGGTTCGCACTGATCAAAGTCGTGGCCGTGGTGATCTTCATCGTCACCGGGCTGGCCATGCTGGCCGGCATCATCCATGGCGCGGAAGGCACCGGCCTGTCGAACTGGACCATTGGCGACGCACCCTTTGCCGGCAACTTCGCCGCCATGGTCGGGGTCGCCATGATCGTGGCCTTCTCCTTCCAGGGCACGGAACTCATCGGCGTGGCCGCCGGCGAATCCGAAAACCCCAGGGTCAGTATCCCCAAGGCCGCCAAGCAGGTGTTCTGGCGCATCCTGCTGTTCTACGTGCTGGCCATTCTGGTGATCGGCCTGCTCATTCCCTATACCGACCCCCAGCTGTTGCGCAATGATGTGGCCGACGTCAGCGTCAGCCCCTTCACGCTGGTGTTCGAGCGCGCCGGCCTGCTGTCCGCGGCAGCGGTCATGAATGCCGTCATCCTCACCTCGGTGCTGTCGGCCGGCAACTCCGGCATGTATGCCGCCACGCGCATGCTGTTCAATCTCGCCACGGAAGGCAAGGCGCCGCGCATGCTGGCACGCCTGACCCGCAACGGCGTGCCGCTCTATGCCCTGCTGGCCACCAGCGCCCTGGCCGCGCTGTGCTTCGTCAGTTCCATCTTCAGCCCGAAAGTGGTCTATATCTGGCTGCTCAACACGGCGGGCATGACGGAATTCATCGCCTGGATCAGCATCTCGGTCAGCCACTACCGATTCCGCAAAGGCTACATCAAGCGCGGCCTGGACCTGGACGCCCTGCCTTACCGCGCCGGCCTGTTCCCGTTCGGCCCGATCTTCGCCTTTGTGCTGTGCCTGATCATCACGCTGGGACAGAACTACAACGCGTTCCTGCAAGAACGCATCGACTGGGTCGGCGCCATCGCCACCTATATCGGCATCCCCCTGTTCCTGCTGATCTGGCTGGGCTACCGCCTGGTCAAGAAGACCCGTTTCGTGCGCTATGCCGACATGACCTTCCCGACCGATACATCGGCCTGACAGGGGTGCATCGGCGGGCCTGAGAGACAGCCCACACGGAAATGGAAAAGCAGAGTACAATCGTCGGCTCTGCGCCCGTAGTTCAATGGATAGAATTAGAGTTTCCGAAGCTCTCGATACAGGTTCGATTCCTGTCGGGCGCGCCAGATACGCACTGCCGCCAGTACGCCCCGCCACATTGCATGCCGTGGCGCAATCCCGGATACCGGCGCCATGAAAACGAAAAACCGCTCGCAAATTTGCCAGCGGTTTTTTTCATGGTGCAAGCAGGTGGCTTCCTGTGCGGGACAAATAGCCGCAGGATGAACCTGCGGCCTTGAAAGCAAACCCTGATGTAGAACGGCCCTGATGCAGCGGCCACTTAATCGTGGCAGCCCTTCATGGTGACTGCCCTTAAAGGTGACCGCCGCTTACTGGTGCCGGCCTGGATGTCGCGGCCCTTAATGCGCGGCCGCCTTCGCCTGCTTGCGACGGCCCAGCCACAGGCCCACGCCCACGACCAGCGCGGCGCCCGCGACACCGACACTGATGTGCAGCAGGCTGGAAGGTTCGCCGATATGTTCCTTGAACACGGCATCGGTCAGCAGCATGCCGCCCGCCAGCCAGCCCAGCAGGCCCGCACCGAACACGATAACCAGCGGAAAACGGTCTATCAACTTGAGCACCAGCGTGCTGCCCCAGATGATGATGGGCACGCTGACCAGCAGGCCGAAGATCACCAGCCCCAGCTGATGGTCGGCATGCGCGCCCTGGGCTGCACCGGCGATGGCGATCACGTTGTCCAGGCTCATGACCAGGTCGGCGATGATGATGGTCTTGACCGCGGACAGGACCGAGGCGCCGCCTTCTATCTTGCCATGGGCATCGTGGTCGGGGATCAGCAGCTTGATACCGATCCAGACCAGCAACACCGCGCCCACCACCTTCAGGAACGGCACTTCGAGCAGGGTCAGGGCAAAGGCAATCAGCGCGACACGCAGCAGGATGGCACCGGCCGTCCCCCACAGAATACCCTTCATGCGCTTGTCGGCCGGCAGGTTGCGGCAAGCCAGCGCGATCACCACCGCGTTATCGCCGCCCAGCAGAATGTCGATCAAGATGATCTGGAAAACCGCTGCCCAGCTCAGTGTCTGAAAAAATTCCAGCATGGTTCGTCTATCCTCAAAACAGGCTATTCATTGATCTGAAAACCAGATCGGAACCATCACCGCTCCGCAACGACATGCTGGAAACAAAAATGGCCCGATCCGTCAGGACCAGGCCAGCATGCAGACGGAGTTTCATGCGCACGGACCTTGCCCTTGATGGCAAGGTCTTGCTAGCAGCGCCAAGCGCCGCCCGGGCACCGGGATGAACGCCGCTTGGGCGCGCATCCGTCATGACGATGCTCCGGAAGTAAGCTACTCCCCTTGATTGGCGGCAGTATAGCGCACTTGTCCCTGCTGCTGCGCAACATCCGCGACATGTCCGCGCAGCCAGCGATGCACCGGATCGTCCTGATGCCGCTGGTGCCACACCATATACATGGGCATGGACGGCGTTTCCAGCGGCACGGGCGCCGTAGCCAGGCCGCGCAGCGCCCCCAGGGCGAGCAACGACGGCGCCGTGGCGACCCACGGCCCGCCATGCAGCATCGCGCCCAGCGCCGCCATGCCGGGCACCGTGGCCACGAAGCGCCTCTGCACGCCCTTGCGCAGCATCCACTCGTCGATATCCAGCATGCGCCTGGGTTCGTACAGCACGGTGACGTGCTCGGCAGCGCGGTAGGCCTTCATGCTGGCCGGCGCGATGCATTGCGCGGCGTCGTGGAAGATGCAATAACTGTCCTCGAACAGGCGCTTCTGGTAAATGTCGTCGCCCAACGGCGGACGCGGCGTAATCAGCAGATCGCAATGCTGTTCGCGCAAGACCGCTGGCGTGGGCGCGCCGGACGGAATGACATGCAGGCTCACGCCTGGCGCCTGCGCCCGCAGGCGGCGCAGCAGCCCCGGCAGCAGCACGTCGCGCTGCAGGTCGTTGGCGGCGATGGTCAGGCTCATGTTCAGGCGTGAGGGCTCGAAACCCGCCGCCAGGGTGAAATGGCGCAGGTCATCAAGCAGCCCGCGCGCACGCTCGGCCAGCACGCCAGCCATGGCAGTCGGCGCAATGCCCCGCCCGGATTTCACGAACAGCGCATCGCCGGCAATGGCGCGCAGCTTGTCCAGCCCATGGCTGACGGCAGACTGCGTCACCCCCAGGCGCTGGGCGGCACGGGTGACCGAGCCTTCCTCGTAGACCACCCAAAGCAACTGCAGCAAGCGGCCATCCAGATCCAAATGATCGAAATCGTTCATGGGTTTCATGACTGAAGAGGCCTTTATCCATATTGCCAATAAGGGAATACTTGCCTCCATTATCCCCTTGCGGAGGCAGGCATGTCACATGAAATTCCGGGCACCAGACTGTTCGACGGCGAACTGGCCATGCGTGGCTACGCACTGAACAAAATGTGCTTTTCCTTCAATGACGCGGAGAACCGCGCCGCATTCCTGGCCGATGAAGACGCCTACTGTACGCGCTACGGCCTGAACGAAGCGCAGCGCGCCGCCATCCGCAACCGCAACGTGCTGCAACTGATAGATGCGGGCGGCAATGTCTACTACCTGGCCAAGTTCGCCGGCATCCTGAAACTGGACGTGCAGGACCTCGGCGCGCAGCAGACCGGCATGACCAAGGATGCCTTCAAGGCCAAGCTGCTGGCCTACGTCAAGGATTGAACCCGGCCCGGGACAGACATACAGAACAAGGATATTCATCATGGCTACCATCGTCGGCGGCATTCTCACTTCCCATGTTCCAGCCATCGGCCGCGCCATCGCGCTGGAACTGCAGCAAGACCCCTACTGGAAACCTTTCTTCGACGGTTTTCCGCCAGTGCGGGAATGGCTGGCACGCCAGCGTCCCGATGTCGTCGTCGTGTTCTACAACGACCACGGACTGAACTTTTTCCTCGACAAAATGCCGACCTTCGCCATCGGCGCAGCGCCCAGCTACAGCAATGCGGACGAAGGCTGGGGCATCCCGCAAGTCCCGGCATTCAAGGGTGAACAAACGCTGTCGTGGCACCTGATCGAAGCGTTGGTGGCCCATGAGTTCGACCCGGTCACCTGTCAGGAAATGCTGGTGGACCACGCGTTCACGCTGCCCATGGCCCTGCTCTGGCCGGACCAGCAGTGGCCTGTGACGGTCGTGCCGGTGAATATCAACACCGTGCAGTTTCCCCTGCCGTCCGCCAAGCGCTGCTACGACCTGGGCGCCACCATCGGCCAGGCAGTGCGCAACTGGGACAGCAGCAAGCGGGTGGCCTTCCTGGGCACCGGCGGCCTGTCGCACCAGCTCGACGGCGAGCGCGCCGGCTTCATCAACAAGAACTTCGACCTGGAATTCATGGACAGCCTGGTCAAGGAGCCGCGCTGGGCCACGCAGTTCAGCATCCATCAATTGGTCGAACTCGCGGGCACGCAAGGGATCGAACTGCTGATGTGGCTGGCCACCCGTGGCGCGCTGGGCGAGCACGTGCGCGAAGTCCACCGCAACTATCACATCCCGATTTCCAACACCGCATCCGGCGTACAGCTGCTGGAGCCTGTTGCCTGAGTTTCATCGCCTGATGCCTCCTCATCCGGCCCCAGGCCAGCCATGGCCTGGTTTTTCGCCAGACGCGCACGTGTCTGGCATTTTTTTTGCCCGGCCAGCCGCCCGCCAATAATGTCCACACCCGCTGTGAACAACCCTGTTGGCAGCCCTTGCACAGCCACGGAAAACCCAATGGCATCAAGGCACTGCAACACACCGATCAAAAATTGAGCAGAGACGCACGCCTCGCCTGTGCGCCGGCTACTCCGCAAACACATCCGTGATCAGGCGCCGGAACCAGACATTCCTGGGGTCCTGCTGGAAGCGGGCGTGCCAGTATTGCTTCAGGTCGTAGCGGGCAATGTCTATCGGCGGCTCGATGGTCTGCACATTGACGCTGTGCGCGTACAGATCCGCCACCGTGCGCGGCAGCACCACGATCAGGTCGGACTGCTCGATGAGCGAAGGCACACTCATGTAGTGCGCCGTCTTCAGTACAACGTTCAACCTGACGCCGGTCCCGGCCAGGTAAGCATCGAACATTTCCTGGCGCCGGCTGCCGTCGCGCACCTGCAGGTGGTCGGCTGCACAGAAATCCTCCAGCGACAGGCGCTCGCCGGCCAACGGATGGCCTTCGCGCAACATGCAGGTCAAGTCATGCGAAAACAGGCGCTGCTGATATATGTGCGGGTCGGTCAGGTCCGGGAAATAGCCCAGCACCGCGTCCACCTTGCCGTCGTGCAGGTTTTCCGTCAGGGCGTCGGGGTCCAGGCTGATGGTACGCAGCCTGGCCTTGGGCGCGACGCGCCGCAGGCGCTCGAACAAGGCAGGCAGGAAGACGATTTCGCCTACCTCGCTCAGGCACAGCACGAATTCATGCTCGGTCCGAGATGGGTCGAACTGGGGGCCGCGCAGGATGTCGCGGTCGATGATTTCCAGCACTTCGCGGGTGCGCCCAATCACCCCCAGCGCCCTGGGCGTGGCTTCCATGCGTGCGCCCGAACGGATGAACAGAGGGTCGCCCAGCGAGAGGCGCAGGCGCGCCAGCGCCGCACTTGCGGCAGGCTGGCTGATGCCCAATTGCTTGGCCGCTGCCGTCACATTGCCCGTTTCATAAATGGCGAGCAACACCCGGAGCAGGTTGAGATCGGTGCGGGGAACCATAAGCAAATCAAATAGTGCGAATAAACAGAAGTGGCTTTTCTGATTAGAAGGCAACTGCCAGAATGAGTCCACTAAAAAAAGCAATCAAGGAGCAGACAAATGATCAATCTGCACGACATCCGTTATGTCCGCCTTGGCACAAAAAATCTCGGAGACGCACGCCGCTATGCAACCGAAATCCTCGGTTTGCAAGTTGCCCGGGAGGCCAATGGCGCGATTTACTTCCGGTCCGACGACCGCGACCATACGCTGTGCTACTACGAAGGCGCCCCCAACGAAACCACCACGGCTTTCGAAGTCACCTCGCCTGAAGAACTGGAAAGCGCCGCCGTCCTGCTGGAACAGAACAAGTTCCACGTCGTGCATGGCTCGCGTGCAGATGCGGAAGTCCGCTACGTCGATGACCTGATCCGCTTCCAGGACCCCAGCGGCAACAATATCGAACTGGTGCTGCGCCCGCAGGCCAGCGGCCGCCGTTATTTCGCCAGCCGCGACGCAGGCATCACCGGCTTCAGCCATATCGGCCTGCGCACGCTGGACGCCCGCCGCGACGAGCAATTCTGGACCGGCCTGGCCAGCGCCCGCGTCAGCGACCGCATCGGCGAAGCGCCGTTGCTGCGCATTGACGAAGTGCACCACAAGATCGCCCTGTTCCCGTCCAAGCACCCTGGCGTGCAGCACATCAATCACCAGGTCGAAAGCATCGACGACGTGATGCGCGCCTACTATTTCCTGCTGTCCCGCGGCGTCAAGATACTCTTCGGGCCGGGCCGCCACCCGACCTCGGGCGCGGTGTTCCTGTACTTCGAAGGCCCGGACGGCATGACCTACGAATACTCCACCGGGGTCAGCCATATCAGCCCGGAACAGGAAGCCACGCACCAGCCGCGCCAATTCCCCGGCATTCCGGAATCCTTCTGCATGTGGGGCGCCAAGCCCGACATCCCGGAGTTCCGGTCATGAACGCGCAGCCCGCCGCGACTGCGCTCCAGCAACGTGAAGTCCGCATGGCGGCGCGCGCCCTGTCGCGCGCCGGCCTGGCCCATGCCTACGGCCATTGCAGCCTGCGCCTGGATGCCGATCATTTTCTGGTCTGCGCCGCCAAGCCCATGGGCCTGATCCTGCCGGACGATGCGGGCACCGTGGTGCCCGTCCGCGGTGAACTGCCCGAAGGGGTGCTCGGTGAAGTCCGCATCCACCAGCAGATCTACCAGCGCCGCGCCGATATCGGCGCCGTGATCCGCAGCATGCCGCCGCAGCTCATGGCCCTGTCCTGTGCCGGCCTGACGCCGCAACCGCGTCATGGCATGGGCACGTATTTCCAGCCCGGCATCCCGCTCTGGGACGATGTGCAACTGCTGCGCACCGATGAACAGGCCAGTGCGCTGGGCGAACTGTTCGGCCAGGGCAAGGCGCTTGCCATGCGCGGCAATGGCGCCATCGTCGCCGGGGATTCGCTGGTCGAGGCCCTGACGCTGACCTGGTACCTGGAAGATGCTGCCCGCATTGAACTGGCGCTGCGCAGCGCCGGCCTGGAACAAGGCCGACCGGCCCTGGACGCCCGGACCTGCGAGCAACGTGCGACCCGCAATGGCCGGATCTACGAACGCATGTGGGACTACCTCACGGTGGGCGACCCCGAAGCGGCCTGACGCGCCGCCACACGCCATGCCGGCCCGGGTTGCGCACCCGCCTCCGGCAATGGCCTGAATCCATAGATAAGCAACACAAAGGAATACAGTATGTCTGCCAAAAAATTCCGTCACTTCATCAACGGCGAATGGGTTTCCAGCCCTCGCACCTTCGAGAACCGCAATCCTGCCGACAACAGCCTGGTTGGCATGGTGCATGAAGCCGGCGAACAGGAAGTCGATGCCGCCGTGCGTGCCGCCCGCGCCGCGCTGCGCGGCCCCTGGGGCAAGATGACGGTCGCGCAGCGCATGGAGCTGTTGCACAAGGTGGCCGACGGCATCCTGCGCCGCCAGGACGAATTCCTGGCCGCCGAAGTGGCCGATACCGGCAAGCCGGTGCACCTGGCCGGCCACCTGGACATTCCGCGCGGCGCGGCGAACTTCAAGGTCTTCGCCGACCTGATGAAGAACGTGCCGACCGAAAGCTTCATGATGGACACGCCTGACGGCGGCAAGGCCGTGAACTATGCCGTGCGCGCGCCTCGCGGTGTGATCGCCGTGGTCTGTCCGTGGAACCTGCCGCTGTTGCTGATGACCTGGAAGGTCGGCCCGGCGCTGGCCTGCGGCAATACCGTGGTCGTGAAACCCTCGGAAGAAACGCCGGCCACCGCCACGCTGCTGGGCGAAGTCATGAACGAAGCCGGTGTCCCGCCGGGCGTCTATAACGTGGTGCATGGTTTCGGCGGCGATTCCGCCGGCTCCTTCCTGACGGCGCATCCGGACGTCGATGGCGTGACCTTCACCGGTGAAACCCGCACCGGCGAAATCATTACCAAGGCTGCGGCCAAGGGCATTCGTCCGGTGTCGCTCGAATTGGGCGGCAAGAATGCCGGTATCGTATTCGCCGACGCCGACCTGGAAAAAACCATCAAGGGCCTGGGCCGCGCCGTGTTCGAAAACAGCGGCCAGGTCTGCCTGGGCACCGAGCGCATCTACGTGCAGCGCCCGCTGTTCGATCGCTTCGTCGCTGAGTTCAAGGCCTACGCCGCCAGCATCCGCATTGGCGACCCGCAGCACCACGATACCCAGATGGGCCCGGTCATTTCGCTGGGACACCGCGAAAAGATCCTGTCCTACTGCCGCCAGGCCGTTGCCGACGGCGCCACCGTCGTCCACGGCGGCAAGATTCCCGACATGCCTGCGCACCTGGCCGAAGGCGCCTGGTTCGAGCCCACCATCTGGACCGGTCTGGCCGAATCCTCGGCCGTCGTGCGCGAAGAAATTTTCGGGCCATGCTGCCATATCGCCCCCTTCGACACCGAGGAAGAAGTGGTTGCACTGGCCAACGACACGCCGTATGGCCTGGCCGCCAGCGTCTGGACCACGGACCTGCAGGTGGCGCACCGTATGGGCAGCGCACTGGAAGTCGGCGTGTGCTGGATCAATTCCTGGTTCCTGCGCGACCTGCGTACCGCCTTCGGCGGCGCCAAGCAATCCGGCATCGGCCGTGAAGGCGGCGTGCATTCGCTGGAGTTCTACACCGAACTGCGCAACGTCTGCGTGCGCCTGTGAGCCCGGCATGCTGAACCCCCAACACATCCAGACCCTGGGCCAGGAACTGCATGAAGCGCTGGCCCGCCGCCAGCCCTTGGCGCCGCTGACCGAATCGCATCCGGACATGACGCTGGCGCAGGCCTATGAAATCCAACAGGCCATGCTGGCGCCGCGCCTGGCGGCCGGCGCCCGTATCGTCGGCAAGAAAATCGGCGTGACCAGCAAGGTGGTCATGGACATGCTGAAAGTCGACCAGCCGGATTTCGGCATGCTGCTGTCGGACATGCTGTACGCCGATGGCGCCAGCATTGCCGCCAGCGACCTGATCGCGCCCAAGGCCGAAGGCGAAATCGCCTTCGTGCTCAAGCATGCGCTGCGCGGCCCCGGCATTACCGTGGCCGACGTGCTGCGCGCCACGGCCTATGTCATGCCCTGCTTTGAAATCGTCGATTCGCGCATCCGCGACTGGAAGATCAAGATCCAGGACACCGTGGCCGACAACGCTTCCGCCGGCGTCTTCGTGCTGGGCGACCGTGGCGCTGACCCGCGCGATGTGGACCTGGCCTGCGTCGGCATGACGCTGGAAAAGAACGGTGAGGTCGTCGCCACCGGCGCAGGCGCCGCCGCGCTGGGCCATCCGGCCAATGCCGTGGCCTGGCTCGCCAACACGCTGGGCCAGCTGGGCATCGCGCTGGAACCGGGTGAAGTCATCCTGTCCGGTTCGCTGGCCGCCATGGTGCCGGTGCAGGCCGGCGACCACCTGCGCATCAGTCTGGGCGGCATAGGCTCGGCCTCCGTCCGCTTTGCTTGAAGGAATGCATCATGAAATTATCCGCTGACACCATTGCCCAACTGGCTGAACACCTGGAACAGGCCGAGCTGACGCGCACCGAAGTCGCGAAAATTACCGAAGCCCATCCCGACATGGACTGGGACGACGCCTACGCCATCCAGAACGCTATCCGCCAGCGCAAGGAAGCGCGCGGGGTGCGCATCGCCGGCCTGAAAATGGGCCTGACCTCCTTTGCCAAAATGCGGCAAATGGGCGTGACCGAGCCCATCCATGGCTTCCTGACCGACTATGGCTCCTGCCTGGAAGGCTCGGCCATTGATGTCGATACCCTGATCCACCCCAAGGTCGAAGCAGAAATCGCCTTTGTCCTGAAGCACCCGCTCAAGGGGCCGGGCTGTCATATCGGTGACGTGCTGGCTGCGACCGACTTCGTGCTGCCCGCCGTGGAAGTGATCGACTCGCGCTACAAGAACTTCAATTTCGACCTGAAGAGCGTCATTGCCGACAACACGTCCTCGGCGCGTTTCGTGACCGGCGGCCAGATGGCCGGTGTCGAAGGCCTGGACCTGAAATGCCTGGGCGTGGTGCTGGAAAAGAACGGCGAAGTGGTTGCCACCGGCGCCGGCGCCGCCGTGCTGGGCCATCCGGCGCAGAGCGTCGCGATGCTGGCCAACATGCTGGGCGCGCAAGGCCGAGAAATTCCGGCCGGCACCTTCATCATGACCGGCGGCATCACCGAAGCCATCACCGTTGCCGCAGGCGACTGCATCACGGTGCGCTACCAGCACCTGGGCAGCGTTTCCATGCGCTTCGTGTCCGGCAAGCAGGCCTGAGCGGAGCACAGCCATGCCCATCGCCATGATCCATATCGCGGCCGGCCGCAGTGAGGAAACCAAGCGCGCGTTGCTGAGCAACGTGACCGAGGCCATCGCTCGCAGCCTGGACGCGCCCGTGGCCAGTGTCCGGGTGCTGCTGCAGGAAGTGCCGGAAACGCACTGGGCCTCCGGCGGTGTGACGCTGGCTGAACGCCGCCAGCCCGGCGCCTGATCAGAAACCTCCCACTTTCAGGAAAAGTCGAACCGGAAATAAGATTCGCCACCCATCATTTGCCCTGCGCACTCGGCTCCGGCCCCGGACTGCGCCGCGCCGGGCAGGTGGACGTTCCAGGCCTGGAACCCTGGAACGTTTTTGCCAGGCCCGGCCGCTGCCTCCGTGCAGCGGCCGGGCTGGCATGTTTGTCCCGCAACGCCGCCCGTGGCCTGCAGGATGCCGATGCAAAGCAGTCGCAGTACCTGAAACCCAGAAAACCCCTGCGCCCGATACGACAGGTGGTAAAAAAAACCGAGCAATGAGGAGACAACATGAACCAGAAAACCGCCAGAATCGGCGATATCATCGACAACGCCAGGATATCGCCGTTCCAGATCATCATTCTTACCCTGTGTTTCCTGATCGTCCTGGTGGACGGTTTCGACACTGCGGTCATCGGCTATATCGCCCCTTCGCTGCGTGAAGAATGGGGCCTGGAAGCCTCGCAACTATCCCCTGCCTTCGGTGCCGGGCTGATCGGCCTGATGGTCGGCAGCCTGATTTTCGGGCCTGTCGCCGATGCCATCGGCCGCAAGCGCGTGCTGCTGGTGTCCGTGCTGGTCTTCGGCCTGGGCACGCTGGCCACGGCCTACGCCCATTCGATCGAATCCCTGACCGTCCTGCGCTTTCTGACGGGTATCGGCCTGGGCGGTGCGATGCCCACCTGCATCACGCTCAGCTCCGAGTACTCGCCGGCGCGCCGCCGCATGATCATGGTAACCCTCAGCTGGAGCGGCTTCACCGCCGGCCTGGCGCT
Source organism: Kerstersia gyiorum (assembly GCF_004216755.1). GTDB lineage: Bacteria > Pseudomonadota > Gammaproteobacteria > Burkholderiales > Burkholderiaceae_B > Kerstersia > Kerstersia gyiorum. The sequence goes on from NZ_SGWZ01000005.1 coordinate 132,489, forward strand.
GGGAGGCCTGCTTGCCGGGCAAATCATTCCCGCCTACGGCTGGCGCGGCGTGCTGATTTTCGGCGGCGCTGTGCCCCTGCTGATGCTGCCCCTGCTGGCCTGGCTGATGCCCGAATCGGTGCGCTTCATGGCCTCCAGCCCCAAGCACGCCGACGCCCTGCACAAAGTCGTGCAGCGCATTACCGGCAAGCCCTGGACCGGCGTCACCATCCTGGACGACGAGCGCCCCGCGCAAAGCCGTTCCCCGGTCAGCAACCTGTTCGCCGAAGGCCGCACGGTGCAGACCTTGCTGCTATGGGTCGCTTTCTTCTGCTCGCTGTTCGTGTTCTATCTGCTGACGAGCTGGCTGCCCACCATCCTCAAGGATGCCGGCTATGACATCGCCCACGCCTCGCGTGTCGGCGCCATGGTACCGCTGGGCGGCACGGTAGGCGCCATCCTGATGGCCCTGCTGATGGACCGCGTCGGCCCCTATCGCGTGCTGGCCCTGTCGTATCTGGGCGCGGCCGTCATCATCGCCCTGACCGGCTATATGATGGGTGATATCTATCAACTGGCCGCCGCTGTCTTCCTGATCGGTTTCGGCGTCGCCGGCGCCCAGAACGGCCTGAACCTGGTATCGGCAACGATCTACCCGACGTCCGCACGCGTGACCGGCGTCAGTTACGCCATGGCCAATGGCCGCTTCGGCTCCATCGTCGGTTCCATGCTGGGCGCCTGGATGATCGCTTCGGCCGGTTCGTCGCAAGTCTTCTTCCACTGGCTCGCCCTGCCGGTATTGATCGGTTCGGCTGCCATTTTCATCCTGTATCGCATGAGCCTGGCACGCCAGCGCAGCGCACCGGCCGCCATCCCCGCCACCAACGCCTGACCGGATTTCCGGGGCGGCAGGCTCGCGCCGCCCCCGTTCATCCGCCGTTCCTCCTGCTGTCCGCCGGCCCAGGCCGGCGGCCTGCCAGCTACCGCGTGCCAGTATCCCCCTGCCCGCGACTCTCCCTTCATTGCCCCGGCTCCTGCCCGCCAGCCCTGCTGCTGCGGGCGTTTCGCACTTATTGCCACGGTTTTCTTCTATATAACAACACGATACTAAGCGGCCCTAGGGAAAACCCTTGCACCATTTCAGGGTTTTCCCTATAATTCGTTTCAAGGGTTTTCCCTAGGTCATATAGAAGTTCGTCTTCTTATGACACATCACAAACAATAAGGAGCCGCCACCATGACCAAGCAAACCAACACCAACCTGTATTCCGACATCCGCATGACCGACTCGCTCGAACGCGAGCTGCTGCAACGTGCCATGCGTGATGAAATCGACGCCCAACGCGCCGAAGCCATGCGCGCCACCTTCCGCGCCATCAGCAAGGGTATGAACCGCGCATTCAAGGGCGTGTTCAACACCATCGTCGAAGCCCGCAAGCATCAAGCCCGTGCCGCTCTGCGCAGCACCATGGCCCGTTCGGCCAACCTGCACGGCAAAGCAGTCTGATTTCGCGCGGCTCCTTGCAGTACCTGCCCGCAGCAGGCCATGCTGCGGCAGCGCAATGTCTCTGATAGCGCTGTCTGATGCAGGGTCCGTGCGGTAAAAAAAACCCGGCTTTCCTTGGAAGCCGGGTTTTTTCATGCCTGCCGGAACAGCCTGGCAAGATGCTGCCACCTGCACTGAGGCGGCACTCAGGCAGCGATGCCTCCTGCCCGGGCATGGCGCGCGCCATAGCGCGCCGCCAGCCGGTTGGCCGCCATTTCCAGTGCCGAGCACAGCAGGAAATAGATAAAGGCCACAAACAGATAGATTTCCAGCGGATAAATCATCGTACGGTTGCTCACCTGCGTGGCCACAAAGGATAGTTCTGCCACGCCAACGACATAGGCCAGCGAAGTATCCTTGATCAAGGCCACCCACTGGTTGATGAAAGACGGCGCCATGATCGGCAATGCCTGCGGCAGTACCACGAATCGCAGGGTTTCCCACAGGCTCAAGCCCAACGAACGCGACGCTTCCCACTGGCCGGCCGGCAGGCTGCGTATGCCTGCCGCCACCGAATGCGCCAGATAGGCGCCGCCGATTAGCGACAAGGCGGCGACCACCGTCACCAGCTTGGGAATATCCACGTCGAACAGCATGGGCAGCAGGAAATACACCCAGAAGATCAACATCAGCACGGGAATTGCGCGCAGGAAACCGATGACCAGCGTCAACAGCCCATGCAGCGGCCCGCGCCCCAGGGCCAGCGCCATGCCCAGGAACAGGCCCAGCACACTGGCCACCACGCCCGACAGCAGGCTGAGCAGCAAGGTCAGCGACAGGCCTCCCAGCGGCCCATAGGGATAGGCTCCCACCAGGAAATACAACCAGTTGTTGGCAATAACGCTGAAATCCATGCTTTATCCATTGACCCGCCACGCCCGCACCGGCGGGCAAGACAGGCTAGCTCAATAACCCCGGGTGAAATCCACTGCGCCGCGCAGCGGCTCGCCGGCCTCGAAACGGCGCAGGTTCTCCAGGAACACAGGCGCCAGCAAGGCAGGCAGCGTCGGTCCCGCGCTATGACCGGTCAGCCATAGCCTGGGCGCACGCCAGAATGGATGTGCAGCTGGCGGGGGTTCCTCGCGGCAGACATCTATCGCTGCCGCGCCCAGGTGTCCGCATTCCAGGGCCTGAACCAGATCCGGCTCGACCACCGCCACGCCGCGCCCCATATTGATAAACAGCGCCCCCTCGGGCAATGCGGCAAAAAACGCCGCATCGTAGATATCGCGGGTCTGCGGCGTGTCCGGCAGGATGTTGATGAACACGTCGGCCCAGGCCGCAGCGCTGCCCAGCGCATCCAGGCCATATACCTGCGCAAAGCCCGGCAAGGGCCGCGCCTGACGCGCCAGGCCTCGCAACGCCACGCCAAACGGCGCCAACAAGCGGGCCACGTCCTGGCCTATCTCGCCTGCGCCTGCCACCAATACCCGAAGGCCAGCCAGGGTGCCGGGCGCAGGCCCGTCCCAATCGCCGCGCCGCTGCGCACCAGCCCAGGCGAACACCTGGCGGCGCCAGGCCAGCATGTAGGTCAGCGCATACTCCGCCATCAACTGGCCAAATACCCCCACGGCACGGCTGACGAGCGCTGGCTGCGGCACGCCGGCGGAGAACAGCGGCTCTATGCCGGCGGAAGTGGTCTGCAACCATCGCGGCGGCGCCTGCCTGGCCAGCAGGTCGACCGCCAGGCTGCAACTGGCCAGCCAGATGGCCGATGCCGAGGCCGCCTCCGCCACGTCCGGCCCAGCCGGCGATTCGTGCGCGTGCAGCCTGGCATTGGGCAGGGCTGCCGCCAGCAGGTCGCGGTACTGCCGCGCATTGCGGTCCAGGATCAGGATATCGCCCTGGAACGCCTGGAGGCCCGGAGTGCCGTGATGATTCATGTCTTCAGCCTGTAACGGTGCTGCATCCAGTAACCCACCGCCTCAATCACGGCGATGATCGCGATATACAACAAAGTGGCCACCCCGAAAGCCTGGAAGGTCTTGAAGGTTTCCGTTTCCACCTGGCGCGAGGCATACGACAGTTCCGCCAGGCCTATTGCCATGGTCAGGGATGAATTCTTGACTGCATTCATGTACTGCCCCAGCAAGGGCGGCAGTGAAATGCGGAAAGCCTGTGGCAGTACGATCTGGCGCCAGATGTCGCGCCCCGGCAGCCCCAGCGCGCGCCCGGCTTCCCACTGGCCGGCCGGCACCGCCTGGATGCCCGCGCGCAGCTCTTCGGCAATGAAGGCAGTGGTATAGAGCGTCAGCCCCCACCAGCCCGCCAGGAACTCGAAGCTCGGCCATTGCACGCCAAAAACCCCGAACTCGAAGCGGTGCACGCTGTTGAGCCAAAGCATCCAGGATTGCGGCAACAGCGCCGAAACGCCGAAATACCAGAAAAACAGCTGCACCAGCAGCGGCGTATTGCGAAAGAAGCTCAGCCCCAGCGACACCGGCAGGCGCACGGCGCGCCAGCGCGAATAGCGCGCCAGGCACAGCACCGCGCCCAGCACGGTCGCGGCCACGCAGGCCATCAAGGACAACAGCAGCGTGACCTTGAAGCCCTCAAAGAGCCAATCGAGATATTTTGGCGCAAGCCAGTCTGCAAACATGGGCGATGACAATCATGCGGCCCGCTCGCCCATCGGGGCAGGGGCCAGGTAAGAACCGGGCGCAGCATGCGCGCTGCGGCATTGTACTGGCAGTCCCTGCCTGCCCCGGTCTTCTGCCGCTCAATCACGACAGGCCCGGACAGTCGGTGCCGTCCGGGCCTGTCAGCGCCCTGCGCGGCGCCGGACGGCGCCGTGCAGGGCGAGTCGCTGAAGTCAGCGCGCGCTCAGGGCTGGGCCTTGTCGCCGATGCGATAGATGCGAGCCAACGGCGTTTTGGTGTCGGGACCGAACCAGGCGTCATAGATTTGCTGCGCCTTGCCCGACTGTTCCAGTTCCACCAGCGTTTCGTCCACGAACGCCTTCAAGGCCGTTTCGCCCTTGGGGATACCCACGCCGATCAGATCGCTGGAAATGGCAAATGCCGGAATTTCCCAGGTGTCCTTGTCCGGCACGTTGGCCAGCAGGCCGATCAGCTTGGGACCGTCCTGGGTAATGGCCTGGACGTTGCCGTTACGCAATGCGGTGAATGCGAAGGGGGTATCGTCGTAGGCCACGATGGTGGCGCCGGGATACTTTTCACGCAGCACGATTTCATTGACCGTGCCCTTGTCGACACCGACGCGCAGGGAATTCAGTTGCTCGGGCGAGGTCAGCGTTCCCTTGCGGGCGATGAACTGGGTACCGGAAGCAAAGTACGGAATGCTGAAATCCACCTGCTTGGCGCGCTCTTCGGTAATGGTGAAGTTAGCCAGCACCAGGTCGACCTTATTGGAAGTCAGCAGGGGCACCCGGTTGGCGGGGTTGGTCGGCACGATTTCCAGCTTCACGCCCAGTTTGTCCGCGAAAGCCTTGCCGAAATCCACATCCAGCCCGGAGATCTGGCGGCTCTTTTCGTCCACGAAGCCGAACGGCGGGTTGCTGTCAAAAGCAGCGACCTTCAGGACACCGGCCTTTTTGATGTCATCGAGGCGGTCCGCATGCGCCAGGCCCGCAACCAGGGCCAGGGACAGCGCAGCCACGGCTTTCAAAGTCTTCTTCATCTCAATCTGCTCCAAAGTTGCGCCATGAGCTCGCTGGGGAAAACCCGCAGGGCTTGGCATGGGTGTTATCTAACCACGGCTTTTTAAAACCAGGATATACAGAATTTATTATTACTTATTCTTTATGGAAATAAGAAAGCCGGCACCGGGCGCGCAACCGCGCAGCCGCTGGCACGGCGCCTGTCAGGTGCTGGAATGCTGCATAGAGACTGGCTATCGCGTCGATTGCCGTCTCCTATGGCGCGGCCTGGTGGCCGCAGATTCCGCGCCCGACCACCACAACCTGGTGCCCCCGGGCCGTTGCTTGCCAGGACATGGCCGGCACAAAAAAGCCGCAGCGGTAGCTGCGGCTTTTTTGTGCCGGGCACCGATGCGGTACAGGTTCGAGTACGGTGCCAATGCTGTTGCAGATGTGGGTGCAGGTGCAGTTACTTAGCCTGGTATCGGCGTCGGCAGGGGCCGGCCTTCCAGGTGCGCCTGCATATTGGCAAACACCAGATCGCTCATGGACTTGCGGGTCTGCGTGGTGGCGCTGGCCGAATGCGGAGTCAATACCACGTTCGGCAAGGCGCACAGCGCTTCCGGCACATTCGGCTCATGCGCATACACATCCAGCGCAGCGCCGCCCAGGCGGCCCTGCTGCAAGGCCGCGATCAGGGCATTTTCATCTACCACCGAACCGCGTGCGATGTTGATCAGGCGGCCATCCGGCCCCAACGCATCCAGCACTTCAGCACTGATCAGGCCGCGCGTGCTGGCGCCACCATAGGTACACACCACCAGAAAGTCGACTTCCTGCGCCAGCGCCACCAGGGACGGCTGGTAGCGCCAGCTGACATCCTCAGCCTGCCGCCGCGCGGTGTAGCTCACATCCATGGAAAAGGCCGCTGCCCGCGCCGCCACGGCGCGGCCGATACGTCCCATGCCGACGACGCCCAGCTTCTGCCCCGATACCTTGAACGACCAGGGGAACGGCCCTTCCTGCCAGCGTCGTGCCCGCACGAAGGCATCCGCCTCGACAACACGCCGCGCCTGCGCCAGCAACAACGCAAACGCCATATCGGCCACGTCGTCGGTCAGGACGTCTGGGGTATGGGTCACGGCAATGCCACGCGCTCGCGCAGCCGCTACATCCACGCCATCGTAGCCGACGCCAAATACCACGATCAGCTCCAGCGCGGGCAGTTGTTCCAGCAGTGACGCACGGATCGTGGATTCACCATTGGCAACCAGAATACGGACCTTGGCAGCGAATTCGCCCAGGGATCCCGGCGCGGCATCCTCACTGGCCCGGTGCACCTGGAAGTGGCGCTTCATCTGGTCTTCCAGGAAATGCGGCACGTAGGCCACCTGCAGGACATGCACGTCTTCCATCAATCTGTCTCCTCAATCGTTCTTCAACGGCATGGTACCGCTCCAGGCGGCCTCATGCCTGTTTGTCTTTCAGGACTGCGCCGCTACCCTGCGCGCCGCACGGCGCTTGCGCCAGGCGCTGAACAAGGGCGCCAGCACCGTCAGCGCAGCCAGGCTGAGCAGGCCCAGGGTAATCGGCCGTTCATACAGGAAGTCGTAACTGCCCTCGGACAATGCCAACGCACGGCGGAAATTGCTTTCCGCCATGGGGCCCAGCACCAGCCCCAGCACCATGGGCGATACCGGTATCGAAGCCTTGATCATCAGGTAGCCCGCCACGCCGGCCACCATCATGATGCCCACGTCGAACAGGCTGTTGCCGATGGCATAGGCGCCGGCAACCGCCAGCACCATGATCAGCGGCATCAGAATTTGCTTGGGGATCTGCACGATGCGCGCCACGAAACGCATGGACATCAGCGCCACCACCAGCAGCATCACATAGCAGAACAGCAGGCCGGCAAACAGGGTGTAGACCAGATCGCCATGCTCCTGGAACAGCCTCGGGCCCGGCTGCATGCCCTGCAAGGTCAGCGCGCCCAGCATGATGGCCGTCACGGCATCACCAGGGATGCCCAGCGTCAGCATGGGCAACATGGCGCCGCCGGTACATCCGTTGGCGCCGGCCTCGGCAGCGGCCACGCCTTCTACCGCGCCCTTGCCGAATTTCTCGGGGTGCTTGCTGAAGCGGCGCGCTTCGCCGTAGGAAACAAACGCCGCGATATCCGCCCCGGCGCCCGGAATGATGCCGATGGCCGTCCCCAGGCCGCTGGAACGCAGAATTGTGCCCCAGACCTTGCGCCAGCTCTCGCGGGTCGGAAGAATGCGCCCGATCACCGTTTTCACTTCGCTGGCCTTGCTGCTTTCGGACAGCATCTTGAATGCTTCGGCAGCCGCGAACAGGCCGATCATGATGGGAATGAACGGGACCGAATACAGTTCGGACATGCCCCCGGTGAAACGCGGCAGGCCCACCAGGGGGTCCATGCCGACGGTCGCCAGCAACAACCCGGCAAACCCGGCCAACAGCCCCTTGAGCACCGAGCCCCCGGACACGCTGGAAATAATGCTCAGGCCGAACACCGCCAGCGCGAATGACTCGGCCGCGCTGAAGCGCAGCGCAAAATTGGCCAGCAAGGGAGCCAGGAAGATCAGCACCAGTACGCTGATGATGCCCCCCGTCACGGAAGAAAATACCGCCACCCCCAGGGCCTGCCCAGCCTCGCCGCGACGTGTCATGGCATAGCCGTCCAGCGCGGTGGCGGCGGCAGCGGGCGTGCCCGGAATGCGCAGCAGGATCGCCGTGATCGAACCGCCGTAGACGCCGCCGAAGAAAATCCCCGACAGCAACAGCAGGCCGTGCAATGGCTCCATGCCGTAGGTGAACGGCAGCATGATGGCCACACCCATGGTGACCGACAGGCCGGGCAAGGCGCCGACCAGAATGCCCAGCGCCACGCCAGCAATCGCCAGGAGCATGGCATCCCACTGGACAGCAAGGCTTTGCGCGCCTTGCAAAAGCGACATCAGATTATCCATTCTTCCCTACTCCGTCAGTCGTCGCCCAGGAACCACTCGCCAGCGGGCAGAGGCACCTGCAGCAGTTCGACGAATACGCCATACACCACCAGACCGACCAGCACGGCCAGCGCGATGGTGGAAAAGCGCCACATGGCGCCCGGCCCCTTGAGCAGGGAGATCATCAACCACAGATACAGTACGGTGGACAGCGCGAATCCTGCATAGACAATGGCAGCGATATACAGGGCAGCGCCGATCAGACCCAGCACCAGCCGGCCGAAATGCACCGGCGCGTGTTCCGGGTCTGCACTCTCGGCCGCCTCCTGCAAGGCCTCCTGCACCACGGCGGCAGGATTGGCCACCGGCACCGGGGCGGTGCGACCGCGCACGCTCTGAATGAACAACAGCAACCCCAGCAGCGCCAGCACCAGTCCATAGGCCATGGGAAACACACTCGGGCCAATATCGGTATCGGTCAGACTGGGAGGAAAACCTCGCGCCACCACGACAGCCGCCAGGCCGCCTCCCATGGACAGCAGGCCCACCAGTGCGCTGGCTTTATCTTTTATAAACACGATGATTATCCTGACAGGGACTCAATAGTTTCTGCCTGCAGATACCTGCAGGCCGGGGCCTCTGCCCGCCCCGCCATCAGGGCGGCATGACGGCAAAAAGCGCCCGGCACATGCAACGGGCGCTTCCCCAGCCGGTTCACGCTCAGCGGCGCAGGCCCAGCTCGTCGATCAAGGCCTTGAACGTGGCCTCTTCCTGGACCAGGCTGGCCTGGAAGGCATCGGCGTCGTCAAACACGCGCCCCAGGTCCAGGCGCTCCAGCACCTCGATGAACGCCGGTTCTTCCGCAGCCTGGCGGGCCGCAACGCGCAGCTTTTCCACCACGGCAGGCGGCAGGCCCTTCGGCCCCACCAGCGCACGCCAGGTACCGATGGAGAGGTCGATGCCCTTTTCCTTCAGGGTAGGCACTTCCTCGAAACCACGGGCACGTTCATCGGCCATCACGCCCAGGGTACGCAGCGTGCCGGAAGACACGTGGGTAGCCACTTCGGCCGGGCTCACGGTCACGGCTTCGATATGATCACCCAGCAGAGCCGTCACGGCCGGCGCGGCACCATCATACGGCACGTGGTTGAACTTGCTGCCCAGCTTTTGCTCGTAGGCGATGGCTGCCAGGTGCCAGATCGAGCCGGTACCAGCATTGCCGACGCGCACTTTGCCCGGGTTCTGCTTCACGTATTCGTTGAATTCTTCCAGCGTCTGCCAGGGGGCATCGGCACGCACCGTCACCGCCGCCGGATCGGCATTGATACGGGCGATGGGCGTGAAATCGCTGGTCTTGAAGGGCGCCAGGCCCAGGCTGGGTAGAATGGCCATTTCCACCACGACCATGCCGAGCTTGTAGCCGTTGGGACGGGCCTTGGCGACATCCGCCGTACCGATGGCCGTACCACCGCCCGGCTTGTTCACCACACCCATGGGCTGGCCCAGATGCGGTTTAATGGCTTCGGCGAACGCGCGTGCCACGGCATCAGTACCGCCGCCTGCGGCCGTGGGCACGACCAGTTCGATGGAACGGGTAGGATACTCCGCCGCCTGGGCTGCACCTGCAAACATCGCTGCCGCGACCATCGCGCCAGCAAATCGGATAATGCCTTGCTTCATGTTTCCTCCAGTCGAGAGCACTCTGGTTTCCGGTCTATGCGCCGGGTGTCCCGCAGCCATTAGAGATATAAAATTATCATCATACAATTAACTTGGGGCTAAGGCCCGGCAGACTTCTCCGAATTTACCCGCCCCCCCTACCAACCTGAACTGCGTCGGTCGGTCCTATTGACGCGGCGCGGGCCCGTCGGGCAAGCGCTTGCGTGCATCCACCAATATGCCGAGCATGGCGGCATGGGCAGCCACTTCATCCTGCCGGGCAATGGCCGCACATACCCGTCCATGTTCCGGCAAGGACAAATTAAAACTGGAAGCGTGCTCGGCATTCAGCACCAGCACGCCTTCCAGCACCATTTCAATCAAGGACACCAGGGTGTTGAGCATGGGATTGCCGCCAGCCGCCAGCACCTCGCGGTGAAAAGCCAGGTCGGCCTCCACCCAGGCGTGCTGGTCCCTGGCGCTTTCCATCAAGGCATAGGCATGCTCGATACGCTGCAATTGCGCCGGGGTGCGCTTGCGCGCCGCCAGCGCCGCCACGCCCGGTTCCAGCACTTCGCGGACTTCCGCCAATTGCCGCAGGAACTCCAGGCTGAGGCCGGCCGCAGCCCGCCAGGCAAGGATGTCCGGATCCAGCAGGTTCCAGGTGTCCTGCGGCCGCACGCGCATGCCCAGCCTGGGCTTGACGTCCAGCAGGCCCTTGGCCACCAGAACCTTGGTCGCCTCACGCAAGGCCGTCCGGCTGACACTCAGCTCCAGGGACAGCTCTTCCTCGCTGGGCAGGGCCGTGCCAGGCGCATAGCGGCCTGCCGCAATGCGCCTTCCCAACTCATGCACCACCTGCCCATGCAGGCTACGACCCGAATATGTTGCCAAGCCCTACCACTCCGCTACGCTACCGTCCCGATGACGCCATACAGGGTTACGCCAGCGATGGCCAACCTTGGCGCGCTCAGCGACATAATCCTCGTTCACTTCAATTCCCAGGCCAGGCCCCTGCGGGATCCGTACGTAGCCATCCTCGTAGGCAAAAGCTTCCGGGTTGCTGACATAGTCCAGCAAATCATTGCTGGCGTTGTAATGGATGCCCAGGCTCTGTTCCTGGATGAACGCATTGTATGACACCGCATCTATCTGCAAGCAGGCCGCCAGCGCAATCGGCCCCAGCGGGCAATGCAGCGCCAGCCCGACGTCATAGGCTTCCGCCATGGCAGCGATCTTGCGGCACTCCGTGATGCCACCGGCGTGCGAGGCATCCGGCTGGACGATATCCACATAGCCCTGGCTCAGAATGTGCTTGAAATCCCAACGCGAATACAGGCGTTCGCCCAGGGCGATCGGCGCGCTGGCATGCGGCGCCAGTTCCTTCAGGGCTTCATAGTGCTCCGACAGCACGGGCTCTTCGATGAACATCAGATTGTAGGGCGCCAGCTCGCGCATCAGCACCTTCGCCATGGGCTTGTGCACGCGGCCATGGAAGTCCACGCCGATACCCACATTGGGGCCGACGGCTTCGCGCACGGCAGCCACGTTGGCCAGCGCGGCCGTGACCTTGTCGAAACTGTCGATGTACTGCATTTCCTCGGTGCCATTCATCTTGACGGCCTGGAAACCACGCGCCACGGCTTCCTGAGCCGCACGCGCCGTGTCTGCGGGGCGGTCGCCACCGATCCACGAATACACTTTGATGCTGTGACGTACCGGGCCGCCCAGCAGATCAGCCACGGGAACGCCAAGCGCCTTGCCCTTGATGTCCCAGAGCGCCTGGTCGATCCCGGCCAGCGCGCTCATATGCAGGCCGCCGCCACGGTAGAAACCGCCACGGTACAGCACATTCCAGTGGTCCTCGATCGTGCGCGGGTCGCGACCGATCAGGTAGTCGGCCATTTCCTCGACCACGGCCGCAACGCTGGCCGCCTTGCCTTCCAGAACGGGCTCGCCCCAGCCCACGATGCCGGTGTCGGTTTCAATTTTCAGGAACAGCCAGCGCGGCGGTACCAGATAGGTGGTCAAACGGGTAATTTTCATCGTGCATCCTGCCGTCAGGCGCCCTACCGGGCAGGCCTGAAAAGGAGTAGACCGCTTGCGCAAGCAGGCCGCGGCCATCAAAAGAAGGGATAAGGCTTGTTGCGTACGCCTCAGACGTCCTGGCGCAAGGCGCGCCAGGACGACATGAACGCGGCCGCGTTGCGGCCCACCGTCGCCGCGTCGTCACCCGCCCGGTACAGCGCCGACCCCAGCCCGAAGCCGGAGGCACCGGCTTCCAGATAAGCCTGCATGCTTTGCGGCTTGATGCCTCCCACCGGCAGCAGCGGCACCGATTTCGGCACCACGGCGCGCCAGGCCTTGATCACCACCGGCGGCATGGCTTCGGCCGGGAAGGCCTTCAGGCCATCCGCACCCGCATCCAGCGCGGCAAAGGCTTCCGTGGGCGTGGCCACGCCCGGCGTCACGACCATGCCGGCCGCATGGGCAGCACGCACCACGGCCAGATCTGCATGCGGCATCACTACCAGGCGGCCGCCGGCATCGTGGACTTCCTGCACGGCAGCCGGGCTCATGACCGTTCCCGCGCCGATGATCGCGTCCTGCGGCAACGCCGCCAGCAGGCGCCGGATGCTCTCGAGCGGTTCCGGCGAATTCAGCGGCACTTCAATCAGGCGAAAACCCGCCGCATACAGCGCCTCGCCAATGGCGACCACTTCATCGGGACGCACGCCACGCAGAATGGCGACCATGCCGGTTGCAGACAAGGTTTGCTTGAAATGAGCGGACAATTCGTGATTCATGGCTATTTCTGATTCCTGTTGATACGACGCGCCGGCAACTGGCTGCCGGAACGACGCCTGAGACCCTGGCTGGCGCCCATACCTGGGGCCAACCGCTTAACGCTTTTATCCGCACCTGGGGCAGGTTCACACCCTGCGCGGCGGCAACTCAACCTGCATGCTGTTCCTGGGCGCTGATCAGCGCCCATAGCCCGCGCACCGTTGCATCCTCATCCACCGAAATGGCATCCAGATCATTGACCAGCATGGCCTGGCGGTAGCGCTGGCACAGATGCGCCCGGCCGACCACGGCCACCCGCGCCGTGCGCCACTCAGGGGCAAGGCCGGCGAGCAGGCCGCGGATCTCATGTCCGATCAACAGGCCCGAGAGATAGTCGATCTGTTCCGCGCCCGACAGCGCGTGGGTCAGCCCCAGGGTGCGGCTGCTGAAAATCGTGGACAACAGGCCGCGGTCGCCATGGAGCGAGGCCGCATTGCGAATGCCGCGGTCAAACGCCTGCCGGGCGTCGGGATCGCTGGCATCCAGCCCTTGCTCGGCCATCGAGCGGCCCAACACACTGTGACGCGACAGCAAGGCAAATACCTCGCCCGTCATGAAGGTGTCGAAGTGCACAATGACGCCGTCTTCGACCTGCACCCATTTGCTATGCGTACCCGGCAGGCCGATCAACCAGCGCCCGCCGGTTCCCAGCCCGGCATGTTCCAGGTGCGACAGCACACCGGCAATCTGCGTTTCCTCGCCGCGCATCACATTGGGCAACTCGCCATGTTCGATCAGGCCGGGCGCGATATGCACCTGCACGCCGTTGCCCGCATCGACGCTAACCATGCTGCCTGCCAGGCCATCGGTGGTAGCGGGCAAGGGGATATAGGCGGCCTCACGCCAGCCCTGGGCGCTGCCGACCATGCCACAGGCCGCGACATGTCGCGAAGTATTGGGCTGCGCCAGCCAATCCCCGGCAATCTGCCAGAAGGCCTGGGCAAAGCGTGCCGAGCGGCTGGCGGCGTCGTCACCACTGCCGGGCAGGCCCATGATGCCCCAATCGTTGCCCCTGACATCCAGGATGGCTCCCGACGCCGACAGCAAATAGGCACGCAACGAACTGGTGCCCCAATCCAGGGCCACAAACTGGGTGACGCCATCGCTGACAGCGCGGCAAAAAGAGGAGATCTGGCTCTTCACGGGGTACGCATCCTTGTAATCGAATTATCATAATACAAATCAGCGAAAAGCTGCATCAGGGAAAGACAGGATGTCTTCCGTCAGCAGGCACACCGGCCCGGCGCAGGGTCATCCTGGCCTGCCAGGCTCTGTCGCGCATGCAGGCCGGGGGTGACACTTTCTTCTTATTCTTTCTTTTGCAGCAGGGCCTTCAGCATGTCCAGGCGCGCACGCGGCGACATGGCGGCGTCTTCATCCTGCAGTCCCATCCCTGGCGCTTCCAGCCCCATCTCTTCAATGAAACGGGAGGGCTCGCGCACCAGATCCTCCCGCGCGCGGCGCCGCTTGCGGCACCAGCTGATCGACAGCGTGCGCTGGGCCCGGGTGATGCCTACATACATCAGGCGGCGCTCTTCTTCGATGCGCGCCGCCAGCGATTCCGCCGCCTGGGACGGATCGCCATCCTCGTCGTCGCGCCCCCAGTGCGGCAGCAAACCTTCTTCCACGCCAGCCATATACACGTGGGGATATTCCAGGCCCTTGGAGGCATGCAGCGTCGAAAGCTTCACGGCATCCGGTTCTTCCTCATCCTCCTGGCGATCCAGCATCGTGATCAGCGCCACGCGCTGCACCAGCTCCTGCAGGCTCAGGCCATCTTCGTCGGCCTTGCGCTTGAGCCAATCAACCAATTCCAGGACGTTCATCCAGCGAGTCTGGGCAGGACGCTCATCCCAGGTATCGAACAGATAGCGCTCGTACTGGATGGCACCCAACAATTCATCGAGCAACTCGGATGCAGGCGCCGCCGGCGTGCCGCTGACCTCATCACGCGCCGAACGGCGGCGCAGGCGGTCCAGGAACTCCCCGAACACCTTGAGCGGCTCGTACTGGCGCGCCGCCAGCTTGGCCGCCACGCCGCTCTCCGACACGGCCCGCGCCAGCGCGATCCCTCGGGCCGCCGCATGTTCACCCAACACTTGCAGCGTGGCCTGCCCGATGCCGCGCTTGGGCGTCGTGGCGGCCCGGATGAAGGCCGGGTCGTCTTCCTCATTGGCCAGAATGCGCAGATAGGCCAGGATATCCCGCACTTCCGCCTTGTCGAAGAAACTCTGTCCGCCGGAAATCGTATAGGGAATGCGCAGGGTACGCAGCGCCTGTTCGAGAATGCGCGACTGGTGATTGCTGCGATAGAGGATGGCGAAATCACGCCATGAGGCCTGGCGCTCGAAACGCGCCGCCGAAATCTTCATGGCAATGGATTCCGCTTCGACCGACTCGTCGCCATAGGCCGTAACGGTAATCGGCTCGCCATCACCCAGTTCCGACCACAGCTTTTTCTCGAACAGCTTGGGGTTGCGTTCGATCACCTGATTGGCCGCATGCAGGATGCGCCGCACGGAGCGGTAGTTCTGCTCCAGCTTGATGACCTTCATGCCCGGATAATCCGTGGTGAGCCGCGCCAGGTTTTCCAGGGTTGCGCCGCGCCAGGCATAGATCGCCTGATCGTCGTCGCCCACGGCGGTAAAGCGCGCCCGGTCGCCCGTGAGCCAGCGCACCAGCCGGTACTGGCACTCGTTGGTGTCCTGGTATTCATCCACCAGCAGGTAGCGCACCCGCGCCTGCCAGCGCCGCCGCACTTCTTCGTTGCGTTCGAACAGCAACGCAGGCACGCGGATCAGGTCATCGAAATCAACCGACTGATAAGCGCGCAGGGTCGCGTCGTAGCTGCGGTAGATATGCGCCGCCTCGACATCGTCCGGCGTCTTCGCCGCGGCGGCGGCGCCATCCGGGTCCAGCAACGCATTTTTCCACAATGAAATCGTCGACTGCACGGCACGCAGCCGGCCTTTGTCGGTGGTATCCAGCAGTTCCTGGATAATCGCCAGGGCATCATCGGCGTCCAGGATGGAAAACTGCGGCTTGAGGCCCGCATGGCGGGCTTCTTCGCGCAGAATCTTCATGCCCAGCGAATGGAAAGTGCTGACCGTCAGGCCACGTGCCAGGCGTTTTTCCACCAGGCCGGCCACACGCTCGGCCATTTCCCGCGCAGCCTTGTTAGTGAAGGTCAGCGCCACGACATGTCGGGCGGAATATTCACAGTCCCGCAGAAGATAGGCGATCTTCTGGGTAATGACACGGGTCTTGCCCGACCCCGCGCCAGCAATCACCAGACAGGGTCCACCCAGGTACAGCACGGCCTCGCGCTGAGCCGGGTTCAGCCCGGCCACGGCCTCGTTCGACATCTTGGCATCCATCACGAAAAAAAGCGCCGCTATCGGCTCTCGGCGCCGGCTAGCAGAATAGCACTCCGCCAGCGCGCCAATATGGACATTACCGGAAAATCGTTGTCGCTGGCCGTGGCGCTGCCTAGGATGTCTGCACGCATCGCCGGACCGGCAGACCGGCCCGACTCTCCCGAGGAGCCATCCATGTCTTTCACTCAACGAAGCATCCAGGGTACCAGCGACCGGGTCGATGTCCTGGTCATCGGCGGCGGTCCGGCCGGCGCCTGGGCCGCCATAGGCGCAGCGGCCCGAGGCGCGCGCGTGCAACTGCGCGACAAAGGTTTCTGTGGCACATCGGGCGCGGCTGCACCCTCCGGCAACAGCGTCTGGTATGTCGACGACGCCCCCGGCAAGCGCGCCGCCGCCAAGGCCAGCCGCTACGACCTGGGCGGCCAGCTGGCCGAACATGCCTGGATGGACCGGGTACTGGCCCAGACTTGGGACAACATCCAGCAATTGCGCGACTGGGGCTACCCCTTCCCGCTGGACACCAACGGACTGGTACGCGGCGAATCCCTGCAGGGGCCCGAATACATGCGCCTGATGCGCAAGGCAGTCAAGGGCGCCGGCGTCCAAATCCGTGACCACAGCCCGGCCTTGGAACTGCTGACCAATGCGCGCGGCGAGGTCTGTGGCGCAGCCGGCATCGAGCGCCAGAAATCCGCCAGCTGGACGGTGGAAGCCGGTGCCGTGATCCTGGCCACGGGCGGCTGCGCCTTTCTCAGCAAGGCGCTGGGCTGCAATGTCCTGACCGGCGACGGCTATCTGCTGGGCGCGGAAGTCGGCGCCGAGTTTTCCGGCATGGAATTTTCCAATGCCTACGGGCTGGGCCCTGCCTTTGCCTCGGTCACGAAATCCCTGTTCTATCGCTGGGCGACTTTCTACGACGCCCATGGCCAGGCCATCGAAGGCGCCGGCTCGGCCAAGGGACGCGGCATCATCGCGCAGCGGCTCCAGCACGGGCCGGTCTATGCCTGCCTGGACCAGGCTGACGCGCAGATCGCCAACTGGATGCGCCACGCCCAGCCCAACTTTTTCGTGCCTTTCGACCGCCTGGGCATAGACCCCTTCACGCAACGCTTTCCCGTCACGCTGCGCCTGGAAGGCACGGTACGCGGCACCGGCGGCCTGAATATCACCACCGAAGACTGCGCTACGAATATACCCGGCCTCTATGCCGCAGGCGATGCCGCCACCCGGGAACTCATCTGCGGCGGCTTCACCGGCGGCGGCAGCCACAATGCGGCCTGGGCCATGTCTTCCGGCCTGTGGGCTGGCGCCGGCGCTGCCGATCGCGCCCTGCAGGAACGCGGCCAGGCGCGTCGCCAGCTGTATGGCGCAGGCACGGTCGCCCTGCAAGCTGGCGACAGCCATATTTTCGATGCGCAGCAGGCCACCCGCCTGGTCCAGGAAGAGGTCTTCCCCTTCGAGAAAAACTGGTTCCGCCGTGCAGACCGGCTTGCGGCCTCGCTGGAACGGCTGGACACGCTCTGGACGCACCTGCGCAGCAGCCAGGCCATCCATTCGCCCGATTCTCTGCTGCGCGCCCGCGAAGCTGCCGCCATGACGCTCACCGCCAGGCTGATGTACCGCAGCGCGCTGGCGCGCACGGAAAGCCGGGGCATGGCCAGGCGCGCGGACTACACCTCGCCAGACCCGGCGCAACGCCACCGCCTGATCAGCCATGGCCTTGATGGCATCAGCCTGCGCCCGCAGGCCGTCCGGGACACGGCCGCCGCTGCCATTGCTCCTGCAGAATTGGCCAGCCTGGCTGGCAGCACGCTGGCAAGGATCGCAGCATGATAGAAGTCATCAGCACGGCCAGATGCACCGGCTGCAACATCTGCGTCACGGCCTGCCCCACCAATGTCTTCGACATCGTGCGCGGGCAGCCCCCGCGCATTGCGCGCCAGGACGATTGCCAGACCTGTTTCATGTGCGAACTCTATTGCCCGGTGGACGCGCTGTATGTCGCCCCCGATGCGGAACATAAACACCCGCTGGACGCCAACGCCGCCGAGGTGGAGCGATCGCTGGGCAGCTACCGCCAGGCCATAGGCTGGAGCCGCAAGGCCGCCACTGCGGCGCCTGCCGACCCGACCTTCGAATTGCTGCTGCGCGCGCACTGAGGACGCTGGCGGGCCGCCTCAGATATCCAGCGGGTCCACTTCCAGCTGCCAGCGCAGCCGGCCCAGCCCCTGCAACCTGGGCACCCACTGGCGCAGGAAAAACTGCAGGGAGGGCCGGTGGGCGCTTTCCAGCAAAAGCTGGGCGCGCTCCATGTGCGCGACTTTCACGACGCGCAGCGGCACCGGGTCGTACAGCATCACGCTGCCGGGCGCCATGCCGCATTCGGCGATGACCGTGTCGGCCAGCTCACGCGCCTGAGTCAGGAAATCCAGCGCCTGGGCCAGCTCCCTGGCTTCGGTCGCCAGCAAGGCCTGGTGCAGGTATGGCGGCAAACCGGCAGCTTCCCGTTCTTCCAGCGCATAACGGGCGAAACCCTCGTAATCATGGCGCAGCACCGCCTGGTAGATTTCCTGGTCGGGATAGCCGGTCTGGATCAGTACTTCCCCCGGCCGTTCGTGCCGCCCGGCGCGCCCCGACACTTGCATCAGTTGCGCGAACAGGCGCTCGGGCGCGCGAAAATCCTGTGAGTACAGCATGGCGTCGGCATTGAGCACGCCCACCAGCGTCAGACGCGGAAAATCATGGCCCTTGGCCACCATTTGCGTGCCCACGAGAATATCCACTTCGCCTGCGCGCACGCTGTCGAACATGCGTTCCGCGCTGCCTTTCAGGCGTGTGCTATCCGCGTCGATGCGCAGGATGCGAGCCTCCGGGAAACGCTCCGCCAGGGTTTCCTCGACACGCTGGGTGCCGCGCCCCATGGGGCGCAGGTCCTGGTCGCCGCATTCCGGGCAGGCGCGCGGTACCGGTGCCTGGAAACCGCAATGGTGGCACTGCAGGTAATGGCCAGCGCGCGCGCGCCGGTGCAGCACGGTGTGCACGGAACAGCGCGGGCACTGGCTGACCCAGCCACAGGCGTCGCAATGCAAAACCGGCGCATACCCCCGCCGGTTCAGGAACACCAGGGATTGCTCGCTGCGCGCCAGCCGTTCTTCTATGGCGCTCAGCAGGTGCGGCGACAGCCCTTCCTCCATCACCAGCCGGCGCGTATCCACCAGGCGGATGGCAGGCAAGGCGCTGGCCCGGGCGCGCGCCGGCAGGCTCAGGCGCTGGTAGGAACCGCGCTGCGCATGCAACCAGGTTTCCAGCGCCGGAGTGGCAGACCCGAGCACGACCGGAATATCCAGCGCATGCGCCCGCCACACCGCCAGATCCCTGGCGGAATAGCGCAGGCCGTCCTGCTGCTTGTAGGAGGTGTCATGTTCCTCGTCGACCACGATCAGGCCCAGTTGCTGCATGGGCGCGAAAATCGCCATGCGCGTGCCCAGCATCACCCTGGCCGTGCCATTGACGGCCTTGACCCAGGCATCCAGGCGCTCGCCGTCAGCCAGGCCGCTGTGCATCACCGCGACGGCATCCGCGCCTACCAGCGGGGCCAGGCGGGCGCGCAGCGCATGTTCGAATTGCGGCGTCAGGTTGATTTCCGGCACCAGCATCAGCACTTGGCGGCCAGCACGCAGCACCTCGGCCGCAGCATGCAGATAGACCTCTGTCTTGCCGCTGCCCGTCACCCCATGCAACAGGAATGCCTTGAAGGCCTGCTGCGCCGTCATGGTTTCCACGGCATGCCGCTGGGCATCGTTGAGCACCGGCGCTTGCGCGCCAGGCAAGGCCTGATCTGACGTGCCCGGTTCAGCCGCTGATTCAACCACTGATTCAGCCACCGCTGCCGCAACGACTGCCGCCGCCACTTCAGGGGCTTTTTTTGACGCTCGCTTGCGGCGGCGCGCCAGGCGCGCCACCGGCCCTCCTGCCGCCCGGCTGCCCTGATATGCCGCCGGACGCCGCAAGGGGCCGGGCAATGCGGGCAAGGCAACTTCCCCCAGGGGCCGCTGGTAATAGTCGGCGGCAAAACGCGCCAGCGCAAACCATTCTTCGGTCAAGGGTGGCAAATCATCCAGAACCTGCTCGATCGCCCGCACCTGCGCCGGTTCATAGGCAGGTTCGGCGGGGTTATCCACCACCAGGCCAACCAGCTGCCGCTTGCCAAATGGCACGATGACCCGCAACCCCGGTGCCAGCGGCTGATCGTGCCGGTAATCGAAAGGCCCGGGCAAGGGAACATCCAGCACGATACGCACCCAGCAAGGGCGCTCGACTGCTGTTGCCACACTGCCATCAGGACTATCGCCCATGCTCACTCAACTTAAAGCCATTTCTGGATAAATACGTTAACCCCCCAGGCATGCTTGGATTTTCATCGCCGCCAAACCTGTGGGTAACTTTGGGGAAAAGCTCGGGACATATTCATGAGAACAATTCACAAATAAGACACCGAAACATCAAGCAAACTTCTCAATGACAAAATAATCTTATAAATCAAGCAGATAAATAAATTACAAAATAAATTCCGGCGCTTATAGCATGTCTGGGCGCGTGAGGACAAGCTGTGAACAAGTCCAGTACCTCTTGCTGCAGCGACGGCTGGCGCGGCCTGTCCGGCGCTATTGGTGCGCCATCGTCCCGCTGGCGCACCGCGCCTGCCCGCAACATCCAGCGGATGGGCAGGCCCCTGGCGCCAGCCGGGCGTCAGGCCTGGGTGGCATGCAGATGGCGGCTGTAGGTATGCACCTCATCAACCAGTGCGCTCACTGCCTCCACCGGCGTATGGCGCGAAATGCCATGAC
Source organism: Kerstersia gyiorum (assembly GCF_004216755.1). Taxonomy (GTDB): domain Bacteria; phylum Pseudomonadota; class Gammaproteobacteria; order Burkholderiales; family Burkholderiaceae_B; genus Kerstersia; species Kerstersia gyiorum. The sequence continues at coordinate 153,314 of NZ_SGWZ01000005.1, forward strand.
CCAGGTTGAACACATGGCCGCCGGTGGCTACCGGGCCATAGGCATCCAGCACCCGGCGGGCTTCGGCACGGATGGCCTGCTCTCCGCCAAACAAGGCCATGGGATCCATGCAGCCCTGCAGGGCAACGCTATCCTGGACGCGCCGGCGCGCCTGCGCCAGGTTCACCGTCCAGTCCACGCCGACTGCATCGCAACCCGACGCAGCAATGGCTTCCAGCCACAGGCCGCCCCCCTTGGTAAACACAATCACCGGCACCTGCCCATCGGGCTGGTCGCGGTTGAGCGCCTTCAGGACCCGCTGGATGTACGCCAGGGAAAACTCCTGGTACAGGCCATCGGCCAGCACACCGCCCCAGCTGTCGAAAATCATCACGGCCTGCGCCCCCGCCTCGATCTGCGCATTCAGATACGCGGCCGTGGCCTCGGCATTGACCTGCAGAATGGCATGCAGCAGGTCCGGGCGCTGATAAAGCATGGTCTTGATGCGCTGGTAATCATCGCTGCCACCGCCCTCCACCATATAACAGGCAATCGTCCAGGGGCTGCCGGCAAAGCCGATCAACGGCGCCTTGCCGCCCAGTTCGTGACGAATCAGGGTCACCGCGTCGAACACATAGCGCAGCTTGTCCATGTCCGGCACCGCCAGGCGCCTGACATCGGCCTCGTCGCGCACGGGAAAATCGAAACGCGGGCCTTCGCCGTCGGTAAAGCGCAGACCCAGCCCCATGGCGTGGGGCACGGTCAGGATGTCAGAAAACAGGATGGCGGCGTCGAAGTCATAGCGCTCGAGCGGCTGCAACGTCACTTCGGCGGCCAACGCCGGGTTCTGCGCCAGCGCCAGGAAAGAACCGGCGCGCGCGCGCGTCTCGCGGTATTCAGGCAGATAACGCCCCGCCTGCCGCATCAGCCATATCGGCGTGTACGGCACCGGCTGACGCCGCAGCGCCCGCAGAAAGACATCATTGCGCAAGGCGGGGAAAGTCGTTGTCTGTGTCACGTCGGATTCCATCCAATCAAGAAGGCAGGCGCAAGGCGAAGCACCTGGCATTGTACCCAACCCGGTGGGCCTGCCCTGCCATCACGAAACGGCCTCGCCCGGCGCCTGACGGTAGCGCCGGGCATCGAAACCATGCTTGCGCATCAAGGACCAGAACGCCCGGCGGTGCTTGTTGACCGCACGCGCCGCCGCCGCGACGTTGCCGCCGGCATCCCGCAGGGCCACATTCAGATATTCCTGCTCGAATTGGCCCAGCACCTGGCGCTTGGCCTCCTGGAACGGTACCTCCGCATGGCTGATCCCGCACAAGGCCAGTAAAGGCATGCCGGCAGCCGGCAGCCCTGTCCGGACTTCAGCGGGCAGCCCTGCCGGCGCACCCGCCACCCCGCCACTGCGTTCATCCCTGTTCCTGGCCGCCGCCGGAAACCGCGCCGCACGCGCCAGCACCTCATCCGCATTGGCATCGCCGAGGACGAAATCATCCATGCCCAGCAGCAGCAAGTCCCGGATGGCAGGTGCAGTCAGCCCGTCCAGCAAGCCCAGCAAGGGCACGCTGGCGCCCGCATGGCGGCGCCAGGCCAGCATCAGACGGGCCCGCCGCAAGGACGCTCGCTGCACCGGCAATATGCAAAAATCAAAACGCCGCAAAACCGGGTCCAGCCGCCCCAGCGCCTGTGCGGCCAGGCTATCTCCGCCCGCGTCACCCGGTTGGGCCATCATGGCTTCCGCGGCAACCGTTGCCCCGAAAACCTGCAGCAAGTCAATGTCGCGCACCAGCAGACGTGCGGCAGTGTCACCCAGCGTATCGCGCCATGCACCTGCCCAGGCTGCATCTCCTGGCAGCATCAGCAAGCCGCCCTCCCTGACCCTATGTGCCATTGCTGTTCTCCGTTAGACCATTCATGACGAAGGCATAGCCTAGGGGCGGGCCAGCGCCTGGACAATGCGCAGTTGCCGACAGCCCACACTGCATTTGCCTGACCCGCAAGCATGGACGATAATGCAAATTATTCTTGACGGCATTGATAGCTGCCCGCCGGCACCGCACCCCTCATGCCGCCCCGGAAGATCGACGTTCCCTGCCCCTATGTGCGTGGCCTGCGCCGCCGGCGCCATCCACCCACATCCCTTTGGCCCCCGCCTCCACTCGCCACCATGTCTACTGGAAGCTCTGCCCAGCACGATGCACTTGCCGCCATGTACCAATCGCATCATGGCTGGCTGAGAACCTGGCTGCAACGCCGGCTGGGCAATACTGCCGATGCCGCAGATCTGGCCCAGGACGCTTTTCTGCGGCTGCTGGCTGCCGATGGCGACGCCATTCAGGCAGCCACCGTACGCGAGCCATCAACAGCACCGGCACCCGGCCCTGCCCTTGCATACCGCGAATATTCACGTCCAGGCCGCCTGAGTTGCGGTTTTCCGCCACCAGGACACCAGGCGTACCTTGAAAGATATCGCCTACCGAAGAGCCTCGGAAACGCTCGATCTGATCACGGCTGATGTACTGGGCCGAACCGGCAGTTTGAAAAGGCCTGTCCGCCTCGCTGAGCTGTCCTGTGACCTCGACAGCATCCAGTTCAGCCACACGTCCGGGATTGGCCGGCAACGCCCGCAGCACATAGATACCCTGGGCATTGCGCTGGACTTCCAGGTCATGGCTGCGCAACAAGGCAGCAAAGCCATGTTCAACCTCGAAGGTGCCGCGCAAGCCAGGGCTGTTCAAGCCTGCCAGAAAGCGTGAATCCGCCGATAGCAACACACCCGCCTGGTTGGCATAGGTTTCCAGGACACCACTCAGCCGGCCAGGAGGAATATCAACCGTGACACGATCCGGTGCTGCCTCGGCGCGGATGATGCCCTGGGCATGAGCGCCTGCTGGCTCCAGCACCATCCCGCCAAGCGTGGCCGCAACGGCCAATACCAAGCAATTCAGGTGGCCCTGACTGCTGCAAGACGCAAAACTTGATCGCATGGGAAACATCCGGTGACCACGCCCGACATTCGGGGCGTACACCTTCTATGTCAATCAAGAATGGAAAATCGGAACCGTATGCAGAAATTTTTCTACGGTACCCGATGCATTTGTCATCTGGCCATCTCATGCCTGTCAGATTGCTCGCCAACGGCCTATCACCAAACCGTGGCAAGCGCATACCCGGTTGGTGCACACTTGGCCACGAACAGCATCCAGAAACAGGGCACAAGCAGCAAGTCATGAAAAACGGCCCCGAAGGGCCGTCGTTCATTGCCAGGGAGGGGATGCCTCAGAACGAGGAACGCACACCCAGGTCACGCAAGCGGCGGGCCGCACTGGCCTGGGCTGCCAGCATTGCCAGCTCAGCCTCGACCACGGCGATTTCTTCCTTGCCCTTGGCGTTGCGCAGGGACTCTTCCGCCTTCTTACGGGCTTCGAGCGCCTTCGCTTCGTCCAGCTCGGCACCACGGATTGCGGTATCCGACAGCAAGGTTACCGCGCCCGGCTGCACTTCAAGAATGCCGCCGGCGACGAAGATGTAGTCTTCGCCCTTGCCATCAGCATGCACGATTTTCACCGTACCGGGACGGATGCGCGAAATCAGCGGGGTGTGACCGGGCAAAATGCCCAGCTCGCCCGATTCTCCAGGCACAGCCACGAACGAGGCTTCGCCGGAAAAAATGGACGCTTCCGCACTGACGACATCGACACGAATGGTAGCCATGAATAGCCTCCGGTATTACCCCCGGCGCACCGCGCCGGGGAATGAAGGCCTGCCTCACAAGGCGGCAGGCCCGTTCCAGCCTTACTGCAGCTTCTTGGCCTTTTCGAAGGCCTCGTCGATGGAACCAACCATGTAGAAGGCCTGTTCCGGCAGTGCGTCGCACTCGCCTTCGACGATCATCTTGAAGCCACGGATGGTTTCCGACAGCGGCACATACTTGCCGGGCGAGCCGGTGAACACTTCTGCCACGTGGAAGGGCTGCGACAGGAAGCGCTGGATCTTACGCGCGCGGGCCACGGCCTGCTTGTCTTCCGGCGACAGTTCGTCCATGCCCAGAATGGCGATGATGTCGCGCAGTTCCTTGTAGCGTTGCAGGGTTTGCTGCACGCCACGGGCCACCTTGTAGTGCTCTTCGCCCACGATTTGCGGGTCAAGCTGGCGGCTGGTGGAATCCAGCGGGTCCACGGCGGGGTAGATACCCAGCGAGGCGATGTCACGCGACAGCACGACGGTGGAGTCCAAGTGCTGGAAGGTCGTGGCAGGGGACGGGTCGGTCAAGTCATCGGCAGGCACGTAAACGGCCTGGATGGACGTGATGGAACCGGTCTTGGTGGAGGTGATTCGCTCTTGCAGCACGCCCATTTCTTCTGCCAGCGTCGGCTGGTAGCCCACGGCGGAAGGCATACGGCCCAGCAGTGCGGACACTTCGGTACCGGCCAGGGTGTAGCGGTAGATGTTGTCCACGAAGAACAGGATGTCGCGGCCTTCGTCACGGAACTTCTCGGCCATCGTCAGGCCGGTCAGCGCCACGCGCAGACGGTTGCCGGGAGGCTCGTTCATCTGGCCGAACACCATGGCCACCTTGTCCAGAACGTTCGACTCTTCCATTTCGTGGTAGAAGTCGTTGCCTTCACGGGTGCGCTCACCCACGCCGGCAAACACGGACAGACCGCTGTGCTGCTTGGCGATGTTGTTGATGAGTTCCATCATGTTGACGGTCTTGCCCACACCGGCGCCACCGAACAGACCCACCTTGCCGCCCTTGGCGAACGGGCAGACCAGGTCAATCACCTTGATGCCGGTTTCCAGCAGTTCCACCGACGGCGACAGTTCGTCGAAACGGGGGGCCTTCTGGTGAATGGCGCGCTTTTCTTCGCAGGCGATGGGGCCGGCTTCGTCGATCGGGCGACCCAGCACGTCCATGATGCGGCCCAGCGTGCCGTTACCCACGGGCACCGAGATCGGTGCGCCGGTGTTGGCCACGGACATGCCGCGACGCAGGCCGTCGCTGGAGCCCAGTGCGATGGTGCGGACGACGCCGTCGCCCAGCTGTTGTTGAACTTCGAACGTCAGCCCTTTTTCGGCGAACGAATCACTTTCGTCGGCCAGTGTCAGGGCGTCATAGACCTTGGGCATATGATCGCGGGGGAACTGAATATCCACCACGGCGCCGATGCACTGAACGATGGTACCGTTGCTCATGTCGATTCCTTGATAATAACTTTCTTGACGGGATACCGCGCCATCGTCAGACGGCGGCGGCGCCCCCCACGATTTCCGAAATTTCCTTGGTGATCGCGGCTTGGCGGGTCTTGTTGTAGACCAGCTGCAGATCACCGATGACCTTCTTGGCGTTGTCCGATGCGGCCTTCATGGCCACCATGCGGGCAGACTGCTCGGACGCCATGTTCTCCGCGACCGCCTGATACACCAGGCCTTCGACGTAGCGATGCAGCAGGTCGTCGATCACGCTCTTGGCATCGGGTTCGTAGATGTAATCCCAGCCGTACTGGCCCTTGGTCACGCCCGTGTCGGACTCAGCAGCCGCTTCGCCACGGGTCTGGTACGGGTCGACCAACTGGCCCGGCAGGGGCAGCAGGCGTTCGAACACCGGTTCCTGACGCATCGTGTTGACGAAGCGGTTGGTGGCGACATAGACGGCGTCGATACGGCCGGCGATGAAATCGTCGAACTGCACCTTCAACGCGCCCACGAGACGCTCCAGGTTCGGCGCATCGCCCAGCTGGACTTCCTGCGACACCAGATTGACGTCCAGACGCGTCAGCAGGCCCAGGCCCTTGTTGCCAAATGCCGTGAACTGCGTCTTCACGCCAGCAGTCTCGAACTCGCGCAGGCGGTTGAGCACCAGGCGCATGACGTTCGTGTTCAGACCGCCGCACAGACCTTTGTCGGTGGTAATGACAACCACACCCACCGCCTTCACGCTTTCGCGCTCGTGCAGATACGGATGGCTGTATTCAGGATTGGCCTGCATCAGGTGCGAGGCGATTTCCCTGACCTTATCGGCATAGGGACGGCCGGCGCGCATCCGCTCCTGCGCCTTGCGCATCTTGGACGCGGCGACCATTTCCATGGCCTTGGTGATCTTGCGCGTGTTCTGCACGCTCTTGATCTTGGTTCGGATTTCCTTGATTCCGGGCATTGCGCTTTCCTGTTGAGACAACCGCCGGCCTTAAGCGGCCGGCTGGCTCGGGGCGGGCATCCGACGGCTCAGCCGCCAGTCGCCCGCCTCTTGTCAAGATTCCTTAAAAAGCACCGTGCTTCTTGAAATCCTGGATCGCAGCAGCCAGTTCGGCCTCGCCTTCCTTGGACAGTTCCTTGGTGTTTTCGATGGCTTCGATCAGGCTGGCGTTCTTGCTCTTCAGGGTATCCTTCAAGCCCTTCTCGAACGACAGAACCTTCTCGACGGCCACGTCATCCAGGTAACCGTTGTTGACGGTGAACAGCGTCACAGCCAGTTCCCAGACCTGCAGCGGCTGGTACTGGGGCTGCTTGAGCAGTTCCACCACGCGCTTGCCGCGCTCCAGCTGGCGACGGGTTGCGTCGTCGAGGTCGGAGGCGAACTGGGCGAAGGCGGCCAATTCACGGTACTGGGCCAAGTCGGTACGAATACCGCCGGACAGCTTCTTGACGACCTTGGTCTGGGCAGCGCCACCCACGCGCGACACCGAGATACCGGCGTTGATGGCGGGACGGATACCAGCGTTGAACAGGTCGGTTTCCAGGAAGATCTGGCCGTCGGTGATCGAGATCACGTTGGTCGGCACGAAAGCGGACACGTCGCCAGCTTGCGTTTCGATGATAGGCAGTGCGGTCAGCGAACCGGTCTTGCCCTTCACTTCGCCGTTGGTGAACTTCTCGACGTACTCTTCGCTGACGCGAGCAGCACGTTCCAGCAGGCGGGAGTGCAGGTAGAACACGTCGCCGGGGTAAGCTTCACGGCCGGGAGGACGGCGCAGCAGCAGCGAGACCTGGCGATAGGCCCAGGCTTGCTTGGTCAGGTCATCATAAATGATGAGCGCGTCTTCGCCACGATCGCGGAAGTATTCGCCCATGGTGCAGCCCGAGTACGCAGCCAGGTATTGCATGGCGGCGGAATCGGAGGCAGCGGCGGCCACGATAATGGTGTATTCCAGCGCGCCGTGCTCTTCGAGCTTGCGCACCACGTTGTTGATTGTCGAAGCCTTCTGACCAATGGCGACGTACACGCAGGTAACGTTCTTGCCCTTCTGGTTGATGATGGCATCAACGGCAACAGCGGTCTTGCCGGTCTGACGGTCACCGATGATCAGCTCGCGCTGGCCACGGCCGATAGGCACCATGGAGTCAATGGCCTTGACACCGGTTTGCAGCGGCTGCGACACCGACTTGCGCCAGATCACGCCGGGCGCGACCTTCTCGATGACGTCGGTCAGCTTGGCGTCGATCGGGCCCTTGCCGTCGATAGGCACACCCAGCGCGTTGACCACACGGCCACGCAGCTCGGGGCCGACGGGGACTTCGAGAATGCGGCCGGTCGCCTTGACAGGGTCGCCTTCGGAAACGCCGATGTAGTCGCCCAGCACCACGGCGCCGACGGAGTCGCGCTCGAGGTTCAGTGCCAGACCATAGACGTTGTTGGGAAATTCGAGCATTTCGCCCTGCATCACGCCGGACAGGCCGTGGATACGGGTGATGCCGTCGGTCACGGACACAACCGTGCCCTGCGTACGGATATCAGTCGAAACGCCCAGGCCTTCGATACGGCTCTTGAGCAGTTCGCTGATCTCGGACGGATTGAGTTGCATGTTCAGACTCCTGGAATCCAGTGTGCCGGCGATCAGGCCGCCAGCGTATTGCGCATTTGGGCCAGACGTGCCAGGACGGAATCGTCCAGCACCTGATCGCCTACTGCGACGCGCACTCCGCCGATCAGCGAGGCATCGACGGTGACATTGGGTTTAAGCTTCAGGCCGAAGCGTTTCTCGAGCGCGGCCACCAGACCGGCCAGTTCCTCGCCTTCGAGCGGGAACGCGCTGGTGATATCGGCAACGGCAGCGCCTTCGCTACGGTTCTTCAGTTCAATGAACTGCCGTGCGATCTCGGGCAACAGCAACAAACGGCCGTTTTCCACGAGCAAGGTAATGAAATTGCGGGCGCTGGGCGACAGTTCGGCCTGCGTCAACTGGATAAACAGCTCAATGCTCTGTTCGTCGTTCAGACGCGGATCGGAGAAGGCTTCGCGGACATCGGGCAAGGCCACGACCTGCGCCCACTGGGACAGCAGTTCGGACCAGCTTTCAGAACCCGCCGATTCCTTGTCCTTGCTCGCAGCTTCGTACAAAGCCTCTGCATACGGGCGGGCTACAGTCGAAATTTCAGCCATGGCAGTCCCGGATTAAAGCTGAGCTTTGAGTTGGTTCAGCAGATCGGCATGCGCCTTGGCGTCGATCTCGCGCTTCAGGATCTGCTCGGCGCCCTTGACGGCCAGGGCCGCCACGTCATTGCGCAGTGCTTCACGCACACGCTGGGCTTCCTGCAATGCGTCCTGGCGAGCTTGCTCGACGATACGAGCGCGCTCGGCTTCGGCGTCCTTGCGGGCCTGTTCCAGCAGAACCGTGCTTTGCTTTTCCACTTCGGCCAGACGCGTCTGGACTTCCGTCTTGGCATTGGCTTCGATCAGGCCGATACGGGCCTGCGCTTGAGCCAGGTCGGCCTTGCCTTTATCAGCAGCAGCCAAACCGTCTGCGATTTTCTGACGGCGTTCCTCGATCGCCTTCGTGAGGGGCGGCCAGATGAATTTCATCGAGACCCAGCCCAAAACGAAGAACACGAGCATCTGGAAGAAGATTGTCGCGTTCAGATTCACGTTCGTGTTCCTTTTACACCTTGTGCGACTCTGCTATCCGCCTGAACGCAGGAACAGAGCCAGGAATTCCTGCCGACAGGGCACACGGTCGATTGACAACCGCATGCCCGGCGCCGGCATCATGAACCGCCGGCCGCGCCGGCGGAAACAACGGTGCTTCTTAGACGAAAGGATTCGCGAAAGCGAACAGCATGGCGATACCCACGCCGATCAGGAAGGCGGCGTCGATCAGACCGGCCAGCAGGAACATCTTGGTTTGCAGGGCGTTCATCAGCTCAGGCTGACGGGCCGAGGCTTCGAGATACTTGCCGCCCATGATACCGATACCGATGCAGGCGCCGATGGCCCCCAAACCGATGATGAACGCGCAAGCGAGGGCAACGAAAGCAACGTTGGTCATGACACACAACTCCTTGGTTAAAAATCTGAAATCGAAAAAAGGAAAGAAATACCGGGTACTACCAATACATCCGACTCTGGCGCACCCGGCAATGCCGGGTGGCCCTAACCGATCAGTGACCTTCGTGGGCCTGACCGATGTAAACCAGCGTCAGCATCATGAAGATGAAGGCCTGCAGCAGCACGATCAGGATGTGGAAGATCGCCCAGATCGAACCCGCCAGCACATGGCCAATACCCAGGCCAATACTGGTGGCGTTCAATCCGGTCCAGGCACCGCCCAGCAGGGCGATCAACATGAAGACGAGTTCACCGGCGAACATGTTGCCGAACAACCGCATCCCCAGGGACACCGACTTGGCGGCGTACTCGACCAGGTTGAGCAGGAAATTGGCAGGAGCCAGCAGCACGGCAGCGAAGCCATGGGCATGGAAAGGCGCGCTGAACAGTTCCTTGACGAAACCGCCGGGGTGCTTGATCTTGATGCCGTAGTAGAGCATCAGCAGCAGCACGCCCATGGACATGCCCATCGGGATGTTCAGGTCGGCGGTCGGCAGGATGCGGTGATAGTACAGGGGATCGCCATGCTCGGCGCCCAGGCCGGTCCAGCGCATGATGGCGGGAACCAGATCAACGGGGATCAGGTCCAACGCATTCATGAAGACAATCCACAGGAAGACGGTCAGTGCGAGCGGCACCACGAACAGGCGGGACTTGACGTTCGGCACAATGCTGCGCGCCTGCTCGTCCACCATTTCCACCAGCATTTCAACGAAAGCCTGGAAGCGGCCCGGCACGCCCGACGTCGCGCGGCGTGCGGCACGCCACAGGAAGAACACGGCCAGCAGGCCCATCAGCACCGACCAGAAGATCGAGTCATAGTTGATGACGTCGAACTGGGCGATCAGCGACTGTTTTTCGCCGATATTGTTGTTGTGCACCAGGTGGTGCTGGATGTAATAGGACTGAGGCGACACATCGCTGGCAGCAGCCATTTGATTCCCTACCCTGTTCTTTTGAGCCACCGGCACGAAGCCGACACACATTCATTCTTGCGGGGACGCATTATCGCGAACGACTATGACAGCTTGCGCCGTCCCCACCGCGTACTGCGAAAGAGCATCCATAGCAATGGACCCTTGAGCGCGCAGATCAACCCTGCCAGCAATGCCGGCCAGACCAATCCATCACCACCCTCGGACGCCGCCCACCAAAGCAGAGCAATGGCAGCCAGCAATTTGAACGCTTGCCCAAGGATGAACACCACCGGGCTGGACTGGCCAGACACGGAAATGGTCATCATGAGACGCAGAATGAAAATCGCACTAGGTAGCAAATAGGCGCCAGCCCCGATCAAGGCAGACACGCCGGCACCCGCCCCGGCAATCAGCCAGGACAAGACCACCGCCAGGCTTCCCATCAGAACCTGTGCAACCAAAGCCCCGGCCAGTTCCTTCCTGGCCCGAAGCGCTACTTCCGTTCGCTCGGTGGCTGTCAGCATCAGACGCGGTTCTGTTCCCTGCCCCTGCATGCCTTGCCCCCTTGTTTCTGCGAACTACCCCGCAAGCGTCAAACCCAAAAATTATAACTTGAAAAATTTTAACCGGGCAATCCAAAATTGCGGCACCGCAATATGGGGATGGCCGGAGCGGTTTCAAGGTGTGCGGTAACAGCTCGACATAAGGGCACTCCGTGCATGCAGACGGGTTCCAGAGCCCGCCCCATGGCGCTGCCGCTGGATCAGTGAGCATAAAAAAATAGCACCCAGAAATAGAACTGGTTATTATTCTCAATGATCATTAAGAAATAAAAATATTAGATTCGATCGAAAAATCTGGATTTTTTACATCCCGACATAACGCGAACAAGCAGCCGTCCAACAAGCATGCAACATAAACACACGGACCACCTCTCTCACCATGCCACATCCAGGCTCGGCTTAGGACTTGTGGCAGCGCTCTTTTCATGTCTCGTCCTCAGCCAACAACTACCTGACCCATCCCAAGAACTTCAACGACAGGAAGAACGTCAGCGCGAACGCCAACGTCAACTTGAACAGACGCCGACAGTTCGCCTAGAGACGCCGATCGCCACGCCATCAGACTATGACGCTCTGCTTCCTCATGATGAAACGCCTTGTTTTCCCATCTCAACCATTCTCCTTCAAGGAGATACAGATCACACATTCACTGCGCTTCCCTCACACAGCGGCATCACACCGTCTGGCCTGAGTGACCCTGCAATGGGGCGCTGCCTGGGCACCGAAGGCATACGCCTCGTCGTCTCCCGCATGCAACATGCACTCGTCGAACAAGGCTTCATCACCACTCATTTATTCTTGAAATCACAGGACTTAACAAACTCAGTATTAATTATCGACATCATTCCTGGACGTATTCACAATATTATTCTTTCATCAGACAGCTATCGTCCAATCAGCCTCTGGTCTGCAATGCCGGCCCGCCCGGGAGACCTGCTGAACCTGCGCGATATCGAGCAAGGCCTGGAAAACCTGCGCCGCCTGCCCAGCGTTGACGCCAATATCGCTATCGCTGCCGCCCAGGATACCAACGCCGATGGCTACAGTGACTTAATTGTCGCCTACGCCCAGGAGCGGCCCATTCGGCTTAGTGTCAGCCTGGACGACGGCGGTAGCAATGCAACAGGAAAATACCAAGGCAGTCTCACCCTGGCGTACGACAACTGGTGGTCACTAGGCGATCTTTTGCACATTAACTTAGGCCATGATCTGGGCGGCGGGGACCTTGGTGCCAAAAGTAGCCGAAACCTGAACACCCACTACTCCTTCCCCTGGCGTAATTGGCTGGCTTCATTCAATTACAGCCGCAATGATTATCGGCAAAACATCTCCGGCGCCAACCAGAATTATCTCTACCAGGGCAACAGCCGACAAACACAAATACAGCTCAGTCGGATGATATGGCGCAATGCCAGACACCGAGTCAGCCTACACGCCAAGGCTTTCCAGCGACGCTCCAGCAACTACATCGACGACACAGAAATCAAAGTGCAACGCCGGCGCACTGGCGGCTGGGAGCTTGGCATCAACCATCGGGCATTCCTCGGCAATGCAACCACCGATGTCACACTTTCTTTTCGACGTGGCACTGGCGCCTTTGGTGCCATTCCAGCACCCGAACAAAATTTTGGTGAAGGCACCGCACGCTTCAAGATCATCAACGCTGATGCCACTTTGCATCTGCCATGGCGTTGGGGCAATCAACTCTTCCAATACAGCGCCACCTGGCGCGCACAATGGAATCGCACCCCGCTGGCACCCAATGAAAGGTTTTCAATCGGTGGACGCTACAGCGTGCGCGGCTTCGATGGTGAGTACAGCCTGATGGCCGACCGCGGCTGGCTGCTGCGCAATGAACTCGCCATATCGCTGGGCGCCGGCCTACACCAAGCCTACGGCGGCCTGGACTTCGGTGCTGTCAGCGGTCCATCCAGCGAATGGCTATCCGGCCGCCACCTAGCCGGCGCAGTTTTAGGGCTGCGCGGTAACCAAAGCGGCCTGCTTTACGACCTCTTCGTCGGCGTCCCTCTGCACAAACCTCCACACATGCAAACGGCAAATGTCACTGCCGGTTTCAGTCTCGACTACCCATTCTGAACCTCTTCTGCATTTCGAACCGCTATGAACAAGAACCTTCATCGTCTCGTCTTCAACGTAGCCCGCGGCATACTTGTAGCAGTACAGGAAACGGCCCGCAGTAACTCGCAACACCAAGGCACATGCCACGCACGCCTCCTCAAACCTGTGCAGGAGAGCCAGGGATGGGCAACAACATCTCACGCCGCCCCGCATGTGCGATTACCAACGCGGCTCTCGGCCTCGTTGCTGGCCTGGGCATTGATACCCGCAGCATATGCACAGATCGTCGCCGACCCGACTGCGCCCGGCAACCAGCGCCCGACAATTCTTCAGACCAGTGACGGCAAGCCGCTGGTCAATATCCAGACGCCCAGCGAGGCTGGCGTTAGCCGCAACACATACCAACAGTTCGATGTCCAAGCCAACGGCGCGATCCTCAACAACCAGCGCGGCAGCAACCCTTGGCTAGCCAAGGGAGAAGCCAAGGTCATCCTGAATGAAGTCCGCTCCAGTAACCCCAGCTACTTGGGAGGACAACTGGCGGTACAAGGCGGTCGAGCCGAAGTCATTATTGCCAACCCATCGGGCATCAACATTGACGGCGCCAGTTTCAGCAACGCCAGTCGCGCCACATTGACCACCGGCACTCCCGTCATGGAGAACGGTCAGTTGACTGGCCTGAAAGTGGAACGCGGAACAGTCAGCGTCAGCAGCAAAGGCATAAATACGAGTGGCGTCAGCTATACGGATGTACTGGCTCGGGCGGTCAAAATATCCGGCAAAATGCAAGCAAGTGCCAACGACACGCTCAGCATTACCACAGGTACACAGACCATCGGCTATACGGATGGCTTGCTGGAAACCAACACCGGCACAGGCGCCAAACCAACTGTCGCCATTGACACGGCAGCACTGGGTGGGATGTATGCGGGACGTATCCTGCTACTAGCAACCGAGGACGGCGCAGGTGTGCGCAATGCTGGCACCTTGCAATCCAACGTCGGCAGCGGCCAGTTGGTCGTCACCGCCGAGGGAAAACTGGAAAACTCGGGCGTGATGGATGCAGCCGTCACCAGCATTGCCACACTGTCAGGAGACCTGAACAACACAGGAAAACTACAAGGCAGACAGCTTCTCATCGCCAAGGCCGGCAATGACATGCACCTATCCGGCAGCGGGCTGGCTCAAACCACAGCAACGCCGGCCAATGTAGTGCTGCACGCGGAGCGAGACCTTAACCTACAGAACAATGCACTTATTAAAAGCCTGGGCAGCACCAGCACCAATGGCGTCACCCAACGCGGACAGATTGCGCTCAGCGCTGGGCGCACGCTCACGTTGGAGACGGGCAGCCATGTGGAGGCCAATGGCAAGGTACAACTGAATAGCGATGGTTTGATGTCTCTGTCGACGACTACGCTATCAAGCCAAGCTGAAGATGTTGTGGCCATTAGCGCTGAAGGTATAAATGCCCGCAATTTACACGCGACAGGTCAAACAGTACACCTGGAAACCGGCGCCCCGTTCCGTGAAACGGACGCAAATATCCTTATGGGCAACTTCCACATTCAAGGAGCCAAACAAGCGACTCTCATTGCAAGCGGCAACCTGGTTTTCGTAAATGAACTAAACCACAAACATGCTGACCTCGAGAGCACGCAAGGCAATGTACATTTACAGGCAGGAAAAACCCTATTCATCTCACCCCATATCTCCATGCGTGCCATGCAAGATATGTCATTAATTAGTGAAGAAAAGCTATTCATCGACGGCTGGAAAGTTTTTCACAATTACCACCCCAACATATCCCGAACAACGAAACTTGAGGCTAACGGAAACCTTTCACTATCAGGAGGTCAGATTCAACTCACTGGTGATATACAGCTCGCCGCGCAAAAAGACCTATCCATTGAGGCGCTTCAACAAGAGGGAATCACACTTCAAGCACAGCACGCTTATCATGAAACAGCTGCGATCAAACTTAATGCCGAAAAGACATTAAATATTTCAGCCTATGAAGGGACAATCACGGCAGAAGGCCTACACGCAACAGCCGGGAACGCAAGCTTAGTCAGCCGGAAAGGTACTACAGTGAAAGCCCTCACGGCACAAAATCCGCAATCCGAGCCTATGATAGCTAGCACGCTTGAATCTAGAGGCAATTTAATCGTAGGCAGCACGGAGGGAAACGTCCAAATACAAGCTTCTAGCCTGCTCGCGGAGGGACACACCAAAATTGTTGCCCAAGGTGCTATAGAAACCGAAACACTTTATGACACCTATATCGTACCCACGCCATTCAAAGTTCCTGTAGGCCCGCTACAAGCAAGAATTAGCGCAAGTGACATCACGTTGCAAGCGGGCACAAACGTATCCATCAAAGGCAGCTATTTCAACGCCAGAACAGGTGACCTAAGCATTATCGCTGAAAATGGATCTGCTACGCTGCAAGACAGCGCTGATCTCAATAGCCGGCTCTATGCAGGAAAAAATCTAGCTCTACACTCAAAACAAGCTGCCAGCCTAAACTCCGTTAGCATTTCAAGCAGCGGCGGCCTGGGGATAACAAGTGCCGAAAGTACTATCACATCATTAGGAAACTATCTTTCGGCAGGTGACATACTCAGCTTTTCGTCTAAACGCAGCCAAAACCACGCTAACGGTACATATGCTGGCGGCGCTCTTTCCGTTTACAACGAAACTGGCCCATTAAAAATCGACAATAGCAACCTAAAAACATCAACAGCCAAGAGCACAAACATCAAGCCCTTCAGCGGCCAATTAAGCCTAGAGTCCGGCGGCACAATTACCATCGACACCAGCCCGAACAGCGGCACAGCCAGCAAATTTTCCGCACAGACTGACTTAACAATATTAGCAGGCACTGGCGACATCACTCTAGTTCCAGAAGGCACTAGCCTATTCGGCACTGGCCTGCACCTGCATGCCTCGCAACTGTCGGCCGGTCGGGATCTTAACATTGCAACCCGTGAGGGTGCACTGACTCTCTTAGGTATTCCTGGAACTCAGGGCAACACTAACGCTAAAACAGTTTCGCTCAATGCTCAAGGCAACTTGACCCTAGGAGGCGCAACAGTCAATATCCAGGGCGCCAATCTAAAAAGCAATGCCAATTTAAGCATTACATCTTACACTGGAAGCCTGCTGATCGATGGAATAAAGAATAATTTCAGCAACTACGTACCTGCTCAACGCATCCTCCAGCTCCAACAATTACAAGATGAAGTACAACAACAGCTGAACAAAATATGGCATGACCCTGAATATATTTACTGGGACACCAAAGCCATAGAACTTGAACCCATTTACTACGACAAATGTGCCAGATCCAGAAGAACCAATTATTGCACCTCCATTGCAGACCAATGGGATGAGGCACTAGCTCGTTTAGCACCATACGACAAAACAGCCCGAGTAATAGAATCAAAGAAATTTGAAATTATAGATTACATAAATACAATTTCGAAGCCTGCAAAAGGATACGAAAACCTCGGCACATCCATACAAGGACGAAACATCAATCTCACCTCCGCCAGCGGAATTGCGATATTTGGATCAGACATATTATCCAGTGGAAAAATAGAAATTCAATCCACAGGAGCCTTGCCTCAGGATAAGTCTGCTCCCACTAACGAACAAAAAAAACCGATTGGTATCCACATCAGCGGCCTCTCTGATCTCTATCAGTATGGTGACCCAAATACTGAATATCATGCCTGGGCTCTATTTAGCACACCCGCCCGAATCCAGGGAGCATCGGACACCACCATTCAAGCCGTCGGAACAAACGCCCAATCTAGTTTAGTCATTAATGATTCAGAAATCACGTCCTCACTCGGAAAAGTCTTACTTCAATCTCGTGGCGACCTACGACTGGAAGCAGGACAAGAAGAATTCTACAGCTACAGCTCTCGCAGCTATAAAACAGGAAAATGGTATAAAAAAAAGAAGGTAACTAAAACGGAGACAAATCAAGACACAACCGCATCACCAACAGTTATCAAAGGGCAAGATATTTCCATTAAATCTGGCGAAAGCGTTGTCGCCGAAGCAACCGTCTTTGATGCGTCGCAAAATAATATACACATCACTGCAGCCAATGCACTAAATCTCTATGCAGTCCCGGAAATAACCTACAGCCAGGTCAATTCACAAAAAAAATCCTCCCTATTGGGAATAAGCACTGGAAAAAACAAAAGCACTACCACCAGAGAAATTGCGTCTCAACTTCCTACGCACCTCATCGCCTCCTCTTCTCAAACAAACTCAGGATGGGATACCTTACTGCAAGGCACCCTCTTCGATACACTCCAAGGTGCGTCAATCAATGTTGGCGTTGGTGCCAATGCTCGTGCTGATGCACGTATTATCATGGAAGGCATCAAACGCCGCGTTACAGAGACACGTACCAAAGAAGGCAACTACGTTGTCTGGCAACGCACTCTCAACGCCGGCAGCATCACCGAAACCCTGGCCATGCCGAAGTTCACCGGGCCGGTTTCGCCTGTGTTTAATGGCACGGTTTTGGCAGACATTCCTGACGGCGATTTCAAGACCGAACTAACCAAACTGGCCAGACAGCCTGGCTACGAATACCTGGATGTCCTGGCACAGCGCAACGACGTCAACTGGCAGCCGGTACAACTGGCGTTCGAACAATGGCATGAATCACAGGAAGGCCTGACGCCTGCGGGTGCAGCGTTGCTGGCTGTGGTTGTGACAGCTGCAACCCACGGCACTGGTGCATCGCTGCTGGGATCTGCTGGCAGCAAGACCGTCATCGTCAATGGCGTGGCGACCACCAGCTTCACGACAGCGGGCCTGATGGCCAACGCCGCCATCACCAGCCTGGCCGCACAGGCCAGCATTACCTTGGTCAACAACCAGGGCGATATTGGTAAGACTCTCAAAGACCTGAGCAATAGCGACACCGCCCGTGCAGCACTCGCCGCTGCGATTACCGCCGGAGCCATGGCAAATGTCGCGGGGCTGGACGGAATGCAAGGGCTAGCCAATGGCTCCACCACCACAGAACGACTGGCTTTCAATCTCATCAACGCAAGCGGTCGGGCGTTAACCTATGCCGCGATCAATGGTGACGAACTCACCGAAGCGATCAAAAAAGGCTTGATTGGCGGACTGATCGACACCGCTCATGGAGAAATTGCTCGCAGCTATATTAAAGATCTGCGCGACAGCACAATCACCAACCAGGTTCTGCATAAGGTCGCACATGCCATGGCAGGCTGCACCGCCGGCTCCATCGCCGGGGGAAGTTGCCGCGACGGCGCCATTGGCGCTGCGGTTGCTGAAATTGTTGCGGAGTTCTTTATCGAGGATGTGCCTTCGCTTTCCGCCTCAACGGAGGAGTGGACCGCCTTTGATAATAAGGTCAAGGCCTACGGTAAATTTGTTGCTGGCAGCATTGCAGCCTACATTGGCGGCGATGCCCAGACTGCCATCACTACTGCTGAAACCGCTTATGACAATAATGGCAGGCTGGCCATGCGTACTCGAGCGGCTCAGCAACAAATCAGCCCACAACAGTATTATTTGAACCTACGTGGTCAAGACTTGGCAACTGCCATCATTGCCCGTGGAGGAAGAGTGCCGGATCGGATGACCAATCCGAACTCCCCTGTGCAATTCACCCAGAATGAAGTGACTGCCTATGAAAACCTGCTCAGAACCCTGGATCCGCATAGCCCACTCATTGCACGCCTGCCAAGCAACATGTCGTCTCCAATTCCGGACGCCTATGTCAATTGGAATTTAGCAGTAAATATGAACAACATTTCCACCGGCAGAAATACCAATGCCTTTGGTTTCAATCGAGATGGAACTGCATTCTTCAGGGTGCTACTTCAACGACAACCCGAAATATTTAGCGAACACAACCAACGAAATATTAACAACGGTCTTGCACCAATCATTGATCAACAATGGATTCGCTACAACTCAACCCACCAGAATTTTGAGGGGCAAACCCTGACCCACCATCATTGGATGCAGGGAAATATAGCTATCCCTCTCCCCCAATCCATTCACCGAAAATGGTATCAAATCCTGCATCCATACAAATAATTTTCCAACTATGAAAATAAACGTCTTTCTAGCCTATTTACCATGGCTTCGCCTACCCAAAATTCTATCTATAAAGAGTAACGACACCGCAATTCACGAAAAACATGAGATCAGCCGAACCACTCCTATTGAAAGACCAACGCCTTATCCCCTTGACAATGCACCCGAAGAGATAAAAGCACTTTATCAACACTATGATCTGTCTTCGATCCATATGCTTTGGACCAGTTTTCTTTCCGAACCCAAACAGGTACTCGAAGGCTGGCATTTCGCCACCATGTCCGAAGCCAGGATTGTGTTGACCCCTTCCGGACGCATCGAGGCCTATAACGATCACCCGATCCAGGCCATCCACGGCGATAGCGAATTCCTGGGCGACCTCGCCCAGGACATGGAGTCCTACCTGGAAGCCTTGCTATGCGGGCAAATGAACAAATCCCATTTTGCCTCTGGCTTTGGAGATGAACCCGGTGTACGTGAGAAACTGGAGCCCATTGTGCAGCTTTGCACTGCCATTGCCGGCGGTGAGGAGTTCAGGGATTTCTGGGAAGGCACGCTAGGACTGTAGATTTGACAGCTCCCGTCCAGCGATTCAGCCTGTCCATCCTGATGCGGTGCTTGCCGCCACCTGGCGCATTGCACAATGGATATGGCACGCGAAATCCGGTCAAATGAGCAGCGCAGGCATCATTGCTACAAGCCGTCTCCCAACAAACCGGACATCATGATTCCCGCAATGCCTCTCTTGCCGTCATCCTCCCGCAGGAATCCCCTACTACCCTGTCATACGGGGCCGGCGCACAATCCTTCCAGCAAGGCTGATGCATGCCCCCGTCCATCACGAGACCTCAAGGAGACAACTCATGGCAGGCAAGAAAATCCTGATGATTTGCGGCGATTATTGCGAAGACTACGAAACCATGGTGCCGTTCCAGACACTGCTGGCGGTGGGCCATGAGGTGCTTGCCGCCTGCCCCGGCAAGAAGGCGGGCGAGCAGATCAAGACGGCGATCCACGATTTCGAAGGCGCGCAAACCTATAGCGAAAAACCCGGCCACAATTTCACGCTCAATGGCAGCTTCGATAGCCTGGATCCCGCTGATTTCGATGCCCTGGTGATTCCCGGCGGCCGCGGCCCCGAGTATCTGCGCCTGAATGCCAAGGTGATCGCTGCCGTGCGCCATTTCTTCGAGGCCGACAAGCCGGTGGCGGCGGTCTGCCACGGCGCGCAATTGCTGGCCGGCGCTGGCGTGCTGAAAGGTCGTTCGTGCTCCGCCTACCCGGCCTGCCAACCGGATGTGGAAACGGCCGGCGGCACCTATATGAATATTCCGGTAGACCAGGCCCACACCGACGGCAATCTGGTGACGGCCCCCGCCTGGCCGGCACACCCGGCCTGGATGGCACAATTCCTGAAGGTGCTGGGCACGCGCATCAGCCACGACTGACTGCAACGCTGACCTGCAGGGCCGGGCGCATGCGCCCGGCACGCATGACGCGCCTGGCTCTACAATTGCGCCATGAATACCGTCAGCAAAACCCCAACTCCCATTCAGTATCGTATCGAACCCTTCGACCCGGCCGGGCACCGTTTCCGCGTGCACCTGAAGGTCGAGCAGCCGGATGCCGGTGGCCAGTGCTTTGCGCTGCCCGCCTGGATTCCCGGCAGTTACCTGATCCGCGATTTCGCGCGCCAGATCGAAACCATTTCTGCCCGTTGCCACGGCGCTGCCGTCGCACTGCGCAAGCTGGATGATCACCGCTGGCAAGCCGATGCGGCCGAGGGCCCGCTGGAACTGGAATACACCGTTTATGCCTGGGATCTGTCCGTGCGCGGCGCGCACCTGGATGAAAGCCACGGCTTTTTCAATGGCACCAGCGTGTTCCTGCAAGTCGTCGGCCAGGAAGACCGCCCCTGCCTGGTTGATATTGCTGCCCCCGCCGGCATCAACGGCTGGAAGGTACACACCAGCCTGCCCGAAGCCCGCGGCCTGCCCGGCTGCGCTCGCCGCCATGGTTTTGGCTGCTATCTTGCGCCCGACTACGACGCACTTATCGACCACCCGGTGGAAATGGGCACGCCGATGGTGGCCCGCTTCGACGCCTATGGCGCCGAGCACGAGATTGTCTTTACCGGCCTGGTTCCACAGCTGGACCTGTCCCGCATCATTGACGATGTGCGCCGCATCTGCGAAACGCAGATTGCGTTTTTCGAGCCTGAAACCCGCCGCGCGCCGTTTCTGGACAGCGCCCGCCGCTACGTGTTCCTGGTCCAGGTGACCGGCGACGGTTATGGTGGCCTGGAGCACCGCGCCAGCACGGCGCTGCTGGTGTCGCGCAATGACCTGCCCGTGCTGGGCGAGACCGAACAGAGCGACGGCTACCGCAGTTTCCTGGGGTTGGTCAGCCACGAATATTTCCACACCTGGCACGTCAAGCGCATCAAGCCCGCCGCCTTCGTGCCCTATGTGCTGGACCGCCCCGCACACACGCGCCTGCTTTGGGTCTTCGAGGGTTTTACGTCCTACTACGACGACCTGATGCTGTTGCGTGCCGGGGTCATCAGTGAGACCAATTACTTCAAGCTGCTGGGCAAGACGCTGCATGTGGTGCACAACGGCACCGGCCGCTTCAAGCAATCCGTCGCACAAAGCAGTTTCGATGCCTGGACGCGCTACTACAAGCAAGACGAGAACTCGGTCAATGCGATTTCCAGCTACTACACCAAGGGTTCTCTGGTGGCGCTCGCCCTGGACCTGCACCTGCGCAACGCCAGCGGCGGCAAGAAATCGCTGGACGATGTGATGCGCCTGCTGTGGAAGCGCTATGGCCGGGAGTTCTATCGCGGCCTGGCGCGCGGCATTCCCGAAGATGCCATGCCGGCATTGGTACAGGAAGCCACCGGCATCGACGCGACGGCTGAAATCGCGGCATGGACCGAAGGCACCGAAGACCTGCCATTGCCGCAACTGTTCGCCGCGCAAGGGTTCCAGGCCGGACCGGCAGCCGCCGGCAGCGCTCCGTCGCTGGATATCCGCACCCGTGTCGCCAGCGACGGCGCGGGCATCGCCGCCGTGCAGGAAGGCGGCGCGGCACACCATGGCGGCCTGTCCGCACAAGACCTAATCATTGCCGCCGATGGCCTGCGCATCGCGTCCGTGGATGCGCTCAATGCAATGCTGGCCCGCCGCCGCGCAGGCGATGTCGTACGCTTCCACGTGTTCCGCCGCGACGAACTGCGCCAGTTCACCGTCACGCTGAACCCGGCCCAGCCCGGCAACTGGACCATCAGCAAACTGGCAGGCCCTGCCGCGTAAGCGGCCGGGCGCGGCAGCAGGGCTCGCGCCCGCATGCCGCCCCGCGCTTGTCCGGCACGCATTTGCCCGGTGCCGATCTCCGGCCACCGGAGATCGGCCGGACCAAGCAGGTCAACCCGCAAGACAAGCCGACGGGCATCGGAATGCCCTAAAATCCGGCGCATGAACCAGAGTTCCTTTTCTTCCGGCATTCGCCGCGCCGTCCTCATCACCGGCGCCGCCCGGCGCATGGGCAGCGCCATCGCCCTGGGTTTTGCACAACGCGGCTGGGATGTCGTCATTCATCACCGCGCCAGCCCGGACGAAGCGCATGCCACGGCAGACGCCGTACGGGCCTGTGGCGCGCAGGCAGCCATCATTGCGGCCGACCTCGCCGAAGACGGCGCAGCCGGCCAGCTGTTCCAGGAAGCACTGGCCGCATTCGGCCATCTGGATGCCGTGGTCAACAACGCCTCTCGTTTTGACTACGACGATGCCGACAGCTTCGACACCAGCCTGCTGTTCGGCCACATGCGGCCCAACCTGGTGGCGCCCGTCGCGCTGGCGCGCGATCTGGCCCGCCATGTGCGCGAGCGCCAGGCCCGGGGCGTGGTGATCAACCTGCTGGACCAGAAACTCTGGAACTACAACCCGGATTTCTTCAGCTATACCCTGAGCAAGGCCGCGCTGGAATCTGCCACCACCATGCTGGCACAGGCGCTGGCGCCGCACGTGCGCGTGGTCGGCATCGCACCAGGGCTGACCCTGCCCAGCCATCTGCAAACGCCTGAAGCCTTCGAGCAAACGCACCGCCTGGCCCCCCTGGGGCAGGCCAGCACCGCTGCCGATATCGCCGACGCTGCGGTTTTCATGGCGCACAACCCTGCCATCACCGGCACCACGCTGCTGGTCGATGGCGGCCAGCATCTGGTGGGCTTTGCACGTGACTTCAGCATGATGCCCTCCGGCCCTGACAGCTGAGCCGGCCCGCCGCCCCAACGGAGTTGTCCCTCCTGAAGCCACGCCGCGACCGCCCTTCTTTTTTCGACACCCAATCATCATGTACCTACGCCGCGTTTTCTTTTCCCGCCTGGCGGTGGACGCCAACATCGGCATCCTGGCCCACGAACTGCGCACCACCCAGCCCTTGCACATAGACGCGGAATTCGACGTCATCATCCGCCAGCCCGTCAACGACCACGATATCCGCAGCGTGCTGGATTACCGTCAGCTGCGCGACGCCATCATCGCCGAATGCACGCGCGGCCACGTCAACCTGATCGAGACCCTGTGCGAAAAGGTGGGCCTGCGCCTGCTGGCCGATTTCAACGATATACAGGCCGTCAAGCTGCGCATCAGCAAACCGACGGTTTTCTCCGATTGCGCCGCTGTCGGCGTAGAAGTCACCATGGACCGGAATACGACGCTATGAGTATCGCCACCCCGGATACCGCCGCCACGCCCTTGAGCGCGAAAGCCCAGGCCCGCGAACGCCTGGAAAACAACAAGCTGGCCAAGCGCCTGGCCAGGGAAACCACCCGCGCCATTTCCGACTACAACATGATCGAGGCAGGCGACCGCGTCATGGTCTGCCTGTCGGGCGGCAAGGATTCCTATGGCCTGCTGGACATCCTGATGCGGCTGCGTGTAAGAGCGCCCTTTCATTTCGACATCGTAGCGGTCAACCTGGACCAGAAGCAGCCCGGTTTCCCCGACCACATCCTGCCCGAGTATCTTCGCAGCCTGGACGTACCGTTCCACATCGAAACGCAGGACACCTATTCGATCGTGACCCGCCTGGTGCCCGAAGGCAAGACCATGTGCTCGCTTTGCTCGCGCCTGCGGCGCGGCATTCTGTACCGCGTGGCCGATGAACTGGGCGCAACCAAGATTGCGCTGGGCCACCATCGCGACGATATCCTGGCCACTTTTTTCCTGAACCTGTTCTATGGCGGCAAAATGAAGGGCATGCCGCCCAAGCTGGTATCCGACGACGGCCGCCATACGGTCATCCGCCCGCTGGCCTACGTGCCCGAGCGCGACCTGATCGCCTATGCCCGCCACATGCAGTTCCCCATCATCCCCTGTAATCTGTGCGGCAGCCAGGAGAACCTGAAACGCCAGGAAGTCGGCCGCATGATCGCGCAGTGGGACAAGGAACAGCCAGGACGCGCCTGGAACATCTTCAATGCGCTGTCGCGCGTCGTGCCGTCACACCTGATGGACCGCGAGTTGTTCGATTTCGCCGGTCTCAAGCCCACTGGCATCCCGGATGCCGAAGGCGACAAGGCCTTCGATGGCGACGAATTCCAGGGCCCGGAATCGCACCAGAAACATGACGAGACAGACAACACCAGCCCGGCAGCCGCCCAGGAAGCCGTGATGGCAGCCACGCCCGCCACACCGGCCGTCGGCGCAGCCGTCCCGCTGAAAGAAACCACGCTGACCTTCGTCCGCCCGGCCGGCAGCCAGAAAGCATAACTGGCCCGCAAACCGGACTGGTCAAGCAGGCACATCCTTGCGGGCTGGCACTCAGGCGACGACCTTCACCTTGGCCGAAGCCTGTTTTGCCTTGATGCGCGCAGCCTCGGCATCGTCAGCCACCGCCAGCGCCACACCCATGCGGCGTTTGACGAAGGATTCCGGCTTGCCAAACAGGCGCAAGTCCACGCCGGGTTCGGCCAGGGCCTGCGCCACTCCGTCGAACGACACGGCCCCGGCATCCACCCCGCCATAGATCACGCTGCTGGCGCCCGGCTGGCGTAGCGCAGTATCCACCGGCAGCCCCAGCAATGCACGCGCATGCAGCACAAACTCGCTCTGCGCCTGGGTCACCATGGTGACCATGCCAGTATCATGCGGGCGCGGGCTGACCTCCGAGAACCACACCTGGTCGCCCGCCACGAACAATTCGACCCCGAATACGCCCCAGCCGCCCAGCGCGCCAGTCACGGCTTCGGCAATTTCCCGGGCGCGCGCCAGCGCCTTGTCCGACATGGGGTGCGGCTGCCAGCTTTCGACGTAATCGCCGTCCACCTGCCGGTGGCCGATGGGCGCGCAGAAGCCGGTGCGCGTCGTGCCGTCCGCAGCGCGGGAGCGCACGGTCAGCAGTGTGATTTCATAATCGAAATTGATAAAGCCCTCGACGATGGCACGGCCCCCGCCGACACGTCCGCCTTCCTGCGCAACGCGCCAGGCTTCGGCCACGTCTTCCGGCGTGCGAATGACCGATTGCCCCTTGCCCGACGACGACATGACGGGCTTGATCACGCAGGGATAACCGATGCCGCCGTCAATCGCCGCCTGCAACTCCGCCAGGCTGTCGATAAAACGATAGGGTGACGTCGACAGGCCCAGCTCTTCGGCCGCCAGACGCCGGATACCCTCGCGGTTCATGGTCAGGCGCGCGGCCCGGGCCGTCGGTGTTACCCGCGCCACCCCGGCCTGCTCCAGCTCCACCAGCAGGTCGGTCGCGATGGCCTCGATTTCTGGCACGATAATGTGCGGGCGCTCCTGCTCGATGACGCGGCGCAGCGCGTCGCGATCCGTCATCGGAATAACATGCGCACGGTGGGCCACCTGCTGGCCCGGCGCATTTTCATAGCGGTCGACGGCAATGACCTCCGCCCCCAGTTGCTGCAAGGCAATCACCACTTCCTTGCCCAGTTCCCCCGCGCCCAACAACATGACACGCACTGCGCGGTCGGACAAAGGGGTTCCCAACATAACGGGGGCATTGGCGGTCGGCATGAGCCTGCTCCATAAAGAATGACAAGACAAAAGGATAAAAGCCGCGAACGACCGGTCTGGTGCGCCATAATTCAGCCAGAGGCGCGCCGCCAGGCGGCTACGCCCGCCAGATTGCCATGCGCATGCCGGCTTTGCAAATCCCGTATGCGCCGGCACCGGCAGCACTGCACTAAAATCCCGCAATGGACTCCACGACCGCATTCAACCCCGAACTCGCGCTGGCCAGCGCATTCCGCACCCTGGAAACCGAAGCACAGGCGATCCTGGCGCTGCGCGAATCCCTGCGCAACGCCTTTCCCCAGGCCGTCGAACGCATCCTGGCCTGCAAAGGGCGGGTGATTGTCAGCGGCCTGGGCAAGACCGGCCACATCGCCACCAAGATCGCCGCTACCTTCGCCTCCACCGGCACGCCATCTTTTTTCCTGCATGCCGCCGAAGCAGTGCATGGCGACCTGGGCATGGTGACCAGCAATGACATCCTGATCGCCCTGTCACAATCCGGCGGCAGCCAGGAATTGCTGACCATCCTGCCGGCCGTGCGCCGGCTGGGCGTACCGGTGATCGCCATCAGCGGCAACCCGCAGTCGGAACTTGCGCGCAATGCGGATATCTATCTCAGTAGCGCCGTCGCGCAGGAAGCCTGCCCGCTTAACCTGGCACCGACTGCCAGCACCACGGCAGCCCTGGCCCTGGGCGATGCGCTGGCTGTCGCCTGCCTGGAAGCCCGAGGCTTCAATGCAGAGGATTTCGCCCGTTCGCATCCGGGTGGCGCATTGGGCCGACGCTTGCTGACCCTCGTGCGTGACATCATGCGCCAGGGGGAACAATTGCCCACCGTGCCGGCCCAGGCTGGCATGATCCAGGCACTGGAGGAAATTTCGCGCAAAGGCATGGGCATGACCGCCGTGCTGGATGCCGACGGACGGCCCTGCGGCATTTTTACCGATGGCGACTTGCGCCGCCTGCTGGAAAAACGTGGCAGCATTACCGGCCTGAGCGTCAGCGACGGCATGACGCGCCAGCCCCATTCGATCAACCCCGAAGCAATGGCCGTCGACGCCGCTGCCCGCATGGACGAAATGCGAGTCAGCCAATTGCTCGTTACCGACAGCCAGGGCAAGCTGGTGGGCGCCCTGCACATGCATGACCTGATGGCCGCCAAGGTTATCTGAGCCCCCGACCGCCATCCCTGCCGCACCAAGGAAACCAATGACTACGCCATCCTCCCTCAGTTCCACGCCGCACCCCATCGACGCGCTCGTCCTGTCGGGCCTGCCCGAAACGACCCGCGAGCGCGCCGCTGCCGTGCGCCTGCTGGCGCTGGATGTGGATGGCGTACTGACCGATGGCAGCCTGATCTACGGCGAACAGGGCGAAGCGCTCAAACGCTTCAATGTCCTGGATGGCTACGGCCTGCAAATGCTGCGCGACAACGGCATCGTCGTCGCACTGGTCACCGGCCGCAAAGGCCTGATCCTGGAACGGCGCGCAGCCGACCTGGGCATAGGTATCGTCCTGCAGGGGGTGCGCGACAAATGCGGCGCCCTGCAGGAACTGGCCCGCGAACATGGCCTCCTGCTGTCGCAGACCGCCTTCATGGGCGACGACCTGATCGACGTGCCGGCCATGCTGCGTGCCGGCCTGGCCGCCAGCGTTCCCAATGCGCCCGCCTATGTACGCCAGGCCGCCCATTGGATATCCGGCCTGAAAGGCGGCCATGGCGCCGTGCGTGAATGCAGCGACCTGATCCTCGCGGCGCAAGGCAAGCTGGGGCAACGCGTGCAATCCGGCGGCGCAGGCGCGCCCGTCGTCCAGTAGCGAGGCTCCCATGCGCGACCGCATGCCCTCTCTCACTGCCCTGATCCTGCTGCTGGCACTGGTAGCCGGCACCTGGTGGGCGGCCGATTATGCGCAGCGTTCGATTCCCATCGACCCGCCGCCACGCATGACCCACGAACCCGACGCCTGGGCAGAGGAATTCGCACTCATGCAGACCAGCCCGGACGGACGCCCCACCAGCCGGCTGGAAGGCCGCCGCATGGAACATTTCCCGGATGACGACTCCTATGCCGTGGACGCACCGCGCGCCATCAGCCAGCAAGCCGCCAATCCGGTTACCATAGGCACCGCCAATACCGGCATCCTGGATCAGGACGGCAAGCGCATCACCCTGCAAGGCCAGGCGCGGCTGCTCCGGAAAGCAGATGCAGACCGCCCCGAACTGGAAGTGCGCAGCGAAGAAATCATCATCCTGCCAGACGACGACCTGGCCTATACGGACCAGCCTGCCACCGTCACCCATGGGAAATCACGCATGCAAG
Organism: Kerstersia gyiorum; assembly: GCF_004216755.1. Taxonomy (GTDB): domain Bacteria; phylum Pseudomonadota; class Gammaproteobacteria; order Burkholderiales; family Burkholderiaceae_B; genus Kerstersia; species Kerstersia gyiorum. The sequence goes on from NZ_SGWZ01000005.1 coordinate 181,652, forward strand.
GCACTGGTATGCGCTATGACAATTCCACCCGGCAGTTGAAGGTCCAGTCTTCCACGCAAGTCCATATCGACGGCGAAAACCAGCCTGCGCTCCGATCCCCTAGTTCACGACAGCCATGACTCCATTCTTTCTTGCCCGTCCCATCCTCCTGTTGAGCGCCTGCGCGGCGCTGCTGTGCGGCACTGCGCAGGCCCAGCAAGCGGACGCAGCCGACCCCAGCACGCAAATCCTGTCCGTGTCGCTGGAGTATGACGACCTCAACCGCAGCAGCATCTTCACCGGCGACGTCATCATGACGCGCGGCATGATGACGCTCAATGCCGATCGCCTGGAAATGCGCGAAGACAAGGACGGCTTCCAGTACGGCACGGCCACGGCCAACACCGGCAAACAGGTGCGCATCCGCCAGGAACGCCCGGAAAATGCAGAGATCTTCGAGGCGCGCGGGCAGCGCGCCGACTACGACAGCAAGGCGGAAACCATCGTCCTCAACGGCAATGCCAGCATCGTACGCATGATCTGCGGCAAGCCCTACGACCGCATCCACGGCGACCGCATTGTCTACAACCAAAAGAACGACACCTATTCGGCCAGCAGCGAATCCGGCCGCGTCCGCTCCGTGGCCCAGCCGCGCAACAAGACCGAGGCTGCCGCAGCCGAGTGTCTTGGCCGCCCCGCCGCCAAGCAGGAATAAGGCTCACGATGGCAAATATCTCTTCCTCCGCGCTGGGCAGCAAAACTCCCGGCAGCCTGCGCGCCACCGGCCTGCGCAAGACCTACAACAAGCGCACCGTGGTCCAGGACGTTTCCGTCTCCGTCGACAGCGGCGAAGTCGTCGGCCTGCTGGGCCCCAACGGGGCAGGCAAAACCACCAGCTTCTACATGATCGTCGGCCTGGTACCGGCCGACGCCGGCCGCATCGAGATCGACGGCCGTGACGCCACGGCGCTGCCCATCCACCGCCGCGCGCGCCTGGGCCTGTCCTACCTGCCGCAGGACGCTTCCGTCTTCCGCCGCCTGACGGTAGAGCAGAATATCCGTGCCGTCCTGGAACTGCAGATCGACGCCAATGGCAAAACCCTGCCCAAGCAGGCTGTCGACGAACAGCTCGAAGGCCTGCTGGATGAATTGCAGATCGACCATATCCGCGAAAGCATGGCGATTTCGCTGTCTGGCGGCGAACGCCGCCGCGTGGAAATCGCCCGGGCGCTGGCCACTCGGCCACGCTTCATCCTGCTCGACGAGCCCTTTGCCGGCGTCGACCCGATCGCCGTGATCGAAATCCAGCGCATCGTGCGTTTTCTCAAGGGGCGAGGCATAGGTGTGCTCATTACCGATCACAATGTGCGTGAAACCCTGGGCATCTGCGACCGCGCCTACATCATCAGCGAAGGCAAGGTACTGACCGACGGCCACCCCGACGAAATCGTTGGCGATCCGGCAGTACGGCGCGTCTACCTGGGTGAGCATTTCCGCATGTAGCCAGGCGCTGCGCGCCGTGGCCGCGACATTTCAAGGACAATTCACACCCGGGTTTGTCCTGCCTCATGGACAGTGACAATCACCCTGCCGGCGGGCTTGCTTTCGGCGCTCATCCCGATACACTGGGAACATACGACGGGAAAATATCCCGTCAGGCACCGGGGCTCAGGCCATCTGGCAGGCGCCCCGGGTTCATCACCCCGGAGGGAGCAATATGAATCTGAATATCAGCGGTCACCACCTGGAAGTCACCCCTGCCATCCGCGACTACGTCACATCCAAGCTCTCCCGCGCCCTGGGCCGATTCGACAGCGTCATAGACGCCCAGGTCATCCTGTCGGTCGAGAAGCTGCGCCACAAGGCCGAAGTCACGGTCCGCGTACCCGGCAAGGACCTGCACAGCGAAGCCGTTGAGGAAACCCTCTACGCCGCCATCGACCTGCTGGCCGACAAGCTCGACAGGCAAGTCACCGACCACAAGAATCGTGTCCGTGACCACGCCCACGAATCCGCCAAGCGCCAGGTCATTGAATAACAAGGCAACACCCGCATACCGCCCGCTCAGCCGGGCGGTATGCATTTCCGGCCCCCGCACAAGCGAAAAGATTTTTGCATTGCGGCATAAGTCCCTATAATGCGAAACCATGAACCATTTGTCGCGCATTCTGCCTGCCGGCAATGTCGTGCTCGACCTGCCCGTCACCAGCAAGAAACGGGCATTCGAGCAGGCCGGCCTGCTATTTGAAAACCATCACGGCCTGGCTCGCTCCACCGTGTTTGACAGCCTGTTCTCCCGGGAACGGCTGGGTTCCACCGCACTCGGCCACGGCGTTGCCGTTCCCCATGGCCGCGTCAAGGGCCTGACGCACGCGCTCTCCGCGTTCTATCGCCTGGCGCAACCCATTCCCTTCGATGCCCCCGACGGCCAGCCCGTCAGCCTGCTGATGTTCCTGCTGGTGCCGGAAACCGCCACCCAGCAGCACCTGGACATCCTGGCCGAACTGGCACAACTGCTTTCCGACAAGTCCTTGCGCGAGCGCCTGATGACGGAAACAGACCCGGGCATCGTGCATCAACTCCTGACCCAATACGCGCCTTCCGGGGCGTCCGGGGAATAGGGTCGTCCGCCATGGTGACGATCCGCAACCTGGTCGAGGACAACGCCCCCCTCGTCCCGTTTACCTGGATCGCCAGCGAGGCCGCCGCCGATCGCGAGATCCCCAATGACGGCGATTCCGCCGCCGATCTCATCGGCCACCTGAACCTGATACACCCTGGACGCATCCAGGTCTTCGGCGATCAGGAAATTGACTTCTACTGCCGCCTGGAGCGGCGCCGCCGCGGCCAACATCTGGCCGAACTGCTGGCGGCCGGCGTACCGGCCATGATCCTCGCCGAAGACGCCATCAGCCGCACTCCGCCAGACCTGATCCAGGCCTGCGAAAGCCAGCAGGTGCCGCTGCTGGCCACCCCCATGCCCGCAGCCCGTGTCATCGACCTGCTGCGCAATTACATCGGCAAGCGCATGGCACCCACCACGACGGTGCATGGCGTGTTCATGGACGTACTGGGGCTGGGCGTGCTGATCACCGGAGAATCCGGGCTGGGCAAAAGCGAACTGGCACTGGAACTGATTTCCCGGGGCCATGGCCTGGTGGCCGACGATGCCGTCGATTTCGCCCGCACCGCGCCCACCCTGGTGGAAGGCTATTGCCCACCGCTGTTGCAGAACCTGCTGGAAGTACGCGGCCTGGGCCTGCTGGATATCCGCACTATCTTCGGCGAAACCTCGGTGCGGCGCAAAATGCCGCTCAAGCTCATCGTCCACCTGGTGCGTTCCAGCGCTACGGAAAAATTCGAGCGACTGCCGCTGCAGGACCTCAGCCAGGATGTGCTCGGCCTGCCCATACGCAAAGTCATGCTGCAGGTTGCGGCTGGCCGCAACCTGGCCGTTTTGGTCGAGGCCGCCGTGCGCAATACCATCCTCAAACTGCGCGGCATAGATACACTGGGAGAGTTCATGAGCCGTCAATCCCAGGCCATCATGCAGGGAATCGACAAGCCATGAATCACGCGGTTCAGGATATCGTCATCATCACCGGCATATCCGGCTCCGGCAAATCCGTCGCGCTGCGCATGCTGGAGGATTCAGGCTACACCTGTATCGACAACCTGCCCATCCGTTATCTGCAGGATTTCTGCGTCGACCTGAATTCACAGCCTCCCAGCCATGCCGCCGTCGCCATCGACGCACGCACGCCTGGTGAAATCGAAGACCTGCCGCAGGTGCTTACCGCCATCCGCGCCATGGGCATCCCCTTGCGCGTGATCTTCCTGGATGCCAGCACCGAAGCGCTGGTGCAGCGCTACTCGGAATCGCGCCGGCGCCACCCGCTGACCGACAGGCTGTCGGCCTACGGCAAAACGCTCACCCTGACGGAATGCATCCAGCAGGAACGTGAACTGCTGGCGCCATTGCGCGAGCAGGAACACATCATCGACACCTCCTATCTCAGCCCCGCGCAACTACGCCACTGGATAGGCCAGGTCGTGCAGGTCGAACGCCTGCCGCTGCTGCTGACTTTCGAATCCTTCGCCTACAAGATCGGCGTACCCAGTGACGCCGATCTGGTCTTCGATGCCCGCTGCCTGCCCAATCCGCACTACGACGCGGCATTGCGGCCGCTGACCGGCAAGGATGCACCCGTGGCCAAATGGCTGGAAGGCTACGCCCAGGTTGGCGAAATGATCGACGACATCTATGGCCTGGTGCGCAAGTGGCTGCCCCGCTACATGCAGGACACCCGCAGCTACCTGACGGTTGCGGTCGGCTGTACCGGGGGCCAGCACCGTTCCGTGTATGTCGTCGAACAACTGGCCCGGCGCTTCGCTTCGCATTCCCCCTTGCTGGTACGCCACCGCTCGCCCATCCATATTCCGCGCGCATGATGTACCGGTCGTCCATCATCCTGCCTGGCGCCTGCTCACCAGGCCAGACATCCGGCTCCTCGTTCCTGACGCCGCGTCCGGCCCGCCGCTGGGCCTGGATGGCACTGGCCATGCTGCTGGTATTGCTGCTGGCCGCCTGCGGCGGTTCCCCCAAGCGCGGCGGCTACTACAAGGATGATGGCCCGCATGCCCGCGTACCTGCCGATCTGGACAAGGTCCCGGATGCCGTGCCGCGCGTGGAACCGTATGCCAGCGGCCCGAACCGGCCCTATAGCGTTTTCGGCAAGAAGTACGTACCGGACACCAGCGGTCGCGCCTACCGTAACCGTGGCACTGCCTCGTGGTATGGCAAGAAATTTCATGGCCAGCCGACGTCCAACGGCGAAACCTACGACATGTACAAGATGACGGCCGCGCACCCCACGCTGCCCATTCCCAGCTACGCGAAGGTGACCCGCACTGCCAATGGCCGCAGCGTCATTGTCCGCATCAACGACCGCGGCCCCTTCCATGATGGCCGCATCATCGACCTTTCCTACGCCGCCGCCCACCGGCTGGACATCATCGCCCCCGGCAGTGGCGAAGTGATCGTCGAATGGATCAGCCCGGATGACATCCGGGGCAACCGGGTACCGCAACCCTCAGGCCCGTCACCCGCCGCGGTAGCCGCCGCCGTACCTGCCAGCCCGTCACCATCCACGCCGGCAATTTCTGCCGCCATGCCTGGCATCTTCCTGCAACTGGGCGCTTTCGGCTCGGCAGACAACGCCAATGCCTTCCTGGCACACATGCGCAGCGAACTCGACGATGACCCCCGCCTGAGGCTGGAACAAGGCGGCAATGGCATCTACCGTGTCCGGCTGGGCCCCTACCCCGACCGCAGCAGCGCGGAAGACGCAGCCAGCCGTATCGGCCGCCAGCTGGGCATTTCACCCTCCATTGCCCTGCAGCCCTGAGCCGGCCGCCCATGAAGCCCGTACGCCGGTTCCGGCAACGCCTGTTGCCCTGCCTGATCCTGATCGCCCTGCTGGTGCTGGCCGCATTCGGCTATACGCGCATCATGGGCCGGGTCGCGCCCGGCATGCCCCCTGTTGCCGAACAAGGCACTCCGAAAGCCGATCTGGTACGTGTCTATAAGTCCGCCAGGCGCCTGGAGCTCTGGCAGGGCGCTACCTTGCTCGCCAGCTACCGCATCGCGCTTGGCGGCGCGCCTGACGCCGGACACAAGCAGCAGGAAGGCGACCAGCGCACGCCAGAAGGCAGATATGTGATCGACTGGCGCAACCCGCGCTCGCGCGCTTACCTGAGCCTGCACATTTCCTACCCCAACGCACAGGATCGCCAGGCTGCGGCTGCCGCTGGCTACCCGCCTGGCGGCGATATCATGATCCACGGCCTGCCCAACGGCTGGGGCGCTCTCGGCCCCATTCATCATTGGTGGGACTGGACGGACGGCTGCATCGGCGTCAGCAACAACGACATGCGGGAAATCTGGTCCCTGGTTCCCAACGGCACCGTCATCGAAATCGAAGCCTGAGCGCAGGCCAGGGTGGACAATTCCGGCACTTGCCGGCTTCCCTGGCCACCCGGAGCGCGTCACACTCGCGCCATGGCCTCAATCCGCTTCGTTCTTGCGCTGCAAGGCGCGACGATAAATCGCGTCGCGGTCGCCCCCTGTCACCTTCTGCGCCACCTTCACCGCGTCGCGCAGCGACAGGCTCTCCAGCAATGCATCCAGCAGCGTATCCAGGGCAGGGTCGCCCGCCTCGGCCGCCTCGTCGTCGTCATCCACAGTGGCTGCCGCACTTTCATGCAGGATCAGCACGAACTCACCCTGGCCGCGATGCGGCTGGGCTTCCAGCCAGGCCTGTGCATCGGCAGCCGGCACCGTCGCCACTTCCTCGAAACGCTTGCTCAATTCGCGGGCAATCGTTACCCGCCGTTGCGGGCCGGCGATCTCCAGCACATCGGCCAGGGTCGCCTTGAGCCGGTGCGGCGACTCGAAAAACACCACGGGCGCGGCCAGTGCGGCCCAGCGGCGCAGCCAGCGCTGGCGCGCCATGCTTTTGTGCGGGGCAAAGCCGGCGAAAGCAAACGCCGGGTTTTCATCCGACGTCGCGCCGCTGGCCATCAAGGCGGCAATCACTGCGCTCGGGCCCGGCACCGGCACCACCTGATAACCCGCTTCCCGCACGGCCCGCACCACGCGCGCGCCGGGGTCGCTGACCGCTGGCGCACCCGCATCGGATACCAGGGCAACCCGCTGCCCGGCCGCCAAGCGTTCCAGAATATCCTGTGCAGCGCTGGCTTCATTGTGGCGATGCGCCGCCATCAGGGGCGTGGACAGGCCCCAGGCGTCAAACAGGGTGCGGGTCACGCGGGTATCCTCGGCCGCCACCACATCGACCTTGGCCAGCGTCTGCCAGGCCCGCACGCTCAAATCGCCCAGATTACCGATGGGCGTGGCCACCACGTACAGGGCGGAAGCAGGCCAATGCTGCGCCATCACCTTCTCGGCGGCACGCAGCCAGGCCGAAGGCGCGGATAGGGAAATATCGGATGTCTCGTTCATCCCGCGAGGATACTATTTTCAGCGATGCTGCGTATGCGCCGCTCTGGCAACAGCTGGAGAAAGCCCAGGGCCGTGCGCGGCGCAACCGCAAGCGGCGGCTGGCACGGCAACACGCTGCACGCCTTGAGGCCATCTCGGACCCCACGCCGCCCCCGGCGCCACGCCATGCCCGGCACGGCAGCCCCGCCCGCCAGCGCGGCAACCGCGCGGAAGACCGCGCCCTGGCACACCTGCAAGCGGCCGGGCTGGTACTGCTGGCGCGCAACCTGCAATGCCGCGCCGGAGAAATCGACCTCGTCATGCGCGACGGCCAGGAACTGGTCTTCGTGGAAGTCCGCCAGCGCAGTCATAGCCGCCATGGCGGCGCGGCGGCCAGCGTGGATGCTGGCAAGCAAAGGCGTCTGCTGGCCACCGCAGCGTGGTTTCTCCCGCAGATCAGACGCGCTCATTTCCCTGGCCGTGAACCAGGCTGCCGCTTTGATGTGCTGGCTGTGGACGGCCACACCATCCACTGGCTGAAAAGCGCCTTCCTCAGCTGACTCCTAGTGCAAGCGCAGCCCCCAGGCATGTCCACCGGCACTCAGGTTCATGGACCTGAACCATTACGCGCGCCACGAACACGACAATATTTTCCGGAAATTGACAAAAATCATCGGCCAGAACCGTAACAGATTTGAGAATTGCACTCATTCTCCGATTGGGAATTGCCTGATTTGAAAGCTTGGGCGTGGTGGTGACCGCTTTTCCACGCTCCCGCCACACCCCCCGATTCCGCGCCCGTTTGATCGACTTCCAATCATCGCGGGACAACACCAGATAGAACATGTCTTCAGAACATTGCTCCCCGCCCAAACTCCTGGCCCTTCTCATTGCCGGCCTCGGCTGCGTATCCGGTGGTTTGCCAGCCGTTTCCGCCCAGCCATTGGCTGCGGAAATCCAGACGGCTGAACAGCACAATCCGCCACCGGCGCCCGAAAAGCCCATTCAGCCCCATCAGGATCACCAGGAACCCTCGGACGGCGTTACCCAGCTACATGCTGTCGAAGTCGTCGCCCCCGAACGCACGGACGACGAAAAGGGCGCGGACGATGTCTTCCACAAGAACGTCTCGAACGTTTACATGGGCAAGGAAGAAATCGAACGCTACCGCATCGACGCGGCTGGAGACGTGCTCAAGGGCCTCAACGGCGTTTACAACATGAACACCCGCACCGCGGGAGGCGCCATCACGCCGAATATCCGCGGCATTTCCGGAAAGGGACGCATCCCCGTCACCATAGACGGCACGGAACAAACCGTGGATGTCTGGCAGAACAACTATGGCGTCGGTGACCGCAACTACGTCGATCCCGCCCTGTTCCGCAGCATCGCCGTCGATAAGAGCCCGGATCTCAGCCGCAACATGAAGCCGGGCGTCGGCGGCTCCATCGCCATTCGCACCATTGAAGCCAGTGACATCGTCAAGAACGGCGACACCTGGGCACTGCAGCTCAAGCTGGAAGGTGCAAACAATACGATCAAGCCACAGAACAAGCTTGACCAATTCCTGGGCAAGGACTATCGCCGCGTCGGCGGCACCGCCGATGGCGCCGGTGGCGGTTTCCAGAACGGTGAGCTCAGCCCTTACGCCTTGCTCATGGATGACGTCGAAGCCCCCAGAGACAAGGGCAGCGCCGACAATTGGCGTTTCGGTGGCGACAAGTCGGCCATGCTTACAGCAGCATTCCAGACGGACATCACCGATGGTCTGCTGAGTTACGCCTACCGCAACAAGGGCAATTATTTCGCCGGCAAGAATGGCGTGGACGATTATCTGGACAATCCGATCTACGACATGGACAACTGCGGTATCGACTGCAAAAGTTCAGCGGCCTTTGTCCCCAACATGGGAGAGATGTATCCGGCCGGTGCAGAAGTCTTCAACAGCAATACCCGTACCGAAACACTGCTGGCCAAGAACAACTGGCACTTCGGCGACAACCAGAAACTCAGCCTGCAATACATGCGCACGGATGTGCGATTCGGCGAGATCAATCCATTCCAGTCCACCTGGGCGCTGAATTTCTATGAGTTGAACCCTGACTTCATCGACCAGCCCAAACCGCCACAAACCCAGAACATTGACTCCAAGATCCGCTCGGATACCTGGAAGCTAGGGTACGAATTCAAACCCGAAGACAACCGCTGGGTAGATCTTGAGGCCAGTCTCTGGCGCGTCAAAACCGACAGCGTCCGTCATCAGAGTGGCGGCATGTCCCTGGCGGTCAATACGCCCGACACCATGCACGATGCCTGGTACTGGTGCAATGTACGCAATACGACGCCATGGAGTATGGCGGAATCTACTTGCGAAGAACTGGGCGATATGTGGGGCTTCGACAAAAGCACCACGCTGGACGAAATCATCGCTGAATCCGATGCCATCTTCGGCACCGAAGGCAAGAAGATCATTTCCGGCGCACAGCAAACCACCCAGGTGACGCGCAACGGCGCCAATCTCAGCAATCGCTTCAAGTTGGCGCCCAACTTCAATTTGACCCTGGGCGCAGACATCCAGCGCGAGAAACTCGGGGAAGAAAGCACCATCATCAACAGTGACGACCTTTTCAACATCTACGGCACTGTCACCGGACTGGCCAAACTTGCCGGGCCGCGCAGCGGCAAAAGGCAGGAATGGGGCATGACCATGACGACGGACTGGCAGCCAGTTTCCTGGCTCAATGTCCAGGCTGGCGTGCGCTATACCCGCTTCAAGGGCGAAGACACGGCAATGTCCGAAGAACGGCAACAACGCAACGAACAGTTCGCCTGGGGCGGGGGCTTCAACGAATATATCGACGCCTACTCCCTGCCGTATTGGGAAATCGGCTCTGCGGAGTTCAAGGCGGATTATGAAAACCATATGGATCTCTTTGACCAATGGGCGAACACTATCGGAAAAGATAGCCCTTTAGGCGATCCCGCAGCCGCCCAACGCCTTCAGGAGTCACATAATGCGTTCTACAAGCAATATGGGGCAAGTACTTCTTCCGTCCGGTCAAGCTCGCAGAACGGACAGACGATTTACTACCAGTTCCGCCCCGACATCATCATTCCATTTCGCAACGGGAAACCGGATAGTTCGGCGTCAACTTTGACGCCAGGCATGTTCGATGAGAAAGTCAGCACGCCTCAGGCAACGGAAGGCGAATACTACAAATACCTGATGGGCGGCCAACAGCCTGTATCCATCACCTACGAAGAATGGAAGCTGCTCCCTAGCACTACCCGCCAAGTCACGACCGCCGCAGGGGAGTTCGACCCTAACGGAGCTCACTCCGGAGCGTTGAAAGCCATCACCCGACCCATCACCGACGACCAGAAGTGGGCCCGGCCAGAAAAACTGAAAGGCGATGCCTGGGCACCCATGCTGGCGCTGACCGTTTCGCTCAGCCCACAACAACGCCTGTTTGCCCGCTATGCGGAAATGACGCGTTTTCCGAGTATTTACGAGGCCACGTCCACTGCCATCGACGGGCTGGTCAGCATGCCTACTGCGCCTGGCTTCGACCTCAAGCCGGAACGCAGCCAGAACTGGGAAATAGGCTATGCCTTCGATTTCACCCCGTACTGGGACAAGCTGGATTATGGCGACATCCGCCTGAGCTACTTCAGCAATACGATCAGAAATGTCATTGATACGACCGAGGCGCGGCGCATCACGCAATATGACAAGAAGATTGTCAAAGGGCTGGAGTTTCAAAGCCGTATCGACACTGGCGGCTTCTTTGCTTCTGCCGGTGTCACCTACCGCCTGAAAAATGTCACCTGCGATGCCGATACCGCATTTGCCTTTGATATGTACCTGCGCCGTATTCCCGAATGCATAGAGGGCGGATTTGGCGTCACGCGTTTCTACCAGTCCCAGCAGCCCAAGTATTCGATCAATGTGGATCTGGGTACGCGCCTGCTGGATCGCAAGCTTGAACTGGGCGTGCGCGGCATTTATCACAGCGATGTCAAAACCAGCCAGTACGACCGCCTGCTGCAACAGGGGCTGGCCGACATCTTCACCTTCACTGGCAAGCCTTACCACTGGCGTCCCACGCTGCTGCTGGATGCCTATGGCCGTTATCGGATCAACGACACCCTGTCGGTCAATGCCAGTGTCACCAACCTGACCAACCGCTACTACCTGGACCCGATGTCCAACGTCGCTGCGCCTGGTCCTGGCCGCACCGTCATGCTGGGCATGCAAGCCCTGTTCTGAACCGCCTTTTGCCGGTTTTCAAACGCAAAACCGGATGCTTACCCACTCTCACAAGGAAGCCTGTCATGATGTCCAAAACCATCCTGTCCGTCGTTCTGCTCGGTGCCTTTGTGCCTGCCCATGCGGCGGTCACCGGTGGCACCAGCAATGCCGCCCATGTTGCCCCGCAAGCCTCGACCGCACTCCCCTTCGGCGCCAATAAGCCGGGGCTCTCGCTCAATGGATCTTCACTGGTCATCAACCTGAAAGACGGCCCGATTTATCACATTGCCAAGAAGTACAGCAACGCGCCCATCAATAGCTCGCTGAGTGCCAGCGTGGACGGATTGGCCAACCCGAAGTACCTGACGCTCAAGGATGTCAACGCCGTCGCCGGCCTGTTCACCAACCCGACCCTGGGCCAGATCTGGTACGAACAGCGCAGCCCGAATGAAGCCGTGGCAGGACAACAAACGGCCATCTTCGGGGTGTACAGCATCCGCCAGATCGCCAACCCGGCCCTGCCAGCCGCACCGAAATTCGGCGGTCTGGTGATCGCCGAGGTTCCCAACCTGCCTGCAGGCACGGCCGTCTATTTCGGCGAATGGGGGCCGCGTGCGGGCAACCCCAGCACGGGCTCCGATACCAATCTCAACCTGAATACGGCAGACCACACGGTGTGGTACGTCGGTGAAAACGCAACGGGCAACACCAAGCACCTCAGCACCGCAAGCTATGCCGTACTGGGGGTCAATCAGCACGTTCCCGGCCAGAATGATTTCTTCCAGGGGCAGCTGAACGCCACCTTCGGCAATCAAGACAAGGGCAGCCTGAATGGCGCACTGACCCGGGTGTCCAACACCAGCGATGTGGTCGCATTCGATAACGTCACCATCGACAACAACGACGGGACTTTCTTCAAGGACGCCGCCGGCAACCGGATCATTTCCGGCCAATTCTTCGGGCCTAATGCCGACGCGTTGGCAGGCTATGCCACCCGCGGCACCAGCAACCCTGCCGATGATGTCGCCTTCGGCGGCAACAGGGTCCAATAAACCGGGCCTGCCCAAGCCACACAGGTCCCACCAACATGGCGGGGCCTGTCCCGACTCAGGAAAGCGGCACCCGCCGCAGCCGCCCTCTTTGCCTCGCTGATGACCCGTCCGCTCCCCAAGCTGTTCCTGGCCTGCATTCTCGCCTGCCCTTATTTTTCCGCCTGCGCCGACGACGACGATACCCGCTTCCTGCTGAACACCACGCAACAGCAACTGCGTGTCGAACAGCAACGGGACTGGGTGCACGCCGATACGCCGGCAGGGGAAAGACGCCTGGTCATCGAAGGCCAGGAATATCGTGTCGCAGAAGATGCCGCCGGCCTGGCATTGGGTATCTTCTATGCCATCAACCTGCAGCAGTGGGATAAAGTCGAGGAATTCCTTTCGAAGTACCGTCTGTTGGCAGCCAGCCGGACAGAAGTGATCCTGCTGGCCGAAGGCCTGCATGCCCGTGCACGAGGCGATACCGCAACTGCGCTGGAGCGCCTGCGGCGCGCCAAGCTTGCCGCCCCCGGCGACACCCGTATCCGCCTGGAACTTGCGCGGCTTTATGCCGAGGACTATCAGAGCCACGAAGCCATCGAACAATTCGAAGCCGTGAGGGCCGAGGACATTCCGCCTGAAACCCGCAGCACCATCGACACCTACATTGCCGCCGTCGCTCAACGCAACCGCTGGCACGGCTCACTCAGCATCGGTGGCGGCTACAGCAACAACATCAACCAGGCCAATGGTGCGCAACGCTGCGTCGTCCAGATCCTGCAGCAATGCTTCGTCACCGAGTCCCTGCCCGCACCGGTGGCGTCGTCCTTCCTGAACTACCAGCTTTCCCTGCAGAAACGCATTGCGCTGGGCGGCCATCACAACCTGCTGCTCCGCCCGCTGCTCTACGGCACCCGATATCACAAAGAAGACAACCAAAGTACTTTTCTCAAGGACAGCAGCGACAACACCACCGTGCTCTATGCCGGCTACAACTACAAAAACGCCAGCACGGAGTTTTCCGTCTCCCCCTACTTCGAGCACTATTACCGGGGCACGCACACCCATTACACAACACCCGGCCTGGAACTCAGTTTGTCGCATGACCTGAACCGCCGCTGGACACTGAATGCCCAGGCCAACAGCAAGCGCTACCATTACTCGGACGCGGAAAAGTTGTACTTCTCGGACTACACGCAGTCCTCGGCCGGCCTGGGAGCCAGCTTTCAATTGTCTGCCACGGGGTCCCTGTTCGCAGGGGTCGATTGGACCCGCCGCCGCTACCCCTGGGCGGCCGCCAGCAGCAAGGACCAGGCCTGGCGCATCGGCCTGTTCAAATATTTCGACAGCGGCTTTTACCTCAATGCCATGGCGCTCTATCGTGACAGCCGCTATGACGAGCGCACCTTCCTGTCGGACAACCCGCGCAAGGACATTCAGAAAATGCTGATCGCCACGCTGGGCATGCCACGCTGGCGCATCGGCAGCATTTATCCGGAAATCCGCTTCAAAAGGCTCATCAACGATAGCAACATCATCCACTATCAATATCGCCAAAGCGAAGCATCGCTCAATTTCAAGTACATCTTCTGAGCCCTGGCAGGCCTGGCAAACCGGCCTTCGACTGCACACCCAACAGCACCCACGACAGCGGGAATGATAATTGTCATTGTCTTTCACGCCATGACGCGCCACACTGCGACGCATCAAGGCTTTCCATCCAGACATCATGCATCGCCCGTTTCCACACCCGCAACGCCGCCGTTTGCTGCTGTCCCTGGCATTGGCGCCTGCTGCGACAGCACTGCCCTGGCATACTCATGCCTCGGAAGCCGCTGCACCTGCCCGCTACCCTATCCTGACCCTCTCCGGCCCGCCCGCGACTGTCACCCTGCCGTTGCTGCACATGCTGGAAACCAATCCGCTGGCCGATGTTGCCGAAAAACTGGTGTTCAAGCCCTGGCGCGATCCCGACCAGCTGCGTGTCATCGCCATCGAGCAAAGCGCGGATTTCATTGCGGCGCCTTCCAATGTGGCGGCCAATCTGTATAACCGCGGCGTGCCGCTGCAACTGCTGAATGTGTCCGTCTGGGGCATGCTGGCGCTGGTGTCGCGCACGCCAGGCCGCCATACGCTGGCAGACTTCAAGGGCGAAGAAATCGCCATGCCGTTTCGCGCCGACATGCCCGATATCCTGTTCCAGCTCCTGGCACGCGCGCAGGGGCTGGACCCGCAGCGCGATTTCAAGCTGCGTTATGTGGCCTCGCCCATGGATGCAGCGCAATTGCTGATCACTCGCCGGGTCGATCATGCACTGCTGGCCGAGCCTGCCGTTTCCATGGTGCTGGCGAAGTCGCAGTCTTTTCCTGCCAATGTCATTGCGCCCGACCTGTACCGCAGCGTGGATTTGCAGCAGGAATGGGGCCGGCTGTTGCATCGCGAACCCCGTATTCCGCAAGCCGGTATCGCCGTGCTGGGCCAGGCCGCGCAGGACCCGGCCCTGCTGACGCGTTTTAACGCCGCCCATGCCGATTCGCACGCCTGGTGCATCGCCAACCCGGACGCCTGCGGCGAGCTGGCGGAAAAGTATATCGACCTGCTGCGCGCCGATGCCGTCGCGGACGCCCTGCGCCATACCCCCGGCTATCTGACCAGCGCCGCCCAGGCGCGCCCGGAACTGGAGTTCTTTTACCAGGCGCTGCTGGAACAGAATCCGCAAATGGTGGGCGGCAAATTGCCCGACGACGGCTTCTATTACACGCCGTAAACCCCCCATCCAAACTCGGGCGCAGTACTGACACCCAGCCGGGCGCCATGCCGCCTGGCCACCGCCCTGGCATGCCGGACGTCCTCGGGATGGGGCCTGCCATATGACCGGCTTGTATGGCCATGCGACAAGGGGCAGGCCCATCGTCCGGGATACGTGAACAAGGCCGCTCGCATCCAGCAGCCCTGCCCGGGCCCCGCAAAAAATAGTCGGCCACGGCCCGGCCAATGATAATTATCATTGGCTTTGCATGCCCGATCTGGTGACATGGCAGGTTGACTTCCCTGCCCCGTATTTTCCCTGCGCCACCCCTGTGTCCATGTTTTCATGTCAGACCCCTACATGCCAGGCTTTCCTTAGCGTCAACAGGCCGTCCACGTCATGACTCTATTCCGCCGTCTGCTGGCCGCTGTGCTGGCCTATCTCTGGAGTGGCTGGGGCGCCATCGCCAGCCTGTGCCTGTTCGCCGCCGCCTGGGAATGGGCAGCGCTGGCCTATGGCCCCCTGATCCTGCCCACGCCGGGTGCAGTGCTGGCCTCGCTGGCCCGGCTGCTGGATACTTTTCCGGCTTGGGAAACACTGGCCATCTCGGCGCGCCGCGCCATGGCAGGCTTCGCGCTGGCCCTGGTGGCGGGCAGCCTGCTGGGTCTGCTGGCCGGGTTGTCCATGACCGCCGCCATGGCCTCGCGGCCGCTGATCACGCTACTGGTCGGCATGCCGCCCATCGCCTGGCTGGTGCTGGCCATGCTGTGGTTCGGCAGCGGCGACCTCACCCCTATTTTCACGGTGTTCATCGCCTGCGTGCCCATCGTGTTCGCCGCCGCCATGCAGGGCGCGCGCACCTTGGGCAATGAACTGAAGGACATGGCACGGGCCTATCGCATGCCCTGGCACATGATGCTCACCGATCTGTACCTGCCGCACATGCTGTCCTACCTGTTCCCTGCCTGGATCACGGCGCTGGGCTCCTCCTGGAAAGTCGTGGTGATGGCAGAGCTGCTGAGTTCGTCCGACGGCGTTGGCGCGGCACTGGCCGCCGCACGCTCCCATCTGGATACCGTCGCAACACTGTCCTGGATCACCGCCATCCTGGGCCTGCTGCTGGCCGTGGAATACCTGCTGCTGGAACCCATCAAGCGCCAGGTGGAACGCTGGAGGCCGCAAGCATGAACTGTTCCTGTCAGGTGCCAGCAGAAACAACCACCATGCCGCCCGCCGCTGCGCCTTTGCTGCATCTGCAGGGCATCCATCACCGCTATGCGCTCACCGACGCGCTGGTGGGCGTGGATTTCGCCATGCAGGCCAGCGAAACCGTTGCGCTGATCGGCCCATCCGGCTGCGGCAAGAGCACGATGATGCATATCGTGGCCGGCCTGCTGCAAGCCTCGCACGGCAAGGTCGTCAATCGTGCCATCAGCATCGGCTGCGTCTTCCAGGATGCCCGTCTCCTGCCCTGGAAACGCGTACTGGAAAATATCGCGCTGGGCCTGCGTGCCCGTGGCGTATCACGGGTCGCCAGGATGCGGCATGCCGCTGCGCTGGCCGCCCGGATGGAGCTGTCGGTCAACGATTACCGCAAGTTTCCGCACGAACTGTCCGGCGGCATGCAAAGCCGCGTCGCCCTGGCCCGCGCGCTGGCCATAGACCCGGATCTGCTGCTGCTAGACGAACCGTTTTCGGCGCTGGATATCGGCCTGAAAACCGAGATGTACCGGCTGCTGCGCGAATATGTGGATGAACGCGGCTGCGCGGTGCTGATGATTACCCACGACCTGATGGAAGCCGTCCGGCTGGCCGACCGCATCATCATGATGGCACCTTCGCCCGGCCGCATCGTTTATTCACATGCCATCGCCACCCCGCGCACGCAGCGCGACGACGCCTGGATTTACCAAACCGCCGGCGCCTTGATGCAGCTGCCCGAGGTTCGCCAGGGCTTCGAGCTGGAGCCCGCAACCGACCTGCCGCCCATCGTTCACCAGGGACACTCATGCGCCTGAACCCGCCTCAGGCCCTGCTCGCCCGCTGCCTCCGGCCGATGCTGGCCCACCCGGTGCTGACCTGCGCCTTCCGGCCGTTTTTCCTTTTGACCGCCATCAGCGGCGCCCTGCTGCTGCTTCTTTGGCTGGCATCGGCCACCCCATTGCCGCTGTTCGCCTGGCTGCGCCAGACCATGCCCGGCGGCGGCACGGCCTGGCATGCCCATGAGCTGATCTACGGCTATGGCATGGCTGCCGTCGCCGGTTTCCTGCTGGTGGCCGTGCCCGAATTCACGCAAACACCGGCATTCTCACGCGCCAGGGCTGCCACCCTGGCCCTGCTCTGGCTGCTGGCCCGGCTGGCCTACCTGGCCGCACCCATCTGGCCCTTCGGCCTGGGGCTGTGGCCCGCCTTGCTGTGCAATCTGGCCCTGGAGCTGCTGCTTGCCGCGACGGTCCTGCCGCCGCTGCTGCGTGCGTCCGGGCGCGGCCAGTCCGGCTTTGCCTGGGGCTTGATCTGCCTGCTGCCGCTACAGGCCGGCTTCTTTGCCGCGTCGCTCATGCATGGCGATGGCATGCGCTGGCTGCATGCCGCTGTCGGCGCGTTGATGGCCCTGATCATTGTGGCGGCCAGCCGCATTTCCATGCGCATCGTCAATAGCCGTATCCATGAAGGCCGGCTGCTGGACCCCTTGCCGGAAACACCGTTGTACCTGGCCCGGCCGCCACGCCGCAATTTTGCCATTTTCACCATCGCGCTGTGCGCAGCGCTGGAATTCCTGCAAGTCGCGCCCACGGTGCTGGGCTGGTGCGCGCTGGCCGCCTGCGCCGCCATGCTGAACCTGCTCAACGACTGGCATGTCGGCCGGCCCTTGCTGACCCGCTGGGCGCTGATGCTGTACGCCTGCTACTGGCTGATGGCGCTGGGCTACGGCCTGATGGGCGCGCACTGGCTGGGACTGCCGGGCGCCTTGTCGGCCGGGCGTCATCTGCTGATGATAGGCGGCATGGGGCTGTCCATTTTCGCGGTCATGTGCATCGCCGGGCGTTTCCACAGCGGGCATTGGCTGGATCAACGGCACTGGATACCGCTGAGCGCCATCGCCTTGTGCGCTGCCGCCCTGCTGCGGGCCTGGGCCGGCCTGACGGCCTCGCCGCTGGTGCAGCACCTGACACTGGCTGCGTCCGGCCTGCTTTGGGTGGCCGTGTTCTCCGCCTATGCGGTGTACTTCTGGCCCATCCTGACGCGCCCCCGCACAGACGGTCTGGAAGGCTGCGCCGAACCACTCAGTGATGGGCACGGCGGCGCTTCGCACCAATGCGGATAACGTTCCCGCCGGGATGGCGCTCAGGCGGCACCTGCTGCGCCTGCAGAAGTTGCCACCCCGGCAACAAGCACTGGCGGCGAACCATCACTTTCAATGAATAGTTCTTATTTCCTACCCAAGCCACGCTATTCATGCCAAAATCAACGTCCCACCAGGCATCCCTAGCGCAGCCACGCCAACCAGGCCGGGCAGCGCCCTCGCCACCGCGATACGGACATGGCCTTGATTGACGACACCTCGTTTGCCACACTGACTGCCCATCCCTTGTTCCGGCCACTGGCGGAAGAAGGGTGCCGGCAGCTGGCGGCAGAAGCCTCCACCTTCCGTTTCGATACGGGCGAGCATGTTTTCCATACCGGCGGCCCGGCGGAATCCTTCTATCTGATCAAGGAAGGCAGCATACGGCTGTACCGACCCAACCACGAAGGCAACGAGAAAGTCTTCCAGATCCTCCATGGCGGCGACCTGGTTGCCGAAACTGCCATGTTCGCCGAGCCCTGCCTGTACCCGCTGTCGGCGCAGGCGGAAAGCGCCGCCACGCTCTACCGCTTCTCCCGCGACGGACTGCTGGCGCTGGCACGACACCACAGCGAGTTCTGCATGCATCTGCTGGCCACGATGTCCGCCCGCATCTACCAGGCAGTCAACCGCATCGACCACCTCACCGTCGGCAATGCCAGCCAGCGCCTGGTCATGTATCTGCTGGATCTCTGCCGTGAACAACGCAGCCGGCGCATCCACTTTCCAGTCTCAAACCACGCACTGGCGCGCCAGCTCAATATCACGCCCGAAACGCTATCGCGCCAACTCAATCATTTCAAGCGCACCGGCCTGATGGATGGCAAGAATCGCGACTGGGTCCTGCTCGACCTCGACGCCCTGCACCTGGCCGTCGGACTGCCTTCGCCGGGAAAAGCCATGCGCGAACAATTCCAGGTCACCGACCTTGGCGGCAATCTGTTCGGCTGCTGCAATTTCCGCTGAAGCCCGGCCCACAGCTATGCCTGACGTGGTTTTCCGCACAAACTTTACGCAATGCTCACCAACAGACACAGCCGGGTTGTAGTACATTGGCTCCCTGATGTGCCGCATCGTCCGCGCCAGGCGCGTGGCCTGCCGCACGCACCGGTTTTTGCATTGGAAGTCGCCACATGAACATGAGCTCGCGCGTCCGTGCGCATTTCGAGGCCAATATCGCCGCCACCCAGGCCAGCATGGATGTGCTGACCGACCCGCTGGCGCTGGGCGTCGATATCCTCTTCAACGCACTGGTCAACAACAGCAAGATCCTGGCCTGCGGCAATGGTGGTTCAGCCGCCGATGCCCAGCACTTCATCGCCGAGCTGGTGGGACGGTTCGAGCGGGAACGCCTGCCTCTGGCCGGTGTCGCACTCAATACCGATACTTCCATCATGACCGCGGTTGGCAACGACTACGGCTATGAACATGTCTTCGAACGCCAGGTGCAGGCCCTGGGCCAGCCCGGTGATGTGCTGGTCGCCATTACCACCAGCGGCAATTCAGCCAACGTGCTGCTGGCCGTCGAGGCGGCGCGCGAACGCGACATGCGCGTCATCGCACTGACCGGCAAGGATGGCGGCTCCATGCCAGACCTGCTGTCCACCGAAGACGTCCACCTGTGCGTGCCCCATGACCGCACCATGCGCATCCAGGAAGTCCACATCCTGCTGCTGCATGCACTGTGCGACGGTATCGACGCACTGCTGCTCGGAGACCCTGAATGAAACAGACACTGCTACGTACCAGTATTTGCGCACTCCTGCTGAGCACCACGCTGCTGTCGGCCTGCGCGCCGCTGATCATCGGCGGTGCTGCGGCAGGAACGGCATTGGTCGCCACCGACCGCCGCACCGCAGGCACGCAGCTGGAAGACAAGAACATCGACCTGAAGGTCGACCAGGTGCTGGTCAAGGAATTCGACAACGACACCGTGCGCGTGGTCAGCACGGTATACATGGGCAAGGTCCTGCTGACGGGAGAAGTGCCCGACGCCGCCACCCGGGCGAAGATCGTCGAACGCGTGGGCAAGGTGGAAAATGTCCGCGGCGTACTCGACTACATGGTGATCGCGGAACCCATGACACTGGGCCAGCGCACCGATGACAACTGGCTGGGCTCCAAGGTTCGCACGGCCCTGCTGCGCACCAAGGGCGTGCCGTCGCGCACCATCGTCAGCACGACGGAACGCGGCGTGGTCTACCTGTTGGGGCGCGTCACCCAGACCGAAGGCGCCTACGCGGCGGCCGCTGCTGCGCGCGTGAGCGGCGTGCAGCAGGTCATCAAGCTGTTCGACTACGTCACGCCGGAAGAGGCGCTCGCGCTGGATAGCGCCAATGGTTCGCCCGACGCCGACAAGCAGCCGCCGGCAGGCACGCCGGCACCGACGGCCGAACCCGCGGCTTCCTCTGGATCGTCGTTGCCTGCTCCCATCAACGACGGCCCTGAAGTCATGGCCATAGACTGAACGCCGGCGCTGCGTCGTCTGCTGCAAATAGGCCCGCTGGCATGATGCCAGCGGGCCTTTTCATCATGGGAGGCAAGGGCCTGGCTTCAGGCCCTTGCCTTCATGCCTCTGCGATCAGAATGCGGGAACGACCGCACCCTTGTACTTTTCCAGCAGGAACGCCTTCACTTCCGGCGTCTGCAACGTTTCCACCAGTTTCACCACATCCGGGTTGCTGGCGTTTTCAGGACGCACGGCAACCAGGTTGGCATAGGGGGAATCCTTGTCTTCCAGGAACAGGGCGTCCTCAAGAGGATTCAGTCCGGCTTCCAGCGCGTAGTTGGTGTTGATCAGCGCCAGATCGACGTCGGGCAGCACACGCGCCAGGGTGGCGGCTTCCAGCTCACGGAACTTCAGTTTCTTGGGGTTCTCGACGACATCACGGGCAGTAGCCAGGATGTTCGACGGGTCTTTCAGCTTGATCAGGCCTTGCTGCTGCAGCAGCACCAGCGCCCGGCCGCCATTGGACGGATCATTGGGCAACGCGATCGTGGCGCCGTCACGCAGCTCGCTCAGGCTCTTGATCTTGCTGGAATAGCCGCCAAAAGGCTCGACGTGCACCAGCGCCACGGAGATCAGGTCGGTACCATGATCCTTGTTGAAGCTGTCCAGGTAGGGCTTGTGCTGGAAGTAGTTGGCGTCGATGTTCTTTTCGAAGACCTGCTGGTTGGGCTGGATGTAATCGGTGAACACCTTGATGTCCAGGTCCACGCCTTGCTGGGCCAGGGTAGGCTTGATGAATTCCAGCACTTCGGCGTGCGGCGTCGGGGTAGCGGCGATGGACAGCTTGCCGGCATGGGCAGCACCCGCAGCCACGGAGAAAATGGCAGCCAGCAGGGCGGAACGAATCAGGGTCGATTTCATGATGAAGCTCCTTGAAAACCAGATTAAGGGTACGCGTATAAGACAGCCTTGCAAATTCAACGGCGCTGCAAGCGCCGCACCAGGCCATCGCCAAAAACCTGCATGGCCTGCACCAGGACAACGAGAATGATGACTGTGGCCCACATCACGTCGCTCTGGTAGCGCTGGTAGCCGAAACGCAATGCCAGGTCACCCAGGCCGCCGCCACCAATCACGCCGGACATGGCAGAGTAACCAACCAGCGTAATCGCAGTCACCACAATGGCAGCCACAATCCCGGTACGCGCTTCTGGCAGCAGCACCCAGAACACGGTTTCCCGGGTGTTGGCGCCCATGGAGCGGCTGGCTTCCAGCACACCCGGGTCCAGTTCACGCAACACGTTTTCCACCAACCGCCCGAAAAACGGCGCAGCACTGAGCACCAGCGGCGGAATCACTCCTGGCACGCCCAGCGCGGACCCCATGATGATGCGCGTCAGCGGAATCATCAGGATCAGCAGGATCAGGAACGGCACGGAACGCAGCACGTTCACCACCAGCGACAGCACCTGATAGGTGCCGCGCTGCTCCAGCATCTGCCCCGGGCTCAGCAGGAACAGCAGCACGCCCAGCGGCAGGCCCAGCAGTACGGTAAAGACCAGCGATGCGCCCGTCATCATGAGCGTCTCGACGGTCGCCCAGCCGATCAGCTCCCAATCCAGTCCAGCCAGCAATGACCAGAAGCCTTGCACATCCGCTCCGCTCATCGCAGCACCTCGTATTCAATCCCGGTTTGTTCCAGCTTGCCGGCCAGCGCGTGCCAGCCGGCTTCGGCGCCATTCACCGCCAGCACCAGTTGCCCGTAGGGCTCGTCCTTGATGCGGCCCACCGTCCCTTGCAGAATGGACAGGTCCAGCGCCAATTCCCGGCTGACCTGGCTCAAGAACGGCGTCAGGGTGGCGTCCCCGCGGAAACTCAGGCGCACCACGCGGCTACCGTCCGCAGCCTGCTGCACCAGTTCACGCCAGCCATCGGCGTCCTGGCCGCTTTCGGCCAGCAGCGAACGCGTCACGTCATGCTGGGGATGCAGGAATACATCCAGCACATCGCCCTGCTCGACCACCTGACCAACTTCCAGCACCGCCACGCGGTTGCACACGGCCCGGATCACATCCATGCCATGGGTGATCAGGACAATGGTCAGGCCCAGCTGACGGTTGATATCCGTCAGCAGCCGCAGGATGGACTGCGTGGTTTCAGGGTCGAGCGCAGAAGTCGCTTCATCGCACAGCAGCAGTTCCGGCCGGTTGGCCAATGCGCGGGCAATGCCCACGCGCTGGCGCTGTCCGCCGGACAACTGCGCGGGAAATTTATCGCGGTGGCTTTCCAGGCCAACCAGCGCCAGCACTTCATCGGCACGTTGTTCGCGCTCGGCCCGCGGCATGCCGGCCAGGCGCAGCGGAAAGCAGACATTTTCCAGCACTGTGCTGGATGCCAGCAGGTTGAAATGCTGGAATACCATGCCGATACGCTGGCGCAGCTGACGCAGGCCCACGCCTTGCAGATCGGTAATGTCACGGCCATCAAGAATGACCTTGCCGGCGCTGGGCCGCTCCAGCAGGTTGAGCAGGCGTATCAGCGTGCTCTTGCCCGCGCCCGATCGCCCGATAATGCCGAAAACCTCGCCCCGGCGAATGTGCAGGTTTATCCCGCGCAGGGCATGATAGCCTCCCGCGCCGGTCTGCCGGCCAGGTGCCGGCGGGTAAACCTTTTCAATATTTTCTAGATGGATCACAACAGTAATAGCATCAAAAGGCATAAAGGGGCTTTTGACCCCCGCATTTGCCTTATTTGGGAAGCAGAAACGCAGATTACCTGAAAAGCCGGGCAAACCCCAAAACACATCTGGTTGTTAGCTAAGAACCAAAAAAGTAATAAGGACCGACGTAAACCCGTTCATCCACGCATAACAAGATGGCCATGCCACGCCAATTCCAGCCCCGGCCCGGGATGCCCTGGCGCCAGGCGCCGCACGCAAAAAGAAACGGCTGGCCCGCCGCTCGCAGCAGCAGGCCAGCCGGCCGAATCATAAACCCTGTCGTGAACGTGGGAAATACGCTACAGGTCCAATACCAGCCGCGGCGACTTGGCTCGCGACACACACACCATCATCACCTGGTTGGAAGCTTTCTCGACACTGCTCAGGATGCCGTCGAAATGTTCCACTTCGCCATCCAGCACCCGGACTTCGCACGAGCCACAGACGCCCTCCTTGCAGGAATGGTCGCACTCGACGCCGGCATCCAGCAAGGCATCGAGCAGGCTCTTGCCCGCCGGCACCTGGAGCGTCTGGCCGGATTGCTCCAGATAGACTTCGAAAGCGCCGTCCTGGGCATCTGGCGGCAGCTCCACCGCCGCGAAACGTTCGATATGCGCATGCGGATATGCCAGTTGCCCGCACGCCGCCTCGAATGCGGCCAGCATCGGTGTCGGCCCGCAGCAGTAATAGTGCGTCTCCGCGCCTTTACCTGACAGCAGCCCGGCAAGGTCCGGCGGACATCCGGCCTCCTGGTCGATATGCCAGGAAACCGGCACGCCCTCGGCGCGGGCAAGGTCTTCGATTGCTTCGACGAAGGCCGCCTCGCGCCGGCTGCGCGCACAATAAACCAGCTCCACACTGGCCTGGCGCGCCGTCAGGTGCCGCAACATGCACAGCAGGGGCGTGATGCCTATGCCGCCGGCCACCAGCACCGTATGCGGCGCGCCTTCGTCCAGGGCGAAATTGTTGCGCGGCGCGGAAATCGTCAGCCGCTGGCCAACCCGTAAATGCTCATGCACCCAGCGGGAACCGCCACGGCTACCCTTGTCGTTGAGCACGGCCACCCGGTAGCTGGTATGCCGGGCATCTGCCAGGCAGGCGGGCTGGCACAGCGAGTAACTGCGCACCAGCCCGTTGCCCAGGTGCAGGTCGATATGTGAGCCCGGCTCATAGGCGGGGAAACGCATGTCTTCCTGCGCTGGCCGCAATTCGATGCTGACGATGCCCTCGGCCTCGTAGCGGATGGAATGAACCAGGGCATTCAGTATTTTTTCTGTGCTCATACGAAGGCTTCTTCATCAATGTTCCGGGGGTGTGCCGCCCCTGCCCGTCATCGCTGCGGACAAGGCGGCAAACTCAGGCCACGCTGGCGGAGCGCACGGCTGGCTTGGCCTGCGCCGCTTCCCTGGCCTGGATCTGTTGCTTGGCCTGGCTGCGCAGATAGCGCCGCAGGCGCACCAGCCCCATGTCGTGCTGGTACAGGGACTCACGCTGATTGGCGTCCGCCTCCATGTGCTCGACCAGCACGCGGTCCTGCTCCAGCACCGCCCAGTGGCGCGCTTCCAGGCGATTGCGATACAGGAAGCGCCAGGTGTCGCGCTGCCAGCCGGGCGCAAGCTTGCGCACCCGCCAGAAGAACACCGCCGACAGGGTCGGGCTGATGGGCGAAACGCCGTAGACAATGGTGAAGTTGCCACCAGGGCCGCCAGTCTTGGGATACGGAATTTCCAGGCGCATCCAGTGCGTCCCGGTATCGCCCCACTCCGTCCAGTCGAAATTGACGTTGCGCTGGCCTTCCTTTTCAAAGACGAATCCATGCTCGGTATCGCGGATGGCGAACTTGGCCTTGGTATCGCCTTCGAACATGGTGTGCGATTGCTTGTGCAGGAAGGTGCCATGCATAGGGTCCATGACGTTATCGCTCACATAGCGCCAGTCTCCCTTCCATTCCACGTAGCAAAGAAAGCGCGAATAGGTTTCGTCGTCCGTCAGTTCCTCGGGCAGCACCAGTTCCGGCGGCGTCTGGCAATCCGGTTCAAAGGCGTTGTAGACCCACACCGCACCCGCCACTTCGCGGACATGGAACGTGCGCGTCGCGCGTGACCCTTCCAGCTTGCAGCCCGGGCTGCCCGGCACCTTGGTCACTACGCCATCGCTACGCACTTCCACCCCGTGGTAGGGACAGGCAATCGTGTCGCCCAGCACCACGCCCAGCGACAGGGGCGCCCCCCGGTGGGGGCAGTGATCTTCCAGCACGTGCAGCTTGCCGGTCGTGGCATCGCGCCAAAGCACCAGCTTGCGGCCCAGGCGGCGCAGCGAAACCGGGGTTTCCTTCACGAAGCCGGACGGGCAGATGGGATACCAGAGATCCTTCAGGCCTTGCTCCAGCAATTGCTCGACAGGGTCGATCTGAGTCAGGGTTTGCATGATTCAATTCCTTATTGCAGGCGCCGGCATGCCGACGCGATGGGCGGGCAGGCTGCCGCACTGCGCAGCCGCGCTGGCAATTACTGGGCCAGCGTCTTGATTTCGGCCTGATAGCTGTCGGGCGTCCACGGCTTGCCGCTGGGGCTGACCGGGCCAGTACGGTTCAGGTACTCGACCAGGCCCTCCAGATCATGGATGCCCATGGCAAAGGCCCGTTCGAGCGCATCGCCCAGCAGGTCCTCATAAGTCGTGGCCGGACGCGTGCGGGCCTGGTTCGGGTCTAGGTAACGATCATTGGCTTGCATGCTGTATTCCTTTGCTTTCCGTTTGCTGGTGGCGCCGCCCCGCAAGGCAGGGCGACGGACGATCAGGCCGTGACGCGGTCGTGATCCAACGGCGTGGTCCAGGCGTCATAGCCATAGACCCAGTCGGCGTTGCCGCCCTCGCGCAGCCAGTTGTTGCCGCGCGAGCCCAGCTGCACCCGGCTGGTACGCGCCTGGCGCGCCTGTTCGAACTGTTGCAGCGCACGGGCTACGGCGCCGGCATCCGCGCTCTCCACGTCCGCCAGGCAGCGCGCCAGCACCACGCCATCTTCGATGGCCATGCCCGCCCCCTGCGCCATGAACGGCAGCATCGGATGGGCGGCGTCCCCCATGAGAGTGACGCAATCCAGTGACCAGGCCGGCAAGGGATCGCGCTCGTACAGCGCCGTCTTCAACACCTCGTCGCAGGCTTGCAGCAAGGCCCGCGCATCTGCGTGAAAACCGGCATAGGCCGCGCGCAGCTCATCGACATGGCCCGGGGTGGTCCAGGATTCCTGCTGCCAGGAATCCTGGGCAGTGGTGGCGAAAATGAAAATGTCCTCGCCGCGATTGAGCGGGAAGGTCACGATCTGGGTGTAATGGTCCGGCCCCCACCACTTGGTGAACGCCCCCAGGTTGGGCACGCCCTGCAGGCGTGCGGCCGGCACAACGGCACGGTAGGCGACAAACCCGGTAAAGCGCGGCTGGTCCGGGCCGAACATGGCATTGCGAACGGCGGAGTGGATGCCGTCGGCGCCGACCAGCGCCGCCGCCTGCAACTGGCGGCCATCGGCAAGCTGCACCTGAACGCCCGCCGCATCCTGGACAAAGGACTGCACCTTCGCGCCCAGCAGCACGTTTTCGGCGGGCAGGGCCTGGGCCAGCGCCGCCAGCAGGTCTGCACGATGTATCGTCAGCTGCGGCGCGCCATAGGCGCGCTCCGCCTGGTCTGACATCTCCAGGCGCGAGGTTTCCTCACCTGTGTCCCAGGTACGGCTGATGCGGTGGGTAGGCCGGGCAGCGCTGGCGCGAATGGCCTGCCGAAGCGCCGCGTCGCCCAGGCCGTCGAGCGCCCGCACAGCGTTGGGTGTCAGGTTGATATCCGCTCCAACCCGCATGAATTGCCGGGTCTGTTCCAGCACCAGCACTTCGTGGCCCAGCCGCCGCAGGGCAATGGCTGCCGTCAGGCCGCCAATACCGGCGCCGGCGATAACGATGGGCCTGGCAGGTGCGTTGTTATGGTTCGTCATGATGGTTCTCGTGGTGGTGCACTGCTTGGCATGCGGCGTCTGAGGATGCGCGCCTTGCATGCAGCTCAGGATTTTTCGGTCAGGAACTTGCCCTGCGGGCCATCAGCGTTCTTCTGCCGCCGGGTATTACCGTCAATGCCGCCGTCGATGGCCCATTCGGCAAAAACCGTGGGACCGGGCTCGAAATCACGCGGCTCCCAATCGGCGGTCAGGTGGTCCTCATCCGCGTAATACTCGATCAAGGCGCCTGCCGGATTGCGGAAATACCAGAAATAGGCCGACGACACCGGATGGCGGCCAGGGCCAAGCTGTGTTTCCCAACCGCAGCGCGAGATATGCATGCCGCCGCCGAAGACCTCGTGAATATCCCGGACGGTGAATGCGACATGATTCAGGCCGCGCTTGCCGGTCGGCAATTGCAGCAGGAACAGGTCATGGTGGCCGCCGTCTGCCGAACAGCGCATGAAGGCGCCGCGGCCCGGATAGCGGTCCGAGGCGCTGAAACCCAGCTGGCTGGCATAGAACGCTTCGGTACGGGCCACGTCGGCCACGAAAAAGACCACGTGCCCGACTTCGATCGGCGTGGCGCGGTCGTAGATAGGCGCCGGCTGGTTGACGCGCGGCTGATCCTGCCAGGTGTTCATCGCCGCGCAGGGCAGCGCCACTTCATGCTTGCGCGTGACCTGCAGGCGCACTGCCAGCCCGTTGGGGTCGGTGCAACCGATGCGGCGCGCCCCGTCCACCATGCCATCGACAAAACCCGGTTCAGCAGCAATGCGCGCGGCAATCGCGTCCAGGTCGGCCGGACTCTCCACTCCCCAGACCACTTCACGCAGGGTCGGTCCGGCCTCTATCCCGTCCGGCAAGCCTGGCTTGGCCGCATCGGCCACTACCACGCGGCAGCCGTTAAGGCACTCGAATACCAGCTCGTCGGATGATTCGCCCGCCAGCGCCAGCCCCCAATCCAGCATGAAACGTCGGCAGGTGTCGAGGTCGTCTACGCCATAAGTGATCTGGTCTATGCCCAATATGCTCATGTTCTGCTCCTTGCTGATTCAGTGGGACGGATTGGCCCAGGCGAGGGGCAATTCATTCGTGCCCCAGTACATGCTTTTCTGCTCCATGTACTGGACGATCCCCGCCCGGCCCTTCTCGCGGCCCAGGCCGGAATCGCGCCAACCGCCGAAGGGAGTCGAAATGGAAAACTGCTTGTAGGTGTTGACCCACACCGTGCCCGCCTGCACGGCCCGGCCCAGGCGCCAGGCACGCTTGAAATCACGGCTCCAGACACCTGCTGCCAGCGCGTAGATGCTGTCGTTGGCCTGTTCGACCAGCGCTTCTTCGTCATCGAACGGCATGGCCACCAGCACCGGCCCGAAGATTTCCTCGCGCGTGATGCGCGCCTGATTGTCCAGGCCTTCGATGATGGTGGGGGTGTAGAACCAGCCGCGCTCGAACTGGCTGCCTGCCGGGCGCACGCCGCCCGTACGGATTTGCCCGCCTTCGGACACGCCCAGTTCCACGTAGCGTTCAATGCTTTCCCGATGGCGCGCCGTGATCAGCGGCCCCATCTGCGTCTTTTCATCGGCCGGATCGCCAACACGCAGTGCCTGCGCTCCCGCCACCAGGCGTTGCATGAATTCGTCATAGATGCCGCGCGCCACGAAAAGCCGCGACCCGGCGATGCAGGATTCTCCCGAACTGCTGAAGATGCCGTACAGCACCCCATTGACGGCGTGATCCAGGTCCGCGTCGTCCAGCACCATGGTGGCAGACTTGCCACCCAGCTCCATGGACACCGGCATCATCTTCTGCGCGGCGATACCGGCGATGTGCTTGCCGGTCGATGTACCGCCGGTAAACGACACGCGCCGTACCAGGGGATGGCGTGTGATCACATCACCGATCACCGAGCCCTTGCCCGGCAGCACGCTGATCATGCCCCTGGGCACCCCGGCCTCCTCGCACAGCCGCGCCAGTTCCAGCGCCAAGAGCGGCGTGACCTCCGCCGGCTTGAGAATCACGGCATTGCCGGCAGCCAGGGCCGGCGCCAGCTTCTGCGCATCACTGGCAATCGGAGAGTTCCATGGAGTGATGGCCGCAACCACGCCCATGGGCTCGTGTACGCTCATGGTGACGTACTCACCGCGAGACGGTGTGATGATGTCTTCCATGGTTTCGCAGGCAGCGCCGAAGAACTGGAAGGTGGCGGCGGCGCTGGCGACCAGCGCACGTGTTTCCTGAATCGGCTTGCCGTTATCCTGGCGCTGCAACTGCGCCAGCATTTCCGCCCGCTGGCGGATGAGCGCAGCCACCCGGTACAGGACTTCGGCACGCTGATGCGGCAACCGCCGCGCCCAGTCTGTGCTGAGGAATGCCGCATGGGCGCGTTCAATCGCCTCTTCGGCATCAGCGGCGCTGGCGGCATTCAGGCGCGCCACTTCCTCGCCCGTCGCCGGGTAGATGCTGGCGTACTCCTCGCCACTGCCTGGCCGCCATTCACCGGCAATATTGATGGGCAAAAGCGCTGGATACATGATGAGTCTTCCTGGTCCGTTTCGTGTCGCCACAGCGCTAGATCGCCACTGAGGCGACCCGGTTGTGTATCGCCCGCGCCAGGCTGTAGACAGTCTGCGCAGAGGTTTTGGGATTGCTGGCAAGCGGCAGATTGCGCATGCTCAGCTCAAAGCTGCCGAATGCACCCTCGGCCTCGACGGTATGGATGTTGTCGCGCACGCCGGGATCTGCCACCAGGCGCACCTGTGTCGCATCCAGGCCCAGACCAGCCAGCGCCACCGTGGCCGCGACGTTTGCATTGCGCGGATACTGCCTGGCCGCTTCGCGCGCCGTCCCTTCGAAAATCACCTGAGGCTGCGCCAGGCCAGCCAGGTCTGCCACCTGCTCGGCCGGGGTATCGCGCCAGGCCTGGGGCGGCTTGCGGCCGGTGTAACGCACCTGTGCCAGCCCACCCAGGCGCGCTGCCGCCAGCACATCTATGGCGCCGATAGCGCCAGCGACGAATTCAGCCTGCGTGCCGCCAGCCTCGGCTGCCTGTTCGATCTGCTCGACCATGCCGGGCTCGGCCATGGCGCCCATGGACGCCACGATGCAGGGCACGCCGGCGCGCAGGGCCGGCAACACATGCTGCACCACCGCCCCATGGCCTGCCGCCTCGACCACCAGATCGACATCCGCCAGCGGCACCTGGCGCATTGCCTGCGCCTGCGGCAGCACGGCCGCCACCCGCTCATCCAGCGTGTTGTCAGGCGTAACCACCACCGTTATCCGGGCTGCCGGTTCCTGCTCCAGCAACTCCACCAACGCGCTGCCTATGGCGCCAAAACCGATCAAGGCGATGCGTAGCATATCCATGCGCTCCTGCTCACAGCGTGGCCGGCTGCAGCGCCGGAATCTGGTTCAGCTGGTTGACCGGCGGGCCGGCAAATACCGACTTGAACTGACCGATGGAAAGCATGTCGACTTCCAGCATGAATGGCCCGGGCCGGTTGCCGGCCTCCTGCAGCAGGCCGGGCAATTGCGCCAGGTCCGTCATCCTGGCGTGCGCCAGCCCCATGCTCTGGCACAGCTGCGCATAGTCCGGCGTATGCAGGTCCACATAGCAACGGCGGCTGCCATACTGGGCATCCTGGATATTCTTGATAACGCCATAACCCTTGTCGTTCATCAGCACGATCAGGACATCGCAGGCTTCCTGCACCAGCGTCGCCAATTCACCCAGGTTGAGGATGAAGCCGCCATCACCTGCCAGACAGAGAGTCTTGCGGCCAGACCCGGTAACGGCCGCACCGACCGCCGCGCCAATGGCCATGGGCATGCCCTGACCAATGCCACCACCCGTGGCATGCACGCCCTGGTTGGGTTCGAAGATGCGCAATTCGCGGTTGCCCCAGGTGCTGTTCGACACCGTCACATCGCGGACCCAGTTGAAATTGCGGCCATAGGCCTGCTGCAATTGCGCCACCAGCGCCTGGTAGGGCCCCAGGCCGTCGCGCAAGGCAGCCACGGCTTGCGCCTTGGTGGCCTCGAGATCGTCGATCAAAGCGGCATCAGCGCGCCAGCCACGTTGTTCCAGACGATCGGCCAGGCCTTCCAGCACCAGTCGGGCATCGCCCCAGACAAACAGGTCGTTGGCATAGCAGCGGCCCGCCGCTGCGGCATCGGCATCCACCCGGAACAGCGGCCGGGGCAGTTTCAGCTCATACTTCAGCGTCTCGTTGCTGCGCAGGCGCGAGCCCACCACCAGCATGGCGTCGCAGCGCTGGTAAAAGTCCTCCACCGGTTTCTGCAGGTTGTAGGCTCCCAGGGAACCGCGTTCGTCTTCCGGCACGATGCCCCGGCCCTGCACACTGGCCACCACGCCAAAGCCCAGGCGGCGCAGCCGCTGCACGGCAGCGCCGGCATGGCGCGCACCGCCTCCCAGCCACAGCAACGGCCGGCGCGCCGCCGCCAGTTGGGCCGCCAGCATATCCAGCTGCGCGGCATCCGGCGTGGCGCAGGGCACCGGCAAGGGCGCCAGCGCCAGCTCGTCGGGCATGGGAATCAGGCTTTGCTGCACGTCGATGGGAATTTCGATACTGACCGGGCCGGACGGCGCCGCCAAGGCAAGCTGCACCGCCTTTTTCAGCACGCCCAGCACGTTCTCGGGGCTGTAGGCGCGAAAGGCCGCTTTCGAGACGGCTTCCAGCATCTTCAGCTGCGCGGGCGCCTCGTGGATATAGGACATGCCCCGGTCCAGATAGGGCACTTCGATCTGGCCGGTGATATGCAGCACCGGCGCGCCGGCGGTCAAGGCCTCGACCATGCTGCCTGCGATGTTGCCCGCAGCCGGTCCGGTACTGGTAATGCAGACGCCCAGGCGCGACGTCGAGCGAGCATAGGCATCCGCCATGTTCCCGGCCCCGGCTTCACCACGCGCCGGTACGAAACGCACCACGCCGCGCTGCGCGAACGCATCGAGAATAGGCATGTTGTGGATCGAAATGACGCCGAATGCGGCGCGAACACCGCACTTTTCAAGAAAGGCGGCGACGACTGCACCTACGGTCACCAGCGGTTGTTGGTTATGTTCAGGCATTGCGCGAATGACCTCCAGAAATATCTATGTGGCTGCCCGTCGTATAGCTGGACAGGGGAGAAGCAAGAAAAACCACGGCCTGCGCAGCCTCGTCGGGCCGGCCCAGGCGGCCCAGGGGAATATGTTTGGTACGCGCCAGTTCGCGGGTCCAGGCCGTCCAATCGAGTTCAGATTCACTGCGGGCCTCGAAGCGGCGGCGCCACTGGCCGGACTCGATCAGGCCGATAAGGATGCCGTTCACACGTATCCCTTGCGGCGCGAACTCCGTCGCCAGCGAGCGCACCAGATTGAGCAGCCCCGCTCGTGCCGCCGAAGTCGCCACCATGTGCGGCTCAGGCTGGCGCGCCAGCAGTGAGTTGGAGCAAACGATGGCGGCGTCACCCAGCTCGCTGGCGCTTTGCGCCAGTTGCGGCAGGAAGGCGCGCGTGGGGTAGATCACGGAAAAGAACTTCAGGTGCAGCTCTTCGCTCCAGGCGGCATCGCCAGTGCTCGCGAAGGTGGAGACGCGCCCCTGCCCGGCGTTGTTGATCAACATGGCGGCGGGCCCCAGCTCACGCTCGACCTGCCCGGCGAAGTCGCCCACGCTGGATTCGTCCAGCACATTGCAGGTCCTGGCCAGCAGGCGGGCGTCGGGATGGCGCTGCCGCAGCCCCTGTGCCGCCGCATCGAGCCGCACGGTGTCCCGGCCGCAGATCGCCACAGCGGCGCCACAGGCCAGCAGCAGGTCTGCCGTCGCCAGGCCGATGCCCGAACTGCCGCCGGTCACCACTGCCGTCCTGCCGGCCAGCGCATCATGGCGCCAGCCAGCCTGCCCGGGCGTCCGGGCCAAGGCAGCCGCTGCCGTGGCGATGCCGGTGTCTTGGCGCATGGTCATCATGCAGCTCCTTTCATGATGTACGGCGCCTTGCGGCGCTGCTGTGCCGGTGCGTAGTCGAGCAGGCCCGACAACTCATTGGCCACCTGGCACACGCTGTCGATGAGCATCAGCTTCTGCGCCTGGTCTATCTGCCGCATACCCAGCGTGACGCCCAGCGCCGCAACGATCTGTCCCTGGTGGTTGTAGACCGGTGCCGCCACGGTGGAGATATGCAATTCGTAGAACCCTTCGGCCGCCACATACCCGCGTTCGCGTATCCGCACGGCGGATTCGTACAGCTCATTGACGTCCTTGGGAGTCTGAGGCGAAAACACTTCCAGGCTGTGTTCCGGATACAGTTCCTTGAGCTGCGCCAGCGTCAGGCCACCCAGCAGCACGTGCCCAAGAGCCGTCGCATGCGCAGGCAGACGGGTGCCCACCGAGACGGAGCCGATGAACGGCGTGTTCGAGGTCGTGGTCTTGGCGACATACACGATGTTCTGCCCGTCGCGTACCACCAGATTGGCGGCATGGCCGACCTCATGGCACAGGCGGTTGATCAGCGGCGTGCCCAGTTCGGTCAGGTCCAGGGAGGCCAGGTATTCGAAGCCCAGGCGCAGCACGCCCAGGCCCAGCTTGTATTCCCGACCATTCTCCGAACGCTCCAGATAGCCCATGTACTCCAGCGTGTTGAGCAGACGGAACACAGTGGAACGCGGCAACTGCAGGCGCTGCGTCAATTCCGGCGCGCCGATCTGGCGCTTCTCGCGGCTGAACTGGCTCAGTATCAGCAGGCCGCGCTCCAGCGCTGGCACGATGTATCGGAGCGCCTCATCGTCCTGGTTGTTGATAGCGGTTTGCTCGTTCATCCGTTGACTCCTTGATCGGGTTGGGCAGGCAGGCCCAGCAATACCTGCGTCAACAGGGCAGCCAGCACTGCCGGCTGCTCCACATAACAGGCGTGCCCGGCGCCCTCGATGGGCTGCAAGGACACGTCCAGTGCGGCCGCCACCTCCGCACAGGCGGCGGGCGGGGTGACAATATCCTCGGTGCCGCACCACACCTGCACGGGCACCGGCCCCTGGGCCACGGCAATACGCCTGCAGTCGGCCAGCAGATCCCCGCCACACAGCAGTTCCACCGCCTGGGCATAGCCCGGCCCCTGCAGGCGTGCCATATTCCAGTACACCCATGCCTGCGCACGGCGGTCTGCGCCAGGCCCCAACAGGCGCAGGTAGCGGCGCGCCGCCATCGCCGGCATGCCGCCTTCCCGGGTCACTTCGGCCAGACGCTGCTGCCGTACTTCCCGGCCCCGTGCTTCGCGGGCCAGGGCGCCATAGCCCTGCGCCGGGCTGATCAGCACCAACGCACGCGGTCGACAGCCTGGCCAGCGGTGTGCGGTGTAGGCAGCAGCCACCAGAGCGCCCAGCGAGTGCCCCACCAGCACGAAATCGTCAATGGAAAGCGACACCAGCACGCGGTGCAGCGCCTCGGCATAATCCAGTGCCGAGGGCGCGGCGCCGGGCAATGGCGTGGATTCGCCATAGCCAGGCGCATCCCAGGCCAGCACGCGGTGCCGCAGGTTGAAGATGCGCGCCAGTTCCAGCCACGACGCCGCCCCCGAGCCAATGCCGTGCAAACAGACCAGGACAGGCTTGCGGACGTCGCCCGCCACGGTGTCCCGCACGGAAACGACCGTGCCATCCGCCAGGCGGATGTTGAACAGGCCGAACGTGGCTTCCAGGTCCGCGAGTTGCTCGGCGGTAATGGCCGGAGGGGCAGTAAGGATCTCAGTCATGGTGCATGGGCCGATTGCAGGGAAAACACTTCCAGCGGCGCTTACTTGGGCGTCCGCTTGATATGAGCCAGCGGGTGATCCTCGGGATAAGTCGGCGTCACCGGTTTCTTCGCGCCGAGCATCACGCACATCAGCGCGTCCTCGTCGCCGATATTGATTTCTTCGCGGTAGACGCCGGGCGGCACCGAGACCAGGTCACGATCGGTCAGGATGGTTTCGTAGCGTTGGTCGCCCTGCGTAATGACCAGTTTGAGCTTGCCGCGGATGACGAAGAACACTTCCTCGACATCCACGTGGATGTGCGGCGGGCCTTCATGGCCAGCCGGAATCACCATGGTGGAGAAGGTGAAATGCTCGCTGGGCACGGTATTGTTGTCGGTCGAAACACCGGTGCCGCCGGTGCCGACGTAGCGCATCTGCGCACGGCGGTACTTGGGGTCGTAATCCGCCTGGAACTTCAGTGCGTCCCAGTCATATTTACGGGTCGAGAAACGGGCGATGCGGCTATTGATCCAATCCTCGAACGATGCGCCTTCGGGGCGGGCCCAGCTGGGCTCGTTCTGGATGGACTTATCAGCAACTTCAGACATGGCGGACTCCTGCTTGTGATCAGTGTGGATTGCGGTGGAAATGACGGCGAAGTGCCAGGGGCGCGCGTGCGCCCGTTCTTCAATGCATGACGAAACCGCCGTTGACCGGCAGTACCTGCCCGGTGACGAAACGCGACAGATCGGACAGCGCGAACAGCACCGCGCCGCAAACATCGGCAGCTTGCTGCTCGCGCGGCAACGCCCTGCCGTCGAGATACTTCTGATGGCGCGCCTGAGGCACGTACTCCGTGGCTTCGACCAGCGTCAGGCCAGGCGCCACGGCGTTGACGGTGATGCCATCCCCACCCCATTCACGCGCCAGCGCATGCGTCATGGCAGACACAGCGCCCTTGCTGGCGACGTAGGCCAGCAGATTGGGTGCACCCCACAGCGCCGTATCGGAAGACAGGTTGACGATCGCCCCACGGCCGCTGGCCTTGAGCGCCCCATGGCAGGCGCGGCTCATCAGCCAGGTGCCGCGCACGTTTACATCCATCACCTGGTCCCAGGTGGCGACGCTCAGCGCGTGGGCATCCTTGCCGCCGGAATTGGTGATCGCGGCGTTGTTGACCAGGCCGTCCAGCCCGCCCAGGCGCTGCCCCGCTTCTTCGGCGGCGCGCTCCACGCTGGCCGGATCGACCAGATCCAGCGTCACGGTGTGCACCTCTGCACCGGTGGCGCGCAGCGCCACGCCCGCCTGTTGCAGCAGCGCTTCGAGCCGGTCGGCCATCACCAGGCTGGCGCCCGCCCTGGCGATGCAATGGGAAAACGCCAGGCCCAGGCCGCGCGCCGCGCCTGTCACCAACACCCGGCGGCCACGCAGCAGGCCGGCAGGAATGGCATCCATCAAAGCCTGCAGGCTGGTGGCATCGACTGCCCCAAGCGACTGCACGTGATCGTTCTGCTTGTCCATGTTGCGCATCCTCCGGGCTCAGTGCGTCGTGACCGAAGCACGCGGCAGGTAATGCAACACCCGCCGTTCCAGCCAGACCACCGCCCAGTAAGCCAACAGCCCAACCAGCGTAAGCGCGGCGATGGCAACGAATACGGCAGCCGTGTTGCCCTGCCCTTCGCCGTCCACCAGCAGATAGCCCAGCCCCTTGTTGCCGCCCACCAGTTCCCCCACCGTGACGCCGATCACTGCCAGCGTCGCGGCAATGCGCAGGCCGGAAAACAGCGAGGGCAAGGCGGACGGAAATTCCACCAGGCGGAAGATCTGCACGCGGCCGGCATTGAGCGTGCGGACCAGATTCACCATATCCGGGTCCACGGTGCGAACTGCCGACAGCACATTGATCATGACCGGGAAAAAGACGATCAGGATGGCCACCAGAATCTTGGGATAAATGGTGTAGCCCAGCCACATCACGAAGAGCGGCGCGAAGGCAACCTTGGGCGCAATCTGCAGGGCCAGGATGTAGGGCGACAGGACGGATTCCGCCTTGGGCGACAGGCCCAGCACCACGCCGAACATGATGCCCAGCAGGGACCCCAGCAGAAAACCCAGCACGACTTCCAGCATGGTGATCCAGAAGTGCGAGACCAGGTCGCTGTTGTGCCACATGTGCACTGCTTCGCTCATGACCCGCGTGAATTTCGGGAACACGTATTCGGGCATGCCGAACAGGCCCGGCCCCCATTGCCACAGTGCCAGGAAAACCAGCAGCACTGCGACACTGCTGAGGTAGGTGGAAAAATCTTTCTTCATTGCGCGATTGCCTTGTGGTTATCTGCTGCGCGGCCGGGCTCAGCGGCTCTCGACGAATTCGTTGGTGTAGAGCTCATCGAGCGGCTGCGCACGCGGCACGATGCCCTGGGAGACATAGAACGCCTGAACTTCTTCCAGGCGCGCCGGGTCCATGCGACCCAGCACCTCCTGGTCCGCGTACACGTATTCGCGGTACAGGTCGAAAATGCGTTCGATCATGGCTTCCTGCCCCTGGTACGACGGCACCGCCTGGACATAGGCGACAGCAGCGGCCTTGGGGTCGCGGATGATGTCCGCCATGCCGCGCAACGTAGCCTGCACCAGCTTGCGCACCAGTTCCGGGTTCTCCTTGATGGTCTGCTCGGACGCCAGGATGGCCTGTGCCATGCTCTGGAAGGTTTCATCCTTGGGCAGGATGCGCACCTTGGTGCCGGTCTGCTCGACGTTGGCGATCCAGTCGGGCACGGCTGCCATGGCATCCGCGCGCCCGGCGTTGAACAACTGCCAGACACCGGCAGGCCCGGCGGCCTGGGCATCGACGTCACGACGGCTCAGCCCGGCCTGTTCGAGCGAGCCCAAAAACGCATAGAAAGTCGTGTCGCTGTAGGCCATGACGGTCACCGTCTTGTCCTTGAGATCCTTGACATGCCGGATGTCACCGTCCTCCTTGGCGGCCAGCAGCGTCAGTGAGCCGCTGCCCAGCACCGCCACGGCCTTCACCGGAATCCCATTGGCACGCACGATGATGGGCGTATCGCCGATCGCACCGCCGACCGGTGCGTTGCCCGCGCCCACCTGCTTGGCCACGTCCACACCGCCCCGAGCCGCCACGAACTTGACGTCCAGGCCTTCCTCTTCGTAATAGCCGCGCTGCTTGGCAAGCATCCAGGGCGCGAACGCTGTCAACGTCGCCGGGGCCGGCAGCAGATAGGTCACCTCCTGCAGGGCCTGCGTCTGCGCCCCGGCGGGCGCAGACAGGGCACAGACCAGCGTCAGCGGCGCCAACCATTTGCGTACTGCCGATATGCCGTTCAGATTCATCACATCGTTTCCTAAAGTGGGTGGGACGACAGTTGTGGCGCAAGGCCGCCGCGAGGCAACCGGCCACGCAGATCCTGCTTCAGTGCAATGCTTCCTGCCCGACCTTGAGCAGTTCCATCAGTCGGCCCTGGATCGGTGCGACCTCAGGCATCTTGCGGCGCTGCATCGGATTGTTGCGATGCGGCAGATCCACAATGATTTCTTCGATGATCCGGCCCGGCCGTTCACTCATCACCAGAATCCGGTCCGACAGCGCAATGGCTTCGATCAGGTCGTGGGTAATGAACAGCGCTGTTTTCTTCTCTTCATGCAGGGTGGCGGCCAGGTCCTGCTGCAACACCATCTTGGTCTGCGCATCCAGCGCGGAAAACGGCTCGTCAAGCAGAAGGACTTCGGGGTTGACCGCCAGCGTGCGCGCCAACGCTGCGCGCTGGCGCATGCCGCCCGAGAGCTGGTAGGGATAGTGGTTCTCGAAACCACCCAGGTGACAGCGGTTCAGCAGTTCTTCAGCAATGGGACGGCGCCTGGCGCGCGGCACCGAGTCGATCTCCAGACCCAGCTCGACGTTCTCGCAAATCGTGCGCCAGGGCATGAGCAGGTCCTTCTGCAGCATGAACGCCACCTGCCGCACCGGGCCGGTCACCGGCTGGCCGTCGATCAGCACTTGCCCTTCCGTCGGCAGGTACAGGCCCGAGCCCATGTTGAGCAGCGTACTTTTGCCACAGCCCGACGGGCCGATAACCGAAACGACTTCGCCCCGTCCGATCTGCAGGCTCAGGTGCTGCACGGCATACGGAGGTTCGGCCTGCGTGCGCGTCGGAAAACGCTTGGCGACACGATTGAATTCGATATGGTGGTGCATTTCCGCCCTTTGTTTCATCTGTAAAACAACAATTCACCAATGGAATTTGAATGAATTAAATCAACATCCCCATTAGCCCGATATCAGTGAAAACACTGCCTCCGCCGGCAATATCAGCCATGCAAATTCCGTGCCAGTTTCCAATAGATGAATCCGTGTCTCACAAACAAATCAACGTATTTCACATATGAAATAACAACACCAAATAAACACTTGCATAACAGATGAAAAATGTTTTTTCATTCAGGGACTTATTAAATTTGCACCGGCTTAATACACATATCTCCAGAACGTTGCATCCTTGCATCAGAATGGTGCAACGCATCACATCCACATTCATTGCGTCAATTCGAAAACCGATCCAAAAACATCTGCATCATTTAATTAAGAAATTTCAA
Source organism: Kerstersia gyiorum (assembly GCF_004216755.1). Taxonomy (GTDB): domain Bacteria; phylum Pseudomonadota; class Gammaproteobacteria; order Burkholderiales; family Burkholderiaceae_B; genus Kerstersia; species Kerstersia gyiorum. The sequence continues at coordinate 221,507 of NZ_SGWZ01000005.1, forward strand.
AATCAAATCAAATGTGAAAGCAATCCGAACGGCTGCATGGCAGGAATCATGGCGAATCCCATCAAGCCATCCATGACCAGATACAACGCCTGCCCAGCCAGCCGCAGCCCTGGATCGCCTTGGCCCCGACTGACGCCTTCCCCAATGCCCTGCCACCCGGGCCGCCCTAACCACCGTCTGCCCCAGGTCACGCCCCAAGGACGCCGCCATGGGGCCGAATCCCCTGGCGGGCGCGATACAATGCCGCGCAGATGGTCTGCACCGCTGCAGCCGAACCGCTACCGAACGAGACCCGATCGCCATGTCTGATTCCCCTTCCATTACCGCCGCGCAACTGCCTTCGGATATCAAGGCCGAGGTACTGTCCGAGGCCCTGCCCTATATCCGCCGCTTCCACGGCAAAACCATCGTGGTCAAGTACGGCGGCAATGCCATGACCGAGGAACGTCTGCAGCGCAGCTTTGCCCACGATGTGGTGCTGCTGAAACTGGTCGGCCTGAACCCCATCGTCGTGCACGGCGGCGGCCCGCAGATCGACAATGCACTGCAACGCCTGGGCAAGCAGGGCAAGTTCATCCAGGGCATGCGCGTGACCGACGAAGAAACCATGGAAGTGGTGGAGTGGGTGCTGGGCGGCCAGGTGCAGCAGGACATCGTGATGATGATCAATGCTGCCGGCGGCAAGGCCGTGGGCCTGACGGGCAAGGATGGCGGTCTGATCCAGGCCACGCACAAGCTGATGGACGACCGTGAGCATCCGGGCGAGAAAATTGACCTGGGCTTTGTCGGCGATATCGCGCGCATCGAACCCGCCGTAGTCAAGGCGCTGCAGGACGATCAGTTCATCCCGGTGATTTCGTCAATCGGCTACGGCGAAGACGGCAATGCCTACAACATCAACGCCGATGTAGTGGCAGGCAAAATGGCAGAAGTGCTGGGCGCCGAAAAGCTGGTGATGATGACCAACACCCCGGGCGTGCTGGACAAGGACGGCAAGCTGCTGACGCGCCTGTCGGCCGCGACGATCGACGCCATGTTCGATGACGGCACGATTTCCGGCGGCATGCTGCCCAAGATTTCCTCGGCGCTGGATGCCGCGCGCAACGGCGTAAATTCGGTACACGTGGTGGACGGCCGCGTGCCGCACTGCCTGTTGCTGGAAATCCTGACGGACAAGGGTGTAGGAACGATGATCCAGGGCGCCTGAACCTGCCCCTGTCCTGCATCACAGGCGAAGCGTCCCATGCGGCGCTTCGCGCCATGAATGCCAACGCCCATCCCGGCTCGGAATGGGCGTTTTTTTATCCAGGACGTCGATACCGAGCGCGGTATGGGCGGCAGCCCGGCGGCAATTGAGGCAGACGCAATGAGCCGACGTCAGCCGTGCCGCGTGCCACAGACAGGGCAGCCCGGGTCACGCACGACCTTGACGCTGCGCCACTGCATGCCCAGCGCCTCCAGGCGCAAGAGCCTGCCTGTCAGCGGCTGGCCTATCCCTGCCAATACCTTGAGCGCCTCGGCCGCCTGCATGGCGCCTATGATGCCCACGACCGGCCCGAAGACCCCCGAGGTCGCACAGGTCATGGTGTCCGGCTCATCGGATTCCGGGAACAGGCAGTGATAACAGGGTGAACTTTCCTGGCGGGTATCGAAAACGCTCACCTGCCCGTCGAAGCGTATCCCGGCTCCCATGACCAGCGGTTTCCCCAGGCGTACGCAGACCCGGTTGATGGCGTGGCGCGTCTCGAAATTATCGGTGCAGTCCAGCACGATATCCGCGTCCGCCGCCAGCCGCTCCAGCCCGGCCTCGTCCAGGCGTTGGCAGACGGCCTCGACCTGTACCTCGGGATTCAGGCGCGCCAGCGCCTGACGGCCGGACTCGGCCTTGTAGGCGCCCACGGTTCCTGTGTCGTGCAGCACCTGGCGTTGCAGATTGCTGAGTTCCACGCGATCGTCATCCACCAGGATGAGACGGCCGACGCCAGCCGCCGCCAGATACAACGCGGCAGGCGAACCCAGGCCGCCTGCCCCGACCATCAGCACTGTGCTTTCCAGCCAGCGCTGCTGAGCTTCTATGCCCGCCTCATCCAGCAGGATGTGGCGGGCATAGCGCAACAACTGGTCGTCATTCATGACTGCAGGTCGTTCATTTCTGGCTGGATTCGACGCCATCGACAGTGATGCGCTGGCGTGCGGCAGGCGCCGCCTCGACCACCGTCGTGCCGCCCGGACCGCCGGTTTCGACAGGCCGGCCCTGCAGCAGGTTGATCGCCTGGCGCAGTTGGAAGTCGTCGTCACCGCCGAACTCGAACATCTTGAAGTCCTTCAACTCTTCCTTGTCGATTTCATTGGAGCGGACTTCCTCTTCCGGCGTCTGCTTGTTCGACAGGTGGCGCTGCAGGTCGGCCTCGCGCGGCAGGCGGAACAGATCGCCCTTTTCGGTATCGGACACCACGATATCCGGCTCGATGCCCTTGGCCTGGATAGAACTGCCGTTGGGCGTGTAGTAGCGTGAGGTCGTGAGCTTGATGCCGGTGTTCTCGGACAGCGGCAGGATGACCTGCACCGAGCCCTTGCCGAAGGTGCGGTTGCCCATGACCTTGGCGCGGCCATGATCCTGCAGCGCGCCGGCCACGATTTCCGAAGCCGAGGCCGAGCCCGCGTTCACCAGCACAACCAGCGGCACCGTCTTGGCCCATTCAGGCAGATCGCGCATGTAGTTGCTTTCGCCACGCGCGAAATCCACCGGGTTGGCCAGATAGCGATGGCGCGATTCCGGGGCACGTCCGTCGGTGGAAACCACCAGCACGTCCGGCGGCAGGAATGCGGCGGACACGCCGATGGCGCCGGTCAGCAGGCCACCCGGGTCATTGCGCAGGTCAAGCACCACGCCCTTGGGCACGCCGTTGCGGCCAAGTTCGCGCAGGTGCTGTACCAGGTCGGCGCCAGTGCGCTCCTGGAATTGCGACACACGCACGTAGCCGTAGCCGTCATCCAGCATCTTGCTGCGCACGCTGCGCACCTTGATGACGTCGCGCACGATGTCGATGACAATGGGCTGGTCCACACCGTCGCGCACAATGGTCAGGCGGATCGGGGTCTTGGGCGCGCCGCGCATGAGCTTGACCGCATCCGTCAGCGTCATGCCTTTGGTCGGCGTGTCGTCGATCTTGATGATCAGGTCGCCGGCCAGCACGCCGCCGCGCGCGGCAGGAGTGTCTTCGATGGGCGAAATGACCTTGACGAAACCGTCCTCGGCGCCGACTTCGATGCCCAGCCCGCCGAATTCACCCTGGGTGGCGGTCTGCATGTCCTCGAAGGCTTCCGCATCCAGGTAGGCCGAATGCGGATCCAGGCTCGACAGCATGCCGGAAATGGCGCCGTTGATGAGATTGGTATCGGTGACGGGCTCGACGTAATTGTTCTTGATGGCGCCAAAGACGCTGGTGAACTGGCGCAGTTCATCAAGAGGCAGCGGCGTGCCGCTGCGCTCTGCCACCGCGCTGATCCCGATACTGGTCAATACGCCAGCCACAGCGCCCAAGGCAACCAGGCCGAAACTCCGCGTTTTACGAGTGCTCATGCACATTCCCGTATGAAGGCCGGCAGTGAAAACGCCGGCGATAAATTGCCGCCTTGCCAGAACACCGCGCCGCCGGATTCAACGCGCCATGAAGCGCGCCGGATCGACAGGCGTCCCACGATGCCTGACCTCGAAGTATAGGCCCGAATCCACCTGTCCGCCTGTCGCTCCAGCCAGCGCAATGGCTTCCTGGCGGGCCACTGCATCACCAACCTGTTTCAGCAGGCTCTGGTTGTGGGCATAAACAGACAGGTAATCCTTGCCGTGATCCACGATGATGATGTTACCGAAACCACGCAGCCAATTCGCGTACACCACCGTGCCTGATTCGATGACGCGCACCGGCGTCCCCTCCGGCGCTGCGATCAATTGACCCCGCCAGGCCCCGCCATCGGGTTTCTGCGTGCCATAACGGGCCAACACCTGTCCCGTCAGCGGCGCCTTCAAACCCGTGCGCAAGCCATTGCTCAAACCCGCCTGCCCCTGCCCGCCCGGCGCCACGGAGACTCGCGGCGCGGGTGAAGTTGGCGGTGCTTGCGCGACAGACACTTCGACCGGCGCGGACGCGGGCGGTTCCACCGGACTCACATCTACGGTTTCGACCGGTTCCTGGCGCGCCAGTTCCGTCGGCGCCGGGGTCGATTCCGGCGCGCTCAGGCGCGGCCCTTCAACCTGACGCAACGAAGATACCGGCCCGCCTTGCGACGTGGCATCACGAGCGGCCAATACACGTTCGCGTTCCTGTTCACGCGCACGTGCCGCCGCCGCACGATCAGCCGCGGCTTTTTCGGCAGCGGCCTGCTGGGCCGCTGCACGTGCCGCCGCCAGGCGCGCCTGGCGTTCGGCTTCGGCCTTGGCCCGGGCCTGACGCAATTCTTCCTGACGCCGCAGCTCCGCCTGGCGACGCACTTCCGCCGCACGCCTGGCGGCCTCCAACTGCTTGCCCAGGTCATCGACCAACTGGCCCAGGCGCTCATCGTCGCGGCTCAGGCGGCTGGCTTCGACGCGCTGGGCGCGTATACGGTCTTCCAGGCGGGCCAGTACGGCCGCCCGCTCTCGCTGCTGGACCTCGCGCTGGCGCCGCTGCGCCTCGGCATCCTGATTCAACGCCGCCAGCCGCTCGCTGCCGGCGCGCTGCTCGGCCTGCAGGGTTTCCAGGCGCCTGACTTCCGCATCCAGGCCGCGCACGGTTTGCGCGCGCGCCTGGGCGACATAATCCAGATAGGCCAAATTGCGGCCATTGTCCTGTGGGTCGCCTCCCGACAGCCAGATGCTCCAGGGCGACAATTCATTGACATACTGTTCGTGCAATTGCTGCGCCAGGATCTCGCGGCGCTGCGCGAGATCCTGCTGCACGGCCGCGACCTCGCTTTCCAGCCGTGCCAGTTCAGCCTGCTGCTGACGCTCCTGCGCCGCCAGTTCGTGCAGGCGCCGTGTGCTTTCGGACAGCGCCTGTTCCGACTGGCGCAGCGCATCCGCCGCTTCTTTGCGTTCGCTTTCGCGCAGTTCCAATTCTTGCTGCACGGTGCGGATGCGTTGCTGCAGTTCCTTGCGGCGCTCCTGAGCCTCACGCTGGCTGTCGCTCACCTGCTGCGCATCCGGCGCTGCGCCGGCCAGCGGCGGCGCCAACAGCGCCAACCAGAGCAGGCACAACCGGCACAGCACGCCCGGACGGAGATTCATGATCGACAGCCTCTGTGAGTGCCAGCCTTACTTGCCGGCCTTGCCTTGCGCAGCCACTGCCGCTACGGCCGCAGCGATGGCTTCCGGATCGCCCAGGTAGTAATGGCGGATCGGGCGCAGGTTTTCGTCCAGTTCGTAGACCAGCGGCTGGCCGGTGGGAATATTCAGGTTGACGATTTCCTCTTCGGATACGTCGTCCAGGTACTTGATCAGTGCGCGCAGGCTATTGCCGTGCGCGGCAACCAGCACCTTGCGGCCGGCGCGGATAGCCGGCGCAATGGATTCGTTCCAGAACGGCACGACACGTTCCACCGTATCCTTCAGGCATTCAGTGGCCGGCAGGTTTTCCGCAGCAACGCGGGCATAGCGCGGATCGAAACGGGGATGGCGCGGGTCGTCGAGATCCAGCGGATTCGGTGCGATGGCATAGGCACGGCGCCAGACCAGCACTTGCTCGTCACCATACTGGGCGGCGGTTTCCGCCTTATTCAAGCCCTGCAGAGCGCCGTAGTGACGCTCATTGAGGCGCCAGCTCAGGCCCAGCGGCACGTACATGGCATCCATCGCATCCAGCGCGATCCAGGCGGTGCGGATGGCGCGCTTGAGCACCGACGAAAACGCGACGTCGAAGGTGTAGCCTTCGCGCTTGAGCAGCTCGCCGGCCTGCCGCGCCTGTTCGCGGCCGGTTTCCGTGAGGTCGACATCGGTCCAGCCGGTGAAGCGGTTTTCAAGGTTCCACTGGCTTTCGCCGTGACGCATCAGCACTAATTTATACATGGCGGGCTTTCAAAAAGAGTTGTAGAACCCGGCCATTTTAATGGCTTCGGCAACGCTTGGCGGGCCCAGACACGTTCTGACGCCATTCGTGCTGCCATTCGCCATGACGGCAGCACTGCCGGCACGGCCCGACTGCGGTAATATCTGCTATTCAGATCAATCCGGGCCGCATCCCTGCCGCCCGCGCCAGCCCGCAGGAAATACGAAGTGGACTTCATTTATTCGCCTGAAAATCTCATGCTCATCGCCGTGGTGCTGCTGTCCGGCATCATGCTCGCGTGGCCAGCCATCACCCGCAGCCGCATGGGCACCAGCCTGGTGCCTGCCGCTGCCGTCCAGTACATCAACCACAAGAACGCGCTGGTCATCGACGTGCGCGCCAGCGAAGCCTTCCAGAAAGGCCACATCGCCCAGGCACGCCACATCGGCGCCGACGAAGTCGAGCAGAAGGCCGACGCCCTGCCGAAGAACCGGCCACTGCTGGTCGTCAGCGAAACCGGGCGCGACACGGCCCGCGTCATCGCCACGCTGAAGGCCAAGGGCCACGCCGAAGTCGCCAACCTGGAAGGTGGGCTGCGTGCCTGGAACCAGGCAGGCATGCCGCTGGCCAGCGGTAAACGCTGAGCATCCCGGGAGGTCTCGCCATGAATTCCGTACGCATGTATTGCACGGCAGTCTGTCCGTACTGTGTCCGTGCCGAAATGCTGCTGCGCCAGCGCGGTGTGGAGCAGATCGAAAAAATCCGCATCGACACCGACCCGTCACAGCGGGATGTCATGATCGCGGCCACAGGCCGGCGTACCGTGCCGCAGATCTACATCGGCGACACGCACGTGGGCGGCTTCGACGACCTGGCCGCGCTGGACCGCGCGGGCGGGCTGCAAGCGCTGCTCGCCGGCTGATCCCGGCGGCCTGAAACCCATTCTCTTATTGCAACCATTTTTCGCAGGAAGCACCATGTCCGACCAGGAACAACAAGCCAACGGCCAAGCCGCACCGTCCTTCAGCATGCAGCGCGTCTATCTCAAGGACCTGTCGGTCGAGATGCCCAACGCGCCGCAGATCTTCCTGGAACAGGAAGGCCCGAAGGTGGAAGTCAGCATCAACGTCGGTGGCCAGCGTCTGGCAGAAACCGTGTTCGAATCCACCGTGACCGCCACCGTCACCACGCGCATCAACGACAAGGTGCTGTACCTGGTTGAAGGCACGCAAGCCGGTATCTTCGAACTGGCCAATATTCCCGGCGAACAAATGGACCCGCTGCTGGGCATCGTCTGCCCGACCATGCTGTACCCCTACCTGCGCGCCAACATCGCCGACGCGATTACCCGTACCTCGCTGCCCACGCTGCACCTGGCCGAAGTCAACTTCCAGGCGCTATACGAACAGCGTATCGCCGAACTGCAGAAGCAGCAGGTGGAACAGGCCGACAGCGGCATCATCCTGCCCCCGGGCGCCACGCGTCAGTAAGCCGCATGTTCGCTGCAAGGGAACCTGACCGTCAAGCCCGCATTGCCGTACTCGGCGCGGGCGCCTGGGGCACCGCCCTGGCGGCAGCTGCCAGCCGGCATGGCGATACCATGCTGGTGGCGCGTTCGTCCGAAGCGGCAGCCAGGCTGGCCGCAGACCGCGAAAACACGCGCTACCTGCCCGGCATCGAGCTACCCGCTACGCTACGCTACGGCCATGGCCTGGACGCCGCGCTGGCTCACCTTGCAGGCGACCATGCCCCACTGCTCATCCTGGGCATTCCGGTGGCCGGACTGGCCTCCACCTGCGCCAGCCTGGCGGCAGCATTGCTGGCCCGGCCGCTGCCAGGCCTGACCGTGCTGCGCACCTGCAAAGGCTTTGACGCCCAGACTGGTGAACTTCCGTATGAAATCAGCCATCGCCTGCTCGATGGCATTCCCGGGCTCGCCACAGGCGTGCTGTCCGGCCCTTCGTTCGCCCAGGAAGTCGCGCGCGGCCTGCCCGTCGCCCTGACCGTCGCCAGCCCCGCACCGCACGCACGCGCAATCGCCACCATGGCCTTGCACGGCGGGCCGGTACGCGTCTATGGCAGCGATGATGTCATTGGCGTGGAAATCGGCGGCGCACTCAAGAATGTCATGGCCATCGCCTGCGGTATTGCCGATGGCCTGGAACTGGGCACCAATGCCCGCGCCGCCCTGATCACCCGGGGACTGGCGGAAATGACCCGCCTGGGCATTGCCCTGGGCGCACAGGCGGCCACCTTCTCGGGCCTGACAGGGCTGGGAGACCTCGTCCTGACCGCCACCGGCGATCTGTCACGCAATCGCCGCGTGGGCCTGGCGCTGGGCCGTGGCATGACGCTGGAAGCCATCCTGGCCGACGGCATGACTGCCGAAGGCGTACGCTGCGCCCAGGCCGCCTGGCAGCGTGCCCAGGCGCTGAACGTGGACATGCCCATCACTGCTGCGGTTTGCCAGGTGCTCGATGGTACCCATACCCCGGAGCAGGCTGTCGCCACACTGCTGTCGCGCGAAGCCCGGGCCACGGAATCCCCATCCCAGCCCTGACCCCTGTCAGGCCAACGGCCTGATCCACACGGACGCAAGGGATGCCAAACAGGTATTGACCGGCATTGCCAATGGGCTCGGTCCGCCAGTCAAGCTGGCCTTGACGGAAAGAAACAGCATTCCTATGAAATGGGCCTGGACAACACGTCAGGCCCGGCCTCGCCGCAGCGTGCCCATGCGCCTTGCCGCCGCCATGCCCGTAGAGAAACGCTGCCACCGTTCTGTCGCGTCGCTCCGGCCTGCCGCGCCGCCCTCCCTGCACTCGCGCGATCCTGGCTGTGTTACCCAGCAGGGCTACTGCCAGACGCTGTCTAGGGTTTTGGCTTCCAGCAAACGCCTGGCCCATATGCGCAGCATGGCGCCATCGGCCTGATGCAAACGCGTCAGCCCCGCATCCGGCAAAGGACCGAAGCGCAACTCCAGTTGTTCGCGCAGCAACCCCGCCATGCCTTCATGACGACCTTGCTCCAGGCCGCGATGCAATCCCTGTTCCAGGCCTTGTTCCAGGCCTTGCCGCAACCCCTGTTCCAGCCCCTTGCGGATGCCTATCCGTTCCACACTGCTGATGTAAGCCATGTTGCGCTCCTTCTCGAAACTTGCCAGGGATTGCCAGAATGCCTCGTCAAGGCTGGCGGGCAGGGCCAGGATGCCGTCGATGAACAGGAACAGCTGGCGGATGCGCCTGGCCTGCCAGCCGTATTGATACAGGCTGCGCACCAGCTGTTTCTTGTCTTCCAGACGTGCCTGCGGCGTAATGCGCCTGGCTGCTGCCAATTCGGCCAGCACGATGATGGCAAACGGGTTGGCAGGGGCCTGGCGGCGCAGCTCCTCTTCACGGCCTGCCCAGTCCAGCAAATGTACCACCGGCACGCGGTAGCTCAGGCTCAGAAAATCCTGACCTTTCGGTGCATAGTGGTAGTGCAGGACGCTGCCCTG
>NZ_SGWZ01000006.1:0-155992 GCF_004216755.1 Kerstersia gyiorum
AACGAGATTATGAAGCAGTTTTTCAGGTTTGTCAACTCAGTTTCGTTTGCCACTTAGCGGCTATCCACTGAATCCCTACTTGAAAAACGCCGCCTAGGTAAACCCACCAGACCTCGTTTCCAGTTGCTTATCAGAACCGCCCCTTTCGGGTTAACCCTGAGTTACCAAGCAACCGAGTCGGAAACTATAACATGGGATTTTGAAGTTTGTCAACACTTGCTAAACCGCTTCACTCCCCTGCCGAATCCGCTTCCTAGCGCTGCTTGGCCGTCCCTTAGGGATCAAACCGCTGCGCCTGAAAACAAACTCCGTTTCCGGCCCCGTTGAACTTTACTGCGCCCCTTTCGCTGGGAAAGATTTGCTGTGCTGCTCAACAGAAAATGAAATATAGCACGCTTTTCATCACCGTGTAAAACTTTTCGAAGAAAATCTTCTTTTTCCCCAAAAAGCCGCCCGACGGGCCGTCAGCCAGCCTGACGACGCCTTCCCTGGCGCCTTTCCGGGCCAGGGTGCCTCCTCGCCCTGGTGCCGCCCACGCCGGCAGCGGCGCGTCCCGCCCCCGGCCGCCCCAACGCCCGCCACGAGCCGCCATCTCCCTACTACCGAGACTCCGGAAAAAGGGCCGCCCGCAGCCCTATATACGCAGCCCTATATACGCAGCCCTATATACGCAGCCCTATATACAGAGCGCCCTCTATCTATATATAGACACGGCTACAGCCCGCTCCGCTCAACGACCCTTCCTTTCCCTCCTGACAGCCGCCCCGGCGCCATCCATCACGCCAGGGTGCTGACAGGCAAAGAGGATAGAATGATTCCGACCTGTCGCTGGCGGTGCCGGCCATACCGGCGCCGCCGCCCCAAAAAAACACAGCTTATATGGCGCGGCGAGGAGACAAAATGCGGATACTGGTCGTCGAAGACAACAGTGACCTGGGCGAAGCCATTCAAAGCCGGCTGCGCCGTATCGGCCATACCGTCGAGTGGGTATGCAGCGGCGCGGATGCGCTGAGCTACCTGCAACACGAGGAATGGGATGGCATGCTGCTGGACATCATGCTGCCCGACTCAGACGGCTTTGCCATCATCAAGCAGCTGCGCCAACGACAGCAGCACATCCCCACCCTGGTCATGACGGCACGTGCCGAGATCGAGGACAAGGTAGGCATGCTGGACCTCGGCGCGGACGACTATCTGGTCAAGCCCTTCGACCTGCGAGAACTGGAAGCCCGCCTGCGCGTGCTGCTGCGGCGGCAGGACCATGCCCAGACAGGCAGCCTGACGGTGCTGGGCAACCTGGTGCTCGATAGCGCTGCCCGGCGCGTAACCGTGGACGGTGCGACGATAGACTTCGGGCGCCGTGAATTCTGCCTGCTGGAGATCCTGGTACAGAAACGCAGCCAGGTGGTCTCCAAGGAACGCCTGATGACCCAGCTTTTCAACTTCGATGAAGAAAGCAGCCCCAATGCCGTGGAGTTGCTGATTTCCCGCATCCGCCGCAAGCTGGGCAATGCCGCCATACGGATAGATACCATCCGCGGAACGGGCTACAGCGCCGTCCTGGTTGATGGCGCATGAAGCGCCAGCCGTATTCGATACAGCGCCGCCTGCTGCTCATGGCGCTGGGCATCCTGGCGCTGTGCTTCGCCGGGCTTTGCTGGCTTTCCCATCATTACGCCCAGCGCGCTGCGGATGCCGCCTACGACCGCCTGCTTGCCGCGTCCGCCTTGACCATCGCCAATGCCGTCCAGGCCGAAGATGGCCAACTGACCGTGGAACTGCCATATTCCGCCATGGCCATGCTGTCGGACCAGGAGCATATCTATTACGCCATCCATGGCGATGGCGGGCTGATTTCCGGCTATGCCGATCTCGGCGCGGCGCTGCCGCCGGCCCAATCGGAAAAACCGGTGTTCACCGTCATGGAATTCCTGGGCCAGCCGGTACGCATGGTCACGGCCGGCCGCCTGGTCACCGGCATGCATGGCCGCGGCTGGGTGACCATACGCGTTGCCGAGACCCTGGGCACGCGCCAGCAATTGAGCGACACCCTGTTTCAGCGCAGCGTGGTGCCCCTGATGGTGATCATGCTGGTGGCCGTTGCCCTGCTGGGCTTCGGCATGCGCCGCGCCTTCCGGCCGCTGGCCGCACTGGAACAGGAGCTGCGGCAGCGTTCGCCCGACAACCTGCAGGCCATTACCCAGGCCGTCCCTATAGAAATCGGCGGACTGGTGCATGCGCTCAATGATTTCATGCTGCGGCTCAAGGGCGCCATTGGCACGCTCAACAGCCTGGTCGCCGATGCGGCCCACCAGATCCGCACCCCGCTCGCCGCGCTCAAAATGCAAGCGGAACTGGCTCTCGAGGAAACCAGCCTGGAAGCCATACAACCGCGCGTGCAACGCATCCACGCCAACGCCGGCCACACCACGCAGCTCCTGAACCAGCTGCTGATGGATGCAACCATCTCGCACCGGCGGGACAGCGCCCTGTCCAGCGAACTGCGCGTGCGGGCCGTCGTGAAAGAAGTCATGCAACGCCTGAACCCGGATGACACCCCCCGCATCCGCTGGCATGTCACGCCCTCAGCCAGACGGGCGATCCTGCACGGCGACCATGTCAGCCTGCGTGAAATGCTGCGCAATGTGGTGGACAACGCCCTGGTCTATGGCGGCGAAGGCGAAGTCGAAATCCAGGTATTCAGCCGGCGCGAAGGCTATATCGTGTTCGATGTCTCCGATCGCGGCCCTGGCATCACGGATGCAGAAAAACCGCTGGTGTTGCAGCGTTTCGCGCGCGGCAGCACCAGCGGCGGCCGGATAGGTTCCGGGCTGGGCCTGTCCATCGTGCAATCCGTCGTCCGCACCCATGATGGCGAATTGCTGCTGCGCGACCGGCCTGGCGGCGGCCTGACGGTACGCATCGTCCTGCCCGCCAGGCTCGTCGCCCGCGAACACGGCCCGGCCAGCGTTCTGTCCGGCAGCCTGGGCGCGGTATTGCCATGCCTGTTGCTGGGCCTGGTGCTGGCCCTGCCTGCCGCCCCCACCCTGGCCAGCCCCGACATGCCGGCGGATACCAGCGCCACTCCATCCTTTGGTGCTGCCATGCCGGCGCCCCGGCATCCGCCCGGCAACACGGGCGACACCCCTGCCGCCATGGGCAACGATCGCCAGGGTTCCGATTTCACTATCCGCCTGACCCACTATCCCGCCCGCCAGGGCGATGGCAGCGCGGCCCAGGCCCGCCTGCGCGTGGCTGGACCGACCGACACGGAACTGTTCCAGTGGCTGGTACAGGATTTCCAGCAGCTCCACCCCCAGATTGCCGTCGATTATCTGGAAATCGACAGCATGGGCCTGTATCTGCGGGTGCTTGCCGGGCAGATGCCCCCGGTGGATGTACTGATCAGTTCCGCCGCAGACCTGCAACTGAAACTGGCCAATGATGGCTACGCCCGGGCCCACGAATCCATGTATACCCAGCGCGTGCCGGGTTGGGCGCGCTGGCGCAACGAGGTCTACGGTTTTACACAGGAACCGGTAGTCATTGCCTATTCCCGCTCCCGCTTCGCCCCCGGCCAGCGCCCGAAATCCCGCAATGAACTCTTGCGCCTGCTGGAAGCAGAAGGGCCGCGCCTGCGCCATCGCATCGGCACCTACGATATCCACATCAGCGGCGCTGGTTATCTGCTCGCGCTGTATGACGAACGCACCTCGGCAAACTTCTGGGGCATGGCCAACCAGTTGGGGCAGGCCGGCGTGCGCCTCTATGGCACGACCGCCGAACTGCTCGATGGCCTGGAAAGTGGCGAACTGGATATCGCCTATAACGTGCTGGGCCCGTATGCCCTCGGCCGTCAGCGTGCCGGTGCAGATATCGCCGTCGTGGTGCCGGAAGACTACATTACCGTGCTGACACGCAGCGCCCTGATCCACCGCGATGCGCCCTCCCCGGAAATCGCCGGCACCTTCATCGACTACCTGCTCTCGCCACGCGGCCAGCGCGCCGCCATGGAGCAGGCGGGCCTGCCTCCGCTGCTGCCGGACGACACCGGCCTGGAAGATCCGCTGCTCGGCGAGCTGAAACAAGGCCTGCTGCAACCCATCGTGCTTGGCCCGGCACTGCTGGTTGGCCTGGACCAGACGCGCCGGCGCCGCTTCCTGGACAACTGGACGCGTCTGGTCACAGATACGCCGGACTTGCAAACGCCGATGACAGGTCGGTGACAGCGTGCACAACCATAATAGTCTCCAGCCCCGGGCATAGCCGGGCATCCGGCGCGATAGACGCCAACATGAAAAATACATGAGGAGACAATATGAGACTGCATCCGACACACTCGGCCTCCCTGGTGCTTGCCGCTGCGCTTGGCGGCGGACTTGCCTTTGCCGCCCAGGCGGACGACCTGACCAGCAAGGCCGAAGCGGAAGGCAAAGTCATCATTTATTCCACCACCGACACCAAGGCCGCCGCGCCACTGATCGCAGCCTTCGAGGCCAAGCACGGCAAGGTCAAGGTGGAATACCACGACATGAACAGCACGGAGCTCTATAACCGCTACATCAGCGAACAGGCAGCGGGCGGTGGCAGCGCCGACCTGCTGTGGAGCTCTTCCATGGATTCGGCCATGCGCCTGGCGACTCGCTACGCGGACAGCTATGAATCCCCTGAAATCCCCTCCCTGCCAGAATGGGCCGTCTGGAACAATGCGGCGTTCGGCACGACCTACGAGCCCATCGCCTTCATCTATAACACCCGCCTGATCAAGGAAGACGAAGTGCCGCGCACGCACGCGGCACTGGCCGAACTGGTGAAGAACCAGCCCGACCGCTTCCGCAACAAGGTCACGACCTACGACATCGAAAAATCAGCGGTCGGATACATGCTGGCGGCCCAGGACAACCTCCGCAACCCGGATTACCTGGACTTCATCAAGGGCGTGGGCGCAGCCAACCTGGTGCTGCAATCCTCCACCGGCACCATGATGGAACGCGTTTCCTCAGGCGAGAACCTGATCGGCTACAACCTGCTTGGTTCCTATGCCGAGACGCGCGCAGCCAATGATCCTTCCATCGGCATCGTCTATCCCGCCGACTACACCCCGGTACTGTCGCGCGTGGCCTTCGTCAGCAAGAAGGCTGCCAACCCCAACGCCGCCCGCCTGTTCCTGGACTTCATGCTGTCGGCCGAAGGCCAGGGCGTGCTCGCCAACCAGTCCAACCTGACCTCCATCCGTGAAGATGTCGAAGGCGACAATGACGTCAAGGGGCTGACCAGCCGCCTGACGGAAACGACCCTGGTACCCATCCCCGTCGACGAAAGCCTGCTGCAGTACCTGGAACAGAAAGAGCGGCTGGCCTTCATCCGCAGCTGGCGCAACGCCGCAGGCAAGTAAAGCGCTTCCTGCGCCGCAGCCACGCATCCGTGGCTGCGTCCGCCCGGATGCCGGCCCGCATTTTCCAGGCTGACTGACGCGCAGCCAGCCTGCCGGCATCCCCACTCCTACTTTCGGGACCACCAGACTATGCAAGCCTTATATGCAAGGTTGCAGGCATGGCCGCGCCGTATCGTCGTACTGCTGACGGCGCTGGCGATCTACGTGCCGTTGAGCCTGATCATCATCCAGAGCTTCCTGTCCGAACCTTTTTTCTCCCCGGACAAATACTTCAGCCTGGAAGCCTTCCGTTTCATTTTTGACGACCCCGATTTCTATGATGCGCTGGTCAACGGCTTCATCATGGCATTCGGCCTGGCCGCCATCGCCATTCCCCTGGGCGGCATCCTGGCCTTCCTGATGGTGCGCACCGACCTGCCCGGCAGGACCTGGATCGAGCCGCTGATCCTGGTGCCCATCTTCGTCTCTCCCATGGTGCTGGGTTTCGGGTACATCGTCTCGGCCGGCCCGGTCGGATTTTTTTCCGTCTGGACGCAGAACCTGATCGGCTTCGTGCCCTGGAATATTTATTCCTTCACGAGCATCGTCATCATTGCGGGGCTGACCCACGTTCCGCACGCCTACCTCTATATCTCCGCTGCGCTGCGCAGCATAGGCTCGGATGTCGAGGAAGCCGCCCGCACCGCCGGTGCCAGCCCCCTGCAGGTCATGCGTGCCGTCAGCCTGCCCATGGTACGGCCCGCAATCCTGTACGCCATAGTCCTGCTGTTCTTCCTGGGCCTGGAAGTCTTCGGCCTGGTGCTGGTGCTGGGCGACCCGGAAGGGCATCTGGTGCTGGCAACTTATCTGTACAAGCTGACCAACAAGCTGGGCATTCCGTCCTATCACCTGATGGCTGCCGTGGCCGTGGTGCTGATCGCCATGACCATCCCCCTGGTGATGCTGCAACGCCGCCTGATGCGCTCGGCCAACCGCTTCGTTTCCATCAAGGGCAAGGCCACGCGCTCCCGCCCGCTGCCGCTGGGCCGCTGGCGCTGGGTGGCCGGCACCGTCGTGGCCATCTGGCTGGTCGTGACCATCATCGTGCCTATCGTCGGCGTCATGCTGCGCGCCTTCGTCTCCAACTGGGGCATAGGCATTTCGCTGCTGGACGTGCTGTCGCTGGACGCATTCCGTCAGGTCTTCGCGCAGGCCAGCCTGCTGCGCGCCATCGTCAACTCAGTCGCCATCGGCGTATTCGGCGGCGCACTGGCCGTCATCTGCTACCTGTTCATCGGCCTGGCCATGCACCGCAAGCCCGACAACGTGACGCGCTTCCTGGATTACAGCGTGCTGGTGCCGCGCGCCGTGCCGGGGCTGCTGGCCGGCCTGGCCTTCCTGTGGTGCTTCCTGTTCATCCCGATGTGGCTGAACCAGTCGCTGGAAGACGGCATATTGTCTGCGCTGCCGTTTGCCGGATGGCTGAGCGTCAACCTGGTCGAACCCATGCGGGCGCTGCGCAGCACCATCTTCAGCGTCTGGCTGGCCTATACCGTGGTCTGGCTGGCCTATGGCCTGCGCCTGATTTCGTCCACGCTGCTGCAGGTCGGTCCGGAACTGGAAGAAGCCGCCCGCAGCGCTGGCGCGCGGCCCGGACAGGTCACCCGCCACGTCACCGCGCCACTGGCGAAATTCGGCCTGATCAGCGCCTGGCTACTGATGTTCCTGATCTTTGAACGCGAGTACTCCACCGGCGTGTACCTGCTTACGCCGGGCACGGAAACCATCGGCTCCATGCTGGTCTCGCTGTGGGCCTCGGGTGCCATCGACATCGTCGCCGCCCTGTCCTTCATCAATATCGTCCTGGTCGTCATCGGCCTGGGCATTGCCTTACGCTTCGGAGTGAAACTGCGATGAGTGAACTGACCGTCGAAAACATCCACCTCGCCTACGATCGCAACCCCGTACTCAAGGGCGTGTCCATGTCGCTGGAACGCGGCGAAGTGGTATCGCTGCTGGGCGCCTCCGGCAGCGGCAAGACCACACTGCTGCGCGCCGTCGCCGGCCTGGAAGCCCCCAGCCAGGGCCGCATCACCATCGGCAGCACCGACATCTACGATTCCGCCCGGCGGATCGACGTCCCCGCCGAGGCCCGCAATCTCGGGCTGGTATTCCAGTCCTATGCGCTCTGGCCGCACAAGACCGTCGAACAGAACGTCGCCTATCCGCTGACGCTGCGCAAAGTGCCCAAGGCGGAACTCAAGCAGAAAGTACAGGCGATTCTCGACCAGCTTGGCCTGGGTGCCCTGGGCAGCCGCTATCCCAGCCAGCTTTCCGGTGGCCAGCAACAGCGCGTCGCCATTGCCCGTGCCCTGGTCTACAACCCGCCGGTCATCCTGCTGGACGAACCGCTGTCCAACCTGGATGCCAAGTTGCGCGAAGAGGCACGGGTCTTCCTGCGCGAACTGATCGTAGGCCTGGGCCTGTCGGCCCTGATGGTCACGCACGACCAGAGCGAAGCCATGGCGATTTCCGACCGCATTCTGCTGCTCAATGGCGGCGCCATCGAGCAGCAAGGTACGCCGCAGGATATTTATAGCCGCCCCCAAAGCCTGTACGCGGCGGAATTCATGGGCAGCAACAACCGCTTGCCTGGCAAGGCCGGACGCATCGAGCATGGCCGCGTCGAAGTCCAGGGCGATGGCTGGCGCTTCTGGGGCACGCCTGTCGGCGAACTCAAGGAAGGCCAGGCGGTCGTGGTCGTCGTCCGGGTTGAAAGCCTGAAAGTTGGCGCCGGTGATGACGCATCCGGCGAATTCAGCCTGCCGCTCAGCACCAGCATGTATCTGGGTGACCGCTGGGAACACGTCTTCCGGCTGGGCGAGGCCGGTACCCAGGCGGTTCCGCTGCGCGCGTTCGGCCGCGAGCCCCTGGCTGCCGGACACCACCCGGTGCGCATAGACCCGCAACAAGCCTGGGTCTATCCGGCCACCGCCTAAGCCCGCCGCCCGGCATGCGCCTGGCATGCCGGGCATCATGCGGCGGCTCGCCAAGGGCCGCCGCATGAACACAACAATACCTCCCCAGCCCGCCTTTTCTTCTCTTCCCTCCTAGCCGCACTGAACTGCACTGAGAGACCTGAGCGCCCTCGGCTTGCCTTCGGCGTGCTGTCTGCTTTCTGCTGTCTGCTTTCTGCTGTCTGCTTTCTGCTGTCTGCTTTCTGCTGTCTGCGCATCCTCGCGCGCGCCATGCCCAGCCCATTCCCTGCCTGATTGGCTGCGCCCTGCGGCGACAAGAAAATCTCCAAGGCCTTTCCCATCGCGCCTACCTTTGCGCGCCCTGCCCGGCACCCGCCCCTAGGCCAGCCTGGCCGACTGCGGCGCAGCAGCGCCATGGCATGCCATGCCACGCCATGCGGTGCGGTGCGGTGCGGTGCGGTGCGGTGCGGTGCGGTGCGGTGCGGTGCGGTGCGGTGCGCAGTGTGCACCTCGCACCAACTTTTTTTGGGCGCTTCAGAGGCCATTCCTACAATCGGTTCAGACAAATCAGCAGGCGGAAACACCGCCGGCTGGATGAATAAATACGGAGACAGGCGTGACGGAATTTCCCTCGCGCAAGCAGCTGCGGCAACGCGCCGCTGCCTAAGGCGCATGTTCCGGCCAAGCCTGGCTCAAGCGTCAGCCCCCTGTATCTGCGGCCCAAGCAAACCTGCCGCCGGTGCAGCCATGAAATCCGGAGATTCCATGAGTACCAGCATCGTCAAACTCAAGTGCCTGTCGCACACCCCCCTGCGCGGTCTGAATGACCCGGCGCCTGGCGTCGTCGCCGAAGTCGATGCCGTCATCGCTGCCGCGCGCGCCGAGGTCGAGGCCTTTGACCCGGAACTGATCGTCGTCTTCGCGCCCGATCACTACAACGGCCTGTTCTATGACCTGATGCCTCCTTTCGTGATTGCCACGGCAGCCGAATCCGTGGCGGACTACAAAACGCTGCCAGGCCCGCTATCCATCCCCGATGATCTGGCGCTGGATCTCGTGCGCCATGTACTCAACAGCGACCTGGACGTCGCCATGTCGCACCGGCTGCAGGTGGATCACGGATGCACCCAGATTCTGGAAGAAATGACAGGCAGCCTGACCCGCTACCCGGTCATTCCCGTCATCATCAACTCGGTGGCGCCCCCCTTCTGTCCGTACCGCCGCATCCGCCTGCTGGGCGAGGCAGTGGGCCGTTTCATCGCGGGGCTGGGCAAGCGCGTCCTGATCCTGGGCTCTGGCGGCCTGTCGCATGAACCGCCAGTGCCGGTGTATTCCGGCGCCAAGCCGGAAATCGCCGAATTCCTGATTTCTGGGCGCAACCCTAGCCCCGAAGCGCGTGCGGCACGCCAGGCGCGCACGCTGGCAACCGGCCAGATTTTCGGCACGCCAGCCTGCGACCTCACCCCGCTGAACCAAGAATGGGACCATGCCTTCATGGATCTGCTGATCGGCAAGGATCTGAGCAAAGTCGATGATTTCGAAATCGACGTCATCTCCAAAACGGCCGGCCGCTCCACGCACGAAGTCCGCACCTGGGTCGCCGCCTTTGCCGCCATGTCCGCCATCGGCGCGTATGAAGGCCGGCGCGATTACTACCGCCCGGTCAATGAATGGATTGCCGGGTATGGCGTCGTCAGCGCCGAACCGGCTGCGGTCTGACGCGATTTTCCGCGCCCTTTTTCAGGACATGCAAGACATGACACAAGCCCCTCTCCCCGCAGCACTGGACCCGCAAGGCGCGGCCAGCGCCTTGCGCCTGGCCGCCGAGCAGCTGCAGGCCATCGCCCCCTTGCGCGACCGCTTGCAGGACGCCAGCCCGGAAGCCGCCTATGCCATCCAGGAAGCCAATACCAGTCTCTGGCTGGAACAAGGCCGCCGTCTGGCAGGGCGGAAAATCGGCCTGACCTCGCTGGCAGTCCAGGCGCAACTGGGGGTGGATCAGCCCGACTTTGGCATGCTGTTCGATGATATGTCTGTCGGCGACGGCGAAACCATTGCCGCTGGCCGCCTGATTCAGCCCAAGGCCGAAGCGGAAGTCGCGCTGGTGCTGGGCCGCGACCTGAGCCACGAACGCCATACCTATGCCGACCTGATCCGCGCGACCGAATATTGCCTGCCCGCCATCGAAGTGGTGGACAGCCGGATTGCCGACTGGAACATCCGTTTTGTCGATACCGTGGCAGACAACGCGTCCAGCGGCCTGTTTGTGCTGGGCAGCCGCCCGGTGCTGCTGCGCGACATCGACCTGACGGATTGCGCCATGGAAATGCACTGCGACGGCGTCCCGGTATCACGCGGCAATGGCCGCGCCTGTCTGGGCAATCCGCTCAATGCCGCCGTCTGGCTCGCCAACACGATGGTGCGCTGCGGGCGTCCGCTGCAGGCCGGCGACATCGTGCTGACCGGCGCGCTGGGCCCGATGGCCGTCGTCCGCGGCGGCCAGCACTTCAGTGTGCATATCGCCGGTATGGGGCACGTATCGGTCAGTTTCGAATAAGCCCTCCCTCTCTCACGGGAAGCCCGCCATCCGCACGGTCTTCCCGTCCCCTTTGCTTCGCCATTCACCACCAGGAATTGCCATGACAACAAGCCCCACGATTCATACCGAAGCCAGCACCAGCCGCTTTGCCCGCATCAAGGAACAGGATCTGGACCTGCAGGTGCATTACAACGACACTGGCGGCAACGGCCCTGTCGTGGTCATGCTCCACGGTTCCGGCCCCGGCGCCAGCGGCTGGGCCAACTTCAACCGCAACGTCCAGCCGCTGGCCGATGCCGGTTTCCGCGTCATCCTGCTGGATTGCCCGGGCTGGAGCAAGAGCGATCCCATCGTCTGCACTGGCTCGCGTTCCGACCTGAATGCCCGCGCGCTCAAAGGCCTGCTGGATACGCTGAATATCGAACGCGCCCATATCATCGGCAATTCGATGGGCGGCCATAGCACCGTGGCTTTCTCGCTGGCCCACCCGGAACGCATAGGCAAGCTCGTTCTGATGGGCGGCGGCACTGGCGGCCCCAGCCAGTTCGTGCCCATGCCCGCCGAAGGCATCAAGCTGCTGCAGGCGCTCTACCGCGAACCGACCATCGAAAACCTGCGCCGCATGATGCAAGTCTTCGTTTTCGATACCAGCCATCTGACCGAAGAACTGTTCCAGGCCCGCCTGAACAATATGCTGTCGCGCCGCGACCACCTGGAAAATTTCGTCAAGAGCCTGGAAGCCAACCCGCGCCAATTCCCCGACTTCGGCCCGCGCCTGGGCGAAATCAAGGCACCGGCGCTGGTTATCTGGGGCCGCGACGACCGCTTCGTGCCCATGGACATCGGCCTGCGGCTGCTGTGGGGCATGGCCAACGCCGAACTGCACATCTTCAGCCGCTGCGGCCATTGGGCGCAATGGGAACATGCGGATAAATTCAACCGCATGGTGCTGGAATTCTTCACCCAGGATTAAGCCTCACCGCCATGGGACATCATCCTCCCATGGCGGTGATTAAACGGCGCGCCCATTCCTGCGCCATGTCCGGGTTCGTGACATTGGCAAAGCCCATCAGCAGCCCCCGGTGCGTCGGCTTGCGCATTTGCCAGCGGCTCAGCGCCTGAACCGCCAGGCCATGCGCCTGCGCGGCCGCAGCCATGGACGTGTCCTTATCCCCTGCTGTCAGCTTGCACAACAGATGAATGCCGCCGGCCTGAGGATGAACCTGCAGGCGCGAACCCCATGTTTGCTGTAGCGCATCCACCAGATAGCCGCGCCGCGCCGCATACAAGGCACGCATTTTGCGCAGATGGCGGGCAAAGTGGCCTTGCTCCATAAAATCCGCCGCCGTGGCCTGCGGCAGGATGGAACCGGGGCCGCCCGCATAGTCGCCAGCCTGCCTGAATCGTTCGACCTGCGCGTCCGGGACGACCAGATAGGCCAGACGCAAACCCGGATGCAGCACTTTGCTGAATGTGCCGGCATACAGCACGCGCCCATCGTGATCCAGGCTTTTCAGCGCCGGCAAGGGATGGCCGTGGTAGCGGAACTCGCTGTCGTAGTCATCTTCGATAATCCACGCCTCGCGGCGGCTGGCCCAGTCCAGCAATTGCAAGCGCCTGGGCAAAGACATCGCCATGCCCATCGGACTCTGATGCGTAGGCGTGACGACAGCGAACCGTGCCTCATCATTCCGCTGCTGGCCAGCCTCCACATTCAGACCCTCTGCATCGACAGGAACAGGTTCCAGGCGCATGCCCATGCGCTCCAGAAACTGGCGGGCAAAAAGGTAGCCGGGGTCTTCATACCACCCGGTATCGCCAGCTTGCAGCAAGGTGCGGCACACCAGGTCTAGCGCCCCCCAATAACCTGCTGTGATGAATACCTGCTCCGGCATGCAAACGATGCCGCGCGACACGCCAAGATAGGCTGCGATGGCGCGGCGCAGTGGCGCATACCCCGCCGGATCCGGATAGCGCATGGCGCTGATACCCGAGGCGCGCAAGTTGTGGCCGGCCAAGCGTGCCCACGTCTTGCGGGGAAAGGCATCCAGCGCTGGCAATCCCATCTGAAAAGGCCGTGGCGTTCCGTCATCCGACGGCGAATGCAACGATGGCCGCGCCAAAGGCGCGCAGGCCCTGGCAGTTTTCGGCTGGCCCAGATTCCCCAATTGAGGGGAGACGACAGTACCCGCTGGGCCACGCGCCAGGAAATAGCCCTCGCTGGTCAGCCTTTGATAAGCCTGTTCGACCGTGCCGCGCGCCAGATTCAGTTCACTCGCGAGGCTGCGCACAGACGGCACTCTGTCACCGGGCTGCAATTGCCCCGCGGCAATGGCATCACGGTAACGCCGATACAACTGCTGATAGAGCGGCACGCCTGGTTCCCGGCTGGGTTTCAACGGATGCAAATCCATGCGCTATGTCCTATCCATTTTTTCAATTCTTGCCACTTATGAATAGGACATTAGCCGGGCAGAATGCACAAGTAAAGCAAACCGCTGCACCCACCTTCCCCTTTTGCTGGAGATACTTCATGAAGCCCCTTCGCCTTCCTTACCAGACACTCTCCCCTGAGGCTTATCAGGGCTTGACCCTCACCAAGAAAGCCCTGGATCAGAGCAGCCTCGGAAAACCGTTGATAGAGCTGATCTATCTGCGGGTTTCGCAGATGAATGGCTGCGCCTTCTGCCTGGAGATGCACGCGGCGTCATTGCGCGCGGCGGGCGTGCCTGACAAAAAACTCGATGGCCTGGCCGGTTGGCGAGTCAGCCCGTCTTTCAGCGAACGCGAACGTTCCGCGCTGGCCTGGGCTGAATCCCTGGTAAACGTGGCCCAAAGCCATGCTTCGGATACCGATTTCGAGCAGCTCAACCTCCATTTCAATGACCAGGAAATTTCAGACCTGAGTTTTGCCATTGCATTGATGAGCGCCTTTAACCGGCTGGCGATTGGCATGCGCCAATAACACACGCGCACCGGACTGAATCCCATGAAGCGCACGCCATTGTTTCCCGGAACAAACGCCACGGATCGCGGCGCGGTATCGGTTTATGGCTTGAATGCCGCCGCCGTTCTGGCGCTGGGCACGTTTGTTGTCGGCACCGACGCATTCATTGTGGCGGCATTTCTCCCCTCAATGGCGCAAGAACTCGGGGTGACGCAAGCCATGGCGGGTCAATCCGTCACCCTCTTCGCGCTCGCCTATGCCGTCCTCGCTCCTGTCATCGCCGTCTTGAGCGCCACGGTCAAACGGCGGCGGCTGCTTGTCCTGGCATTAATACTTCTTGGCCTGGCGAATCTGGGGTCTGCCATGGCGAATTCGTTTGGCCTCCTGATCGCATCCAGAGTGGCCGCCGCCGCGGCAGCCGCGGCTTACACCCCCAATGCGGGCGCTGCCGCGGCGGCAATGGTCCGCCCTGATAGCCGCGCTCGCGCCCTAGCTATCGTGATTGGCGGCCTGACCGCTGCCACAGCTTTCGGTATCCCCTTAGGCCATTGGGTCAGCACCGCCTTGAGTTGGCGCGCCACGTTCCTATTGATAGCCGCCCTCTGCGCCGCCGCTGCCCTCTGCATAGGAATGGCCATGCCGGAAATGCCTGGCGGCGCGCGCGTGACCTTACGGCAACGCCTGGCGGTTCTCCAGCATCGCCAGGTACGGCGCATCCTGCCGCTGACTGTCCTGGGCATGGCTGCCTGCTACGCGCCTTACGCCTTCACCCTCCCTATCCTGGATGGGCTGCTGGGGCATTCGGAATCCGTCACCGCCATGCTGCTTTGCTATGGGCTTGGCGCCGTAGCAGGCAATTACCTGTCGGGCTGGGCCACTGATAGACTCGGGCCTGTCACGGTACTCACCGGCGCCTATGCCTTGATGTTCTGCGCCTTGAGCGCCATGGCGCTGGCCTGGCGCCATCCCCCTGTCGCCCCCGTCTGGGCCGCCATGCTGATGATAGGCTGGGGCGCAAGCAGCTGGGCGCAAACCCCTGCGCAACAACACAGGCTGATTGCCAGCGCTCCGCAGGAAACGGCATTCGTTATTGCGCTGAATTCCTCGGCCATCTACCTGGGCATTTCCATGGGCACAGCCATAGGCAGCCAATCCATGCAGACGGACGCGAACCTCACGCTATGGTACGGCGGCATGCTCTCTGCGGCAGCGCTGTGCTATCTGCTGATGACGGCCACCCGGCCGGCGCGCCAGTGAACTCGGCCAGCTGCCGCGCGCCGTCCCTCCTTCAGCCGTCCCCTACACCGTCAGCAACAGGTCCGGCAGGGTTTCCCGATGCGGCGCCAGGGCGGGCGCTGCGGGTGCTGCGGCAGGCACGGCGGCAGCGCCCTCCGGCATCAGATGAGACTCGATTTCCGCCACTGCCGTCTGCAAGGCGGGCAACAGGCGCTGCTCGGCTTCACGCGTGGTCATCGCCTTCTTGGTGAAAATAATATTGATGCAGCCCAGCACCCGATCACCGTGGTGAATCGGCAAGGCAATGGCGCTCATGCGCGCCTGTTCGGTCCAATCGCCATCATTGGAACCAAAGCCCTGTTCCCGGGTTTTCTGCAACAGCGCCGCCACCAGTTGCGGATTGCGCGCCAGGCGCGCCTGTTCATCATTGCCCTGCTGCAGCAGCCGCAGGATTTCCTCCCGCTCCGCTGACGGACAGGCGCTCAGGTAGGCGCGCCCCGCCGCCGTGAACAGCATGGGCAGGCGCCGCCGTATCATGGCCCGGTGAAAGGACAGCGGGCTGAAGCGGTGCGTGGTTTCCCGCACCACCATGCTGTCGCCATCCAGCGTACAGAGGTCGGAAGGCCAGACCGCCTTTTGCAATAGCCGCCCCAAGGCCTGGCCCGCCACCTCGGACACCCAGTCCTCGTCCGTGAAGCCGTCGCTCAACTGCCGGACTTTATGGTTCAGGCTGTAATGTTCATCCGAAGCATTGCGGCGCACATAGCCTTCATTCTGCAGGGTTTCCAGCATGCGCCGCACCGTGGTCCGGTGCAGGCCGGTGGCAGCGCTGATTTCCTTGATCGAGGCGCGCCCGCCCAGCGCCTGGTTCAGGCACAGCAGGATTTCCAGGCCGCGCCGCAAACTTTCGATAGGCCGGTAGCTGGAGGCTTCCTCGGCGCCGTCCCAGTCTTCCACAACGGCGCTGTCCGACGCCCAGGGGGTCGATACCCTCAATGCTTGTACCTGAGCCATCCGTATTCTCCCAAAGGCAGCGGGTCCAGTTCACGCTCGATGTCGTGCACGCATTCATGCAAGGCATCCAGGTAGCGCTCGGCCGCCTTGGCCGGCGTCATGGCGCTTCTGAAAAACATGATGTTGATCGCGCCCAGCACGCGATTGCGCCAGCACACCGGATAGGCAATGGCGCTGATATTCGGCTCCGTGCCGCCTGACGATTCGGAATAGCCGCGCTCGCGGGCCTGCAGGCGCAGTTGCTGCAGCTCATGGCGCACAGCCTCCTTGGCAAAGCCGTCATGCTTCATGATGCTGGCCAGATCCAGAATCTGCTCCAGGCTGTCGTCCGCCACTTCGCTCAGGATGGCCACCCCCAGCGCAGAACGCAGCAAGGGCCGGGTCTTGCCCACCATGGCGCGATTGACCGACATCGGGCTGAAACGGTGCGTGGATTCCCGGATTTCCAGGTGCCCCGAAGAAAACGTGGCAAAGTCGCTAGGCCATTGCACCTGCGACAGCAGGCGCCCCAGATAGGGGCCGATGACCTGCACCACCCAGTCCTCGTCCTTGACGCTATCGGCAAAACGGCGAAAGCGGGTCGTCAGAAAATAGCGTCCGTCACCTGGCCGGAGATACACATAGCCCGCCTGTTCCAGCGTGAACAACAGGCGATACACCGTGGCCCGGTGAATGCCTGTGTATTTGGCCAATTCACCTGGGCTGGCCCAGCCCAGGTCGCTCAACGCCCCTATCAATTCAAGGCCGCGCTCCAGGGCGCGGACCCTGGGATAAACATCGGTTTCTGCCACGTTTTTCTCCTCAGTCGGGAGGATACAGCGCCAGCAGTTCCGCACTGGGTTTGATGTAATGCCAGCGCCGGCCCGCATGCAGGCCGGTCAACCGGTGCAGCTTGGCCAGCATTTCCGCATAGGACAAGGGCGCGCCCACGCCATCCAGCACACTGACGCCGTCAATCTCATAAATATCATTGGCCGCCAGCACTTCTGCCACCAGCCCTTCGGCGGGCACAATCAGGTCCGCCCCTGCGGCAATGGCGCGCCGCGCCGTTGCCGTGAAAGCAGCAATGTAATCGCCCGGCTCCAGGAACATCTGCTCGATGGCGCGTTCGGGCAACTGCGGTTCAATGACATAAATGCCGCTGATGCGCGCTTCCAGACGATGGCGCTGCATGGCATTTTTCAGGAACCACTGGTTTTCCTCGTTCAAGGTCACCAGGCCGATCTGCTGCGCCATGGAACAGGAAATCAGCACCGTGCTTTCCGGCATGGAAATCACCGGAATATCGACCAGCGAACGGCACTCGCGCAACAAGGGTTCGGTATAGGTACCGATCACGAAGGCGTCATAGCCCTCTTGTTCAGCGCGGTGCACGTTATGCAGCAATTGCCGGCTCATGGCCTTGTGATAGGCGTATGGCACTTTCATCACTTCGCTGGGCGACTTGCCATGCCACATGGATTCCGGCACGCCATGCAGGATGATTTCCGTGCCGGGATTGGCAATGCGCGCATAGTGCCGCGCCAGCGATTCCCGGTAAACCGGATAGTTGTCCAGATCCACGCTGGACTGATGCCAGATTTTCATCCCTGCCCCCTCAGACCATGTAATAGCCGCCGTTGACGTCCAGCGTGCTACCCGTCACATAGGCCGCCAGCGGATTCACCAGATAGGTCACGGCCGCCGCTACCTCGTCCGGCTGGCCCACGCGCGCGAGCGGCACCAGGCCCACGGCCCCCGCATCATCCTTGCGGTCCAGGCGCGTGCGCAGCATGGGCGTATCAATCAGGCCGGGCGCCACCACGTTGGCGGTAATGTTCAAGGGCGCCATTTCACGCGCCAGCGCCTTGGTGAACGCAATGACGGCGGCCTTGCTGGCCACATAGGCGGTGCAAGAGCGGTAACCGCCCAGTTGCGCCGCTGTCGAGGCGAAATTGATGATGCGGCCGTGCTGGATGGAGGCATCGGCCTGCATCACAAACGCCCGGCATACGGCATAGGTGCCAAAAGCGTTGACCGCAAAAACTTTTTCCCACAGTTCCGGGGTCGTGTTGCGCACGTCTATCACCGCGCCGCCCTCACCAACAGGCGAGACCGCCGCCGTGTTCACCAGCACGGACAACTGCACCCCTTCATCACGCAGGCGGGCGAACAAAGACTCCACCGAAGCCATATTGCTGATATCCACGCTTGCGGTGCGGTGGCCGTGGCCGGGCAAAGCCGCTGCCAGCGCCTGCAAGGGCGCGGCATCCAAGTCGGCCAGGACGACCTGCAAGCCCTGCTGCGCCAATGTCCGGCAAACCGACTGGCCAATGCCGCCAGCCGCGCCAGTCACCAGGGCAATACGATTTTCACTCATAGTTTGCTCCTCAACTGCTGCTCAAGAAGCCAGGCAGCCACATGGTGATCATGGGGAATGCCGTCAGCAGAATGACGCGCACCAGATCCGCCATCAGGAACGGCGTCACGCCGCGGAAAATGGTAGCCAGCGGCAAGCGGTCCCCCACCACACTGCGCATAACGAATACGTTCATTCCCAGCGGCGGCGTAATCATGCCGATTTCAACCAGCGACAAGGTCACGACGCCCCACCAGATCAGGTCATAGTCCATGCCGACAATCAGGGGCACCACCAGCGGCGTGGTCACCAGCACGGCGGCCAGCGTATCGAACACCGTCCCCAGCAGCAGATAGAACAGCACCAGCCCGAACAGGATCAGCCAATGCGGCATGACATTGATATCTACCAGGCTCAAGACCAGCTGGGTGATATCCGTGAAGCTCATGAAACTGGCGAAAATGTTCGCGCCAATGAAGATCACATAAATGGCGCCGGCATTGATCGCCGTATCAATCAGCGAAGCCTTGAACTTCTCCAGCGTGAACCCTTTGGTGCCAACGGCAAAGACAAAAGCCAGCAAAGCGCCGACAGAAGCAGCTTCCTGCGTGGTGAACATGCCGCCATACAGCCCGCCCAGCACCAGCGCGAACAGCAGCACCGGCCGCCAGGCCTTGATCATGGCCGCGCGCGCCACCTGCCAGTCGAATTGTTCGACATCCGGGGCCAGGCTGGGCTTGAGCCGCACAGAGATGAAAATGGCCACGACATACATGGACAGCGCCAACAGGCCCGGAATCAAGGCCGCCTGGAACGCCACCTGAATGGATTGCTCCACCACCACGCAATAGACGATCAGCACCACCGATGGCGGAATCAAGGCGCCCAGCGTGCCGCCGGCGGCAATACAGCCTGCCGCCAGGCTATGCGCGTAATTGCGGCGCTCCATTTCCACAAAGGCGACCTTGCCGAAGGTAGCCGTGGTGGCAATCGACGAACCGCAGATCGCGCCAAAACCGCCGCATCCCAGCACCGAGGCCATGGCCAGGCCGCCGCGGCGCGACCCCAGCAGCGCCGTGCCGGAATTGAAAATATCCCCCGACAGGCCGGCCCAGGTGGCGAAATTACCCATCAGCAGGAACAGCGGAATCGCCGCCATATCCATACTCGTCAGAGCGCGCCCCACTTCATTCTGCGACACCACGAGCGCTTGCTCCGCCCCCAGCGTCAAAGCCAGGCTGGCCACGCCGACCAGCGCCAGCGAAACACCGATAGGAATCTGCGCGGCAATCAGCAGGTACAGCACCACAAACGCCATGCTGGCCTGCATGCCCGGGCTGCTATCTTCATTGATGAACAGCACGGTCAGCACAGCGCACACGGCAATCGTGCCGGCTGTCACCAGCGCGCCACGCCAGAATCCGGGCTGCGCATAAGCACGGGTGCGCAGCATCGCATACCAGCGCTGCAACGCCTGAATCAGCACCAGCAGCGCCGCCAGCGACATCAGTACACCGGCCACCGCCCACCAGCCTGCGGTGTGCCAGCCGACCACCATGGTTTTCTCGCCATACTCCTGCGCGTCCTGCGCGCGGAAGAGCAAGACAGCCGCCAGCCAGCCAAATACCGCGACCTCCGCCAGCTCGCACAAAAGGCGCACCGCCATCTGGTTGCTGCCTGCGACCGCCTTCATCACATCCATGCGGATGTTCAGATGGCGCACGAATACCAGCCCGGAAAACCCGGACACAATAATGGCCATGAACAAGCCGTTCAGTTCAAACAGGCCGCGCACCGTGTATGGCGTGAAAGCGCGCAGGATGATATCCACCAGCGTCCCGGCCGACACGGCCAGGAGCAGCGTCAGCGCTGCCCAGGCCATGACTTTGCAGAACTGGTCCTGCCAATCAGCCTTGGCGGGAATTTCCGCGATATTGGCCGAGCTCATGCTTATTGCGCTCCGCGTTGCGATTCAAGGGCTTCGGTATAGACTTCCCAAACGCGCTCGCCCTGCGGCACGCTGCCCACCCATTTCTCGATCACCGGCTGCACGGCTGCCGTCCAGCGTTCCACATCCGCAGCGTCAGGCGTCACGATGGTATGCGCGGGATTCTGCTGCAACAGTTGCTTCAGGCGTTCGTTTTCGCCCCCCAGGCCTTCGGACCAGCGGCCAACAAAGTTGGCGCCGCCATGTTTTTCCAGCGCCGCTTTGGCTTCCGGCGCCAGGCGGTCGTACGCGCGTTTATTGATCACCAGGAACACCGTGCTGGACCCCATGGGCACGTCGATGTGATAGGGCACGAAATCCAGTACCTGCCAGGTATAGACCGCGTTCCAGTCATTCAGGCTGCCGCTGAGCGTCTTCTTGGACAGGTTTTCCGCCGTCTGCGGCACAGGCAGGCCGACCGGGATGATGCCCAGGGCTTCCACCGAGGCGCTGGCCAGCGGGCCGGCCGCGCGGATGCGCTGGCCCTTGAAATCATCCAGCGACTTGATTTCGCTGACGCCGTGCGCCGTCAAAATACCCGACGACACCAGCGCGAACACTTTCACATCGTCAAAGCCATCCATCAGGCCTTCTTCATGCAGGCGCCAAACGCCCGTCGATGCTTCGCGCACGGTTTGCGCCTGAAACGGAATCTCCGGGATATCGGCAACCTTGAAGCGGCCCGGGGTATAGCCCGTCACCCCCCAGCCCATGTCCACCAGGCCTCGGCGCACAGCGTCAAAAGTATCCTCGGCCTTGACCAGCGAACCGCCGGAATACAGCTGGATTTTCAGCGTGCCTTGCGAATCCGCTTCAATGTCCTTGATCAGCGGCTCGAACATTCCCTTGGTCAGATAGGCCGTCGGGCCAGCGAAATTGGAAAACTTCAAGGTCGTGGGTTTGGCTTGGGCCAGTGCTGCCGTTCCGCATGCCATCGACAGGGAACAGACTGCCGCCATGAGAATTCGTTTCATCTTTATCTCCGTATTTTGATGGGCTACCGGGCCTGGCTTTGCCTGGGCGGCGCCTTGCCTGCCCCCGGTGCCCTGCCGCGCGATCCAACTGTTTTTTTTCTAACAGATCGGTCTGTCCGGCAGGTTCGGTGGATTACACACACTCGCCCAGCGCAGAGCAATCGAAATCCTTGATGCGTTCACCTGGTAAACACAGAACTGGGAATAACCCTAGCTTCCCGCCAGGATCTGGCAGGAAAAATAATTCACCAGATGAACATAAGTACCCGCTTGAACATCAAAACACTGAATGACCGGCGACGGCGCTGCCCAAAACCTGGGCCCATAAACCATCATGGCACTGCCGGCTGAACCGGCAGTGCCATGAAAAATCAGTCCTGAGCGTTTTGACAGCCCGGCGGCCCGGCAGCCCCCATGTAACTTATTACGCGGGAGGCAGGTCTTGCAGCCACGCAGTGATGGCTGCCAGCAAGACCTGCGGTTTTTCCCGGTGGGGAATATGGCCGCAATCTTCCAGCACGCGGAAAGTCACCGGCCCCTGAATACTGTCAGCGATACGCTGGGGCTGGGCCAGTGAACCGTACTCGTCACGGTCGCCATGCAGCACCAGCGCTGGGCATCGCACTTGCGGCAATTCCGCCCCCATATTCCAGCTGGAAAAATCCGGGGACGTCCAGGTATCCGCCCAGGAATCCAGTACCCAGCGCGCCTGGGCGCCATGGTATTTCTCCAGGCGCGCGAACTGGGCGGGATCCCTGAACATATTCCTGGCATCAACAATGCCCGCCACAATGCGCTCATCCACATAGGCCTGCGCCGCGATCGTAATCAAACCCTGACAGCGGGCATGCTGGGCCGCGCTGGCAATTCCCATGCAGCCGCCAATACTATGACCTAGCGCAAGAAATGCATCAGCCTGGGCCTGCGCCAATACCTGGGGCAAAAATGTGCGTGATTCATCCTGCACATAGTCCATGGACAGCTGCCCCGGATGCGGGTCGGAGCCGCCGAAGCCCAAGCGGTCATAGGCAATCACCCGCCTGCCTGCGGCAGCAGCCAGGCGTTCCGGAAAGTCCCGCCATAAGGCAATACTGCCCAGGGAATCATGCAGCATGACGATGGGGGCCAAGGTACGGCCAGCGTCCGCCGGCTCCCACTGGCGGGCGGCGAGCCGGCCCAATGCGGTATCCACGCTGAAATCGGAAACAATCATGGCGGTCATGCAAGCTCCAGGCAAACCGTGCCGGCGCGACAGGCCCGGCCAAACAAATAGCGTACCGCATGACGCTACGGCAACTTGAAGCCAACAGGGCTGCCTGCCGAATCGGGATTTACCCGCGCAGGCCTGCCTCCACGCGCGGCAAACCGTGGCCGCCCCTGAGGTTTTGAGGCGTTTTCAGGCTTATTCCTGACGCGGCTCCGGACGCGGAATCCGGTAAATCACAGCCTGGTATTTAGGGGTGCTTTCGCTGGCAAACACGGTGCCGCCCAAGGCTTGCGCAATCCGCCGGCTGGCATGATTTTCCTCGGCAACCGGATAGATAAAGGCCGCAACAGGCAAACGCTGCGCGCCCCAGTGCGCGACCGCGGCCACGGCTTCGCCGCCATAGCCTTGCCCGTGCGCATCCTCCCGGATCCAGATACCCAGTTCCGGCTCTGGCTCCGCCGTCCGGTACAAACCCGCCAACCCCATGAATTGCCCATCGGCCAGCGTCCGGATCGTAAAAACAAAATCACTGCCTTCGGCGATTTTCCATAACCATTGGCGCCAGATCAGTTCGAACACCGCCGCTGAGGCCGGAGGCTCAAATGCCATATAGCGGGTCAGCGTGGGCGTCATGCAGGCAAATGCCTCATTGGCATCAGCTGCCGCAAACGGGCGCAAGCTTAGGCGAGCGGTCTGGATCATGGTCAGGATAGCGGGCAAGATCCGCAGCAAGAAGGAGCGGCAAAAAAGGGCGCCAAAAAGAGCGCAAACAGGGGGCGCAAACAGGGGGCGCAACAATGACAGCAGCCATGACATCATACCGGCCATTTTGCCCTGTTGCGCCGCCCCTCCTGCCGTTAAACCGCTGCTTCCGGCCGCCCATCACATAGCCGGGCAATCCCCAGCGGGTTGCCTGGCTGCAAGGCCGCCGGCAACAACGCCTCAGGAAAGTCCTGATAGCAGACCGGCCGCAGGAAACGGTCTATGGCCGTGGCGCCCACCGAGGTGAAGGCAGCATTCGAGGTTGCCGGAAAGGGGCCGCCATGCACCATGGCATGCGACACTTCCACACCCGTAGGAAAGCCGTTGACCAGCAAGCGGCCAGCCTTGCGTTCCAGGATAGGCACAAGCGGCCTGGCGGCGGCATGGTCGGCTTCATCCATGAGCAAAGTCGCCGTCAACTGCCCTTCCAGCTGTTCCGCCACCGTGACGAAATCCCCGGTGTCCTGAACACGAATCACCAGCCCCGCCGGCCCGAACACCTCTTCGCGCAGGGCCGGATTGCCGTGAAAGCCTGCCGCATCGGTGGCAAACAACATGGCCTGCGCCCGTGGCGGCGTCTGCGCCTGTGCAGCCTGGCCCTGCGCCAGACACTGCACTTGCGCGGCTGCCGTCAGGCGGGCAACGCCCTCGTCATAGGCGCGCTGAATGCCCGCCGTCAGCATTACCCCTGCCGGATGCGCTGCCAGCGCTTGCGCCGCCGATGCCAGAAAGGCATCCAGACCAGGCCCGGCAGGCGCGATCAGCAGGCCGGGGTTGGTGCAAAACTGGCCGCACCCCAGCGTCAGCGACGCCACAAACGCCTGGCCAAGCTGCGCGCCCCGTTCGGCCAATGCCTGGGGAAACAGAAAGACCGGGTTGATGCTGCTCATTTCCGCATATACCGGTATGGGTTCCGGCCTGGCCTGGGCCAGGCGCACCAGCGCCAGCCCGCCCTGGCGCGATCCGGTAAAACCGACAGCCTTGATCGCGGGGTGAGACACCAGCGCGCTGCCCAAGGAAGTGCCCGCGCCAAACAGCAAGGAAAATACGCCTTCCGGCATGCCTGTCACTTGCGCGGCCTCGGCGATGGCTTGCCCGACCAGCTCCGACGTGCCCAGGTGCGCATTGTGCCCTTTCACAATGACCGGCGCCCCCGCCGCCAAGGCGGATGCCGTATCGCCCCCGGCGACCGAAAACGCCAGCGGGAAATTGCTGGCGCCAAACACCGCCACGGGCCCCAAAGGCATTTTCGCCAAACGCAGATCACTGCGCGGCAAGGGGCTGCGCTCCGGCTCTGCCGGATCGACGCTGGCTGCCAGAAAGCGTCCGTCACGCACCACCTGCGCGAACAGGCGCAACTGCCCAACCGTCCGGCCGCGCTCGCCAGCCAGCCTGGCCAAGGGCAGGCCGGTTTCCGCATGGGCCCGTTCCAGCAAATCCTCGCCCAGCAACAGAATGCGGTTGGCAATTTCATCGAGGAATTGCGCCCGCTGCGCCAGCGGCAGACTGCGATAGTCATCGAACGCCGCTTGCGCCAGCGCCGCGGCCCGTTCTACATCAGCATCCGAACCGAATCCGAACATCGGCTCAAGATTTTCGCCGGTGGCGGGGTTAACGGCCTTCTGGCCCCCCGCCGTACCGAGAATACGCTGATGGCCGATAAACATCTTACCGATCATCGTCATGATTCCGTCCCGTCACAAAACCGCTTACTTGCCGCCGACCTTATCCATCAGCGCCTTCAGCGCCTGGACTTCCTCGGCTTCCAGATCCGTCAGCGGCGTGCGCACAGGCCCAGCCGGATGCCCCGCCAGACGGGCGCCCGCCTTCACGATACTGACGGCATAGCCCTGTTTGCGGTTGCGGATATCCAGGTAAGGCAGGAAGAAATCATCAATCAGACGCGTCGTGAAGGCGTCGTCGCCCCGCGCCAGCGCGTTGTAGAAATCAATCGCTGTCTGCGGAATGAAGTTGAACACCGCCGACGAGTACACCGGAATCCCGATGGCCTTGTAAGCCGCCGCGTAAACCTCTGCCGTGGGCAAGCCGCCAAGATAAGTGAAACGATCGCCCAGCTTGCGGCGAATCCGCACCATGGGCTCGATATCGCCTACCCCGTCCTTGAAACCGATCAGGTTGGGATGCGCATCCGCCAGTTTTTCCAGCGATTCGGCGCTCAGGCGCGAGTTGGCCCGGTTATAGAACACCACCCCGATACGGGTCGAACGGCATACCTCGGCCACGTGAGCGGCAATCCCTTCTTCGCTGGCTTCGGTCAGGTAATGCGGCAGCAGCAAGATGCCATGCGCGCCCAGGCGTTCGGCCTCCTGCGCCTGGGCGATGGCCGTGCGCGTCGGGCCGCCCACGCCTGCCAGGATAGGCACTTTGCCAGCACCAGCCTGCACGGCAGTGCGGATAATGCCGCTGTATTCGTCGCCGCTGATGGAAAACAGTTCGCCAGTCCCGCCAGCGGCGAACAAGGCGCTGGCGCCATAGGGGGCCAGCCACTCCAGCCGGGCGGCATACGACTTTTCATTGAAATTGCCTTGCTCGTCGAAATCCGTCAGCGGAAACGACAGCAAACCCTGCGAAAGAATATTTTTAAGTTCCAAAGGGGTAGTCACAGCTTTCTCCAATAATCGGGCCACAAGGATGTACTACAACAACATAGAGATATGTCATCATACAATATAGGAGATGAAAGACAAGCTAGGTAGAGACCCTTATGCAGATAGTTAAGCGATGATGGCGTAAAAAAAGAGGGCCGCAGTCAAACTGCCTGGCCCTCTTCTACTTTGACAACACAGACGTCCTACAACACGCCTGTTGTCCCTGCGTCCTGATGATCGACCATGTTTTCCCACACCGCCCGCAGGCGTTCCCGGCTATTGCTGAGGTGCGTGCGCATCGCCGCCCGCGCCGCCTCGGCATCCTGGCGGTCTATGGCCGCCAGCACAACCTTGTGCTCGCCATTGATCTGCCGCAGATATTCCTGCTGCGCTTCCGCCGTGCGCTGCACGGCATTAATGCGGTTGCGCGGAATGATCGCCGCCCCCAGCTGCTTCAGCACATCGGAGAAATAACGGTTGCCGGTCGCCACCGCAATGGCCGTGTGAAAAGCGATATCCGCTTCGACATTGCCTTCGCTGCGCGCATCACTGTCCAGATCGAACTGATCCAGCGCGGCACGCATCGCCGCCACATCATCTGCCGTGCGGCGCTGCGCCGCCAGCCCCGCGGCCTCGGATTCGATGCTGATGCGAAATTCCAGAATGGACATGACATCCAGCAAGGTCACCAGGCTGACATCCAGATTGATGTCGCCATGCGCGGCCTCGGGCAGATCCAGCACAAACGTGCCGATGCCATGCCGCGTCTCTACCAGCCGCGCGGCCTGCAATTTGGAAATCGCTTCGCGCACGACAGTGCGGCTGACGCCTTCGCGCTGCATCAGCTCCGACTCGGTGGGCAGCTTGCAGCCCACCGGGAACTCCCCCTGGCGGATTTGCCGGGTCAGGGACAGCACAACCTCCTGAGTGAGGCTGCGGCTTCGTTTGCGCGGTGTGCTTGGAAAGTTCATAGACGCTGGATCAAAGTTAGCGGAACGCCTGGCAAGACGTCTGAGTGAATAGTAGCCTGCAGGCCCGGACAAGGTCTTCTGCGCCAGCGGCGCAATACGCTTGCCTGTATTTTAAGTGATCCGACGACATACAAGAAAATCACTGCCTGCCCGCCCTGCGCAAGCCGTCATTGATTCCTGGGTCAGGCCGCTTCCAACGCCGTTTCATAGATCATACTGGCCGCCGCAATATCTTCCAGCGCCACCCCGACGGCGTTATACATCACAATCCGCCCAGGCTCGTAGGCTGACGCCTGCCCTGCCGCCAGCATATCCGCCAGGCTTTCCACTTTGGCGCGCAATGCCGCCTGATCGTCAAACAGCAATAAGTCCCCGGTGTCCTGCAAAGTCTGCTCCGGCCACTCCAGCACCACCACGCCGGCGCGCGCCACCGTCACAGCATCGACTTCCCTGGCATGCTTCAGGCATGAACCCACGGCCGCCACAAACGTTCCTGGACGAAGCAAAGCGCCATCAAACACCGGCACCAGCGACCGGGTGGCCGTCACGATGATATTGGACTGGCGCGCCACGGCATCGGCATCTGCCAGCGCCACTCGCACACCCGTATCGCGCTCCAGGGCAGCGCGCAGCGTTTCTCCGGCACGCGGATCACACAGCAAAATCCGGCGCAAAGGAAAAGCGCGGCTCAATTGCAAGGCATGCTCATAGCCGACCGGGCCCAGCCCGAACAGGCCCAAGGTATCAGCCTGGGGATCGGCATAGCGGCGGGCCGACAGCACAGAACAGGCTGCCGTCCGGAACTTGGTCAGCGCGTTGGCCTCGACCGTCGCCAGCATGGCCCCTGTCCGCGTGCAAAACAGCATGATGCGAAAGCACAGGCGGCCAGCGACATGGCTATATACCTTGACGCCGGCATACCCCAGCGCCGGCATGACAGCCCCCATGCTGACCAGCCGGAAACCATCTTGATCGGTACGAAAACGCGGCTGCATATTGACCTGGCCCTCACGCCAGGACAAAAACGCCCGCGTCAGCACTGGCGCCAGATCTCCGGCGCGCAGAATCCGCTCCACCTCGGCATCGGCAATATACAAAGGCATTCCGTCCGCCACTTTCATTTCCATCATGCATGCTTCCTTACAGGGCCATGGCCGGCGCAAACCGGCCATGGCATCTTCACACAACGCGGGCCTAGAGACGGCCCGCGCTGCCGTCACAGCCCTCACGATGAACGCGGCACCCCTGCCTCAACCGCGAAAACCGTAAACGCTGCGCGCCGTTTCCGGCGCGACATAGCCGTTATGCACATCGCTGGCGACTTGCTCGCCAGCGCGCCCGGCGGGATCACCATACCCGCCGCCGCCAGGTAAGGCCAGCATGATGCGCAAGCCGTCCGGCACTTCCACCCGCGACCCCTTGCCCTTCAGCCGCGTGCCATCGCTGAGCTGCACCGAGCCAGCCTCACCGGCAGCGCCGCCGACGCGCCCGCGTGCCGGGTTGAGAATGCGGTCGAACATCGCGTTGAAGGCTATCGCATAGCCATCCGCGGCTTCGATTTCCATCACCTGTCCCAGGCCGCCGCGAAACTTGCCGTGCCCGCCGGAATCCGGCCGCAATTCCTTGCGCCAGACCACGATAGGCCCGACCTGCTCGGTCGCCTCCACCGGCATGGTATGAATACCGCTGGGGAAGGCCGTTGCATTCAGCCCATCCACACTGGGCCGCGCGCCCCCGCCGCCGCTGTTGAACATCAGAATCTGCGCGCTGCGGGCCGCGGCATCCTGAGGGTTCTTGGGGGTCGCGCTGATCTGGATATTCCAGGTCGTCCCCGCCCCTTCCGCCGGGATACGGTCCGGCAGGAACTGATGCAGCGCGCCCAGCACCACGTCCGGCACAAAGTGGCCCAGCACGTGGCGCACAGCGACCGGGCTGGGGCGCTGCGCGTTCAGGATGCAACCCTCCGGCGCCACCACTTCGAAGGGCGCCAGCGAGGCCGCATTATTCGGAATTTCCGGGGCAATCGAACATTTCAGGCCGTAGCAGGTATAGGCCTTGGTGTAGATCATCGGCACATTGATGCCATAGCTGCTGACCCCCGAGGTGCCTGCATAATCCGCCAGGATCCGGTCGGCCTCTATCGTCAGCTTCACTTTCATGAGCACCTGATCTTCGTAGCCGTCCACCCGCATTTCATTCGAAAACGACCCGCGCGGCAGCGCCGCGATCTTGGCCAGTGTCGCTATCCTGCTGTTTTCCAGAATGAACTCGCCGAGGTCATTCAGGTTGTCGAGACCGAACTCGTCCATCATTTGCTGCAAGCGCCGTTCGCCGATCTCGTTGCAGGCCGCCAGCGCATAGATATCGCCCACCACCTGATCCGCCTCGCGCACATTGTTGCGCACGATATTGACCAGATCGCGATTGACCTCGCCACGGTCAGCGAAACGCATGATGGGAATGAACAGGCCTTCTTCGTACACCTCACGGCCATCCGGGCCGAACCCCCGGCCGCCGATATCAACCACGTGCGCCGTGCAAGCAAAAAACCCGATCAGGCGCCCGCCCCGGAAGACGGGCGAGACCACCGTCAAATCATGCAAATGGCCAGTGCCTTTCCAGGGGTCGTTCGTGATGTACACGTCTCCCGGCG
Organism: Kerstersia gyiorum; assembly: GCF_004216755.1. Taxonomy (GTDB): domain Bacteria; phylum Pseudomonadota; class Gammaproteobacteria; order Burkholderiales; family Burkholderiaceae_B; genus Kerstersia; species Kerstersia gyiorum. The sequence continues at coordinate 29,590 of NZ_SGWZ01000006.1, forward strand.
CAAAGGTTTCCACCCCCAGGTCACGCATGAAATGGCCCACGGCCTCGGCCATCGCATTCACGTGGCCCGGCGTGCCGGTCACGGCCTGGGCCAGCATCCGGCCCTGTTCATCAAACACACCGGCGGACAAATCCCCCGCTTCGCGCACACTCGTGCTGAACGCCGTCCGGATCAGCGTGAGCGCCTGTTCCTCGACGACCGAAATCAGGCGGTTCCACATCACCTGGCGCTGGATATTGCTAACGTTTCCTGACATGTTCCCTGTCTCCTTCAAGCCTGGCTGTCTTGCTGCATTTCCACGAACAGGCACAGATCAGCCTGCACGGTGGCCACGAATTTGCTCGGTACGATGGTGGCCGTCTCCCGCTCCACGATGACGGCTGGCCCGACGACCCTGTCCCCGACCGCCAATTGCTCGCGGTCATGCACGGCAGCCGCCACGAACGCTTCGAGCTTGGCTTCGAACACCTGGCGCGTGCCCATAGGCGCCGCATCGCGGTATTGCTGCTGGCGTTCAAGCCGCGTGACCGGCTGGGGCGCGCTGGCGGCACGCACCGACCAGCTGACAATTTCGATGTCCAGCCGGTCAATGGCACGGCCAAAGAAACGCACATAGGCTTTTTCGAACTCGGCCGCCAGGTAATCCCGGTCAGCCTGGGTAAATGCCCTCACCGGCAAGCTCACGGGAATTTCCCAGCCTTGCCCGGCATAACGCATATAGGCCGTCCGCTCTATCACTGGCTCGGCATTGCGCAGGCCCTGGCGGGCAAAAGTGCCAGCCTCGTCTTCCATCGCCGCCAGCAGCTGGTTGACCTTGCCCGCATCAAAGGCACTCAGACGCATGAAACCGCTGCGGGCCGACTCGAAACCGAAGGGCGCGCGCAAAAAGCCAAGCGCCGACCCCACGCCAGCGCCGTAAGGCACGATAAAAGCGCGTATGCCCATTTTTTCGCATAGCCGGGCCGCGTGCACCGGCCCGCCGCCGCCAAAAGTGATCATGGTGAAACCGCCGATATCATGGCCGCTTTCCACCGCATGCACACGGCCGGCATTGGCCATGTTTTCATCCACCACTTCGATGATTCCATAGGCCGCCGAGGTCTCCGTCAGGGACAGGCGGTCCGCCACTTCCTGGCGGATCGCATCGGCAGCCAGCGGGCTGGACAATTTCATCTGGCCACCAGCGAAGTAATCCGGATCGAGCTTGCCCAGCAAGACATTGGCATCTGTCACGGTCGGCAGTTTGCCGCCGCGCTGATAGCATGCCGGGCCCGGTTCTGAACCGGCGCTGCGCGGGCCGACGCGGATCTGGTTCATGCCATCGACAGCAGCGATAGACCCTCCGCCAGCCCCGATTTCCACCATTTCCACCACCGGAATCGAGATCGGCATGCCACTGCCCTTCTTAAAGCGGTAGGTACGCGCCACCTCGAAGGTTTTGGCGGTTTTCGGGTTGTATTGCTCAATCAGGCAGATTTTGGCCGTCGTGCCGCCCATGTCGAACGACACAACCGATTCGATGCCATAGCGCTCGGCAATATTGGCCGCGAAAATCGCGCCGCCCGCGGGGCCGGATTCCACCAGGCGCACGGGGAAATCCGCAGCGGTTTCCACGGAAATAATGCCGCCGCCGGAGTGCATCATGAAAACATCGCAAACCGCGCCGCAGCCTTTGAGTTCGCTGCGCAAGCGTTCCAGATACGATTTGATGAGCGGTTTGACATACGCATTGGCGCAAACCGTATTGAAACGCTCGTACTCACGGATCTGCGGCGACACCTCTGAAGAGATGGACACGCTGACATTCGGCAGGCGCTGGCTCAGTGCCTGGCGCATCTGCTGTTCATGCGCGCCATTCATATAACTGTGCAGAAAACCTATCGCCACGCTTTCATAACCGCCTGCCGCGATGGTGTCGATCAAAGCGCTGATCTCGGCCTCATCCGGCGCCAGCAGCACCCGCCCATCGGCGGCGACACGCTCGCGCAGCACATGGCGGTCGGCCCGCTCTATCAGCGCCGCAGGCAGCACGATATCCAGGTCATATTGCTCGAAGCGGTTTTCCGTCCGCATTTCGATCACGTCGCGGAACCCGGCCGTCGTGATGAACGCGGTTTTGACGCCCCGGCGCTCGATCAAGGCATTGGTCGCCAGCGTCGTGCCATGAATAATCACGTCAATATCCGCATACCCCAGGCCCACCTGATCGAGCACCTGTTTCAGGCCTTTCAGAATGGCCCGTTCCGGGGCGGTGTAATCCGTCAGTACCTTGGTCGTATGCAGGCTGCCATCCACTTCCAGGGCGACGTCGGTAAACGTCCCGCCTATGTCCACGCCCACTCTTACGGATTGTTTTTTGTTGCTCATTGCATCCTCTCCACCTTTTGAATCCTGGCTCTCTGGCGGCCAGCTGATTGAAACTACAGACGCGGAATCATCAGGCCGCCATCGGCCTGAATGACGGTTCCCGTCGCAAAGGCAAAAGCGCCGCTCGCCAGAGCCGTCACCATGCCGGCCATGTCTTCGCCCTCCCCCCAGCGCCCGGCAGGCACCAGGCCGTCGGCGATCAGGCGGTCATAGCGCGGCGCCACGACTTGCGTCATGCCGCTGTGCGTAATGCCGGGCCGCAGCTCAAACACGGGAATGCCTGCGGCGGCCAGGCGCAGCGCTGCCAGCCGGGTCAGCATGCCCAGGCCCGACTTCGAAATGCAGTACTCCGCCCGCTCCGTTGACGCGGCCTCGACACTGATGGAGGACACCGTGATGATGGAACGCGGGTGCGCGGCCTGCTCTTGCGCCAGAAAACGTTTCATGACGGCCTGCGTCAAAAAGAAAGTGCCGCGCAGATTGATATCCATGACCGCATCGAATGCTTCCGGGGTCAGCGCCAGCATGTCGGCCCGCTGCACCGCGCCCACACCTGCGTTGTTCACCAGGCAATGCACGCTGTCGCCCAATTCGGTTTCTATCTGCCGCAGCCAGTCTTCATGCGCCTCAAGCTCGGCCAGATCGCCGGAAATCAGCGTCACGCCCGCAGCACCGGCTTGCAGCAGCTCCTGCCGCAAAGCCTGCATCGCCGCCAAGGGCTGGCGATCCATCAGCGCCACGCGCGCGCCTTGCGCCGCAAAGCGCCGCGCAATGGCCAGCCCTATCGTCCCGGCGCCGCCAGTAATCAACACCACCGGCCCCGCCGTCACAGCGGCGGTCTGTTTATTTTCCTGAGCCATTACATCCTCTCGTTATCAACTCTCGAATACCGCGCCAAAGCGCGCGCTCCTTAGCGGAACAAGGCCGGCAGCCACAGCGAAATTGCCGGGATATACGCCACCATCAACAGCACGATGCCGCTGGCGATGTAGTACGGCCAAATGGTGCGCAACACTTCCGAAACACTGATTTTGCCCACCGCGCAGCCCACGAACAGCAAGGTGCCTACCGGCGGCGTATAGAGGCCTATCCCCGCCGCCAGAATCATCACAATGCCGAAATGCACCGGGTCCACGCCGAAGTTCTGCGCCACCGGCAGGAAAATCGGCGTGGTGATAATGATCATCGGGGACAAATCCATGAAGGTGCCCAGCAACAGCAGGGTGACCAGAATCAGCGCCATGGCGACATAAGGGCTGTCCGACATGCTGGTCATCGCGCTGATCACATAACTGGGCACTTGCAGAAAGGCCATGAACCAGCCGAAGGACGCGGCAGCCGCAATAATGAACAACACCATGGCGGTGGTTCTGACTGCCGCGCTCAAGGCCTCCATCAGGACGTGCCAGGACTGCATGCGCATCACCACCAGCATCAGGCCGAAGACATACAGCACAGCAACGCAAGCGCTTTCAGTGGGCGTAAAGACACCGAAGCGCACTCCGCCGAAAATCACCACGACCAGAACAATGGCCGGGGTGGCTGCCACCAGCGCCCGCCCGATGGCAGCCACACCAGCGAACGGCTCTGCCGGGTAGCCCTTGCGCACCGCCTGAACATAGGCCGTCACCAGCAGCGCCGCCGCCAGCAGCAGCCCAGGCAGAATGCCGGCCGTAAACAAATCCGCAATGGAAATCCCGCCGCCACCGGCCACGGCATACAGAATCAGATTGGGCGAAGGCGGAATCATCAGAGCAATGACGGCGCTGCTGATGGTGACGTTGACCGCATAGCTTCTGGCGTAGCCGCGCTTGACCATCTGCGGCACCATGATGCCGCCTATGGCCGAAGCGTCTGCAATCGGCGAACCGGAAATCCCGCTCAGCAGCACCGACGAGGTGATGTTGACCTGCCCCAGCCCGCCACGGATATGGCCCACCAGCGTGCCGGCGAAATTAATCATGCGGTCCGCCACCCCGCCGCGCATCATCAATTCGCCAGCAAAAATGAACAGCGGAATGGCAATCATCGCAAAGGAACTGATGCCCTCATTCATCTGCTGGAACACGATCAGCGGCGGCAAACCCATATACATTGCCGTGCACAAAGCGGCGACCGCCAGGCAGAAGGCAATCGGCACACCCAGAATCATCAGGCCCAGGAACACGCCGAAAAGAATCATCAATTCCATGCTTACTCTCCCTCGCCGAAGCCGTCTTCCGGCGCCTGGCGCAGCAGGTTTTCGAGCGAGAACACCGCAATCAACACGCCGCCCAGTACCAGCGGGATATACGTTGCGCCTTGAACGACATAACTGCCCGGCATCAGGACATGCCAGGACCCGATCACCAGATCCATGCCGAAATACGCCATCGCAACGCCGAAGGCCGCCGTCAGCAAATGGCTGAAACTGCGCACAGCCCGGCGCAGCGGCCCGGGCATCATCATTTGCCCGACGACAAAACCAATGTGATCCTGATGCCTGACGCCAGCCGCCGCGCCGATCAGAATGAACCAGCCCATCAGCAGAATCGCCGTGGTTTCGCTCCAGCTGGGCGAATCATTCAGCACAAAGCGCGCAAAAACCTGCCAGCCAATAATCAGCGTCATGCTGACCAGCGCCACCCTTGCTACCCATTGCGCCGCATTGGCAACGCCATTGAGCAGGCACGCCCATCCCGGCGTGCGGCAGTCTGCCGTACGTTTGAAAGCATTCATTTTGAATGACGCCATGGTTGGAGAAGCGCGCCCGGGCACCGCCGGGCCGCCCTTCCCGATACAAGCCGAAGGCTTATTGAACGGCCTGGATACGCTCGTACAGTGAACGCAGTTTGTCGTTGCTCAGGTACTTCTGGCGCACAGGCTCCACGGCGGCGGCAAACTCGGCCTTGTCCACCTCAACCACCATGGCGCCCTTCTCGCGCACGATGCGCTCGGACTCCACTTCGCGGGCATCCCACAACTCGCGCATCTTCTGCGTTGCCTCTGCGGCAGCCTGCTTCACGGCCTGCTTCTGGTCATCGGACAAGGCATCGAAAGTGCGCTTGGACATCACCAGCATTTCCGGCAGCATCAAATGCTCAGTCAGCGAATAATGCTTGGCCACTTCATAGTGATTGGTGGACTCATAAGTCGGCCAGCTTTGCTCGGTGCCGTCGATCACCCCGGTCTGCAGGCCGGAATACATTTCATTGAATCCCATGGGCACGGCGTTGGCCCCCATGGCATTGATCATGTCGAGGAAAATATCCGAAGGCTGCACCCGGATCTTCAGCCCCTTCAGGTCGGCCAGCGTTTTCACCGGCTTCTTGGAGTTATAGATATTGCGCATGCCGGCATCGAAATACGCCAGCCCGACCAGGCCGTGCGGCTCCAGCGCATCCATCACTTCCTGGCCAATGGGGCCATCGACAACATCGCGCATGTGCTGCACGGAACGGAACACATACGGCAATGAAAACACCACGGTTTCGTCGATCAGGTTATTGATCTCGCCCAAGGTCACACGGTTGATATCAATCACGCCAAAACGCGTTTGCTCCACGGTTGCCTTCTCGTTGCCCAACTGGCCCGAGGCAAACACCTTGATATCCAGCTCACCATTGGTCAGCTCGCTCAAACGCTGCCCCATGAACTCCACTGCCTGCACCGGCGGGTAATTGATCGGGTGCACATCGGCCGCGCGCAAAGTCTTTGCCTGTGGCGCCGCAACCGCCAGCAAAGCGAAAGAAACCCCCGCCAGCCACTTGCCGGATGCGCGGCGCACATCCTTACGGAATCCCAAATCCTTCATGCCTCTCTCCTGTTGGTGACACTATTTTTTATAGGTATAACGCACTACAAAGATAAGATGACTGATGTCTTAGTGGAGTATAACAACATGAAATTTGGCCTGTACACCTCTTATTCCAGAGGGTTTTCCCTGAAAACAAAACCCTGAAAAACACCAAAATACCCATAAAAATCATTGATAAATCAACAATTCCCAATCCCTTCCTGGAAGACAGGCGGGATTTCGTACCTCATTCCAAGAACCATGAAATAAAATACGTTGTCATACTACTAGAGGATTTTCTAGAATCACCCAGGCACCCGCCAGATATTGCGCCGGGGCCTATGCGGCCATACCGCCAAGACATGCCTGCGCACGCCATAAAAAAAAGCGGCGCGCCTCATCGGCACGCCGCCCTGATTCACCCTGCAACGCGGCCTTGCGCCGCGTGCGGTCAGACGTTGAACAGGAAGTTCAGCACGTCCCCATCCTTGACCACGTATTCCTTGCCTTCGGCGCGCATCTTGCCCGCGTCCTTGGCGCCCTGCTCGCCCTTGAAGGAAATGAAGTCTTCATAGGCGATGGTTTGGGCGCGGATGAAGCCGCGTTCGAAGTCGGTGTGGATGACGCCAGCGGCCTGGGGCGCGGTCGCGCCTATGGGCACGGTCCAGGCGCGGACTTCCTTCACGCCGGCGGTGAAGTAGGTTTGCAGGCCCAGCAGCTTGAAGGCGGCGCGGATCAGGCGGTTCAGGCCCGGTTCTTCCATGCCCATGTCGGCCAGGAAGGCCTTGCGGTCTTCGTCTTCCAGGTCGACGATTTCCGATTCGATGGCGGCACAGATGGCCACGACCGGCGCGTTGCGCTCGGCGGCGTAGGCCTTCAGGCGGTCCAGCATGGGGTTGTTGTCGAAGCCGTCGTCACTGACGTTGCCGACGTACATGGCCGGCTTGGCCGTGATGAAGCACAGCGGCGCCAGCAGTTTCAGGTCGTCTTCGCTCAAGCCCTGGCTGCGGATGGATTTGCCTTCGTTGAGTTCGCCGATGGCTTTTTCCAGGATGGCGACCAGCTTCTGCGCATCCTTGTCGCCGGCGCGGGCGCTTTTCTGGAAGCGGTGCAGGGCTTTTTCAGCGGTCTGCAGGTCGGCCAGCGCCAGTTCGGTTTCAATGACTTCGATGTCGGCGATCGGGTCTACCTTGCCCGCAACGTGCACGACGTTGGGGTCTTCGAAGCAGCGCACCACGTTGACGATGGCATTGGTTTCGCGGATGTGGGCCAGGAACTGGTTGCCCAGGCCTTCACCCTTGCTGGCGCCGGCCACCAGGCCGGCAATGTCCACGAATTCGACGGTGGCCGGCAGGATGCGCTCGGGCTTGACGATCTCCGCGAGCTTGTCCAGGCGGGGGTCGGGCACTTCCACGACGCCGACGTTGGGCTCGATGGTGCAGAAGGGATAGTTTTCCGCCGCGATGCCGGCACGGGTAAGCGCATTGAAAAGCGTCGATTTGCCCACGTTGGGCAGGCCGACGATGCCACATTGCAAAGCCATGAGAATCCTGTATGAAGAAAAGCCGATGCAGACAGGCATCGGCCATAGAGGCGGAACAGCAGTTTGTTGTCCGGCATTTTAGCGTGAAAGCCGGACAGAAACCGGCAACTTGCCCGTCAGATCACAGACAAAGGGCGACAACAGCCCTGGTTTTCGGGCACACCGCCCATGGCCCGCCGCCCCGACTGAACAGACCCTGGTCTTCCCGACTCCCCTCGCCCGGCGCGTATAAGGGTTTGCATGCGCCGCCGGTCCAGGCCAGCAGCCAAGCCTCGCACCGAAATGGCGCATGCCGCAGGCAGACAAAGCACGCGGGCCTGCCCCGACAGGCCGTCAAACCGCACATCGGGATGACGCTCCCCCAATAACCGGCCGCATAGCGCCTGCGCCGGTTGGCGGCGGCCGGTCCTTAGCCAGGTTGTGCTTAAAAGGCAGGCGCCATTATTTCAATATCCGGCCATTGAACAGCCATCAATCATTCAAGGATTCCTTGGCTGCCTGCTCCGGCGTCCAGCCCTCATAGAACTGGTCGGTAAACCACTCTGCCTCTTCTTCAATATAGGCACGCGCTTCGGCCAGTGTCGCCCCAGCTTCAACCAACAATTTCTCTACCTCGCCACACCAGGCAATCAATGCCTCCAGGTCCGGATCCAACTCTTCTTTCTTGGCCATGGCAGCTCCTTAGGTATCAGCTTGGCAACGACTCCGGGGGCTCCCGGTTTTCATGCGTCATGATAGTTCGACCGAGGCCCGATCTCCACTGGAAACTGCGCCATTGTCTGCCAACAACACATTGAAAACCACCCGCATTGCACGCACCAGCAATACGTTACATGCCAGACATACTGCCTGATGGAAGCAGCCACATCACCAGCATCAACACCAGGACCGGCCCGGCGTTATAGATGCCGTGCAGCACCATGGCTGCGCCTATGCCTGCGCGAACGCGTATCCAGCCCAGCGCCAGGCCCGCCAACCATTGCGGCAGCACCAGCACCGGCATCAACCACCAGGAAAGGTGCCCCAGGTTGAAATTGATCAGGTGCATGCTGGCAAAGCCCAGCGCCGACAAGTGGAATATCCACGGGAAGAAACGCCGGTACCAGCGCAACGGCCGCCAGGCACGACGCGGCACGTGATGGCGCGTACGCGGCCACCACAGCACGGCCAAAACCAGCGTCAGCAGGCTGCCTGTCCACCAGGTCGGCCCATTGACCAGCACGACGATCAGCGGCGGCAACAAGGCCGCGCCCAGCCATGGCCGGCGCAGCCAGTAGCGGAACACCAGCTCTTCGGTCACAGGCGCCCAGACGATGGCGTGCAACCATAGCCACTGATGCAGCACCAGCCTATGCGTGGCACCGCCTCGCTCCGTCACGCCCACGATCATAGGGGCAAAAACCAGCAGCGAAATCAGCCATAGCAATCCGGCCCAGAGCAACATGCGGCGCAAGCGCGGCAGCCGCAGCCAGTCAGCCCGGCCATTGTCCACCGGCAGGCCCATGGCAGTCGGCCGACGGCGTGCCAGCGTCGGACGCCGCACGAACGCCAGGAATTCACGCAGATCATTGCCCAGGCCTGCCGGCCGCCCGCTGCTCATCGCCGCATCTCCAGGCCCAGGTAAGCCCGCCTCGCGTCCAGCCGCTGAACCAGCCTCATGCGCGCTTGCCTTCGTTCAACTGGCGCAAGGCGCGCTCGAAATCCCCTGCCAGAAAGTGCGGCAGCAAGGGGCGGCAGCGAGCCAGGACGTCGTCGATCTGGTCTTGCTCTTCGCGGCGCGGCGGGTGCAACACGAAGTCCGCGACCTGCTGGGCCAGGCCCAGCGTACGCGGATGGCCAATGCCGATGCGCAGGCGCCAGAAACCTGGTCCGCCCAGCGCAGCCTGAATATCCTTCAAGCCATTGTGTCCCGCGTGTCCGCCGCCCTGCTTGATCTTGGCCTGTCCCGGCAGCAGGTCCAGCTCGTCGTGCAACACCAGGACTTGCTCCGGCGCCAGCTTGTAAAAACGCGCCAACGCCCCGACACACTGGCCGGAACGGTTCATGAATGTGATGGGCTTGGCCAGGTAGACGTTTTCGCCATCCACCCGCGCTTTGGCGACTTCGCCCATGAAGCTTTTTTCCACGAAAAAGCTGGCACGCAAATCCGCGGCATAGGTATCCGCCAGCCAGAAGCCGGCATTGTGGCGGGTACGTTCATATTCAGCCCCCGGATTTCCCAGGCCTACGATCAGCCGTATCGGCGCGGCATTCATTGCAACTCCTGTCATGCGCATGGAAGCCGCGCATGTATCCATGAAAAAAATCCCTGTCAGGCCAAATGGCCAGACAGGGATTCTACAGACTGTGAGTGCAGGCTTGGCAAGCCAGCCTGCACTCGGCCGTTTTCTGGCTGATTAGGCCTCGGCTGCGCCTTCGCCTTCACCTTCGGCGGCACCGCCAGCCGGCACGATGGCGGTGGCGACCACTTGGGCAGCATCACCGATCACGGTCACGCCAGCAGGCAGAACCAGGGAGCTGACGTGCAGCGATTCGCCGGATTGCAGGCTGGACAGATCGACGTCGATGGAGGCCGGCAGGTCAGCCGGCAGGCTCTTGACTTCAACTTCGGTGACCACGTGGCTGATCATCGCACCGCCCAGCTTCACGGCAGGCGATTGGTCGCCGTTGATGAAGTTCAGGGGAACCTTGGTGGTGATCGCTTCGTTGGCCAGCACGCGCTGGAAGTCAACGTGCAGCACTTGCGGCTTGTAAGCGTGCCATTGCACGGAACGCAGCAGCACGGGGTGGCTCTTGCCATCCAGTTGCATGCTCAGGATGGAAGCGTGGAAGGCTTCCTTGCGCAGTGCGTGATAGATCTCGTTGTGATCCAGTTCGATGTTCAGCGGCTGTTCGGTGCCGCCGTAAACGATGGCGGGAACACGGCCGGCGCGGCGCAGGCGGCGGCTCGCACTCGAACCCTGGACGCTACGCGTAGTGGCGTTGAATTGCATGGATAACTCCAGACTTGATAGGCGGCGAACCGCCGGGTAAGCGTCCGCCACCCTGTGTGGCGGACAAAAAGACGGGGTGCCGCGACCAGCACCCCGTCAGAAACGGTTTAATCGACAAACAAGGAACTGACCGACTCGGCGTGCGAAATACGCAGCATGGTCTCGCCCAGCAGCGATGCGCACGACAGCTGGCGGATCTTGCCGCAGGCCGCGCCTTCCGCGCTCAGCGGGATGGTATCGGTCACGACCAGTTCGTCCAGTTCGGATTCGCTGATGCGCTTGACTGCGCCGCCGGACAGCACCGGGTGCGTGCAATAGGCATAGACCTTGCCAGCGCCGCGCTCTTTGAGCGCCTGGGCAGCCTTGCACAGCGTACCGGCAGTATCCACCATGTCATCCATGATGATGCAGGTGCGGCCATCCACTTCACCGATGATGTTCATCACTTCGGAGACATTGGCGCGCGGGCGGCGCTTGTCGATGATGGCCAGGTCGGCTTCGAGCTGCTTGGCCAGCGCGCGGGCGCGGACCACGCCGCCGATATCGGGCGACACGACCACCAGGTTCTCGAATTCGTGGGTCCAGATGTCCTTCAGCAGCACCGGCGACGCGTAAATGTTGTCAACGGGGATGTCGAAGAAGCCCTGGATCTGGTCGGCGTGGAGGTCCATCGTGAGGACGCGATCGACACCCACGACTTGCAGCATGTTGGCCACGACCTTGGCCGAGATGGCAACGCGCGCCGAACGCGGGCGGCGATCCTGGCGGGCATAGCCGAAATAGGGAATGGCGGCAGTGATGCGGCCTGCCGATGCACGGCGCAGCGCGTCAACCATGACCATGATTTCCATCAGGTTGTCATTGGTAGGCGCACAGGTGGGCTGCAGCACGAATACGTCCTTGCCGCGCACGTTCTCATTGATTTCCACTGCCACCTCACCGTCTGAGAAACGGCCGACGGACATTTTGCCGAGGGACATATCGAGATGACTGGCGACATCGGCAGCAAGCCTGGGGTTGGCTGTGCCGGTGAAAATCATGAAGCTGTCGTTGGAGGACATGATGGTGACGGTTCCGGACGTCAGAAAAAGAAAAAGCCGTCGAACTGAGCCAACTATGATGAATCGGCGGGTTCAACAGCTTTGCGTATTTTTTGCAGTCAATGCCTGGTATATATGGGTTAGTGGCTGGGGAGGAAGGACTCGAACCCTCGAATGCCGGAATCAAAATCCGGTGCCTTAACCAACTTGGCGACTCCCCAACTGCTCAAACAACCCACTGCTTCAATGGATGCTCGCTTAATCCCCGGCAAACATATGTCTCTACCGGGGCAGCCTCACCGTTACCGGGAAACTGCACAGCACGCATTTTAGCGGCAAATTTCCGTTCTGCCAAAACTGCTTTGTCTAGATCGTGAAATTCGCCAAAAAGACAACTTCCAGACCCTGACATGCGAACCGGGAACCCTTCTTCGGACATCCACTCAGCCACCTGCCTGACGGCGGGGTAGCGACTGAATGCTACCGTTTCCAGATCGTTCCGGCCAAACTCGGAAATATTTCCTTCGTTTGTTTTCGTCATCTCGGAAAAGAACGCCATTATGATCCTCTCAGAATCACGTGTCAAGTCTTTTGCAGAAAATATTTCTACTGTCGGAATCGAGACACCCGGCCGCAGGACCAGATAAACGCGTGGCGGCAAGACCAGCGCCTGCAATTTTTCGCCCACGCCCTCGGCAAAGGCGTTGTCGCCAAACAGGAAAACGGGCACATCCGCTCCCAGCACCAGGCCCAGGCGCATCAGGGCCTGGCGGTCCAGGCCGGCGTTCCACAGGCGGTTCAGCGCAATCAGGGTACTGGCCGCATCGCTGGAACCGCCGCCCAGGCCGCCCCCCATGGGAATGCGTTTTTCCAGCCGAATATCCGCGCCCAGCGTCGTGCCGCAGGCGGCCTGCAGGTTGCGCGCCGCACGCACCACGAGATTGTCGTCGTGCTTCACCCCGGCCGTGGCATCCTGCAACACGATGCGGCCATCGGTGCGCAGATCGAAATGCAGGGTATCGGCCAGGTCCAGGAACTGGAACGCAGTCTGCAGCAAATGGTAGCCGTCTTCCCGGCGTCCCACGACATGCAGGAACAGGTTGATCTTGGCCGGCGCGGGTACATCATGCAGGCAAATGCCAGGACGGTAGAGCATGAAAGGAAAAATCAGGAAGCCTGGACAACCAGGCGCAGGTCTATGGATTGCAGGCCGTCCTGGCGCTTGGCATTGAGCCTCAGCGGGCCCTGCGCATCGTAGCGCCACAGACGCACTTCCCAGCCTTGCTGGGTAAACGACATTAATTGCCCGTCGGCATCGCGCTCGACATTTTCCGCCCGGCTCCCTTCGGCCAGTTTGCCGCGCAACCAGGCGCGCAGCACCGTGACCGGCATGGGGCCGCCCAACACCTGGGCCAGCAGGGTTTCGACGTCGGCGGCATATTCCACCCGCCCGTCGGCGTGGGTCAGCGTCGCTCCCCCAGCTGTGGCTTCCAGCCGGGCCAGCGTACTGCCCACCGGATTCGCCAGGTCGAGCACGAGCCGGCTGCCTTCGTCGCGCCAGGCAAAGCCGCCCTGGACGGCTTCAGGCTTGCGCCCCACTTCTTCCACGTTGAGCGCAAAGCGCCCGGTTCGGGCAAAACCATCGGATTGCTGCTCAGCGACAGGCGGCGGCGTCACGCAGGCGGCCACTGCCAGCAACGGCAGGTAGCCCAGGCAGCGCCGCAGGCCCAGCCTCACAGCTTGACCCCCAGACGTTGCAGGGTTTCACGCAGCAATTCGTTGCCAGCATCCTTGGCAGCCGCAGCGCGCCACATGGCCCTGGCTTCGCCGCGCCGGCCCAGGGCCCACAGGACTTCGCCCAGATGCACGGAAATTTCGACTTCCGGGCTTTGCGCATAGGCCCGTTGCAGGTAGGTCAAGGCATCCAGCGCATCACCCTGGCGGTAGCGCACCCAACCCATGCTGTCGAGAATATAGGGGTTGTCCGGCAACAGCTCATGCGCCCGGTCTATCAGTTCGCGCGCTTCGTCCAGGCGAATGTTGCGTTCCGCAAAGGTATAGCCCAGCGCGTTATAGGCATGCGCGTAGCTGGGGTCCAGCTCTATCACTTCGCGCAGCAGCTGTTCCATTTCGCCGATACGGTCGAGGGGCTCCAGCGCCATTGCCAGTTCATACTTGATGTCCGTCGAATCCGGCATTTCGGCTTCGACTTCGCGCAGCAGGGTGACGGCTTCTTCATGCCGCCCGGCGCCACGCAACAACTGCACGCCCAGCATCACTTGCTGCATGCGCTCGTCTTCGTCCATGGGCTCGACCGACTGCAGCATGGCCAGCGCTTCGTCCAGATTGCCCTGCTTGGCCCGCAGGCTGGCCTGGCGCAACCGCGCCGGGAAACGCATGGCCGGGTCGTCGATACGGCCCAGCTCCATGATGGCGTCGTCCAGCCGGCCCTGGTCTTCGGCAATGGCGGCACGCAACAGGCGCGCATCAGCCAGCGCCTCGCCGGCATCGCTGGCGCCCGGCGCCACCGCTTCCTGGCGCTGCGCCTGCACACCAACGAACTGCTGCAACAGGGAATCGGCCTGATCCAGCCGACCAGCCCGGTAATTGAGCTGCGCCTGGATATAGATGAGTTCGAAATCCTCCGGCGCCTGGTGCGCCATGTCACGGACTTCCTCCAGCGCCGCGTCGTATTCACCGCGCTCGGACAGGAAGCTCGCCAGCATCAGGCGCACATTACGAGCGCCCGGGTGGGTCTTGATGAAGGCACGCGTGTCGGCCACGGCCTGTTCGGGATCGACGACGATGCCATATTGCAGGCGCCGCAATGCGCCTTCCTCGCGCAGGGCGGGATAGGCCTGGGCCGCCTTGGCCTCTTCGAGCGCACGCTGGTATTCCCCGGCGCTGAAGGCCACGTCTGACAAGGCCAGATGGGATTCCGGCACCTGGCGGGCACGCCCTTCCAGCGCGGTTTCCAGCACCCGCAAGGCCATGCGGCGATCATTCACGCGGCTCAGCACGCCAACGGCCTGGCCGATGGCCTCCGCCTTGTCCTGCGCCTTGTCGATGCGTTCGCGCAGCGCCTCGCCCAGACCGCTGGTCTGTCCGGCCGCTGCGGCCAGCGCCAGTTCCGTGGCACTGGCTTCCGCGTCATTGGGTGCCAAGCGGCTCCAGTAGCGCGCGGCTTCCAGTGCGCCGCGCATATTGCCGTTGGCCAGCGCGAATTCCAGCGAGCGTCGCGCCAGACGGGGGTCGCCCGTATCGCGCGCCAGACCCAGCATCGTGCGCGAAGAAATATCGAACACTCCGCGCTGTGCGCCGATCTCGGACGCCAGGATGCGGTACAGGATGTCGGCAGACAGCGTCACCTCGGGCAACTCGCCTGCGCGCAAGCGAATCACCTCTACTGGCTGCTCATCGAGCCTATCCCGTATCTGCGCATCGCTGCCCGGCAATCTGTCTGCCTGTGCAGCGCATAACAAAGCCGCGCTGCCTTGGAACAGCGCTACCGTAACGAATTTCACAACTTTGAGGGATTTCACGCGACCCGCCTTGTTGATGGCACAATCCTGCCGTCACGAACGAAGGGCCATCTTAGCACTGGCGACGCCACTGAGGACCGCATGCCCGAACTACCAGAAGTCGAAACCACCCGCCGGGGCATCGCGCCGCTGGTCAGCGGCAAACCGCTACGGGAATTCGTTGTAAGAGAACCACGGCTGCGATGGCCCGTTCCCGCCGAACTGCCCGCCATTCTGCCAGGGCATACGCTGTTGGAATGCGGCCGCCGTGGCAAATACCTGTTGCTGCGCTTCGACCACGGTGTGCAGATCGTGCATCTCGGCATGTCTGGCGCGCTGCGCGTCGTTGCCCGCGACGCCTTCCTGCGTCCGCACGATCATGTGGAATGGGACTTCGGCGACACCATCCTGCGCTTGCATGACCCGCGCCGCTTCGGCGCCGTGCTTTGGCACCCGGATGGCGGCACACCCGTGGAACAGCACCCGCTACTGGCCCACCTGGGCATAGAACCCTTCGACCCGCGTTTCGACGGCAACTGGCTGCACCGGCATTTCACCGGCAAATCCCAAGCCATCAAGCAAGCCCTGCTGGCAGGCCAGGCAGTCGTCGGCGTTGGCAATATCTACGCATCGGAGAGCCTGTTCCGGGCCCGCATCCACCCTGCCACCCCAGCAGGGAAGCTATCCCTGCCGCGCTGCAAGCGCCTGGCGGCAGCGATCACGGCCACGCTCACGGATGCCCTGGCCTCGGGCGGCAGTACGCTGCGCGACTACGTCAACCCGGACAGCCAGCCCGGCGCCTATTTCGATATCCATGCCGCGGTCTACGACCGCGAGGGCCAGCCGTGCCGAATCTGCAGCACGGCCATCAAGCGAATTGTCCAGGGGCAACGCGCCACCTACTACTGCCCGCGCTGCCAACGCAGCTGACTACCGCGATGCAGCCTGCCACCCCTGCCGCCAATACGGCCCTGTCCAGGCGGCACACCATGCGCGGCCAGCCCTGCGCCCCGGCCCGCCGCCGGGGCTTGAGGGCTTGAGGGCCTGACAGCCCACCGGGCCAAACTACCGAACTGCTTTACGGCCTCATGCCAACACCTTGCCGGGATTCATCAGCCCGTCAGGGTCCAGCGCGGCCTTGAGCCGCCGCATCAGGTCCATTTCCACGGCATCCTTGTAGCGCGGCAGCAGATCGCGCTTGAGCTGGCCCACACCGTGCTCGGCGGCAATGCTGCCGCCATGCGCCATCACGCTGCCATGCACGATGTCATAGACTTGCGGCTGCAGCGCCAGCAATTCCGCTTCGCCCTGCCCCACGGCCGGCGCCACGTTGTAGTGCAGGTTGCCGTCGCCCAGGTGCCCGAAAATGATGTGTCGCACACCCGGGAACGCCGCCTGCAAGGCGGCATTGGTAGTCTCGACAAAGGCGGCAATACGCGAAACGGGCACGCCGATGTCATGCTTGATGGCCTTGCCCATGCGGAACTCGGCCAGCGGGATACTCTCACGCAAATGCCAGAAGGCCCGGCTTTGCGCCACACTGCCGGCCACTGCGGCATCCAGCGCCTCGCCTGCCTCCAGGGCGGCACCCAGCACGGTTTCCAGGCGCTGCTGGGCATGAGCTTCATCCTCGCTATCCGAGAATTCCAGCAAGGCATACCAGGGCGCGGTATCCGGGGCAAACGGCAGGCGTTGTTCCGGGAAATAATGCGTCACCGCTTGCAGCGTGATGGCGGCCATCAGCTCGAAAGCCGTCAGGCCGGCGCCGAAGCCGGCGCGCGCCCGTTCCAGTACCGCCACGGCAGCCATCAGCGAAGGCAGGGCCAGCAACGCAGTACGTTGCGCACGCGGCTGCGGATACAGCTTGAGCGTCGCCGCAGTGATGATGCCCAGCGTGCCTTCGCTGCCTATGTATATATCACGCAGGCAATAACCGGTGTTGTCCTTGCGCAGGCCACGCAAACCATGCCAGATTTCCCCCTGGGGCGTCACGACTTCCAGGCCCAGCGCGAGATCGCGGGTATTGCCATAGCGCAGCACCTGGGTGCCGCCCGCATTGGTGGCCAGGTTGCCGCCTATGGTGCAACTGCCCTCGGCCGCCAGACTGAGCGGAAACAGCCGCCCGGCAGCCTGCGCGGCATCCTGCACGCTTTTCAGCAGGCAGCCGGCTTCGACGGTAATAGTGTCATTGGCCGTGTCGATATCACGCACCCGGTTGAGCCGCGTCGTCAGCAATACGATGGCGCGCGCATCTCCGGGCGTCGCGCCCCCACACAGACCGGTATTGCCGCCTTGCGGCACCAGCGGCGCACCATGACGTGCGCAGGCCCGCACGACCTGCGCCACGGCCGCGGGGCTGTCCGGTCGCACCGCCGCCAGCGCCTGGCCATGGTAGCGGCCACGCCAATCCCCCAGCAGGGGTGCCAGGGACTCTCCCTGCAACACATGTGCTGCGCCAACGATGGCGCGCAACTCTTCCAGCAAACCTTCCACGTGCTCTCCTGATATCGCGCCCAGGCCTGCCACCCTGACCGGGCAGGCAACCCCGGTGCTCCCTATTCTACGTCTGGCAGCGGGTAGAATCGCCAATGTACCGACGCTGCAGCGCCGAAGCCGCTGCCGCTCTTTTCCTTTTCAGACCCGACCACACACATGACCGCTACCTCGCTGCCTGCCCTGCCCGATGCCGTTTTCAAAGCCTACGATATCCGCGGCACGGTTCCCGAACAGCTCAACGACGCCTTCGCCATCCGCCTGGGACGCGCGCTCGCGGAACAAGCCCGCGAGCTGGGCGTCGCCACCGTGGTCGTCGGCCGTGACGGGCGCCATAGTGGCCCGGCTCTTTCCCAGGCGCTGCAGCAAGGCCTGCGCCAGGGCGGCGTGGATGTCGTGGACATCGGCTCCGTCCCGACGCCGCTGGTGTACTTCGCCACTTTCATCCTGAATACCGGCTCTGGCGTTGCCATCACCGGCAGTCACAACCCGCCCCAATACAACGGCTTCAAGATCATGCTCGGCGGCCGCACGCTGCATGGCGAAGACATCCTCGGCCTGAAAGCCCGCATGGCAGCGCCGCAACCCTACGACGGCCCGCAAGGCAAAGTGGAAAACCGCGACCTGGCAGGCGACTACGTGCAACGCATCACCAGCGATGTCCGCTTGCAACGCCCGATGAAAATCGCGCTGGACGCAGGCAACGGCGTGGCCGGCCCCACAGCCGTGCGCCTGTTCGAAGCCCTGGGCTGCGAAGTCACCCCGCTGTTCTGCGATATCGACGGCGACTTTCCCAACCACCACCCCGACCCCGCCGATCCGCACAACCTGGAAGACCTGATCCGCACGCTGCAGGACACCGATTGCGAAATCGGCCTGGCCTTCGATGGCGACGGCGACCGCCTGGGCGTCGTCACCAAATCCGGCCACATCGTCTGGCCCGACCGCCAGCTGATTCTCTATGCCCGTGACATTCTGGCGCGCCAGCCTGGCGCCCAGATCATCTACGACGTCAAATGCACCCGCCACGTCGCCCTGGCCGTGGCAGCCGCAGGCGGCAAGCCGCTGATGTGGCGCACCGGCCATTCGCTGATCAAATCCAAACTGGTGGAAACCAGCGCCCCGCTTGCCGGGGAAATGAGCGGGCACATTTTCTTCAAGGAACGCTGGTACGGCTTCGACGATGGCCTCTACGCCGGGGCGCGCCTGCTGGAAATCCTGTCGCGCAGCGCCAACCCGTCCGAAGTTCTGGAAGCCTTGCCCGACGCGCTGTCCACGCCTGAACTCAAACTGCCCATGCAGGAAGGTGAACCCCATGCGCTGGTCGCCGCCCTGCAGGAAAAAGCGCAATTTCCCGGTGCACTGCACGTGCATACGATAGATGGGGTGCGCGCCGAGTACGCCGACGGCTTCGGCCTAGCGCGCGCGTCGAACACCACGCCTGTCGTGGTACTGCGCTTCGAAGCCGACAGCCCTGCCGCACTGGAACGCATCAAGCAGGCCTTCAAGGAGCAGATCCTGGCCCTGGCGCCGCAGGCGCAACTGCCCTTCTGAGGCACACCCATCCCCCTGGCAAGGAGGCGTCATGCAGCACGAGATTCACATCAAGCGCATCTATGAACCTGCCAGCGCCGGGGATGGCGCGCGTATTCTGGTCGACCGGCTCTGGCCGCGCGGCATCAGCAAGGCCAACGCCGCCCTGACCCTCTGGTTCAAGGATATCGCGCCGACGCCGGAACTGCGCAAATGGTTCGGCCATGACCCCGGACGTTTCGACGAGTTCCGCCAGCGCTATGAAGCCGAACTCGCCGGCAACCCACAGGCCATCGCGCAGATGGAGCCATACGTGCGCCAGGGCGATGTCACGTTGCTCTATGCCGCGCACGACCCTCACTGCAACCATGCGCTGGTGCTGGCCGACTTCCTGCGCAGTGCGCTGGGCTAAACGCCGCGACGCCTTGCCGCCCTACTCGCTGCGCTGCAGCCTGGCGAATTTCTTGCGCATTGCGCTGACCTTCGGCGCAATCACGAACTGGCAATAACCCTGCCAGGGATTGCGCGCGAAATAATCGTCATGTTCAGACTCCGCCGGCCAGAACACTGGCGCCGGCAGGATTTCCGTCACGATAGGCACGCCGTCGGTCAAGCCTTCGACCTGCAGCCGGTCCCGTACCGCCAGCGCCGCCACGCGTTGGGCCTCGGAAGCATAGAAGATGACTGAACGATACTGTTCGCCGACGTCATTTCCCTGACGGTCACGGCTGGTCGGATCGTGCGAAGCAAAAAACACCTCCAGCAACTGTTCGGCCTGGATGCGGCTGGGGTCGAAAGTGACACGCACCACCTCGATATGCCCCGTACCACCCTGGCATATTTCCTCGTAGGTCGGGTGCTCCGTCCGTCCGCCGGCATAACCCGGCTCTACCGACTCAACGCCATCAAGGGAGCTGAATACGGCATCCGTGCACCAGAAGCAGCCGCCGCCGACAATCAAGGTTTCTTTCTGTTCGCTCATCGTCCTTCCGTCCTTCTTTCCCATCACTGATCTCAGGCGCCCGGCGCGGGCGGGTACAGCATTATTCCAGATGCCTTCACCGCGCCACCGGATTTCCCCTATTGTCATATTCGATCATGACAATGTAACGATTCTCATTATTTTTCATATATGATTTCTATCCCGTGATGACATCCGCCCGGTGAAACCCTATGCCCAGCATTCCTGCCACCGCCACTCCACCCTCCCATACCCAGGGTTCATCGGCCTTTGCGACGACACGGGATGGCCGCCAGCTGCATTATCAGGAGCTGCCAGGGCCCGGCGCAACGGATAACACCGGGGCAGGCTACGGGCCCACCCTGGTTTTCGATGCAGGCATGGCCGCATCGCGGTCGTTCTGGGGCTTGGTGCAGCCGCAATGCGCCCAATGGGCACGTTCCATCGCCTATGACCGCAGCGGGCTGGGGCGCAGTCCCGCCGACTCCCAGCCTCGCACCATAGAGCGCATGGCCAGCGACCTCAACGAGCTGCTGGATCACCTGGGTGCCGGCCCCTTCATCCTGATTGCCCACAGCGGCAGCGGGTTGATCGTGCGTGCCGCAACGGCCGCCTGCCCAGCCCGTATTGCCGGCCTGGTACTGGTGGATGTCACCGACGAAGGCTGCACACCGGTTTTCAGCCCAACCTTCCGCCTCATGGAAAAAGCAGCGCACGGCGCCAGCGTCCTGCTGGCGCGCCTGGGCCTGCTGGAAGCCTGCTACCGCAGCGCCATTGCCGGCCTGCCCGCCGATGTGCGGCATGACCTGAGCCGGGAGGGCTTCACGCGGGCCGTCATGAAAACCCGTGCCGCCGAATTGCAGGGCCTGGTCGATGCCATGCACGCTTTCCGGCATCAGCCCCCGCGCCTGCCGGACATTCCTGTCAGCGTGATTTCCGGCATGCAGGCCGATTTCGGCATGAGCAAGCGCTTGCGTGCAGCCGCCAACGGAGCACACCGCCTGCGCGCTGCCCACTGCCGCCAAGGCCGGTTCATTCCCGCCCGGCACTCCGGCCATGCCGTGCTTCTGAGCGAACCCGAACTGGTGGCCAACGAAATCCACCATCTGCTGCGACAACACCCCCGTCACTAGCCCCGCGCACCGCCCGCCCCGCAGGCGAGCCCGCACGCCGTGCAGCCCCCCATCTGGGCTGACGCATATGTGCCCCCTCACGCCCGCTCCAGCAGGGTGCGTTGCCTGTCGCTGCCCGGCCCCGGATGCCGCCTGCGGCGGCCGTCCGGCACGGAAGGTTTACCCACCTAGCCGCCCGATAATTGGTAATACCAATATATCCTCAAAAAGTCACAGAAATTGCTGAAAACTAGGGAAAACCTTGATGCTAACGGTGAATAAGCCCTGCATATAATTGCTCACCTTTTCACCAAACCACAAAATTGGTACGACCACTTCCCAAAAGGAGACTCCGCAATGCCACAGGCTTGGCCACAAAACTATGATCCGGCGGGCAATATCTGGCTCTCCGCACTGGTCGCACTGATACCCATCATTTTCTTTTTCCTGGCGCTGACGAAACTGCGCCTGAAGGGTTACATCGCAGGCACCATCACGGTATTGCTGGCCCTGGGCGTGGCATTGCTGTTCTACCGCATGCCCATCAGCGGCGCGCTGGCGTCCGTGGTCTACGGTTTCTTCTACGGCCTGTGGCCCATTGCCTGGATCATCGTCGCGGCGGTCTTCCTCTACAAAGTCTCGGTCAAGACCGGGCAGTTCGACATCATCCGCGCCTCCATCCTGTCCATCACGCCAGACCAGCGACTGCAACTGATCCTGGTGGGTTTCAGTTTTGGCGCATTCCTCGAAGGCGCAGCTGGTTTCGGCGCACCGGTGGCGATTACCGCCGCGTTGCTGGCCGGGCTGGGCTTCAAGCCGCTCTACGCCGCCGGCCTGTGCCTGATTGCCAATACGGCCCCCGTGGCGTTCGGCGCCATGGGTATTCCCATCATCGTCGCCGGCCAGGTCTCCGGCCTGGACCCCTTTGCCATCGGCCAGATGGCCGGCCGCCAGTTGCCCTTCATGACGATTCTCGTGCTGTTCTGGCTGATGGCCATCATGGACGGCTGGCGCGGCGTGCGCGAAACCTGGCCAGCGGTGCTGGTTGGCGGCGGTTCGTTTGCCATCGTGCAATTCCTGACGGCCAACTACATCGGCCCGGAGCTGCCGGACATCACTTCCGCCATCGTGTCGCTGATTGCACTCACGCTGTTCCTGAAGGTCTGGAAGCCCAAGCACATTTTCCGCTTCGATGAAGCCGAAGGCCAGGCCGGCAGCCAGCAGCCAAACACCGCACAGGCCGTGCCCGCCAGCAGCGCCCCCCTGAATGCGGGCAGCATTATCAAAGCCTGGTCCCCCTTCATCATCCTGACCGCCATGGTCACGATCTGGAGCGTGAAGCCTTTCAAGGCGCTATTTGCCGCAGGCGGCCCACTGGCCAACTGGATTCTCAGCATGCCGGTGCCCTACCTGCACAACCTGGTCGAGAAAACCCCGCCCATCGTCGCCGCCGCGACGCCCTATGCAGCCGAGTACCGCTTCGACTGGTTCTCCTCCACCGGCACCGCCATTCTGATCGCCGCGCTCATCACCATTCTGATCCTGCGCATGAAACCCGCGCAGGCGCTGGCAACGCTGGGCGAAACCTTCAAGGAACTGGCCCTGCCCATCTACTCCATCGGCATGGTCCTGGCTTTCGCCTTCATCGCCAATTATTCCGGGCTGTCCGCCACGCTGGCGCTGGCGCTGGCCCACACTGGCGACGCCTTTACCTTCTTCTCTCCCTTCCTGGGCTGGATCGGCGTTTTCCTGACGGGTTCAGACACTTCTGCCAATGCCTTATTTGGCGCATTGCAGGCCACCACGGCCCAGCAGATCGGGATTCCCGAAGTACTGATGGTCGCCGCCAACACGACCGGCGGCGTGACGGGTAAGATGATCTCTCCGCAATCCATCGCCATCGCCTGCGCGGCCGTCGGCCTGGTTGGCAAGGAGTCGGACCTGTTCCGCTTCACCGTCCGCCACAGCCTCGTGTTCGCCGTCATCATCGGCTGCATCACGACCCTGCAGGCTTATGTCGTGCCCTGGATGATCCCGTAAAACCGAGGCCGGCAATGCCCCCGTCAGCGCAAGGCGCCAGACGGGGGCATTGCCGCTGAGGAATATTGATTTTCTCGACCATGCGCCTTTCCGACCAAGTTGCCGAAAAACTGCTTTCACTGATCCAGGCCCAGGGGATCGCGCCCGGTGGACGCCTGCCTGCGGAACGCAGCCTGGCTGAACAGTTGGGGGTGTCGCGCACGGCGCTGCGCGAGGCGATCCAGAAGCTGTCCAGCCATGGCATCCTCGTGAGCAAAATCGGCTCCGGCACGTTTCTTCAGGCCGCCGCGCACCAATGGCCGCAACAGTCGATCTCACCGCTGGCAGCGCTGATGCTGGAAGACCCGCATTACCGCTACGACGTCCTGGAAGCCCGCGCTGCGCTGGAATCCAATACGGCCGCCCTGGCAGCACTGCGCGCCACCGACGAAGACAAGGAAAAAATCCAGCGCTGCTATGAGCAGATGATTGCCCACCAGCAGCGCGGCGACGTCACGCAATCCGCGCATGCCGATGCGCAATTCCACCTGGCCATCGCCGAAGCTTCCCACAACCTGGTCCTGCTGCAGGTCATGCGCGGCCTGTTCGACCTGGTTCTTTCTACCGTGGCGCAAAACCGCCGCGTCATGTTCATCCACGATAGCCCGTCCTCACAGGACAAACTCACCATCCAGCATGAAAGCCTGATGCAGGCCATTCTTGCAGGAGACCCCGAGCGTGCCCGCAGCATCATCAGCGATCACCTGGAGTACGTGCGAGTCACGCTGCACAAAATGGATGACGACATTGCCAGGCGCGAGCGCTCCGCCCGCCTGCCCTCTCTGGAAATACAGCCATGATCATCTCTTCTCCCTCCGACTACCGCCTGGCCGCCAAGAAACGCCTGCCGCCCTTCCTGTTCCACTACATCGACGGCGGCGCGTATTCCGAAGACACCCTGCGCCACAATGTCAGCGACCTGTCAGAGATCCTGCTGCGCCAGCGCATCCTGAAAGACACGGCCACCCTGGACCTGAGCACCCGGCTGTTCGACGAAACGCTGTCCATGCCGCTGGCGCTCTCGCCCGTCGGCCTGACCGGCATGTATGCGCGCCGTGGCGAAGTCCAGGCCGCACGCGCGGCGGATGCCAAGGGCATCCCCTTCACCATGTCCAGCGTTTCGGTCTGCCCGATCGAGGAAGTAACGCCCAAGATCAAGCGCCCCATGTGGTTCCAGCTGTATGTCCTGAAAGACCGCGGCTTCATGCGCAATGTGCTGGAACGCGCCCGCGATGCCGGTTGCTCGACGCTGGTCTTCACGGTGGACATGCCCATCCCCGGCGCACGCTACCGCGACGCCCATTCAGGCATGAGCGGCCCCAATGCCAACCTGCGCCGTTATCTGCAGGCCGTCACCCGCCCGGGCTGGTCCTGGGACGTCGGCCTGTTTGGCCGTCCCCATGATCTGGGCAACATCTCGGCCTACCTGGGCAAGCCCACCGGCCTGGAAGACTACATGGGCTACCTGGGCGCCAACTTCGACCCCACCATTTCCTGGAAAGACCTGGAATGGATACGCGATTTCTGGCAAGGCCCCATGGTCATCAAGGGTATTCTTGATCCTGAAGACGCTCGCGATGCCGTCCGTTTCGGCGCCGATGGCATCGTCGTGTCCAACCATGGCGGCCGCCAGCTCGACGGCGTGCTCTCCGCCGCCAAGGCACTGCCCCCCATTGCCGACGCAGTCAAGGGGCAACTGAAGATCCTGGTCGATTCCGGCGTACGCAGCGGCCTGGATGTGGTCCGCATGATGGCGCTGGGCGCAGACCTGGCCATGATAGGCCGCGCCTATATCTACGCGCTGGCTGCCGGCGGCCAGGAAGCTGTGGCAAACTTGCTGAACCTGTTCGACAAGGAAATCCGCGTCGCCATGACCCTGACCGGCGCGCGGAATATCGGTGAAATCACTTCCGACCTGCTGGTCAAGGAGGGACTCGCATGACCACCGAAAGCACTGACAGCACCGCCAGTGACGGCACCCAGCTGCTGTCCCGGTTGCGCCAGCTGGTCGGCGCCGACAACGTCCTGACCCATGCCTCCGCCACCCGGCGCTTCCGCAAGGGGCATCGTACCGGCGAAGGCAAAGTCCTCGCCGTCGTGCGGCCCGGCACGCTGCTCGAACAATGGCAGGCAGTACAGGCCATTGTCGCTTCGGGCCGCATTGTCCTGATGCAGGCAGCGAACACTGGCCTGACCGGCGGTTCGACGCCGGACGGCAACGACTACGACCGCGAAATCGTCCTGATCAACACGATGCGCATCACTGGCGTGCAGGTCATACGTGGCGGCGAGCAAGTTGTCTGCCTGCCCGGCGCCACGCTGGACCGCCTGGAGCAAACCCTGGCCCCCCTGGGCCGCGAGCCACACTCGGTGATTGGTTCCTCCTGCATAGGCGCGTCGGTGCTGGGCGGAGTCTGCAACAATTCCGGTGGCGCACTGGTGCGGCGCGGCCCGGCCTACACCGAACTGGCCCTGTACGCCCGGGTCCGGGAAGACGGCGAACTGGAGCTCGTCAATCACCTCGGTATCCGGTTGGGTGACACGCCCGAGGAAATCCTGACCCGCCTGCAATCCGGTGACTACCAGCCCGAGGACATCGCCAACGACGCCGGTGCAGCATCGGACCCGCGCTATGCCGAACACGTCCGGCAGGTAGACGAGCCCACGCCCGCGCGTTTCAATGCCGACCCCTCGCGACTGCACGAAGCGTCCGGCTCTGCCGGGCGCATCTGCCTGTTTGCGGTGCGCCTGGATACCTTCCCGCGCGAACCGAGCACGGTGTTCTATATCGGCAGCAACAACCCCGACGACCTCACCGAGGTGCGCCGCCACCTGCTGACTGAACTGCCCAGCCTGCCCATCGCCGGCGAATACATCCACCGCACGGCGTTCGACATCGGCGCGAAGTACGGCAAGGATGTGTTCCTGCTGATCGACAAGTTCGGCACGGCGCGCGTCCCCAAGGCCTTCGCCATCAAAAGCCGCATTGACGACGTCTGCGAACGCCTGGGTCTGCCAGGCCTCACCGACCACGTGCTGCAGGCTTTCACCGCGCTGCTGCCCAATCACCTGCCGCGCCGCATGCGCGACTACCGCGAACGCTACGAGCACCACCTGCTGCTGCGCGTCTCCAACGATACGGCCGACGCCACGCGCGCCTTCCTGCAACAGCATTTCGGCGGCAGCAGCAGCGGCGCCTATTTCGAGTGCGACGCGGAAGAAGGCCGCAAGGCCTTCCTACACCGCTTTGCCATCGCCGGGGCAGCCATCCGCTACCGCGACACGCATCGCCGCTCGGTCCAGGACATCGTCGCCCTGGATATCGCGCTGCGCCGCAACGACCGCGACTGGGTAGAACAACTGCCCCAGGAGATGGAAGGCGACATCATCCACAAGCTTTACTACGGCCACTTCTTCTGCCACGTCTTCCACCAGGACTACATTGTTCGCAAGGGCGTGGACCCGCTGGCAATGGAACACAGCATGTGGAAACTGCTGGATGCGCGCCAGGCGGAATACCCGGCCGAGCACAATGTCGGCCATCTTTACGTCGCCAAGCCGGCGCTGGCCGACTTTTACCGCCAGCTCGACCCGACCAATACCTTCAATCCCGGCATCGGCCATACCTCCAAGCTCAAGCATTGGGGCAATTGCTGCGAACAGCGCGGCCTGCCTGCGGCCTACCGCAGCAGCCAGGACTGAAGCACCTGATGCAGGCTCGGGACGGATACCGCCAGTCCCGAGCCTGCCGGCAGGGAACTTGCTTGCCGGGCCATGGTCACTTTCCAGTCCAGCAGCGGCTGGTATGATCGCCGCATTGCTCCTCTGGCTCCCTGCTCCCTCATATCATGCTGCAACATCCGGAATTCAACCCCATTGCCCTGCAGCTCGGCCCGCTGGCCGTGCACTGGTACGGGCTGATGTACTTATGCGGTTTCGTTTCCGCCTGGCTGCTGGGCCGCTGGCGTATCCGCCATGGCGGACTGACCCGCCTGACCGAACGCGATCTCGACGACATCATTTTCTATGGCGTCATCGGCGTAATCCTGGGCGGCCGCCTGGGCTATGTGCTGTTCTACAAACCTGCCTACTACCTGTCGCATCCGCTGGAAATCTTTTACCTCTGGGAAGGCGGCATGGCCTTCCATGGCGGCCTGCTGGGCGTGGTCATCGCGCTGCTGCTGTTTGCACGCAGCCGCAAGTATTCGGTGCTGGAAGTCGGCGACTTCGTTACCCCGCTGATCCCCCTCGGGCTGGCATTCGGCCGCCTGGGCAATTTCATCAATGGTGAATTATGGGGGCGCGCAACCAATGTACCCTGGGGCATGGTGTTCCCCCAGGCGCAGGATGGCATTGCACGTCACCCGTCGCAGTTGTATCAGATGAGCCTGGAAGGCCTGGCGCTGTTCGTGATCGTCTGGTTCTTCGCGCTGCGGCCCAGGCCCGCCGGGCAGATCAGCGGCCTGTTCCTGGCCGGCTACGGCATCTTCCGCTTCGCTGTCGAGTTCACCCGTGAACCCGACAGCTTCCTGGGCCTGCTCGCCGGCGGCCTGAGCATGGGCCAGTGGCTGTCACTGCCCATGATCCTTGCCGGCGCCTGGCTTCTCTTCAGGGCTTCAGAGCAACCGTCCCGCTGACCGACACCGACACCGTCACGGTGTCGGCTTCCAGCGGCACGCTGTCAGCGGCCGCACCGGCAGCCTTGGCCATCATCATCTGAGGACGCGGCGCCATTTCATACTGCACGCCACTGCCGCCCAGGTCGATCTTGCGAATCTCATAGCCCTTGAAGCCGAAGGCCTCGGCCGCGGCCCCGGCACGCTGGCGGAAGGCGTCCGCCGCCTGTTGCAACAGGCGCTCCTCGTGCTTGGCGCGCGCCTCGTCCGAGAGAATGAAAGCGATGTTATCCAGGGGCATCTGATCTTGTACCTTGACGGCCAGCCCGGACGCCTTGGCAAAGTCAGTCGATTCCAGCAGGATTTCAGCCCGGCCGCGCCAGGCGCTGATGCGGCCGTCGCGGTCGGTCTGGGGCCAGATGCGGTAATTGCCGTTACGCGCCTTCACGCCTTTTTCATCACGCAACATCTTCATGGCCGCTTCCAGATGCTCATTGAGCGCGCGGCTGACATCTGTCTGGCTGGCGGCTTCCGACTCATACGCCAGCGTGAGCAAGACCGTATCCTGTTGAACCTTGGCTGCAGCCTGAGCCTGCAGGGTCAGTTGCGGCGCACGATCGCGCGGCTGGCGGTCTTCACCGTTGCCTGCCCAGGCAGTCGCTGCGGGCAAGGCCAGCGCCAGGGCCAGTGCGGCGCCACGGCGGATCATACGTTGTCGGGTACGCTGCATGGAGTGCTCCTTTATCTACAGGGAAAATAGAATACGGCGAGAATAACCCGTGCCGAACAGGCACCCGCCCGGCAGCAAAGGCCTACAGGCGGCCGCCTGCCGTCACGAAGCGGCCGCCAAAGAAAAAAGGCGGTGCCGCTACACGACACCGCCTTGATTGACTGCGGGAAACGCGTTTTGTTCCCGCGACATTGAATGCCCCGCGTGTGCCGTCCAGGCCGGCATCTCGAACCCAGAGAGTTCAAGTTGGTCGCTCGTGGTCTGGCTTCGGGTTCGTCTGACAAGAGACGATCGCACCTACCGGACGCCCTTACAACCTATGCCATAAAAGCATCGGTTCAGAGAATATGGCCAAGTCACGAACACCGCAGGGACAACCTGCTGGCCAGCTGTGTGATGGTACAGCCCGCCCAATTCTTCACTGCATGTAAAAATGGATACTAAGTACGGCGCCAGATGGCTCAGGAGGCAGGATTTTCCTCTGCCAGCGCGGCATCTATCATCTGGTGCACGGATTCAATTTTACGCTTGAAATCACCCACTGCCAAACTGCCCAGCGGCCCGTCCGGCGCTTTCATGGCAAGCAGTTCACTGGCGATCTGCAGCGCAGCCAGCACGGCGATGCGCTCATTGCCGGACACCCGGCCACTGGCCTGGATGTGGTTGGTCACCCGTGCCACATGATTGACCGCAGCCTGCAAGGTCTGCTTTTCCTCGGCCGAGCAGGCCAGGGAGTAATCACGCGACAGGATGGTGGCATTTACGCGTTCCATTGCCTAGCCTCCGAGCCAGTTTCCTGGGCCGCGACCAGCGCACCAGGCAAGCGTTCCAGCACGGCGTCGATACGTTGCCGCGCTTCTTCATTCACTGCCTGCAGGCGCACCAGCTGGCCTTCGCGCACACCCAGTTCCACCCGCATGCGCTGGTTTTCCGCCGACAGGCGTTCCACCTCTGCGCGCAGACCGGCTGTTGCGTTGTCCACTTCAGTTTGCAGGCTCAGGCGGGAAGCCTCGCACTCATCGAGCAACTGCTGCAGCGTTTCCGCCTGTTCGCGCTGCTCGAGCAACTGGCTTTGCAACTGTGAGCCGCGCCGCACGGCGGCTGCCTCGCGTTCAAGCGCAGCAACGCGCTCGGCCTTGAGGCGTGCCGAGTACTGAGTCAACTGCCCGATACGGGCAACGAGTCGATCGAGATCTTCCAACATATTCGCTATCGTAAACCATCCCGGCATTTCCGCGAAAGCGCCACCCGCCGCAACGGGTGGCGCCTCGCGCCGCATTCCCTACAGACTACAGCAACAGCGGCGTTCCCGCTCCTGCGTCCTGGTCCTGACGCCCGCCCGGACGATGCCGCAGATAACGTTTGTTATGCTGCGCCCGCCGGAACAGGATCGCCGCCAGCTCATTGAGCGCCAGCGAATAGACATCCCGCTTGAAATCTATGACAGAATCCAGCGGCACCCAATAATGACTCCAGCGCCACGCGTCGAATTCCGGGTGCGAACTCGCCCGAAGGCAAACATCGCTGTCCCGTCCGACCAGCCGCAACAGGAACCAGATCTGCTTCTGGCCCCGGTAGTGACTGCGCGAATCACGACGCAAAAAGCGCTCCGGCACGTCATAGCGCAACCAGTTGCGCGTACGCCCCAGAATGCGGACATGCTCCGGCAGCAGGCCGACTTCCTCGTGCAGTTCGCGGTACATTGCCTGCGCGGGACTTTCCCCGTGCTTGATACCGCCCTGCGGAAACTGCCATGCGTGCTCTCGTATACGCTTGCCCCAGAACACCTCGTTCTTGTGGTTGACAAGGATAATGCCGACATTGGGACGATAGCCTTCACGGTCAAGCATCAGCCACCCCCAGCGAATTCAATACAATTACGTGTGATTATACGGTCAGCCTTTTCTTCTGCCGATCCGATTCGACCCTTACTTCGAGCCTCACTCTTACCATGCGCGCTTCACGTTACCATCTGAACACCCTCAAAGAAGCCCCCTCCGACGCCGAGGTCACCAGCCATCAGCTCATGACCCGCGCCGGCATGATCCGCAAGCTGGCCGGCGGTATCTACAATTACATGCCGCTCGGGCTGAAGGTCATCCGCAAGGTCGAAGCGATCGTGCGCGAAGAAATGAACCAGGCCGGCGCACTGGAATTGCTGATGCCCGTCGTCCAGCCCGCCGAGCTGTGGGTGGAATCCGGCCGTTGGGAACAATATGGCCCCGAACTGCTGCGCATCAAGGACCGCCATGGCCGCGACTTCGTGCTGCAGCCCACGTCCGAGGAAGTCATCACCGACATCGCCCGCAACGAAATCCAGAGCTGGCGCCAGCTGCCGGTGAACTTCTATCACATCCAGACCAAGTTCCGCGACGAGCGCCGCCCCCGCTTCGGTGTCATGCGCGGACGGGAATTCACGATGAAGGATGCCTATTCCTTCGACCGCGACGAAGCCGGCGCGCAAGCCAGCTACGACACGATGTACGAAGCCTACATGCGCATCTTCACGCGCCTGGGCCTGGTTTTCCGCGCCGTGGCCGCCGACACCGGCTCCATCGGCGGCAGCCGCAGCCATGAGTTCCAGGTCATTGCCGACACCGGCGAAGACCTGATCGTCTATGACCCGGACAGCGATTACGCCGCCAACATGGAACTGGCCGAAGCGCCTTGCCTGTTGCCGGCACGCGCGCCAGCCGCCCAGGCCCTGGAAAAAGTGGCCACCCCGAACGCCAGCAAGTGCGAGGAAGTGGCTGCGCAACTCGGCCTGCCGCTGACGCAGACCGTAAAATCCCTGGTGCTCGCCACCGATGACGCCGAAACCGGCAAGGCCACGCTGTGGCTGCTGCTGATCCGCGGCGATCACGAGCTCAACGAAGTCAAGGTCGGCAAGCTGCCGGGCCTGAAGAACGGCTGGCGCTTCGCCACCGAAGCCGAGATCCTCGAGCATTTCGGTGCCCGCCCCGGTTCGCTGGGTCCGATCGGTACCTCCCTGCCAGTACGCGTCGTGGCCGACACGACCGTCGCCAACATGAGCGACTTCGTCGTCGGCGCCAATGCCGATGGCTTCCACTACAGCGGCGCGAACTGGGGCCGTGACCTTGCCGAGCCGGAACTGGTTGCGGACATCCGTAATGCAGTGGCCGGTGACCCGGCGCCGTCGGGCGGCCGCCTGGCCATCCAGCGCGGCATCGAGACCGGCCACGTGTTCTACCTGGGCACCAAGTATTCCGAAGCGCTGAAAGCCACCTTCCTGGACGAAACCGGCAAGCCCGCGCTGATGCAAATGGGCTGCTACGGCATCGGCATCACCCGTATCGTCGGCGCCGCCATCGAACAGAACCACGACGCCAAGGGCATTGTCTGGCCGCGCGCGCTGGCGCCCTTCGAAGTCGTCCTGTGCCCGGTGGGCTGGGGCAAGAGCGAAGCGGTGCGCGAGCAAGCCGAAGCCATCTACGGCGCGCTGCAGGCCCGCGGCATCGACGTGATCCTGGACGACCGCGACCAGCGCCCCGGCGTCATGTTCGCCGAATGGGAACTGATCGGCGTGCCGGTACGCGTCACCATCGGCGAGCGCGGCCTCAAGGACGGCATCGTCGAAGTCCAGAGCCGCCGCGCCGGCAATGCCGAGCACATCCCGGTGGCCCAGGCGGTAGAAGCCATCCTGGCCACGCTCGACGCTTATTGATCCCTTACCCCGTCCGCAGGACTCAACCATGGTTCCCTCCCAAGCTACCCCTGCAGGCGAAACGCTGGCAGTCCGTGTCTACTACGAAGACACGGACGCCGGTGGTGTCGTCTTCTATGCAAACTATCTGAAGTTCATGGAACGCGCCCGCACGGAATGGCTGCGCCGGCTGGGCGTGAACCAGGCCGAATATGCCCGCGAGACGGGCGCCGTGTTCGTGGTGCGCGAAGTCAGCATCCAGTACCGGCGTTCTGCGCGCCTCGATGACCTGCTCACGATACGCAGCCGCATCACCCGCATCGGCGGCGCATCCGTCGATTTTTTTCAGGAAGTCCTGCGCGGTACGGAACTGCTGGCCACCAGCACCATCCAAGTCTGTTGCGTCAACGTTGACACCATGCGGCCCATGCCTGTGCCTGAGCCGCTGCGCTCCACTTTGCTCACTTTCATTTCGGAATAACGGAATCACCCTCCATGGCATCCTCCTCCGCCGATATGTCGATACTGTCACTGATCCTGAACGCCAGCATTCCGGTTCAGGTCATCATGCTGCTGCTGGTATTGATTTCCATCCTGTCCTGGACCTTCATCTTCGGCAAACGCAGCACGCTGCGCCGCGAGCAGGCACTGACGCGCCGCTTCGAAAACGATTTCTGGTCCGGTGGCGACCTCAACATGCTGCAGCAATCCATCAGCACCCACCGCAACGAACATGGCGCCCTGGCGCGCATCTTTGACGCCGGCATGACGGAATTCACCAAAGTGCGCCGCAATCCGCCCGCCGACCACGCCGCCCTGCTGGACGGCCCGAACCGCGCCATGCGCGCCGCCTACCAGCGCGAAGTCGACAGCCTGGAATCGAACCTGAACTTCCTGGCGTCGGCCGGCTCCGTCAGCCCCTATATCGGCCTGCTGGGCACGGTCTGGGGCATCATGCACGCCTTCGTGGGCCTGGCCCATGTGCAACAGGCCACGCTGGCATCGGTCGCGCCCGGCATCGCCGAAGCCCTGATCGCCACCGCCATCGGCCTCTTTGCAGCCATTCCCGCCGTGGTCGCCTACAACCGCTACACCCACGACATTGACCGTCTGGCGCTGCGGTTCGAAAACTTCATGGACGAGTTCCTCAACATCCTCCAACGTCAGGTGCGCTGATGGCATCACTACGCTCGCGTGGTGGCCGCGGCGGCCGCCGCCTGAAAAACGAGATCAACGTCGTTCCGTATATCGACGTCATGCTGGTGCTGCTGGTCATCTTCATGGTGACCGCGCCGCTGATCACGCCCGGGCTGATCAACCTGCCC
Source organism: Kerstersia gyiorum (assembly GCF_004216755.1). GTDB lineage: Bacteria > Pseudomonadota > Gammaproteobacteria > Burkholderiales > Burkholderiaceae_B > Kerstersia > Kerstersia gyiorum. Next base: position 63,342 of record NZ_SGWZ01000006.1, read on the forward strand.
ACGGTGGGACAGGCCGACCAGATTCCCAGCACACCGCTGGAAATCCAGCTGGAAGCGGACGGCAAGCTCGGCCTGCGCATGCGCGAAGCGGGCGCCGAAGTCGAAAGCATCAACCGCGCCGACCTGGTGTCCGCCGTACTGGGTCGCCTGACCCCGGATACGCCGGTCGTCATTGCCGCCGACGGCAAAGTGCCCTACGAAGAGGTCATGAAAGTCATGGATACCCTGCGCGCCGCCGGTGTCGCGCGCCTGGGCCTGCTGGTGGACCAGCAGGCGTCCGACAACAGCAAGACTGGCAAGCGCTGAGCCCTGAATCATGAAATCCTCACGCGATCCCGATCCTAACGTGATACCTGACGACGACGCGCCCAAGCTGCCGCGCAAGGCATTGGTGCAATCCCTGCTGGCGCACGGCGTGCTGGCGCTGCTGGTCGTCGTCGGCATGTGGCGCAGCAAGGACGATTCGCGCCCGATACAGGTAGAAATGTGGGCGCCGGGCGACAGCCCCAATGCCGGCCAGCCAGAATCGGCACCGTCCGAACCGGCGCCGCCCAAGCCTGCCCCCAAACCCGAGCCGCAACCAGAACCGAAGCCGGAGCCTCCCGCTCCGCCACCACCGCCTCCCCCGCCACCGCCCAAGCCTCCCGAGGAACAGGCGCCCGACCCTGAAATCGCCCTTGAAGAAAAACGCAAGGCCGAGGAAGCTCGCAAGGCGGAAGATGCGCGCAAGGCAGAGGCCGCCCGCAAGGCGGAAGAAGCACGCAAGGAAGAAGAGGCCAGGAAGGCCGAGGAAAACCGCCGGGCGCAGGAAGCCCGCCGCGCGGAAGAGGCGCGCCGCGCCGAAGAAATCCGCAAGGCGGAAGAAGCGCGCAAGGCAGAAGAATCCAAGAAGGCCGAGGATGCCCGCAAGGCCGAAGAGGCACGCCGCGCTGCCGAGGCCCGGCGAGCCGAGGAAGCCCGACGCGCAGAAGAAGCCAAGAAAGCTGAAGAGGCCAAGAAAGCCGAGGACGCCCGCAAGGCAGAAGAAGCCCGTCGCGCCGAGCAGGCGCGCCGCGCCGAAGAAACCCGCAAGGCAGAAGAAGCGCGCAAGGCAGAAGCCGCCCGCAAGGCAGCCGAAGCCAAGGCAGAACGCGACCGCCAGTTGCGCGACGCCATGCGCGGTGACGTGCTGGGTGCTGCCGGCCTGCCGGGCGGCGCTGCCAACCGCAACCAGGCTGGCGGCGGCGACGACAGCGGCTACGCCGCCCAAGTCCGGGCGTGCATCAAGGCCGGCGTCTCCTTCCACCCGACCGCCGAACAATTGAACGGCGGCAATCCGGCGGCCGAATTCGTGGTGCAGCTGAACCAGAGCGGCCAGGTGCTGAATGTCGGCCTGCGGCGCTCGTCAGGCATAGCCACCTTCGACCGCGCAGTGGAGACCGGCATCCGGCGTTGCAGCTTCCCGCGCCCGCCGTCGGGCAAGTACCCCGAGCGCATCGACGTCATTTATCGTCCGAACGACTGAGCGGAGCCGGTGCGATGAACAGCCTTCACGCAAACGTCCCGCAGGCAGCCGAGCCCCGTGCCGGGGCGTCGCTGCCTGCGATACACGCGCAACGAATCGTGACAGCTGCGTCATACTGGCCCGCCCCTGCCCGAGGTATTCTATCCGCCCGGCATCCATGCCTCACCGCCCGTCCCGACAGCCAACAGCAAGCGGTACGGCCTGGCGGCAGGAAGGCCCGTTTCCCCCTATTCGAATACGCCACGGCGGCTCCGGCCCCATGGCGACGTTCCCCGCCGGTATCCGGCAAGTACCCTGAAACGATAGATGTAAGCTATCGTCTATACGATTGAAGATCAGGAGCGCAACAACATGACTTTCCCGCCTCTCATACTGGCCTACCGAAACCGGCAGAATCTGCTGGCAAGCTGGATGCAACGGCTGCTCGGCCTGCTGGTGCTGGCTGCCATGTTCCTGGCCCTGCCCACCGCCCATGCGCAACTGCGCGTGGATATCTCCGGCACCGGCGCGCAGCAATATCCGATCGCCATTGCCGACTTCAGCGACGACCCCGCAGGCCGGGAAATTTCCCAGGTCATCCGCGCAGACTTGTCCCGCACCGGCCAGTTCCGCCTGATTTCCACCGGGGCGGCGCAACCGCGCTCGGGCGATGAAATCAATTTCGCCGAGTGGCGTGACCGTGGCGCCGACACGCTGGCCTATGGCACCGTCACCCAGGCTGGCGGCCGCTACGAAGTGCGCTATCACCTGGTCGACACCGTGCTGGCCAGCCAGCTGGATGCCGCCGTGTTCTCCGGCACCGCGCAGGAACTGCGCCGCATCGCTCACCAAATCGCCGACCGCATCTATGAAAAGATCACCGGTGTGCGCGGCGTGTTCTCCACCCGTCTGGCCTATGTACTCAAGCAAGGCAACACCTATGAACTGCAGATTGCGGACGCCGACGGCCAGAACCCGCGCGTGGCGCTGCGTTCGCGCGAACCCATCATTTCGCCGACCTGGTCGCCCGACGGCAAGAAGCTGGCCTATGTGAGCTTCGAATCCGGCAAGCCCGTGGTGTATTCCCACACGCTGGCCACCCGTGAACGCCATGCCGTCGCCAACTACAAGGGCAGCAACTCCGCCCCGGCCTGGTCGCCCGACGGCAACCAGCTGGCCGTGGTCCTGACGCGCGACGGCCTGTCTCAGGTCTACGTGGTCAATGCGGATGGCTCCAACCTGCGGCGCGTGACCCGTTCGCCGCTGATCGACACGGAACCTGTGTTCGCCCCCGACGGTCAAAGCCTGTACTTCACCAGTGATCGGGCCGGAAGCCCCCAGATTTATCAAGTAAATTTGGATGGGAGCAACACTCGTCGTGTCACATTCAATGGAAATTACAACATTTCTCCGAGGGTTTCCCCCGACGGACGACGCTTGCTGTACATTTCGAGGCGCGAAGGCGGTTTCCGGGTCGCCATGCTTGACTTGGCCACGGGAACGGAAACGCTGTTGACCAACGGCAGCGATGACCAGTCCCCCAGTTTCTCGCCCAACGGCCAGCAAGTGTTGTACGCTGCCGTGAATGGCGGTCGTGGTGTTCTGTCAGCCGTATCCAGCGATGGCCGCGTCCGCCAGACGCTCTCCGTGTTGAACGGGGAAGTCCGTGAGCCGACCTGGGGACCGTTTCCGCAGTAACTAAAGACTAATGGCCATGGCTAACATGCCAACAGGAAGTGCCTGTCCGCGCAGCCTCTAATACACGACCAACCGATCGTGCGGCAATGCGGGCAGGAGAACCTGCTGGCACCATGCTTACAAACGTGTGTATCTCCCCTATCTGATTTAAGGAAATAACATGAGATCGCGCTTCGTCAAATTTTCCTCCCTGCTGGCCCTGAGTGCAGCGCTGGCCGCCTGCAGCAGCGTACCGCTCGATGATTCCGCCAACAGCGGCGCAAACCAGGGCTCGACCGGTTCGTCCACCGGCGCCATCGGCGGCGGCAACGCCTCCGGCCAGATCCTGGACCCGTTCAACCCGCAAAGCGTGCTGGCCCAGCAACGCTCGGTGTTCTTCGAGTTCGACAGCTACGCTGTGCCTGAGCAATACCGTGAACTGATCGAAACGCACGCCGGCTACCTGCGCGCCAACGGCAACCAGCAAGTCGTGCTGGAAGGCAACACCGACGTCCGTGGCGGCGCCGAGTACAACCTGGCCCTGGGCCAGCGCCGTGCCGAAGCCGTGCGCCGCATGATGACGCTGCTGGGCGTCAACGACGGCCAGATCGAAACCATCAGCTTGGGCAAGGAAAAGCCGCGCAGCACCGGCACGTCCGAAGCCGACCACGCTGAAAACCGCCGCGTCGATATCCAGTATCGCCGCTAAGCCCAACGGCGCGCCCTCGTGGCGCGCCTCGCAGATCCAGGAGCACCGTGATCATGACCGTATCGACTTCATCCCTGCGCAAGCACCTGCTGTCAGCCAGCATCCTGGCCATATTGGCCACCCCGCTGACGGCGCATGCCTTCGCTGATGACGATGCGCGACGCGCAATCCTGGAACTGCGCCAGCAAGTCCGGCAGCTGACCGAGCAGAACCAACGCGCGCAGCTGCAGCTGGCCGACCAGATCGACGCCCTGCAGCTGGAAGTGATGCGTTTGCGCGACCAGGTCGAGCATGCCTCCCGTTCGGCGCAACAGGCCATGGAGCAAAGCGCACCCAAGCCCGCCGCGAATACCGAGGACAGTGCAGCCGACCCGCAGGAACAGGCTGCCTATGACGGCGCCATCAACCTGTTCCGCAATGGTCAGTACGGCGAAGCCTCCGAGGCCCTGAACGCGTTTGTCGTGCTTTATCCCGACAGCTCGCTGGCTCCCAGCGCCCGGTTCTATCAGGGCAGCAGCCGCTATGCACAGAAGGACTACAAGGGCGCAGTGACGCTGCTGGAAGACATGGTCAACACCTTCCCCAGCAGCCAGCGCGCCCCGGATGCGCTGCTCGTCATTGCCGGCAGCAAAGTGGAACTGAACGATCGCGCCGGCGCCAAGGCGGCGCTGCAGCGCATCGTCAAAGACTACCCCACGACGCCGGCGGCCGAAACTGCCGCCAAGCGCCTGCAACTGCTCTGATACCTTGCCAGCTCCAAGAAATACGCCCGCCGACACACGCCGCGCCACAGCGGCGACCGCCGACAGGCAAGCCGACGCTGGCCAGCACTCAGGCGGGCACCGTGAAGACCCACGCTATACCCTGATCGACCTGCCGTTCCGGCTGCGCACATTGCGCCGCCAGCACCAGCTTTCTCTGGCAGCGCTGGCACTGCGTACATCACTGACCCGCAGCTACCTGTCCAAGCTGGAACGCGGCCTCAGCAATCCTTCAGACACCACCATCGAGCAGTTGGCGCATGCCTATGGCCTGACGCGCGACCAACTGCTGGGCTCCGGCCCCGAAGGCCTGGATGAAATCGTCAGCGTGGTCCGTGTGGCGGATCGCCAGCCCATGATACGGACCGGCAGTTCGCTTGGTTACCAATACCAGGCACTGGCTGGCAAGCGCCGCATCCGTTCCATGCAGCCCGTAGTGGTTGTACCGCCTCGGGAATTTCCCGACCGCCAAGCCGCCCAGCCCCATGAGGGCGAGGAATTCATGCTGGTCATCCATGGCGCAGTCGAACTCATGGTGGGCTCGCGTGTCTGGCGCCTGGAAAGCGGTGACGCCGTGTATTTCGACGCCACGCTGCCGCACCGCATGCGTACCGTCAGCCGCCAGGACGCCGAAGTTCTGGTCGTCGGCTCGCGCTAGCCCCCCTGCCGGGCATGCCGCCGGCATCACCTGTTCCGTTCCTCTGCTCCTCCTCTGCCGACGCGGCAAAGCCGTGCGCGAACCGCCGTGGAACGGCATCTGCCCCGCATCATTGCCCGCAGGCATGTACCTGCCGGGAAATTCCGGAATTTGGAAATGTTACGTACGTTCAAGACTGCCGCGTTTTACAATGGCAGGGCTTTCACACACGATACTTTCCATGCGAAATTTCCCCACACGCCTCACCGAAGGCTATCGTTCCTTCCTCTCCGGCCGCTTTCCCAGTGAACGCAAACGCTACAAGAACCTGGCCGAGAAAGGACAACACCCTGAAATTCTGGTCATCGGTTGCTGTGATTCCCGGGTCTCCCCGGAAGTGATTTTCGATGCAGGCCCCGGCGAACTGTTCGTCGTCCGCAACGTTGCCAATCTGGTTCCCCCTTACGAACCCGATTCCGAGTCCTATCACGGCACCAGCGCCGCCATCGAGTTCGCCGTGGAAGGCCTGGAAGTCAAGCACATCGTCGTGCTCGGCCATGCCTCCTGCGGCGGCATCGCCTCGTTCTACGACCGGGCCCAGCCCCTGACTGCCGGTAATTTCATAGGCAAATGGATGTCGCAGATCGCCACTACCGCCGATCAGCTGGGCACGCTGCCTGACGATCGTACGCACGCGCTGCGCAAGCTGGAACTGGCCGTCATCGAACACAGCCTGAAGAACCTGCTGACCTTCCCGTCGATCCGCACACGGGTGGAAGCCGGCACGCTCAAGCTGCATGGCACGTATTTCGGCGTCGCGACCGGCCTGCTGTTCCTGCGTGATGCGGAAAGTGGCGGCTTCCTGCCCGTACTCGAAGACGAAGCCATCGCCGCCCTGCAGCAACAGGCGGACGACTGAGCCTGCGCCAACGCGCCCCGCGCACCCTGGGCGCGCTGGCGCAACCTGGACGAACCTGCCGGCGCTACAGCACCGGCTGCAGTACGCGCTGCAGGATTTCCTCGCCGTAGGCTTCCAGCTTGCGGCTGCCCACACCGCTGATCTGGCCCAGCTCTTCCAGGGATTCCGGCGCCTGCAGCGCGATTTCCCGCAGCGTGGCGTCATGGAAGATGACATAGGCCGGCACCCCGTGGTGCCGGGCGATCTCTGCGCGCCAGGCACGCAGGGCTTCGAAGACCTTGAGTGCTTCCGGCGGCAGGTCCAGCAGCGCTGGACGCGCCTTGGCGCTGGCACGCGAGGATCTTGCCGCTTTTTCGCTTTCGCGCCGCAGCATCAGTTGCCGTTCGCCCTTGAGCACGGCCCGGCTGGCCTCGGTCAACGCAAGCGTACCGTAGCCGTCGGCGTCAGTCATGACCAACCCCTGCGCCAGCAATTGCCGCATGATGCTACGCCAGGCCTTGTCCGACAGATCCGCCCCCACCCCGAACACGCTGAGCGTGTCATGCTGCTGCTGGGTGATTTTCTCGCTGCGCTTGCCGCGCAGGATGTCGATGATATGCCCGGCGCCATAGCGCTGGCCGCGCTCGCGCCAGAGCCGGTAAATAGTAGACAGCAGCTTCTGCGCCGCCACCGTGCCGTCCCAGGATTCCGGCGGTTCCAGGCAGGTATCGCAATTGCCGCAAGGCCCGATGCGCTGACCGAAATAGGCCAGCAGCTGCTGCCGGCGGCACGATACGGTTTCGCACAGTGACAGCATGGCGTCCAGGTTGGCCCCCTGGCGCCGCTTGAAGGTTTCATCTCCAGGGGATTCTTCCAGCATGCGGCGCTGCTGCACCACGTCCTGCAGACCATAGGCCAGCCAGGCCGAGGCCGGCATGCCGTCGCGCCCAGCGCGGCCTGTTTCCTGGTAATAGCCCTCGATGGATTTGGGCAAGTCGATATGCGCCACGAAACGCACGTCGGGTTTGTCTATGCCCATGCCGAAAGCGATGGTGGCGACCATGACCAGGCCATCTTCGCGCAGGAAACGCGACTGATTTTCTGCGCGCACGGCCTGGCTCAGCCCGGCGTGGTAGGGCAATGCCTGCACGCCCTGGCGGCACAGGAAGTCCGCCGTTTCCTCAACTCGCGCGCGTGACAGGCAATAGACGATGCCGGCTTCGCCCTCGTGCTCGGCGCGTATCATGGCCAACAGCTGGCGCCGCACATCGTCTTTCTCGACGATGCGGTAGCGGATGTTCGGACGGTCGAAGCTGGAAACAAAATGCCGGGCGTCAGTCAGCGCCAGGCGCTGGGCGATCTCGCGCCGGGTTTCCTCTGTGGCGGTGGCGGTCAGGGCAATGCGCGGCACCTGCGGCCAGCGTTCCTGCAACATCGACAGGCCCAGGTATTCCGGGCGGAAGTCATGCCCCCACTGGCTGACGCAGTGGGCCTCGTCGATAGCGAACAGCGCCAGCCGGCCACGCGACAGCAGGTCCAGGCAGCGCTCGGTCAGCAGGCGTTCGGGCGCCACGTAGAGCAAATCCAGTTCACCCGCCAGGAACCGCTGTTCCACCGCCCTGGCCTCACGCCAATCCTGGGAGGAATTCAGGTAGGCGGCGCTCACGCCCAGTTCGGTCAGGGCATCCACCTGGTCCTGCATCAGCGCGATCAGCGGCGAAACCACGATGCCCGTGCCTTCGCGTACCAGCGAGGGAATCTGGTAGCACATGGACTTGCCGCCGCCAGTGGGCATCAGCACCAGGGCGTCGCCGCCATCAATCACGTGCTCGACGATATCCTGCTGTTCGCCGCGGAAAGACTCGTAGCCGAAGACCCGCCGCAGGATTTCCAGGGCCTCAGACTTCGGCATGATGAGGAAGCGCCAGACCTGGCGCAGGATTCGAATTAGACATGCAAGCATTTTACCTGCCGGATCGTACCGCAATCCGGCAGCGTGACATTCGTGTCAGTCTCCGAGAAGATTGACAGGCAGGCTGAGATTCAGGCGCATCCCATAATCACCGGACACGATGTCGCGATCGGCCTCCCATTTGAGCTGCACATTGCGCCGCAGCGCCAGGCTGTGAGCGATACCCATGCGCTGCACCGTGGTATTGCCGTAGCGTACGTCAGAGTAGGTACCGCTGATCGTTCCCCAGCCGGCCAGCGGCACCCCGGTTTCCAGGGTGCCCTGCACCCGCGCCTGCGACAGCGGCCCGGAGGCATACCGGCTCAGGTCGCTGTAGCCGCTCATGGCGTATTCCGCTCGGTAGCCCACTTCCAGCCAGTCGTAGAGGCTCACGACATAGCCCAGGTTATAGCGCGACCCTTCGACATTTTCGTAACGGCTGTGAGCAGCACCGGCCCTCAAGCGCCCCCACTCTCCCAGGGAGTACACCCCGCCCAGGCCGACATTGCGCATTTTGGCAGCGGTCTGCACCTGACCTTCAAGTGTCAGGTCAGGCCGCCAGCCGTAACGCACCGCCGTCTGTCCGGCCGAAACGCCGTACTCGACCGCACCGGTGCCCGCCGTCCAGGGGGAATAATCCAGCCAGCCCACCGCCGATGAATAGCCGACAACCCCGCTGTCCAGCAAGGCGGCATCCTCCATGCCACCGCTCTGCAACCGCACGCCGGCGATAGGCGCACTACCCGAGATCTTCAACCCACTGCCTGGCAGGACGCCGAATGCCACGTCGGGCCCCTCCGACCCCCGGTAAATCCAGCGCGCCATGCCTTCGGTCTGCAAGCCGAGGCGGCCGGCCAGTTGCCGGCGGTTGGCGCCCGCGCCGCTGGCCGCGCTGTTCTGCGCACTGCCGCGCGCCTGCGGCTTTGGGGTCGGCTGCCAGGTCAGGCCATAAACATCCAGCGTGCCGGGCGCCGTATCGGCGGGCGCATCGAGCGGCTCGCCTTCCGGCGGCAGCGCCTGCGCGGCCAGCGGCTTGGGTTCCGGTACGGCGTAAAGCCGTACCGGCGACAGGCGTTCCAGGCCACGCGCATCGTCCCAGGCCGCTTGCGTCATACCGGCCAGGCCCGCCAGCAAGCACCCGCTTGCCCAGACCATCCATTTCTGTTTCACACTGGAGCACTTCATTTTTCTGGCCTGTCCCGTGGCTCCGGCCATCGCCGCAAACCCGCCTGGATACTCATTTTCCCGAGCCTCACCCAGGGTGCGGGACATTTCAAAGCGTTTCCACATCTTGATCACCACGCCCGCGCAAGCGACACTGCTCGCATCCTTGATTCTCTTTGACTGCACGCCATGGACAAACTTCCCAGCAAACTGCTGGTCGTCGATGACGACCCTGCCCTGCGCCAGCTTCTTGCCGAGTACCTGAACCGCCATGGCTACGACACCTTGCTGGCACCCGATGCCACCGATCTGCCGGCCCGCATCGCGCGCTACTCCCCGGACCTGATCGTCCTGGACCGCATGCTGCCGGGCGGTGATGGCGCCCAGGCCTGCCGCCAGTTGCGGGAGCAAGGAGAAGACATTCCGATTATCCTCCTGACCGCCCGCGACGAAACCCTGGACCGCATCAGCGGCCTGGAGGCTGGCGCCGACGACTACCTCGGCAAGCCCTTCGACCCGCGTGAACTGCTGGCGCGCATCGAGGCCGTGCTACGGCGCAAAGTCGGCCCGTCCGCACTGAACCGCACCAACCCGGTCAACTTCGGGCCTTTCACCTATGACCCGATCCGGCGCCAACTGTTCCGCGACAACGAACCCATGCACCTGACCGGCGGTGAAATCAATCTGCTGGAAGCCTTCGTCAATAACCCCGGCAAGCCCCTGAGCCGGGAAAAACTGCTGGCGCTGGCTCGCGATGACGACGGCGAACGCAACGACCGCGCCATAGATATCGCCATTCTGCGCCTGCGCCGGGTGCTAGAGGAAGACCCCAAGCAACCGCGCTGGATCCAGACCGTCTGGGGCATCGGCTACCGCTTCGCTCCCTGAATCCTGCAATGAGCCGTTTCCGCAGCCTGGTCTGCCGTTATCTCTTCCCCCGTTCGCTGCGCGCACGGGTCGCCTTTCTCGTGCTTGGCGCAGTGTTGTTTTCCCACACGGTCACCATGATCATGATCGACCGTTACCAGGAACGCTATGTCGATCCCGTCAAGTACGACCTGATCATCACTGCCCTGCATACGCTGCAGGCGGCCGTCACCCATATCCCGCCCGACGAACGTGCCGATTTCGTGCACCGCGCCTCACACGGCCAATGGTATCTGTGGAACCGCCAGTTGCCGGCCGACGTCCAGTTGCATCCACAAGCAGGCATGCCCGGCACTCTGTCGCGCACGGTCAATGCTTCGCCGCAGCTGGAAGCCTTCGTCGAGCGAGTCAACGCCAGCCTGGGCGACGGCACCCTGGTAGCCGCCAGCCAGGGACAAGCCGCCAGGCTCTATATTTCCCTATCGCAGGTTCCCTCTCAGAGCGGCACCAATACGGATTGGCTGGTCGTGCCGCTGGACCGCCTGGACCCGCCGCTGGCGGCGCATATCATCGTCATCTGGCTGCTGTCGCTCAGCGGCGTCCTCATGCTTGCAGGCTGGTTCTCCTGGCATATTTCGCGCCCCATGACACGCCTGGCGGAAGCTGCCGACCAACTGGCCGCAGGCAAGCCCAGCCGCGTCGAACCCTCCGGCCCGGACGAAACCCGGCTGCTCGGAGAACGCTTCAATGCCATGCTGGACGCTCTGGCCGAATCGGATGCTGTGCGCCGCACCTTGCTGGCCGGACTGCCGCACGACCTGAAGGGCCCACTTTCACGCATGTGGCTGCGTATCGAAATGTCCAGCGACACAACCTTCTGCGAAGGCATGCGCAAGGATCTGCACGATATGCAACATATGGTGGGCCAGTTCCTCGATTTCGTCCGGGGCAGCGACCCGACCGCCTACCGGCCCATGTCCCTGGATATCCGCAACTGGCTGCAGGAGTACACACAGCACTGGCAGAACAGCGGGCTGGACATCACCTTGCACGACCCCTTGAATGCGCCAGTCCGGCTAAGGCTGGACGATAGTGCGCTGCGCCGCCTGCTGGACAACCTGGTCAGCAACGCCATGCATCACGGCAAACCGCCGATACGGATCACGCTGCAGGCCGACGCCCGGCACGCGTACATCATTCTGGACGACCACGGTCCGGGCATTCCGATGGAACGCCGCCAGGAAGCCTTGCGCCCCTTCCTGCGCCTGGATGACGCCCGTACCCGTACCGGCAACGTCGGGCTGGGGCTGGCGCTGGCCGATACCATCGCCCGCGCCCATCACGGCAGGCTGAAACTCGACGACGCGCCCAGCGGCGGCCTGCGCGTGCGTGTCAGTATTCCTCGCTCTCTTTCGGACGAGCAAACAGACTCCGATAGTTCATCAGACTGACCACCAGCAGCACCGGCACTGCCACCACGGCAGCAGCAAGCGCCAGGCGCTGCGAAGCGGGATCGGCGGAGCCATCCCAGATCGTGACCTCGTCCAGGATCAGATAGGGGAACAGGCTGAACGCCACGCCAATCAGCATCAGAAACAACAGCAGCAGCGTCAGGATGCAGGGCATCCAGCTGCGCCGAAGCCCCCGGCGGCGAGTCAATGAGAAATCCAGCGCGATCATGCAAAGCAGCATCGCCCCCCAGAAGGCAAGCGCCCCGCGCCAATCGCCGCCATTGCTCCAGCGGTGCAGCACGCCGCCATTGAGCAGGCCCAGCGTCATTGCGACGGCCAACATGCCGGTGGCGCTCCAGGGAATCATGCGCCTGGCCCAATTCACGGCACGCTGCTGCAGGCCGCCGTGCAGCCTGGCCGACAGCCAGCTGGCCGCCAGCACGATATAGGTCGCCAATGCGCACAGGCCGCACATCAGGTCGAAAAGGAGATAGGTCACGCCCCCCTGGTAGCCGGTGGCGATGCGGCCCATGACCCAGCCATGGCCCAGCGCGCTCAGGACGGCACCTACCCAGAAGCCATTAAGCCAGCGTTCGCGGTCCGCAGGGCGCGCACGGTAGCGGAACTCGAAGCAGACCGACCGCAGAATGCCGCCCAGCAACACCAGCGTCAGCGGCGCGTACAGCCGCCCCATGACCTGCCCCCAGGCGGCGGGAAAGGCGCTGGCAAACAGACCGGCAGCCAACAGCAGCCAGGCGCCGTTGGCATCGCGCCAGGCGCCCAGGTGCATCCACAACTGCTGCCTGGCGGCCGGCGGCGCCAGCGGCAGCAGCACCCCGACGCCCAGATCGAAACCGTCCAGGATGGCGCCGGCGATCAACAACACCCACAGCACGGCCAGGCACGCCAGCGGCAACCAGAATGCCGGATCCTGAACCTGCATGCCCAGCGAATTGGCGAGCCCCATGATCATCGCAGCGTCTCCCCGGCCCGGCGCACCGGAACGACACCATGACGGGCGGCCTGGAACAGCATGCGCGCAAAACCCCAGACTCCCAACCCCAGCACCAGGACATAGGCTGCCAGGCTGGCCACCAACCCGGCGACAGGCAGATTATTGCCGACTTCGGCAAAAGTGATGGTGCCATGAACGAAATAGGGCAAGCGTCCCATTTCCCCCAGCCACAGCGAAAGCAGCAGCATCAGCAGGCCCGCCAGCGTCAACCATGCCAGCACGCGACGCAAGCCCACCGGCCAGGCCGACATCCGCTGCCAGCCGCGCCGCTGCGCCATCCACAAAGCCAGCATCAATGCCAGGACGACCACCAGCATCAACAAGCCCAGCACCCGCGCCACCAGAAAAACGGCCGACACCGGCGGCAACATGCCCGACGCCTGGTCCAGCCCCACCCAGGTGCCTTCGTCCTGCTGCGCCAGCCAGGGCCAACCGGCCACGCCCAAGCGCCATTCGGCCAGATTGACCTGCGCCGCCGGGTCCGGCCAGGCGAACAGCAGGAAGGCGGACTCACTGCCGCTCTCCCACAGACCGGCCAGCGCCGCCAACTGCACCGGCTGCCAGGCAGCGAGCAAAGGCACCTGCGCCAGCAAGGCTGCGCCCCAGGCCAGCAGACTGGCCAGCGCCATCCAGATACCCAGGCGGCACACCCGCGTTTCACTCTCAGACAATTCCCGCCGTAGCGACTGCCAGGCGGAAATGCCCGTCATCAAACAGGCGACGGCAAAAAAGCCGCCAGCCAAAACTCGCAGCATCATCCACGGCGCCAGGCCGTCGAACAGCAGCGTCCGCCAGTCATCCACATAATATTGGCCGTTGAACCAGGTAGAACCGACCGGGGCGTGGGTCCAGGCCAGCAAGGCCAGTTCCCAGAACAGGGTCAGCGTCAGGCCCATGGCCGTCATGAATACGCTCAGCGCGTGCACACGAGCCGATACCCGCATCTGGCCGAACAGCATCACCCCCAGGAAACAAGTCTTGAACAGGAACACCGTCAGCACAATGGCTGCCAGCAGGGGCCCGGCGACATTGCCGACACGCTCGCCCAGCCCCGGCCACAGGCTGCCGGCCTGGAACAGCACGGGCAGGCCCGAGGCGAACGCCAGTACCCACGCCAAGGCGAAGAAACGCACCCAGAAACGATATGCAGGCATCCAGGCGGCTGCCTGCCGGGCCCGCCATTTCATGCCACAAAGCAGCCACGCCAGCGCCACAGCCAGCGCCAGAAAGGCCTGATGGAATCCCAGCCCCCCCAGGAACTGGACCTGGGCCAGCGCCAGGGCAGTGAAATCCGTCATGGATGAAAGTCCAAGTCCTCAACAGTGCAACGGGCCTGAATGTACAACAGCCGTATGGTCAGTCGTGCGTCTTTGTCGTATCGTCAGGGATAGATGCGGTCTTCCGGCTGGCGCCTGCGCGCCATTGCCAGGAGGCCGCCCCCCGCCTGCCCCGCTGCGTATACACCCGTTTCCGGCAGCGTCCCCGGACGTTGCCGGAAAACAGACAATTTCGCGAGAATAACAGTCTGTCCCCGCAGCCGTGGCAAAATTGATGTTTCGACTTCTTTTGCGCGAATCTCACTGCGTTATGAGCCAAGTTCCGCCGGTAGCGCCGGTTTCCAATTTTATCCGTCAAATCATCGAGTCCGACCTGGCTGCAGACCGCTTTCGCGGCAAGCTCTGGGCCGGCGCGCCCGGCCCTGCCTCCGTGCAGGCCCAGGGCCAGCAGGACCCCGCGCGCATCCGCACCCGGTTCCCGCCGGAGCCCAACGGCTACCTGCACATCGGCCATGCCAAAAGCATCTGCCTGAATTTCGGCCTGGCGCGCGATTATGGCGGCGTCTGCCACCTGCGTTTCGACGATACCAATCCTGAAAAGGAAAACCAGGAGTACGTCGATGCCATCAAGGACACCGTCCACTGGCTGGGCTTCGACTGGCAGGCCGAGAGCGGTGAAAACCATCTTTACTTCGCCAGCGACTATTTCGATTACATGTATGGCTTTGCCGAAGCCCTGATCGAAGCCGGCTACGCCTATGTGGACGAACAAAGCGCCGAGGAAATCCGCGCCAACCGGGGCTCGCTGACCGAACCCGGCACCGATTCACCCTGGCGCGACCGCCCGGCGGCGGAATCGCTGCAACGCCTGCGCGAAATGCGCGACGGCAAACATCCGGACGGCAGCCTGGTGCTGCGTGCCCGCATCGACATGGCCTCGCCCAATATCAACCTGCGCGATCCCGTGCTGTATCGCGTGCGCCATGCCCATCACCATCGCACAGGCGACAAATGGTGCATCTACCCGATGTACACGTGGGCCCACCCTGTTGAAGACGCGCTGGAAGGCATCACGCACAGTATCTGCACGCTGGAGTTCGAAGACCAGCGGCCGTTCTACGACTGGATCCTGGCGCGCCTGGCGGAGCTCGGCCAACTGGCCGAGCCATTGCCGCACCAGTACGAATTCGCCCGCCTGAACCTGAGCTACGTCGTCACCAGCAAGCGCAAGCTGCTCAAGCTGGTGCAGGACGGCCTGGTGGAAGGCTGGGACGACCCCCGCATGCCTACGCTGGTCGGCCTGCGCCGCCGCGGCTATACGCCCTCGGCCATCCGCCTGTTCTGCGAACGCATCGGTGTCGCACGCGCCGACTCGCGCATCGACTACAGCCTGCTGGAACAAGCGCTGCGCGACGACCTCGATCCGGTCGCAGAACGCGCCGTCGCGGTGCTCGATCCGATCAAGCTGATCATCACCAATTACCCTGAAGGCCAGACCGAACCGTGCCATGCCCCGCGCAACCCGCACGATCCGGCTGCCGGCCAGCGCCATTTCCCGTTCTCCCGCGAACTGTGGATAGAACGCGACGATTTCCGCGAAGAAGCACCGAAGAAATACTTCCGCCTGTTCCCCGGCAACATGGTGCGCCTGAAATACGGCTATGTCGTGAAATGCACGGGCTTCAGCAAGGACGCCAACGGCAACATCACGGAAGTCCACGCCGAGTACCTGCCTGACACCAAGAGCGGCACCCCCGGCGCCGACAGCGTCAAGGTCAAGGGCAACATCACCTGGGTCAGCGCGGCCCATGCGGTGCCTGCCGAGATCCGCCTGTACGACCGCCTGTTCTCCGACGCCTTCCCCGATGCCGGCGACAAGGAATTCCTGGACTTCCTCAACCCGGATTCAATCAAGGTAGTGCGCGGTTGGCTGGAGCCCGGCCTGCAGGCCGAGCCTGGCCGTGCCTGGCAGTTCGAGCGCATGGGCTATTTCGCCGCAGACCGCGAATTGTCACGCGTGGATGCTCCCGTCATCAATCGCATCACCACACTGCGGGATTCCTGGGCACAAGCATGAGCGCCAAGCAACCTGACTCCGCGCTGGACTTCAAGAGCGCCACTCTTTATGCCGTGCGCCTAGTGCTGCGCGACGCCGCGCTCGACACGCTGAAGGCTGACCTGGAAAAGCGCATGGCCGATGTCGGCGCGCTGTTCGAGAACGAACCCGTGGTGATCGACGCCAGCGGTATTGCCGCCCCGCTGGACTGGCAAGCGCTGGCCGAAACGCTGCGCGAGCATCGTCTGCCTCCCATCGGCTTCATTGCCGATGAGGCCCAGCATGGCGCGGCGCGCGCCGCCGGCCTGGTGCCGGTGGACCTGTCGCCGCTGCCTGCCGCCCGCCCCGCTGCAATCGAACCCGCCGACGCGGCGTCCGCGCCGGTGCCGCACCAGCAAGGCGAAGTCGTGGCCAGCAAGGCTGCCCCCGCCGAAGCCGGCGAACCACCAGCTCCCGCCACCGGCGCCGGTGCCGCCATACCCCAGGCCTCGCGCTTGCCGGCCATGGTGCTGCGCCGGCCGCTGCGTTCCGGCCAACGGGTCTATGCCCGCCATGCCGACCTCGTCATCATCGGCATGGTCAGCAGCGGCGCAGAAATCATTGCCGACGGCAATATCCATGTCTATGGCCCCCTGCGCGGCAAGGCCATGGCAGGTGCGCGCGGCGACACCGAGGCCCGGATCTTCGCCACGCAACTGGACCCGGAACTCATCGCCATTGCCGGCATTTACCGTGTCGTGGAAGAAAAGCTGCCCAGCGATGTGCACAACAAACCTGCCAGCGTCAGCCTGGATGGCGAAACCCTGACGGTTTCGCCACTCTAATGTGGCCGCAGTAACACCGCTTTACGCCTGAAAGCAGTGGTTTTTGTTACTTTTGCTTTACGATACAGGCTTGTACTTCCATTCATTCCTCAGAAGGTTCCTGATTCATGACTCGCATCGTTGTGGTGACATCCGGCAAGGGCGGGGTAGGCAAGACCACCACCAGCGCCAGCTTTTCTTCAGGCCTGGCCCTGCGCGGCCACAAGACGGTTGTCATCGACTTTGACGTCGGCCTGCGCAACCTCGACCTCATCCTGGGCTGCGAGCGCCGCGTCGTCTATGACTTCGTCAACGTCATCCAGGGCGATGCCACGCTCAAGCAGGCGCTGATCAAGGACAAGCAGACCGACAACCTCTTCATCCTGCCCGCCTCGCAAACCCGCGACAAGGATGCCCTGACGCTGGAAGGCGTGGGCAAAGTTCTGGACGAACTGAAGGAAATGGGTTTCGAGTACATCGTCTGCGATTCGCCTGCCGGTATCGAAACCGGTGCGCTGATGGCCGCCTACTTCGCCGATGACGCGTTGGTGGTGACCAACCCCGAAGTTTCCTCGGTGCGCGACTCCGATCGCATCCTGGGCATTCTGTCGGCCAAGTCCAAGCGCGCCATCGACGGCGACGAACCGGTCCGCGAGTTCCTGCTGCTCACACGCTACAACCCCAAGCGTGTTTCCGAAGGTGAAATGCTGTCGCTGCAGGACATCGAGGATATCCTGCGCATCCGCCTGATCGGTGTCATTCCGGAATCCGAAGCCGTGCTGCAGGCCTCCAACCAGGGTATCGCCAGCATTCACCTGGAAGGCGAGGACGTGTCGGAAGCCTACAAGGACGTCGTGGCCCGCTACCTGGGCGAAGACAAACCCCTGCGTTTCACGGACTACGAAAAACCCGGGCTGCTCAAGCGCCTGTTCGGAGGGAAGTAACTCATGTCTTTCCTCTCCTTCCTGCTGGGCCAGAAAAAGCCCACGGCCAATGTGGCCAAGGAGCGCCTGCAAATCATCCTGGCGCATGAACGCTCCGGCCGCGATTCGCCTGATTACCTGCCGCAGCTGCAACAGGAGTTGCTGGCGGTGATTTCCAAGTATGTGAACATCAATCCGGACGACATCAAGGTCAACGTCGAACGCCAGGATAGCTTCGAAATCCTGGAAGTGAAGATCGAAATGCCGCAAAACACGCCCTCCGCAGACCAGAAGGAATAGGAATGCCGAGTTTTGACGTCGTTTCCGAAGTCGATAAGCACGAACTGCGCAATGCGGTCGACCAGGCCAACCGCGAACTTTCCACCCGCTTCGACTTCAAGGGCGTGGCCGCCTCCTTCGAGCTGGAGGAATTCGTGGTCAACCTGTCGGCCCCCAGCGCATTCCAGCTAGGGCAGATGCGTGACATTCTGCGCGGCCGCATGAGTGCGCGCAATATAGACACGCGCTGCCTGGAAGTGGCCGACCCGATCGAGAACCTGGGCGGTGCGCGCCAGAAAGTCACGGTCAAGCAAGGGATAGAGCAAGCGGTTTCCAAAAAACTGATTGCCGCCATCAAGGGCGCCAAGCTCAAGGTGGAAACCCAGATTGCCGGCGACAAGCTGCGCGTTACCGGCAAGAAACGTGACGATCTGCAGGCAGCCATCGCCCTGCTGCGCGGCACGGATGTCGAACTGCCGCTGCAGTTCAACAACTTCCGCGACTGACCTCCCAGCCAGTGAAGAACTCCGGCCCGAGGGCCGGAGCTTCTCCGCCACCATACGGGGGCGCCTGCGGCGCCGTATGGATAATGCCTCGCTTGACCTCGGCCTGAAGGCCGAGGCTTGCGCTTAGGCCCGTGGTCAGGCAAAAAGCGGCGCGTGGATGACTCCCCGCGCCGCTTTTCATTTCCCTTCAGATAGCCTTACTGCACCGTCACGACCACCGGCTCGGAGAAGATCGTGTACTGGCGCTCCCCGCCCAGCTTTTGGGTATGGCCAACCAGCACCGTCGCCTGACCGGCACTGGTGAAGATCAGCTGCCCCGCTTCATCGCGGTAGCTGGCCGTACTGTCCACCACCACCATGGACGAACTCTGTGCGGAGGCAGTCCTGCCATTCTGAAGCTGCAACGCCACCGCCAGCGCAGCCGGCGTGTTCTGCGCCAGCACCGGGGCGGCCGAGACCGGCGCCACCTGCACCGCATACTCGCTGAACCATTGCGCGTAATCCGTCGTCAGGCCATTGGTGCCGTAAAGGTAGTAGTTTTCAGCCACGGCCTGATCACGGAAAGTCCACGGCCAGAAGGTCGTGCCGCGATGCTTGGCCGCCTCCATGATCTCACCGCTCAGGTTGCCATAGCTGGGGTTGAAAGTGGACGACATGGCCTGCGTACCGGCCAGGATACTGCGCAGTACCGCAGCGGTGGAGCCGGCAGGCGTGCTGGTCAGCAGGCCTGCCGACATTTCCGGCATGATGTCGCGCATGCGGCGCAGCTGGTCCTGGTGGAACGAGATCACGATGACCTGATCCTGAACACCATGCTTTTCGATCAACGCCTTGAGCGGGGCAATGATGTTCGGATTGGCCGTCTTGATTTCAACGAATTGCGTCACGGGCTTGCCGCGCAAGGCCTCGAAAAATTCGTCGAGGGTCGGAATCGCCAGGCCCTGGGGCTTGGTGCGCAAGGCCTGCAATTCAGCCAGGGAGTAGCTTTCCACACTACCGGTGCCGGTTGTCGTGCGGTCCAGCGTGTCATCGTGGATGATGACCAGGCGGTTGTCCGTGGTCAGGTAGATATCCGACTCGACCGCATCAGCGCCCAATTCGACAGCCTTCACGGCGCCTTCCAGCGTATTTTCGTCCACTTGCGAAGGAACGCCACGATGGCCGACCACCAGCGGCTTGCGCAGCAGAGTGTTGGCCGGGAAGCGTTGCAGCAATGCCGTGAAGACGTCGACATCCGGCGTGATGATGCCGTTGATACCCGTCGTCAGGATCTGCGCGGCCAGCTGCGGCGTCGTATTTTCCGACACGGCCCACGGCGTGATCAGCATGCGCTGCAGGTAGGCAACGGCATCGCGTTCCACCATGCGCTCAGGCAGGATGGCGATCTTGCTGCCGGAACGGTTGGTCTGCTGCACGACTGCCAGCAGGTCCTGGCGCGTATTGCGCAGCGCCGATTGACTCAGGTCCAGCGCCGTACGCGCCATCGGAATGTGCTCACGCGCCAGGGACAGCAGGCTGGCATCGCCAGAAATCAGCGTGAGGTCCACCAGGTTGCGCTCGGTGGCGACCAGCGCCAGTGCCTCGACCGTCTGCTTGTCGGCAATCCGCAATGCAGGCAGTGCCGCCGGGCCTTGATCCAGCAATTGCGCCAGGGTACCCGCACTCTGGCCACCTGCGCTCGCCAGGTTCAGGGAAGCATCCAGGGCAAGCAGCACCCCGCCCGCGCCGCCAGGCTCGGCACCCGCAGCATCATGGGCCGCAATCAACGTCGGCGCCATGACCACGCCGCTCTCCACCTGCGGCGTCGGATAGATATCGCCCATACTGGGAAGCGCCTTGAGTTGTTCCTTGATGGTGATTTCCTCGACACGGATCACCGCGCCTGCGGCCTGGATACCGAAGGTGCCGGGTCGGACATCACTGATTTCCGCATCGTGCAGCAGCACACCATCGAGATACTGGCGCACTCGGCCATTGTAGGCTTCGATAGCCACCTTGTAGGTCTTGCCGGCATCCAGCGCTTCGGAGAACGCCGCCGTATGCGTCACGTTCCAGGCATTGTTGCTGCGATAGGCCAGTTCCGTACCATTCGAGGCCGCGGCATTCTGGCGGAATGCCGCCTGGTAGTACGGTTCCAGGTTCGCCGTATCCGACACCCGGTACATAAAGGATACCCAGCGCGAATTGTTGTTGGCGGCAGTGACCGTGAATTCGGCCTCCAGACGGAAATTCTGGGTGGCCGGCAAGGGCAGCGTGACAGCCGTTGCCGTGTAGTTGTCACCACGGCCATCGACAAACAGCGCACCATCCTTGACATAGGCAGCACCGCTCGCGCCGTTGTTCTGCTTCCAGCCGTCGGGCAAGGCCGTGCCGGCAAAGCTCTCCTGCAGCAGAACGGCAGGCTCCGGTTCGGGCTTCGGCTCGGGTTCCGGTGTTTCACCGCCGTTGCCGGGATTTTCCCCGCCGTTGCCGGGTTCCTCGACCGGCGGCTGTGTCGGATCATTCACATCGTCATCCGATGAATGACAGGCAGCCAGCAGGACTGACATGGCAAGGGTCAGAGATAGTTGCGCGATTTTCATGGAACAAGGCACCAAAGTGGACGAAAAGCGCAAGTCTAGGCAGCCAAGGTGGCAGGGCCATGACTGTACATCTACCGGTTGCAACCGCACGCGGCGTGCCTGGCGCGGCTCCCTAGATGTTCAGGGCCAGGGTTTCCTTGATCTCTTCCATGACGATATAACTGTGGGATTCGGCCGCCACCGGCAGCTTCTTGAGGATATCGCCCAACAAGCGCCGGTATTCACGCATGCCGCCCAGCCTCGCCTTGACCAGATAATCGAAGCTGCCTGCGACCAGATGGCAGGCCTGCACGTCCGGCACCAGCATCAATTCCTTGCGAACCTTCTCGAAAATTTCCTCGGATTTCGACGACAGGCGCAGCTCGACGAAAACCAGCAAGGGCTTGCCCAGCGCTTCGGGCGACACACTGGCGTGATAGCCGGTAATGACCCCGGCCCGTTCCATGCGCCGCACACGCTCGGCGCATGGGGTCGTCGACAGGCCCACCAGGGTAGCAAGCTCCGTCATCGGGATACGTCCCTGGCGTTGCAGGATGGCGAGGATTTTCCTATCCATGCGGTCCAGGGAGTGTTTTTCACTTTTATCATTCACGGCCGATTTCTCCCCCAGCAATATTCACTTTATTTACCTATCATTTTAGTTAAACAAACTGCTATCAAAGCCATACAATCCTGTTTTTACTGGATTTTTTACGCTTTGACAGCAGTGGGACACAAAACCCGCCGCCACCGATGCAAAAAACTAGGCCCTGCCATGCGCAGCACTGGCCGCACCACGAGACCGCCTCCGCTGCGGCCACCGTGGCCGTCAGGCAAGTTCTCTTGCAGCTGCGCAATGAATGGGAATGGCAATCAGAACAAACCTGATGCCATGAATGCGACCAGGCTGGCGGAGGAGCCTGAGGCGCCAGTCTAGCCCCGCTCTCTCATTTGCATGCCAGCCCGCCTCACTCGGGCCGGCATGCAATGGCAGAGCGTGTGCCTGGCCCCTGTCAGCACAATCATAAGAATGGAGACATGAATGTTTCGACGTAAATCGCTGGATACCCTGACGCAGCACGCCCCCGGGCATCGCCTGGTAAGGTCCCTGACCTGGGTACACCTCGTGGCGCTGGGTATCGGCGCCATCGTGGGTACCGGTATCTTCACCCTGGTCGGCGTCGGCGCCGAGCGCGCCGGCCCGGCTGTCCTGCTGTCCTTCATGGTGGCCGGGCTGGTCTGCGTCTGCGCGGCCCTGGCCTATGCCGAAATGGCAACGATGATGCCCGCCGCCGGCGGGGCCTATACCTACTCCTACGTCGCCCTCGGGGAAATCGTCGCCTGGGTGGTGGGCTGGTGCCTGATCCTCG
Organism: Kerstersia gyiorum; assembly: GCF_004216755.1. Classification (GTDB taxonomy): domain Bacteria; phylum Pseudomonadota; class Gammaproteobacteria; order Burkholderiales; family Burkholderiaceae_B; genus Kerstersia; species Kerstersia gyiorum. The sequence goes on from NZ_SGWZ01000006.1 coordinate 85,730, forward strand.
AATACTCGCTCATCGTCAGTACTGTCGCAGTGGGCTGGTCCGGCTATATGGTCGGCTTCCTGACCGGCATGGGCATCAACCTGCCCCTGGCCATTTCCGCCGGGCCTGATGCTGGCGGAGTCATCAATCTGCCTGCCGTGCTCATCACCTTCCTGGTTGCCGGCCTGCTGATCCGCGGCACCAAGGAAAGCGCTACCTTCAATGCCGTCCTGGTCCTGATCAAGCTTTCCGCACTGGCGCTGTTCGTCTTCATCGCCATACGGCACTTCGACCTCACCAATATCGAACCCTTCATGCCCTACGGCTTCTTCAAATCCGTAGGCGAGGACGGCGTGGAACGTGGCGTCATGGCAGCCGCCGCCATCGTGTTCTTTGCCTACGCCGGCTTCGATGCCGTCGCCACCGCGGCCGAAGAAGCCAAGAACCCCGACCGCGACCTGGCCATCGGCATCGTTGGTTCCCTGCTGGGCTGCACCACCATTTACATCATTGTTTCGCTGGCTGCGCTGGGCGCCATGAGCTATCTGGCACTGGGCAACAGCGCCGAACCCCTGGCCCTGATCCTGCGCAATATCGGCCAGGAAAAAATGGCAGTCGTCATTGCTGGCGCAGCCGTCATCGCGCTGCCGACAGTCTTGCTGGCCTTCCTGTATGGCCAGAGCCGGATCTTCTTCGTGATGGCGCGTGACGGCCTGCTGCCCAAGCAACTGGCTTCGGTCAACCCGAAGACCGGCACCCCGGTCGCCATCACCCTGATGACCACGGTACTGGTGGCCAGCCTGGCGGGCGTCGCCCGCCTGGACGAAATCGCTGCGCTCGCCAACGCGGGCACCCTGATGGCCTTCGTCGCCGTGGGCGCCAGCCTGCTGGTCATGCGCAAGCGCGAACCCAACCGAGTACGCCGCTTCCGCGCCCCGCTGGTCTGGGTGGTCGGCCTGGGCGCCATGGGCGGCTGCCTCTACCTGTTCTTCAGTTTGCCCACGAAGACCCTGATGTGGTTCTTCATCTGGAGCGCCATCGGCCTGGTCGTTTACGCGCTGTACGGCCGCAAGAAGAGCCTGTTGCAGCAGCAGTGAAGTGATTACCGTGCGGCGCGCCCAGCCCCTGGCTATCCGCGCCGCCCCCATACCTCAATGCAGAGGCTTTTGCATAGGTAGAACGTGACGGCCGCAGCAGGCCGCCCGGAAGCCATAGAACGGAGTTTTTCCCATGAAAGTCATAGTCCTCGGCGGCGGCGTGATTGGCGTCACCAGCGCGTACTATCTTGCACGCGCCGGTATGCAGGTCACCCTGATCGACCGCGCGGCGGGTGCCGCCGATGAAACCAGTTTCGGCAACGCAGGCCAGATTTCCCCGGGGTATTCCACGCCCTGGGCAGCGCCGGGCATTCCGCTTAAGGCAATCAAGTGGCTGTTCCAGAAACATGCGCCCCTGGCCATCCGGCTGGACGGCAGCATGTACCAGCTGCGCTGGATGCTGGACATGCTGCGCAACTGCAACGCCGAACGCTATGCAATCAACAAGGAGCGCATGACACGCGTCGCGGAGTACAGCCGCGACTGCCTGCGCCAGCTGCGCGCCGACACCGGCATCCAATACGAACACCGCACCGGCGGCACGCTGCAACTGTTCCGCAACCAGGCGCAGATCGAAGCCGTGCAACGCGATATCGCCGTGCTGCAGGAATGCGGCGTGCCCTACGAACTGCTGACGCCCGATGAACTGCCGCGCGTGGAACCGGCGCTGGCCCAGGCCAAGGACCGTCTCACCGGCGGCCTGCGCCTGCCCAACGACGAAACCGGCGACTGCCACCTGTTCACTCGTGCGCTGGCCGAGATCGCCGCCCGCGAAGGCGTGGAATTCCACTGGAACACCCCCATCGACGGCCTGCAGGTCGAAGGCGGCCGCATCACCGGCGTGCGTTCCGGGCAGCAGGTCTTCCAGGCCGACCGCTATGTGCTGGCGCTGGGCAGCTATTCGCGCGCCATGCTGCAGCCGCTGGAACTGGACCTACCGGTCTACCCCGTCAAGGGCTATTCCCTGACCGTACCGCTGGTCGACCCTGCGCTGGCACCGCAATCGACGGTGCTGGACGAAACCTATAAAATCGCCGTCACCCGCTTCGACCAGCGCATCCGCGTGGGCGGCATGGCCGAACTGGCCGGGTTCGACCTGAGGCTGGACCCGCGCCGCCGCGCCACGCTGGAAATGGTCGTCAAGGATCTGTTCCCCGGCGGCGATGTACCCGCCGCGACCTTCTGGACCGGCCTGCGCCCCATGACCCCTGACAGCACGCCCATCATTGGTGCCACCCGTTATCCCAACCTGTTCCTGAATACCGGCCACGGTACGCTGGGATGGACCATGGCCTGCGGTTCGGGACGACTGATGGCGGACCTCGTCAGCGGCCGCGAACCGGAAATCAGCACCGAAGGCCTGGCACTGGACCGCTACCAGCAGCGTCGCAGCGCACCAGCCACCACTTCCCCTGCCAATCAAACCCGATAGGCCAGACTGATGCGCCCCTCTTTTGCCCTGATCGACCTCGATGCCCTGCGGCACAACTACCGGGTGGCCAAACGCCTGCATGGCGGCAAGGCGCTGGCCGTACTTAAGGCCAATGCCTACGGCCATGGCGCCGTACGTTGCGCACAGGCGCTCGCAGCCGAGGCCGACGGCTATGCCGTGGCCTTCCTCGAAGAAGCGCTGGTGCTGCGCGAAGCAGGCATACGGCATCCCATCCTGCTGCTCGAAGGCATCTTCGACGCTGATGACCTGCAATTGGCCCAGGGTCACGACTTGTGGATGGTCGTGCACCAGGAATCACAACTGCGTCTGATCGAAGACGCGGCCCGCGCAGCTACCGGCGCTGCTGCCCTGCATGTCTGGCTGAAGGTAGATACCGGCATGCACCGCGCCGGCTTCGCGCCAGAGCAGGCCGACGCGGTGCATGCCCGCCTGCGCGCCTGTCGGAACGTGGGCGAGATCACACTGATTTCGCACCTGGCGCAGGCAGACGAACCGGACCAGCCCGCCACCCTGCGGCAAATTGCACAATTCCAGGCCGTCGCACAGCGCCTGGGCTGCGCGCGCAGCCTCAGCAACTCGGCAGCCACCTTGGCCTGGCCCCAGGCACACTGTGAATGGGCGCGGCCCGGCATCCTGCTCTACGGCGCCGACCCGATGCCGGAAGCTTCCCATGGCCTGCGGCCTGTCATGAGCCTGGAAAGCCAGGTCTTCGCCACCCGCATCCTGCAACCGGGCGAAGCCCTGGGCTATGGCGCCCGCTTCGTGGCCGATCAGCCCACCCGCATCGGCCTGGTGGCCATCGGCTATGCCGACGGCTATCCGCGCACTGCCCCCAACGGCACCCCGGTTGCCGTGGACGGCAAGCCGGCACGCCTGGTCGGGCGCGTCTCCATGGACATGCTGACCATCGACCTGAGCGATCTGCCCGAAGCCGGCATCGGCAGCGCTGTGCAGCTCTGGGGGCCGCTGGTGGACATCAATCAGGTCGCAGCGGGAGCTGGCACCATTTCGTATGAACTGCTGTGCAACGTCAAGCGTGTCCCGATGATCTACAAGGACTGAACGCATGCCAGGGTACCCGGCTTGCGTCAGCAGCCGATGCCCCAGGCCAGCAACGCCGCCAGCGCCGGCCCGGGATGACATCCGGGGCCGGCGTTGTTGCATCCGGCCCCTGCCGGCGATGGGTGCATTGCGCCTGCGTCCCGCCTACAATGGGCGCTTCCCAGTTCCCTTCCAGGGTTTCCCTCGACAAGCTTATGGCTCAATACGTATTCACCATGAACCGGGTCGGCAAGATCGTGCCGCCCAAGCGCCAGATCCTGCGCGATATTTCCCTGTCTTTCTTCCCTGGCGCCAAGATCGGCGTGCTTGGCCTGAACGGCTCCGGCAAATCGACGCTGCTGCGCATCATGGCCGGCCTCGATAAGGATATCGAAGGCGAAGCCATTCCCATGCCGGGGCTGAACATCGGCTACCTGCCCCAGGAACCGCAGCTCAACCCAGAACACAACGTTCGCCAGTCCGTCGAAGAAGGCCTGGGCGCCGTGTTCCAGGCCCGCCGCCGTCTGGACGAAGTCTATGCCGCCTACGCCGACGAAGACGCCGATTTCGACAAGCTGGCCGCCGAACAGGCCGAGCTGGAAGCGATCATCGCTGCAGCCGCCACCAGCGGCTCCGACGATATCGAAACCCAGATGGAAATCGCCGCCGATGCGCTGCGCCTGCCGCCCTGGGATGCCAATGTCGGCAAGCTGTCCGGCGGTGAAAAACGCCGCGTGGCGCTGTGCCGCCTGCTGCTGTCCAAGCCCGACATGCTGCTGCTCGACGAACCGACCAACCACCTGGATGCCGAAAGCGTCGAATGGCTGGAACAGTTCCTGCACAAGTTCCCCGGCACCGTGGTTGCCGTCACCCACGACCGTTACTTCCTCGACAACGCCGCCGAATGGATCCTCGAACTGGACCGCGGCCATGGCATTCCCTGGAAAGGCAACTACAGCTCCTGGCTGGAACAGAAGGAAAAGCGCCTGGAGCAGGAAGAGGCCACCGAATCGGCACGCCAGAAAACCATACGCAAGGAACTGGAATGGGTGCGCCAGAACCCCAAGGGCCGCCAGGCCAAGGCCAAAGCGCGCCTGGCCCGCTTCGAGGAACTGTCCTCGCATGAGTACCAGAAGCGCAACGAAACCCAGGAAATTTTCATTCCCGTGGGCGAGCGCCTGGGCAATGAAGTCATCGAGTTCAACAACGTCAACAAGGGCTATGGCGACCGCCTGCTGATCGAGAACTTGAGCTTCAAGATTCCAGCCGGCGCCATCGTCGGCATCATCGGCCCCAACGGCGCGGGTAAATCCACGCTGTTCCGCATGATCGCCGGCCAGGAAAAGCCCGACAGCGGCGACGTGAATATCGGCCAGACAGTACGCCTGGCCTACGTCGACCAGTCGCGCGGCTCGCTGGAAGACGGCAAGACCGTGTTCGACGCCGTTTCCAACGGTGCGGATATCCTCACGGTCGGCAAATTCGAAATGGCGGCGCGTGCCTACCTGGGCCGCTTCAACTTCAAGGGTGGCGACCAGAACAAGCAGGTCGGCCAACTATCCGGCGGTGAACGCGGCCGGCTGCACCTGGCCAAGACGCTGATCGCCGGCGGTAACGTGCTGCTGCTGGATGAACCGTCCAACGACCTCGACGTGGAAACCCTGCGCGCCCTGGAAGATGCCTTGCTGGAATTCCCTGGCAGCGTACTGGTGATCAGCCACGATCGTTGGTTCCTGGACCGCATCGCCACGCATATCCTGGCCTTCGAGGGCGATTCGCATGTCGAGTTCTTCGATGGCAACTACCAGGAATATGAAGCGGACAAGAAGCGCCGCCTGGGCGAAGATGCCCAGCCCCGGCGCCTGCGCTACAAGGCCCTGAAGTAAAACGCCAGCGCCCTGCCCGCCGGCCCCGCTGGCCAGGCCATTGCCTGGCTGCCGGGGCCGCAGTCTTTTCCTGCGCCACGCGCGCACCAGCCAGCCGCGCTATGATGGCGCCTGCCAAGAACGAGTTTCGTCCCAGACAAGAGTTTCCACCATGCATGACAACGACGCTTTCCGCTTTACCGAAGAAGAACGCGAGCTGCTGGCCAAGACCGCAGACGCCCTGACGGCCTACAGCGGCAAGCCAGTCTTCGCCGAGACGGGCATTGCCGAAAACGGCATGGAATGGGTGGCCTTCGGCATCCCCCTGGCGCCCGAGGAAGAGGCCGACGAGGAAACCATGCATATCCAGATGGGGGGCGAGCAAGCCCAGTGGCTGGGCTCCCGGGGTGGCGTGGAAGACGACCCCCATGCGCTCTATGACTGCGTGTTCCTGTGGGCTATCCAGATCAGTGATGAGGAAGGCGCCCGTTTCGTGAAACTGGACCAGGAAGGCGATGTCGCCGATGTTTCCGACGACCTGGCGGAACTGCTGCCCTTCGGCTTCACCGAAGCCGAATTGCCGGACGACGATGAAGAGGATGACGACGACGAGGACGACGATGCGCTCCCGCCGGGCGTCACCCTGCACTGAAACCCGGCAGGCCGTGAGACCATGACGGCGGCAGCCCGGCAGGCTGCGCCGCCGGGCACTGCCGACCTCAATCCAGGCCGAGCAGGCCGCGCAATTGCGACAGGTCTTCGGCCAGCGTATTGACGCGCGCCGCCAACACCTTGCGGTCGGTATCGCTCAGCTTGCCATAGCTCTCGAAGCCGCCATCAGCAGTACGGTACTTCGCCAGCGTATCGAACACGACCTTGAAATTGGCATCAGTCTTGGCCAGGAAAGCCGCATCTTCCTTGGCAACCAGCGGACGCAGCAGGTCCACGATCTTGTAGGCGCCTTCGAAATTGGCCTGGAAGTCCCACAGGTCAGTCTGGCTATAACGGTTTTCCTCTCCGGAAATCTTGGTGGCCGCCACTTCTTCCATCAGCGCCGCCGCGCCGCCCACGACTTTTTCCGGCGGGAAGGTCAGGTCGACCAGGCGTTGTTCCAGCGCTTCGACATCGGCTTGCAGCTTGGCGGCGACCGGTGCCAGGCCAGCGGCCGATTGCTGTGACCACAGACCGTATTCGATGCGGTGGAAGCCACCGAATGCCGGGTCCTGTTCCTCCTTTTCGTGGTCGTCGGCGCGCGAGTCAATGGCGAAATCCAGGTCGCTGAACAGTTCGGCAACCGGCTCGATCTTCTCGTAGTAAGTACGCGTCGGGGCATACAGCGCCTTGGCCTTCTCGACATCACCACTCTTGACCGCGTCCGTAAACGCCTTGGTCTGCTTGACGAGGTCGCCGGCATTTTCGATGACGTACAGCTTGTACTCGGCCACCGGCTGCACCAGTTGCAGCGGCGCCACTTCGGCGCTGGCGCCCAGGGATGTCAGGCCGGCCACACCGGCCACGCATGCGGAAATGAAAAAACGTCGGTAGTTCATGGGTTGCGACCCCTTTTGGTTTCAATGGAAAGAAAACAGGACACCAGGGCTGCCTGCCACGTATTGCCATGTGGCAGGCAGCCGGATACAGGCCATGCCAGGCGCGGGCCTCCTCCACCTCATGCGCCAGCCTCCAGCAGGCTGCGGCCCAGCCAGTCGCCCGGCTCCGTCACGCCGGGCAGAACGAAGAAGAAGCCGCCGCCGATGGGCTTGATGTATTCCTCCAGCGGCTCGCCATCAAGGCGCCGCTGCACGGCCAGGAAGCCTTGCTCCAGGTTGGACTGGAAACAGATGAACAACAACCCCATGTCCAGCTGGCCGGAACGGGTCACACCGTTGGAGTAGTTGTAGCCACGGCGCAGCATCAGATTGCCCTGCCCGGCATGGGCGCGGGTTGCGGGATTGGCCAGGCGAATATGCGCATCCAACGGCGTCCGCTCGCCGTCGGGATCGTGCCGGTAATCCGGTGAACCGAATTCCGATGCGCCCGCCGCTGCGTCGAGCGGCGCGCCGCTGTCGCGCCGGCGGCCGATGATGGCCTCCTGTTCGCCCAGCGGGGTGCGGTCCCAGCGCTCCACGAAATTGCGGATGATGCGCACCGCCATATAGCTGCCACCTACGGCCCAGACCGGCTCGCCCTGGCCGGCCTGCACCCAGACCACGCGCTCCATCTCTGACGCATCCCCGGCGCCCGGATTGGCCGAACCATCCCGGAAGCCCAGAAAGTTGCGGGCGCTGGCCGGCTCGGTATGCCCAGGGTCCGGCACCGTAGGCGCCACGCTGCCCTCCTGTTTCCAGGACAACACCAGCAGGTCGGGCATGTTCTTGATGATGTCGCGCAGGGCGTGAATGATGGTGTCGGGCGTATTCGCGCAAATCTGCAGCGCCAGGTCGCCATGGCACAGGCTGGCATTGAGGGCATCATTGGGATGACGCGCCATGCGTTGCAGATGCCGGGGCTTGGCAGCGGCCAGCCCGTAGCGCTCATCGAATAGCGAATCCCCGACCGCCACGGTGATCGTCAGGGCATCCGGCCGTATCACTGGCCCGAGGATGCCCGAATCCGCAGGCGGCAGGCGCGTGTTCAGCGCTGGCGGCACGCCTCCCTGCGTCAGGAAGGCGATGCGTTCACTCAGCGTGCGAAACAGGCGCGCCAGCTCGGTGCGATCCTCTGCCAGCACATGGAATGCGGCCACCATGCCGGCCAGTGGACGAGGCGTGGCGATGCCCGCTTGATGCGGACCGCGCCAGTCATGGCGCTGCGCAAAGGCATCCGCGTCGTGCGGGTTCGCATGGGCGGTGGTACCGCCGGACTGCGCCGCCGCAAAAGCCGGCGCCGCCGAACCTGCCACACCCGCCATCCCCGCCAGCCCCAGGCGGCGCAGCATGTCCCGCCGTCCCGGCGCGCTGGGCGAGCCCCCTTCCGGCTGCCGGTCGTCCTGTTTGCAACCTCCGTGATCACTCATTACTGCTCTTCCTCCAGGCCCAGGGATGTCGCCGCCCTGGTCAATTGCTCAGTCGCCGCACGCATGAAACCGCCAGCGCGCGACAAAGCCAGCGTATCGGGTGCATCCAGGCTGATGCCGCGGCACTGGCCCGCATCGCACAAGGCTTCCCCAGCCTCTTCGAAGGCCCGTTTCAAGGCCATTCCCTGCTCGGGATCGGCGTCCGCCAGCAAGGGCAGCAACAAGGTGGCAACCCGCTGCCCGCCTGCATACGCCCCCTGCAGCGGCACCCAGGCCGACGCGTTTTCCGCCATATCGGCCCAGGCACGCAAATCGGCTGCAGTGCGCCGCACCAGACGCGCCGGGGTCGCCTCAAGCCCGGCAGCTTGCGATTGCAAAGCCGCCAGCGCCTGTTCCAGCGGCGGCAGCAGTGCCGCCGCCCCGGGAGACGCCGCTTCATCACGCAAGCGCGACATCAGGCCGGCAAAACCCGTATCCGCATCCAGGCCCGGCTCCAGTACGGCATCAATCCCGGCAAACTGCGCCACCAGCGGCCGCAGATGCGCATAGGCCGCGCGCGCCGTGGCGGCATGTTGCAACGCCATGGCCGCATCGCCACCGGCCAGCGCCTCGCCGGCCGCCGCCAGTTCGCGCTGCGCCTGGCGCAGCGACAGGCGCTGGAACACCTGGTACTCGGCCAGCATGCCCACGTACTGCACCAACTCCGGCCGGGCTGCCGCCGCGCGTGACGCCTCGGACGGCACCACGACCAGCGTGCCCCTGGGGTTGCTAAGCAGGCCGCAAGTCATTTGATAGCTACCCGGCTTGAGCCGCGTCCGAAGTGTCTGTGTAAAGCCCGGCGCAATGTTCTCGCGCTCGTCCACGACCATCACACCATCCAGGATTTCCCACTCCAGCGCACGCGCGGTCTGGTTGATGATGGTGAACGTGGTCAGCCCGGCGGGAACTTCGACGGTATTGGGCGTGCATTCGCGCCCGGCGATGGTAATGGTGACTTGCGTACCCTGGGGCGCAGCCGGCCGCGCCCGTACCGCGAGGGTAGCGGCATAGAACGCCGCGCCGCTGGCCAGCACCAGCAAGGCGCCCAGGATGATCCAGGGCCGCCATGCCGGCAGATTGCCCGCCACGGGTACGCTTGCATTGACGGCCGGCTGCATGGCGTCCCCCGGCGCCGCTACCGGTGCAGCGGCGGGACGGGCAACCGGCCGCAGGAACAGCCACAGCGCCACCACCAGATACACGACATAGACCAGCACTTCGCTCAATACAGGAGCAGACAGATAGCCCAGGACGCCCGCCAGAATGGTGCCCAGCGGGCTGTCCATGGGCAGCCACTCGCCAATATCGAACAGCACCTGCTGGCCAATATTCCACACGCCTGCCTCGTGGAACTTGCGCAGCGAACCCGCCAGCAGCCCCGCCGCCACCACCAGGACGAAAAGCCCCGTATAGCGGAAAAAGCGACGTAAATTCAGCCGTAACCCGCCCGCATAGATTCCCCAGCCCAGGACGACCGATACCAGGATGCCGGCCAACGCGCCGACCGGCGCCTGCCAATCCTGGCTTTGCTGGAACACGGCCAGCAGGAAGAACACCGATTCCAGGCCTTCCCGGGCCACGGCCAGAAAGACCATTCCCACCAACGCCCAGCCGCCCATGCCCCGGGCCACGGCATGCTCCACCGAGGACTCCAGGCCGCGCTTGACGGCGGCAGCGGCATTGCGCATCCAGAACACCATGCCAGTCAGCACGCCGACAGCAATCAGGCCCACGCAGCCTTCGAACAGTTCCTGCTGTTTCTGCGGGAACTCGGCGGCCGCCCACTGCAGGCCAGCGCCTGCCAGCAAAGAGAGTGCCACTGCCAGCAAGATGCCCAGCAGTACCGCGGGCAATAGGGCGCGCCGACCCGTGTGATGCAGATAATTGGCGACGATGCCAACGATCAGCGCCGCCTCCAGGCCTTCGCGCAGCATAATGAGAAAAGGGACCAGCATCAGGCAATCCTTACATACACCTTAAAGCAAATGAAAAACATTCGCTTTTGATGGCAACATTATGCCCCTTCCCGCTCCTGGCCCCGCCTTCCCCAGTCTTTTTTTCTGCGTTGTTTTTGTAAAAAATCAATCCGGCCGCACCTGGCGGCATGGCTGCGCGGCCACTTGCCGCAGACACTGGCACGCCCCCTTGGCCGCAGACGCAAAAAAGCGGGCATGAAGCCCGCTTTTTCAGGTGTCGTCCGCTTGCCGTAGCAGTGGACAACCAGGCAGAAGCCGTCGATTAGACGCGCTTCACCTTTTCCAGCATCTTGAACACGCTCTTGGGCGACTTGATGAAAAGACGCTTGAAAGCCTTGCCCAGGCAACGACGCTCCAGGGTGTTGCGGCGTACGCGTTTACGTTCTGCCATGATAGAAACTCCGGTAGTAAGCAGTCAGCCTCTCCCGGCCCAGGCTTGCGCCCTTGGCAGTTCAAGGCAAAAGAAAAATCGACACGGCAGCCCCCGCGCATCCGAACAATCCAGATTCGACGGACGGCAACCGGCAACCAAACCAGGCCCATTTCCAGGGCTAATCTGGCATTTTATCGTCAAATGGGGGCTGCTGACAAATATGCGGCCCGGCAGCAACATATATCCCGACGCTGCATGCCGGCTTCAGCGCAGCGTCGGGTGCGAACAGACCCACAATATCGTGGCATCTGCATCCCCGCTGGAGACGCAGACGTGCCCCATCGTGCTGTCGAAATAACAGGAATCCCCGGCCTGCAGCGTCAGCGGCGCATAACTGTCGGTATGCAGCACCACACAGCCGTCCAGCACGTAGATGAATTCCTCGCCATCGTGCCGCAACAGTTCCGGGAATTCGGCCGAATCCCGCGCCTTGATGGTAGTCAGCAAGGGGATGAAGCGCTTGTCCGCGAGGTCGGCATTGAGAATTTCGTAGATGTACTGGGGGGCATCATGAATGACGCCCTGGCCCCGGTAGGTCACGCTGCGCCGACCCGGCCGGGTCGTCTCCTGCCCGGCCAGCTCGCTGCTGAACAGCTCGCTGACATTCACCGCCAGCCCGTTGGCCAGCGCGGCGATTTTCTCGTAGGTGGGGGACAACTGCCCGTTTTCTATTTTCGACAGGGCCGAGATCGAAATTCCAGAGCGCTCGCTGAGCTGCTGCAGCGTCAGCTTGGCCGACCGGCGCAGGCTGCGCAGCTTGCCTGCCAGGACACTGATTTCCGGCTCCTGACGGAAAACAGGGGCGACATTCTTGTTCTGTAAAGCCATCTCACTCACCCGAAGTATGCAGCCCAGGCGCACACAGGAACCCATGGGAAAACCCCTATATGGTTTTTTCCGATACGAAAATATATTTCTGATACGAAAATTTAAATGCGCCCAAAGCGCATTGAACCGCGTCAACGATGGTAGATCACGTGCAAACCTTAAATCAAGCCCAGACTCTTCAACACCTGCCTTTCCCGGGCCTGATTGATGCCATCGAGCAGATGTTCATCGAAGGATGCACGGTTCCCCTGCGCCACAACCATAGCGTCGAAGGTGCCGATGGCGACAACGGCGGGATCATGTTGCTGATGCCCGCATGGCAAAGCGGCAAGCGCCTGGGCATCAAGACCGTCTCCATCTTCCCCGGCAACCAGGCAAAAGGCCTGCCCGGCCTGCATTCGGTCTTCATCCTGTATGACGCCGCCACCGGCAAGCCGCTGTCCATCCTCGACGGTGACGTCATCACCTCGCGCCGCACTGCCGCCGCGTCCGCCCTGGCGGCGCGCTGGCTCAGCCGCCCCGATGCCCACCGCCTGCTGGTCGTAGGCGCGGGCCGCGTGGCCAGCCTGCTCGCCGACGCCTACCGCTGCGTACGTCCCATAGATACCGTACAGGTCTGGGACATCAACGCCGAGGCCGCCGCCCGCCTGGTCAGCCAGCTCGAAGCCAGCGGCCTGCGGGCCAGCGTCGCCACCGACCTGGAAAGTGCGGTGCGGGAAGCCGACATCGTCACTTGCGCCACCCTGTCCAATGCGCCACTCATTCACGGCGCCTGGCTGCAACCCGGCACGCACCTGGACCTCATCGGCAGCTTCACGCCCACCATGATCGAAAGCGATCCGGAATGCTTCCGTCACGCCACCACCTTCGTCGATACGCCTGAAGCGCTGATGAAGGCCGGCGACCTGCTCGAAGCCATCAAGGCCGGCACGCTCAAGCCCGAAGCCGTGGCAGCCAACCTGGAAGAACTGTGCCGCGGCCAGCATCCCGGCCGCCGCGATGCCCAGGAAATCACCGTATACAAGGCTGTCGGCACCGCGTTGGAAGACATCGCCGCCGCCTCCCTCGCATTTGACTCCTACATGCGGGAAGCACGCTGATACAGCGGTTTTCCTTCCTGTACGCCCTGCCTGGCGCCGGCCATCCCTTACACTCCGGCGCTTTCTTCGGAAGCATGTATGAAAAATGACAAGACCTGCATCATCGTCGGTGCCGGGATGCTCGGCCTGTGCTCCGCGCTGGAGTTCCTCAAGCGCGGCTACCAGGTCACCCTGGTCGACCAGGACGAGCCCGGCCTGGGCGCCACCTTCGGCAATGCCGGTTTCATCGCCACCGAACTGGTGGACCCGCTTTCTACCTGGAGCACCATCAAGAGCGCTCCGGCCCTGCTGATGCGCCGCCATGGCGCACTGGCCGTGCCAGCCGCCAACCTGGGCAACAGTCTGCCCTGGATGACGCGCTTCGCACTGGCAGCCCGCCCGGCCCAGGTGGCCCATGCCCGTTCGGCGCTGGCCTGGATCAACCGCCAGGCCGTACCGGCCTGGCAACGCATTCTGGCCGACGAAAACCTGGCCGGGCATCTGGTGGCTTCGCATTATCTGCGCGTCTGGGAAAACGCCTCGGGACAGGCGGCCGCAGCGCAGGAAGCCGAGTTCTACCAGAAATGGGGCATAGAGGCCCGGCTGATCGGCAAGGAAGAAACCGCCAGCGTGGAGCCGGCTTTGCGCGAAACCATCAATCATGCGGTCGTACTGCCCCATGCCCATCGCCTGCAGGACCCCTACTGGCTGGCCCAGGCGCTGTTCGCGGCCTTCCGCCAGCGTGGCGGCAACTTCATCAAGCATGCCGTCAGCCGCATACGCGCCGAAAACGGCCAGGTCCGAGTCAGCGCTGGACAGGACATTCTGGCCGGGCAGGCCCTGGTATGCGCCGGTGCCTACAGCGCCCGCCTGCTGCGCCAGTTCGGCGTCAGCATTCCCCTGATGGCCGAACGCGGCTACCACCTGCACCTGCCTGAAACACGAGACCTGCTGCAGGGGCCGATCTGCTCGGCAGACCGCAATGTCTTCATCAGCCAACTCGACAGCGGCCTGCGCATCGTGGGTTTCAGCGAACTGGGCGGCGTGGACCTGCCGCCCCAGCCGGCCCGCTTCGATTCGCTGCGCCATCACCTGGGCGGCATTCTGCCCCAGACCCGCACCGCGCTACCCGCCGCCGACGAATGGATGGGCCGACGCCCGACGTTGCCCGATTCGCTGCCGGTCATCGACACGCACCCGCACCACCCCAATATCGGTTTTGCCTTCGGCCACCAGCACATGGGCATCACGCTGGCCGCCATCTCCGCTCAGCTCATCAGCCAGAAGATGAGCGCCGGCACCTCTCCCAAGGAGCTTTCCCCCTACGCCGTCACCCGCTTCAAGATGGCCGGCAGCTTCTCCTGAAGCGCCCTGCCACAGCGGCATTCCCGTCTTTCAAACCGCAAGCTTGCTGCACACCAGTCGCTGAGTCCGGCTCCGGCACTGCCCGCCGTATCCGGCCGCTCATGCGGCCTTTCCAATAAAAACAGGTACACCGAACATGTCCCAACCCATCAGCTTCCGGCAGTTCCTTGCACTATCGTTTTTCCTGTTTTCCATGTTCCTGGGCGCAGGCAACATCATCTTCGCCCCTCCGCTGGGCCAGGCCGCCGGCACCAATACCTGGGTCGCCATGTCGGGCTTCCTGATCACCGGCGTGGGCCTGGTCTTGCTGGCCATCATGGCGCTCTCGATTTCCGGCGGCAGCGTCGAGAAACTGTCGGGCCGGGTCAGCCCAGGCTTTGCCGTGTTCTTTTCCATCCTGCTGTTCATGACGCTGGGCCCGATTTACGTGGTGCCCCGTACCGCAGCCGTGGTGTATGAAATCACCGTGACGCCCTTCCTCTCGGAAAATATCGTCGCCAATTACATGCAATGGGCCTTGCTGGTGTTTTCCGTGCTGTTCATCTGGGCCACGATCTACCTGTCGCTGGAACCCAAGAAGTTCGTCAAGCGCATCGGCAATATCCTGACGCCCATCTTCCTTATCCTGCTGCTGGTCATTGTGCTGGTCGCCTACTTCGACCCCATCGGCGATTTCCGCGAACCTTCCGGCCCGTATATCGACTTTGCCTTCAGCAAGGGCTTCACGCAGGGCTACTACACCATGGATGTGCTGGCCGCCTTCGTGTTCGGCAAGATCTTCCTGGACGCCGCGCATTACGCCGGCATCGACGCCAAGCACATGACCGGCCTGTTCGTGCGCTCCGGCATTTTCGCCGTGGTGGCACTCGCCCTGATCCAGCTGTCCCTGGCCGGCATGGGCGCCAGCAGCGCCAGCGTGCTGGGTGTCTCCAGCAACGGCGGCGAAGCGCTGACGCGTATCGTTGACCTGCTGATGGGCCGCCTGGGCGTCGTGATGCTCGCAACCGTCATTTTCCTCACGGGCCTGACGACGGCCATCGCCTGCCTGGCTTCCGTCGCCGAATACTTCAGTCGTATTTTCCCCAGCCTGACCTATCGTGCCTGGGTCATCCTGTTGGGCCTGCTGAGCCTGGTGATCACCAACTTCGGCCTGACCACCATCCTGACCTTCGCCTCGCCCGTCCTGCTGTTCCTGTACCCGATCGCCATCACGCTGATCGTGCTGGTGTTCGCCAACAAATGGTTCGGCGGCCGCCAGGCGGTCTACATCGGCGCAGTCACGGGCGCGGCCATCATGGGCCTCATCGACGGCCTGAACGACATCAAGCTGCTGCCTGCCCATGTGGCAGAAACCCTGCGCCAAAACCTGCCGCTGTATGACAACGGCCTGGGCTGGATCGTCGTAGCGCTGGCGGGCGCCCTGCTCGGCCTGCTGTTCTCGGTACTGTTCAAGTCCGGCGGACAGCGCTACGTCAACCAGCACATCGGCTGACACCAGCCACGGCCGGGTGCCGGGGAATGGTCCCGGCGCCTGGCCGTCTCAGCCCGACACCAGGGCGCGCTGGTGCCTGCCGGCCGCGCCCAGATACGTTTCCACGATGCGCGGATCATGCGCCAGCTCACTGGCCGGACCGTGCATCGCGACTCGCCCCAGTTCCAGCACATAAGCGTAGTCCGCCACGTTCAGTGCGGCGCGCGCGTTCTGCTCCACCAGCAGAATGGAAACACCGCGCTGGCGCAGTTCCACCAGAATACGGAAGATATCGCGCACGATGAGGGGCGCCAGCCCCAGGCTGGGTTCGTCGAGCATCAGCAGGCGCGGGCGCCCCATCAAGGCCCGCCCTACCGCCAGCATCTGGCGCTCACCGCCGGACAGCGTCCCGGCTTCCTGCTGGCGGCGCTCCTTCAGACGCGGGAACAGGGCATAGACTTCCTCCAGCGCCTGCATGCGTTCCTGACGAGCCTGACGGCGGAAGCGGAACGTCCCCAGTTCGAGGTTGTCCTCGACGCTCATGCTGGCGAACAGCGCACGCGTTTCCGGCACCAGGGCGATCCCCCGCGCCACATGCTGCTCCACGCCCTCATCCAGCAGTTCCTCGCCCTCGAAGCACACGCTGCCGGTGGCCGGCAGCACGCCCATCAGGGCGGCCAGTGTGGTCGTCTTGCCTGCGCCGTTCGGGCCTATCACCGTCACGATCTGGCCCTGGCGCACCTCCAGGCTGACATCCGAAACTGCTGCGATATGCCCATATGCGGCGCCCAGGCCGCGCACGCTCAGCAGGGCGGCGTTCGTTGCATCCTGTGCTTCCGGTGTGTTCATTCCTCCACTCCTCCCAGGTATGCGCGCAGTACCGCCGGATCGCGCTGCACCTCTTCGGGCAGGCCTTCGGCAATCCGCTGCCCGAACTCCATCACTACCACGCGGTCCACCAGGCCCATCACGAAATCCATATCGTGCTCGACCAGCAGCACCGCCACGCCTTCGGCGCGCAGCTTGCGCAGCAAGACCGCCAGCGCTTCCTTTTCCTTGTGGCGCAAGCCCGCTGCCGGTTCATCCAGCAACAGCAGGCAGGGGTCGGCGCACAGCGCACGGGCAATTTCCAGGATACGCTGCTGGCCCAGCGCCAGGCTGCCTGCCGGCCGGCCCAGGAATTCACCCAGGCCCACGCGTTCAAGCTGCTGCCTGGCTTCGTTGAGCAAGGCGGCCTCGTCCGCGCCGTCCAAGCGCAGCGCCGACGCAAAGACACCCTTGCTGCCGCGCAAATGTGCGCCCAACGCGGTATTTTCCAGCACCGTCATGTCCGGCAACAGCTTCACGTGTTGAAAGGTTCGCGCCAGCCCCGCCGCAGCAAGCGCGGGCGGCCGCTGGCCGTTGATGCGGCGGCCACGGAACATCACTTCGCCTTCATCCGGCGTATCCACGCCGGACACCAGGTTGAAAAGCGTGCTCTTGCCGGCGCCGTTGGGCCCGATCACCGCCAGGATTTCACCGGAGGCAATGCGCAGCGACATGTTCCGGTTGGCCACCAGGCCGCCAAAGCGGCGCGTCACGCCCCGCACGTCCAGGATAAGCTCGCCGGGCTCGGGGTGCGGCCGCCTAGGCAAGGCAGGCGTGGCGGCGCTCGCAGCCGGCAGGCGCTCCAGGCCGGGCGCGGACGGTTGCTTCCGCCCCAGGCGCCGCGCCAGCGCGGACCAAATGCCGCCAGGCCAGCGCTGGATGACCAGCACGATCAGCAGACCGAAGACAATGCTCTCGAAATTGCCGCTGCGGCCCAGCAATTGCGGCAACCAGTCCTGCAGCCATTCGCGCAGCAGGACCACTGCGGCAGACCCTGCCACGGCGCCCCACAGGCTGCCCACGCCGCCCAGCAGGGCCATGAACAGGTAGTCGATGCCGGCCTGGACGCTGAATGGCGCCGGGCTGACGAACCGTTGGGTATAGGCGTACAGCCAGCCCGATAGGGCCGCGAGGCCTGCCGACACCAGGAACACCGTCATTTTGGCGTGAAAGATATCTACGCCCATGGACGCCGCCATGTCCTGCCCGCCACGCAGCGCACGAATCGCCCGCCCGGTGCGCGAAGCCAGCAGGTTCCGCGCCAGCCAGATGGCCAGCAGCACACAGACCCATATCAGGTAATACATGCGTGGCCCGTCGCCGAACTCGAAGCCGGCGATCCGCAAGGGCGGCAGGTCGGGAATCCCGGAATGCCCGCCCAGGCCGTCCAGCGTCCCGAACAGGTAATAGAAGGACATGCCCCAGGCAATGGTTCCCAGCGGCAGATAGTGGCCCGACAACCTAAGCGTCAGTTGCCCCAGCACGAACGCCAGCAGCAGCGTCACGGCGATGCCGGCCAGCAGCGCCAGCCAGGGTGAACCGAGCCGCGCCCCAAGGTCCAGCGTCGAAGGCGCGACCAGCACAGCCGTCGCATAGGCCCCCACGCCCACGAAAGCAGCCTGGCCGAAACTGGTCATGCCGGCCACGCCGGTCAGAAGCACCAGGCCGAGCGTCGCCAGCGCGAACATGCCGATATTGTTGAGCAGCGTCACATAGAAGGCGGGCACCAGCAGCGGCAGCACCAGCAGCACCAGCAGGCCGGCAGGCAACCAGGGAGAAAACTTGCGCATGTCAGTGTTCCTCTTCCTGGCGGCTATTGAGCGACCGCCACAGCAGGAACGGCAGGATCAGTGTAAATACGATCACTTCCTTGTAATTGCTGGCCCAGAAGGTGGAAAAGGCTTCGGCCAGGCCAACAATGATGGCGCCGGCAGCGGCCACCGGATAGCTTGCCAGGCCGCCGATAATGGCGCCGACGAATCCCTTCAGGCTGATCAGGAAACCGGAGTCGTAGTAGAGCGTGGTCAGCGGCGCGACCATGATGCCGGAAAGTGCGCACAGGAAAGCGGCCAGCCCAAAACTGATGCGGCCCGCCAGCATCGGCGAAATGCCCATGAGCTGCGCGCCCATACGGTTCACCGCCGTGGCGCGCAGGGCCTTGCCATACAGCGTACGGGTGGAAAGCAGGTAGAGCGCGCAAATGGCGACGCAGGACAGGCCCAGCACCCACAGAGTCTGGCTATTGATATAGACCATGCCCAGCTCCAGGCCTTCCTCGGAGAACGGCTCGGTGCGCATTCCTTCCGGCCCGAAGACCAGCAGTCCGACGCCAACCAGACTGACGTGCACCGCAATCGCGATAATCATCAGCAGCAAGCCGGACGCATGGGCCACGGGTTGAAAAAACAGGCGATACATCAAGGGGCCCAGCGGCGTGATGGCGGCCAGGGTCAGCAACGCCTGCACGCCCATGGGCAGGGACGCCAGCGGCAGCCAGGCCAGCAGTATCACCAGCGCCACCGCATAGGCCGGCATAGTACAGAGCCGCAACAGGGCGCGGCCCAGGGGTACACGGCGCTGGCGGCGGCGCGCCCGCTTCCACAAATCCCAGCCATCAGCCGCCGCTCCCAGCAATGCCAAGGCCAGAACCAGCCAGCCGATGGCAACCTGGCCAGACTGAATGGCGGCCATGGTCAGTGCGCTGAAGGCGACGAATTCGCCCAGGGGGATCAGCAGCACCCGTGTCACGGAGAACACCAGGATGATGGACAGCGCCACCAGGGCGTAGATCGCCCCATTGCTGATACCGTCCTGGCCCAGCAGGACGATGATTTGCGGATTCAACATATCGGTAGACTGATGGCGCGCCCGCCGCTGCTTGCGACAGCCCGGGCGGACGCGCGGGGTTTCACGGACGGCCGGGCCTGGAACACGGCCCGGCGTCTTGCTGCACGCCTTATTCCCGCACCAGGTGCCAGGCGCCGTCCTTGACCGTGATCAGTTCGCGGCCGCGTTCGTCAAAGCCGCTGTGATCCTGCGGCGTCATGTTGTACACCCCCTGGGTGGCCGGCAATTCACGGATCTGTTCGAGCGCGTCACGCAACGCCTGGCGGAACTCCGCCGTGCCCGGCTGGCCGGCTTGCGCCGCCACTGGAATCGCCGCCTGCAGCAACAGGCCGGCATCATAGACATTGGCGCCGAACGTTGCGGGCTCCTGGCCGTACTTCGCCTTGTAGGCGTCGATGTACTGACGGGCCACCGCCTTGGACGGATGCGTGTCCGGCACTTCGTCCATCACCAGCATCAGGCTGGCGGCCAGGATGGTGCCCTCCACTTTCTTGCCGCCCAGCTTGAGGAAATCGTTCAGCGCGGCGCCGTGGGTCTGGTAGATCTGGCCGCGGTAGCGCTGGTCGGCCAGCGTGGTCTGGGGCAGCACGGAAGAACTGCCCGGCGCGCCCACCAGGATGGCATCGGGCTTGGCCGAAATCAGCTTGATCGCCTGCGCGGTCAGCGAGGTATCCTGGCGCTGGAAGCTTTCGGTGGCAACGATCTCGATACCGGCCTTGCCTGCCTGGTCCTTGATCACCGCCAGCCAGCTTTCACCATAGGGATCGGCCGTGCCAATGAAGCCCAGCGTCTTGACGCCGGTGCGCACCATATGGTCCACCAGCGCCGACGCGATCACGTCGTCGTTCTGCGTGGTCTTGAACACCCACTTCTTCTGTTCCGTCATCGGCTGGATCACCGAAGCGCTGCCCACCGGGGCCAGCATGGGTACGCCGGCCTCGGCCACGACCGGAATGACGGCCAGGGAGCTGGGCGTGCCGCTGGTACCAATGATGGCATCCACGCCGTCGGCGATCAGCTTCTTGTAGGCCGTCACGGCCGCCGTGGGATTGCTGGCGTCATCCAGCGAAATGTATTCAATGCTGAGATCGCCTGCCTGGGTCGGCA
This sequence comes from Kerstersia gyiorum, assembly GCF_004216755.1. Taxonomy (GTDB): domain Bacteria; phylum Pseudomonadota; class Gammaproteobacteria; order Burkholderiales; family Burkholderiaceae_B; genus Kerstersia; species Kerstersia gyiorum. The sequence continues at coordinate 106,193 of NZ_SGWZ01000006.1, forward strand.
TCAGGTCTATCGTGTTCTTCTGGGGAATGCCCACCATCGCCACAGGCCCCGAGGAAGACGTCACCACACCGACCTTGACCTGGGCCTGCGCCCCCGCTGCCAGAAACAGCCCGGCCAGCAGGCCGCACAGCATGCGTTGCTTTTTCATCTTCATTCTCCGATAGGCAGGCAGCAGCCCCATGGCCGGTTGCCGGATTTTCAAGCTAAGCCCGTCATTCTGCCATGCCCGTGGCCCACGGACGCCGGCCGCCAATCAACGGACAGGGAGAAATTCTGCAACACAAGCGCTGCGGCAACAAGTCCGGCCGCCTGCCGACCCGGCTTTCAGGCATCGTGCAGGTTGTTGAACATCTGTTCGAGCATCTGGTTCAGGCGGGCAATCTTGACCGAAGACAAGCCACTGAAGCCCTGGGCAAAGACCTGCGCCGTGGCGTCGCGCATCTCGGTAATCATCTGCTGGCCGCGTTCGGTCAGCGCCACGATGGTCACGCGCCCGTCCTGGGCGGACGTCATGGTATCCACCAGGCCATCGGCCTTCATGCGGTAGACAATTTTGGTAATGGTGGAAAGCTTGGCCACGGCATGCAGGGCGATTTCCGACATGCTGGAGGTGCCGTTCTCTTTCAGGATGAACAGGACGCGCCACGTGGGCACGTCGGCCCCTACCTTGCGCAGGGCCTTTTCCATGCGCTGCACGTACAGGTTATTCAGGCGTGCGACCCAGTAGAAAGGAAAGTCTTCCTTGACGAATTCCTCGCTGACGGGGTTGAAGCGACTCACTCTTTTATTGATGGTCATTCGGCGGCACCAGGGTAAACCGCCTCCAGCGCTACCCCAGGAGGCGTTCTGTCAGGGCAATGGCGCGAAAACGCCGGCCATCATGCCGGCGCCTGGCGCCACCATACGGTAGCGCCTTCGGCGCCGTATGGACACCGCCACGCTGCTTGCCGGTTCGCGAACCGGGGCAGCGCTCAGGCGCGTGGTCAGGCATTCTATCGCGGCCAGGGGCTTCGCGTGCCTGAACCTGCGCCGGCCGCCCCGGATGCGGGGCAGCCACCGGATCAGCTGGCCTTGGCTTCGTTGCCGCCGCGCAGGCCGGCCAGGCCGATGAAAATCCAGCCGATCAGGTAGAACATGCCGCCGACCGGCACCATGTTGGGCAGGAAACGGGCCTGGTTCAGCGTGTTGAAATAAATCAGGCCGGAGAACAGCAGGATGCCCAGCGCGAAGCAGATGCCGGCGATGCCGGCAAGCTTGCCGGGGTTGCCCAGGCGGAACCAGAGCGCCACGCCGAACAGGGCCAAGGCGTGGAACATGTTGTATTCCACTGCGGAGCTCATGGAAACGATAGCGGCCTGCAGGCTTTCCTCAGGCACAAAGGAAGCCAGCCCGTGCGCCTTGATGGAGCCCATGAGCACTCCCAGAACTCCCGCGATGGCGGACAGCACAAACCAGAGACGGCTGCATTTCATATCGAACCCTTAAGACGTGAAAGATGATGGGAAAACCGGCGCGCCATCAGTGGTCGGGCGCCTATGTCCGTCCATGCCGCCGTTTCCGTATGATACGGTCGATACGGGCGGCCTGGCGGTTGCGCAGCGATTGTAGTCAGGCCCGCGAGCTTGTGACATTTAGCCATGGCTCAACTTTGGCAAGAAATCTATAGCTGTATGTGAAGCGTTCGCCGGTCCCGCCGGATTACTGTTTATTTTTACAGTCAAAAGCGCCCATCTCGCTGTAAACTGGCACGATCCCTTACCCTCGTCCTGCCATGAGCTCCGACATCCGCATCACTGGCGCACGCCAGAACAACCTGAAGAATCTCGACCTCGTGCTGCACACCGGCGAACTGACGGTGTTCACGGGGGTATCCGGCTCCGGCAAATCCTCGCTGGCCTTCGACACGCTGTATGCGGAAGGCCAGCGGCGCTATGTCGAAACTTTCTCTCCCTATGCGCGCCAGTTCCTGGACCGCATGGACAAGCCTCAGGTCGACCGCATCGAAGGCATCCTGCCGGCGATTGCCATAGACCAGACCAATCCGGTCCGTAATTCGCGCAGCACGGTCGGCACCATGACCGAGCTGAACGACCACCTGAAACTGCTGTTCGCCCGTGCCAGCCGGCTGTTCGACAGGGTCACCGCCCGTCCGGTCGTCCGTGACAACCCCACGACCATCCTGGCGTCGCTGCGCGAGCGTACCGCCACCGCCGGCGATCCTCGCCTGGTGATTACCTTCGCCTTGCCGGTGCCCGCGAATTTCTCAGAAGAAGAAGTCCGCGCCTTCCTGGAAGGCCAGGGTTACACGCGGGTACATGGCCAGGTGCCAGCCCCCGAGGCCGCGCCCCTGGCCGAACCGCCCAAGGCCGCCAAAGCCGCTCAGGGCGCCAAGGGCAAGCGCGCCCAGGCCACAGAGGCGCAACGCATCCTGCAAGTCGTGCAGGATCGCTTCCGCCTGTCGGGCGCGGAACCCGAACGTATCGCCGAAGCCCTGGAAACCGCGCTGCGCATGGGCCGTGGCCACGTGGCCGTGCACGCGCTGGATGATAACGGCGAAGATGCCGCAGTCTGGCGCTACAGCGACCGCCTCAGCGACCCGGACAGCGGCATCGAGTACAGCGACCCGCTGCCCAGCACCTTTTCCTTCAACTCGCCGCTGGGCGCCTGCGAAAGCTGTCGTGGCTTCGGCCGCGTCATCGGCATCGACCACGACCTGGTGATTCCGGACGGCAACAAGACGCTACGCGAAGGCGCCGTGCGCCCCTGGCAGACCGCCAGCTACAAAGAATGCCAGGACGACCTGGAAAAATACGCGCCTGCTGCCGGCGTACGCCTGGGCGTACCCTGGAAGGCCCTGACGGACGCCGAGCGCCATTGGGTGTTGCATGGCGACCCGGCCTGGAAGGGCGGCAACCAGGCCTGGAAACACCAGTGGTATGGCGTCCAGCGCTTTTTCGACTGGCTGGAATCGCGCGCCTACAAGATGCACGTGCGCGTGCTGCTGTCCAAGTACCGCAGCTACTCCACCTGCCCGGCCTGCAAGGGCTCGCGGCTCAAGCAGGACGCCCTGCTCTGGCGCGTGGGCAGCGCCGCCGACGGGCAGGCCGTCCTGCCCGGCAACGACACGCGCTACCGCCGTTTCCTGCCCACGCATGCCTGCTGGAGCCAGGCGCAGCTCGATGCCCTGCCCGGCCTGTCCATCCATGACCTGATGCGCCTGCCCATCAGCCGGGTACGGCAATTCTTCCTCGACCTGCGTTTCGAGGGCGGGCTGGATGCCGCCATGGAATTGCTGATGGACGAGATCAACGCGCGCCTGCGTTTCCTCTGTGATGTCGGCCTGGGCTACCTCACCCTCGACCGCCAGAGCCGCACGCTCTCGGGCGGCGAAGTACAGCGCATCAACCTGACGACAGCGCTGGGCACGTCACTGGTGAATACGCTGTTCGTGCTCGATGAACCATCCATCGGCCTGCATCCGCGCGACATGCACCGCATCGTCGAAGTCATGCACCGGCTGCGCAATGCCGGCAATACGCTGGCCGTCGTCGAACACGACCCGCTGGTCATGATGGCCGCCGACCGCATCGTCGACATCGGACCCGGCCCGGGCGAACGCGGCGGCAACATCGTCTTCGATGGCTCGCCCGATGCCCTGCGCGGGGCCGCCACCCTGACCGGCGATTACCTCGGCGGCCGGCGCCGCGTGGAAGCGCCGCGTCCCATGCCGGTGGCCGCTAACACGCCCAGGCTGCTGCTGGAGGGCGCGCGCGCCCACAACCTGCGCGATATTTCCGTGGATATTCCCCTGGGCCGCTTGGTATGCATCACCGGGGTATCGGGTTCGGGCAAGTCCACGCTGGTCCAGGACGTGCTGTACCCTGCCTTGCTCAAGCATTTCGGCCGCCCCACCGAGGCCCCCGGCGAACATGACCGGTTGCTGGGCGCGGAACAGCTCGCCGACGTCGTTATGGTGGATCAGACCCCCATCGGCAAGACAGCCCGCTCCAATCCGGCCAGCTATGTCGGCGCCTTCGACGCCATCCGCAAGCTGTTCGCGCTGGCGCCGCTATCGCGCGAGCGCGGCTATACGCCGGGCATGTTCAGCTTCAACAGCGGCGACGGACGCTGCCCGACCTGCGGCGGCACCGGTTTCGAACACGTGGAAATGCAATTCCTGTCGGACGTTTATCTGCGCTGTCCGGATTGCGACGGCAAGCGCTTCCGCCCGGAAGTCCGCGAAGTCACGCTGTCGCACCTGGGACGGGAAGCCTCCATCGACGAAGTGCTGGACATGACCGTGCACGAAGCCAGCCAGTTCTTCAAGGGACTGCGCGACGTGCAGACCGGGCTGGCGCCGCTGGTGGACGTGGGCCTGGAATACGTCAAGCTGGGCCAACCCGTCCCCACACTGTCCGGCGGCGAAGCCCAGCGCCTCAAGCTGGCCGGCCACCTGGCGCAGGCCGCGCGCGGCGGCATCAGCACGGCCAAGGTTGCCAAGAAAGGCAGCCTGTTCCTGTTCGACGAACCCACCACCGGCCTGCACTTCGACGACGTGGCCCGCCTGATGCGCGCCTTCCGCAAGCTGCTCGACGCCGGCCACACGCTGCTGGTCATCGAGCACAACCTGGATGTCATCCGCGCCGCCGACTGGCTCATCGACCTCGGCCCCGAGGGGGGCGACCTGGGCGGCGAAGTCGTGGGTGTAGGCACGCCCGCCCAGCTCATGGACAACCCGCGCTCGCACACCGGCACCGCGCTGCGCGAAGACCAGCAGGCGCTGGTGCCCGTACCGCTGGCGCCGGTGCCATCACCCGGCGCCGCACTGGCCGTGGCCGAGCCCATGGCACGCTACCAGGCCGCTCCCGCACATGCCGCCATCGAGATCCACCACGCGCGCGAGCACAACCTCAAGGACATCAGCGTCGACATCCCGCGTGACCGCTTCACCGTCATTACCGGCGTTTCCGGCTCAGGCAAATCCACCCTGGCCTTCGACATCCTCTTCAACGAAGGCCAGCGGCGCTACCTGGAATCGCTCAACGCCTATGCACGCGCCGTGGTTCAGCCCGCAGGCAAGCCTGACGTCGATGCCATTTTCGGCATTCCCCCGACTGTCGCCATCGCCCAGCGCACCAGCCGTGGCGGCCTGAAGTCCACCGTCGCCACCATGACGGAGATCCATCACTTCCTGCGCCTGCTGTACGTCAAGCTCGGCGTGCAGTACTCGCCCGACTACAACGTGCCGGTCGTGCCGCAAAGCCCGCAACAGATCGTCGCCCGCATCCTCCAGGAACACGGCGGCCAGCAGGTCGGACTGCTGGCGCCGCTGGTGCAGGCGCGCAAGGGCTACTACACCGATCTCGCCAAATGGGCCTCAGGCAAGGGCTATACCCACCTGCGCGTGGACGGCGAATTCACCCCGGTGCGGCCGTGGCCGCGCCTGGATCGCTACAAGGAACACACCATCGAACTGCCGGTGGCCGACCTGCAGGTCGATGCCTCGGCCGAAGCCCGGCTGCGCGCAGCGGTGCAGGAAGCACTGGAGCACGGCAAGGGCACCATGACGCTGGTGTGGCCGCTGGACCCGGCGCGGCGCGATATCGCCCGGCCGCTGCAACAGGCGGTTTTCTCCACCAAGCGTACCTGCCCTATCAGCGGCGTCAGTTTCCCGGAACTCGACCCGCGGCTGTTCTCCTACAACTCCAAGCACGGCTGGTGCCCCACTTGTTTCGGCACCGGCGTGATCGTCAAGGGTTTCGATGCCGAAGCTACCGGCGAAGAACTTGCCTGGACCGAAGCCGACGGCGAGGCCGTCACTTGCCCGGACTGCCACGGCAAGCGCCTGAACCGCATCGCGCTGGCGGTGCGCTGGCAGGACCGCAACATCGCCGATATCGCAGCCCTGTCGGTCAACGAAGCGCACCAGTTCTTCCAGCAATTGAACCTGACGGGCCGCGATGCCGAAGTCGCCCGCGACATCATGGCGGAAATCCGGGCTCGCCTGCGCTTCATGCGCGAGGTCGGCCTGGGCTACCTGACACTGGACCGCAGCGCACCCACGTTATCCGGCGGCGAAGCGCAACGCATCCGGCTGGCAGCCCAGCTGGGCTCCAACATGCAAGGCGTGTGCTACATCCTCGACGAACCCACCATCGGCCTGCATCCACGCGACAACCATATCCTGCTCGATGCCCTGCAACGCCTGGAAGGCAACGGCAACACGCTGGTGGTCGTCGAACACGATGAAGACACCATCCGGCGCGCCGCCCACGTCATCGACATTGGCCCCGGTGCCGGCGTGCGCGGCGGCAGCGTCGTTGCCACCGGCACCCTGGAAGACATCATGGCGGCCCCCGATTCGGTCACCGGACGATTCCTCTCCCGGCCACTGCCCGCCCCCGCCGAAGCCCGCCGGCCGGTAGACGGCGCCACCCCGGCGCTGATCGTGCGCGATGCTCGGCTGCACAACCTGAAAGGCGTCAACGCCCGCTTCCCGCTGGGCCGCCTGAACGTCGTCACCGGTGTGTCGGGCTCCGGCAAGTCCTCGCTTGCCCGTGACGTCCTGCGCGACAACCTGGCGCTGGCGCTCGCCGCCGCCAACCCGGACTACCAGGCCTGGCGCCACTGCCAGGGGATAGACGGCTGGCAGCAGATCGACCGCGTGCTGGAAGTCGACCAGACCCCCATCGGCAAGACTCCGCGCTCCTGCCCCGCTACCTACGTGGGTTTCTGGGATGAGGTCCGCAAGCTGTTCGCCGATACCCGCGAGGCGCGCCTGCGCGGCTGGAACGCCAGCCGCTTCAGCTTCAATACTGGCGACGGCCGCTGCCCGGTCTGCGAAGGCCAGGGCATGCGCACCATCGAAATGAGCTTCCTGCCGGACATCAAGGTGCCTTGCGACGCCTGCGGCGGCCAGCGCTTCAACCACGATACGCTGTCAGTGCAGGCACGGGGCAAGCATATCGGCGAAGTCCTGTCGCTGGAAGTCGATGACGCCATAGGCTACTTCGCCGCGCACCCGCGCATCGCCCGGCCGCTGCAACTGATGCAGGACGTTGGTCTGGGCTACCTGACGCTGGGGCAGCCTTCACCCACGCTCTCGGGCGGCGAGGCGCAACGCATCAAGCTGGTGACCGAACTGGCCAAGGCCCGCATGGACGCCGGCGTCATCCGCACCGGCCGGGCGTCGCGTGCGCCGCATACCTTGTATGTGCTGGACGAACCGACGGTCGGGCTATCCACCGCCGACGTGGAAAAGCTGATCGACGTCCTGCACCGCCTGGTCGATGCCGGCAATACGGTCGTGGTCATCGAACACAACCTCGACGTGATCGCCCAGGCGGACTGGGTGCTGGACCTGGGCCCCGAAGGCGGCGACCAGGGCGGCGAACTGGTGGTGCAGGGCATGCCTTCGCAGTTGGTGGCCGCCCAGGCCTACTCCCATACCGGCAGGGTCCTGGCGCAGCACCGGGAGACGCATTGATGCACTGCCGTTTCGAAGACCGCCTGGGTGGCGGTGCGCTCGTCATGGAAGGCGAGCCTACCAGGCTCGCCGTCTCCAGCCCGGCAACCCTGGACGACACCCTGGCCATGCTGGATGCCGCCAGCGCCGATGGAAAATGGATAGCGCTGGCCCTGGAATACGAACTGGGAGAATGGCTGGAACCCAGCCTGCTGCCCGGTGCCGTCCAGCCTGCACCACGCCAGCCGCCCGCCCCCAGGCTGCGGGCCTGGGTGTTCGATTCCGCCAGGCGCGAGGAGCCATGGCAGCCCGACACCGGGCGCGCCGCCGGTATCACGGCCATCACGCCCCGGCAGGCACGCGCCGACTACCTGAAGCGCATCGAAGCGGTACGCGCCCATATCGCGCAGGGCGACGTCTACCAGATCAACTACACCATGCCGCTGGACGTCACGTTCGAGGGCCACACGGAAACCCTCTACCGCCAGCTGGCCAGCCGCCACCCCTGCGCCCACGCCGCCTATATCGAGGACGGCGACTATCGCCTGCTATCCTTCTCGCCCGAACTGTTCGTGGCGCGTACCGGCGACGCCCTGACCTGCCGCCCCATGAAAGGCACGGCGCCACGCCACCCCGACCCGGCCACCGATTTCGCGCTGGGCCAGGAACTGCGCGCCAGCGCCAAGAACCTGGCCGAAAACCTGATGATCGTCGACCTGCTGCGCAACGATCTGGGGCGGCTGGCCCGCACCGGCTCGGTACAGGTCGATCCGCTGTTCGAACTGGAACGCTACCCCTCGGTCTGGACGTTGACCTCCACCGTCCACGCCAGTGCCCCCCGCCTGCCGCTGGGCCGCGTGCTGCGCGCCCTGTTCCCCTGCGGCTCCATCACCGGTGCGCCCAAGATTGCCGCCATGCAGCGCATCCGGGCGCTGGAGCCCTGGCCGCGCGGGCAATACTGCGGCAGCATCGGCTGGATTGCGCCCGGCGGCGATTTTTCGCTGAACGTGGCCATCCGCACGCTGGTATCGACGGAGCCCGGCAAAGGCGCCTATCATGTAGGCGGCGGCATCGTGCATGATTCGGATGCCGCCATGGAATGGGAAGAGTGCCTGTGGAAGGCCCGCCTGCTCCTGGATGCCTGCCGCGACGACAGCGTTTTGTCGCGCTGGTCGGCGCGTACAACCCCTACGCCGGGCCCACGACATGCCGCAACTGATAGAGACTCTGCGCACGGAACCTGACGGCAGCATTCCGCTGCTGGCGCTGCACATGCGGCGCCTGCGGACTTCCGCCGAGGCGCTGGGCTACGTCTGTCCGGTCTGTGACATCGGCGGCGCGCTCAAGCGCTGCGCCCAGTCCCTGCCCGGCGAAGTCCACCGCCTGCGGCTGCTGCTCTGGCGCAGCGGCCTCTACACCATAGAATCATCTCCGCTGCCGCCCCAGGAACCGCGCCTGCAGGTCGGCCTGGCCAATGTCCCGCTGGACTCCGACGAACCCTATCTGCGCCACAAAACCACGCAACGGCCTGTCTATTCCCCGGCAGGCACCTGGCTGGCCCGGCATCCCGGCCTGTTCGACGTCCTATTTTTCAACCAGCGCGGCGAGCTGTGCGAAGGCAGCCGCAGCAATGTCTATCTGCGCCTCGATGACGGCCAGTGGTATACCCCGGCACTCTCTTCCGGCCTGCTGCCGGGTGTGCAACGCGGCGCGCTGCTGGAAAGCGGCGCGGCCGTCGAACGCGTGCTCACGCGCCAGGACCTGGCCCAGGCCAGTGCCATCCGCGTGTCCAATGCACTGCGCGGCTGGGTGGACGTCAGCCTGTCCAGCCTGCGATTCACACTCTAAGCCCCCCTGCCGGCAGCAGGCAGCCCTTTCCCTCAGGCCAGTTTTTTTGCCAGCAGGCGCTGCACCAGCTGGCTCGACGCCGCCATGCCCATCGCCGCCGTCACCATGACCGCCGAACCATAGCCCGCGCACGACAGCCCCTGCGGCGCCGTCTCCGCGCCTGCCGCTGGGGCGGCCTCACAGGCAAGGCCATCTGCCTGCAGCCAGGCAGACGGCAGCACTGCCTGCTGTTCCAGCCACAATACCTGCACCCCCATATTGGGAATGCGACGCGGCGCCTTGCCCGCCACGACAGCGGCACGCGGATAACCGTGCTCGCGCCGCAGTTTGTTGCGTATCTTGGCCAGCAGCGCATCATGGTTGGCACGCGACAGATCGCCCGCGCGCAATGCCAGCGGATCGGTCTTGCCGCCTGCGCCGCCGCACATCAGGAAATGCAGGCCCAGGCGTCGGCTTTCCAGCGCCATGGCAATTTTGGCCGCCACCTGGTCGGTGCAATCCAGTACGGCATCCGGGTGCGTGGCGAGCAAGGCCGCCACATTGCCGGGCTCGACGAAGTCATCCACCAGCGTCAGGCGGCAAGCAGGATTGATGCCTCGGATACGGTCAGCCATGGCTTCGATCTTGGACTGCCCCAGGCTTGAGCTCAGGGCGTGTACCTGGCGGTTGACGTTGGACTCCGCCACGTGGTCCAGGTCAACCAGCGTCAGGGCGCCGATGCCGCTCCGGGCCAGCGCCTCCGCCGCCCAGGAACCCACGCCACCGATGCCTGCCACCAGGACATGGCTGGCCTGCAGGCGCGCCAGCGCGCCCGGCCCATAAAGGCGGTCCAGGCCGCCGAAACGGCGGGCGGGGTCTGCCTCGCCAGCCTGGGTATGCTCTGCAATATCGTTCATGGCTTTATTTTCCCACGCCGGTTCAATCCCGCGCCAGCGCTTCGACCGGGTCCAACCGCGACGCATTGCGCGCCGGCAGGAAGCCGAATACCACGCCGATGGCCGTGGCGCTGGCAAAAGCCGTCAACATGGCCGGCACTGAATAGATCATTTCCAGCCCGATGCCGGCACGCCGCACCAGCTCACCCAGCCCCAACGACAGAAGAATGCCCGCCAGGCCACCCAGCAGGCACACCAGCACCGCCTCGATCAGGAACTGGCGCATGATGTCTGCCCGCCTGGCGCCCACGGCCATGCGCACGCCGATCTCGCGGGTGCGCTCCGTTACCGAAACCAGCATGATGTTCATCACGCCGATTCCGCCCACCACCAGGGAAATCAGGGCAATGGTGGAAATCAGCAGGGTCAGCGCGCGCGTGGTGCGCTCCACCGTCTGGCGGATGGAATCCATATTGAAGGTGAAGAAATCGCGCACGCCGTGGCGCTGCTCCAGGAAGGCCACGATCTGCCTTTCGGCATCTTCCACCGCGAAGGCATCGTCCACGCGCACCGTAATGCTGCGCAGCGACTGGCTGCCGGTCAGGCGCGCCATCGCAGCGGTATAAGGAATCCACACCCGCAAGTTCTCTCCGCCCATGCCATTGAAGACGCTGTCGCCCTCGGCAACGACACCGATCACGCGGACCGGCAGCTGCCCCAGGAACAGGGTCTTGCCCAGCGGGTCCTCGTCGCCGAACAGTTCGCGGCGGGTGTTGGCATCTATCACGGCCTCCTGCGCCATCGTGCGTATGCTTTCACCATCGAAGATACGCCCGGCCTGCAAGGCCAGGCCATTGACGCGGAAATATTGGTCCCCGACCCCGGCCGCGACGCCCAGCCGCGCCACATTGCCATAGCGCAACCCGACCGTCTGGCTGACATCCGGCGTCACGCTGTCCGCATACAGCTGTCCGGCCAGCGCCTCCGCATCCGCTCCCACCAGGGTGCGGATCTCTCCGGCACGTTCATCGCCAAAGCCCTGCCCTGGGAATATCTGGATGGTATCGGTGCCCATGGCATTGATATCGCTCAGCACCTTGTCGCGTGTACCCTGACCCAGCGCCACGACGGACACGACCGCGGCAATGCCGATGACGATGCCCAGCATGGTGAGGGCCGCGCGCAGCCGGTGGGCATTGAGTGACACCAGGGCCATGCGCAGCGCCTCGGCAAAACGCGTCAGCCACCCGGCGCCCTGGCGGCGCGGCGCCTGCGCCGGCAGCAGCACATCCTGTCCTTGCGGGGCCGCGACGGCAACCACCTGAGGCACAGCCTCGGCATCCTGGACGGCTTCCGTCTTGCGATCGACCACGATGGCGCCATCGCTGATCTCAATGATGCGCCGCGCATGGGCGGCCACGCCCATGTCATGCGTCACGATGATCACCGTATGCCCTGCTGCATTGAGGGCCTTGAGGATATCCATGACTTCGCGGCCGGAATGGGTATCCAGCGCACCGGTCGGTTCATCGGCCAGGATGACCTCGCCGCCATTCATCAGGGCGCGGGCGATGCTCACGCGCTGCTGCTGGCCGCCGGAAAGTTGCGCCGGCCGGTGCGACAGACGATCGCCCATGCCCAGGCGCTGCAGCAAGGCCGCTGCGCGGGCACTGCGCTGGGCGCCGCCGGCGCCGGCATAGACCGCCGGAATTTCCACATTGGCCAAGGCATCCAGCGCCGGCAGCAGGTGGTAGCGCTGAAAAATGAAGCCGAAGCGCTCGCGGCGCAGCGCCGCCAGTTCATCGGCATCCATCTGGCGCGTGTCCCGGCCATCCACGCAATAACTGCCGCGCGACGGACGGTCCAGGCAACCCAGCACGTTCATCAGTGTGGATTTACCCGAGCCCGACGCCCCGACGATGGCCAACATTTCGCCGGCCTCTATGCGCAATGAAACGCCGCGCAGCGCGGCAACGGTTTCCTCGCCGGCGTTGAATTCGCGCCAGACGTCCTGCAGTTCCAGCAGCGCGCCCACTTAGCGGCCTCCCGGCGGGCCATGCGGTGCCTTCAACCCGCCGCCGGTCTTGCGGGCGGCTTCGCCGACAATGACTTCGTCCGTCTCGTCCAACCCGTCGATGATCTGCACATGGGCCTTGTTATCCATGCCCACCTGCACCACTTTCTCCTCCGCCGTGCCCTTGGCATCCAGCACCCGCACGACGGCCTTGCCCGCGCCTTCACGGCGCACCACGGCGGCCGAAGGCAGCAGCCAGACATCGCTGGCTTCCTCGAAGACGATACCGACCTTGGCGGTCATGCCTATGCGTAGCGCGCCTTCAGGATTGTCGACATCGAACAGGCCGTTGTAATAGACGGCGGCACTGGTACTGGAAGTGCCGGTAGTGACGGCATGGGAGTCGTCCTTCATGATCAGCGCCTCGGGCGCCGGCTCGACGGCGCGCAACAGGGCGCGGTATTCCCTGCCCGGTTCGCCCAGGATGGAAAAGCGCACCGCCATGCCAGGCCGCACGCGCACGACATCGGCTTCGGAAATCTGCGCCTTGACGGTCATGGAATCCAGCGCGGCCACCTTGATGATGGTGGGCGCCTGCTGCACCGCGCTGACGGTCTGTCCTTCCTTGGCAACAATCGCCACCACCACGCCATCCATGGGCGAGGTAATACGCGTGTAGTCCAGGTCGACCCGTGCGCTGTCGATATCCACACGCGCCTGGTCCAGCTGCGCCCGGGCCTGCACCAGCTCGGCCTGCGCCACGTCCAGCGCCGACTTGGCGTGATCCAGCCCTTCGCGCGTGCCCGATCCCGTACGCGCCAGTTGCTGCTGGCGATCGTAATCGCGCTGCGCCTGGCTCAGGCGCGCATTGCGCGCCGCAACCTGGGCCTGCGCCAGTTCCAGCGCAGCCGTCGCCTTGCGCACCGCGTTCTGCTGCGGCAGCGAATCAATCTGCGCAACCAGTTGCTGGTTCGCTACCGGGTCCCCCAGCTTCACTTTCAGGGATTCGATGCGCCCCGATACCTGGGCGCCCACGCTGACCTGCTCGGACGCCTCCAGAATGCCGCTGGCCAGGACTTCGTTCTGGATATCCCCTCGCGCCATGCGCGCCGTGACATAGCTGGCGCCTTCGTCCGCTCCCGGCCACAACCACCACGCCAGCAACAAAAGCAGCACCGCCGCCCCCGCCCATCGGCCCCGCTTCCGGAACCTCTTCTGCTCTGCCATCCCGTCACCGCTTTATCCGGTTACTGCCATTCAAGGCAGCGAAAACACGTATCATACTTAAGTGGCTGGCCACTCGTGCTCGCCCCAAGTGCCAGACCTCAAGTGCCCGGTCGCATGCGGCAGCGCCCGGCACCGGCTGCCGCAACAGCCCTGTATGTCGCGCACGGGCCTGGCCCCAGCGCAGCGGCAGCGTCCCGCCGCCCGGACAGCAGACAACGCGCCGCCAAAGTGTGGTTTCCCCGCCACCATTTCACTGTATTGCCCACAAGCGCCTGCCCACCGGCCCCCCACTCGCGCCACGATCACCGATGCGCCGCCCCCCAGGCTCAAGCCGCTCGAACGCAACATGGGAAGTCTGTGCAAAGCACGCGCAGCAGCCCTGGCGCCCGCTTTGCAGGCACTGCCGGGCCCAGACGCGCGCACGCGTTATTGCCGCGCAAGCCGCTTATATCCTTGCATCAAGGTAAAAATAATCTTTATATAACCATTATTTATATCCAATTCATGCATTAGAGGACTATCTTTATGCTCATACGCCGCGTTGCAGCATGCCGCATCCTGCTTGCAGCGGCGCGAAAAGCCCGGTTTTCCGCTGCGGCGGGAACCAGATTGCCAGTCATTACCTGATCGCCTATCGCCGTGACCACCCTTGTCATGACCGGAGCCCGCTCCGCCCACATTCCGCTCTGGACACCAGAACAGCTGCAGGCATCGCAGGATGCGCTGCTGTCTCAGCGCGCCCCTGGCGAAGATATATGGATCTACGCCTATGGCTCGCTGATCTGGCGCCCCGACTTCCAGTTTGTCGAACGCCGTGCCGCCACCCTGGTGGGGCATCACCGTGCGCTGTGCCTGTGGTCCTGCATCAACCGCGGCACGCCGGAGCAACCCGGCCTGGTATTCGGACTGGACTTGGGCGGTTCCTGCCGCGGCATGGCCTACCGCATCGAGGCCAGCCAGATCGACAACGTCTTCCCGCGCCTGTGGCAACGCGAGATGTCCACCGGCTGCTACCAGCCGCGCTGGCTGCGCTGCCGCAGCGAACACGGCGATATCCGTGCGCTGTCCTTCGTGATGAATCGCAGCCATCCGGGCTATATCACCGGCCTGAGCCAGGAAGAACAGGTTTCCATCATCCTGAATGCGTCGGGCTCCTGCGGCCCGTGCTCGGACTACGTGCTTGAAACCGCCAAGGCGCTGCGCCAGGCCAATATCCGCGACGCCCGCCTCGACCAGCTGGCCTACCGCCTGGAACCTGCGCTGCGCGCCCGCCAGGCGCTGGCAGCCTGAGAACGTCTCCCATCCGTCCACCGGTCAAGCCCCCAGGGTCCTGGCCGGTAAAAGCCGGTGCGCGCCCGTGCTTTGCTGCCCCAGGCGCGCCCGCCGTTATACACTCGGGATATCCCGACTCTCATCTATGACGCCGCATCATGTCTATTGCCGACCTGCGCCAGACTTATAGCCGCGACACCCTGCTGGAACAGGATCTCGCCCCGACTCCCCTCGAACAATTCGAACGCTGGTTCCAGCAAGCCCAGCAGGGCGAGGTCGCGGAACCCAACGCCATGACACTGGCCACGGCCGATGCCCAAGGCCGTCCGGATGCCCGCATCGTCCTGGTCAAGGGCGTCGATGAGCGCGGCTTCACCTTCTTCACCAACCGCGAATCCCGCAAGGGCCAGGAACTCGCTGCGCAACAACGCGCCTGCCTGCTGTTCTTCTGGCAACCGCTGCAGCGCCAGGTTCGCATCGAAGGCACCATTGAATGGCTGCCGGATGCCGAATCTGACGCCTACTATCACAGCCGGCCGCTGGATTCGCGCCTGGGTGCGTGGGCCTCGCAGCAAAGCAGCACCACAACGCGCGACGCCCTGGAAGCCGCCTTCGAGGCCGCCCGCGCCAAGTACGGCGATGAGCCGCCGCGTCCACAGCACTGGGGCGGCTACCTGGTACGCCCCGAAGCCGTCGAGTTCTGGCAAGGCCGTCCTTCGCGCCTGCATGACCGGCTGCGTTATGAACGCCAGGCCGACGGCCAGTGGGCCGTCCGCCGCCTGGCCCCCTGAAGCACCAGGGGCCTGCGCCCCTGCCTGCCCGATCTCCGCCGTGCGCGCGACGGCCCATGCGCTCTCGCGCTTTACCCTGCAAGCCCCCAACCATGACCTCTGACCAGCCCGATTTCGATTCCGCCCACTTCCGCGCCACACTGGGCCGTTTTGCGACGGGCGTGACCGTCATCACCACCACCTTGCCCGACGGCAAGCCCGTCGGCGTGACAATCAGCTCGTTCAATTCGGTGTCTCTGGCGCCGCCCCTGGTGCTCTGGAGCCTGATGCAATCCTCGCACCTGCTGGACCTGTTCACCAACGGCCAACGCTATGTGATCAATGTCCTGTCGCACCAGCAACAGGAACTCGCCATGCGCTTTGCCCGCGGCCCCAGCGAAGCGCGCTATGACGGTCTGCAGGATCTGCGCACCGAGGCAGGCACACCCTGGCTGGGCCCGGATTGTGCCGCGTGGATGGAATGCCGCCCGCATTCCCAGCATGCCGCCGGCGATCACATGGTACTGATCGGCAAAGTTGAACGCTGCGCCCATGGCGAAAATGCGCCTTTGATTTATCATCGCGGCAACTTCAGCCTGACGCCTGCCGTCGGCGCTGCCGCCTGAACCCGCGCGCCGCTGCCTCGGCGCCGGACTTTGCCTGTAACAAGCGGCCGCCACCGCCGCCCATTCATAACAATATTGCCGACCATGTCGCACCAAGACTACATACTGACCCTTTCCTGCCCTGACCGCACCGGCATCGTTTATCACGTCAGCCAACTGCTGTACCGCCATCATTGCAACATCCTCGATTCGCAACAGTTCGGCGACGAAGACACGCAGCGCTTCTTCCTGCGCGTGCACTTCCGCCAACCCATCGGCAGCGATCACGCGGAACTGCGCAGCCAGATGGAACAGGTCGGTTCGCAATTCGCCATGGAATGGCAGCTGCACGATGCCCAGCGTCGTTCGCGCCTGCTGATCATGGTCAGCAAGCAGGGACACTGCCTCAATGACCTGCTGTTCCGCACGCGCAGCGGCCAGCTGCCAGTGGACATCGCCGCCGTGGTTTCCAACCACAATGACTACGCCAACCTGACGGCCTCATACGGCATCCCCTTCCATCACCTGCCGGTCACCGCGGACACCAAGGCGCAGCAGGAACAGCAGATCCTGGACATCATCGCCGCCGAGAAAGTCGATCTGGTCGTCCTGGCGCGCTACATGCAGATCCTGTCGCCCGAACTGTGCCGCGCCCTGTCCGGCCGCGCCATCAACATCCACCACAGCTTCCTGCCCAGCTTCAAGGGTGCGCGCCCGTACCATCAGGCGCACCAGCGCGGCGTCAAGATCATCGGCGCCACCGCTCACTACGTCACGGAAGACCTGGACGAAGGTCCCATCATCGAGCAGGACATCGCTCGCGTGGACCACACCCTCACCCCCTCGGATCTCACCCAGGTGGGCAGCGACATCGAATCGCTGGTGTTGTCGCGTGCCGTGCGCAGCCATGTTGAGCACCGCATCCTGCTCAACAACAACCGTACGGTTGTCTTCCGCTGACGCCGGGAAGCGCCATGACCCAGCCGTCCGACGCTACGCCGCGTCCCGAGCCCAAGGGCAAGAACAAGACCGGCCGTACCAATGATCCCAAAAGGACCATGCAGGACATCATCGAGGTCGCGACGCAGGAGTTCGCCCGCAAGGGCCTGACCGGCGCGCGCATCGACGAGATCGCGGCGCTTACGCGCACCAGCAAGCGCATGATCTATTACTACTTCGAGAACAAGGAAGGCCTGTACGTGGCCGTGCTCGAAGCGGTCTACCGGCGCCTGCGCAGCATCGAAAACGAACTGCACCTCGATGACCTGGACCCGCAGGCGGCCATGCGCCGCCTGGTGGAATTCACCTTCGACTACCATTATTCGAACCCGGACTTCGTGCGCCTGGTGATGACCGAGAACATCCATAACGGCGTGTATCTGGCGCGTTCCCGCATCATCCAGGAACTGAACATCCCGGCCATCAATTCGGTCAGCGCCGTCTACGAGCGTGGCGTCGCGCAAGGCCTGTTCCGCCCCGGCCTGCTGCCCATAGACCTGCACCACTCGATCAGCGCGCTGTGCTTCTTCAATGCGTCCAACCAGAGCACGTTTTCGCTGGTGTTCAAGCGTGATTTCAGCGACCCCGCGATCCAGGCCGCCAGGCGCGAGGAGGCGGTGGACATGATGATCCGCTACGTGCGCCGCCACCCCGACATGGATTGATTTTTCCCAGGGCCGCTTATGCGGCCCTGTTCTTTTTCCAGGCTGCCATTCCGGGATATCCCGGCCTTGAAGCCCCTCTCTGCGTTCTTGTGCTTATCGCTTTTATCCCTCAAAATATAAAACTAACTAGTTCGTATATTATTGAATCCAGGCAGCGCACCCACTACCCAGACGAATCATGTCCCAGATCCCTTCCGCTCTCCAGGCCCAGTCTTCCGCTCCGCGTGCCAGCTATCTGCTCGGCCTCATCGGCTCCGGCATCCAGCTTTCCATGACGCCCGCGCTGCACGAGGAAGAAGCACGCAACCAGGGAATGAAACTGCATTACCAGCTTATCGACCTGGATCGTTCGCCGCGCCAGGACGGCGCGCTGCCTGAGCTGCTGGAAGCGGCCCGCGTCATGGATTTCGCCGGGCTCAACATTACCTATCCATGCAAGCAGATCATCCTGCCCCTGCTAGACAGCCTGTCGGCCGACGCCGAAGCCATGGGTGCGGTGAATACCGTGGTCATCCGCGACGGCAAGCTGCATGGCCACAATACCGATGGCTCAGGCTGGCGCTGGGGCATCCAGCGTCATTTACCGGATGCCAACCTGGATCATGTCGTCCTGCTGGGCGCGGGCGGCGCGGGCGCTGCCATCGCCCATACCATCATTCAGATGGGTGCGCGTTCGTTGCGCATCGTCGATGCCGACCCGCAGCGTGCCGGCGCGCTGGCGGCTGAACTCAACCGCCAATACCGCACGCATGCCGCACGAGCGGAAGCCAGCGCCGCTGCCGCGCTGGAAGGTGCCTGCGGCCTGGTGCATGCCACCCCGACCGGCATGGCGAAACTGCCTGGCCTACCGTTGGATGCTGCGCTGCTGCATCCCGGCCTGTGGGTATCGGAAATCGTCTATTCGCCACTGGAAACCGAGCTGCTCGCAGCCGCCAAGCGCGCAGGCTGCCGCACCGTAGCTGGCACTGCCATGGCTGTGGGCCAGGCCGTCGATGCCTTCCGTCTCTTCACCGGCCGCGAACCGGATGCTGACCGCATGGAGCGCCACATCCAGACGCTGATCCACGCACGCAACAATCAATAAAAAAAGCGCTGGCAAACCCCAGCGCCTTTGCAAGCATCACGACAGGCCGCCCATCGGGCGGCCTGTTCGCATCCATCATTCAAACGCGGCCGCCGCACGTCCCAGCCGATCACGCACGGCATCCCAACTGCTATCCTCGGGCAGACGCTGGACCAGGATGGCCTGATGGCCACCCGCATCAAGCTCACGCAGCAAGGCATACAACTGGCGCGCATAGGCATCCGGACCACCCGTCACATGGCGCCAGGCAATACCGGGCACGTTGCCGCGCAATGCCGGCGCAATACCTGACGGGTCATGGACCAGCACGGCCAGCGCCGGCCCCGCCGCACCGGCGGCGCGTTCCGCCAGCAAGGCGGCCAGCGTGCCGCTGTCGCACAGGCGCACGGGCGTCAACGGCGCATAATGCGCCTTGAGCGTACCGGATGCCCTGGGCGCCTGCGCATCCGGGCGCGCAGGCAGGCTGCCCGTCACGCTGGCGATCTGTTCCGGCGTGATATGGCCAGGACGCAGCAGAACCGGCCCCACGCCTTCTTGCACCCTGGAAACATCCAGGATGGTTGATTCGATACCGACATCCGATGCGCCGCCTTCCAGCACCAGCAGCGTCCCGTCTTCAAGCTGAGCGGGAAACTCGCTGCGCACATGCTCGGCCCGAGTAGGCGACACCTTGCCATAACGGTTGGCGGACGGCCCCGCGACCCCGGCACGCTGCCCCGGCCGGAGACGGGCGAATTCGCGCAGCAGCGCCTGCGCCACCGGATGCGAGGGGCAACGCACGCCCACGCTGTCCTGCCCGCCACTCACCGCATCAGGAACATCATCGGCGCGCTTGAGGATCAGGGTCAGTGGCCCGGGCCAGAACGCCTCGGCCAAATCCCGCGCCACCTGGGGAATATCCCTGGCCCAGTCGGACAACTGTGCTTCCGGCGCGATATGCACGATGACGGGATGATTCGATGGCCGGCCCTTGGCCGCATAGATACGCCCCACCGCCGCCGGGTCTGCGGCATCCGCGCCCAGGCCGTAAACGGTTTCGGTCGGAAAAGCCACCAGGCCGCCATCGGCCAGCTGGCGTGCGGCGGCGGCAATTTCCTCGGCGTTGGGGAGTCGGCTCATGGCTGCGGTATCCCCAGCAGGCGGGCGATGGCCTGCGCGTCGGCGCGTGCCTGCGCCAGCGTGTCCGCGACGACATTGATATGACCCATCTTGCGGCCCGGACGGGCCTCGTGCTTGCCATAGAGATGCAGGTGCGCCGAGGGATAGGCCAGCACGCCTGCCCAGTCGGGTTCAATCGCCTGCGCGGCGCCATCACGGAACCAGACATCGCCCAGCAGGTTCAGCATGATGGCCGGCGCATACGTGCCGGGGTTGCCCAGCGGCATGCCGGCGACCGCACGAACCTGCTGCTCGAACTGGCTGGCATGACAGGCATTCTGGGTGAAGTGGCCGCTATTGTGCGGACGGGGCGCGACTTCATTGGCCAGCAGACGGCCATCATCGAGCACGAAGAACTCCACGCACAGCACTCCCTGGAACGCCAGGCCTTCGGCCACGCGGCGCGCGGCATCCTGCGCCTGTGCCACCAGATTGGCATCTGCCGGCGCGCCGACCGTGGTTACCGCCAGGATGCCCTGCTCATGGACATTGCGCGCGATCGGAAACACGGCAGTCGCGCCATCCGTGCCGCGTGCCAGCACCACGGAAATTTCATGGTTCAACGGCTGCAGCGCTTCCAGCACGCAGGCCACGCCGCCCCAGGCTTCGAAGGCCGCCCGCGCTTCAGCACGGTTGGCAACACGGGCCTGGCCCTTGCCGTCGTAGCCCAGGCGCGCCGCCTTGAGGATGCCGGGAAACAAGGCATCGGCAGCGCCATCGAGATCCGCCACAGAATGAATCGCGGCGTAGGGCGCCACGGCAATGCCCTGGCTCGCGAGGAAATCTTTTTCGGCAATGCGGTCCTGCACCACGGCGACGGCGTCGCCCGAGGGGGCCACACGGGTACACGCCGCCAGCCGGCGCAGACTGTCGGCCGGCACGTTTTCGAATTCAGTTGTGACGGCCGCGCACAGCGCCGCCAGGGTATCCAATGCGGCCGCATCATCGTAGGCGGCCTGGATATGGCGGTCAGCTGCTTGTGCTGCGGGGCAATCTGCCGCCGGGTCGAGGACCGCCACGCGATAGCCCATGGCCTGCGCCGCATGCACGAACATGCGTCCCAGCTGGCCGCCGCCCAGCATGCCCAGCCACTGCCCCGGCAGAACCGGCGTTACGCCTATATTTCGATTGTTGTTCACTTGCTCGGTACTCATTGATGCCATCCGGCTTAGGTTCAGGGCGCCGCGGGCGGCACGACCATGGCACGCGCCTGGCCGGTCTGTTTGGCGCGGAACGCCAGCAGGCGCTCGCGCAGCGCAGCGTCCGTAGTCGCCAGCGCGGCCACGACGTGCAGCGCGGCATTGGCCGCGCCCGCTTCGCCGATGGCGAAAGTGGCCACCGGCACGCCCTTGGGCATCTGCACGATGGACAGCAACGAATCTTCACCGCGCAGGTAGCGCGAAGGCACGGGCACGCCATAAACCGGCACTTCCGTCAGTGCGGCCAGCATGCCCGGCAGGTGGGCTGCACCGCCCGCGCCAGCAATGATGCCGCGCCATCCGGCAGCGCTGGCGGCTGCGCCATAGGCGACCATATCCAGCGGCATGCGGTGGGCCGAAACGACGCGAACATCATAAGGAACACCGAATGCGTCCAGCATGTCGGTGGCCTGCTTCATGATGTCCCAATCGCTGGAAGACCCCATGACGACGCCGACGACGGCATCGGCGCGCAACGGAGGATCGAATTCAATGGTCATGTCAGGAAAGCCTCGCGCCAGGGCTGGCATGCGGCATGGCGGGAAAATGCCATCGGCCCGCGGTGCATCGCCCGCTGTGGCGGAAAAAAGAATTGGTAATCCGCTATTTTACCGCCAGGCCGGCGGCTACCGCGAAGATCAGGCCTGCCTGTTGCGGCAGCGCGGCACAGCGTGCGGGATACGTGGCGCAGCGGCGACAACCGCCGGCCACCGAAAGCCGGCGCCGCCTGCGAGGGCAGCGCCAACCGCAGGGATCAACCCTGTGTGAGGCGCTCCAGCGCTTCGCGGTACTTGGCCGCCGTCTGTTCCGCCACTTCCGCCGGCAGACGCGGCGCGGGCGGGGTCTTGTCCCAGGGCTGGCTTTCCAGCCAGTCGCGCAGGAACTGCTTGTCGAAGGACGGCGGATTCGTGCCGGCGCGGTAGGAATCCGCAGGCCAGAAGCGCGAGGAATCCGGCGTCAGCACTTCGTCCATCAAGTGCAGTACGCCATCGTCGTCCAGGCCGAACTCGAACTTGGTGTCGGCAATGATGATGCCGCGCGTGGCTGCATATTCAGAAGCTTCGCTGTACAGACGCAGCGCTGCGTCGCGGATGCGGGCGGCAAGCTCGGCGCCCACGGCCTTCTCGACATACGCGAAATCGACGTTTTCATCGTGCGAGCCGAACTCGGCCTTGGCGGCCGGCGTGAAAATCGGCTGCGGCAGCTTGTCGGCCAGTTGCAGGCCGGCCGGCAGCCTGACGCCGCAGATCGCACCCGTGGCCTGGTAGTCCTTCCAGCCCGAACCGATGATGTAGCCGCGTGCCAC
The DNA here is from genome assembly GCF_004216755.1 of Kerstersia gyiorum. GTDB lineage: Bacteria > Pseudomonadota > Gammaproteobacteria > Burkholderiales > Burkholderiaceae_B > Kerstersia > Kerstersia gyiorum. The sequence goes on from NZ_SGWZ01000006.1 coordinate 128,680, forward strand.
AGCCTCGACCAGAATCGGCTTGAGGCGCTTGACCACCACGGCACGGCCGCGCACCTGCTCGCGCTCGGCAGGCGTCACCACGCTTTCCGGGTCCACGCCGGTGGAGTGGTTGGGCATGATATGCGCCAGCTTCTTCAGCCAGAACTCCGTCATCGACGTCAGCACCTGGCCCTTGCCCGGAATCGGATCATCGAGAATGACGTCGAACGCCGAGATACGGTCGCTCGCGACGATCAGCAGCTTGTCGTCACCGACGGCGTACATATCGCGAACTTTGCCACGGCCCAGCAAAGGCAGCGACGTAATGGAAGATTGGTGCAAGGCGGAAGTCACTCTCGTATTCCCCGGAGTCAGATTCAAAAATGCAGGGCGCAACCCAACAAGGCAGTCCGGTTTTCCCGGACTTGCGGATTTTAGCCCCTGATCTGCCCCTGAAGGCACTGCTACCACACCATCCTGGTCTTACAGGCGCCCTTTGGTATCCACCAGCCGCATACTGGGCATCAGCTCGACCGCCAGTTCCGGCTTTTCCAGCGCATATTCGAGATTCATGCGGGCAATCTCCACATGCTCCTCACCCAGCGCCTGCGCCCGGTAGCCCTGCCCCCGTTCGATGGCCTGGAAGATGGCATGGTGCGTGCGGTGGGCATGCTGCATCCACTGCTGCCCTTCTTCCATATTGGACTGCATGGGCAGCATGGCACTGGGCGCCGCGAATGGCTGCCCTACCAACAGCTCCAGCATGCGGGTCAACATGACATTGCCACAGCCTTCGAGAATCAAGCGGTGGAAACGGTCGTTCATTTCGACATAGGCCGCATAGTCGTCCAGGTCCATCTGCGCCTTGTAGACCACACGATCGCCGTCATCCAGGCATTCCTGCAGTTCGCGCAGCAACTGGCGCGGCGCCCCCTGCTCCGCCAGCAGGCGGGCCGCAAACCCTTCTATCAGGCCGCGCAGGCGGATGGCATCGGCAATTTCGCGCGCGGTGAACTGGCGCATGCGGTACCCGCCGCCAGGTGCCGATTCGATCAGGCCCTCGTGTTCCAGGCTGGTCAGTGCAAGCCGCACCGGGGTACGCGAAGCACCCAGCTTTTCAGCCAGGGGCACTTCGGCCAGCCGCTCGCCGGGCACGAACTCGCCCTTGAGGATCATGTCCCTGAGTTGTACCAGCACCCTAGATTGTTGAGAGTCCATATTCAGCCACGCCTAGCGTCCACGCAGAACGGGAGCCAGAGGCTCCCCCGACATGCCGGCGCCCGAAAATGAGGCGACCAGCCTTGCATGCATAAAAGTACAGCAGGATAACCGATGGCCGCACCAGCGACCGCCGCAACGCACCATTCAGGCGCACTGCCGCCTGCGCCTACGAAGCGCCACCTGACTGCATACAGTGAAAAACATCCTGCACCAGAACATAGCTGCAAGTATACCGATCAAAAACCCTGGAATATCAGTGATTAAGGCTCAGGCAACGGCGACAAACCTGCAGATCTTCCGTGGATTCCAGACGAAAATCGCCATTTCTTAGCAGAATCCATAAAAAATCGCCCGAATTCTTCGGATTTCTGTCTTTTCTCATTCCGACAAACTTCACCGCCAACCACCCCTGAAGACAAAAAAACGTGCGCCGAAAAACGGCCATTTCCCGTATTGCACCAAGCCGATGCAATTAAAAATTGAAGCGCACCAGAAACAGGCATTTTCCGATAATAAAAAATGACCCAAAAAATGGCATCACGCTATTTCCATTGCACCAGAACCGGTCATTTCCCTGGCTTTTTAGCGCCCATCAATACAATGAAAAATAAAAACCATTATCAAAAACAACACCCAGTGGAACAAAAATAATCAATAAAAACAACGAAATACAAAAAACCAACAATGAGCAAAAACAAAGATACTCGAAATCCCTAATTGTCAAAAAATTTCGTTTTCTCAATCAGGCAACTCGAACAATAAATTCATTTTTCCCGGAAATAAGCCTCAAGCCAACGAATACGAAGCTCAGGGAGAGTATCGCCATGACTGCCTCCCACTCTCCATGCAGTGATTTTTTTATTTGAATATTCACGCAATGAGAAATCACCAGACCAAAAAAATACATTGACCTCTCGTCCTTGCCTGCTTAAATTATTTTTCATTGCATACCGCTGCATACAGCGGAATACAAAACACCACTGCTTGCGAATAAACCCAGGCATCCATCAGGAGGGATTTCCCATGCTCAGCGCAGAACAAAATGACTTCATCACGCGTGTTGGCCCCGGCGCGCCGGCGGGCACGCTGCTGCGGAAATATTGGCAGCCCGTCGCGCTGGCCGAAGAGCTGCAAGGGCCGCGCCCGCTGCGCCCGGTCAAACTGATGGGCCAGAATTTCGTTCTGTTCCGTGATGAAAACGGCAAGCTGGGCATGCTGGACCGTGATTGCCCCCACCGCGGCGCCGATCTGGCTTTCGGCCGCCTGGAAGACGGCGGGCTGCGCTGCCCGTTCCACGGCTGGCTGTTCGATGCCCAGGGCAACTGTCTGGAAACCCCGGCAGAACCCGCCGGCAGCAAGCTCTGTACCCGCATCAAGCAGGCCGCTTATCCGGTCGTGGAAAAAAGCGGCATCATCTTCGCCTACATCGGCGAAGGCGAGCCCCCGGCTTTTCCCGACTTCGACTGTTTCGTCGCTCCCGATAGCCACACCTTCGCCTTCAAGGGGCTGTGGGAATGCAACTGGCTGCAGGCGCTGGAAGTCGGCATGGACCCCGCCCACGCGTCATTCCTGCACCGTTTCTTTGAAGACGAAGACACCTCGGAAAGCTACGGCAAGCAGTTCCGCGGCGCTTCGGCCGATTCGGAACTGGCCATCACCCAGGTGCTGCGTGAATACGACCGCCCGGAAATCCGTGTCAATCCCGCCCCTTACGGCATGCAATTGACGACGCTGCGCACGCTCTCCGATACGCAAACCCATGTCCGCGTCACCAACGTGATCTTCCCGCAGGCGTTCGTCATCCCCATGAGCACCGAAATGACCATCTCGCAGTGGCATGTGCCGGTGGACGACACGCACTGCTACTGGTACGCAATTTTCACCAGCTTTGCCGGTCCGGTGGACAAACAGCAGATGCGCGAACAACGCCTGGCCACCATCGAGTTGCCGGACTACATCTCACGCAAAAACAAGCGCAACAACTATGGCTACAACGTCGAAGAGCAACTGACCCAGACCTACACCGGCATGGGCATGGACATCAACGTGCATGACCAATGGGCCTGTGAATCGCTGGGCCCGATCCAGAACCGCACCCGCGAGCACCTGGGCACCACCGACAAGGGCATCATCGCCTACCGCCGCATGCTGGTCGGCGCCATTGAGGCCGCTCTGTCCGGCGAAGCCGTGCCCATGCAGCCCAATTCCGCAGAAGCCGCGGCCCTGTACGGCCCGCCTTCCATCGACGGGGTCGCCGAAGCCGACCGCACCGATGCGTACTGCGAAGAAGCCGACCTCCTGCGCCGCCGTGGTTCCGACTGGGCCAGCGCCCGCCTGCAGGCCTGAAAGAAGGGTAGCCAACATGGCCAGTTTTGTTGAACGCTTCAATCTCTGGTCGGAAGACCAGCAACGTCAGGCAGATGAACTTGCCGCGCGTTTTGCCGCCGGCGGCGTGGACACCGTCCGCTTCGCCTGGCCGGATCAGCACGGCATTCTGCGCGGCAAAACACTGGTCGCGGCAGCGGCTGGCGCGGCGCTGCGCAACGGGGTGAACCTGACGTCCACGCTGCTGGCCAAGGACACCTCGCATAAAACGGTCTTTCCCGTGTTCTCCAGCAATGGCGGCTTCGCCATTCCCGGCCTGCAGGGCGGCGCCGATGTGACCCTGGTGGCAGACCCTTCCACCTTCTGCATGCTGCCCTGGGCGCCGCGCACCGGCTGGATTCTGTGCGACGCCTATATGAGCGACGGGACGCCCTGTCCCTTCGGCACGCGGCAGATCCTGCAGCGCGCCATCCGCGAACTGGATACCCTGGGGCTGGATTTCATCGCCGGGCTGGAGGTCGAATTCCATGTTTTCCGGCTGGACGATGCCCGCATGGGCCTGGAAGACTCCGGCCAGCCGGGTGAGCCGCCGCGCGTTTCCCTGCTCACGCACGGCCACCAGTATCTGACCGAGCTGCGCTATGACCGGGTCGATGACCTGATGCAATTGCTGCGCACGCAATTGCTGGCGCTGGGCTTGCCCCTGCATTCGCTGGAAATCGAATTCGGCCCCAGCCAGTTCGAACTGGTCTTCGGCCCGACCCGCGGCCTCGCCCCCGCGGACACCATGGTGCTGCTGCGCAGCGCCATCAAGCAGATCTGCCTGCGCCACGGCTACCACGCCACCTTCATGTGCCGGCCGCGCATCCCGAATGTCATGTCCAGCGGCTGGCACCTGCATCAATCGCTGTGCCGCAAGGATAATGGCGCCAACGCCTTCATGCCGGACACCGATGAGCATCCGCTCAGCCCCTGCGGCATGCATTACCTGGCCGGGCTCAAACAGCACGCGCGCGGCGCGGCCCTGTTTGCCAGCCCGTCGGTCAACGGCTTCCGGCGCTACCGCCCCTTCTCGCTGGCGCCGGACCGCGCCATCTGGGCGCGCGACAATCGCGGCGCCATGCTGCGTGTGCTGGGCGGCCAGGGCCAGAATGCCAGCCGCATCGAAAACCGCGTGGGCGAACCGACCGCCAACCCCTACCTTTACCTGGCGGCGCAGATTTTCTCCGGCCTGGACGGCATCGCGCGCCAGCTGGACCCCGGCCCCTCTGCCGACGCCCCCTACGAAACCGCAGCGGAAAATCTGCCGCGCTCCCTGCCGGAAGCCATGGCCGCGCTGCGCCAGGACACCGTGCTGACCCAGCAGATCGGCCCGGCCTTCATCGACTACTACTGCCATATCAAACAGGCCGAGCTGGACCGTTTCAACCTCGAAGTCAGCGAGTGGGAACAGCGCGAATACTTCGATATGTTTTAAGGCGATAGCATGCCCACCATCCACTACATCCTCAAAGACGGCAGCACCCGCAGCATTACGGCCAAAGCCGGTGCCAGCGTCATGGAAACCGCCATTCACAACAACATACGCGGCATAGATGCCGAGTGCGGCGGCTGTTGCTCTTGCGCGACCTGTCATGTCTATGTCGCCGATGCCGATATCAGCCGCCTGCCGGCGCCGGACGACATGGAAGACGAACTGCTGGACGGCGTGGCCAGCGAGCGCCAGCCTGGCAGCCGCCTGAGCTGCCAGTTGATTCTGACCGATGCGCTCGACGGCCTGACCGTGCGCGTCCCCGAGAGCCAGTCATGAATCCCGCCGGCTCCGCGTCATCCTCTTCGCGCCCGCCGCCGCTAGTGATAGTCGGCGCCTCTTATGCCGGCACGCAGCTGGCCGACAGCCTGCGCCGCCTGGGTTATGACGCGCCCATCATCATGCTGGGCGACGAGGCCCATGCGCCTTACCAGCGCCCGCCGCTGTCCAAGGGCCTGCTAAGCGGCAAAAGCAGCGCGGCCAGCCTGGCGCTCAAAGGGCCGGATTTTTTCCGCGAACAGGACATAGAACTGCGCCTGGGCACGCGTGCCGTGGCCCTGGATCCGGGCCGCCAGACACTTTCCCTGGCCGATGGCTCAGCGCTGCGCTATGGCGGCCTGGCTCTGGCCACCGGCGCCCGCTGCCGCACGCTGGCCCTGCCTGGCGCCAGCCTGGCGGGGGTGCATAACCTGCGCACACTGGATGATGCGCTCGCCCTGGATGCCGCTCTGTCCGGAGCCAGCCGCGCCTGCATTATCGGCGGCGGTTTCATTGGCCTGGAAGCCGCGGCGGCGCTGACGGGACGCGGGCTGAAGGTCACGCTGATCGAAACCCATCCCCAATTGCTGGCGCGCAGCCTGCCCGCCGCCATGGCCTGTTATCTGGAACAAAAACAGCGTGATGGCGGTGTGGATATCCGGCTGGGCCAGGGTGTCCGCCAATTGCGCGGTGCGGCTGGCCGTGTCACCGGCGTGGAACTGGCCGATGGCAGCGTGCTGGATTGCGATCTGGTCGTGCTCGGCATCGGCGTGCAGCCCAATGACGAACTGGCCCGCCAGGCCGGTATCGCCTGCGACAACGGCATACTCACCGACGCCTTGGGCCGTACCGATGCGCCGCATGTCTATGCCATCGGCGACGTTGCCAATGCCTTGCAGCCCGAGGTACCCGGCATGCCGCGCCGCTTGCGCCTGGAGTCCATTCAGGCCGCCAATGACGGCGCCCGCGCCCTGGCCTCCGCGCTGGCGGGCAGGCCCGAACCCTATACCGGCGCGCCCTGGTTCTGGAGCGATCAGTTCGCCCTCAAATTGCAAATGGCCGGGCTGGCGCTGCCGGGCGACGAAACCGTCATCCGCGGCGATATGGCCGCGGACCGCTTCAGCGTGTTCTATCTGCGCAACGGCCGCATTGCCGCGGCGCATTCCATCAACCGTCCCGGCGAGCATATGCTGAGCCGGAAACTCATCAGCGCCGCGATTCCCGCCACGCCGGAGATGCTGCGCGACGAATCCTTCGATCTCAAGCATCTGGCTGCCAGCGCCTGACGCGTCTGCCGACATCACAACAACGATTCACCCGCCTTCTTTGTCCACCAACAGCCACAACGGAGTTCCCCCATGAAAATGAGCAAGAGAACCTTGATCGGCGCCGCCCTGCTGTCCTGTATTGGCGCAACCTTCGGGTTGCCGGCACAGGCCGAAGAGCCGCTGAAAATAGGCATGATCGCCAGCTACTCCGGCCCCTATGCCGACTATGGACGCCAATTCGATGCCGGCGTCGAGCTGTATCTCAAGGAACACGGCGGCAAGATTGCCGGCCGCCCGGTGCAGATCATCCGCAAGGACACCGCCGGTGCCGCGCCCGATCTGGCCAAGCGCTACGCCCAGGAGCTGGTGGTCCGCGACAAGGTGCAATTGCTGACCGGCCTGGATTTCAGCCCCAATGCCTATGCCGTGGCCCCTATCGCCACGCAGGCCAAGGTGCCGGTGCTGGTCATGAACGCATCGTCCTCGGCCATCACCAATAGCTCGCCCTATATCGCCCGCCTGTCATTCACAGTGCAGCAGGTTTCCGACCCGATGGCGCGCTGGATGCTGGAAAACGGCGTGAAGGAAACCATGATTGTGGTGGCCGACTATGCCTCGGGCACCGATGCCTACACGGCTTTCAAGAATGCCTTTGAAGCGGGCGGCGGCAAGGTGCTGGGCGAAATCCGCACGCCCATGTCCAACCCCGATTTCTCGGCCTATGTCCAGCGCATCAAGGACGCCAAGCCGGAATCCGTCTTCTTTTTCTTCCCCTCAGGCGTCATGCCCCCCGCGTTCCTGCGCGTCTGGAAAGAGCGCGGCCTGAGCGAGGCCGGAATCAAGCTCTTCGCCACCGGCGAAGCCACTGACGACAGCTTTCTGGATGCCACTGGCGACATCGCGCAGGATTTGATTACCAGCCACCATTACTCCTACGCCCACCCGTCGGAAAAGAACCAGAAGTTCATCCGCGATTTCGAGGAAAACTTCGGCACGTCCCTGCGGCCCAATTATTTCGCCGCCACCGCCTATGACGCCATGGCCGCGTATGACCTGGCGCTGGCCGCGACCGGCGGCGACACCGACGGCACCAAAGTCATGGATGCCCTGGCCGGCCTGAGTTTCGAAAGCCCGCGCGGCCCGATCCAGATCGACCCGGAAACCCGCGACATCGTGCAGACGGTCTATATCCGCAAGACGGACAAAGTGGACGGCAAACTCGTGAACGTCGAGTTCGACGCCTATGAGAACGTGAAAGACCCTGCCAAGGCAGACGCCGCCAAAGGCAAGTAAGGCAGGAGCATCTCGATGGCGACAGTGATTTTCGATGGAGTGGCCTACGGGATGCTCCTCTTCCTTTTGAGCGTCGGGCTGTCCGTGACCATGGGGCTGATGAATTTCGTCAACCTCGCGCACGGCGCCTTCGCCATGGCTGGCGGCTATGCCGCCAGCTTTGCGATGCAGCGCTACGGACTGGATTTCTTCAGTTCGCTGGCTCTGGCATTCCTGGCGGCCGCCCTGTGCGGCGCCATTCTGGAGAGACTGTTTTTCCGGCGCCTGTACCGCGCCCACCCGCTGGATCAAGTGCTGTTTTCCATCGGCCTGGTCTTTGCCGCCACGGCGGGCATCACCTACCTGTTCGGGCCGTCCATGCAGCCTTTCCGCATGCCCGCCGCGCTGGAAGGCCAGATTGCCCTGCCAGGCCTGGATATCAGCCGCTACCGGCTGTTCCTGGTGCTGGCCGGCCTGCTGATCTGGGGCGGTTTGCTTTTGCTGCTCAATAAAACCCGCTACGGCGCCATGGTGCGCGCCGCCGTGGACAATCAGCGCGTCGCCGCCGGGACCGGCATTCATGTCAAACGGCTGTTCTTCCTGACCTTCTCCTTCGGCTGCGGCCTGGCAGGGGTAGGCGGGGCCCTGAGCCTGGGCGTCATCGGTCTGGAACCCGCGTTCGCCCTGAAATACCTGGTGTACTTCCTCATCGTCGTCTGCGTCGGCGGCGCCGGCACCATCACCGGCCCGTTCATCGCGGCGCTGCTGCTGGGTATTGTGGATGTCGCCGGCAAATACTACCTGCCCGAGGCAGGTTCATTCCTGATCTACGTCTTCATGGTCGCACTGCTGCTGTTGCGTCCCAACGGCATCATTCCACGCAAGGGGCTGGCATGAAAAAGCTCTCGATTCCCCAAGACCGCCTGCCCTGGCTGGAAGCCCTGTTCTGGCTGGCGCTGGCCGCCGGCAGCCTGCTGCTGCCCGACCGCCTGACGCTGCTGAGCCAGATCCTGATCTTTGGGCTCTTCGCCGTCTCGCTGGATATCGCGCTCGGCTATGCCGGCATCCTGACCGTCGGCCACGCCGCCTTTTTCGGCCTGGGCGCCTACGCCGCCGGCCTGCTGGCCAAACACGGCTGGGCCGAACCGTTTTCCGGCCTGCTGCTGGCCTTCGCCGTCTGCGCGCTGGTGGGCTATCTGCTGAGCTATCTGGTCGTGCGCGGCTCAGATCTGGCGCGCCTGATGATCACCATAGGCGTGTGCATGCTGCTGGCCGAACTGGCTAACCGCCTGAGCAGCATCACCGGCGGCACCGACGGTTTGCAAGGCATAGAAATGTGGCCGGTATTCGGCTATTTCGAGTTCGACCTCTGGGGCAAAACAGCCTTCTTCTATAGCTTTGCCGTCGTGCTCGGGGTATTTCTGCTGGCCCGCCGCATCATCCGTTCGCCCTTCGGCCTGGCGCTGCGCGGCATCCACGACAACCGCAAGCGCATGCGCGCCATCGGCTCACCGGTCGAACAGCGGCTGCGCATGGCCTATTGCTTCTCGGCCGCCATTGCCGGCGTCGCCGGCGCCCTGCTGGCCCAGACCACGCAATTCGTCGGCATCGAGTCCATCGGCTTCAACCGTTCGGCAGAAATCCTCATCATCCTGGTGCTGGGTGGCACCGGCAGGTTGTATGGCGGCATGATAGGCGCCATCGTCTACATGGTGCTGCACGACGCCTTTGCCGAACTTAACCCGGAATTCTGGATGTTCTGGATCGGCATCTTCCTGATGGCCATGGTCATGCTGGGCCGTGGCGGCATTCTTGGCCTGTTCTCGCGCCTGTTCACTCTGGGGAAAGCACGATGAAACCGCATGGCAGCACTCTGCCCCTGCAAACCCGGGGCCTGGGCATACGATTCGGCGCCTTTGCCGCCGTCAATGACGTCAATCTGCTGCTGGAACCTGGCTCGCGCCAGGCCCTGATCGGGCCCAACGGCGCCGGCAAGACCACGCTGATCAACCTGCTGACCGGTGTCCTGCGGCCCAGCAGCGGCAGCATCATGCTGGGCACGCGAGACATCACCCAGCACTCCTGCGACCAGCGCGCCCGCGTCGGCCTGGTGCGCACGTTCCAGATCAACACGCTGTTCCCCAGCCTGACGCCGCTGGACTCCATCGTGCTGGCCATCTGCGAGCGCGACGGGCTGGGCGCGAACTGGTGGAGCAGCCTGCGGCGCATGCCCGGCATCCACGACGAGGCCCATGAGCTGCTGGGCCGGCTGCGGCTCGACGGCGTCGCCACGACGCCCGTCACCGAACTGGCCTACGGCAAGCAGCGCCTGCTGGAAATCGCGCTGGCCATGGCCGCCAGGCCGCACATCCTGCTGCTGGACGAACCGGCGGCAGGCATTCCGGAGGACGAAAGCGGCGAGCTATTCGAAGTCATCGCCGCCCTGCCCGACGACATCAGCATCCTGTTCATCGAACATGACATGAACCTGGTATTCCGCTTCTCCAAACGCATTTCCGTCCTGGTTTCCGGCAGTATCCTGGCCGAAGGCAGCCCGGCGGAGATCATGACCGACCCGCGCGTGCGGGAGGTCTATCTCGGCACCACAGGAGTTCCCCATGCCTGCTGATGCGCTGGTTTTCGACGCCGTGACGGCCGGCTATGGCAATGCCGTCATCCTGGACCGCCTCAGCCTGACGCTGCCGGCCGGGCAAAGCCTTGCCATCCTCGGGCGCAACGGCGTCGGCAAGACGACGCTGCTGGAAACACTGATGGGCAATACGCGGGTCATGGGCGGCGCCATCCGCTGGCACGGCGCCGATATCACCCTGGCGGCGCCGCACCGGCGGGTGCGCGCCGGCCTGGGCTGGGTGCCCCAAGAACGCGAGGTCTTCCCCTCCCTGACTGTCGAGGAAAACCTGAGCACTGTCGCCCGCCCCGGCCCGTGGCACCTGGCACGTGTCTATCAGCTGTTCCCGCGCTTGCGGGAGCGCCGCGGCAACTACGGCAACCAGCTGTCCGGCGGCGAACAGCAAATGCTGGCCATCGGCCGGGCCCTGATGACCAACCCGCGCATGCTGCTGCTGGACGAACCCATGGAAGGACTGGCCCCCATCATCGTGGAAGAGCTGGCGCGCGCCATCATGCAACTGTGCGAAGAAGACGGTCTGCCTTCCATCATCGTGGAACAACATCCAGTACTGGCCCTGTCCATGACACACCAGGCGATCGTGCTGGAACGCGGCGCCGTCTGCCATGCCGGCGCCAGCCGTGACCTGGCGACCGACGGCGCGCTGCTGCAACGCCTCTTGGGCGTCGGCATGCCGCAAGAGGCCGTCACGGCCAGCCCGCCCCCAACCCCGAGGCCCATGGAATCCGCCTGATGAAACCTGTCGCGATTTTTCAGCATACCGAAGTCGGCGCACCCGGCTCGGTGCCCGCCATCCTGGACGAACTGGGCATTCCGCACCGCCTGATCAGCATCCTCGATGGCGACGCCGTCCCCGCCCGGGCAGACGCCTATGCCGGCATGATCTTCATGGGCGGCTATATGAGCGCGCATGATCCGCTGCCCTGGCTGGCCGAGGAAAAGGCCCTGATCCGGCAGGCTGCCAGCTTGCGGATTCCGCTCTCCGGCCACTGCCTCGGCAGCCAGATCATGGCCGCCGCCCTGGGCGGCGAAGTCAGCCGCAACCCCCGTCCGGAAATCGGCTGGGGCCGGATCACGGCCACGGACGATCCCCAGGCTGAGCAGTGGCTGGGCTGCCACGCAGGGCAGAGCCTGCTGACCTTCCAGTGGCATGGCGACACTTTCTCCCGGCTGCCGCCGGGCGCCCGGCTGATTGCCACCAACCCGCACTGTGCCCATCAGGGCTACGTGCTGGACGGCATCCATATCGGCATGCAGTCCCACCTGGAAATGACCCCGGCGCTGGTGCAGCTCTCGCTGGAACGCAACGGCGCACAGCTGGAGCGCGAGCTGGCCGCCGGCAATCCGGCCGTCAGTTCACCCAGCGCCACGCTGGCGGACCTCGAAGACAAGACCCGGACGCTGCGCGAGACGCTGTTCACGCTGTATTCGCAATGGGTGCGGCATTTGCATCGCTGAACGCATATGTAACCGCTGTTGCTCACCGCCGCGGCGACAATCTCCATCCATGACTCGCCTGGCCGGCAAATCCCGCTATGATGGCAAAGGATATCTATGCCACCCTCCGCAGGGAGTCTTCATGCTCGATCACGATAAGCAAGCCAGCGCCACACCGGACCAGGTCATCGCCTTCTGGCGCGAAGCCGGTCCCGCCCTGTGGTTCGCCAAGGATACGGATTTCGACAGGCGCTTCAGCCAGGCCTTCATTGCCGACCACCTGGCGGCCGCACGGCGCGAACGCGACCCCTGGATGGATACCGCTGAAGGCGCGCTGGCCCTGCTGCTGTTGCTGGACCAGTTCCCGCGCAATGCCTTCCGCGGCACCGCCCATATGTTCGCCACCGACCCGCTGGCGCTGTTCTATACGGAGCAGGCGCTGGCCTTCGGCCACGACCTCGCCATCGAGCCGCAACTGCGCCCCTTCATGTACCTGCCGCTGGAGCACGCCGAAGACCTCGAAGCGCAGATACGCTGCGTGGCGCTCTGTCAGCCGCTGGGCGGCGAAACCCTGCGCTATGCGGAAATCCACCACGACATCATCAGCCGCTTCGGCCGCTTCCCGCACCGCAACGCCATGCTGGGCCGCGTCACCACCACCGAGGAAGACGCCTTTCTGCGCGCCGGCGGCTTCGGCGGCTGACATCGGCGCGCCAAAAACCAGGAAACCTCCGGAAAATCCGAAACTTAGCCGGTTTTTCCGGCTTTTACGATATTGATGTTGCATTGCAATATTTTCTGCGATGTAATCGCAGGAGAGGTACGCATGTCCCGCTGCGCCGTGAGCCGACCGGCGCCGTCCTGATCATTACGGAGTCCGCCATGCCCACCAGCCAAAGCGCGCAAGCCAAGGCGCAGGAAGCCCAATCCCAAGATGCATCCCAGGCCAAGGGCGCGCCCCTGACCTCCCTGTTTTCCCTGACCCCCTGGTCCGCCGCCATGGCCTACGCTGTCGACGCCTGGCAGCGCAGCGTGCTGTATGCGGACGCCATGCGCCAGCGCGGCAACCAGTACCAGGAACACATGGCGCAACAGGAACCGAACGTCCTCAGCATGCAATCAGAGGTCATCGCCCGTGGCAATACGCTGCCGCGCCCGGTGAACTACATGCTGTCGCGCATCATCCCGCCCGAAGGCGTGGTCATAGACCCGCGCAAGCGCCCCTTCGTCGTCGTCGATCCGCGTGCCGGCCACGGCCCGGGCATCGGCGGCTTCAAGCCGGAAAGCGAATTGGGCGTAGCCATCCGTGCCGGGCACCCCTGCTATTTCGTGGGTTTCCTGCCTGATCCTGAACCGGGCCAGACCGTCGAAGACGTGATGCGCGCTGAAGCCTTTTTCCTGGAAACCGTCATTGCCCGCCATCCCGAAGCGGAAGGCAAGCCGGTCGTCATCGGCAACTGCCAGGCCGGCTGGCAGGTCATGATGACCGCTGCCATGCGCCCCGAGTTGTTCGGCCCCATCATCCTGGCAGGCGCGCCGCTCTCCTACTGGGCCGGCTGGCGTGGCATGAACCCGATGCGCTACCTCGGCGGCCTGCTCGGCGGCTCGTGGCTGACGGCGCTGACCAGCGATCTCGGCCATGGCAAATTCGACGGCGCCTGGCTGGTGCGCAACTTCGAATTCCTCAATCCCGCCAATACGCTGTGGGACAAGCAGTACCACCTGTACGCCAATATCGACACCGAAACCGAGCGCTACCTGGGCTTCGAGAAATGGTGGGGCGGCCACGTGTACCTGAATGGCGACGAGATCCAGTACATCGTCGACAACCTGTTCGTCGGCAACCGGCTGTCCACCGCCGAGCTGGTCACCAGCGACGGCATCCGCCTGGACCTGCGCAACATCCAGTCGCCCATCATCGTGTTCTGCTCGCGCGGCGACAACATCACCCCCCCGCCCCAGGCGCTGGGCTGGCTCACCGATGTCTACCAGAACGACGAGGAAATCCGTGCCCACGGCCAGACCATCGTCTATGCCGTGCATGAGAGCATCGGCCACCTGGGCATCTTCGTATCCGGCAGCGTGGCACGCAAAGAACACCAGGAATTCACCAGCAACATCGACCTGATCGACGTACTGCCCACAGGCATCTACGAAGCCATCATCCGCGACAAGCAGAACGATACGCCCAACGCCGACCTCACCGACGGCCCGTATATCGCCAGTTTCGAACGCCGCAAGCTCGACCAGGTACGCAAGATCATCGAACCCATCCAGGAAGACGACCGCCGCTTCGCCACCGTGGCGCGCCTGTCGGAAATCAACCTGGGCCTGTACCGCCGCTTCATGCAGCCCTGGGTGCAGCTCTGGGCCACGCCCACCGTGGCCGAGACGCTGCGCGTGCTGCATCCTTTGCGCCTGCAGTACGAAGCCTTCAGCGACAAGAATCCGCTGGCGGAAAGCACGGCGAAACTGGCGGAGAAAGTCCGCGAAGAGCGCGTGCCGGTGGCTGCCGACAACATTTTCCGGGTCTGGCAGGAAATCCTGTCGCGCAGCGTTTCCTCGGGCCTGGACATCTGGCGCGTCACCCGCGACGATATCGTCGAGCAACTGTTCATGACGGTGTACGGCTCGCCCCTGGCGCAGACGCTGGCAGGCCTGGGCGCCCACCCCGAAGCGCCGCCGCGCAAGCACCCCGGCGTCTCACCGGAACACCGCGACTTCGTCAAGCAGACGCTGGCAGACCTGCGTGCCCAGGTCAGCCGCGGCGGCCTGCGCGAAGCCTGCATCCGCATGCTGGTCTATGTCGGCCATGGCGAAGGCGCCATCGACGAGCGCAATTTCAACCTGATCCGCCGCCTGCGCGTCGACCACGACAAGAGCATGACGCTGGAGCGCTTCAAGGAAATGGTGCGCGAACAGGCCCTGATGATGATGCTCGATATGCATGGCGCCATCCAGAGCATGCCTATCCTGCTGTCGCAAGCGTCGGAAGAAAACATCCGCCAGGCGCTCGAGCAGATGATCCGCGTCGTGACGGCAGCAGGCGACAAGCTTGGCGAAACCAGCCAGGCCCGCCTGGAAGAAATGCGCGCCATTTTTGAATCCGCCGCCGACCGTGCCGCACGTTTCCCGATCCTGGGCAATGCCGCATCGGCCAGCAGCCAGCAGAGCCGCCTGGCTCAGGCCACCGAAACGCAGCCCATCCCCGGCCTGGAACCGGCGCCCTGGGCTACTGCCAAGACCAATGGCGGGCAGCCGGCCCTGCCTGATCCCAAGCCGGAGCTGGGCGCTGCGCTGGATGATGCGGCCCCGTCCCCGAGTGCCGCTGCCGTGGCCGCCACGCCCCAGGCTGCCCCGGCCGCCAAGGCCAGCGCCCCCGTCAAGCGTGCGCCTGCCAAGGCGCCGGCACGCAAGACCGCCACCAAAACAACGGCAGCCAAGGCGGCCGCTCCTGTCCCGGCAGCAAAACCGGCACCCGCAACGCCGGTTCCCCAGCCGCCCGCCACCGCACCGGCCAGCCCTGCCCCCGCCGGCACCGCCCCGGTGCAGCCTGCTGCCGCACCGGCAAAGACACCTGCCAGCCCCAATCGCGCCACCCGACGCGCCCAGCGCAGCAAGTAGTCCCGCCTGCCGGTTCGGCCCTGACAGCGCCGCTTTCGCAAGGAAGCAGCGCTTTTTCGTGGCCATCAGCGTGGCCATCCGGCCAGTTCATGCCGGATATCCGGTACACAGACATTTCGCTGGCAGTGCAGATCGGCGGTGCGATCAGTGGCGACACGGCGCGCTGGAAAACAGACCTGCCGCGGCTGGGTCGCCCCGGCCGCGGCAGGCAGTGTCACTCAAGGCAGATCAGGCGCTGGCGCGTTGCTGCAGGATATCCACGGCAGGCAGTACCTTGCCTTCGAGGAATTCCAGGAAAGCGCCGCCACCAGTAGAGATATAGCTGACATCACCGGCAATGCCGAATTTGGCAATGGCTGCCAGCGTGTCGCCGCCACCGGCGATAGAGAACGCGGGAGATTCGGCGATGGCGCGGGCGATGACTTCCGTTCCCTTGGCGAAGGCATCGAACTCGAATACGCCGACCGGTCCGTTCCAGACGATGGTACCGGCCTGCTTCAGGATGCCGGCCAGCTGTTCAGCGGATGTCGGGCCGATGTCCAGGATCAGGTCGTCGGCGGCGACGTCATCGACGGACTTCACCGTGGCTTCTGCATCGGCGCCGAATTGCTTGGCGCACACCACGTCCACCGGAATGGGAACCGCCGCGCCACGCTGCTGCATACGCTCGATCACGGACTTGGCCTGGCCGACCTGCTCCGGCTCGGCCAGCGACTTGCCGATGGGCTTGCCCATGGCCAGCAGGAAGGTGTTGGCAATGCCGCCTCCCACCACCAGTTGGTCCACCTTGTCGGCCAGGGCTTCCAGGATGGACAGCTTGGTCGAGACCTTGGAACCGGCCACGATGGCCACCAGCGGACGTGCCGGGGCTTGCAGCGCGCGGCCCAGGGCCTCCAGTTCGGCCGCCAGCAGCGGGCCGGCGGCGGCCACCGGCGCGAAGCGGGCGATGCCATGCGTGGTGGCCTCGGCACGGTGCGCCGTGCCAAAGGCGTCGTTGACGTATACATCGCACAGCGCCGCCATCTTGCGCGACAGGTTTTCGTCGTTCTTCTTCTCGCCCGGGTTCACCCGGCAGTTTTCCAGCAGCACGACGCGGCCGGGCTGGACTTCAACACCGTCGATCCAGTCCTGCACCAGCGGCACTTCCACGCCCAGCAGCTGCGACAGGCGGCGCGCCACCGGCGCCAGACTGTCTTCAGGGTTCAGTTCACCTTCCTTGGGACGCCCCAGGTGCGACGTCACCATGACGGCAGCGCCGGCGTCCAGCGCCAGGCGGATGCCGGGCACCGAAGCACGGACGCGAGTGTCTTCGCTGATGTTGCCTTCGTCATCGAAAGGCACGTTCAGGTCGGCGCGGATGAAGACACGCTTGCCGGCCAGTTGGCCGCTGGCCGCCAGCTTTTCCAGCGTAAGCACGGCGAGCGTGGAGGGAGTCTTGGACATGGATGGCTCCGGATGCAATGGGAAGACATGAAAAAGCCCGCTGCCTCCACGCCCCGCCTGGGGGAGCGCACAAGACAGCGGGCGTAGCGGCGTGCAGGCTCAGGCCGGCAGGCGCCCGTGAGTTTGCGTTAGGCCGCGTTCATCAACGCAACGGTGGTGTCCAGCATGCGGTTGCTGAAGCCCCACTCGTTGTCGTACCAGGACGACACCTTCACCAGACGGCCGTTGACCTTGGTCAGCGTGGCGTCGAAGGTGCTGGAAGCCGGGTTGTGGTTGAAGTCCACCGAAACCAGCGGCTCGGTGTTGTAGGCCAGGATGCCCTTCAGGGCGCCTTCCGAGGCTTCCTTCAGGATGGCGTTGACTTCTTCCACCGTGGTGTCGCGCTCGGAGATGAAGGACAGATCGACCAGCGACACGTTGATGGTCGGAACGCGGATGGCATAGCCGTCCAGGCGGCCATTCAGCTCGGGCAGCACCAGGCCGACCGCGGCGGCGGCGCCGGTCTTGGTCGGGATCATGCTTTGCGTGGCGGAACGGGCGCGGCGCAGGTCTTCGTGGTAGACGTCGGTCAGCACCTGGTCATTGGTGTAGGCGTGCACAGTCGTCATCAGGCCGGTCACCAGGCCCAGCTTGGCGTGCAGCGGCTGCACCAGCGGAGCCAGGCAGTTGGTGGTGCAAGAAGCGTTGGAAATCACCGTGTCGGTGGACTTCAGCACTTGGTGGTTCACGCCATACACGACGGTGGCGTCGACATCCTTGCCGCCGGGTGCAGAGATGACCACTTTCTTGGCGCCACCCTTCAGGTGGGCGCTGGCCTTTTCCTTGCTGGTGAAAAAGCCCGTGCATTCCAGCACCACGTCCACGCCCAGCTCGCCCCACGGCAGTTCAGCCGGGTTGCGGTTGGCCAGCACGCGGATGCGATCACCGTTGACCACCATGCTGTCGCCATCGACCGACACGGTACCGGGGAAGCGGCCATGGGCGGTGTCGTATTGCGTCAGGTGGGCATTGGTCTTGGGATCACCCAGGTCGTTGATGGCCACGATTTCGATATCGTGTTTCTTGCCACCTTCGTAGTGTGCACGCAGAACGTTGCGGCCGATACGGCCGTAGCCATTGATGGCGACGCGAATGGTCATGACAGTAATCTCCTTGATTTACAGAATGCGTTGAACAGCGGCTGCCACATTCTCGGCAGTCAGGCCGAAATGCTTGAAAAGGACTCCTGCCGGCGCCGATTCACCATAGGTGTCGATGCCGACGACCGCGCCACGGCGGCCGACATACTTGTGCCAGAGCGCCGTGCTGCCGGCTTCCACTGCCACGGCGGGCAGGTCGACGGGCAGGACGGCATCACGCCAGGCCTGGTCCTGGGCGTCGAAGACCTCGGTGCAGGGCATGGAAACGACGCGCACCGGAATGCCTGCTTCGGCCAGTTGCTTCTGTGCTTCCAGTGCCAGCGCCACCTCGGAACCGGTGGCGATGATCACGGCGCGGGCGCCTGCGGCGTCACGCAGCACATAACCGCCACGCGCCACTGCCGCGAGCGTCTCGGCATCGCGTTCGATGAAAGGCAGGTTCTGGCGCGACAGCAGCAGCGCGCTCGGGCCGCCGGCATGCACATCCATGCCAATGCTGGCCGGACGCGTGACAGCGGTATTCCAGGCCACCACGGTTTCCACCGTGTCGGCCGGACGCCAGACATGCAGGTTGGGAATCAGGCGCAGGCTGGAGGCATGCTCGATGGACTGGTGGGTCGGGCCGTCTTCGCCCAGGCCGATGGAGTCGTGCGTGAAGACGTGCACCACGCGTTGCTTCATCAGCGCCGCCATGCGGATCGCATTGCGGGAATAATCAGAGAAGGTCAGGAAGGTGCCGCCGAAAGGCAGGAAGCCCCCATGCAGCGCCACGCCATTCATGATGGCGGCCATGCCGAACTCGCGCACACCGTAGTTGATGTGGCGGCCGCCCTGCACACCATGTTCGCCCGCGCGGACGGCGACAGCGCCCTTCCAGTCGGTGAAATTGGAGCCGGTCAGGTCGGCCGAACCGCCCAGCATTTCAGGCAGCAGTTCGACCAACGCTGTGATGGCCTGTTGCGAGGCCTTGCGCGTGGCAACCGTCTGCGCTTCGGCAACCGTGCGTTGCAGCAGTTCCTGCAGGCGTTGCTCAATGCCTTCCGGCAGCTTGCCTGCCAGGCGGCGCTGCAATTCAGCGGCTTCGGCAGGGAAAGCGGCGGCATAAGCGTCAAAACCGGCCTGCCATTGCGCCTGCTGGCTGGCGCCACGGGCGCGTGCGTCCCAGGCGGCGTAGACATCGGCAGGCACTTCGAACGGCGCATGGTTCCAGCCGATGGCAGCGCGGGTGGCAGCAATTTCGTCCGCACCCAGCGGCGCGCCGTGCACCTTTTCGGAACCCGCCAGCTTGGGCGAACCCTTGCCAATAACAGTACGGCAGATGATCAGCGTGGGGCCGGCACCGGCCTCGGCATTGCGGCGAGCCTGCGCCAGCGCGGCGTCGACAGCATCGACGTCATGGCCATCGACAGCACGGATGACGTTCCAGCCGTAGCTCTCGAAACGCTTGGCGGTGTCGTCGGCGAACCAATGCTCGACCTTACCGTCGATGGAGATACCGTTGTCGTCGTACAGCGCGATCAGCTTGGACAGGCGCAGCGTACCCGCCAGCGAGCAGACCTCGTGGGAAATGCCTTCCATCAGGCAGCCGTCGCCCAGGAACACATAGGTGTTATGGTCGATGATGGCATGGCCGGGGCGGTTGAATTCTGCTGCCAGCAGCGCCTCTGCGAGCGCCAGACCCACGGCGTTGCCCAGGCCCTGGCCCAGCGGGCCGGTCGTGGTTTCCACGCCCGGGGTGATGCCGACTTCCGGGTGACCCGGCGTACGCGAATGCAGTTGGCGGAAGTTGCGCAGTTCTTCGATGGGAAGATCGTAGCCCGTCAGGTGCAGCAAGGCGTAGATCAGCATGGAGCCGTGGCCATTCGACAGCACGAAGCGATCGCGGCCAGCCCATGCCGGGTCGGCCGGATTATGACGCAGATGGCGCAGCCAGAGGGCCTGCGCAATTTCCGCCATGCCCATGGGGGCACCCGGATGGCCGGAATTGGCCTGTTGCACGGCATCCATGGCCAACGCGCGCACGGCGGCCGAAAGGACGGACGGGGAAGCTGAAGACTCGGTCATCGACTCACTCTCATGCGGCACGACACCCCGGAAGGCGCGTGGCCAGAAGCCTAAGGAATAACCGGAGATTTTAACATCGCCATCAGCCGCTGCCTGCGATTGCGGCCAAGACAGTCCGTCAGCCCCCATTCCGTGTCGGTTCACCTGGCCCGACAGCCCCCCGGTTGCCGTCGCAAAGGACTGCGGCGCGAGCGCTCCGGACCGGCAAATGACGCTAAGATGGCAGCGCCTCCGGTTTTGCTTCCCGCCGTCATGTCCGCTCCACGCTTTTTCTGTTCCGCCGAAATCCCGCCCCACAGCCGCTTCCTGTTGCCGGACGCACCGGCGCACCATGCGCTGCGCGTGCTGCGCCTGCGCCAGGGCAGCCCCATCGTGCTATTCGACGGCACTGGCGGCGAATATCCGGCAACGCTGGATATCGACGGCAAGCAGGCCTATGCACTGACCGGCCCGCACCTGCCCCGGGAAGCGGAACTGCCCGGCCGCATCGTGCTGCTGCAAGGGCTGCCGTCGGGCGACAAGATGGATTGGGTCATTGAGAAAGCCGTCGAGACCGGCGTCAGCGCCATCGTGCCGGTCGCGGCCCAGCGCAGCGTGCTGCAGCTGGAAGGCGAACGCCTGGAAAAACGCCTGGGCCGCTGGCGCGGCATTGCGACGTCGGCCAGCGAACAGTGCGGCCGCAACCGCCTGCTGGAAATCGCCCGGCCGTGCTCGCTGGCACAGGCGCTGGCCAGCCTGGCCCCGGGCCTGGCCCTGTTCTGCCACCCGGATGCCGATACTGCCCTGGCTGCCAGGCTGCGCCAGGCGGGCCCTGGCGCAGCCGACACGCTGAGCCTGGTCATTGGCCCCGAAGGCGGCTGGTCCGACACAGAACTGGAACTGGCGCGCCGCCATGGCGCCCATCCCGTCAGCCTGGGTGCCAGGGTGATGCGCACGGAAACCGCCGGCATCGTACTGGCCGCCGCATGCAGCGCCCTGCTGGGCTGGCTGGACTGAGTCACGGCAAGGACGGGAACCGGCAGGCTGCTGCCATCAAAAAAGTGACCGCCCGACATACCAAACGGGCCTGCCGGCTCTTACACATCTGTTCACATTCGGCGTCCGGCCAGGATAGGCAGACAGCGCGGCAGCGTGGTTACACTTCCGCCGTTACATTCGCCTGCCGCCTGGAACGCCCCGTGCGTCCGGTGGCGTCTACCATCTCCTGGAGAGTTCCATCGTGAAGTTCCGCTATCCTGCCGCCCTGATTCTTGCCGCCGCCCTGGCCGGCTGCGCCAATATGGACCCGAACGCCCTGCTGTCCGCCGGTTCCAGCGCCTATACCGCTGCCAGCCTGAGCGACAGCGACATCGTCGAGCTGTCTGATGCCGCCTGCAAGCAAAGCGATGCAGAATCGCAGATCGCCCCCGCGTCCAGCGCCTACACCAAGCGCCTGAACCGCGTCATGCAAGGCTTCGGCCCTGTCACGCTCAACGGCCAGAGCATCAACTACAAGGTCTATATGACCAACGATGTGAATGCCTGGGCCATGGGCAACGGCTGCATCCGAGTCTACAAGGGTCTGATGGACATGATGACCGACGACGAACTGCGCGGTGTGATCGGCCACGAAATGGGCCACGTCGCCCTGGGCCACAGCAAGAAGGCCATGCGCACGGCCTACGCCGTCAATGCCGCCCGTACCGCAGCGACCGGGTCGGGCAACAGCACGGTCTCCGCGCTGAGCCAATCGGAACTGGGCAACCTGACCGAAGCCCTGATCAACGCGCAGTTCTCTCAGAGCCAGGAATTCGAGGCCGACGACTACTCCTTCGAGCTGCTCGGCCAGAAAGGCATGAACCGTCTGGGCCTGGCTACCGCCTTTGAAAAGCTGGCGGAACTCGATGGCGGCGAAAGCAGCATCATGAGCTCGCACCCGTCCTCTCCCGAACGCGCCCGCCGCGTACGCGACCGCCTGTAAACGCACAGCGGCCATGCAGGACAACGCCGCATCGGCGCCCTGCATGGAATCCACGACTGGCACCCGCCACGGCGCCATGAAAAACGGCCTCATTCGAGGCCGTTTTTGCATCCCGTGCCACCCAGATCAGCGCAGTTCTTTGTATGTTTTTGTTTCCAGAACAGGGCTCAGCGCCGTCCGGAAAACGCGGTTTCCAGTCGCCGCAACTGCTCGCGGTGCATGTCCCGCTGCGCACGCGACCAGCGCGCAATGACGGTCTTCAATTCCGCATGCAAGGCGTCGGCAGTGGCCCAATCCCCCTGGCCCGCGGCCCAGACCGCATATTCCGCCCGGCTTTCGAAACTGCCGTGGCGCGTGACTGACTCCTGGAATTGAGAGCGGGCCAGGGCCACGTCGCCCTGGGCGGCATAGGCACGCGCCAGCAACAGACTGACCGCATCGGCGCGGAACTGCGGATTCGCCTGGCGGATAGCTTGCAAATACCTGATGCAGGTCTGCGTTTCCTGCGCGGCGAAGGCCGCCTGGGCGGCCAGCCAGGAAATCTCCGCATCACCCGAGAACACGCCGTTGAGGCAGCCCTCGAACAGTTCCAGCGCCTGCTTGGGCTGACCGGCTTCCAGCAAGGCGGTCGCCAGCCGGATCTGGTTCTGCGCCGTCGGCGTGTAATCGTAGGCCTGTTGCGCCGCCCTCAGTTCGCGGCCGGGGTCCAGGGCCTTGACCGCCACCGACGCCACCTTGCCGGCATGGTGGGTCAGGCGCGATTCCGGCAGATAGATGGCGAGGAAGTAGATGACGCTGCCCAGCAGGGGAAAGGACAGCAAAATGAAAATCCAGAAAATTTGCTGGCGTGTGCGGACCGCATGCACTGCGAAGAAAATGGCGATCAGCAGATGCAGGCCCAGACCGATATAAGGCATGAAGATTCCTATGGCACGAAGGAAGGAAGCGGTTTGGGCAGGCATTTTAAAGCAGGGTTCCGGGAATACCCGGACCGGCTTACGTAACAAGAAGTCTGAAAAAGTCTGTCTGCCCCCACCATTTCCAGCGGCCTGGCCTGTATGCCAGGCCGCTGTGCCCAGATCGCGCCGAACCGGCGGGCGCTACAGCGCAGCCACCGGAAAACCATGGCAACGGCCGCGCCAGACTGCAATCAGCGCCACGGCCAGCAGGCCCAGCAGCACCGGGGCGAAAGCCCCTACCCCAAACTGGCTGAGCAACATGCCGCCAGCCACGCCGCCCCCGGCAATTGCCAGGTTCCAGGCCGTCACCAGCATGGACTGCGCCACATCTGCCGCCGGCCCGGCTGCCTGCGCCAGCGCCGTCTGGAACAGGGTCGCCACGCCACCGAACGCCAGCCCCCAGACCGCCACCGCGACATACACGACGGCGGGCCCGCCCCAGGCGGGGCCGACAATGCCCAGCACCAAGGCCGACACACCGAACAACAGCGTGCTGGCGATGGTCAGGCGGCGTAGATGCCGGTCTATCAGCATGCCCACGATCCAGATGCCAGGCAAGGAAGCGGTACCGAAGACCAGCAGCACCACGTCGGTCTGCTTCACCATGTCCGCTGCCGCCAGGAACGGAGCAATATAGGTAAAAAGGATGTTGTGCGCCAGCACGAACGCCAGGGTGGCGCACAGCACGATCCGGACGCCGGGCATGGTGAACACCCGGGCCAGAGGCAGGCGGGTACCGGCCGCCTGTCCCGGAAAATCCGGCAGGCGCAGGCGCACCCAGTACATCAGCGCCAGGGCCAGGCCACTCATGATGCCGAAACTCATCCGCCATCCGAACTGCTGGCCCAGGAAAGTGCCTGCCGGGATGCCGATGGAAAGCGCCAGCGGCGCTCCCACCATGGCAATTGCGATGGCCCGGCCTTTGAGATGGTCGGGAACCATGCGCGCCGCATAGCCTGCCACCAGGGCCCAGAGCAGGCCCGCAGCGACTCCCGCCAGGAAACGCGCCGCCATGGTCAGGCCATAGCTGGTGGAAAACGCGGTCACGGTATTGGCGATGACAAAACCGGCGATCGCCGCCAACAACAAGGGCCGGCGGCGCATGCCCTGCGTGATGGCCGTCAACGGCATGGCAGCAACCAGCGAACCGATGGCGTAAATGGTCACGGTCTGCCCTATCCAGGCCTCGGACACAGCCAGCCCCTGCGCCATCTGCGGCAGCAAGCCCGCCGGCAGGGCTTCGGTCAGCACCGTAATGAAAGCCCCCATGGCCAGGGCGAGCAAGGCAGCAACAGGCATGCGATCTCCAGTGGCAGCGGCCATCATTCCTGCTCCAGCGAGAGATAGACGGCATCGCGCAAATCGTTCACGAAGCGCCCCGACATGCCTTCGTACAGCGTATTGGTGAAGGCCACCACGCTCAAGCCGCGCGCCCTGTCCACGAACCACGAATGCCCATAGGCGCCGCCCCAGCGCCAGGTGCCGGCGGACTCCGGGGAGGCCGCCAGCGCCGGATCGCGCAGTACCGAAAAGCCCAGGCCGAAGCCCTGCCCCGGCGCATCGGGCAGCGTCAGACCTGCCGTCTGATCCCGTCCCATTTCCTCTACCAGACCGCCGGGAAGCAGGCCGTTGCCATCCTGCCGCAGGCTTTCCAGCAAACGCAAAAAGTCGCCCGCGCTGCCTGCCATGCCCCCGCCCCCGGACGGAAATGCCTGCGGGTCCAGGATACGCGCCGGGCTGAACCGGATACCTGCCATCCCTTCGAGGTGCGCTACCTGCTCACCTTCCTGGAGGCGATGCGGCCTGGGCTGGTCGTTCGCATAAGCGGTTGCCAGGCGCTCCGGCCCTGGCACCAGGAAACCGGTGTCCTCCATGCCCAGCGGGCCAGTCACCAGCGCCCGCACCGCCGCGTCCAGCGGGCCGCCCCACACCTGCTCGATCACGGCACCCAGGACATCAGTGGCAAGCGAGTAGCCCCAGGAAGTGCCAGGTTCGTAATACAGGGGCACAGAGGCCAGGCGGCGCAGGTTTTCCGCCAGGCTGATGCCAGATGCGTCCATGCCATCGGACACGCCCGCAAGTGCATAAGGGCCCAGGGCATCGGCCTCGAAAAAGCGGTAGCCCAGACCGGCGGTATGGCTCAGCAATTGCCTGGGCGTCAGCACGGCCTCGCGGCCATCGGCCAGGCGCGGCCGGAATCCCGGCAGCCACTGCGCAATACCATCATCCAGCGCCAGCTTGCCCTGGGCCACCAACGCCAGCGCCGCCACCGAGACAATGGGCTTGCTGACCGATGCCAGACGGAACACCGTATCAACCGACATCGGCAGCCCGGCCTCGCGATCCCGCCAGCCGGCGGCGTGCTGATGCAGCAATTCACCAGATCGGGCTACCAGCAAGACAGCACCGACCAGGCGCTGCTCGTCGAGCGCCTGCTGCACCACTGCCTGGATATGGGTCGAAAAACGCGTGCCGGCCGCACCGGCACGCAAGGGAAATAATGGGGAAGTCACGGGGAATCCTTTGTTCTACAAATCACCCCCTCACGATAGAGAACCCCGCATTAAAGAAAAAGAGGCTACATTTCCATTTTGAAAGGACATTAATGTCCGCAATCAACCGGGTGGAAATTGGATAGTCTCAACGGTTTCATGGTGTTCGTACAAGTGGCCGAAACCCGCAGTTTCGTCGCAGCCGGCCGCCTGCTGGGGGTGTCTGCCTCTGCCGTTGGCAAGAGCGTGGCGCGGCTGGAGGAGAAGCTGGGCGTCAGGCTGTTCCACCGCAGCACTCGCAACGTCGCACTGACTGCCGAAGGCACGCTGTTCCTGGAACGCAGCCGGCGCATCCTGGCGGAAATCGAGGCAGCAGAACAGGAACTGTCGCAAGCCAGCAGCGCCCCGCGTGGCCGCCTGCGGGTCAGCCTGCCTTCGGCCAGCTCCCTGATCCTGCCCGTCATGGGCGAATTCATGCGCCAGTACCCGGACATCGAGCTGGACCTGGACTTCACCGACCGCCTGGTCAATGTGATAGAAGAAGGTTTCGATGCGGTGGTCAGGACCGGCACGCCTACCGATTCCCGCCTGTCGGCGCGCAAGCTGGGCAATTTCAGCGCCCTGCTGGTGGCCTCGCCGGCTTACCTGGCCCGCGCAGGCGCACCAGCGCTGCCGCAAGACCTGTTGCAGCACCGCTGCCTGCACTATCGCTATCCGAACAGCGGCAAGCTGGAAAAATGGCCGCTGCGGCTGGCGCCGGGCGAACCGGAACTGCAACTGCCGAATTCGATGATCTGCAACAACCTGGAAACGCGGCTGTGCTTCGCCCTGCAGGGACTGGGCATTGCCTATCTGCCTGATTTTTCGGTCCGGGAGCATCTGGCGGACGGACGTCTACAGCCCGTGCTGTCCGAGCACATGGCCTGCTCCGGGGTTTTTCATGTGCTCTGGCCGGCCAGCAAACATCCTTCGCCGAAGGTGCGGGCATTCGTTGATTTTCTATGCGCCCGCGTCTTTCCCAAGCCCGGGCCGGCGGCCCGCAAGTCGGGCAGGTGCGCAACCCCCCGTTAACCGTCGGGCGCACGCCTGCCCTGCACGCTCAGTGGCGTGCCGCCACCACGCGCTTGGCAGCATCCAGCGTCATGGCCGCCCATTCCACCGGGCTCAGGTGCGCACGCGATTGCGTCGGCAATTCCACGCTGACCGGCAGCCCCTCGGGCAGGCTGTTCCACAGGCCCTGGACGTCGATACCACCCTCGCCCGGCAACAGGCGTTCAACGCGGCCGGCGTGGATATAGTCTTCCAGCGTCGGATTCTCGATGGCAGGTGCGTCGCAGATCTGCGCGTATTGCATCCATTGGCGAGGCAGCGCGCGCACGTCTTCGAGCGTCGTGGCGGAACGGCCGAAATGCAGCGCATCAATCAGGATGCCGCCGTTTTCCGGCTCGCCGGCCTGCTGCACCATGCGGTAGGCGTCATTGAGGTTTTTCACAGCGGTCCAGGGCATGAATTCCACATTGGGACGCAGGCCATAAGGCAGGGCCGCCTCGCAGAAACGCGCGTAATTATCGGCGCGGCGCTGTTCGTCCTCGTCGTCCACGCCGACCAGGATGGCCTTGCCGCCCAGCCTGGCGCCGGTTTCCAGGAACGCCTGATAGGCATCGGGCTGGAAGCCCGCATTGATGCGGATG
>NZ_SGWZ01000006.1:156089-225508 GCF_004216755.1 Kerstersia gyiorum
CGTCCACGCCGACCAGGATGGCCTTGCCGCCCAGCCTGGCGCCGGTTTCCAGGAACGCCTGATAGGCATCGGGCTGGAAGCCCGCATTGATGCGGATGATTTCCAGGTCGAAAACGCCCACGCCGGTATCTTCCATGCGCGCCAGCGTTTCGCGCAGCATGGCTGCATCTTCCATCAGGTTATAGGCCGGGCCGCCCGGGGCGGCGGGCAACAGGCGCAGGCCGGCGAAATCGTAGCCGGCCCGGGCCGCCACGCTGATCACTTCAGGTGGCGTCTGGGCCAGGACCGTCAGGTGGGCCAGGGAATAAGGGGGAACCACAGGCTTGTTATCAGTCATGAAACTTATCTCCTCCAGGAAATGCAGCGCCACGGCCCGGCACGCGCTCTGCGGCGCGGGATAGCCAGCGCCGGGCTTGGCGTCCGCCACGATCCGGCTGCAAAAAGGCGCCCTGGGGCGCCCCGTCTCCGGCGTGCCGGATACGCTTTACTTCAGCGGCGAAATGGCCATGGGCACGAAGACTTGCGAGTACATGTCCGTCGTGAGCCAGTCCGGACCGCCCTTGGGCGGCCAGATGCCTTGCTTGACCGCATCGGCACGGGCCTTGGCGCGTTCGTTCAGGTCGGCATACGGCCACACCTGGGTGAAGCGCGGCTCACCATCCAGCGCGTACATGGCCGCCAGGCAGGGCGACACTTCGGCGCGCGCCGGCAGGGCGCCTTCCCAGGCGGCCAGGGTATGCGGCAGGCCGCCGGTCTTGAACTTGTAGGTGCGGATCTCGTACACGCCGCCATAGGCGCCGGCTTCGGGCGCGGACAGCCAGGGGAAGCCCTTGTAGCTTTCCCATTCGAGCTTGACCATGAGTTCGGCGGCACCAAAGGGGTTATCGCTTTCCAGGCCGCGCTGGCGCTCGGCCAGCAGGTCTTCTGCCGTGTCGAAGCTGCGCAGGATGGCGATCTGGTTCAGGTCGCCGATATCCGAAAACCACACGCCATGCAGCGTGCCGCGCGCGCCAGGTGCATTCACATAGGCCTGTATGCCTTCGGCCGCCTTGGCTGCCGTGCCGAAGCGCACGGTGATCTTTGCCAGTTCATAGAACATCATCACTCTCCTTGTCACTGCCGGCCCGGTGACGGTACGCCACCCCGCCGGCCGTATTCATTCAATCCGCGCCAGGAAAAAGCGCGGCCTCAAACCGCAGCAGGCTGCTTGCCTGCCATATGATGTCCGGCGATATAGCCGAACGTCATCGCCGGCCCCAGCGTAATACCTCCACTGGGATAACGGCCGCCCATCACGCTGCTCATATCCGCGCCACAGGCATACAGGCCGGCAATCGGATTGCCCGCCTGATCCAACACTTGCGCGTGCTCGTTGGCACGCAACCCGGCGAAAGTCCCCAGGCTGCCCGGCACGAGCCGGACCGCATAGAACGGCCCCTGCTCGATGGGCGCCATACAGGGATTGGGCTTGCATTCGGCGTCGCCCTGTACCCGGTTGTAGGGCGTATCGCCGCGGCCGAAGGCAGTATCCACACCCTGCCTGGCATCTTCGTTGTAGCGCGCGGCAGACGCTTCCAGCGCCCCCGCCTCGATACCGCACCGCTGCGCCAGATCGGCCAGCGTGCGGCCTTGCTTCAGGTAGCCGGAACGCAATGCCCAACGATAGGGCATGGGCGCAGGACGTACTGCGCCCAGCCCGTAGCGCCGCAGGAAGCGGTGATCGCAGACCAGCCACGCATGCGCCGGTTGCCCGGGCTTGAAATGCTGGAACAGTCCTTCCATGAAGTCATAGTAGGAATCGGCTTCATTGACGAAGCGCTGCCCGGCCTGCGTGACCGCCATGACGCCGGGCTTGGCCCGTTCGATCAAGTGAGGATAGTTATTGGATTCGCCCTGCGCGCCGGGGACCAGCGACACCGGTGCCCAGCCCGCCGGGCGGTACAGCCCGGCATCGACCCCTGCGCCAACGGATTCACCCAGGCGCAGGCCGTCGCCGGTATTGGACGGTGGTGCGGCGGACCAGTGTTCCCGGCCGGTCGGCGCATGGGCGAACAAGGCCTGCTTGCGCTCGACATCATGCGGAAAACCGCCACAGGCCAGCACCACGCCCCGGCGCGCACCGATTTCGGTTTCGCGGCCATCCGCCCCTCGCACCCGGACGCCGGCCACCCGGCCGTCATCGGTCCGCAAAAGGCCGACCACCGGGGTCGCCACGCGGATATCCACCTTGCGGTCGAAGGCCGACTTGGCCAACCCGGCCACCAGCGCATTGCCATTGACCAGGTGCATGCCGCGCCCTTGCGTCGCACGTTCCCAGAAATGGCGCAGCACGCGGCGCGTAACGTGGGCAAAGGAACGCGCCGAGCGCATGGCATTCATGAAATGGCCCAGGTCGGCGCCAGAAGCAATGCCCATGCGCCAGGGCGCGATCAGTTCCAGCGGCTCGCGCATGTCGGCCAGCCGGCGCCCCAGGGCCCGGCCATCGAAGGGCGCGGCGCATACCGAGCGCCCCCCGGTCACGGCACCCGCCTGCTTGCCGTGGAAATCCGGAATGGTATTGCCAGCAATGAACTGCAAGGCCGTTTTCTGTTCGAAGAATGACACCATGGCGGGCGCATGGCGCAGGAAAGCTTCAACCCGCGGTTCGTCGTAGTACTCGCCCAGCTCATTGCGCAGATAGCGGCGCGGCCCTTCGATGTCTTCGACAATGCCGGCGCGCACGGCCAGCGGATTGCGCGGCACCCACATCCAGCCGCCGGACCAGGCCGTCGTGCCACCGAATTGCCGGTGTTTTTCGAGTACCAGCACGCTCAGGCCCAGCTCGGCCGCCGTCACTGCTGCGGCCAGGCCGCCGGCGCCCGAGCCCACTACGACCACATCGAATTCCTGCCGCGCCACCGCCGTTTCCACCATTGCCATCTACTCCAGTTCCACCCGGGCGCCGCTGGCCGCCGCCTGCCCGACCGCCAGCGTCGCCTGCAAGGTACGCAAGCCGTCCTCGCCGCTGCACACCGGCATTTCCCTGCCATCGACCACGGCGGCGAAATGCCGCAATTGCTCGTCATAGGGATGGCCCAGATGAGGGGCCGTGCGCTCCATGGTCAAGGGAGCATGCCAGCCCGGCTGGCCACGGTATTCCCAGACTTCCAGCAGGGGCAGTGTCAGCGATGCCTGCGTGCCGACCAGATAATGCGAATTCACGTTCTGGCGCGGATAGTGTTCGGCTTCGCCGGCCGCCATGTCCCAGCACCAAGGCGAGGCCGCCGTATCGGACACCGTCAGGGTGGCCAGCGCGCCGCTGGCGAAGGACAGCACCACGGCGGCGGTATCTTCGACGGCATGGCCGCGCACCGTGTTGGCGCTGACGGCCTGCACGCTGAGCACCTCCCCGAGCAGAAAGCGCAGCAGGTCGATGTCATGGATCATGTTGATCAGGATCGGGCCGCCGCCGGGCTCGCGCCGCCAGGCGGCCTCGAAATAGCTGTCCGGCTTCATGAATGCGGCCATGCCG
This sequence comes from Kerstersia gyiorum, assembly GCF_004216755.1. Classification (GTDB taxonomy): domain Bacteria; phylum Pseudomonadota; class Gammaproteobacteria; order Burkholderiales; family Burkholderiaceae_B; genus Kerstersia; species Kerstersia gyiorum. Next base: position 159,601 of record NZ_SGWZ01000006.1, read on the forward strand.
TTGGCCGCCACGATCCGGCCCAGCCGGCCGGAAGCCACAATCGCGCGCGCCTGGCGCAAAATGACGTTGTGGCGACGCTGATGACCCACCAGCAGGGCCTGGCCCAGACGCTGCGCGGCATCACACAGCTGGCGCGCTTCCGCCACGCTGTCGGCAATGGGTTTTTCCACCAGCACGGCGCTGCCGCGCTCCAGGCAGCTCACCCCCAGGCTCACATGGGTATGGTTGGGCGTCGCGACGATCACGCCATCCGGGCGCTGCGCCGCATACATGGCGTCGATATCCGCGTACCAGGCGGCGCCGGCCTGCTCTGCCTGCGCCCGTCCGGCATCGGTGGGGTCCACGACGGCCGACAGCCGCCACTGCGCGCTGCGCAAAGCCGCCTCGATATGGATGCGGCCGATCGCGCCTGCGCCGATTACCGCCAGATTCTTCCTTGCCATGCCTTCCTCCTTACCCTGGCACCGCCGCTTGCAAAAGCGCGCAGCCGCCCTGCGCGCGCGGCATGTCTGCCGCGCCCGTTCTCATGAATGCCTGCCAGGCTGTTGTGCTTGTTCGTCTGGCGCCGGACTGCCATGCAGGCCCGGCATCCTGGTTCAACGCAGGCGCGCTGCCAGAAAATCGACCATCAGCTTGAGTTCTGAATTGAACATATCGGCCCCCACGCTGGTCTTGCAGCCGCGCTCACGCGCCGCCTGGATCCACGGCGACACCGCCGGCGAAGTGATCGGGCAGGCGGCAAATGCCGCCGGGTCCAGTTTGCCGACCTGGACCGGCATGGGGTCAGCGGGGTTCATGCCCATGGGCGTGGCGTTCACGACCATGCCGAACCCGGTCGGGTCATCCGAACCGACGCCGACCTTGTCGCCGTAACGGGCCTGCAGGCGCGCGATCAAGTCGTCGCGGCGGCGCGTATCAGCATCATGGATTGCCAGGTAGCTCGCCCCCTGCACCAGCAGTTCGAACGCAATGGCAGTGCCCGCGCCGCCAGCCCCAACCAGCAAGCAGCGCTGGGCCGTCGGGTTGCCACCATGGAGACGGATGCCGCCCACCATGCCTTCACCGTCGAACATGTCGCCATCCCAGGAATCATCGGCATTGCGGCGCAGGGTATTCACTGCCCCCAGGAAATCTGCGCGCTCGGTGGCGGTGCGGCAATAGCCGCGCATGGAAAACTTGTGCGGGATGGTCACAATGATGCCATCCAGGTTACGCACGATCTCCGCGGCGCGCATGAAGTCACCCAGCTGTTCCGGCTTGACGTGCACCGGCACGACGATGGCGTTGTGGCCCTGCTCCTGCAACATGGCAGTCACGCCGGCGGGCGATTTGACCTGCGCGATGGGATCGCCAACGATGGCGATAACGCGCGTCGCGCCGTTCAGGGTAAAACTCTGGCTATTCTGGCTCATGGAATTTCTGTGTCTCGGTTATGGGCGGCGTCTGGCGCCGTCAGCCAATAGGCATGCACACGGCCTGTCTCCTTGCCTGCGCCCATGCCTGTCCATCGGACACCGCCGCCTCCGCCGCACCGCAGCCATGGCTGCAGGACCAGACAACAGGCAATGGTCGAGCATCCTTTTGCTGGAATTATATTCATAAAAAATATTTTTTGGAATCAGATTCCAAAAAATGCATCCTGACGGCCTGCTGCGCCTATCCGGTGCCAGCAGGCGGCTTTTCCCGGGCCTGCCTCCGTAGACACTGTGGAAGACAGTATTCGCGCTTCTGCCGCAGACAAGCTACGATTAGAACTATTCATGCATTCATACGGATATAACAGGGATGGATCCGTCCATTCCGTTGGTCCTGTTGCAATAATTATTCAAACCGCACTGACGACACCTGTTCACCTATGGCCGGCCCAGCTTCCCGCACCCTTCATGTACTCGAATACCTGACCAGCCATCCGGAAGGACTGCCGCTGGCGACCATCGCCGACACCCTGCAGATCCCCCGCAGCGCCGCCCACCGCCTGCTCGCCGAGCTATCGGATTGCGGCTACGTGCGCCAGGTACGCGCCCATGGCGATTACGTCCTGACCACCAAGCTGGCCTCACTGGGCATGAGTTTTCTTTCCAATACCGGCGTACAGGATATCGCCCAGCCCATCCTCGACCGGCTCGCCGAACTGTCCGGAGAATTCGTGCGTCTGGGCGTGATCGACGGCGAGAGCATTGCCTGGCTGGCGCGCGCCCAGGGCGCCCGCACCGGCCTGCGCTATGACCCGGAAATGGGCATGGAAGCCCGGCTTTCCTGTTCCGCTTCCGGCCATGCATGGCTGCTGACGCTGCCCGACGAACGCGCCATCGAAATGGTGGCGCGCCAGGGCTTCGGCAAGCGCGAAGATTACGGCCCCAATGCGCCGCAGACCGTACATGAACTGCTGGCCTGCCTGGAAGCCGCCCGCACGCGCGGCTTCAGCATGACCACCGACACGTTCATGGCGGGCATGGCAGCCATGGCCGCCCCCATCCGGCGTGCCAACCAGCCGGCCACCGGCACTATCAGCATCGCTGGCCCGGCCTCGCGCATGACGCCCGAGCGCATGCTGGAACTGGGCCCGGCCCTGCTGGAAGCCGCTGCCGAAATGGCCGCCTCCGGCGGAGTTTCCATGCTGGCGGGCAGCTCCAACCGCCAGGCCGGCCACCCCGTCCTCAACTGACCCCTTCCGCCCTGCGGCGCGCTTCCGGCGCCGCGTCTGGCGGCAAGGCCACCTCCCGTATCTGGCTCAGCGCCTGCTTCCTGAAGGCGCTGGGGCTGGTGCCCGCGTGCTTGCGGAAAAAGCGCCCGAAGTACGCCTCGTCCTGGAAGCCCAGGGCGGTGGATATCTGCTTGATGCTTCCCATGGTGTAGACCAGATTGCGCTTGGCCTCGTGCAGAAGGCGCGCCTGGATGACCGCCAACGCCGACATGCCCAGCGCCTCGCGGCAGATGCGCGTCAACTGGCCAACCGTCAGCCCCAGTTCATTGGCGTAATCCGCCAGGGGCCGATGGGTCTTGAACCAGGCTTCGACCTGCGCCCGGAAACGTTCCAGATGCGCCGCCTTGCGCGGCGAAAATGATTCGGGCTTGACCACCGGCGCCTGGGTGATGCGCGCGACCTGCACCAGCAATGCCGTCAACAGCGACAGACTGGCTGCGCGCTGCCCCAGCGCCGGCACGCGCCATTCCCGCTGAATCGCCAGAATCAGCGGCATCAGCGCATCGGCATGCGGCGTATCACGCGGGAAGTTCATCACCAGCGGCGTATGCAACACCTCCAGCAGCTCCGGCATGATGATCTGCGCCAAGGATTCCAGCGGCCCCTGCGCCGCCGTGATGACCGCACCATCCACGGGTGGCGCCCACTGAAAACCATGCACGATCCGTGCGGGTGCCACGATCAGGCAAGGTGCCTGGGCCTGCCAGCGCTTTTCGTCCAGCAATACCTCTCCGCCACCGGCCGTCACCAGCAGGATCTGCACGCAGCCGTCATGCAGGTGCGGCTGAATATTCCAGTTGTAGAGCCCGGACCGTTGAGGAATCCATTCAAAATCAAAGAGGGTATCCCAGACCTCGGGGGCCTGGTCGCCATATAGCGCGTAGTTCGGTATGGACCGCAGCAGTCCCATGGATGTGCTCCCTGATATGCACGAAATATCCATTTCGGCGCCGGAATCGTCACTAGGTGATATCCCTAGAAGCCGAGCAAATGCACGATTCGTCCTGTCCTTTGCAGGAATCGCAACCCCGCCGTTGTGCGAACCCGCCCACAATCCGCCCCATCAGCCCAGAGAACGGCACGCCGCCCCCCTGACCCGCAGGCAGCGCAGCGCGCCTTCCCCGGCCTTCTGTTCCTCTCTTTTCCCTTGCCAGGAGCCCCCATGGTTTCCCCTCTTCCCCGCAATTCAGTAGAAGACTGGCTGGCGCTGCGCGGTCGCGTCGCGGTTGTCACCGGCGCGGCCAGCGGCATAGGCGCCGCCATTGCCAGCAGCCTGTCGCAGGCGGGCGCCAGCGTCGCGCTGCTGGACCGGGACATTCCGGCCGCGCAACGCCTGGCCGACAGCCTGGCGTTGCGCGGCGGGCAGGCCATGGCCGTGGCCTGCGACACCGCCAGCGAAACCTCGACCCGCGATGCCGCTCAACATGTGCAGGCCAACCTGGGCGCAGCCAGCATCCTCGTGAACAACGCCGGGCTGCTGCGCTCTTCGGCGCTGGCCGACGTCAGCCTGGAAGAATGGAACCAGATCCTCGCCGTCAATCTCACCGGCTATTTGCTGTGCGCCCGCGCCTTCGCCCCGCAACTGCGCAAGCAGGGCGACGGCAGCATCGTCAACATTGCTTCCATCGCCGCCCGTTTTCCGCAGACCCGCAGCGGCGCCTACAGCGCCAGCAAGGCCGGCATCCTGCTGCTGTCGCGCCAATTGGCCGCCGAATGGGGGCAATCGGGCATTCGCAGCAATGCCATCTGCCCGGGCATGATCCGCACCCCGCTGTCCGCCACGTTCTATGCCCAGCCCGGCGTGGAAGCCGCCAGGGCCGCCATGACGGCCAGCCGCCGCGTGGGCGAACCCGAGGATATCGCCAACGCCGTGCTGTTCCTTGCCAGCCCCCGCGCGGGTTATGTCAATGGTGCGGAACTGATGGTCGATGGCGGCATGTCCTCAATGCTGATGGACATGGTGCCGCGTCCGGGCTTCAACCACGGCGGCGCCACCCAGGCCGCCTGAGCCCCAATCATGCTGGCGCGCGGCCAGTCACGGATCCGCGCACCACAAGGAGATTCTTTGCATGACCCCATCCCAACAGGAAACCCTCATCCGCTGCGACCTGCTGGTTGTCGGCGCCGGTGCGGGCGGCATGTCCACCGCCATCGTCGCCAGCAAGCACGGCCTGGATGTCGTCATCGTCGAAAAGGCGCCGGTATTTGGCGGCACCACGGCCTTTTCCGGCGGCGTGCTGTGGATTCCCGGCAACCGCATTTCACGCGAAGCCGGCGCCCAGGATAGCCGCAGCGCCGCTGAAACCTACCTGCGCCACGAGATCGGCCAGCACTACGACGCCGAAGCCGTCCAGGCCTTCCTGGACAACGGCCCGGACATGGTCGATTTCTTCACCCGGGAAACCTCGGTGCGCTTCGTGCCCACGCTGTATCCCGACTATCACCCCACCGCGCCCGGCGGCGTGGACGTGGGCCGCTCCATCCTCGCCGCGCCCTTCGATATCCGCGCGCTGGGCCAGGATATGGCGCGCCTGCGGCCGCCACTGGAAACCATCACCTTCATGGGGATGATGTTCAACTCATCGAACGCCGACCTGAAGCATTTCTTCCGCGCGACGAAATCACTGACATCGTTCAGCTATGTCGCCCGCCGGCTGGCGCGCCACCTGCTGGAGCTGCTGCGCTACCGGCGCGGCATACAGGTCACCAGCGGCAATGCGCTGGCGGCGCGGCTGGCCAAGAGTGCGCTGGACCAGGGCATCGCCATCCATACCTCGACCCAGGTACGCGAACTGCTGCGCGATGGCGAACGCATCACCGGCGCCCTCGCCGATGCCCCGGCGGGCCGCCTGCGCATCGAAGCCAGCCGGGGCGTGGTCCTGGCCTGCGGCGGTTTTCCGCATGACCAGGAACGCCTGCGCCAGGCCTTTCCCCATGTCAGGCGCGGCGGCACGCACCTGTCCCCCGGCCCCAGCGACAACACTGGCGACGGCGGCCGGCTGGCGGAACAGGCCGGCGGCATCGTGGACATCCGCTTTCCCGCGCCGGCCGCCTGGATGCCCGTCTCACGCGTCCCGCTCGGCGGCGGTCGCCACGGCGTGTTTCCCCATCTGCTGGACCGCTACAAGCCGGGCATCATCGGCGTCACCCGCGCAGGCCGGCGCTTCACCAATGAATCCGAGTCCTACCACGATGTCGGGGCCGCCATGATCGAAGCCTGCAGCAGCGCCCAGGAAACCGAAATGTGGCTGGTCTGCGACCGGACAGCCATTGCCCGGTACGGACTGGGCTACGCCAAGCCCGCCCCCCTGCCGCTGGGGCCGCATCTGCGCAGCGGCTACCTGACGAGCGGCAAGACCCTGGCGGAACTGGCCCGCAACACCGGCATTGATGCTGCCGGGCTGGAGGCCACCGTACGTGAATACAACCAGGGCGCCGTCCACGGCGAAGACCGCCAATTCGGCCGTGGCAGCACCAGTTTCAACCGCTACCTGGCAGACCCGGAACACCAGCCCAACCCCTGCGTGGCCCCGATACAGGATAGCCCCTTCTATGCGCTGCGCGTCATCATGGGTGATCTCGGCACGTTCGACGGCATCCGTACCGCCGTCACGGGTGAAGTCCTGCGACCGGACAACAGCATCATTCCCGGCCTCTATGCCGTGGGCAACGACCGCGCCAGCGTCATGGGTGGCACCTATCCGGGCGCCGGCATCACGCTCGGCCCCATCCTGACCTTCGGCTACATCACGGGCCGCCATATCGCCCGGCAAACCCCATCCACCGCACGGAGCCAGCCATGAACCGCAAGCCCCTGATCGACCATCGCACCTACACCATCGCACCGCGCAAGATGGCGGAGTTCCTGGAGGTTTTCGACCGCCTCGCCATGCCGGTGCTCCAGCGCACGCTGGGCCAGCCCATTGGCTTTTACACCAGCCACGTAGGCGCGCTGAACCAGGTGGTGCACCTGTGGGCCTACGAGGACCTGGCCGACTACGAGCGCCGCAGCCAGGCACGTGACAGCGACCCGGATTTCCCCGCCTACCTGCAGGCTTCCGGCCACCTCATCGTGGCCCAGGAGAACCGCCTGCTGCGCCGCGCCGAGCTGCCGTCCTGCCAGACGGACAGCGGCGCCGGCTGAGCCCCCTCCGTTCCGCAACCAATACATACAAGAGGAGACTTTGCGGATGACAAGCATCAATCTATTCAACGGACTGGTCTATGGCGCGCTGCTGATCGTCATGTCCTCCGGGCTGGCGCTGATCTACGGCTTGCGCCGGGTCGTCAATTTCGCCCACGGTTCGCTCTACATGCTGGGCGCCTATATCGGCTACAGCATCGCCAGCCAGGGCGGCTTCTGGCTGGCCCTGGTTGCCGTCCCGCTCATCATGCTGGGCCTGGGCGCCTTGCTGGACCGCTACTGCTTCCGCCTGCTGCAGGACCGCAACCCGCTCACCGTCGTGCTGGTGACCTTCGGCCTGCTGCTGATCCTGGAAGACCTGGTACAGACCATATGGGGCCGCAGCAACCTGTCGCTGGCCGCGCCCGCGCTGTTGAACACATCAGTCAGCCTGTTCGGCACGCCGGTGCCGGCCTATCGCATCGCCGTACTGGTGGTGGGCCTGGCCGTGGCGCTGGGGCTGGCGGCCTGGCTGCGCTTTTCCCGTATCGGCCTCTATGTGCGCGCCGCCAGCACCGACCCGACCACGACAGCCATGCAGGGCGTCAATACCGACCGCCTCAGCGCGCTCGTCGTGGGCCTGGGCACCGCCCTGGCCGGACTGGCGGGTGTGGTGGCCGCGCCCTTCCTGTCCCTCTCGCCCACGATGAACAGCGACGTGCTGATCGACTCTTTCGTCGTGGTCGTGGTAGGCGGGCTGGGCAGTTTGTCGGGCGCCTTCATCGCGGCACTGGCCCTGGGGCAGATTCAGGCGCTGGGCGCGATCTACCTGCCCGGACTGGCTGCCGTGCTGCCCTTCATCCTGATGATTGCCGTACTGCTCTGGAGGCCCGCCGGACTGGCCGGGAACCGCACATGACATCCCTGACCCCATTGAAGCCCCGTGCCCTGGCCCCTGCCACACTGCTGCTGCGCACCCTGGCGGCGCTGGCTGCCGGCCTGCTGGTTGCCACACAGGTGCAATCCGCCATGCTGCTGTCCTTGCTGACGCAGGCCACCATCTTTGCCATCTTCGCGCTTGGCGTCGGCCTGCTGCTGCGCCAGAACGGCATGGTGAGCTTCGGCCATGCCGCCTTCTACGGGCTGGCTGGCTATGTTGCCGCCATCCTGATGCAGCATGCCGTACCGGCCGAAGCCGTCGTCCTCCTGACCCTCCTCATCATGGCGCTGTTTTCCTGCCTGCTGGGGCTGGTCATCGTGCGCGTGCCCGGCATTGCCTTCGGCATGCTGACACTGGCCGTCGGCCAGATGTTCTTCCAGCTGGCGTCGACATCGCGCTCGCTGACCGGCGGCGCCGACGGCATGTACCTGGACTGGCCGGCGCGCCTGTTCGGCGTGCCGATAGCGCTCATCCAGCGCCAGGACGTGCTGTTTTCCATCAGCTGGACCCTGCTGGTGCTGTGCATCGCCGGCCTGGCCGCGCTGCTGTCGACCCGCTTCGGCCGCGTGACCGAAGCCGTGCGCGACAACGAGGAGCGGGCGCGCTTCATCGGGATCCGCACGCTGATGCCGCGTGTCGCCATTTTCACGCTATCGGCGCTGGTCACCAGCCTGGCGGGCCTGCTGTCGGTACTGAATACCGGCTTCATTTCTCCGGAAAGCCTGCACTGGAGCGTCTCCGGCTCGGCGCTGATGATGGTCATCATCGGCGGCTTTCGCACGCTCTGGGGGCCAGCGCTGGGCGCCATCGTGTTCTTCCTGGCGCGCGACCTGATCGGCGATTACGCGCAGCACTGGCTGGCCATATTCGGCACGGCGCTGATCCTCATCATCGTGTTTTCGCCCGAAGGCATAGGCGGCGCCTTGCAACGCCTGTGCCAACGCCGCCGCCCGCAACGTACCTGAGAGGCCCCGCCATGCAACAGAACATCCTTGAAGTCCGCGACATCGCCGTGCACTACGGCGGCGTGAAAGCGGTGGACGGCGTGAATTTTGCCGTGGCGCGCGGCCAGATCCACGGCCTGATCGGCCCCAACGGCGCAGGCAAATCCACTGTGATCGACGCCATCACCGGCAGGCGCCGCCCCACCCGAGGGCAGGTCCTGCTCAACGGCCGGGACGTCACTGCACTGGGCGTGATCGAACGCCGCCAGCTCGGCCTGGCCCGGTCCTTCCAACGCACCAGCATCTTTCCCGACATGCGCGTGTATGACCAGATCGAATTGGCAGCCTGCAAGGTCGGCGCCCGGCACCCCGAAGCCAACACCGAAGAAGTGCTGCGCCAGCTCGAATTGAGCCCGATGGCGCAGCTGACTGCCGCGGAACTGGGCTATGGCGAACAACGCCGCCTGGACCTGGCGCTGGCGCTGGTCGGCCAGCCTTCGCTGCTGCTGCTGGACGAACCCATGGCCGGCCTGTCGGCGCAGGAATCGGAAGACCTGGCGCAGCACCTGCAAACACTGGCGCAGCAATGGTCGGTGTCGGTGCTGCTGGTGGAGCACGACATGGACATCGTCTTCGGCATCAGCGATGCCGTCACTGTCTTTGAACTCGGCCGTGTCATCGCCAGCGGCGAGCCGGCCTCGGTCCGCGCACATCCGCGCGTACGCGAAGCCTATCTCGGGAGCGCCGCATGAATACCGTCCTGCAAGTCAGGGATCTGCAATCCTATTATGGCGCCGCGCACATCCTGCACGGCCTGTCGCTGGAAATCCAGGCCGGCGAGCGCGTCGCGCTGATCGGCCGCAACGGCGTCGGCAAGACCACGCTGGTCAATTCGCTGCTCGGGCTGGCCAGCGTGCGCGGCGGCAGCATGCACATCGGCGGCAAGGCCATTGCACGGCCGCGCCCCTATATGGCAACCCGGCAGGGCATGGCCGTCGTGCCGCAGGGCCGGCGCATCGTCGCCAATCTGAGCGTCGAGGAAAACCTGCTGCTGGGGGCCGCCTGCGGCCACGCCGGCCACTGGAACGTACCACGCATCTACGAGCTGTTCCCCATCCTGCGTGAGCGCGCCCATACGCCTGGCACAGCGCTGTCTGGCGGGCAGCAACAGATGCTGGCCATCGGGCGCGCCCTGATGTCCAACCCGACGCTGGTCGTCCTGGACGAACCCACCGAAGGCCTGGCGCCGGTCATCGTCGATCAGCTGGCCGACATTTTCAATCTGGTGGCCGATCAGGGCACCGCCCTGCTGCTCATCGAGCAGAACCTCAGCCTGGTGGCGCGCGTGGCCCGGCGCTACTACGCCATGGCCAAGGGCGCCATCACCGGCACCGGCCAGATCGACGCAGACAGCTTGCGCGCATTGCGCGAGCACGTAGTGGCCTGAGCACCAGGCCGACAATAACCAAGGAGACAAACATGACCCAGCAACGCTTCCTGCCGCGCCGCCTGGCCAGCCTTGCCCTGGCTGCCATCATTCCCCTGTCTGCCGCTGCAGCGGACAAAGACCCGATACGCATCGGTACCGTGACATCGGTATCCGGGGTGTTTTCGCAGCAGGGCGAGGAAGTCCAGCGCGCCGTGCAATTCGCCGTGGAGCAGGCCAACCGCAAGGGCGGCATAGACGGCCGCGCCGTCGAGCTGAAAATCGCGGACGACGAAAGCACGCCAGACGCCGGCCGGCGCGCAGCCGAGAAACTGGCCCGCGACGGCCATAACCTGCTGGTCGCGCCCATCGCGTCTTCCATCACCCTGGCCGTGGGCCAGGGGCTGGAGCGCTGGGATGCCATGCTGGTCGTGCACCTGTCCAAGGCCGACCGCATCACCGGCGACTCATGCAAGCCGCGTATGTTCCGCAGCAGCCATTCGGACAGCATGGACCTGGCCATGTTCGACGAATGGCTGAAAGAAGTGCCGGAAAAGAAATTCGCGGTGGTAGGCGCGGACTACGTCTGGGGCAGGGATTCGGCCGAACACTTCCAGCACTCGGCCGCCAGGCTGGGCAAGGAAATAGCGCTCAGCGTCTTTCCCCCAGTCGGTACCAAGGATTTCGCTCCCTACATCGCACAGATCAAGGCCCAGCCGGATATCGACGGCATCTGGGTGGCGCTGGTCGGGCGCGACCTGATCGCCTTCGCCAAGCAGGCCCATGAATTCGGCCTGACCGACAAGCGCATCATCGGCCATGCCTACATCATGAACTTCGTCGTCAACGCCACGGGCGACGCCACCCAGGGCGTGTGGGGCAACATCGGCTACAGCCCTGATATCGACACCGCCAGAAACCATGAATTCGTCACCGAATTCCAGGAGAAATACGGCCGCGCCCCCACCGACAACGAAGGCCAGGCCTACAACGCCGTACAAACCATCTTCGAAGGCGTGAAACTGGCAGGCAGTACCAAGCCCGGCGAGGTATCCCGCGCCCTGCGCGGCGCCACCTACGACACCATCTACGGCCCGGCCACGATGCGTGCCGAAGACAACCAGCTGGTGCTGCCGACCTACATCGGCCAGGTGGAAGCCGTCGACGGCAAGCTGCGCCCGGTCGTCAAGCAGGCCTTCGGCCCCGACATCGTGCCGGCACCGACCGGCGAGTGCAAGATGTAAGGCCTGCCATGGCCGGTGCCCGCGCGGCGCCGGCCGCTGCCATCAAACCTTCTTCACGAATTCCGACTTGAGCTGCATGCTGCCGATCCCGTCGAGCTTGCAGTCGATGTCGTGATCACCGTCCACCAGACGGATGTTGCGGGCTTTCGTGCCCATTTTCACGACCTGCGAAGACCCCTTGATCTTCAGGTCCTTGATCACGGCCACGGTGTCGCCGTCTTGCAGCACATTGCCCACCGCGTCCTTGACGACACGCGCCTGCTCCGCGTCGGGCTCGGCGGCCGCCTGGGCCGACCATTCATGGGCGCATTCGGGGCAAACCAGCAGCTCGCCATCGGCGTAAACGTATTCAGACTGGCACTGCGGACAGGGAGGCAAACTGGTCATGGCTTTTTTCTCATTCAAAACAAGCCATTATAGGCAAATCCCGATATATCAGCAGGGGCATTCCCGCGCCCCCGCAAAAAGAACGGCGGCTCAGCGGCTGGGCAACAGGGAAATCACTTCCACCACTGGCTTCAAGTGCTCTTCGAGCACGGCGGCGGCGGCGTCCGCATCATGTGCATGCAAGGCATCGAGCAGCGCCTGGTGCTGCGACATGATCAGCGCCATGCGCGCCGGCCCGACCCGCAACGCGGTATAGGCGACGCGCATCTTGCGCACCTGCAGCGCGTCATAGACTTCCAGCAGCACGTCATTGCCGGCAGCTGCCACCAGGGCGCGATGGAACATCACGTCCAGTTCGATGTGGCGGGCATAGTCCAGGTCCTGGCCATTGGCCCCCGCCACTTCCTCCATGCCGCGCATCAGCGTGGTCATCGCCGGCGGCACTTCCAGGCGCTCGTCACAGACCCGGCGCGCCACGTGTACTTCGATGACGCGCCGCGCTTCGTAGACATTCATCAATTCCTGGGCCGTGATCTGACGCACCTGCGCCCCCCGGCGCGGGATCAGGTCCAGGAAGCGCTCGGCCTCCAGGCGCAGAAAGGCCTCGCGCACCGGCGTGCGAGACACACCCGTGGCTTCCGTAATCTGTTCTTCCTCGATGAAGGCGCCTCCCGGCACCTCGCCGCGCATGATGAGATCACGCACGTACAGATACACCTGCTCCTTGGCGGACGGCTTGCCTCGCGCAAGCCCCCGACCGCCATCCTTTACAGGCTCGCTACGCATGTCTGGCCCGAATTCCACTGTGGTTTAGATACGGCTGCTGTTTTAACACAAACCGCTTGTTTTCCGGACACCCCAAGAATACACTGTGTATACATGACGCATCCATTAGAGAGGAGAACCTATGAGAGTCGCTGTCTGCCAATTGAATTCAAGAGAGGACAAGCCTGCGAATATCGCGACCGCGCTGGATCTGCTGGACCAGGCGGCGGCGCGTGGCGTGGATATTGCCGTCCTGCCCGAGTACACCGATTACATGGGCCCCAACGACGGCGCCCTGGCGACGGCGGAAACCATCCCCGGCCCGACCTCCGAGCGCATTGCCGCCAAGGCCAGGGAACATGGCATGTGGGTGCTGCTGGGCTCCATGCGTGAAATCGACCCCCAGGGCGGACGCTGCGCCAATACCTCGCTGCTGTTCGACCGCAATGGCGCCATTGCGGCGCGCTATACCAAGCTGCACCTGTACGACGTGGACCTGCCTGGCCGCGTGACCTACCTGGAGTCGGCAACGGTGCGGCCCGGCAAGGAAATCGTGACGACCGACATCGAAGGCATTACCGCCGGGTTGTCGATCTGCTACGACATGCGCTTTCCCGAGCTGTTCCGGCTGCAAACCCTGGCCGGCGCCAAGATCCTGTTCATTCCCGCCGCCTTCAATCTCTACACGGGGCGCGACCACTGGGAAGTGCTGCTGCGCGCACGCGCCATCGAAAACCAGTGCTACGTCGTGGCAGCTGGCCAGATCGGCAAGTACCTGCCCAACGGCGCCTGCAACGGCCGCAGCATGATCATCGACCCCTGGGGCACGGTGCAGGCCGTAGCGCAGGACACCACCAGCATCGCCGTCGCCGACCTGGACTTCGATTTCCTGCAGAAAGTCCGTGAAGAAATGCCCTGCCTGCCCAACCGGCGCGGCGACCTGTACCAGCTGGAGACCAAGCATGTCGCAGCCTGAACACAACCCTCGCTACGCACTCTGGCTATCCAGCCCGAACGTGGCCGCCGCTGAAATCGCCGCTGGCATCGGCTACCAGAGCATTGTCCTGGACATCGAGCATGGCGCTTTCGACCTGGCCGACCTCGAACGCTTCATTCCTCTGCTCAAGCGCCTGGGCTTCCAGGTGCTGGCCAAGGTCCTCGCGCCAGAACGCAGCCCGATCCAGCAGGCCCTGGACTTCGGCGCCAACGCCGTGGTCATTCCACACATCGAAAGCGTGGAACATGCCCGCCGGGTCTGCGCCCATGCCAAGTTCCCGCCGCTGGGCAACCGCAGTTTCGCCGGCGGGCGCACGGTCAGCTACCAGGCGCCCACCGACGAATGGGTCGCACAGCAGGACCGCATCACGCGCTGCTATCCCATGATCGAAGACCATACCGCCCTGGACGACGTCGAGGCGATCCTGGCGCTGGACTGCGTCGATGGTGTGTTCATCGGCCCCACCGACCTATCGCTGCTGCGCGGGCGCGGCGCCTACAAGCGTACGCCTGAAGACTTCGCCGACCTGCTGCGCATCGCCCAGGCCGCCAACGCGGCCGGCAAGGACTGGGTTCTGCCGGCCTGGAGCGAATCGGAAAAACGCTTCGCGCTGGAACACAAGGCCAGTACCCTTGCGCTGACCATGGAACATGGCGCCCTGGCCGCGGGCATCCGCGCCGCCTGGGACCAGACCCGAGCCCTCTCGGACTGAGCCCCGCAGTACCGGCCAAGCCCCGCACAGACGGGGCTGCCGTCCGCCCGCCGCAACGCGGGCGGCCCCCAGAATAACAATGGAGACAACATGCGTTCCTCTGCCTTCGCAGTCCGCCTGGACCGTGCCGTCAGCGCATTGTGCCGGGCGCTCGCCTGCATAGCCTGCCTGCTCATCGTCTATATCTTCCTGCACATCATCACCGAAGTCGTGATGCGCTCCGCGCTGGACCGCTCCACCTTCGTGCTGGAGGAATTCGTCGGTTATGCCCTGATTGCCGTCGTGTTCCTGGGCCTGCCCTACGTGCACCAGCGCAACCGCCACATCCGTATCGAGACCATCGACCACTTCCTGCCTGGGCGCGCCTCGCAGCGCACGCTGATCGCCATCCGCTGCCTCGGCGCCATTTTCATCTACGCGCTCGCCCTGGTCTGCTTCATCGACATGTTCCGCGAGAACCTGGACTTCGGCTTCACCAGCACCAGCATCGCACGCGTTGCACTCTGGCTGCCCCAGATTCCCATACTCGTCGGCCTGAGCGCCAGTCTGCTGCGTCTGCTGACAGACCTGTTGCTCGCCCTGACGCAACCTCCCGTCCGGTCCTGAGGAGCCACGCATGGATCCCTTACTGCTTTCGTTTGCCATGCTGGGCATGATTCTGGTCCTGATCGGACTGGGCCTGTGGGTATATGCCAGTCTGTTCCTGGTTTCCATCGGCGCGCTGTACTTCATTGTCGACTTCGATCTCTGGCGCATCGCCAATATCCTGTCTTTCACCGTGCAGCGTGCCGCCGGCTCCTGGGAGCTGTCCGCCATCCCACTGTTCATCTGGATGGGTGAACTGCTGCTGAAAACCAACATCGCACGCGAGATTTTTGCCGGCCTGACGCCGCTGGTACGCTACCTTCCCGGCCGCCTGGCGCATATCAACATCATCGGCTGCACCGTCTTTGCGTCGATCTGCGGCTCCAGCGCGGCAACCACCGCCACCGTGGGCAAGATCACGGTCACCGAACTGGCCCGGCGCGGCTACCGCCAGTCCATCTGCCTGGGCGGGTTGGCCGGCGCTGGCAGCCTGGGGCTGCTGATCCCACCATCCATCGTCATGATCGTCTATGGGGTGCTGGCCGAAGCCCCGATCGACAGGCTGTTCGCCGCCGGCATCCTGCCGGGCCTGATGCTGGCCGGCCTGTTTTCGCTCTACATCATCGTCTATTCGCTGGTCCGCGGCGAGATGGAACCCGGCCATGCCAGCCAGAGCCAGGACCCGGCCATGCTCGCCCAGCTGGCCGAGGAAGGGCGCTGGCGCAATGTGCTCAAGCTGGTGCCGCTGACGCTCATCATCGGCTTCGTGCTGGGCTCCATCTACGCCGGCTGGGCCACGCCCTCCGAGGCTGCCGCCATCGGCGTGCTGAGCGTTCTGGTCTATGCGCTCTGCACCCGCTGCCTGACCCTGGAAAACATCATTGCCTCGCTGCGTGACACGCTGCTGACCAGCGTGATGATCCTGGGCGTCATCCTGGCCGCAACGCTGATGTCCACCACCTTTGCCTACCTGCACATTCCGGCGGAAATCGCCCAGCGCATTTCCGACAGCCAGCTTAGCATCGGCGGCTTCCTGCTGCTGACGTCGCTGTTCTTCCTGGCAATCGGCCTGGTGCTCGATGGGGTGTCCATCATCGTCATGACGCTGCCGATCTTTCTGTCCATCATCAAGGTGCTGGGCATAGACCCCGTCTGGTTCGGCATCTACATGATCATCATGGTGGAAATCGGCCAGATCACGCCGCCGGTCGGCTTCAACCTGATGGTGATCAAGTCGCTCAGCGACACGCCCATGGGCACGCTGATCCGCTACAGCATCCCCTATTTCCTGGTGATGTGCTTCGCCGTCTTCCTGCTGTGCTACTTCCCGCAGATCGCCCTGTTCCTGCCTGACCTGATCTTCAATAAATAAGAGGCCGGTATGTTCACCAGAAAATTCATCGCCGCCTGCCTGATGCTGGCCTGCGCCGCCGTCCAGGCCAACCCGGTTGCACCTGTCCATGCGCTGGACCAGTCATCGGAGTACGGCACCAATTCCGTCAACACCAAAGCCGACGTGTTCTATCGCGACCGCGTCGCTGAATTGAGCGGCGGACGCCTGAAAATCCACCTGCACCCAGGCGCCGCGCTGGGCTACCGGGAACGCGACCACTTCCAGGTCGTGGGCCGTGGCGCCGCCCCCATCGCCACCACCGTCAGCGGCACGCTGGCCGGCTTCGACCCGCTGTTCCTGCTCAGTTCCCTGCCCTTCCTGGCACGCGACTTCGACGATGCGCAACTGCTGCTAGATATCGCCATGCCGCACTACAAGGCTTTCTTCGAAAAGCACAACCAGATACTGCTGCACGCAGGCTGGGTCGACCCCTCGGGCATCTGGGCCTCCCGGCCTATCAACTCGCTGGCCGACCTGCAACAGTTAAAGATCCGGACCTACGACGCCACCGGCACCCGCCTGCTGCAACAGGTAGGTGCTGCGCCACTGGTGATCTCATGGGCCGATCTGGTGCCGCAGCTGGCGACCGGCGGTGTCAGCGCTGTCCTGACCGGCGCCGACGGCGGCGCCTCGATCCGGCTGTGGGACTACACCAAAGTGTTCACCCAGATCAACTACGCCATGCCGCTGACCTTCGTGCACATGAATCGCGATGCGTACCTGGCGCTGCCGGAAGACCTGCGCGCCGTCCTGCATCAGGCGGCGCAGGATACACAGGCCTGGCGCAAGCACCAGATCGCAGCGAACCTGCAGGCCAAATACCAGCAACTGGCAGACAACGGCATGCAGGTGATCGAGGTTCCCGCCCCTGAACTGGCCGCCGCACTGGGCCAGGCCAACCAGCCCGTGGTGCGGGCCTGGGAAGCGCAAGTGGGCGAGCGGGCCAGCCGCATTCTGAGCGAATACGAAAGCCGGCGCCGTTAGGCAGCGGCCAGGGAACAGCCAGGAAATGACCTGAAAACGGCCGGACTCAGTTCAGCACCGCGGTGCGCTCATGGGTGCACCAGTCCCGAAGCACCGCGGCGAAACGCGCCACACGCCGCACATCGCGCTTTTCCCGCAGGCGGGCGGGCACGATGCGAGCCAGCCCGCGTACCGGCGCCAGCAGTTTGTCCAGGCGCAGCAAGGCACCCGCATCGGCGCCTTGCGCGCCGGCCCGCGAAAAATAGCGCCGCAACAAGGCCCTGCCAGTCGGCACGACTTCATCGGGTTCCAGGCGCCACAGGATATCGCCCAGCAGCAGGAACAGGTCATAGGCCGCTGCCAGGCCGTGGGACAGCGCGGCGCCGAAGCGCTCTTCGAAATCTATGCGGTACAGCCGGCCGTCGCGCACGGTCAGGTTGCGCAGTTGCGCGCCGCCATGCCAGAAGCCTGCACGGTGAAAAGCGGCAAGGTCATCGACCGCGGCTTCGTAGTAGCGTCCCACCCGCGCCAGCGGCTGGCCCCGGACAATCTCGTCCAGGCAGCGCCCCACATGCTCCAGCACAATGAAACGCTCTTCGTCCAGATAGACCTTGGGCACGGCACAGCCGCCGTGTGCCAGCGCACGCAGGCGGCCGGCCTCGAAGTGAATATCCCCCTGGCGCAGACGCGATGGCCGGGCGAACTCGCCAAACGCCAGCAGACAGGCCAGTGCGCTGAACCCGGCGCGCAAGGAGGCCCCAGGCTTGGCGCGCCAGGCTTTCATGACGTAATGACGATCCGCCAGGCGGAATATCTGCAATTCGGCGGCCGCACCGCGATACACGGCAAGCGCGGTTTGGCGCAAGGCCAGCGATGATTCTGACATCCCGGACCTCCACGGAAGTTCCCCATCCACGGGCACAGCGCCAGCAACGGTAGCCCCGCTGCCGGCACTCTGCCCTCCGGTACGCATTCCATTCTGAACAAGCGGACGTCAAGAAAGCGTTAACACTTCCGGCAGGCGGAGGCAGCCTCGGGTATAACTGGATCTGCCCAACACTGAGCCCCAAAACCGCGTCCATCGCAGGCAAACATGCGCATTCTGGTCATCGAAGACACCACCCCCATCCTTACCAATATCGTCGACTACCTGTCCGGCCTGGGCTACATCGTCGACTGTTCCGACGATGGCCAGGCCGGCTACGAACGGCTGTGCCGGGATGAATTCGATCTCGTGGTGCTGGACCTGATGCTGCCGCGCATGGACGGCTATGAGCTGTGCCGCCGGCTGCGCTGCGAACTGCGCAGCACGATACCCGTCATCATGGTGACGGCGCGCGACGCGCTGGACGACCGGCTGGCCGGCTTCGACGCCGGCGCCGACGACTACCTGGTGAAGCCATTTGCGCTGGCCGAACTGGGGGCACGCATACGCGCGCTGCTGCAACGCCGGCGCAGCGCCGCGCCCTCCGTCCTCAAGGTCGGCGATCTCAGCCTGGATCAGGACACCCTGGCGCTGGAGCGCGCCGGCACGCCGCTCAAGCTCCCGCCGGCACCGCTCACGCTGTTGCGGCTGCTGATGCTGCACAGCCCGGCCGTGGTGCACCGCACCCGGCTGGAAGAAGCGCTCTGGCATGACTCCCCGCCGGACAGCGATGCGCTGCGTACCCATATCCACCACATCCGCCAGGTCATCGACAAGCCCTTCGAGCAGCCCCTGCTCCATACCGTGCATGGCATCGGCTATCAATTGCGCGCCCAATGAAAACACCTAAAATCCTGCGCGGCCAGCTGGCACGCAGCCTGATCCTGCGATTCCTTGCCCTGACCCTGACTGTCGCCGGTGTCCTGACCCTGCTTTCCGGCTGGGCCTTCAATCGCCTGGAAGCCATTTCCCACCGCATCGACATGGACCTGGCGATCGACCGGCTGCGCGACGACCTGGAAGCCGGCGTCGCGCCGGGCTGGCCCAATCACTTCCTGTATGGCGAGCCAAACAGCGCCTCCTTCCCGGACGATCTGCGCCCCCTGCCACCCGGCTTCCACATGGTCAACCGCAAGGGCCGCAACTGGCTTGTCATGGTGGAAGACATAGAAGACCAGCGCTACATCCTGCTGCGCGACTACACCGACTACCTGCAATCGCAGCGCATCTATGAAATCGCCGGCCTGCTGTGCCTGGCCGCCAGTCTCGTGCTGGCGCTGGCGCTGGGTTACCTGGCAACCCGGCGCGTGATCCGCCCCATTGAACGCCTGTCGCGCGATGTACAGCGGCGCAGTGAACTGCCACCCGGGACCCAGCTGGCAACGCAGTATCCAGGCAATGAAATCGGCCAGCTTGCCACGGCATTCGACGCCGCCTACAACGCGCTGGAAGAGGCCCTGCTGCGGGAACGGCTATTCACGGCGGATGTCGGGCATGAACTGCGCACGCCGCTGATGAGCGGACTGAGCACCTGCGAATTGCTGGCGGCAGACCCGGCCCTGGACGATGCCACCCGTACCCGCGTGGCCCGGATAGAGGATGCGCTGCAAGACATGCAACAACGGGTGGATGTCTACCTGATGCTGGCACGCGGCCGCCAGGACGGTGCCGCCTTCCCGCACGCGCCCCTGCACAACCTGGCGCAGGAACAATGGCAGGCCTGGCAGCCGCAGGCCGAGCGGCGCGGCATCCATTTGCGCCTGGACAGCGGCTCCAGCGCCGCGCCCGGCGCCCCCGGCTACCCGGTGCCCCTGTTGCGCAGCGTGCTCTCCAACCTGATCCGCAACGCCCTGCAATATGCCGGCAGCGGCGCAGAAGTGCGCATTTCCCATGGCTGGGACTGGCTGGAAGTGTGCGATGACGGCCCTGGCATCGCGCAGGACCTGCAGGAAGCGCTGTTCTCGCCATTCGTGCGCGGCGATACCAGCGACGGCCGCCCCGAAGGCAATCTGGGCCTGGGGCTTTCCATGGTGCAGCGCATCTGCCGCCACCAGGGCTGGCACCTGCGCCTGCATTCGCGCCCCGGCCAGGGCAGCCGCTTCGTGATCGAAATGCGGCCCGGCGCCCGTCCGTGACGGCCGCCCAGCAGCCCGCAACATGACGAATGCCTGTTTTTCCCGAAATTTGGCAAAAAAGCGAACGCTAAAACAAAAAGGGCGGACGACGCTCGGCAGACCGGCTTGCGTGGTAGAGGTGCACGCTCGCCGGCCTGCCCGTTAAAGGCGCCGTCCGCCCTGCCTCCCGGCGGCCCGAAGGCCGCCAGGAGACGGGTTTACTGTGAGAGAGAGGGTCTAGCGGTCTGGTTTTTCAGCCGGTTCAATCCGCCTGCTTGCGCAAGAAAGCCGGAATATCCAGATGCTCCATACCGGCAGACTCCATCGCCCGCACTTGGGCAGTAGCCTGGCCGCGCGGATTGCGCATCACGGTCGGAACCTGCAGATCGTTGCCATAGCCGCCCATGGGCATGTTCGCGCCACCGATGAAGTAATCATCGGTACCGGTGCGCAGCGCCTCGGCAGGTTCAGGCACCAGTTGCGGGCCGCTTTGCGCCTGCTTTCCCAGGCCGGTGGCCACCACGGTCACGCGCAGATCGTCGCCCATGGTTTCATCGTAGGCGTTACCGAAGATCACGGTGGCATCTTCAGCGGCATAGCCACGGATGATTTCCATGATTTCGCGGGTTTCACGCATCTTCAACGAACGGCTGGCGGTGATGTTCACCAGCACGCCACGCGCGCCATGCAGGTCCACGCCTTCCAGCAGCGGGCAAGCAATGGCCTGCTCGGCGGCAACGCGGGCGCGGTCCGGGCCGCTGGCGACGGCAGTCCCCATCATGGCCTGGCCTTGCTCGCCCATGATGGTCTTGACGTCTTCGAAGTCGACGTTGACGTTACCTTCGACATTGATGATTTCGGCGATGCCGGCGCAAGCATTGTGCAGCACGTCGTCGGCGGCGCGGAAGCAGTCGTCCTGCGTCGCGTCTTCATCCATCAGGTCGTACAGGTTCTCGTTGAGCACCACGATCAGCGAATTGACATGGCGCGACAGTTCGCGGATGCCTTCCTCAGCCGATTTCAGGCGGCGCGCGCCTTCGAAACCAAATGGCTTGGTCACGACGCCAACCGTCAGGATGCCCAGTTCCTTGGCCACTTCGGCCACCACCGGAGCAGCGCCGGTACCGGTGCCGCCACCCATGCCGGCGGTGATGAAGACCATATGCGCGCCGTTGAGCGCAGCGCGGATTTCCTCGCGTGCGGTTTCGGCAGCAGCACGGCCTTGCTCGGGCTTGGCGCCGGCGCCCAGGCCGGTGCGGCCCAGGCGGATCTGCACCGGGGCCTGGCTGGTCACCAATGCCTGCGCGTCCGTGTTGGCGCTGATGAATTCCACGCCCTGCACATTGGAACGGATCATGTGCGCGATGGCATTGCCGCCCGCGCCCCCGACGCCCACAACCTTAATGACGGTCCCGCTGGGGTTGGTATCCACAAGTTCGAAATTGATCATGACAAGACTCCCTCACAAGTCTAAAGAAAATAAACAACTACCCTCTACAACATATGAATGGCACGGCAACCGCGCTGTGCCACGAACCTTCCGGCCGCCTGCAACCCTGGCAGCCGGTACGAATATCAATGCATGAACCACTCGCGCATGCGCGCCAGCACCTGCTGGAAGCTGCCGCGCTGCTGCGCCACCTTGTGGCCGCGCAGGCGCTGGGTGCGCGCTTCGGCCAACAGGCCCATGACCGTCGAGAAACGCGGATTGCGCATCACGTCGGCCAGGCTGCCCTGGTAATCGGGGACGGCAACTCGCACCGGCTTGAGGAACACATCCTCGGCCAGCTCGACCATGCCCGGCATCAGCGACGAACCGCCGGTCAGCACCACGCCCGAGGCCAGCAGGTCTTCGTAGCCAGATTCGCGCACCACGCGCTGCACCAGCGAAAACAGCTCTTCCACGCGCGGCTCGATGACTGCGCCCAGCGCCTGGCGCTTGACCAGGCGCGAGCCACGGTCACCCAGGCCCGGCACTTCCACGGTCTCGTCGGCATTGGCCAGCACCTGCTTGGCCACGCCGTAGCGCAGCTTGATTTCTTCGGCATCAGGCGTCGGCGTGCGCAGCATGGCGGCGATGTCATTGGTGATCTGGTCGCCCGCCACCGGCACCACGGCCGTGTGGCGAATCGCACCGCCGGTGAAGATGGCGATGTCGGTCGTGCCGCCACCGATATCCACCAGCACCACGCCCAGTTCCTTTTCATCGGGCGTCAGGCAGGCCAGGCTGGAGGCCAGCGGCTGCAGGATCAAGTCCTGCACTTCCAGGCCGCAGCGGCGCACGCACTTGATGATGTTCTGGGCAGCGCTGACGGCACCGGTGACGATATGCACGCGCACTTCCAGGCGCAGGCCACTCATGCCGATGGGCTCGCGGATATCTTCCTGGCCGTCGACGATGAATTCCTGGGTCAGCACGTGCAGCACCTGCTGGTCGGTGGGGATATTCACCGCCTTGGCCGTCTCGATGACCCGCGCCACGTCGGTCGCGGTGACTTCCTTGTCCTTCACCGCCACCATGCCGCTGGAATTGAAGCTGCGGATATGGCTGCCGGCGATGCCCGCATAGATGTCACGGATCTTGCAATCCGCCATCAGCTCGGCTTCCTCCAGCGCGCGCTGGATGGAGTTCACCGTGGTTTCGATGTTCACGACCACGCCCTTGCGCATGCCGTGCGATTCGTGCTGCCCCAGGCCCAGCACTTCAAAGCCCCCTTGGGGCAAGATTTCGGCCACTACCGCCACCACTTTACTGGTGCCGATATCCAGGGCAACGATGAGATCCTTGATGTCTCGGGTCATGGCTTCAATGTGTCTTACGAAGAGAATTATTGGGAAGTTCGGCCAGCGTCAGCGCAAACCCGTTGGGATAACGCAGATCCGCCTCTTTGACGGCACGGCCTTCGAGCCGTCGGACCACGTCGGGCCAGACCTGAACAAACTGCTGAATACGTGCGGCGAAAGGCAATGCGCCAGGCAGGCCGTGGGGGTCAGGCGCATCCGCGCCCGGGTCCCGGCCCAGATTGAGCGTCATGCCATCCGACAGATCGACCATCCAGGCATAGCGCGGGCTAAGCTCGATGCGGCGCACCTGCAGGGACAGCGGCGCAAACCAGCGCGCCAGCTCTGCATAACGCTGCACCACCAGGCTTTCGGTGCCTTCCGGGCCCAGCAGGCGCGGCAACTCTTCGTCGTCGGCCAGTTCGCCCAGGTTGGCGGTGAATACTTCGCCCCAGGTGTTGATCATCTGGTTTTCGTTCCAGAAGGCCAGCGGCTGCTGTTCCTCGATACTGACCTTGATCGTGCCCGGCCAGACTCGCTGTACGCTCGCCCGCCGCACCCAGGGTGCGGATTCCAGCACCTGGCGCGCCTCGTCGAGGTCCAGCGTAAAGAAATTGCCATGCAAGCGACCCGCAATCGCGGACCGCACGCCCTCCGGTGTCACGTAGGACAGGGGTTCCTCCTGGGCGGCCGATTCCAGCTCAATGGCCGTCAGCGCAAACACCGGACGCTGCACGAGCCACAGCACGCCGGCCACCAGCAACACGGCGGCG
This sequence comes from Kerstersia gyiorum, assembly GCF_004216755.1. Classification (GTDB taxonomy): domain Bacteria; phylum Pseudomonadota; class Gammaproteobacteria; order Burkholderiales; family Burkholderiaceae_B; genus Kerstersia; species Kerstersia gyiorum. The sequence goes on from NZ_SGWZ01000006.1 coordinate 183,377, forward strand.
GCCAGCACGGCCAGCGCGTTGGCGATCACATTGAGGAAACGGGCGTCATTCCACACGGATATTGTTCCTGTCTAGTACGCTCAGGCCTGGCGGTGCCCATGCACCTTCAGGGACGCCCCTGCCAGGATGCGGACGCACAGTTCGGCATAATCAATTCCCTCGGCGCGAGCTGCCATGGGAACCAGCGAATGCCCGGTCATGCCGGGCGAGGTATTGATCTCCAACAGCCAGGGACGATCCTGGCGGTCCAGCATCACGTCGACCCGGCCCCAACCTTCGCAACCCAGCACGCGGAAGGCGCGCTCGGCCAGGCTGCGGATCTCGGCCGTCAGCGCGTTCGGCAGATCGGCCGGGCAGATGTATTGGGTTTCGTCCGAGTAGTACTTGTTCTGAAAGTCGTAGTTGCCTTGCGGCGCGCGGATCTCGATGACCGGCAGGGCGCGCGCCTGGGCGCCACTGCCCAGCACCGCGACCGTCAGCTCACGGCCGTCGACGAATTTCTCCGCCAGCGCCTTTTCTTCGTAGCGCGAAGCCAACTGCACGGCAGCCGGCAAATGCGAGGCGTGTTCCACCTTGGTCACGCCCAGCGTCGAACCTTCATGCGGCGGCTTGACGAAAATCGGCAGGCCCAGCTCGGCCACGACGGCATCCAGGTCGCTGTCGTCATCCAGTTCGGCGTAGAGCGGCGTGGGCAGCCCTTCGTTCACCCAGATGCGCTTGGTCATGACCTTGTCCATGGCCAGCGCTGAAGCCAGCGTACCGCTGCCGGTATAGGGAATGCCCAGCAGTTCCAGCGCGCCCTGCAGCGTGCCGTCCTCGCCGTAGCGGCCATGCAGCGCGATGAACACGCGGTCAAAGCCTGCATGCGCCAGTTCTGCCAGCGTGTGCTTGCCGGTATCGAACAGGTGCGCGTCGACGCCACGCGAACGCAGCGCGTCATACACCCCCTGCCCGGACATCAGGGAAACTTCGCGCTCCGCCGAACGGCCACCATACAACACCCCGACCTTGCCGAATTCCATGCTCATTCTTGTTCTCCTATACGCGCCGGCACCCGGCTGATGGACCCCGCGCCCATGACAATCACAACGTCTCCGCCACGCACGAAATCGCGGATGGCCTGCGGCAGTTCCTCCACATCCTCCACGAACACCGGCTCGACCCGGCCCGCAACCCGCAGGCCGCGCGCCAGCGCCCGGCCGTCGGCCGCGACCAGCGGCTCTTCACCGGCGGCATAAACCTCCGTCAGCAACACGGCGTCCGCGTCGCTCAATACCTTGACGAAATCCTCGAAACAATCCCGCGTGCGGGTATAGCGGTGCGGCTGGAAGGCCAGCACGATGCGACGCTCCGGCCAGGCCCCCCGAGCTGCCGCCAGCGTCGCCGCCATTTCCACCGGGTGATGGCCGTAATCGTCGATCACCGTGAAACTGCCGCCGCCGCGCTCTTCCGGCACCGGGAAGTCGCCGATATGGGTGAAGCGTCGGCCTACGCCGTTGAAATCGGCCAGCGCCTGCACCATCACGCTGTCGGCCACGCCCAGCTCGGTCGCCACGGCAATCGCGGCCAGCGCGTTGAGCACGTTGTGGCGGCCCGGCAGGTTGAGTACGATCTCCATGCGCGGCAACACGACACCCTTGCGGTCGCGGCGCAGCACATCAAAGCGCATGCGCACACCATCGGTGCGCATGTTCTCGGCGCGCACCTGGGCGTTTTCACCGAAACCGTAGGTGGTGACGGGGCGCGACACGAAGGGCACGATCTCGCGCACATTGGCATCGTCCACGCACAGAATGGCGCTGCCGTAGAACGGCAGGCGCTGGGTGAACTCGATGAAGGCGTGCTTCAACCGCGCCAGATCATGACCGTAGGTGTCCATGTGATCTGCGTCGATGTTAGTGACGATCGCCATCACCGGCATCAGGTTGAGGAAAGAAGCATCGGACTCGTCCGCTTCTGCCACGATGAACTCACCCTGCCCCAGGCGCGCATTGACGCCGGCGGAATTGAGCCGGCCGCCGATGACAAACGTGGGGTCCAGGCCGGCGGCAGCCAGGATGCTGGCTACCAGGCTGGTCGTCGTGGTCTTGCCGTGCGTGCCGGCGACGGCAATGCCGCGCTTCAGGCGCATCAGTTCAGCCAGCATCACGGCACGCGGCACGACAGGAATGCCCGCCGCACGCGCTGCCAGCACTTCCGGGTTGTCGCCCGAGACAGCCGTAGACGTCACGATGGCGTCGGCCTGGCCGACATGCTCGGCCGCATGGCCGATATGGATGCTGGCGCCTTGCGCCGCCAGGCGCTCCGTCACGGCGGAGCTGCGCAGATCCGAACCGCTCACCGTATAGCCGAGGTTGAGCAGCACCTCGGCGATGCCATTCATGCCCGATCCGCCGATACCGACGAAGTGGATGTGTTGGATACGGTGTTTCATTGTTCTTGCCTTCGAGCCACCCGCTCGCAGCGAATGGCAATTTGCGCGGCCGCATCCGGCAACGCATAGGTTCTGGCCTTCTCGCCGACTTGCAGCAATTCAGCCCTGTTTCGTTCGGCCAGCCAATTGGCCATGCCCGGCGCGCTCAACGCCGACTGCTGTTGCAGCCAGGCCGCACCATGGTCGCTGAGATAGCGCGCATTCATGGTCTGGTGGTCATCGACGGCATGCGGGAAAGGCACGAACAAGGCCGCCACGCCCGCAGCCGCCACTTCGGCCACCGTCATGGCGCCGGCACGGCAGATGATCAGGTCGGCCTGCCCCATGGCCGCCGCCATGTCATCAATGAAGGCCACGCATTCGGCTTCAATGCCTGCGGCGGCGTAGCCGGCACGCAGGTTGTCGATATGAGCGCTGCCTGCCTGATGGACGACCTTGGGCCGCTGGCCCGGCACCATCAGCGCCAACGCCTGCGGAATCAGGTGATTGAGCGCGGCCGCGCCCAGGCTGCCGCCCACCACCAGCAGGCGCAGCGGGCCTTCACGGCCGGCGGCACGCTCGCCGGGCGCAGGCAGGGCTGCAATCGCGGCGCGCACCGGGTTACCCACGGCCTCGGCGCCCCGAATCGCGCCGGGGAAGCCCAGCAGCACGGTCTTCGCCAACCGTGCCAATGCCTTGTTGCTCATGCCGGCCACGGCATTCTGTTCATGCAGCACCAGCGGCACGCGCCGCAGCGCGGACACGACGCCGCCCGGGAAGGTGACATAACCGCCCATGCCCAGTACCACGTCCGGCCGCACTTGGGAAAAAATCTTCCAGGCGCGCCACAGCGCGCTCAGCAGCAGGAACGGCAGCTTCAGCATGGCGCCGACGCCCTTGCCGCGCAGGCCGGAAAAGCGCAGCGGCAGCAATTCGATGCCACTGGGCGGCACCAGGCGGCCTTCCATTTTGTCCGGGTCGCCCAGCCAGTACACCTGCCAGCCCTTGGCGCGCAGCACTTCCACCACGGCCAGGCCGGGCATGATGTGGCCGCCGGTACCGCCAGCCATGACCAATAGAACGGGGGCCCGGCTCATGTCCGTCCTCCCCGCATCAGGATGCGATTTTCGATGTCCACTCGGATCATCAGCGCAATGGCGCAGATATTCATGACCAGGCCGGAGCCGCCATAGCTCACTAGCGGCAGTGTCAGGCCCTTGGTGGGCAGCAGGCCCAGGCAAACACCCATATTGATGAAAGCCTGCACGCCGAACCACAAGGACACGCCCAACGCAGCCAGGCCGCTGAACGTGCGGTCCATGGCGATGGCCTGCCGGCCGATCTCGAAACCGCGCTGCAGCACGATGACAAACCCGGCAATCACCAGGAACACGCCGACAAAACCAAGTTCCTCACCGATCACTGCCACGATGAAGTCGGTATGCGCTTCCGGCAGGTAGTGCAGCTTTTCGACACTGGCCCCCAGGCCCACGCCCAACCACTCGCCGCGCCCGAGGGCAATGAGCGAATGCGACAACTGGTAGGCGCTGCCATAGGCATTGTCCGGGTTCCACGGGTCGAGATAGGCGAACAGGCGCGCCCGGCGCCAGGGCGCCAGCCAGATCAGCGCAAAGAACAGCGACACCATGACCGCGACCAGCGCGGAGAACAGGCGGCCGTCAATGCCGCCCAGGAACAGGATGCCGACGGCAATTGCCACGACCACGATGAAGGCGCCCAGGTCGGGCTCCAGCAGCAGCAGCATGCCGACCAGCGCGATAACCAGCGCCATCGGGACGAAACCGCGCACGATATTCTGCATGTGCTCCTGCTTGCGCACCGTGTAATCGGCAGCAAACAGCACGATCGCGAACTTCATCAGTTCCGACGGCTGGAAATTCAGCGGCCCCAGCGGCAGCCAGCGGTAGGCGCCGTTGACCTCGCGCCCGATACCGGGGATCAGCACCGCAACCAGCAACAGGATGGAACCGATAAACAGCGGCACGGACAGCCGCTGCCAGGACTGCATTGTCACTGTCAGAACCAGCGCGCCCGCCACCAGGCCGATCAGCAGGAACATGCCATGGCGGATCACAAAGTAATAGCGCCCGTAGCTGGCGTAGCGCGGCCCATCCGCCAGCGCGATCGAGGCGGAATACACCATCAACAGGCCGAACAGCAGCAGCGCGATCGCCACGACCACCAGGGGCAGGTCGAAGCCGCGCATGCGCGTGCGTCCAGGACGCACGGCGTTGACACTGCTGCTCACGCCATCCAGCAGGCTCATGCGACCTCCCCGTTATCCAGCGCCAGTTCACGCACCGCATCGGCAAACGCCTGGCCGCGCTGCGGATAGCCCTTGAACATGTCCAGGCTGGCGCACGCTGGCGACAATAGCACCGCGTCGCCGCTCTGCGCCTGGGCGAATGCGGCGCGCACGGCTTCATCCATCGAGCCGGCATGCAGTGCCTGCACACCCTGCTCGCGCAGCGCTGCATCAATAATGGAAGCATCCTGACCGATCAGCACAACCGCACGTGCGCGGCGCGCCACCAGCTGTGCCAGTTCAGTGAAATCCTGGCCCTTGCCCTGGCCGCCCGCGATCAGAACCACAGGTTGAGACAGCCCGTCGAGCCCTGCCAGCGTGGCACCGACATTGGTGCCCTTGCTGTCGTTGATGAAATCGACGCCGGCAATGTTGCGTACGAAGGCCATGCGGTGCGGTTCGCCTTCATACAGCCCGGCGGCACGCAACAGCGGCGCCCACGGCAGGCCCAGGCTGCGCGCCAGCAGCAGGGCTGCCTGGACATTGAGGGCATTGTGCAGGCCGCGCAGGCGCAGCGCATCCACCGGCATCAGGCGGCTATCGCGGCCGGGCTGGCGTTGCGGCTCGGGCTGCGGCCCTTTGGCTCGGCGCGACGAGGCCGGCGCGGGTTCGTCGAAATCCGTGCTCTCGCTGGCAACCAGCCACACGATATCCTGGACCGAAACCAGGCCCATGTCGCCCGCCAGCGAGGGTTCGCCACGGCCGAAGCTGCGCACGTCGGTACGCGTCAGGCCAGGAACCATGCCGCATACCAGGGCATCCTCGCGGTTGACGATCTTGATGCGGGCCTGCTCGAAAAGACGCGCCTTGGCTGCCGCATAGGCATCCATGCCGCCATGCCAGTCCAGGTGATCCTGGGTCACGTTGAGGACCACGGCGGCATCGGCCTGCAGGCTGCGTGTGGTCTCCAACTGGAAACTGGACAGTTCCAGCACCCAGGCCTGCGGCAGCGCATCTTCGTCGAGCGCCTGCGCCAGCGCGCCCAGCGCGGCGGGACTGATATTACCGGCGGCACGGGCGCTCATGCCCGCCGCTTCCAGCAGATGGCGCGTCAGGGACGTCACCGTTGTCTTGCCATTGGTGCCGGTCACGGCCAGCAGGCTGGGCGCATAGCCGCGCTCTTCGCGCAGCGCCGCCAGGGCGCGGGCGAACAGTTCGATCTCGCCCACGATTTCCACACCGCGCACGCCAGCCTCGGCAAGCAGGCCGCTGACTGGCGCCTGGCCCGGCGCCAGTCCGGGGCTCAGCACCAGTTGCTGCACGCCATCGAGCAAGGAGGCAGGCAGCCCCTGGCCCAGGCAATACTCCACCGCCGCGCCATCCAGCGCGGCGCGCAAGGCCTCCAGGCCCGGCGGCGCTTCCCGCGTATCGGCAATGCGCAACCGCTGGCCCTGACGGGCCAGCCAGCGCGCTGCCGCCGCACCCGTCTCACCCAGTCCGAGGACCAGGGTGCGGGCGTCTGCCGAAGAGGAAGCTTGCAGGGTATTCATCGCAGTTTCAGGGTAGAGAGTCCAACCAGGACCAGCATGATGGTGATGATCCAGAAACGCACGACAACCTGCGTTTCCTTCCAGCCACCAACTTCAAAATGGTGATGCAGCGGGGCCATGCGCAGCAGGCGCCGCCCCTGGCCGTACTTGCGCTTGGTGTACTTGAACCAGCCCACCTGCAACACGACCGACAGGGTTTCGACGACGAAGACGCCGCCCATGATGAACAGCACGATTTCCTGGCGCACCACCACGGCGATTGCGCCCAGCATCCCGCCCAGCGCCAGCGCGCCGACGTCGCCCATGAAAACCTGGGCCGGATAGGTGTTGAACCACAGGAATGCCAGGCCCGCCCCGGCCAGCGCGGCACACAGCACCATCAGCTCGCCGGCACCCGGGATATACGGGAACAGCAGATATTTGGAATAGTCGACGCGGCCCACCACATAGGCGAACACGCCCAGCGCCGCTCCGACCATCACGGTCGGCATGATGGCCAGGCCATCCAGGCCGTCCGTGAGATTCACTGCATTGCTGGTACCGACGATGACCAGCCAGGTCAGGATGACGAAGCCGAACACGCCCAGCGGATAGCTGACGCTCTTGAAGAACGGCACGATCAGGTCGGCCTGGTCGGGCAGCGCCATCGTGAAGCCGCTCATGACCCAGGCCTTGAACAGCGGCCAGATTTCCATATTCGCCGGCACGGACACGGCGAATGCGAGATACACCGCCGCCACGCCGCCGATCAGCGCCTGCCAGAAAAACTTCTGGCGCGCCGGCATGCCTTCGGGATCACGGTGCACCACCTTGCGATAATCGTCCGCCCAACCGATCCAGCCATAACCGAAGGTAACCAGCAGCACGACCCAGACAAAACGGTTGGCCCAGTCGGCCCAAAGCAGCGTGCTCACGCCGATGCCGATGAGGATCAGCACGCCGCCCATGGTGGGCGTACCGGTCTTGACCAGGTGAGTTTGGGGGCCGTAGCTGCGCACGGCCTGCCCGATCTTCATCGCGGTCAGCTTGCGGATGACCGCCGGCCCCGCGAGCAGGCCGATGAACAATGCCGTAGCGGCGGCCAGCACCGCGCGCAGCGTGATGTATTCAAACACGCCGAACGCGCGGAAGTGATGGTCGGAAAGCCAGCGCGCCAGTTCAAGCAGCATGATGCCCGGCCTCCCCGTTATCCCATTCGGCGACGCAAGCCGCCACGATTTTTTCCATGTGCATGAAACGCGATCCCTTCACCAGCACCACGGCAGGCTGTGCGGCACGCACTGCCGTCATCGCCGCCTCCGTGGCATCCACCCAGACTGCACCAGCGCCGAAGGCTGTGACAGCCCGGCGCGACAACTCTCCCATGGCAACCAGTACGTCCACACCCCGGCCGGCGGCATACGCCCCCACTTCCTCGTGCATGGCCTGGCCCTGATCGCCCACTTCACCCATGTCTCCCAGCACCAGCACCCTGGGGCCTGGCACGCTGGCCAGCACGTCGATGGCGGCACGTACCGAATCGGCGTTGGCGTTATAGCTGTCGTCGATCAGCCAGACACCAGCAGCCAGGCGGCGCGCCTGCATGCGGCCTGCCACCGGAGAAAACGCATGCAGGGCCTGCACGGCGGTATCCACCGGCACGCCGACCGCCAGCGTGCAGGCCAGCGCTGCCAGAGCGTTACGCAGGTTGTGCAGGCCGGGAACGGCGGTGGCCAGCGCCAACGCCGCGCCCTCCGGCAGGCGCACCGTGGCTTCGACGCCAGCCGGCGTGAGCTGCGGCGCGCAGGCAAGGATTTCCGCCGCGCCGGACAAGGCAAAGCGCAGCTTGCGGCGTGCGCCCGACAGGCGCTCCCAGACGGCGGCATGCGCATCGTCGGCCGGATAAACGGCAATGCCGTTCTGCGGCAGGGCTGCCAGCACGGCGCCATTTTCTTCCGCCACGGCCGCGACCGACTTCATGAATTCCTGGTGTTCGCGTTGCGCGTTGTTGACCAGCGCCACGGTCGGCTGGGCCATGGCCGCCAGCACGGCGATTTCGCCAGGATGGTTCATACCCAGCTCGACGACGGCGGCACGGTGGCCGGCACGCAGGCGCAGCAGCGTCATGGGCACGCCCAGCTCGTTATTCAGGTTGCCACGCGTGGCCAGCCGGGCCGGTTCGCCCACCCAGGCCGCCAGGACGGCAGCAATCATTTCCTTGGTGGTGGTCTTGCCATTGCTGCCGGTCACGGCAATCACGGGCAGGTCAAAGCGGCGCCGCCAGGCCGTGGCCAGGCGGGCCAGCGCAGCGCGGCCATCCCCCAGCACGAACTGCGGCAGCGCGACGTCCGCCACCGGATGCGCCACCAGCGCAGCGGCGGCACCCGCCGCCTCGGCCTGCGCCACGAAAGCGTGACCATCGGCACGTTCGCCAGCCAGCGCCACGAAAACTTCACCGGCCGCCAGCTTGCGGGCATCTATCGCCGCATCGCGGCCTGTTCCCCACCACAACGCCAGCCGCGCCCATTCCCTGTCATCGAAGACATGGCGCAGGCCCTGGATTTCCTGGTAGGTTTCATGGCCCTTGCCTGCCAGCAGCAGGACATCCGCCGGCGCGCTGCTCCAAATGGCATGCAGAATGGCTTCGGCGCGATCCGCCAGCACTTCCACCTGGCGATCTGCCGGCACACCGGCCAGGATCTGCTCGATGATGGCCTCAGGCGATTCGCTGCGCGGGTTGTCGCTGGTCACGATGACCCGATCTGCCGCCAGCGCGGCCTGCGCCATCAACGGCCGCTTGCCGGGATCGCGATCGCCGCCGCAGCCGAACAGGCACAGCAGGCGGCCGCCACGGCGTTGCGCCAAGGGCGCCAGCGCCTGCACCGTACGCGCCAGCGCATCCGGCGTGTGGGCGTAATCAACAACCACCAGGGGTTGCTGGTCCGCAGCCAGTCCGGGCGCCTGTACCCGCTCCAGGCGGCCGGGCACCGGCGCCAGGCGTTCCAGCTGTGCGGCGCTGGCGGCCAGGTCCAGCCCCAGCGCACGCAGCACGCCCGCCACCAGCAGCATGTTCTCTATATTGTGTTCACCCAGCAACTGGCTGGCGACAGCTGCCTGCGCCGACGCCTGGCCGGCACGGCGCTCTTCCAGCGCGAACGCCAGGCCGTCACCGGACGGCTGCGCCGCAGACATGGCCGCTGCCAGCCTGGCTGGGCGGTCGGCGTCTGCGGCATGGCCAGCGAGCGCGTAAGTCCAGACGTCCAGCCCGGCAGGCAGGCGGCCGCAGGCCGCCCGGCCAGCCGCATCATCCAGATTGATGACCGCAGCCTGCAGGCCCGGAAAACGGAACAGGGCTTCCTTGGCCGCTGCGTAGGCGTCCATGGAACCGTGATAATCCAGGTGATCGCGGCTCAGGTTGGTCCAGCCGGCGACACGCACCTGCACCTGGCTCATCCGGCCCTGCTCGATGCCGATGGAAGAGGCTTCCATGGCAACTGCCTGAGCACCGGCCGCACGTTGCGCGGCCAGGGAGCGGTGCACGCTGACGACGTCAGGCGTGGTCAGGCTGCCGGCTTCGCTGCTGCCATCCGGCCAGCGTATGCCCAACGTGCCGAGCACGCCGCAGGGCATGCCGGCGCCATTGAGCGCATCGGCGATCCAGTAGGCGCAGGACGTCTTGCCATTGGTTCCGGTTACGGCCACCACGGCCAGCGCTTGCGAGGGCCGGCCATACCATTCGTGCGCCAGCTCGCCCAACAGGCCTTTCAGGCCAGGCACGCAGGCCAGCCGGGACACGTCCAGACCGGCCACGGGCTGCCAGGGCTCGCCCGCATGGCGTGTCGCCGTGTCGGCCAGCACCAGGGCGCCCGCCGCCAATGCGGCGGCAATATGGTCACGGCCGTCGCCGCGCACACCCGGCACGGCCAGGAAGACATCGCCTCGGCGCAAGCGCCGGGAATCCAGGTGCAGATCCGCCTGGGCCGCGACCTTGGCCCGCAGCCAGCCAAGAATGTTGTCGATACCCTGCAAGCTCATGACATTCGCCTGGCTCATCGCGCGCCTCCTGCTGCTGCCACCGGTCCGTCCACAGGGGCATCCGGCCGCACGCCCAGCAGACGCAGGCAATGGCCCATGATGGTGGAAAACACCGGTGCGGCCACGCGGCCGCCGTAATAAGCGCCAGCGCCGGGCTCGTCGATACTGACGGCCACGACCAGGCGCGGATCGGAAGCCGGCGCGAAACCGACGAAGGAACTGCGGAAATGCTTGGTGCTGTACTTGCCGTCGACGATTTTGCGGGCGGTGCCGCTCTTGCCTGCCACGCGGTAGCCGTCGACCCGCGCCCGCCGGGCGCCGTCTTCGCCTGCAGCAGCTTCCAGCATGCTGCGCACGCTGCGGGCCGTTTCAGGCGTATAAATCTGCGTACCGGTGACGGCTTCGTCGCGTTGCAGCAGCGACAGCGGCACGACGTCACCATCGCGCGCAAACACCGCGAACGCTCGGGCTACCTGCATCAGCGACACCGACAGGCCATAGCCGTAGGACATGGTGGCCTTCTCGATCAGGCGCCAGCGCTCCCAGGGGCGCAGACTGCCTGCCGCCACGCCGGGGAAGCCGATCTTGGGCGCCTGGCCAAAGCCCAGTTCCGTGAACTTGCTCCACATTTCCTGGGCCGACAGTTTCTCCGAGATCAGCGTCATGCCGATGTTGCTGGAGCGGCGCAGAATATCGGCCGGCGTGATGACGCCGTTGCGGCTCACGTCGCTGATGGTGCGGCCCTGGTAGACCAGGCGGCCATTGCCGGTATCAAAGGTGCTGCTGGTGCTGATGCGTTTGAGATCCAGCGCCAGCGCCACGGTGAACGGCTTCATGATGGAGCCGGGCTCGAAGGTATCGGTCACGGCCCGGTTGCGCAGCATGTCGCCGCGCAGCCCGGTCCGGTCGTTGGGGTCGTAGGATGGCAGGTTCACCAGCGCCAGCACTTCGCCGGTGCGCACGTCCAGCACGACGGCGGCCGCGCCCTTGGCCTTGTTTTCTTCCATGGCATCCTGCAGCGCCTTGTAAACGGCGAATTGCAGGCGCATGTCGATGGACAGGCGAATATCCTGGCCATCAATCGGCGGGTGGATGTCGCGTACGTCTTCGATGACGCGCCCCAGGCGGTCACGGATGACGCGCCGGCTACCGTCCTTGCCCGACAGCATGGATTCGAACGCCAGCTCGACGCCTTCCTGGCCTCGGCCGTCCAGATTGGTGAAGCCCACCAGATGGGCCGCCACGTCGCGCTCCGGATAGTAGCGACGCATTTCCGGCTGCAGGGACACGCCAGGCACCTTCAGCGCCTGGACCTGTTCGGCCACATCCATGGGCACCTGGCGCTTCAGGTAAACGAAATTGCGGCTGGTATCGCTCAGGCGCGCACTGATGTCCGTGGCATTCATTTCCAGCAGGCTGGCCAGTTGCGCCAGGCTCTCGGGCGACGCCCCGGCCGCGTCCTCTGGAATGGCCCAGATGGCGCGCGCCGGTACGCTGGACGCCAGCACCTCGCCATGCCGGTCCGTCACTTTGCCGCGCACCGCAGGCAGCGTCAGCGTGCGCTCGTAGCGGCGCTCGCCCTGCTGCTGCAGGAATTCGGTCGACAGGCCCTGCAGGAACAAGGCCCGCCCGGCCAGAACGGCGAAGCCCAGAAACAGGAGGATAAAAACGAGCCGAGCCCGCCACAGGGGCAGGCTGCTCTTGAGTACCGGATTATTGAAAAAGGGAGCGCGCCGCATCATGAGCCCCCTGGTTGCGCTGCAGCGGGGGCATTGAAATACAACGCCCGCTGGGGGTCCACCGGTACCATCTGCAGTTCGTTGACTGCAACATCATCCACCCTGGCATTGCGCGCCAGCCCGGCACGCTCCAGTTGCAAACGGCGCCACTCCAGGTCCAGATCGTTGGCCTGGGCGCGTGCGCGTTCCAGTTCGATGAACGCCCGCCGCCCCTGGTACTGGCTGGTCACCAGGGAAGCGGCCGAGAGCATGAGCAACAAGCCCAGGACGAACAGGACGCGAGTCATCGCCGCTTACCTCGCCCACGGGCAGCCGCCGGCCGGCCCGCCAGGGGAGTCGGCTGCACCGGCGCCGCCTCGGCGCGCCAGGGTGCATCGGTGCGCTCGGCCACGCGCAACACGGCGGAACGCGCGCGTGCATTGCCCGCGACTTCCGCATCGTCGGGCTTGATGCGGCCGATCGCCCGCATCACGGGACGCGGCAACTCACTCTCGCGCAAAGGCAAGCGCGCCAGCGCCGGATCCAATTGTCCGGCGGCGGCGATACTCTGCTTGACCATGCGGTCTTCGAGCGAGTGAAAACTGATCACAGCCAGCCTCCCACCGGTTGCCAACAGGCCTACAACTGCCTGGAGGGTGTGCGCGAGCTCTTCGAGCTCCCGATTGATGTGAATCCGTACAGCTTGAAAGGTACGGGTGGCCGGATGCTGGCCTTTTTCACGGGTGCGGACGACGCCGGCGACAAGCTCGGCGAGCTCGCGTGTGCTGAGTATCGGCCGTACTTCGCGGCGCGCTGCAACCGCTTTTGCAATCTGAAAAGCAAACCGTTCTTCGCCATAGCCTGCTATGACCTCCCGCATCTCATCCACGCTGGCCTCGGCCAGCCACTGCGCGGCGGTCAAGCCGCGCGACGTGTCCATCCTCATGTCCAGCGGGCCATCCCGCATGAACGAAAAACCGCGCTCGGCGTCGTCGATCTGCGGCGAGGAAACCCCCAGATCAAGCATGACGCCGTCCACCTGGGCGATGCCCAACTCTGCCAACGCATCCGGCATAGTGGCGAAACCGTCGTGCACCACCGTGACGCGCGGGTCGGCCGCTGCCAATTCACGCGCAACGGCAATGGCCTGGGGGTCCTTGTCGAACACCACCAGGCGCGCATCGCCATCCAGCCGCGACAACAATTCACGGCTATGCCCGCCCCGGCCGAAAGTGCCATCGACAAACACACCGCTGCGGCGTGGCTGGCCCGCGCCATCCACTGGCAACAGCGCCTCCACCGTCGGCGTCAGCAAGACGGACCGATGTTCGAACTCCATACCGCCCCGTCAGAAAGAAAACTGGTTCAAAACGTCCGCCATGCCCTGCTGCAGATCCTGCGCCTCCTTGGCGGCCAGCAACTGCGTATCCCACAACTCGAAATGGGTACCCAGACCCATCAGCATGACCTCTTTGACCAGTCCGGCCGCTTGCCGCAACTCCGGCGCCACCAGCACTCGGCCCGCGCTGTCGAGCTCGACATCCTGGGCGTTGCCCAGCAGCAAGCGTTGCAGCGGCCTGGCATTCATGGGGAAACGCACGATCTGTTCGCGCTTCTTTTCCCACTCCGGGCGGGGGTAGACCAGCAAGCAGCCATCAGGGTGGCGCGTCAGGGTCAAACGCCCTTCCGCCTGGGCCATCAGGGCGTCACGATGCCGGGCCGGAATTGTCATCCGCCCCTTGGCATCCAGCGTGAGTGCGCTGCTTCCCTGAAACACCCCTTTTCCCCCACCAATAAACACAAAAACCTACTTTCCCCCACTTTAAGAGATCGATATAAGGCGGTCAAGTCGGAATCCCGGTTTTTTTCAATCACAACAAGGACTTAGGATTGACATATTCTCTTACAATAGAAAATATGCTTCAAAATCAGAAAGTTAACCGGTGATATAAAAGCCAGGTGTGAACATCGGGAGGAAATGGAGGGCGCCGGGCATCTGTAAGACAATGCAAATGCCGCCAGACATTAAGAAAATGTGTCACGCCCACACTTGTTACAGGAGCAGTCGGTTTGCTGGGATGAAATGGTGATTTTGCGTGGCGGGCGCAGGAGAATTCCCACCCTGCCCTGGCTGCGATCCGGGCCGCCCCACCGGCAACATGGCCGGTGTCGCTGGCGGCCGGGCGCGGCCGGACACCGCATGGCCGCCAGGGCCATGGCGCGGAATCACGGGAAATCGGTGCAGGATGAACGATAGGCCGGATTCTGTAGACCAGCTTGCGCTGGCCGGCAATCATTCCTCTGGACCACGCGTTGCCACGTGGTTCTAGCCGCCTACCCGCATGCTCGGGCGAGCCGCCCTGTGTGGCCGAAACCACACGCATGCCTATTTGACGTTGCTCCGGATAGAGGTTGCCGCGTTTCACCCTGATGCGCCGCGATCTGTTGCCAGACCGCAGGGTACGGAGTGGCCGTACCCGTGCATGCCAGGCATGCCCCCGCATCAGACTCGTCTCTGTGGCCCTAGTCCTCGGCTTGCGCCGGACGGCCGTTAGCCGCTATCCCGCCCTATGGAGTCCGGACCTTCCTCGACACATTGCTGTGCCGCGATTGCCTGTCCATCCTGCGGCGGCGATTGTAGCGCGATACGGGCTACCCGCCGCAGATGAATCAGGTATTACTTATTTGACGCCCAGGAACGGCAGGGCCGAACCCGGCACCTGGGTGGAGGGCAAGGCGCCATCCCACTTTTCCACGGCAATCAGGTTGACCAGGTTGGAATTGCTGGCCAGCGCCTGGCTGCGGGCCAGGATGGCGGCTGCCTCGGCCTCGCCGCGCATGCGGATGCCGTCGGCCTCGGCCTGGAAGCGCTCACGCTGGGCGTCAGCATCGGCGCGCGCCTGCACTACCTGGATATCCGCCTTGATTTCCGCCGTCTGCTTCTGCTGGCGCGTGGTTTCAATCTGCACCTGGGCCAGCATGCGCTGCTCGATGGACTGCTCATAAGCCTTGGAGAAACCGACTTCCTCGACCTGGACGCCCACGATTTGCACCGGCGCATCACGCATCGCGGCCGACACCGCCTGCACGGTTTCCACCCCCAGCTTTTCACGTTCCTGGATGGCGCGCACGGCGGTGAACCGGCCGAACACGTTCTTCACCGCGTCCGGCGTGCGGCGCTCGATCACCCGCACCTGCAGGTTTTCCAGCGTGCCATATTCGCTATAGAGATCGGCCACACGGTCCACCGGCACCCGGTAAGTCACCGATACCTTCATGTTGGCGGGCTGCTGGTCGAACGAATACGCCTCCAGCGGCATGGTCACGTTATGGTCCCGCACCGAAACAAAGCGCACGGAATCCAGCACCGGGGTCTTGAAGCCCAGGCCAGGCTCGGCCACGCTGGACAGTTTGCCGTTGCGCAGCACGACGGCCCGTTCGCCCTGGTCGACCTGGAAGAAGGCGCCAAAAGCGACAAGAATGATAACGACGAACAGCACCAGGAACAGTACCCCGAAGCGGGCGGTGCTCTTGAGCAGCGCCGAAGGTTTGCTGGTCATGCCTGAAACTCCATGATAGTTGGGCGGAACGGTGCCGGCGGCATCAGCCGTGCCGGACCTGGCGGGTTTTGAAGATGTGCCGGAAGGCAGGGAAGGCAGCGCGCGTGCCGGCGCGGACGCCGGCTTCGCAGCCGCGTCCGGCGGCGCGGGCTTCAGCGATTTTTCGACAGCCAGGCCCGGATGCCCAGCGCCAGCAGGTAGGCCACCACGGCGGCGCCTATTGCCATCAGGATGTATCGCATGCTGTTTTCCCTTGCGTCTGAAACTCATAAGATTTGGCCTGGGCCGCAGGCCGGATAAAGCTGCGCCAACGATCGTGCCAGCGCCAAAAGACCGCACAATGCGCGGCGGGGCCCAAGGATACAACAACACCCATGTTACCAATTCCTACCATGCGCAAGCAGCCCGCAGCCGTGCGGCAATTCGCAGCCTTGCAGCAAGGATTCGCCCCCAACGCCCTTTGCCTGCGACAATAGCAGCCATTCCCGGCGCGGCAGCGCGCCCTGCCATTGAATTCCTGATCGTGTTTCCATGTCCGCTCCCCTGATTTCCCTGTCCCAAGTACACCTGGCCTTTGGTCACCACCCTTTGCTGGACCATGCCGACCTTTCCATCCAGGAAGGCGAGCGCATCGGCCTGATCGGCCGCAACGGCGCCGGCAAATCGTCGCTGCTGAAACTGCTGTCCGGCGTCATCCATGCGGATGACGGCGAACGGCGAGTCCGTTCAGGGCTGCGCATCCGCACCGTGGAGCAGGAACCCGAGATCGACGAAAGCGGCAACATCCATGAAGCCGTCGCCGGCCCGCTGGACCTGGACGCGGAAGACTGGAGCAAACCGGCACGCGTCGATGCGCTGCTGGAGAAGCTGGGGCTTGATGGCAATGCCGCAGCCACGGGCCTGTCCGGCGGTACGCGCAAACGCATCGCGCTGGCGCGCGCCCTGGCTGACGAACCAGACCTGCTGCTGCTCGACGAGCCGACCAACCACCTGGACTTCGACGGCATCAACTGGCTGGAAGAAGCGCTGCGCCAGGCCACCTGCGCCGTGGTCATCATTACCCACGACCGCCGCTTCCTGGACGCCGTCGCCACCCGTATCGTCGAGCTGGACCGCGGCCAGTTGCTGGGTTTTCCCGGCAACTTTTCACAGTGGCAGCAACACAAGGCGCAATGGCTGGAATCCCAGCGCCTGGAAGAAGCCCGCTTCGACAAGCTGCTGGCGCAGGAAGAAGTCTGGATCCGCAAGGGCGTGGAAGCCCGCCGTACCCGCAACGAAGGCCGCGTGCGCCGCCTGGAGCAACTGCGCGTGGAGCGCGCCCAACGCCGCGACCTGCAGGGCAAGGTCAACCTGCAACTGGACCAGGGTGAACGTTCCGGCAAGCTGGTGGCGGAGCTGGAAAGCGTCAGCAAGACTTTCGGCGACCGCACCGTGATCCGCGATTACTCCACTGCCATCATGCGCGGCGACCGCATCGGCATCATCGGGCCCAATGGCGCGGGCAAAACCACGCTGCTGAAAATCATGCTGGGCGAACTCGCCCCGGACAGCGGCACCGTGCGCCTGGGCAGCAAGCTGCAGGTGGCCTATTTCGACCAGATGCGCGCCCAGCTGGATGAAAACGCCACGCTGGCCGATGTCATCAGCCCGGGCAGTGAATGGGTGGAAATCGGCAACGAGCGCAAGCACATCATGAGCTACCTGGGGGACTTCCTGTTTGCCCCCGCGCGCGCCGGCTCGCCCGTTTCCAGCCTGTCCGGCGGCGAACGTGCCCGCCTGCTGCTGGCGCGGCTATTCGCCCGTCCTGCCAATATCCTGGTACTGGACGAACCCACCAACGACCTGGACGTCGAAACGCTGGAACTGCTGGAAAGCCTGCTGCAGGAATACAGCGGCACAGTACTGCTGGTCAGCCACGACCGCGCATTCCTGGATAACGTTGTCACCCAGACCATCGCCAGCGAAGGCAATGGCGTCTGGCGGGATTACGTCGGCGGCTACGAAGACTGGCTGGCCCAGCGGCCCGCCCCCGCCACGACAGGCGCCGCCCGCCCGGCCCCCGCCCGCGAAGAAGCGCCTGCGCGCAAAAAAACCGCTGCCAAGCCGCAAGGCGTCAAAGCCCTCAGCAGCTGGGAGCAACGGGAACTGGATGCGCTGCCGGGCCAGATCAGCGAACTGGAAAACGAGCAGGAATCCCTGACGGAACAACTGGCCGACGGCAGCCTGTACCGCGACCAGCCCTCCGAAGTCGTGCGCATCCAGGCACGACTGGAAGAAATCGAAACCACCATCCTGGAAAAAATGGAGCGCTGGGAACAATTGGAACTGCGCAGCCAGGGCTGAGCCGCCGCAGGGCTGCCCTCGCGCAGCCCTTCCCCCATTGGTGGGCCGCTGCCAGCCTTTCAATTGACCACGTGCCTAAGCGCAAGCCCCGGACTTCAGGCCGGGGTCGAGCGAGACAATATCCATACGGCGCCGCAGGCGCCCCTATATCGTGGCGGAGAAGTTTCGGCCTTTAGGCCGAAGTTCTTCACGCCGAGACCGATGCCGCCCTTCAGGCCTGGCAACGCCTGATTCCCTTGGCGGCAAATGGCGGCTTACTACGGTATGCGACATACGACCTGCGGCATAGGCCAAACCTGGCCGCAATAAAACATGCCAGGCCGAATGAACCTGGCATTTTTCACATATCAATCCTGCTGCACCGTCCAGCCCAGCGACTCGCCACCCGCGAGCGGCACAATTTCCAACCCGCCGCGTTCCAGACGTTCCGGAATGGGCGTTTCCCGGCGCAGCAGCGTCAGGGTGCCGGTATTGCGCGGCAAACCGTAAAAGTCTGCCCCATTGAAACTGGCGAAGGCTTCCAGCTTGTCCAGGCGGCCCATGGCATCGAATGCCGTCGCGTACAGGGCCATGGCATGCAATGCGGTATAGCAACCAGCGCAGCCACAGGCGTGCTCTTTGAGGCCGCGAATATGCGGAGCGCTGTCCGTTCCCAGGAAGAAGCGCGGATTGCCGCTGGTCGCGGCCTCCACCAGCGCCAGGCGATGGGTTTCACGCTTGAGTACCGGCAGGCAGTAGAAATGCGGACGCACCCCGCCCAGGAAAATCGCGTTGCGGTTGTACAGCAGATGCTGCGGCGTGATCGTTGCGCCAATCGGGCCTTCCGCCTGCGACACATACGCCACGGCTTCTTTGGTCGTCAGGTGTTCAAACACCACCCTCAGCTCGGGAAACGCCTTGCGCAGCGGAATCATCACGCGGTCGATGAACACGGCTTCCCGGTCGAACAGGTCAATCGCCGGATCGGTCACTTCACCATGCACCAGCAGCGGCAGGCCATGGCGCTGCAAAGCTTCAAGCGCAGGCGCGCAGCGGCCCAGCAAATCCGTTACGCCGGCATCGGAGTTGGTGGTGGCGCCCGCCGGGTACAGTTTCACCGCTTTGACGAACCCGGACTGCGCCGCGCGGCCGATTTCCTCGGCAGTCGTGTTGTCGGTGAGATACAGCGTCATCAGCGGCTCGAAGCGGCCGCCCATGCCCGCCTGCTCCAGCGCCGCCAGGATGCGTTGCCGATAGGCGCCGGCCTGCTCGGTAGCGACCACCGGCGGACGCAGGTTGGGCATGATGATGGCGCGGCCGAACTGGCTTGCGCTATCGGCCAGCACTGCGCGCAACATCTCGCCGTCGCGCACGTGCAGATGCCAGTCGTCCGGCCTGGTGATGGTCAGGCTGTCAATACCCGAACCACTCGAATTCTTGGAAGTCACTGCAGACACAAACGCCCCCCGGCTGAAAGCATGATGATGGAAAAATCACGGCCGTGCACACCGCCCTGGCCAGTGCCGGTGCTATTGTAAGAGCTTACCGGGTACAGGCATGAACCGTTTTGTCTTTCGGGCCAAGACAAGTTATGCTGCCGCCGCTAAACCTTTTCAACCCATCAAGCAGGAGTGCCCACGATGGCAAAAGCCCCCGCCGCAGCCGAGCGCAAACCCAATGCAGCCTTCATGAAGCCGCTGACCCCCAGCCCTATCCTGGCTGCCGTCATCGGTGCGGATCCGCTGCCGCGCACGGAAGTCACCAAGAAGATCTGGGAATACATCAAGAAACACGACCTGCAAGACGCCGCCAATCGCCGCAATATCAATGCCGACGACAAGCTGCGCCCGCTGTTCGGCAAGGATCAGGTGTCGATGTTCGAACTGACCAAGCTGGTCAACGCCCACCTGAAATAATCAGGCAGCACTACCCGCCAGGGAGGCCCGGCCGGCTGAGTTGTCAGCCTGAGCTGCCTTCCCCGGCCCATGGCCCGGAATGTCCGGGAGCCAGGAAAACGGACGCCGATGCGTCCTTTTTTTCGTTCTGTGCCGACGTGTGCCCGCGTGAAGCAGGCAAACCCGCCCGGCGGTGCGACCTGCGCCGCGCCTGGAACCGGCTGCGGCAGAAGGTTCAGCGACGGTACTGCAGTCCGTCGAGCGCCAGCCCGGGCTTGCGGCCCAGCATGACATCCGCCACCACCCGGGCACTGCCGTGCGCCAGCGTCCAGCCCAGTGCCCCCTGCCCCACGTTGACAAATACGTTCGCTACCGGGGTGGCGCCCAGCACCGGCGTACCCTTGGGTGTCGCCGGACGCAGTCCGGCCCAGGGCTCGCAGGGCGCGTCCGGCGAGGCCGGCAGCCAGGGCGCTGCGGCCGCCTGCACTTCCCGGCGCAACAATGCCACGCGCGCCGGGTCCAGGCGGCTGTCCTGGCCCACGATATCCACCAGCCCGGCCACGCGCAGGCCCCGGCCCGTCAGCGGCGCATAGACCGTTTTTTTGGCCAGATCGGTAATATTCAGGGACGGCATGGCACTGGACTCCGGCAATGTCAGGCTGTAGCCCTTGAGCGGATAAACCGGCAGGTCCAGCCCGATCTGTGCCCCCAGGGGCGCGCTTTGCGCCCCGCAGGCAATGACGAAAGCATCCCCCTCCACCTCGCCTTGCGGCCCGAACACCGCATGAGCGCCCGCCCCCGGGCGGCGACGCCAACCCTCGACCCGAAAGCCATAATGGAAAGTCACGCCCGCCTGTTGCAGCAATTGCTGCAAACCGACGCAGAAAGCATGGCAATCGCCCACTTCCTCGCTGGGCGTCAGCACCCCTCCCACCATGCGCCGCCCCATGCCACAATCAGGGTGAGCCAGGGCCGGCTCGGCGTCCATGCAGGCCTGCGCATCCAGCACCTGCTGTTCACACCCCAGTGGCGCCTGCAGCGCCACCTGGCGGCGTGCTCCTTCCAGGGCCGAGGCATCGGAATAGACCACCAGCTTGCCATTGCGACGATAGGAAAACGACAGGCCTGCGCCCTGGGGAGTTTCCAGAAATGCATGCATGAGGTCACGGCTGTAGAACGCCAGGCGCAGCAGGCGCTCGGTGGTCAGCTGGCTTTGCCGCGCATTGCAGGCGGCGGCGAACTGCATCAGCCAGCGCCACTGGCGCCAATCGGCGCGCGGTCGCCAGCGCAGCGGCGAGGCCGGATTGAACAACCAGGTCACGGCTTGCCCCAGCACGCCCGGCCCGGCGAGCGGCGCCACATAGCTATAGGATAGTTGCGCGCCATTGCCATGACTGGCACCCAGGGCGGGCGCCTGGGCCTGGTCCAGCACCGTCACCTCCAGGCCTTCCTGGCGCAGATACCACGCCGTCAACAAGCCTGTAATGCCCGAGCCCAGCACCACCGCGTGGCGCAAACCGGGCTGGATTCCCGTTCCTTGATGTTCCGATGAGGCCTGCCGGCCTTGTGTACTGACTGACGCCACCTTCATTCCCCTAGCCGTGGTATTGCCTGATGCTCCGCCAGCGCGCCAACCGCCGCTGCGGCACCTGTTGCCTGACGCCTGCGCCTGCCGCTTCCGTGTCGGGAAGCGGCCTGGCGAGATCGCTGCATTTTCAAGACTATTCCCTGACAGTCTTGGCAGACCTCGAAAAAATACAGGCATGCAAAGTTTCCGTCACCGCGCCACCTGCTGTCCAACAAAATAAAAGTACCCCCCTTTGCATTTTTTCGATACCCTTGCCGCATCCCTGTGCTGCCCGCCCCTGGCCCCGGAGTCTCATGAAACATCCTACGCAGCGCCTGCTGCCTGCGACCGTCAACCTCAATACGTTTGAAGTCATTGCCCGGCGCGGCAGCATTACCGCAGCGGCACAGGATCTGGGACTGACCCAGAGCGCCGTCAGCCGCCAGCTGACCGACCTGGAAAATTTCGTTGGCGCCGCCCTGTGCCTGCGTACCCCGACCGGGCTGGTGCTGACGGAAGCCGGCGCCAGCTACCTGCGACGCATCCGCTATCTGCTGGATGAACTGGAGTCTGCGTCGATTGCCGTCGCCACCCGATCTGTGCCCGATACCGTCATCCGGATTTCCGTCCCGACGACGTTCGGCACGCTGTGGGCCATGCCCCGGCTCAGCCAATTCGCGCTCGCCCACCCGGCGATCCAACTGGATGTGGTCACCCATGTCGGGCCCATCTCGGTTCGAGATTCGGTGCTGGACGCTGCCATCGTACATTGCGAGGGCCCGGAACCCGGCTGTGTCGGCGACATGCTGGCCCCCCTGATTTCCTGGCCCATGGCTGCCCCGGCGCTATGTCCCCAGGCGCCGCTCGCCCCCGAACGAATGGCCGGGCTGCCGCTCCTGCACCTGACATCGGCGCCCAACGCCTGGCCAGCCTATCTGCGCCAACTCGGACAACGCATCGAAGTCCCCGCACCCGGCGCGCACTACAGCCTGCTGACGCTCTCCATTACCGCGACCGAAGCCGGTCTGGGCGCTGCGCTGCTGCCCGAATACGTCGCCGGGGACGCCCTGCGCGCCGGCCGGCTGGTGCGTCTGCACGATGAGCCCTTCGCGTCACCAAGGGACTATTTTTTCATTTCAACGGAAGAACGTGCGCATAGTCCGGCCATCCAGGCCTTGCGCCAATGGCTGACTGCCGCCACGACTTCCGACGCGCAGGCTTAAGCCCCGTCATCCGCCGCCGGCCTATGACGGCAAGCGGCAACCTACCGGCAAGGCGGCCCGGCGCACCTGTTTCCGGATGGCATCGGCCAAGGCCTGGGCGGCGGGTGTCGGCGCGTGCTCTTCATGAAACATCAGGCACAGCAAGCGCACCACCGTCGGTTCGCGCAGCAAGGCATAGGTAAGGCCCGGCGCCATCACACGCTTGGCGGCCAGCGCCGGCAGCACGGCAATGGCCAGCCCGCTTTGCACGATGGCAGCCTGCGAAGTCGTGCTGGACGCCTCGTAAAACGGCGCAGCCGCCTCGATGGGCAGATCTGCGCGCGACTGCAGCAGGGCCATGATGCCGGTTTCATCCACCACCCCCACCAGTTTGCGCCCAACCAGATCCTCCCAGGCCACCGTACCGGCGTCGTCTGGCCGGATATCCGCGTCGTCGCTGCGGTACAGCACGCCGAAGGTGTCCTCCAGCAGGGGTTCGCAATCCAGTCCGTGCACATCGGCCCAGCGGCTGGTCAGCCCGAAATCCACGTCGCCCGCCACCACCTGGCGCTGGATGCGTCCGGAGTTGTCATCACGCAGATAAAGACGGATGCCCGGATAGCGCACCGCGAATGTCGCTGCCGCCGGCGCTATCAGTTCGGTGATCGCCGAGGGTGCGGCCGCGACGCCGACCCGTCCGCGTTCCAGCGCGCCATAGCGCACCACATCCTCGATGGCACCATCGAAATCGGCCAGCAGGCGCGTCACGCGCGGCAGAAACTCCTGCCCGACCTGAGTCAGCGCCACGCGCCGGCTGGTGCGCGAGAACAATTGGGTTCCCAGCGCCGATTCCAGCTGCCGGATCAGGCCGGTCACCGAGGACTGGGTCTGGAACAGGCGATGCGCCGCATGCGTGAAACTCGCCTCCTGGGCGACGGCGACAAAAGCATTGAGGTGCTTCAGCGTGATGTGCTTGGGCAGTCGATTCATAACAAATCCTGATCAATGCATTAACTAAAAGGATTTTTCAGATGGATGCTGGCTTTGGATAATAAAGCCAGCCCATTCCGTTCAGGAAGGGCGTCAGGAGGAAGACATGCAGAACAACACCCGGGAATTCGATCTGAAGATCACGGACGGCTGGCTTATCGACGGCACCGGCGCCGAACGCCGCCGTGCCGACATCGGTATTCTGGACGGCCGCGTCGCCGCCCTCGGCGATCTGGGCCAGGCGCCAGCCCGCCAGACGCTCAGCGCTGGCGGCCATATCGTCGCGCCCGGCTTCATCGACACTCATGGCCACGATGATCTCATGTTCGTGGAAAAGCCGCAGCTGGACTGGAAAACCAGCCAAGGCATCACAACCGTGGTCGTCGGCAACTGTGGCGTCAGCGCCTCGCCCGCCCCCATGCCGGGCAACACCGCCGCCGCACTGGCGCTGCTGGGTGAATCCCCGCTGTTCCCGGACATGCATACCTACCTGCAGGCCCTGCGCGGCCTGCACCCAATGATCAACGTAGCCGCGCTGGTCGGCCACGCCAACCTGCGCCTGGCCGTCATGCAGGACCCGATGGCCACGCCGACCGAGGCGGAACAACAGGCCATGGAGACCCTGCTGCGCGAATCGCTGCAGGCCGGCGCCGTCGGTTTCAGCACCGGCCTGGCCTATGAACCGGGCAGCGTCTCGAAACTGGAAGAACTCGACGGCCTGGCGCACATTGCAGCCGCCGCCGGCTCGCTGCACACCAGCCACATCCGCAACGAAGGCGATGACGTCGAGGCCGCCGTCGACGAAGTACTGGGCATCAGCCGCCGCACCGGCTGCGCCACGCTGGTATCGCACCACAAATGCATGCTCAAGGCCAACTGGGGCCGCAGCCAGTACACCCTGGCCAACATCGACCTGGCCCGCACGCAGGGGCTGGATGTTGCGCTCGACATCTACCCCTATCCTGGCAGCTCCACCATCCTGATCCCGGAACGCGCCGACCTGATCGACGATATCCGCATCACCTGGTCCACGCCGCACCCTGAATGCAGCGGCAAGTACCTGTCGGACATCGCCTGGGAATGGGGCTGTGACCGCGAAACCGCCGCCCGCCGCCTGCTGCCTGCCGGCGCCATCTATTTCGCCATGGACGAAGACGAGGTGCAGCGCATCTTCCGCCACCCCTGCTGCATGGTGGGCTCCGACGGCCTGCCCAGTGACGAACGTCCGCACCCGCGCCTGTGGGGCAGCTTCACACGCATCCTCGGCCGCTACGTGCGCGAATGCCAGCTGATGCCGCTGGAACAGGCCGTGGCACGCATGACGGCGCTGCCCGCATCCGTTTTCGGCCTGCGCGACCGTGGCACGCTGCGCGAAGGTGCCTGGGCCGACATCGTGATCTTCGATCCCGAAACCGTCGAGGACCGCGCGACCTGGGAAAATCCGACCCAACCTTCCGTCGGCGTGGACGCGGTACTGGTGAACGGGACTCAGGTATTTCCCAAACTTGAAGGCGTGCAACGACCCGGGCAAGTCCTTCAGCGAGAATTTCCAGCCATGTCCGGCAATGCCGGCGAGGCCTGAAACAACCCGGATGAGCGCAAGCCCGCACCGGCATACAACAACAGCGGCCAACCACCAACCAGGACAGCATGGCCGCAACAGCGGGTCCGACACTTTCCGATCACGGCGGACTCAAAGGTAATAGGAAGGAGACATCATGACGCTCACGCAAAAAATGCCCCAGGGCAAGCGCAACGCCGCCATCGCGGTGTTTCTGGTCGGCCTCGCCATTGCGCTCTACACTCATTTCGTCATCCCCGGCGAGACTTCGCTGTGGGGCCTGACGCCCGTCGTGGTCTTTGCGGTCATCGCCCTGCTGGGCGTGGACATCGTTCTCTCGACGATCGCCGCCATCGTACTCGGTGCCATCATGACCGGCACCACGCCCATCGCCATGGGCAAGCTGCTGGCTGACTCGCTGGGTTCCTTCATTGCGGTGGTCGGCCTGATCATCGTGCTGGGCGCCGGCGTCGGCGAAGTCGCAGCCCGTACCGGCGCGGCCGAGCAGCTGGTACGTGCCATCGTGAAGCGCATCGGCCTGTCCAACCAGCGGCGCGTACGCCTGGGCATCATGATCACCTCGACGCTGATCTGTGGCGCCCTGGGCACGCTGGCAGGCGGCAACGCCATCATCGCCGCCGTGGTCATCCCCATCGCCGCTGCGGTCCGCCTGTCTCCGCCCGCCGTGGCCGCCCTGTTCCAGACCGCCGGCTCCGCCGGACTGGTGCTCGGTCCCTTCACGCCCAATGTCGTGACCGTCACCGGCCTGACGGGCCTGACCTATGTCGAGTACCTGACGGTGGCCGGCATTCCCATGGCCATCGCCACGCTGCTGACCGGCTGGTTCATGTCCGGCCGTATCCAGAAGATCACCGAACCGCACTTCCAGTACGAAGAAGCCGCGCTCGGCCAGGCTGCGCTGAACCTCTCGCGCCCGGCCGCCCCCAGCGCCGTACGCGCTGCCTGGGCCTTCTGCCTGACCATCATCCTGTTGGCCATTGTCGGCATCAGCGCCAAGGCCGGCTTTGCCTTCGCGATCATCGTGATGGTTTCGCTGGGCGCCACCACCGGCCTGGCCGGCGGCATGCAACCGCGTGAAATCCTCCAGGCCATGTATGCCGGCTCGGGCAAGCTGATCTGGATATTCTTCCTGTTCTGGCTGTTCAACCCGGTGCTGGTGCTGGTCGACAAGCTCAATGCCTACCACGCCCTGCTGGACGTCGTGCAACCCTACCTGGTCGGTGTCAGCGGCGCCGTGCTGTGCATCATCATCGTGGCCTTCAACGTCGTGGGACACATTCCCGGCGCCGCCGTCGCGCAGATGACATTCACCGCCAAGATATTCGGGCCGGTACTGGCCGCCGCCGGCGTCGGCCCTGCCGCCACCACGGCAGTGATCCTCGGCAGCTCGCAGATCGACTGGTTCGGTCCCTTCCCGTCGTCGGACATGTTCGGGCAGATGGGACTGGCACGCTCGACCCAGCTGAAGTACATGCTCTATAACGGCTGGGCAGTCATGGGCGTGAACCTGCTGATGTTCTGCGGTCTGTTCTTCATCCTGGTCTAACGCAAAAGAGGCAACGGCATGTTCGAATTGGGTCATCCACCCGCCGATATCGCCGGCCTGCGCAGCAGGCTGGCCCAAGGCCTGGCTCCCATCCTGGCCGGCACCCAGGCACGCGTCACCATGGCCGTGCATGCCCTGGACGGCACGCCGCTGTTCGAGCGCGAGGCCGGGACGGCCATGCCGTCGGCCAGCCTGATCAAGATACCCATCCTGATGCTGCTGCTCGAGCAGGTGGCAGCCGGCCGCTGGCCGCTGGACCACATGCTGTCGCTGGAGCACACCGAGCGCGTGGGCGGCACGGGCATACTCAACCAATTGCCCAGCGTGCGCAGCCTGCAACTGGAAGAGCTGGGCCGCCTGATGATCGTGCTGAGTGACAATGTCGCCACCAACGCGCTGATCGACTGGCTCGGCCTGGACGATGTCACGCAATGGTGCCAACGTGCCGGATTGCCGCAAACCCGCCTGGAACGCCGCATGATGGACGCCCAGGCGCGCGCAGCCGGCCGCGACAACTGGACCAGCGCCGCCGATGCCTGTGCCGCACTGCTCTGGCTGCTGCGCAACGGCAGCCTGCCCGCGCCGCTGCGTCAGCTCGGCCTGCAAATGCTGGCCGACCAGCGTGAGCAATCGCACTTCGGCGCCGCGCTGCCTGCGCACGCCAAGCTGGCCAACAAAACCGGCCAGCTGCACGGGCTGCGCCACGATGCCGGCATCCTGTCGGCTGGCGGCCAGAGTGTCGTTCTGGCTGTGCTGGCCGATGGTTTCACCGACCCGCGTACCAGCATGACCCTGTATGGCGGCGATGGCGCCGCCCTGCTGGCGCAACTCGCCCGGGCCGTCGCCCTGGCCCTGTCTGCGTCCTGATCCCGGCGCGGCAACGCTGGCTCAAGCTGGCGTCCGGCCCGTCCCGATGCGCCCCGGCAACCGGGGTGGCATCCCCCAAGGAGAAACACCATGACCACACGCGTGGCACTGATCCAGCTCGACAGCGGCAACGACCGCGCCGCCAATCTGGCGGAAATCGAGCACTGGGTCCTGGCTGCGGCCCAGGATGGCGCCCAGCTCATCATCACCCCCGAATACAGCGATGTACGTGGCGACGCCGCGCTGCTGCAACAACAGGCATCCCCGGTTCCCGGCGTCGTGACCGAACACATGGCATCCCTGGCACGCCGCACCGGCTGCTGGATCCAGCTTGGCTCCATGCACGAGCGGCTGGCGGACGACCCGCGCCTGGGCAACACCAGCCTGGTATTCAACCCGGACGGGCAGATTGCTGCCAGCTATCGCAAAACGCATCTGTACGATGCCGTGGTCAATGGCATGCCCTACCTGGAATCCGACGATTTCGCCCCCGGCGCCGCCCTCACCACCGTCGAAGCAGCCGGACTGCAGCTCGGCCTGAGTATCTGCTACGACATCCGCTTTGCCGAGCTGTTCCGTGCGCTGCGTTCCCGTGGCGCCAATGTTCTGGTCGTTCCGGCCGCCTTCAATGTCCATACCGGCAGGGATCACTGGGAAGTATTGCTGCGCGCCCGCGCCATCGAAAACCAGTGCTATGTGCTGGCCGCCGCGCAGATCGGCGGCCCCGGCCCGGCCCTGCCCTGCCTGGGCCGCAGCATGATCATCGACCCTTGGGGCACCGTACTGGCCTGCATGCCCGACCAGCCCGGCTATATTTGCGCCGACCTGGACCCGACGCGCGTCACCATGCTGCGCGACAAGCTGCCAGCCTGGTCGCACCGCCGTGGCGACCTGTATCCCACCAGCCCCTGAGCCGCACGCCAGACGCTGCCCGTATTCCCCTGTTTTCACACCCGCGCCCTGCGCGGGCGCTCCTGCCAGGAGAGCCCTCATGACCGAAGCCAGTCCCGCCGTCTATACCTTTCATCAGGGAACGGCCCCCCTGCTGATTTCCATGCCGCACGCCGGCACCTACGTGCCGCCTGAGCTTGCCGCCCGCTTCACCGAGGAAGCCCGGCAAGTCCCGGATACCGATTGGCATATGCCCCGCCTGTATGCTTTTGCCCGGGAAATGGGCGCATCCATCCTGTGCGCGAACTACTCGCGCTACGTCGTGGACCAGAACCGTCCGCCAGACGGCGCCAGCCTCTACCCCGGCCAGAGCGTCACCGGCCTGTGTCCGGTGGATACCTTCTACGACACACCCATTTATGCCGCGGGCGACGTGCCAGACGCAGCAGAAATCGCGGCGCGCCGTGTCGCCCTCTGGCAGCCCTATCATGATTGCCTGCGCCAGGAACTGGATCGCCTGCGCAGCCTGCACGGCCGTGTCGTGCTCTGGGATGCCCACTCCATCCGCTCTGTCGTTCCCCGTTTCTTCGAAGGCAAACTGCCGGACCTGAACCTCGGCACGGCAGACGGAAAAAGCTGCGACCCGGCGCTGGCCGGGAAACTGCTCGCCGTGGCCAGCAGCGACACACGCTACACCAGCGTACTCAATGGCCGCTTCAAGGGCGGCCACATCACCCGTCACTACGGCGCCCCCGAGGCCGGCATCCACGCGGTGCAGCTGGAAATGGCGCAATGCTGCTATATGGAAGAAGCCCTGCCCTTCGCTTATCTGGAAGAGCGGGCCCGGGAAATCCAGCCGCTGCTGCGCCGCATGCTCGACAGCGCCCTGGCATACGCCCGCCAGGCTTGAACCCGGCTCCGCACCCGCCAGCCTGTACCGCAGGCCGGCATGCATAAAAAATGCGCCCGATCCAGAAACCGGATCGGGCGCATTTTCTTCGGACAACCGGCGGGAACCGGCGCCGGAACACGGAGAATTACTCGTAATCGACGGGCGAACGGCCTTCGACCAGTGCCAGCCAGCCGCGGATGACGCGGTACAGCGCCCAGACGATGGTAGCGAATACGCCCAGCCAGCCGATATAGATCAGCGTGGCCAGGAAGCTGACAGCCAGCGCCAGCACGCTCCACCAGAACGTGGCCAGCAGCCAGGCAGCATGACCATCGAAATAGGTAGCGGCAAAATCCTGGCGCTTGACGTACAGCAGGATCACACCAGCGACCGCAGCCAGGCCCAGAAAGCCCGCACTGATCAGCGACACGGCAAACAGGCCATAGACGATGTGCATAACGGTCTGCAGGCTCAATTCGGGCGAGCCGGATTGCGGCAGGTTGC
The DNA here is from genome assembly GCF_004216755.1 of Kerstersia gyiorum. Taxonomy (GTDB): domain Bacteria; phylum Pseudomonadota; class Gammaproteobacteria; order Burkholderiales; family Burkholderiaceae_B; genus Kerstersia; species Kerstersia gyiorum. Next base: position 213,156 of record NZ_SGWZ01000006.1, read on the forward strand.
TCATGTTGATCGACTCCTTATCAAAACAGCGGATATCTTACCGCGTTGTCTGTAATAACGTGTTGCAGCGCCGCGCCATCCTGCGCCAGCGCCGCTTGCGCGCACCGGCATTTTCCTGCTCGTTTTCCATTACGGCGCGAACCTGCCACCCCTGTCTGGCGGCAACCGCCCACGCCAGCGAAGCGTACCCGAACGCATGGCTGCGCCAACCCCGGATGTTGCAGGATTTCCACGGCCAGCCAGAATAAACGGGAATGAGAGTTATAATCATCAAAGAATTCTGCTCCGGCTACCGATCCGGGTTGCCGCCAGCTGGCCTCCGTCTGCCGTGCAGCCAGCCCGCCATCCCCAGGATCGCAGCCGCGCCTGTCGGGCAATGTGCACACCTGAAAAGGCCCGCTGCCCCCCATGCACCGGTCGCCATGCAACCGTCTTCACTGCAACACGTCTCGCTGAAAGGCCATGCCCTCTTCCGCCCTTACGCCATCGGCCGATATCGCCACGCTATACGCTGACCATCACAGCTGGCTGCGCAACTGGATTGCCAGCAAGCTGCAGCATTCCGGCCGCGAAGTGGCGGAAGACCTGGCGCATGATACCTTCGTCAGCCTGATCAGCAGCCGCAACCGCGCCCCTGAACCCGACGAGTTGCTCAAGCCTCGCGCCTACCTGGCCACCGTCGCCAAGGGCGTGGTGGTCAGTTGGATACGCCGCCAGTCGCTGGAACGTGCCTGGCTGGAAACACTGGCCACGCTGCCCGAACCGCAACACCCCTCCCCTGAGCACCAGCATGTCATCGTCGAAACGCTGGCCGAGATCGACGCCATGCTCGACACCCTGAAGCCGCGCGCCAAGCAGGCGTTCCTCATGGCAACGGTGGACGGCATGAAACAGGCGGATATCGCCACGGCACTGGGCATCAGCATTCCGACCGTCAAGAGCTATATGCACAAGGCGTACCTGCTGTGCCTGAGCCAGATGCCCGACGACTGAGCCGGCAGCATGGCCAATACACCGGATACACGCATAGACCCCGGCATCCTCAACGAGGCGGCGCACTGGCTGCTGCGCATCCAGGAAGGCCATCTGGATGCGGAACAACAGGCCAGCTTTGCCCGCTGGCATGGCCAGAGCAGCGAACACCAGCGGGCCTGGCGGCGTGCCGAACGGCTGCTGGACAAAATGGGCAGCATGCCAGCAGGCCTGGCTGCGCCCACGCTGCGGCGCGCTAACAACATCGGCGGCGCCAGCCGCCGCGCGCTGCTGCGCAGCGTCGCCGCCATCCTGGCCCTGGCACCTGCCGGATGGCTGGCCTGGCAGGCCCGCCCCTGGTTCGAACGCCTGAATGCCGATTACGTCGCCGGCATCGGCGAACAACTGGACGCCACGCTGGACGACGGCACGCGGATCTCACTCAATACCGACACGGTGCTCGACGTGCTCTACACCGTCGAACAACGCCTGCTGACGCTCAAGCGCGGCGAGATATACATCAGCACGGCACCGGATACGCAACAGCCGCCCAGACCATTCCGGGTGCACACCGACCACGGCAGCATGCAGGCGTTGGGAACGCGCTTCGTCGTGCGTCAACACGAAGACCATACGCTGCTGGCCGTCTATGAAGGCGCAGTGCGTATCACCCCCGCCGATGCCGGGCCGGGCGTGGCCGTCACCTTGCAAGCGGGGCAGCAGGCTGGCTTCACGCGCCAGCACGTCGGGCCGCTGACAGACACCAGCGAAGCCGCGTCGGCATGGCGCAACGGCCTGCTGATGGCCGATGCCATGAGCCTGCCACAGTGGGTTGCAGAACTCTCCCGCTACAGCCAGGACACCATCGAATACGCACCGGGCCTGCGCCAATTGCAATTGTCCGGCGCCTTCCCGGTGCACGACATCGAACTGGCCTTGCAGATGCTGGCCCAGACCTACCAATTGAACGTCCGCCGCAACGGACGACGGGTCTATATCGGCCGTTGAGGCCGCCTGCTGCAGCCCGCCATCCGGCCCGAAAATATCCTTTTTCATTCCTCATGCGACAAGGAGAGTGAAAGACCAGCGTGTCGCGCAGCGCTGGACCTGACTCCGCCCTGTTCTCAAGGAATGATCGAGATGTCCCGTCCCCCTGTTGCCCCCCGGCCAAGCCTGCGCCTGTCACCCATCGTGCTGGCAGGACGGCTGGTGCTTTTCGGCGTGTCCACCACCGCCGCCGCTGCCCTGCTTTTGGGCCCCGACACGGCACATGCCCAGGCCGCGCCTGACTCTGCTCCCCTCGCAGATACCAACGTGCGCCAGTACAACATCCCGGCCGGCCCGCTGGGCCGATCGCTGGCGCAATTCGCCACGCAATCCGGCCTGCTGCTGTCTTTCGACCCGGCCATGACCCGCGGCCTGCAGGCTCCGGCTCTTCAGGGAGGGCATACCACCGGCGCCGGGTTGCAGATCCTGCTGGCGGGCAGCGGACTGGAAATCATCCGACGGCCCGACAGCAGTTACACGCTGCGCCAGAAGAAAAATCCAGGCAAGGTGGCCGAACTGCAGGAAGTCACGGTCGTGGGCAGTATCAGCCCTGCCGAAGAGGTCTACACCGCGCCACGTTCTTCCGTTTATATCTCGAGCGCTGAAATCGAGCGCTACGTCCCCATCTCGACCAGTGACCTGTTCAAGGGCGTGCCCGGCGTGCAGGTGGGCGACTCCCGCAACGGCGGCGCGCTGGACATCAACATACGCGGTATCCAGGGGCAAAGCCGGATCGCCGTCACCGTCGACGGCGCCCAACAGGCGCTGGACGTCTACCGCGGCTACGCCGGCACCCAACAACGCAGCTATATCGACCCGGACCTGCTCAGCAGCATCACGATCAACAAGGGCCCCAGTCTCTCGGCCAGCGCAGGCGGCAACGCCATCGGCGGATCGGTGGAAATGCGCACCATAGGCGTGGACGATATCCTCCTGCCCGGCCAATCCGTCGGCGTGCGCCTGATGGGCAACCTCTGGAATAACGGCCAGAAGCCGGCGTACCGCCCGGAAAGCGTGGACAGCGCCAGCGATCTCTCGACAGAACCACACGACAAACATGGCGACCTGTTTGGCTCCCATGCGCAATCCGGCAGCCTGGCCTTCGCAATCGCCGGAGAAAAAATCGACTTTCTGGCAGCCGTTGCCAAGCGTGAACAAGGCAACTATTTCGCCGGCAAGCACGGTCATGACGCCTATCGAAGCTGGGACGAATATGGCCGCGAGGAAGAAACCGTCGCCAAGGTCTATCAGCCAGGCGAAGAAGTCCTGAACTCCTCGGCCGAGACCCGGTCTGTCCTGCTGAAAACCACGATCCGGCCTGCCCCCGGACATACACTGGAACTGGGCTACCGCAACTACGACGGACGCCAGGGCGAAATCATGCCGTCGGACATCTTCCGCTTCGGAACAGCCAATATTTACCAGTATCCGCAGGGCCGCATGCGCATAGATACGGCCACGCTGCGCTACGACTTATCGCCTGCCGACAATCCGCTGATCAACCTGAAAGCCAATCTGTGGGCCACGGATGCCCGCAGCAGCCAGCTCAACGCCGTCACCGTTCCCAGCAGCGAATTTTTCGTCACTGACCGTGGCTGGGTGAGGCAGAACAACCGGCGCATTGGGGGTGACCTCAGCAACCGCTCGGAATTCGGCAGCGCCATCGGCAACTTTGCCGTCGATATCGGCGGCTCGTTCCAGATTGAAGAACTGGGCCCGCAATCCCGGGTCGTGACCACGCAACACGATATCAATGCGAACCGGCAACTGCGCGATGCTCACCGCCGCCAAATGGATCTCACCGGGAAAATCGAGTACCGACCAATCGACCAGCTGAAAATATGGGCCGGCCTGCGCTTCAGCCAGTACCACACCCGTGACCGCAACGTCATTGCCACAGGAGTACGGGAAACCCGCCTGGTACGCAATATCGTGGTGTCCAAACCCGGCATGTGGGGCAACATGTGGTGGGAGGCCGACGCCAACGGTGAATTCACCGATGCGACCGACCCCCGCCTGCATAACGGCATCGTCTGGGAAGACTCCAACCATCCCTTCAATGGCATCCCTTACAACGAAGCCTCGCAAGACGCCACCGTCACGGTCTACGACCCGCGCGAAGTCGCCATCGTCACCGGCTACACCTATTCCCAACCGCAGGAAGACAGCGGCCATGGCTACGCTCCGTCCGTTGGTGCCGAATACGAATTCGCCCCGAACTCCATCGCATATGTCTCCTACACACAGGGGCTGCGCCTGCCCTCCCTCTTCGAAAGCAGCCTGGGCACCTTGCAGGTCCACCCCGGCCAGGCGCTCAAGCCGGAGCGCTCACGTAGCTGGGAAATCGGCTTGAGCACGCTGCAGCACGGCGTCCTGAGCCAGCGCGACATGCTGGCAGCCAAGCTGGCCTATTTCGATACCAACATCAAAAACTACATCACGCGCTACTACGACCCCACCACATGGGGGCTGATGACCTTCACCAACACTGACCGCTACAAAGTCAACGGCCTGGAATTCCAGTCGCAATACGACACCGGTACATTTTTCATGGACCTGTCCGGCACCCGCTACTTCCATGCACAAACTTGCGATGCCGCCTTTGCCGGTCATTTGCGCAGCAACGCCAATGAATACATGCCGACGGAAAACACGCCTGACTGCACCCCGGGCAGCTTCATGGGGTCCTTCTCCAACACGCAGAACCCGCCAAAGTACGCCATCAACCTCACGCTGGGCACGCGCCTGCTGGACGAACGGCTGACCGTAGGTGGCCGCATGGTGTTCACCGCCGGCCCGACCGAAATCCTGGACAAGCCCTGGCAAGTCGGCGCCACGACGCCCCAATTGCTGTACCGCCCCGTCAAAGTGTTCGACGCCTTCCTGAGCTACCAATTCCATAAACAGGCGTCGCTCAATGTTTCCCTGCAGAACATCACCAACCGTTATTACCTTGACCCGCTGGCGCAAAGCTATATGCCTGCACCCGGCCGCACCCTTAATGTCGGCCTGAAAGTGCAGATGTAGGGCCTGCCACCGCCAACCGCCTCAATCGGCCCGGCACGACCAAGATGCCGGGCCGACGCGGGCAAGACCGCACATTCCTCCCGACAAAAGAAACAAAATGTAAAACTCCAGGGAAAAATATACTTTCCTGCGCGTCGTTCGACATAGGTAATGAAAGCCGGCAAGGAAACTGCCGGCTATCGGCTCTGTCACGGGTTCCCCCCGGATTCCAACATTACCGGAAGCTTGCCCATCATGTCCTGCGTCGCTCTGCTGAAGCTGCGCCGCGCGTACCAGCCACGCGTGTCGCCCACCTGCCTTGCCCTTGCTGCCTGTGCGAACGCCGGACCCGTTGGGCCGGCAGTGCATTCAGCGATTTCTTTTTCCTTGAAGCAGAAATCATTCCCATATTGAAAAAATATCCGACATTGGCCGTACCATGCCCGCATCCAGACAGACCGGTTTACCTGATGCCCGCATCGACCCTTGAGGATATCTCCCGCCACCCAGCGGAAACCATTTGCTCAGCATGAAGCCACAACCCGCCCTTTCTGCCCCTGGCCGCCTGCACCCTGGTGCCGCAGCCGTCCGCCAACTCATGTTCGGCCTGATCATCGGCACCGCGCTGATGCCCGGGCTCGTCCCGACCGCCCAGGCCCAGGCCGTGGGCAGTGCAGCGCTGGATGGCAGCACCCTGATCGACTACCGCCTGCCCGCCATGCCCTTGAGCCGCTCGCTGGCGGAATTCGCAGCTCAATCCGGCATTCTGCTGTCCTTCGATCCCGCGCTGGCAAGCCAGCGGCAGGCGCCTGCGCTGCAAGGCACTTATACGGCGCGCGAAGGCATGAACCGCCTCCTGTCCAACAGCGGCCTGGAACTGGTATCCCGCCCGGATGGCAGCTACACCCTGCAGAAAATCGCAGGCCCGGTCGCCACCCTGCCCAACGTCACCGTGGAAGGCACAGCGCCCGACAGCGCGGAGCGCGCGGTCTACACCGAGCCGCGCTCCTCGGTCTATCTTTCCGAGCAGCAATTGCGCCGTTTCGTGCCGCTGTCCCCCGGCGACATGCTCAAAGGCGTTCCTGGCGTGCAGGTCGGCGACAGCCGTAACGGCGGCGGGCTGGACGTGAACATCCGTGGCATCCAGGGCCAAAGCCGCGTCGCCATTACCGTCGATGGCGCCCAGCAGGCGCTGGACGTCTACCGTGGCTATGCTGGCACCCAGCAGCGCAGCTACATCGACCCGGATCTCATCAGCAACGTCACCATCGACAAGGGCCCGGGGCTGTCGGCCGCCACCGGCGGCAATGCCATCGGCGGTACGGTGGCCATGCGCACCATCGGTGTCAACGACATCATCCCCGCCGGGCAAAGCGTCGGGGTGCGGATCACCGGTGAAATGTGGAACAACGGCAACAAACCGGCACACCGCTCGCGCGACGGCTCCAACTACAACAGCTCGTCCGATCTGTACAGCGAACCGGAAAGCAAGCACGGCAACCTGTTCGGGTCGAATGCACAGGCAGGCAGCATCGCCTTCGGCTACACCAGCGAAAAGGTGGACCTGGTCGCCGCCTACGCACACCGCACGCAAGGCAACTATTTCTCCGGCAAGCATGGCTTCGACCGCTATGTCGAATATGAATCATCGGGCCGCGAAAAAAACACCGTCGCCAAGATGTACAAGCCCGGCGAAGAAGTCCTTAACTCGTCGGTGGAAACGGAGTCCGTGCTGGTCAAAACCACGATCAGGCCCGCCGCCGGCCATGCACTGGAACTGAGCTATCGGCGCTACAACGGCCGCCAGGGTGAAGTCATGCCTTCGGACATCATCCGCAGCGGCACTGCCGGCATCTATCAATACCCCACCGGCAAAACGGAAATCGACACCACCTCGCTGCGCTACAACTTCAATCCGGCCGACAATCCCTGGATCGACCTGAAGTCCAACCTGTGGTTCGTCGGCGCACGCACGTCGCAGATCAACGGCGTGATGGCCCCCAGAAGCGAAATGTACGTGGGCGACCGCGGCTGGGTGCGCCTGAACAACCGCCGCATCGGCATGGATCTGAGCAACCGCTCGGAGTTCAGCAGCAACATCGGCGACTTCGCCTTCGAACTGGGCGGCTCCTTCCAGGCAGAAAACCTCAGCCCGCAAGCCGGCGTCACCATTACTGAAGACGACCGCAACGCCAATCGCATCCTGCGCGACGGCAAGCGGCAGGAAATCAACCTGACCGGCAAGCTGGAATACAAACCGACCGACCGCCTGACGCTCTGGACCGGCGTGCGGTTCAGCAAGTTCAAGTCGCGTGACCGCAATACCTACGCGACGGCAGTCCGCGAAGACCGCGAAAAGAAATCCGTCATGGTCTTCGCCAACGGCAAGCTGGGCTACATGGATTGGTACCCGGACGAAAACGGCGAATACACCGACGCCACCGATCCCTTGAAAAACAATGGCTTCGTGTACTCCGACTCCAACCACCCGGAAGTCGGCGTCAACCTGGATGAATTCGGCGAACCCAGCTACGTCGCCGCCTCCAATCCCATGGTGATCTCCACGGTCGTGGGCTACAGCCACAGCGAACCGCTGTCGTCACACGATCACGGCATCGCGCCCGCATTCGGTATCAGCTACGAGCTGGCACCGGATACGCAGGTCTATGCCTCGTACTCTACCGGCATCCGCCTGCCCTCACTGTTCGAAACCTCATTGGGCACACTGCAGGTATCACCGGTGCAGAACCTCAAGCCGGAACGCTCGCGCAACCTGGAGCTGGGCTTCAGCACCATCCATAGCGGCGTGTTGTCCTCGGCCGACCTCGCTGCCTTCAAGTTCGCGTACTTCCGCAACGATGTCAAAAACTACATCACGCGCTATTACGATCCTACCCTCAATGGCTCGATGACGTTCTCCAACGCCGACAGCTATCAAGCCAGCGGACTGGAACTGCAATCCCAATATGACAATGGCCGGATCTTCACGGATCTGTCTGCCACGCACTACCTGAAAACGCGCACCTGCGACGCGGCCTTCGCCGCCAACCTGCGCGCCAAGGCAGACCGCTACATGCCGACAGAAAACACGCCGGACTGCACGCCGGGCAGCTTCATGGGCTCATATACCAACACCCAGAACCCGCCGAAGTATGCCGTCAACCTGACCGTTGGCACCCGTTGGCTGGACCAGCGCCTGACGGTTGGCAGCCGCATGACCTTCACCTCGGGCCCGACGGAAAAAATGGAAGAGCCCTGGCAACAAGGCGACACCACGCCCCAGCTGATCTACCACCCCGTCACCCTGGTTGATGCGTTCCTGAGCTATCAGTTCCACAAAATGGCCGCCGTCAACGTCTCGCTGCAGAACATCACCAACCGTTATTACCTGGATCCGCTGGCACAAAGCATGATGCCCGCCCCAGGCCGCACCCTGCGCGTCGGATTGCAAGTGCAGATGTAAAGACTACAGCACTGCCTCCGCGCAGTGCTGCCTCTCCACATCGACTTCCAATCACAAAAACCCGGTTTCCACGAATGGCGGAACCGGGTTTTTCACATCTGGCATCAGCCTGGCTGCCCCCTGCAATTTGCAGGCCATGGGCATCCAGGCGTTACTCTCGAAGCAGTACAGCAGGCCAGGGGTGCCGTGGCCACCGGCCACGGCGGTTCTGAAACATACGGTGCAATGTATTTAACCTGCCGCTTCCACACGAGATATCGGATGGAAGCTGACCATCAGCTTAGAACGACACCGTCGTGGTCAGGTAGTACGCCCGGCCAGGTTCGTTATAGGTATAGGCACCGCCACTGACGCCGTTGGAACGACGCTTGATGACCTTATCAAACAAATTGCTGATCCCCACACCAATGCGGAGGTTCTTGTTTACGTCATACAGCGTGTTCAGTCCGATCACTGCGTACGGGCTCACACTGTCCAGTGCCGCCCCTTCCGCATCGGCGCCACGAGCCGTCAAAGTACGAGGCTTCTGAGTGCCGTACCAGCTCATTGTCAGCTGAGCGGACAGCTGTTCCACTGGACGCCACAGCAAGGTACTGTTAAGCGTATATTTGGGAATAATGCTCAATGGCTGATCGGTTTCCCGATCCTTGTTATCCAGCATCCAAGTGAAATTGTTGAGCAGGCTTAAAGTGTGCCCACTCTCTCCGAGCAACGGAATATTCAGGTTACCTTCCAAGCCTTGAACCAAGGCCTTACCCGAATTGTGCCACTGGTAGTATTTGTACGTGCCGACATCAACCGTACCCTGTGTGTACATGTCTGCAGTAATTTTGTTCTTGTAATCATTGCGGAAATAACTGACGCTTGCATCCCACCCCTGGTGATTGTCCCACTGCACGCCGATTTCCTTGTTGACACTGATTTCCGGCTTCAGGTCAGGATTCCCCTGGATGTAGCAAGGGCCACTCACGTTAATTGGGCAACCATTGCCACGCGTGGTATACCAGTAATTTTCATTGCTCTGATACAAATTAGGTGCTTTATATGCGCGAGCAATACCGCCCTTCAAACTGAAATCAGAGCTTAACTGATAGGTTGCATTCAGACTTGGGCTCCAATTGCTGCCAAATTGATTGTGATGATCGAGCCGCACACCTGGCGTGACAATCAAATCGTCAGTAATTTCAATGTTATCTTCCAGATAAAAAGCGACACTGCTCGCCGTCGACTTTGGATCAGTGCCTTGTGTAACGCCGCTAGGCGGTGCTTGCAACAAGGTATTCGGATCTTTCAAGCTCTCATGACGATACTCGATCCCCGTTGTCAGTACCTGTGACAAGCCGCCCAGCGTAAACGGTGTGTAGAGTTCACCATTTGCATAAAGATTCTTGAGATTGGATTCCAGATATGACAGGGGAGACGCACAACTACCTTCCGGGCCACCGGCAGAATTTTTGCGGCAATCCAAATTGCGCGTGTCTTCGTACTGAAGAATGACGCGGGAATTTCCTAGCTTTCCCCAATCGCCCCGGTGAGTCAAAGCTGCTGTCTGGCGATAGGTGCGGCGTACTTCTGCGCCATCATTGGCCAATTGCTCGATCAGTTCCTCATCGCTGACATTCACAGGATACTCACCGGTATAAGCGTTGCCCTGGCGGCTGAAACCAAGATCCAGTTCGACCACATGGTCGGGATTGATATCCAGACGCAGCAAACCGTTTATATCTCGATTGCGTACCCCTTCGCGACCTGCTGCGTTACCGCTGACAACTTCATCTGCATTGATATCTGGCGAATCAGCATTGGTCTTGGCTGCATTGCCATAGAAACGAAACGACAGTTTGTCGTTCAAGGGCCCAGACAAATTGAAACCGATTCTGCGCGCATTGCCCTCATCGCCATTTTCCGGTTGATTGTAGTAGCCGGTCAGCGAGCCGGAAATTTTGTCCGTGGGGGGCTTGGTAATGATGTTGACCACCCCACCAGCAGCGCCAGAGCCATAGCGCGCAGCGGCCGGCCCACGAATGACCTCAATACGTTCTACTTGATCGGCCGGCACCCAGTTGGTATCACCTCTTGTATCGCGTTCGCCGGAACGGCGCATTTGCGCGGCTTCCCGGGACCTGACCGGTTTGCCATCAATAAGCACCAATGTGTTTTCGGGACCCATGCCACGGATATCTATCTGGCGCTGATTACCATACGCCCCGCTAGAGCTCGCGCCGGTCAGGTTAACGCCGGGAACCGTACGAATAATTTCGGACAGATCAGTTGCAGGCGGGCGGATCTGGAGGTCTTCCGCAGTGATTATGGAAACACTCAACTGTTGTTTAAGCTCTTCCTCTGCGGTACCTAAAACCCGGACCGCCTCTAGCTCACGAGTCGCAACCGGCTCATGGGCGATGCGTACACCGCCAGCAGCAGTCAAAGCGAAGAGACCATGGGGCTGCAGAGCCTGACTAAACGCCTGGGGTGGTGTGAAGCTTCCCCTCAGGCCCGGACTGGGCACGTCCAGCGAGACGCCAGGCTCCAAGTCGACGGACCGGCCTGTCTGCTGACTGATGTGATTCAAAACCTCGGCCAAAGAGCCGGCAGGCACATCAAAACGTTGCATCTGCTCAGTTGGTGCCTGTGCGTACGCCACCGCCGCCCCGAAGCATAGGACCGCAGCACCAGTGACATGCGCTGCCAGCGAGAAAGGCGCGACGACTGCACGATGCCTCATTTGCGCGACCATGCGCCGAAGATCGAACTTCCTGCCACATTTATTGGATAGCGATGCTGGACTCGTCATTCCGGATATCCTATTTGATTGATACAAACGTATCGGACGGGTTAGATAGCGGAGGCATGGCAATCGCCATTGAGGCATGCCATGGCCCTATGCCAGTCAGCTTGCAAGCCGTTTTTCCCAACACCAGGAGCAAAGTACGCAAGCAGCGTCTGGCCTCTTAATTTACAAATGCAAATCGTTTTCGATTTTATTTTGTAAATTAAGAAACCTCAACAGCTTGAGAAATTGCAGTATTTTCTTTAGATAAGAGCATCACCCCTCACATCACCAAGGTACATCCACGAACATCTGGCATTCGTCACTGTTCCTGACACCGTCATCGCACCGCGACGACAGCGATATCTCCCATGGTTCTCCACAATTTCGTGGCGGTTTCACCACCAAGCCAGCATCGTCTTTTTCAACGTACAGCGACCTGGCAAAGACCTGTGCGAGCACCATAAAGTGAAAGTGGCGGGCATGAATGTGGCCGAGATACCTCGGATCAAGGAATTAACGTCGGAGAACGAGCGCCTCAAGTGGCTGGTGGATTAGCCATTACCGGTCATTGACGGGTGGAAGGCACTCAATCAAAAGCAGGCGGTCCCCGGCGCGGCGATGCGAAACGTTCGATGCGCTGATCCGGTGGGGGTTATCACACCGCAAGGCATGCTGCTACCTGGGCCGGAGGAGTCGACGGGTGTCGACCTAAACAAGCAAGCAGCCAGAGAAAGACCGCAAGCGATGGGAGCGCTAGATTGCCTTGCCCCAGGAGGGGCCGCGCTTTGGCTATCACCACACTGCGGCCTGGTTATCAGTGGATGCCCCGGAAAACCGTAAGTGACATGCTTGCGCCATGCTGCCGATAGCCTACCTCCGTGATTGACAGGAAATAGAGCTGACACGAGCATTTCAGAAAAACAGGCGCCGGCAGCAATGCACCAGATAACGCCGCGACAGGTTCTACCACCACCTTCAACAGGGCTTCCGGGGATCACATGGTGCTGGCTTTGCTACCGGAAGACGAAGGCCATGGCCTGGGTCGTTTGCTGCTGAGTCAGGTCGTGGAGGCCTTGCGGCACCTGGGCAGGC
>NZ_SGWZ01000007.1 GCF_004216755.1 Kerstersia gyiorum
ATCTGCTGCGCGGCCTGCTGGAGCGGGAGTTTCCCCCGGAGAACACACCATGACCGCATCCGCTTCGCCTGCCGCTGGCGCGGCCACGGCTGCGCTGCCGCCGCATTCCACAGCACTCGCCGGACAGGCCGACAACGTGCCGCTGACGTGCGTTTCACTGGCCTACATCGAGGCCCGTTTCAAGCTCTATCTGCGCTTCGGAGAACCGGCGCGCACGCTCCAGCTCGACCGCTGGCGGCGCTGCGTGGTGTTCCTGCCGGGCGCGATGCTCTGCCGTATCCGCTGGCAGGCCAACGACTACGGCACGATCCGCTGGCAGTTCATGGTGATGCAGGCGTGCACGCCACTGGACGCCATGCAGCGCATTCCCGGCGTGCAGCCGGGCGCGCGCCTGCTGCTGCATGCCGAAGGCGATGCCAACGTGCGCGCCGTGCTGGAACGCATCGACGCCATCGAGGCGCTGGGCATCGCCGCCATCGACGTGTCGCCCGCGTACTGGCGCACGCTGGGCAACCGTCTTGCAGCGCGTTCGCCGCTGCCCGAATACACCGCCGAGCGGCACGCCGCCTGGCTGACCGGGAAGGTGCTGCCATGACCGCCCCGACCACCACACCCAACGCGTCCGACGTGGCGCCGCGTCCTCGCTCGCGCCTGCGCGCTCGCATCGTCGTGGCGACACTGGCCGCCATCGGCTTCGCTGCGCTGGCCTGGGCGGCTTTCGTGTCGCCCCTGCCGCGTCTGACCTACAACCCGTCCGACAGCGTGGCGGTCGGCTGGTATCGCATCGACCCGTTCGACCCGCGCACCGCCTCGCTGCCACATCCGTTGTCCGTGAACAGCATCGTGCTGGTGCCGCTGCCGGCCAGGGCCACCATGCTGGCTGCTCAGCGCGCCTACCTGCCGACCCGCGTGCCGCTGCTCAAACGTGTGGGCGCTGTCGCGCCGCAACACGTCTGCATCGTCGCCGGTCAGGTACGCATCGACGGCGTGCCTGCGGCCGCCGTTTTGCCGACCGACCGGCTAGGTCGGCCGCTGCCGTCCTTGCAGCTTTGCCGCCGCCTTGAACAGGGCGAACTGTTCTTGTTGAGCGTGACGAATCCGGCATCGTTCGACAGCCGCTACTTCGGCCCGGTCAGCGCATCCACCGTGATCGGCGTCGCGCATCCGGTATGGCTGGAGACACGCCCATGATGGCCGCCGACTCGCTGCACGTTGCCGTGCATCTTCTCGTGCCATCGGGCGTGTCGATCCAGTGGCTTTCCGGCTGTTGTCGCGCGTGCAGTGCGAGCGCATCCGCGCTGCACTTCGCGCTGCCTTCCCATGTGCAGGCGTCTTGCCTCGAACGCGCCCGGCCTGCCGCCGTCGCCGCGTTCGCTGGCGCGCTGGCTGCTCGCGCAGCAGCGCCGCCGGACCGCCGGTGCCTGGAGCGACAGCGGAAGGCAAAGGCGGAAGGCAAGATAAAAGGTTGCGGCACTCCGTTTCGCAAAAACCGTGTCTGCACATTGAGGTGGCGCGGCACGCGCCTGATCGCGGCACGGTGCCGCGTAGATCGCCAATGCCTTGCCGGCATTCGGAAAGGTGCGTGCTACCCACGCTCGGCTTGGATGGCTTGCGATGGAGGTGATGTATGAGCCGCAACGACGATGACCGTTTCCGCATCCGGCCAGGCGCACCTAGGCAGCGTGGCGATGCCTTTATCAACCAGGTGCTGCGCCAGACCAGCAAAGCCGGTGCCAAAGTCGCCAAGGCGGGTGGCAGGCCAGGTTCTCGACTGGGGCGCGGCCATGTCGCTGCACGCTTCACTGGCGCATCGCTGACCGCCAATTCTCGGCGCGTCACCATCAAAACCCGGCTGGTGAATCTCGCCAAGGCCGGGGCGCGTTCCACCAGTACGCACCTGCGCTATATCGAGCGCGAAGGCGTCGGCCGTGATGGCGAACCCGGCAAAGCCTATGGCCCGACGACGGATGAGGCCGATCTGGTTGCATTCGAGGAACGTGGGCGAGAGGATCGGCACCAGTTTCGTTTCATCGTTTCGCCCGAAGATGCCGAATCGCTTGATGACTTGCGCACCTACACCCGCCACCTGATGGCGCGTATGGAAGCCGACCTGGGCACCAGATTGGAATGGGTCGCGGTCGATCACTGGAACACCGACAACCCCCACACCCATGTCGTCCTGCGCGGCAAGGATGACACTGGCAAAGACCTCATCATCTCCCGCGACTACATCAGCCAGGGTATGCGGGAGCGGGCTTCGGAGCTGGCGACAGAATGGCTGGGGCCGCGTACCGAACTGGAGATCCAGCGCGGCATGCAGCGTCAAGTCGAGCAGGAACGCTGGACAGGCCTGGATCGCACCTTGCAGCGCGAAGCCGTGGATGGACTTATCCGCACCGAAAGGCTGGAGACTGAGCCCCGATTGAAGCGCCAGCGTCTGTTGCTGATCGGTCGCCTGCAACGCTTGCAGCGCATGGGGCTGGCCACCGAAATGCAGACCGGCGTATGGGTCGTTCATGCCGAAGCGGAAAGCACCTTGCGGGCCATGGGCGAGCGTGGAGACATCATCCGCACCATGCAGCGTGCCATGAGCGGGCAGCAGCGGGAACTGGCGGTATTCCAACCAGGCGAGGACGCCAGAACCATCGTGGGCCGCGTGGCTGGCAAAGGCATGGCCGATGAGCTGTACGACAAGGGCTATTTGGTTGTCGATGGCATCGACGGCAAAGCCCACTACGTCGCCTTGCCACCCAAGACCGAGCTGGAACAGTACCCGACCGGTGCCGTGGTGGAGGTGCGAGGTTCTGCCGAGGTGCGTGCGGCTGACAAGAACATCGCCGCGCTGGCGAGCGATGGCCTGTACCGCACCGATCATCACCTGGCCATCGAACAGGGCCGGGCCAAGCCCGGACGCGACCCGCAGGAGGTTGTCGCCGCTCACGTGCGGCGGCTGGAAGCCCTGCGCCGGGCAGGCATCGTGGAGCGCGTGGCCGAAGGGCTATGGAAGGTGTCGGACGACCTGGCCGAGCGTGGCCGCCAGTACGACGCGCAGCGCCTGGGCGGCGTTGCCGTGGAACTGAAATCGCACCTGTCCATTGAGCGGCAGGCCCGCCTCATCGGCGCGACCTGGCTGGATCAGCAGTTGATCGGCGGCGGCAAGGGGCTGGGCGACCTGGGCTTTGGTGGTGACGCCAAGCAAGCCTTGGAGCAGCGTGCCGATTTTCTTGAAGAACAGGGGCTGGCCGAGCGGCGCGGGCAGCGCGTCATCCTGGCGCGCAACCTGCTAAGCACGCTGCGAAACCGAGAACTGGCGCAGGCCGCGAAGGAGGTGGCGGCGGAAACCGGCCTTGAGCATCGCCCGGTGGCCGACGGGCAGCGCGTCGCCGGTATCTACCGGCGCTCAGTTATGCTCGCCAGTGGGCGCTACGCCATGCTTGATGACGGCATGGGGTTCAGCCTGGTGCCGTGGAAGCCAGTGATCGAGCAAAAGCTGGGACAGCAGATCGCCGCGACAGTACACAGCGGCGGTGTGTCTTGGGAAATTGGACGGCAAAGAGGGCCAACCGTAGGCTAATTTTCCTGTGCGGCCTGAATTTCGATATGCGCGTCACCCCATGCCTTCAGCGCATGGATGACCGGAGCCAGTGTCTGCCCATAGTCCGTCAGCCGATATTCAACCTTTGGGGGGACTTCGGGATAGATCTTGCGAGCAATCAGGCCGTCACCCTCCAACTCGCGCAACTGGTTGGTCAGCATGCGCTGGGTGATGTTGGGCAGCAGCCTTCGCAGTTCGTTGAAACGCAGCACTTCGCCAGTCAGCAGGCGGTAGAGGATGACGCCTTTCCACTTGCCGCCAATCAGGTTGAGCGTGGCTTCCACTGTACAGCCGGTGGCGCAATCAAAGGATGCGTGAGGAATACGGGCCATTTTCAATCTCACAGTATATTTTTTGACACTATGTACAAAGAATGTGCGTTCTTACGTAAATAATCAATACAGGAAAAAATGGCTCTCATTATCCACTGAAAGGAGTGCAACATGAAAGCCATTGGTTTCAATCAACCCCTGCCAATTTCTGACCCTCAATCCCTGGTTGAACTCGACCTGCCCGGTCCTGAGTACGGTGAGCAGGATTTACTGGTCGAAGTGCAGGCGATCGCGGTCAATCCGGCTGATACAAAGGTGCGGGCTTCCGCCCAGCCTGCGTCGGGTACTTGGCGCATCCTGGGTTGGGATGCCGTGGGCCACGTGCGTGCGGTTGGCGCGCGTGTCTCGGGCTTCAAACCGGGCGACCAAGTGTTTTATGCGGGTGCTATTGACCGGCCTGGCTGCTATGCCGAGCGACAGGCAGTGGATGCGCGGATTGCCGCCCATGTGCCGAGCAATTTCAGTGCTGAGGATGCGGCGGCTCTGCCGCTGACGGCCCTTACTGCTTGGGAAACTCTATTTGACCGCCTGAAGGTTGAACACCCTGTGATGGGCGCTGCCAATGCCATCCTGGTTGTGGGTGGCGCGGGCGGCGTGGGTTCCATGACCATCCAGTTGGCGCGGGCTTTGACTGGCCTGACCGTCATCGCCACCGCTTCACGTCCTGAAACGGTGGAATGGGTCAGGCAGCTTGGTGCTCACCATGTCATCGACCATCGCCAGCCGCTGGCTCCGCAGGTTGAAGCCCTGGGTATTGGCGCACCGGCTTTCGTGTTTTCCACCACCCACACCGACCACTATCTCTCCGATATCGTGGAACTGATCGCTCCTCAAGGCCGCATTGCGCTGATTGACAATCCCAAGTCACTCGACATTGTTTCGCTCAAACGCAAGAGTCTGTCGATCCACTGGGAATTCATGTTCACGCGCTCTCTGTTGCAAACCGCTGATATCGCCCATCAACAAGCCATCCTGCAAACAGTGGCGGAACTTGCCGCGCAGGGAAGGATCGTTACTACCCGCAAGCAAACGCTGGGGCCGATCAATGCGCAGAACCTGCGTGTCGCTCATGAACTGCTGGAAAGAGGAAGTGCGATCGGAAAGATCGTGCTGTCCGGTTGGTGAATGTTTGTGGTGTCGCCACTGTGCGCGGCGGTAATGTATTGCGGGAGGTTGGAAGGCAGTGTGGGTGATCCATGGCGGTAAGTCCGCCATGTTCTGGGCATGCACCCAACAAAGCCGATGACTGTCAGCGAACGGCGGACGGCAGGCAACCAAAACGTGCGCGGAATCGGTCGGAGAAACGTGCACGTGACTGGTATCCGCAGGCCTGCGCGATGTGTGGAATGCTCCAGGATGTTGTCTGGAGCAACATCAGGGCATGGTGCATGCGCGTGTCGATCAGAATATCCTCGAAACCCACACGTTCACCTGCAAGACGCCGCCGCAATGTCGCCTCGCTCATCGCTAGCGCACGGCCTGCCTCGTGCGCTGTCCAGTTTTGATCTGGTGCCTCGCCAATCAAGGTGCGCAAGCGCCCGGCAATTCCGCTCTGTTTGGCGTCCTTGAACGCATGGCCTCGTTCGGCAAGCGCAAGGAGGAAATCCATCAGCCGACACTGAAGCCGTTCGTCGCTGACGCGCTTGGTGTCCACACTTTCGAGTACCCGGTGAAACGTCGATTCGAGGTCGTCGTCCAGTGATGCCAGCCGATAAGGCGCCGGGCTAGCGTTATCCGGCGGCCGAGTGGAGTGATTGCGCTGAAATGCCTCAAGCAAAGCTGCCGAGAGCGTCAGGAAGATGGATCTGAAGCGTTTCTCGCGGCTATCTGGCGTTTTCACCAAATCAGCGCATGTGCCAGGATCGACAAGCAGCACCGACGCTTGTGCGTCAATCCTGAGCGGGTGGATACCATCATCCAGGTCGAGCCGCCCCGCAGCGACCAGCAGGACGGTGGCATCATGGAACAGAAAACGCGGTGTGCGCTGAACTCGCGTCAGAACGGGTTGCGCCAGCGCGCACAAGCCGCGCCGGAGCACGGGTGTGCCGGATGGCAGCGGCCAGTGCAGGCGAGCCTCAGCTTGTGCTGGTGTGGTGATGGTTTGCCGAGGCTCTGCCGTGGCTAATTTTTGCTGGCGCACAGGTCAATCAAGCGGCACGGATGGGTTGAGGCTGTACAAGCCGGTCAGGCTGGCTTGTCCCAGCACCGGGGCGGCGGCCAGTGCCGCACGCACGCTTTCGCCAGTCAGTGGCCCATCCACCTCAAGCGCGGGTACAGCCAATGCATAAATAGTGAATATGTAGCGGTGAACGCGCGTGTCATTCCAAGGCGGGCAGGGGCCATCATAGCCATGGTAGTCACCCTTCATTTGTTCGTCACTGGCAAACCAGGTGGTGTAGTCATTGATGCCATGGCGCAAGCCTGCGTCGGCATCGGGGCCGGGCTTGCCGCGCGGCGTGACGCCGTTCGAATGCGTGCCGGCTTCGATCTCCGTGGTGCTGACGGGAATGTCGAGTAGCAGCCAGTGAAAGAAGTCGATTCGCGGCAGATCAGTCGGCACTTCACGGCCTTCCTGATTCACATCATCGGCGCGACTTGGCACATCAGGGTCGTGGCACACGATGACCAATGACCGGGTACCTGCTGGAACATCGCTCCAGGCAAGATGTGGATTGCGGTTCGACGACAGCGCAATGTGCTGGGCAGCGTCTGGCACTGCGAAAGCAAATTCGCCAGGAATCGACTGGCCGTCTTTGAAGCTGTGACTGATGAGTTGCATATGAGGTTTCGTCCTGTGGGTGATGGAAAAGGCGATGTTGTGCCGACCTGTGCACAACTGATGGCCATTCTAGGGGCGCAGGAATTCTTGGAAAACATCATATCCAATCAATTATTTCACATTGCCAATCAAATTGATCTAATTTGAGTTGTTTTATGAGTGACGGGAGTTAAATTTCAGACGCTGCACGCATGGCCGTACCGGGCCTGTTTCGGGTCAGGCATGTATGCATCGCGACTCTTGATACCTCGTACTTTGGACGAAGCCACTATGAAAACATATCGAATCGGCCAGATCGTGCCGAGCTCCAACACGACAATGGAAACAGAAATCCCCGCCATGCTTAATGCAAGGCAGGGGGATTTTCCGCAGGAGGGTTTTACGTTCCATGCCGCTCGTATGCGGATGATGCACGTCACCCCCGACGAATTGAAAGCGATGGATAGCCAAAGTGATCGCTGCGCGCAGGAATTGAGCGATGCACGCTGTGACGTGCTGGCATACGCCTGCCTTGTGGCGATCATGTGCCAGGGGCCTGGCTACCATCGACAATCCGAAGCGCGTCTTGGCAAAGCCACAGAGGAAAACAAGGCGCCCACGCCGATTATCAGTTCGGCTGGCGCACTGTGTGACAGCATCAAGATCATGGGCTTCGATAAGGTGGCGATCCTGACGCCCTACACGAAGCCGTTGACACAGCAGGTCGCCGCATACATCGAGAGCGAAGCCATCCGTGTGACGGATTCTGTCAGCCTGGAGGTGTCCGATAATCTGGCTGTCGGCCGGATCGCTCCCATGAGCCTGCTCGAACACGTCAAGCGTCTGGATACAAGTGAGGCGGATGCCGTGGTTCTTTCGGCTTGCGTGCAGATGCCTTCGCTGGCGGCGATCCAGCGCGTTGAAGATATGCTGGGCAAGCCTGTGCTGTCGGCTGCTGGAGCAACGACCTACCAAATCCTCAAGACGTTGGGCTTGGCGGCGCGAGTGCCCAATGCGGGGTATCTGCTTTCTGGACGGTTTTGATTGCGTTGAATCTCGCGGAAGGCTCCTGTGTTACGAGCTGGCGTGTCACTAAGTCCTGTGTGCGCAGGACTTAAACTTACCATCGGATTTCTGGCGGGCGTATTCATTCCCTAGCGATGCTTTCCCGCCATTTTTCTAGTTGTGCCACGTCGGCCGTTACACCACCGCAGACCACCACCAACACATTGCCGAAGCTGTCCAACACCTCATGTCGGTCATAGGCCACGGCCAGGCTTGCACCGCAGGCCGGTTCCACCAGCATTCGATGATCGTCCAGAAAGCGGGTGCAGGCGTTTAGCGCGGCCTCATCACTGACGACGACTGAATGGACAGGATGCTGCCCGGCCAAGGTGAATGCCTGCTCGCATACCTGCCTGGCGCCCAGTGACGTGGCGATACTGGTGATGGCGTCCAGTGCGATGCGCTCATTGGCCGCGATTGAGCGCGCCAACGCATCAGCACCGATTGTTTCCGCAGTGATGACGGGCACATCCGCCCAGCCATTGCGCTGCAAGCCTTCCACGATGCCGCAGAACAGCCCGCCGCCGCCTACCGATAACACAATGGCATCGGGCTTCACGCCTGCGCTTGCCACTTCATCCACCAAGCTGGCGTGACCTTGCCAGAGCAGCGCATCGTCGAACGGGTGCAAGAAGGCATCGTCCTCGCCCAGCATGGATTGCGCCAGCGCGTTGGCCTCGTGCCAGGCTGAGCCATGCACGATCAATTCCGCGCCTTGCGCACGGATCAACGCACGGGCGCGTTCGGTGGTGGTTTCCGGCACCACGACCACGACAGGGATAGCCAGCTTGCGACCTGCATAGGCCACGGCAATGCCAGCATTGCCGCCAGATGAAGAAATGAAACGGCGCTTGCCTTGGCGTGCATGGGCTTCACATGCCGCACCGATGCCACGGATCTTGAACGATCCGGGAGGCTGTAAGGCATCGAGTTTGAGCCAGATGTTGCGGCCAGAGATGTCACTCAGGCAGTCGGATTCAATCAGCGGGGTTTCGATATGCAGCGGCATGCGGGGTAAGCCTTAAAAGCAATAAACGGTAGTGCGTACAGAGAGTGTAGAAAAATAAATGTAATGCGATAATCCACATAAATTTCAAATAATCTTTGCGTCATGAGCACAAATCTGAATGCCATGCTGATGGAGGAAATGGCGGTCTTCACCAAGGTAGTGGAGACTGGTAGTTTTTCCGAGGCGGCACGCCAGCTTGGCAGCACCCCATCGGCCACCAGCCGGGCGGTGGCGCGGCTGGAGAAAGCCCTGGGCACGCGCTTGCTGCAACGCACGACACGCAAGCTGCGCCTGAGCGAAAGCGGTCAAGAAGTGCATGCCATGTGCCTAGACATGGTGCAGGCCGCGCAGGCGGTGCTGGCCAGTTCCGGGCGTTTCGACGATGAGCCGCGTGGCCTGGTGCGCCTGAGCGTGCCCAAAGCGGTCGGACGTTTCGTCATTCATCCGCACATGCCAGATTTTCTGGCACGCTATCCCAAGGTAGATGTGCAGATCCGCCTGGATGATCGTCAGCTTGACCTGATCGACGAGCAGATCGACCTGGCAATTCGCATTACCGACCAACCGCCGCCGGGCATGATGGGGCGGCCGTTGTTGCCCATCGACCATATGCTGTGCGCGACGCCACGCTATCTGGAGGAACATGGCACACCGCAACATCCGCACGAGCTGAAAGACCATAGCTGCATCTATCTGGGCGAGTCGCCGGGCGATGCCCGCTGGAAGTTCATGCGTGAAGGCAAGTCAGTCAGTGTGCAGGTGCGGGGACGCTACGCGGCGAACCACACCGGGGTGCGTCTCGATGCCGTGCTCAACCACATCGGCATCGGTAGCCTGCCATACTTCACGGCACGGCACGCATTGGCGCAAGGCTTGATCGTGCAAGTGTTGCCAGACTGGGTATTCAAGACGCACTACAGCGGCCAGGCCTGGCTGCTGTACCCGCCCACGCGCCACCTGGAACCCAAATTGAAGGTGCTGATTGCGTTTTTGGCCGAACAACTGGCACGCGAGCCGAGGTTGACCATGCTGTATGAGACGCCGGAAGCAGAGGGCTGAAGATCCAGCTTGACGCTTTGTATAGGCTTCCCTACAATTCAATCTACACTAAACGTCAGGTTTATATTCTGCATGTCTGCATCCAACGCCTTGTTGCAGATTGGCGAGCTTGCCCAGCGCGCGGGCGTCAGTCATCGCACCATCCACTATTACGAGCGGATCGGCCTGCTGCGTCCGGCCGAGCGCGAGGGCGTGGGCTACCGCTACTACGACGAGCAGGCGGTGCAGCGACTGGAGAAGATCGCTGCGTTGAAGAACCTGGGCTTGAGCCTGGATGAAATCGGCCAGGTCATCGAGTTGTACTTTGAAGACCCTAGCGGCATCAAAGGCAAGGAGCAGGTGTTGAAGTTGCTGGAAACCCAGTTGCAGGCTACTCGCAGCAAGCTGGGTGACTTGCGCAGTTTCGAGCGTGATCTGGAATCCAATATCGCCCGCATGAAGGGCTTGATCGAAGCGGCGCGCAAACAAGTCTGAGCATTCGGAAGGGGCGGCTGTGTGTCGTCCTTTTTTTATCTTAAATCTACACTTAACGTAAGGTTTATTTTGTGAGGCATCCAACGATCACCTTGCTGCTATTGATGACCGGCGCTGTGCTGGTGGTTGGGCAGCTCTATGTCACGATCCCGCTGGCGGCTGATCTGGGGCAGCGCTGGCAGGTCTCGGCGGCGCAGGCCAGTTGGGCGGGCAGTGCCTTTGGCTTTGCCTATGCCGCTGGCTTTCTGCTGTTGGGGCGTTTGTCCGATCGCCTGGGCCGCCGCCGTGTGCTGCTGGCCGGGTTGCTGGCAACGGCTGCTGCCAGCGTACTGGTGGCCTGTGCCACGAGTTTCACCATGCTGCTGGGAACTCGCGCCGTGCAAGGCTTGCTGGCCGCAAGCTTTCCGCCGGCTGCGCTGGCCCTGGTGGCGGAAGCCTTGCCGCCCGCACGGCGGCCGCTGGGCATTTCGTTATTGAGTTTTGCTTTCCTGGCTTCCGCGCCATTGGCGCAGTTTCTTGCGGCGCAGTCCGCAGGCTTTGGTCTGCCCATCATGATGGCGGCGCTTGCGCTGGCGTATGTCCTCCTGGCAGCGGGTCTGTCGCAGACACTGCCGCTGCCGTCACCCACCACATCGGAACCTGTCCTGACGCCGATGCAGTCAGCATCGCAAGCGTCGCCACCGGCATTGCTGGGCGTGTGGCTGGCCGCTACGACGGTGCTGTTTGGTTTCGTCACCTTTCACGCTGGGGCGCAAGCCATGGGCCTGGAGGCCGCTGCTCTGCAAGCCCTGCGTCTGGCAGGTCTGCCGCCTCTGCTGCTCAGTATTGCGGCGGCGGGACTGGTACGGCGCATTGGCACGCTGGCGACGGTACGCCTTGGTTTGATTCTGGCGGCGACAGGGTTGCTGGCAGGTTGGTCTGGTCAGTTTGGGGCGCTGATGGTGGCCAGCGTGCTGCTGTCTGCCGGTATTGCGCTGGCTGTGCCGGGTCTGATCGGCACGCTGGCAAGTCGGTCGAGCCCTGAGACTCGGGCGCGCGCCATGTCGCGCTACACCTTCGCGCTGTTCATGGGGGCGAGTGTCGCGCCGCCCATTGCCGCTGTGCTGGCCGCGCAAGGTTGGCCCGTTCTGCTGCTGGTTCCTGCTGCGGCGCTTATTGGCGCGGCTGTCATTGTCGGCGGCTGGCCGACAGCCCGAATCCCTCATCCAAAGGAGAACCGATGAACCTCTTTCCACGCCGCGCCACCTTGGCGGCGCTGGGGCTGTTGGCTGCAAATGCCTTGGCCACTGCGCATGCCCAGACTCCCAACCCCGACTCAGACAAGGAGACTTCCATGACGCATGCCCAAGCCATGCTTCGTCCGATCAACCCTGCCGGTGCCGTCATCCCCGGCATTTCCCAGGCAGTCGTCGTCGAACACGGCAGAACCATGTATCTGTCGGGCCATGTGCCGATGACAGCCGACGGGCAGGTGCTGCCGCCCGATCTGGAACAGCAGTTGGATCAGGTGTTCAGGAATCTGGATGCCACCCTGGCGGCCGCTGGCGCCTCATCGCGCAATTTGGCGCGCATCACGATCTATGTGCGTGATTTCCAGGCGGATCAACTGCCCGTGATTCGACGCGCGCGCGATCGTTTCATCGACCCCGAGCACCCACCCGCCAGCGCCTTGATTGGCGTTGCGGAACTGTTCCACCCCGATGTCCGGGTGGAGGTGGATGCTGTGGCCATCCTGCCTCCGGATGCCTGAACCCCATTGTCTTGTTGATGCAAAGGAATTCCATCATGACCCGAACCTTATCCACGGCTGTCGCCGCCGCATTATCCATCGCCTTTCTTGCCGGTGCCGTGGCATCTGCGCAATCCACCTCATCCACTCAGGAGACCATTCCCATGACTGAATCCCCAACCGCAACCCGATTCGTGCCTGCCACGCATCGCCAGGTCAAGCAGCGCAGTGTCGAGGTCGATGGCGAAGCCGCCACCCTGACTCGCTATGAACGCCAGGACGGACGCAATGCAGGCCTGGAAGGAGAACATTTCAGCACGGTGGTGGCGGCAGACGGCACGCTCAAGGGCTTTGCCAATATGTCTCTGGATCTGGTGGGCAAGCCGCTGCCATCACGCGAACGCAGTGAGCAGATCGCTCGGGCGTTCCTGCAGGAGACTGCGCCCGATCTGTTGCCACGCATGAAAATCAGTTGGATCGACCCGCATGATGAGCCGATTCGCGTGCAGCGCAACGGCAAAGAGGAAACCGTCACGCTGACCGGCATGAAGGTCAAGGCCCGCAACCTGGCAGATGGCCGCTGGTTCTGGGTGATTGTCGGTGCTGACGAGAAGCCGATGGTGTTCGAGCGCGATATCGTGTGGATCACGTTCCCCGGCCATCGCAAGACCGAGAAGTGGCTGCACGATAGCTGGCTCAAGGCGCAAGCTCAGTAATTTGTAGCGCTTTTGAAAGACGACCACGTGCCAGGTCAGGGTGGATGGCTTTGAAACTGCCGCAAGCACATCGCTTATGGCAGTTTCGTGATGCGCACAATTGGCGAAGAGCATTTATCAACGGATAGCGGTGACTGCAAGTTCTCCAGCTTTAACCAGGCACGACGACCAGAGCGCTGGCCGAGGGCTTGAGATTTAATGCTGAGAGTGTGAATGTGCAACGTCATGAGCCGTTGTGGCCGGAAAACGCCATAGCGCGGATGTTCTTGCAAGGCCGCGATAGCGGCTGGTCACTCACCGAACTCTTTTTCACTGCGCTTAGCATCGGGAAGCTGCGCATCCAGTGACGCCCGGTACCTGACGCAGCCGCGCATGAATTGCGGCCAGTCGGGAACAACAGGCTGCGGCTCGACTTGCTCAGGCAGCAGCGCCCACAGATGCGGGTGATACCAGCACAGGTCGTGGCCGGAACAATCGCGATGGGCGCGGATGCCAGCACGCAGTTTTCTTACTTCAGCGATCAGTTGCGCTTGGGTCATGTCGCTCAGATCTAGATCGACTGCAGAATCATCCGTTGCGCTCATGGCATTGAATCCAAAGCCCAATTAGCCGCATGGGTGGCATGCAGCGCTGTGGTGTCGAACAGTTGCACGCGCACGTGCTGCGGCTCGATCAGCAGGGAGATTTCGGTGCAGCCCAGGATGATGCCTTGCGCGCCTTGCTGCATCAGCCGCTCAATCACTTCTAAATAGGCTTGGCGCGATGCATCTCGGACTTGGCCTTGGCACAGCTCGTCATAGATCACGCGGTGCACGGTGGCGCGGTCGGCCTCGTCGGGCACCAGCACGTGCAGGCCATGTTGATCCAGCAGCCGGGCGCGGTAGAACTCCTGCTCCATCGTGAAACGGGTGCCGAGCAGCCCGACGCGCTCCAGCCCCGCGGCGCGGATGGCACTAGCGGTGGGGTCGGCAATGTGCAGCAGCGGGATACGCGTGGCGGCCTCGATCTGCGCGGCCACCTTGTGCATGGTGTTGGTGCACAGCACCAGCGCCTCGGCACCGGCGTCTTCCAGCCGCTGCGCGGCCTCGGCCAGCATCGCGCCAGCAGCATCCCACTGGCCAGCGTGCTGCAACTGCTCGATCTCATGGAAGTCCACGCTCCAAAGCACGATGCGCGCCGAATGCAGCCCGCCCATGCGCTGCTGGATGGTCTGGTTGATGTGCCGATAGTAGGGGACGGTGGATTCCCAGCTCATCCCGCCGATCAGGCCTAGTGTCTTCATATGGTTCCTTGCGAACGGTCTTGAATTGACGGAAGCGGTGTTGACCATCAACTACCCCTTCCATTGCTTAGCAATGGTAGTCCCGCTTGCCTGCGAGAATTGCTTTCGATATGTGGTCACGGATGACTCGTCGTATGTTCAGGCCGATGCGGCATCGGCAGCCTCTCTGTCTTCGGCCGTCACCGAGGTCATCTTTGCCAGTCGCGGTGCGCACCACTGACGCAGGTCGTCCATCAACGAATAGACCACTGGCACGAACACCAGGCTGAGCAGTGTTGACGTAACCAGTCCGCCAATCACGGCAATGGCCATCGGTGCACGAAATCCCGCGTCGGCACCGCTGGCGAACACGGCGGGCACCATGCCTGCGGCCATCGCGATGGTGGTCATGACGATCGGCCGGGCGCGTTCGGCACCTGATTGCAGCAGTGCCTGCGCACGCGGCATGCCGTGGCGGCGCTTGTCGATCACGAAGTCCACCAGCAGGATCGAGTTCTTGGTGACGATACCCATCAGCATCAGAATACCGATCACCGCCGGCAGGTCGAGCGCTGCGCCGTACAGCAGCAGTCCGCCGATTGCACCGCCGAGCGACAGCGGCAGCGCAGTGAGGATCGTGATTGGCTGCAGGAAGTCACGGAACAGCAGCACCAGCACCGCGAACACCATCAGCACGCCAAAACCCATGGCGATGCTGAATTTGTCGAACATTTCGGCCATGTACTCGGCATCACCGTACTCGACCTCACGGACGCCGTCGGGAAGTTCGCGCAGCGCTGGCAAGGCGTTGATGGCGGCCAGTGCCTCACCCAGTGTGGTGCCTGCCATCAGGTCGGCGTCCACCGAGACGCGGCGCTGGCGGTCAAAGCGCTCGATGCGCGATGGTCCGTCGGCAAAGCGCAGATCGGCGACCGCATGCAGCGGCACGGTACTCCCGTCATCCGCTGCTACACGTAGGCGGCGCAGGGTGTCGAGATCGTCGCGCGCAGATTCGGCCAGTGCTACGCGCACCGGCACCTGCCGGTCGGCGAAGTTGAAACGGGCCGAATTGGCATCGAGATCGCCCACGGTAGCAATGCGCAGTGTGTCGCCAATGGCCAGCGGCGGGATGTTGGCGCGCGCGGCTTCGTCCATACGCGGCTCGATTCGCAGTTCTGGGCGCAGCAGCGGCTCGTTGACCTGCACGTTGGCAATGCCGGGGACTCCTTGCATCTGGCGACGCAGCGCGTGAGCGGCTTCTGTTAGCGTGTCGGGGGCCTCGCCGACGAGAATTACCGAGATTTCGCGCGCGGCGGTTTCACCGCGCACGGCCAATCGCAGGTCGGCAACGTTCGCCAGTTCACGACGCAAGGCCTGCTCGAAGGCTTTTTGATCCAGCTTGCGCTCACGCGGTGACACCAGCTTGATCAGCAACGATCCTTGCGCCACGTCGTCACCGCCAGCGGTGGCGAAGATCGCGGCCACTTCAGCACGTTGTGCGATGGTGTCAGCCAGCGCTTGCAGACGGACATCGGTTTCGGCCAGTGGCGTGCCTGGCGGCAATGTCACGTCCAGTTGCACCAGGCTGCGGTCATTGACCGGCAGGAATCCTGTCGGCAGGAGTGGTACCAACGCCAGCGAGATCGTCAGGAACGCGGCACCGGCCAGCACCGTCGTACGGCGGTGCTGCAACGCCCAGTCCAATAGGCGCAAATAGCGCTTCATCAAGCCACCGGCGGATTGTGTGGGATGGTCTGTGTGTTCGGCCTTGGGCTTGAGCAGGTACGCTGCCAGCAGCGGTGTGCCCAACCGAGCCACCAGCATTGAGGCCAGCACCGCGACAGAGACTGTGACGCCAAACTGGCTGAAGTACTGGCCGATGGTGCCGCCGATGAAGCTGACAGGGAGGAAAACGGCCACGATAGTCGCGGTGATCGCGATCACCGCGAAACCAATGGAGTCAGCACCGTCGATGGCGGCCTGGAACGGGCGCTTGCCCCTGTCCAGGTGACGCTCGATGTTCTCGATCTCGACGATGGCATCGTCCACCAGAATGCCGATCACCAGTGTCAGCCCCAGCAAGGTGATGCTGTTCAAGGTGTAGCCCAGCCAGGCCATGACCACGAAGGTCGGCAGGATCGACAGCGGCAAGGCGATAGCGGCGACCAACGTGGCACGCCAACTGCGTAGGAACAGGAGCACCACCAGCACGGTCAGCAGCGCGCCTTCGATCAGCGTGGTCATCGCAGCGCGATAGCTGGATCGGGTGTAGTCCACGGTGTTGGAGACTTGCTCGATACGCACATCGGGGTGTGTGCGTTGCAACGTACTGATCGCTGCTTCCACGCCTGCTGCGACGACGGTGTCACTGGAGCCTCGTGTGCGGAACACCGCAAAACCTACCACTTCCTCGCCATCGAGTCGGGCACGGGTGCGCGGCTCGGCACCGCCGTCAGTGACCTTTGCCAAATCCGACAGTCGCGCCCAACGTCCATCCGGCAATGCAATCGGGCGGTCGGCCAGGGTTTCCACACTGGTGGCGCTGCCCAGGGCACGGATAGCCCGCTCGCGCCCATCGAGCGTGGCGCGACCACCAGGCACGTCAATGTTGGACTGTGCCAGTTGCGTATTGACCTGTCCTGCCGTGATGCCAAGCGCTTCCAGTCGCTCGGGCAGCAACGCGACGCGCACCTCTCGTCCGATGCCTCCCAGACGTTGAACTTGCTGTACACCGGGGGCTGCCAACAAGGCGCGGCTGACCGTATCGTCAATGAACCACGACAACTCCGGCAGGCTTTTGGCCGGGGCACGTACCGCGTAATGGAACAACGCACCGCCTTCGACATCCACCCGTGCGATTACTGGCTCCAGGATACCTTGAGGCAAGTTGGAGCGGATCTGTGTCACAGCATCGCGCACGTCGTTGGTTGCGCGATCTGGGTTGATGCCGAGCTGGAATTCCACCGTGGTCTGCGACAACCCATCGCTCATCGTCGAACTCAGGTGACGAATGCCCGCCAACCCGGCCACGGCAGCCTCCACCCGACGCGTGACGGCGTTTTCCAGTTCGCTTGGCGCTGCGCCGGGCTGGGCGATGGAGACGGTGACGATGGGAAAGGTCACTTGCGGATTGGCATTGACCGGCAGCTTGACGAAGGCCATCCATCCGGCGATCGACAACACCAGAAACAATACGATGGTCGGGATCGGACGGCGAATCGCCCAAGAGGACAACTGGAAGCTCATGGCGTGTATCCGTTCTCAGTGCCGTTGGCCATTCGCACCACGTCGCCTTCGCGCACAAAAGCGATGGATTCGCGCACCACGTGCTCGCCCGGCGCTAGCCCAGCAACGACTTCCAGCAGGTCGCCATGGCGGCGACCTGGTGTAATCACACGTCGCACGACACGGCCGTGCTCATCGACCTGCATCACGCTGGATTGGCCCTCGGCTGTGATCGTGACGGCCCGTGCCGGAACCGCCACAGGGAAGACTTGCACAGGCAAGCTGAAGTAGGCTTCGGCATGGCTACCGGCATGCAGTCGTTGCGTCCTGCTGTCTGACTGATCGAGAGCAACACGGATGCGCCCCAGGCGCGTGCGCGTATCGAGTTCCGGGGTGATCAGCCGTACCGTGCCATTGAGGTCATCCGCCGCGTCGCCCACATGTACCTTGACGGTCATGCCGATGGCAAGCCGGGAGAGATCGGTTGCCGTGGCGTCGGCATCGAGTTCGATCTCGCCATCGCCGATCAGGCGGAACAGGGGGGCGGAACCAGCCAATGCGCCGACACGTGCGTTGCGCGATGACACCACGCCATCGACAGGGGCGAGTATGTCGGCTTTGCCGCGCTGGTTGTGCTGGTCCACGACCTGCGCCTGGGCCTGCTGCACATCGGCACGCGCCGCCTGCAGATTGGCAGCGGCGGAGGTGGCCCGCGCACGTTGTTCATCGACCTGTTGCGTACTGACCGCGCCTGAGCGCGCCAGTGGTTCGATGCGCGCCAACGTGGTGCGGGCCTCTGCTTCCTGTGCCTGTTGCTCGCGCAACACTGCTCGTGCCCGCGACAATGCCGCCTCCGCCTGTTGCAACTGCATCTGCACATGGATGGTTTCCAGCCGCGCCAGCAATTGACCCTGGCGCACCTGTTCGCCCACCTCCACATGCACCTCGGCTATGCGCAGGTCCTGCAAGGCGGTGCCGATAGCGATGTCATCCCGCGCTACCAGCGTGCCGCTCAGGCGTAGCGTGGGCGTCACCGAGACCGGGGCTGCCACCGCTGTGCTCACCTGCAACGGTGGTTCGCTGACAGGTGCATCCGTGGTGCCAGGCCAGAGCCACCAGATAGCGAGGACAAGTATCGCCAAGACGGCAAGCTTTAACGACCATGTGCGAAATGGGCGACCAGTTGGGGGAGAGCATTCAGCGGTTAGGAGTGTCATCGGCGTGATCTGGATAAGGGAGAGTCGGAAGCGGATACGTGGGTCAGGTTGTCCAACCCGCGCAGTCCGGGTAGCCATGCGGCTGCGACAAGCAAGGCAATGGCAACAAGGGCCATCGCCGCGAGCACCGGACGGCTGCCGGTCAGGTCGATGGCACCACCGGCCAGCAGTACTGCCAAAGGCGTGGCAACCAGCGCGGCGGCGGTCGAAGCACCAAGTACCCGGCTGCGGATGGCGACTGGC
Organism: Kerstersia gyiorum; assembly: GCF_004216755.1. GTDB lineage: Bacteria > Pseudomonadota > Gammaproteobacteria > Burkholderiales > Burkholderiaceae_B > Kerstersia > Kerstersia gyiorum. The sequence continues at coordinate 18,684 of NZ_SGWZ01000007.1, forward strand.
GCGCGCCGCAGCAGAACGGTGGTCAGCAAGGGGTTGAGTGGGCCGGAGCCCAGACCAGCCAGCACGCCGGCCAGTAGCCGCAGGCCTTCGTCATTGGCTAAGGTGAGCAGGCAGAACGCCATAACCTCCAGCGCAAGACAGGCCAGCACGATGCGGCGCAGCCCCAGCCGCGGACCGAAGCGGGCAAAGGCCAGTGCGCCGACAATTGCACCGCTACCGGCTGCTGCCAGGAACCAGCCCAGTGAGCTGGCCGCCAACCCAGCCTCGCGGATGCGTACCGGCATCACGATCGCATCGAGCGCACCGAACAGGCCGACCACGGCAGTGCCGAGCAGCAGCAGGCTGCGCAGCGAGGGATCGCCCAGCAGGAAACGCGCGCCAGCCAGCACGTCGGCGGATCGGCTGGTGTCCTGGCTGATGCGGCGCACGCGTCGGCCCGGTAGGGACAACCGATCCAGCACCGCTGCCATCAGCGAGCATCCGGCTGTCAGAAGCAAGGTCCGTTCCGGTCCGAACAGTGCAATACCCAGGCCCGCCGCTGCCGGTGCCACGATATTGGCCATACTGCCAACCAGCTTGTTCAGTGCTGTGGCACGCTCCAGCGGCATACGGGCCAGTCGCGCCAGTTCGGGATAGCGCGACTCCTGCGCAGTCATCCCTGGGCCATCAAACAATGCGCCAAGCGCAATCAAGGCCAGCAGGGTCGTCAGCCCAAGCCATTGGTGGCCCGCCAACCAGACGATCAGCGCCATGCTGGCAGCACTGACCAGATCGGCACTGACCGCCACCGGACGGGCACCGAAGCGGTCGATCAGCGCACCGCCAAAAAACGATCCGAGGATCAGCGGCAGCATACCGGCAGCAGCGGCCACGCCTGTCCAGGCTGCACTGCCGGTCATGTCCAGCACCAGCCAGGGCAGCGCGACCGCTGCCACGCTGTTGCCGAACAGCGAACTGCCGCTGGCGGCGATCACGCCCAGCATGGGCGCACGACGGCGCTTGGGGAGCAGGCTCATGGCGTATGCTTCATTGAGCCAGTTGTCAGAAACTGTAGTTCAGCATCAGGGTGCCGGTGATGCCGGTCTTTTCTTCGACCAGCGGACTGTTCTTGGCAGGCTCGGAAAACTGCATGACGTTTACGGCCGCGAACAGCGTCCAGTGCTTGTTGAAATCGTGACTCCAGTCGGCTGTCAGCGAATAGGCGTAGATGCCCGACTTCGGCGTGAATTGTGAGAAGCGGCTGCGCTGACTTTGTGTCTGGGTCACACCGAAGTACGTCTGGTTGTAGTCACGATCGGCCGCATGCACGTTCATACCCACGGTGATGGTGTCCTTGGCGCCGTCGAAGACGGTGCTTTCCAGGCCAAGCCGATAGCGATTGCCACGATCGCTCTGACCCGCCACGCGGAACTCGGCTTCGGCATTGACGGCCAGCCAAGACGTGAGCTGTTGTGCCGCAAGCACGTTAATGACTGCGCTGCTCTTGATCTCGCCCATACCCGCGAGTTTCTTCGAGCCGGGTCGCCAGTCGCTGTCCTTCTCGGTGCGGCCGAAGTCATAGCTCAGTGCTGAACTGACGTAAAAGCCGGATTCGGTCATGTATTCGGCACCCAACCCGCGCACGCTGTCGGCAAAGAAAATGCCGCGATACACCGCCACCGTCGGCACCGGCACCACCTTTGTGTCCTTGGCTCCCAGATAGCGTGGCATCACACCTGCACCCAGGCCGACGATGACCTCGGTTTTTTCGCCGAACAGGCTGGGCGTGGCAGGGACGTCCTGTGCGTGGGCGGCCGTCGTTGCAATGCAGCCGGTCGTTACCAGGGTGGTCGCCAGCAGTTTGCGGGTGCGTGTGGGGCGTAGAGAGAAAGAGAAAAACGTACTCATGAATGGTTCCTTCGGTTTTGACAGACAAAGCGGGGCCTACGGCCGCCTGTCAGTCAGGTGCCGGAGGAAGAATCGAGCAGTCGAGGGAAAGCGCTGGAAGGCGCATTCAGTCGCTTAACCAGCAGGTGGTTCCAGGAAACGACGCACCATGCGCAGCAGTACAGGGGTATGCGTGCTGGCTTTGAAGTCCGGGTCCATCAGTGCACGGCCTACAGCACCATCGGCCAAGGCAATCAGCCATGTGGCCGCAAGCTCCGGCTGGATTGCGGGGTCGATCTGGCCCTTGGCGATACCTCGTTGCAACAGCGCCGCCAAGTCGGCCTTGATCTGTGCTTCGTTCTCGGCAAACAGGCTGCCGATCTCCGAATTACTCATCGTCTCGGCAGCAATCTCGACGCTGATGCGTGCATAGACTGGATCGGCCGACTGTTCCAGCAATTCAATCGCTAAGGTTTCGATGGCGGTGATCGCATCATCCTCATCGGCCAGGCGAGCGAAACGCGCATTCATTTCGTTGCGATCTTCCTCGGCAATGGCGGCGATCAAGGCCGACTTGTTCGGGTAGTAGTGGAACAGGTTGCCCGGACTCATCCCGGCGGCAGCGCAAATCTCGTTGGTCGAGGTGCCATGGAAACCCTTGCGGGCAAAGCAGGCCACGGCGGCATCGAGGATATGGCGGCGCTTGGCCTCCTGTTTTTCGGGGTCGATCTTGCGCATTGCATTACTCCTTCATGTTCGGGGCCAGTGCTGATTTCGCTTGTCGCTGGCCGACATAGGCCATGCTCGCGGCGAGGATCAACACCGTGCAAGGTGCCGCTGGGAGTCGTCATTCGGGCGGAATCACGCATCACCGCAACTACCTTGGATCATCATTTATCTTTACTAGACTAAGTAGTCGATCTATTATTGTGATCAATCTAAAACGTGTCAAGCAATTCCGTAACCAAGGACTCACCTATGAGCTATCCACCCCCTTTCTCGTTGCGCGGCGTGTTTCGACGTACATCCTTGTTCATGGCCGTTGCGCTATTGAGTGGCTGCGTCACCCTGGGGCCGTTGCCCGATGCGGCGCAGCCCGTAGCGGCTGATTGGCGCAATCGCGGTGTGCTGACCACCGCCCCAGGTGCGGACCCGGCCACATGGTGGAGTGCATTCAACGATCCGGTGCTCGATGCGCTGGTGGCGCAGACGCTGGGGTCGAATCTGAACTTGGCGCAGGCCGGACATCGTTTGCGCGCGGCGCGCTCTCTGGTCCGACCTGCGATCGCACAGCAACGCCCGCAGATTACTGCCGGTGCTAGCGGACAGCGGCAGCAGCGACTCTCCGGCCCGGGCAACATTGACCTTCAGCGCAGTGAGCTGTCTCCAGACGGCCTGCTGCTGCGCGAAGAAGGACGCGCCAGCGGCAATTGGCAGGCCGGGTTCGATGCAGCGTGGGAAATTGACCTGTTCGGACGGGCCTCTGCCGGAGTCACGGCGGCACGGGCGGCAGCCGAAGGTGCCGAAGCCGAAGCGGAGATGGCCCGTGTGTCAGTGGTTGCCGAGGTGGTGCGAACCTATGTCGAACTGCGAGCCGCGCAGCAACGCCAAGCGCTGTTGACAGCGAATATAGAAGCCCAGAATCGTCTGGTCGCACTGGCGCGTGAGCGGCGTGATGCAGGAATAGGAAGCGACCTGGACGTGGATCGCAGTTTGACGATCGCAGCCGATACCGCTGGGCAGTTGCATACGCAAGGCTTGCTCATTGGTCAGGCCGTGCAACGGATCGCGGTGCTGACCGGGGAATCGGTCGTCAATGACGCACTTTTGCAGGCTGTCTCCCAACCACAGGCCAGGTTGCTGGCGCTGCCGATATTGCCTGCCGACCTGTTGCGAGTACGACCGGACATTCGGCGCGCCGAACACGCTGTAACGCAGGCCGCAGCGGAGCTGGATGTTGCGGTGGCCGACCTCTACCCACGCCTGAGCTTGACCGGTGCCTTGCAGGCCACGGGCAACCTGGTCGGGAACGCGCTGCCGGGCCGAACCTCGCAGGCGCTCGCCGGGCTTTCGATTCAGATCCCCTTGTTGGATTGGGGCGCGCGCCGCGCTGTGGTGAATGCGCGTGAAGCCGTATTGGCGGCGACCATTGAAAGCTATCGGCTGGCCGTACTCGAAGGCATCGAAGAAACCGAAAATGCACTCAATGCCATCGAGACACAACGCCGCCGGATGAACGAGGAGTCCGTTCGCCTGCAAGCAGCACAACGTGCAGATTCCCATGCAGACATGCTGAATCGGCGTGGCATCACTTCGCTTTCCGACAGGCTGGAGGCAGCCATTGTCTTGCGTGGTGCAGAACTGGCAGGCGTGGAAGTGGTCGAGCAACAGGCCTTGGCTGTGGTTGCACTGCACAAGGCAGTAGGAGGCGCCAGCCTGCGTGCAGCACAACCCATGCACGCTGGCATATGAAAGGACAGCATCATGGAATTGCGCCACCTTCGATGCTTCCTGGCCGTCGCTGAAGAACTGCATTTCGCTCGTGCGGCAGAGCGCCTGCACATCGAGCAGTCGCCCCTGTCGCGTGCCATCAAGGAATTGGAAGAAGAGCTGGGAGTGGTGCTTTTTGCGCGCACCACACGTAGCACTCGAATAACCCGTGCAGGCAAGCTGTTTCTGGAACACGTGCCGCGCGTATTTGCAGCCTTGGATCAGGCCCGTGGCAGTGTTACGGCGGCAGCTAACGGATTTCATGCCCAGTTGCGCATTGCCTTGTCCGATGGGATGACGCCTGCGCGGCTGCCAGCGCTCTTGGCGCAGTGCCGTCAGGACGAACCCGAAGTCGATATCCGTTTATTCGAGGTGCCGTTGGCGCAGCAGATCAAAGGGCTGCACGAAGATCTGTACGACGTTGGCTTTGCCCAGAGCAATGAAGTGGGAGATGGCATTCTGGCCGTGCCGGTTTGGCACGATCCCTTGGCGGTGGCAGTGCCTGCACGGCATCCGATTCTGAGCCATAAGCGTATTCCATTGGAAGAAGTCCTGCGTTATCCACTGGTGATGTGTGACCCGGTTGCATGCGAAGGCTATGCTCGCCAAGTGGCGCGTGTATTGCGCACAGTGGATGTCGAACCGTTGACGGCGGAACAGGTCACATCCTTCGACTTGATGATGACGCTGGTATCCGCCGGTTTCGCGCTAGGGCTGGCGGGCGCATCGCAGATTGCCGCCAGTCGTGAACCTGGTGTTGTGGCTCGCCAGTTAGCCGGTGCTCAGCCACCGCTGACCACCTATCTGCTACACCTTGATCGCGTGCCATCACATACCTTGGTGCGCTTCATCGAGCGAGCCCGAAGATAGGTTTGCCAGTTTGGTCTTGGCGACGGACTTGGGTGTGCGACCGTAGTAGCGCTCGAATGCTGCGCTGAAACTGGACAGGTGTTCGTAGCCGACCCTGTAAGCCACAGTCGAGACATACAGACCTGTCTCCAGCAGTTCCCAGGCTTTCTTCATGCGGATGTCCATGAGCATGCGATGCGGGCTGGTGTCGAACATCTCCCGGAAGCCTTGCTTGAGCTTGAATTCGTTGATGCCTGCGGTGGCGCACAGGTAAGCAATCGTCAATTGCCGATCGTGCTGGTGCATCAGGATGTCGCGCACGCGCAGTATCCGATCCTGATCGTCGCCACGCAGCCGACCTTTGACTGGCGTTGAAGGGAGAAATGTACGGGTTTGTGCGGCCAACAAGCTGAGAGCGGCTATTTGAATATCCAGCAATCCTGCATCTCGGCCATGAAGATGCACCAGTGACTGCGCCAGGCGCTGGGTTCCAGCGCCATGCTTGCCGAAGAAGATATGGCGTGCAGAGTGGTCGTTGCCCACTCCATCGAGCAGGTGGGCCAGCCCATAGCGACGCAACAGGGACTCTTGGGCAATCAGGCGCAGTTGGCGGATTTCACGCTCGGCAGGAAAGCGACGTTCCCCGCGTACGCTTGAGAAAGCAGCCACGGTGCTGTGACCGGCGATGAAATCGAAGCGCTGCCCATTCTCGCCCAACGTGCTGGATTCACCTTCCAGCGCCACGGTGACGGTCAGCGAGCGGTTTTCCCTCTCCATGTTGCTGTGTTCCAGCAGGTCATGCCGAGGTCGATAGTTGGCATAGGCCACAGCGAGGCCGTCGTCGAGTTGGCACATGTCGTTCATGCAGTCGCCCAGTTCCGTGGGCAGTTGCGAGCGTAGCCAGATACCTTGACCGAGCGGTATCGGGCTGGAAATGTCTGCCGTATGGATTCGATAGATCATGCCATCTCCTTCGTGCCAACTTTCTCCTTGCCGGGAGATGGCGTGACTCCGAAATGCCAAAGAAAAAATCCGGAACGCCTAAATATCAAATGATACCTATTTGCGATTAAAAATTATAGTGACCCAAAGGCGAACTGACGCCTATTCATTTGCTTTTTTTGATTGGGTCATCTCATGGATTACAAGTTTTGCGCACTACACCGCGCCATCCTGCTTGCAATGCCGATACTGGTGTTGCCTGCCGTGGCAAGCGCCGAGGGCGCTTCTGCGTCGATGGCAGACGCCACTGTTGCGGAACTGCCTGCCATTACCATCACTGCCGACAAGACTGAACGCGCACTGGAGAAGGTGCCTGCCAGTGTGGCGGTGATCGACGGCCTGGATCTCGAACAATCCGGCATCGTCGGCATGGAGCAGTTGGAGGGTCGGATACCGGGCCTGTCATTCCAACCATTCGGCCAGGCGGGGCTGAACTCGCCTGTCATGCGTGGGCTGACGGCCAACTTCAACACCTTCTCGACGTCAACGCTGTTGCTGGTCGATGGCGTGCCGACACATACCGCGCAGGGCTTCGATGATGCGATGCTGGACGTGGATCGCATCGAAGTACTGCGCGGGCCGCAGTCCTCCCTCTATGGACGCAATGCCGAGGCTGGGGTGATCGCGATCCACAGCCTGCCGATGGACAACACGCCACGCGCCAGCGTCTCCGCTGATCTTGGCAGCCGTGACAAGCGGGGCGTTCGCTTCTCGCTGAGCCGTCCACTGGTGGAGGACAAGCTGTACGCCAGCATCTCAGGGTCATGGCTGAAACAGGATGGGTTCATCAACAACATCCATTCTGGCGGTAAAGAAGATGACCGCGAGCGGCGCAACCTGAAGTTGGGTCTGCGCTGGACGCCCACTGCCGCCACTGATCTGGTGCTGCGTTATGCCCGTCAGGACTACGACGATGGCGCGGCACTGTGGGGCTCGCTCACCGCACCCCGCAAGCAGGTGGCATCAGGTACACCGAGCTGGAACCGATCCGAAGGGCAGTCGCTGTCGCTGGATGCCTCGCACACTTTCGGTTCTGGCCTGCGACTGCGGTCGATCACGGCATGGAGCGATTTCACCGACGACATCCAGCAGGATACGGACTTCATGGCGGCGGACATCATGCACATCCGCCGCAATCACCGGTTGCGCACCGTATCGCAAGAGTTCCGGCTGGAAGGCAAGCTGGGAACGACCGACTGGCTTGCTGGCATCTACGCGGACCGCAGCGATAACGATCTACAGAACGTGGGTCGCCGCATGATGATGCTGGAAGACCTTCGCGCCGATCAGAAGAGCCGTACGGTGGCGCTGTTCACGCACTGGAATGTTCCGCTGAATGACACATGGAGCCTTTCCGCCGGTGCGCGTGTCGAGCGCAGCAAGGTGGAGATCGCCCCTCAAGGGGCATTGAAACAGGATCGGGATTGGACCCATTTCTCACCAAAACTGGCTCTCCAGTACCAGTTCGCCCCCGAGCACCAGTGGTATGTCAGTGCGAGCCGGGGCATCCGCACTGGTGGATTCAACGCGCTGTCGGCTGCAACCAACTATGCCGCCTTCGAGCCAGAGAAGAACTGGTCTTATGAAATGGGCTTCAAGGGCTGGGCGATTGACAAGCGGCTGCGCTACTCGGTGGCAGCCTACTTCATGGATATCAAGGATATGCAGGTGATGCAGATGCCCATGCCGGGTGTCATGTACATCACCAGTGCCGCGACGGCGCAGTCCAAGGGCATCGAACTGGATGTGGACTACTTGCTGGGCCATGGCTGGCAGCTCAAGGGCGGCCTGGCATGGAACCGCACGCGCTTTGACCGCTTCATCGACGGTGCTGCGAACTACTCCGGCAAGCGAAACCCGTTTGCACCTGATCTGACAGGCTATCTCGGCATCCGCTATGACGCGCCACAAGGCTGGTACGCGCAGGCCCAGGTGCGTGGCACCAGCAAGGTCTATCTGGATGCGGCCAACAGCTACAAGCGCAATGGCTATGGCTTGATCGACCTGGTGGCCGGATACCAGCAGGGCAACTGGGAAATCGCCGCGTATGTGAACAACGCCGCGAACAAGACCTACGATGCCGTCGGTTACCAGAATGGCTTTGTCACGGTCTACAGCCCGCCCCGCGAAGTGGGCATGCGCCTGACCTGGCGGATGTGAGGAAAAGGGTAATGGACTTTCTTACACCGCACCCTTTGCAGCCGTTCTGGAATATTGCGGCTGCGCCCATCCAAACCCAGGCGCTGGAACAGGCATTGCTCCTGGGGCTGTTCGATCGGCTGCGTCGGCCTGCCGATGCAGCAGCCGTAGCGAAAGACCTGCAACTGGACAAGGCTGCAACTTCGGTATGGCTGGATCTGCTCTGGAGTCTGGATCTGTTGTCACGGCAGGTACCTGCCGATGTACCCGACGAGCCGCGCTACGTCACCTCACCGATGGCATTACGCCACTTCGTCGATGGATCCAGCGAGAACTGCGCACAGGGCTGGCTGTATCGCGCCCGTTTCCTGGCGCGTTTCGCCGGGCAATGGGAAACGCTGCTGCGCCACGGCTTTGATCCGCAGGGCCAGGCAGCACCCAAAGGAAGCTGGGCGCAGGCTGCTCGCGAGCAGATCGGGCAGGAGCAGATCGCCGTGACCGTACCGGCGGTGCTGCGCCTGCTGGATACCTTGCCGCCCCTGCCTGAAACGGGTCGCCTGCTTGACCTGGGAGGTGGCCCCGGCCATGTCGGTATTGCATTGGCGCAACGTCTGCCGGGTTGGCAGGGCGTTGTATGCGACCAGCCGGAAACTGCCGAGGTGGCGCAGGAAAATATCCAGTCGGCCGGGTTGGCTGATCGGCTCCTGGCGCAGGGCTGCGACCTGAACACGGATGGTATCGGCAGCGGCTACGACCTAATCTGGTGTTCTGCAGTCCTGCATTTCCTGCGCGATCCGCATGCGCTGGTGCGCAAGGCCAGCGAGGCCTTGAATCCCGGTGGCCTGCTGTTGATGGCGCACGCTGAGCAGAGCGACGACCCCGCAGTGGCGGCGCGTGTGCTGCCGTTCTACGGCACGGTGGCGCTGCGCGGCAACCTGCTGCCGCGTCCGGGAGACATCGCCCGGATGATGGCCGATGAGGGCTTGACCGACATCCAGTCACTGGGGCGCGTCGATTTCCCGATGGCACCGGTCTGCCTGCACATGGGGAGGCGCCCATGAGCACGGCAACGATACCCGCACCGCGCTCCTGGTGGCCGCAGCAGTTGCTGATCGGCTGGCTCAACTTGGTGCTGACTGCACCCATCATCTACCTGTTCGTGGGCCTGCCACTGGTGATGCGCCAGCATGGCTGGAGCGGCACAGAAATCGGCCTTCTCCAACTGGCGGGCTTGCCCGCCATGCTCAAGTTCGTCCTCGCCACGCCTGTCGATCGCTGGCGGTTGGGCGCTGCCAGCTACAGAAACTGGGGTGTCTTGTTGGGTGTGCTGTACGCAGCAGCGCTGGTGCTGTTGGCAGTGAATGATCTTGCCGATACGCCCTATGCGCTGCTGTTTGCGCTGGCCATGCTGGCAAGCCTGCTGGGCACCTGGTTCGATGTACCGGTCAACGCATTGGCGATCAGGCTGCTTCCCGAATCCGAACGCATCCGCGCCGGTGCGATCCGCTCGGTTGCCGCATCGTTGGCTGCCATCGTGGGTGGCGGGGTGATGCTGGTGCTGCATGCGCGTCTGGGTTGGGCATGGCCCTTCGCCATGTTTGCGGCCAGCATTCTGCCCAGCATCTTGTTGTTGCGTTGGCTGGCAATAGATGGCGGCGGTGAGGACGAGCCGTTTCGTGGCAAGGCATCCCGTGCGGGCTTAAGGGAGTGGATCGGCTATTTCCGCACCTCCGAACACCGCGTATGGACATTACTGCTGCTGTTCTACTTCCCGGCCATCGGCGCTGCCTGGGTTTACCTGAAACCGTTGATGCTGGATCACGGTTTTGCGCAGGAACAGATCGCCTGGAGCATTGGCGTGGGCGGTGGCGTGGTGGCCGCTATTGCCAGCATGCTGGCTGGGCCGGTCATCAAGGCCATGGGTGCCAAAGCAGCCTTGCCCACGTTCGCTGCACTGAATCTGCTGGTGATGATTGCGCTGGCCCTGGTGGTGAGTTGTGGATGGGGCAAGACTGCCTTGATGGCGACGGCTCTGGCCTTGGCGCTGGCCATGGGGATGACCTCGGGTCTGTTGTTCGGTTTGATGATGAATCACGCACGCCAGCATCTGGCTGCACTGGACTATGGTTTGCAATCCAGCCTCTTTATAGCTTCTCGGACCACAGCGCCTCTGTTGGCCGGAATTTTGCTGGATCGGTTCGGTTACGGCGGATTACTGGCTGGTCTGGCGATCGCGCTGGGGCTGGTATGCCTGCTGGCGTGGCGCAGCCGTGATCGTATCTTCATCCACCGCGACGAACGCCTCAAGGGTCAGTCATGAGTACCACGGGCGACCAACAAAAGAGATCTGTGTACGACGCCTCCTGCTGGCCGCTCGGCATGACGTTTTCGAGCGGGAGTCCTCGGTTGGAGGACATGCTGGATGATGCGGCGAACTGGCGTGCATGGCTCGGTCGAGGTGAACGCTTTGCGATATTGCGTGTTCTGCTGGATCGTGATGCCTATGCTCATCCCCCAGGCGCGGCTCAGGCACGAAAAGCCTGGCTCGCCGAGCATGGCGATCTTATCCGGCAACACATGCTTGGAATGGCGCTGGTGCTGCCTGAGGATGTTCTGGATCAAGCGCAGCGAATGCAGGCCGAACGATTGTTCGGTGTGCCTGCACATGCGTTTTGCAGCGTCGAGGATGCCATCTCATGGCTACGACCTCTGATGACACAGAATTTTGGCATCGCCAATAGCGAGGCTGCGTTGATCAGAGCGCTGGTACGCAGTCAGCAAATGATCGCCTCGCTCAGCGGGAGGTAAGGGAAAACTATGCAATCCACTCTCAAACCAATGCCCGAGACAGCAAAAACCATAGGCGCGACAGCTACAGTTTGGCTATGGGTCGGCTTTGTTCTCGTGTCCCTGAATCTGCGGCTGATCTTTTCCACGCTGGGGCCGTTGCTGCGTAACCTGGAACTGGATTTCAGCTCGACGCTGCTTGTGACGGTACTGCCTACCGCCTTGTTGGGTTTGTTTTCGATTCCCGGCGTGCGCTTGCGCCAGTCTTTCGGGGAAGAGCGTGCCCTCGGGCTGGCGTTGGTATTGCTGGCGCTTGGCTGCGGCGTGCGTTGGTTTGGTGAACAGGGATTAATCCTGGGGACAGTGCTGGGTAGTGCGGGCATTGCAGTGATGAACGTGATCATGCCCGCGCTCGCACGCAAGCGCTTCGGGCCGCCACGCATGGGGCTGGTCATGGGTGTCTATGCCCTGATGCTGGGCGTGGGTGCTGTGCTGGGGGCCAGTGCCTCGTTTCCTTTGTTCCAGGCAATGGGGGCTGATACCGATGCGGCCTACCATTCGCTCGGGTTGTGGGCGCTGCCCGCTTTATTGGCTCTGGTGTTCTGGTTGCCGCAATTACGTTTTCAGAAAGTAGAGGCTGCGGGGCTTGGCGCAGGTGGCATGGCAGCGAAGCCCGCCGTGAATGTCTACCGCAACGGCATGGCTTGGTCTATTACGCTGTTCTTCGGCCTGCAGGCGCTCAATCTGTATGTATTTCTGCCTTGGATGCCGACCATATTGATGGATCGTGGTGCCAGCCAGGAAAGCGCAGCATGGATCTTTTCTCTGTCGCAAGTCAGTTTGATGGTGGGAAGCTTTGTGACGCCTTTGTTGGCTGCGCGCAAGCCGGATCAGCGGGTGTTTATCGCGATGACCGTATTGCTGTGCCTGGCAGGAACGCTGGGCCTGCAGTTCGCGCCGTTTGGTACGGCCCTGCTGTGGGCTTTGCTGCTGGGCTTTGGGCAAGGGGCCGGTCCGGCTTTGGGAGCCTTGTTGTTCGTGGCCAAAGCGGGGAGCGTAGAGACGGCAACTCGTGTATCGGCGATGGCGCAAACCGTTGGCTATCTGATTGCAGCCGTGGGGCCTTTGTTGGTAGGCGCGTTGTATCACAAGCTGGGAAATTGGAATGTCCCAATAGGGATACTGGCGGCAATTCTGATCGTTGAGTTGATCGTGTCTTTGCCTGCGGGCCGTAATGCAAAGATTTGAGGACAGCATGCGATGGAACTTCGGCACTTGCGTTGCTTTCTGGCCGTAGCCGAGGAACTGCACTTCGCCCGTGCGGCTGAGAAGCTGCACATCGAGCAGTCGCCGCTGTCACGGGCCATCAAGGAACTGGAAGAGGAATTGGGCGTGGCCTTGTTTGCCCGTACCACGCGCAGCACCCGGCTGACTCGGGCCGGTCGGTTGTTTCTGGAGCATGTGCCGCGTGTATTCACCGCCTTGCAGCAGGCCCGCGAGAGCGTGACGGCAGCGGCCAACGGCTTTCATCGGCAATTGCGGGTAGCACTATCCGATGGGATTACGCCTTCGCGCTTTCCTGCCTTGCTGGCGCGTTCCCGCGAGGAAGAACCGGATGTAGAAATCCGCCTGTTCGAGCTGCCGCTGTCGCAGCAGATCAGGGGGCTGCACGATGACCTGTTCGATGTGGGCTTTGCCCAAAGCGATGATGTCGGCGACGGTATCGTGGCCGAGCCGGTTTGGCATGACCCGCTGATGGTGGCGGTGCCAGCGCGGCATCCCATTCTCAGCCACAAGCGCATCCCGCTGGATGAGGTGCTGCGCTATCCCCTGGTGCTGTGTGATCCGCATGTGTGCGAGGGGCACGCCAGGCATGTCGAACGTGTGTTGCGGCAAGCCGCTACGGAGCCAATGGTGGCCGAACGGGTGGCATCCTGTGACCTGATGATGGTGCTGGTATCGGCAGGCATGGCGCTTGGGCTGACCAGCAAGGCGCATATCACCTCCAGCCGTGAACCGGGCGTGGTCGCTCGTCCCTTGGCCGGACATGCGCACATGATCACCACCTACCTGCTGCGCCCGGAGGGCGAGCCATCGGAAACGCTGGCCAGATTCATTCAGCGGGTGCAAACCGCCGACGCGGTTGCGCTTGAAGATGCAGCACAGGATCAAACCAATAAACCGGGAGGCATCGAACCATGAGTAAACCCACTTTGCTGTTTCTTGCCGCGCTGCTGACAGCTTGCGGCCAATCGGAAGCACCCAAGCCCCCTGTGAATCAGCCGGAGGTGCCGAGCGTGGAAGAACTGGCGTCCAACCCCGAGCGTTTGAGGGAGTTGCGCCGTCAATGCAAGACCGAGCGCCCGACCATGGGTGAGGTGCTGTGCAACCGCGTGGCCGAGGCGACCAACAAGCGTTTCTTCGGTGACGGTAACGTGCCTTATACCCCACCGGAAACGCCGCCGAAGTTCTGATTGCTGGCCGTTTGTAAAAATCTTGTTTTTCTTGCTCGCTACGCCGCAATGCGCCTTCGCTTGCGGCGTTTTTATCGCGCTTCCCCCTGCGCGAATTCATGCCTTTTTCTCGACTTTTCTCCCGATAACGGTCTTTGACCGGCACTGACCCGGCACCGATCCTGACGCCTGCGGCACGCGCTTGTGCCGCCTTTCCATGAGGAATCAGCGCAGGAGAAATTGGAGGCCAGGGTATGCAAGCTCAAGGGGTGTTGTTCGGGCAGATCGCCGCCGTATTCGGCATCGTGATCGCCGGCGTGTGGGGTGCCACGCAATGGACAGCCGCCGCCTTGGGCTATCAGCTACGCCTGGGCTCGCCTTGGTTCGACTTGTACGGCACGCCGGTTTATTACCCGTGGAAGCTGTTCGAGTGGTGGTTCTTCTTCGATGCCTACGCGCCGCACGTCTTCGACATAGGCGGCGCCATCGCGGGCGGCAGCGGTCTGGTGGCCGTGGTCGTCGCCATCGCCATGTCGGTGTGGCGCTCGCGGCAATCGCGTCTCGTCACCACCTACGGTTCGGCGCGCTGGGCCGAAGCGGATGACATTCGCAAGGCCGGGTTGACGCAGCCGGCCGGCGTCTTCCTCGGCAAGTATCGCAACGATTACCTGCGCCATGAAGGCCCGGAACACGTCCTGACCTTTGCGCCGACCCGTAGCGGTAAAGGCGTCGGCCTGGTAGTGCCCACGCTGCTTTCGTGGCCCGCGTCAGCGGTCATTCACGACATTAAAGGCGAGAACTGGCAGATCACCGCAGGCTGGCGCTCGCGCTTCTCGCATTGCCTGCTGTTCAACCCCACCGATGCGAAGTCGGCGGCCTACAACCCGCTGCTGGAGGTTCGGCGCGGCGCGCATGAAGTGCGCGACGTGCAGAACATCGCGGACATTCTCGTTGACCCCGAAGGCGCGCTGGAGAAGCGAAACCATTGGGAGAAAACCAGTCACGCGCTGCTGGTCGGGGCGATCCTGCATGTGCTGTACGCGGGTGAAGACAAGACGCTGCGCGGCGTCGCCAACTTCCTGTCCGATCCGGCCAGCCCGTTCGAGCTGACCTTGCACCGGATGATGACCACGAAGCACCTGGGCGATGCACCGCACCCGGTTGTTGCCTCCGCTGCGCGTGAAGTCTTGAACAAATCGGATAACGAGCGTTCGGGCGTGCTGTCCACGGCCATGTCGTTCCTCGGCCTATACCGCGACCCGACCGTGGCGGAAGTCACTTCGCGCTGCGACTGGCGCATCGCCGACCTGATCGCTTCCGAACATCCGGTGTCCCTCTATCTGGTGGTGCCACCCTCGGACATTTCCCGCACCAAACCGCTCATTCGCCTGATCCTCAACCAGATCGGCCGGCGGCTCACCGAATCGCTCGACGGGAGCGACGGCATCGAGCGCCGCCACAAGCTGCTGCTGATGCTCGACGAGTTCCCGGCGTTGGGCCGACTCGACTTCTTCGAGACAGCCTTGGCCTTCATGGCGGGCTACGGCATCCGCAGCTTTCTTATCGCGCAGTCGCTCAACCAGATCGACA
Organism: Kerstersia gyiorum; assembly: GCF_004216755.1. Lineage (GTDB taxonomy): Bacteria > Pseudomonadota > Gammaproteobacteria > Burkholderiales > Burkholderiaceae_B > Kerstersia > Kerstersia gyiorum. The sequence continues at coordinate 33,860 of NZ_SGWZ01000007.1, forward strand.
AAGCCTACGGCCAGAACCATTCGATTCTGGACAACTGCCATGTGCGCGTGACGTTCGCGACCAATGACGAACGCACGGCCAAACGGATCTCCGAGACGCTGGGCACGGCTACCGAACTGCGCGCGCAGCGCAACTACGCGGGCCACCGGCTCGCGCCGTGGCTCGGGCATCTGATGGTGTCGCGGCAGGAGACGGCCCGCCCGCTGCTGACGCCGGGCGAAGTGATGCAGCTTCCGACCGACGAAGCCGTGGTGATGGTGTCCAGCGTCGCGCCGATCAAGGCGAAGAAGCTGCGCTACTACGCCGACGCCAATTTCAAGCAACGGGTGTTGCCACCGCCTGTGGTGGCGGCAGGCCGTTATGCCGATGTGCCGCCTGCGCGCCCTGACGACTGGAGCGGGCTGGCGATTCCTGCCATGCCGGTCACGGCTGCGAGTGATGGTCTGGCGGATATGCCTTCAAACGATGACGGTGGCCCCCGCCGCCAACCCGAACTGTCCGAATCCGTCGCCTACGACCCCGAACCGGAGCACTCGGCCAGCGATCTGTCATTGCTCGATGACGACGACCTGTTGCCACTTCCCAGTCAGCTCGATCCGGCCATGCAGCGCACGGCCCGGCTGGCTTCCCTCGACCCCAACGACGGAATCGACTTATGAGCCAATACCGCCTCAATCTGTTCATCCAACCCGAGCACGCCAAGCGTCTCGAAGAACTGGCCGCCAAGAAAGGCGTGTCCAAGTCGTCCATCGTCGCAGCGGCGCTCGCATCGTGGCTGTCGCCCGATGCAGGCGACCAGCGCGAGGCGGCCATTGCCAAGCGGCTGGATCGCCTGTCGCGCCAGGCCGAACGCATGGAGCGCGACCAGAACATCCAGATCGAAACGCTGGCGCTGTTCATCCGCTACTTCCTGACCGTCAGCACGCCAGTGCCCGAAGCCCATCAGGACGCGGCCCGCGCCCAGGGCCGGGCGCGCTTCGAGCAGTTCGTTGAACAGTTGGGCCGCCACTTGCTGCGCGGCCGCAGCCTGGTGCGGGACGTGGTGGAGGAACTGCATCCCGACCCGGTGCGGATGGACGACGCGGCGGCGCTAGCCGAAGCGCAGGAGCGTGCCTCGTGAGCGCCGTTCCGCAGACCCCGCCCGAACGCTCAGCCACCGCGGCTTCGCTGGATCGCCGCATCCAGATGCTGCGCACGGCTATGGGGCCGGTCATCGCCAGCGCGCTGGCCGATCCCGACGTGGTGGAAATCATGCTCAACCCCGATCGTACCCTTTGGGTGGATCGGCTGTCATCGGGCCGCACGCCGCTGGGCGTGGAACTGTCCGAAGACGATGGCGAACGCATCATTCGCCTGGTGGCCGCGCACGTCGGCGCAGAGGTGCATCGCGGCAGCCGCTGCTGACCGCCGAGCTACCCGAAACCGGCGAGCGGTTCGAGGGCATCTTGCCGCCGGCTGCGCCTGGCCCGGCCTTCGCGCTGCGCAAGCGCGCCGTGAACATCATCGGCCTGGATCGCTACGTCGCCGACGGCATCCTGACCACCGCGCAGGCCGAGTTCCTGCGCCGCGCGGTGCGCGAGCGCCAGAACATCCTGATCGCCGGGGCGACGAGCAGCGGCAAAACCACGCTCGCCAATGCCTTGCTCGCAGAAATCGCCGCCACCGGAGACCGCGTGCTGGTGCTCGAAGACACCATCGAACTGCAATGCGCCGCCCGTGACCATGTGCCGCTGCGCACCCGCGCGGGCGTCGTGTCCATGACCGAGCTGGTGCGCGCCACGATGCGCCTGCGCCCCGACCGCGTGATCGTCGGCGAGGTGCGCGGCGGTGAAGCCCTGGACTTGGTGAAGGTGTGGGGCACCGGCCATCCGGGCGGCATCGCCACCATCCACGCTGGTTCCGCGCTGGGCGCACTACTACGCCTCGAACAGTTGATTCTCGAAGTGGCGGTGAACCCGCCGCGTGCGCTAATCGCCGAGGCGGTCAATGTGGTGATCCACATCGCAGGGCGTGGCCGAAAGCGCTGCGTCGAAACCATTTCCCGTGTCGTCGGCTTCGACGGCGTGGGCTACCGGCTGGCGGATGCGCTGGAAACGCCGTTTCCCGAGCTGCCGCCGCTTTCTTCCCCGTCCCCTTACCACTCTGGAGAACTGCCATGACGCACGTTGATGCTTTCCGTTTTTCTGTAAATCCGCTTTCCCGCTTGATCATCCTGGCCCGTCCTGCGGGGCAAGGATTGCTGCTGGCTGCGCTGTTGCTGCTCCTGGCCGGAACGGCGCAGGCCGCAGGTTCCTCGATGCCGTGGGAAGGCCCGCTGCAATCCATCCTCGAATCCATCCAGGGGCCGGTGGCGCGCATTGTCGCGGTCATCATCATTATTTCGACGGGCCTGGCGCTGGCCTTCGGCGATACCAGTGGCGGTTTCCGCAAGCTGATCCAGATCGTGTTTGGCCTGTCCATTGCTTTTGCGGCGTCTTCCTTCTTCCTGTCGTTCTTCAGCTTCTCCGGTGGGGCCGTCGTATGAGTACGGCCACCGATCTTCCGGGCTTTGAAGTGCCGCTGCATCGCTCGCTGACCGAACCGCTCTTGATGGGCGGAGCGCCGCGCACCGTGGCGATTGCCAACGGCACGCTGGCCGCAGCCGTCGGGCTGGGCCTGCAACTCTGGATTCCCGGTGTCGTGCTCTGGATCGTCGGCCATTCGCTGGCGGTCTGGGGCGCGCGCGTCGATCCGCAGTTCATGCAGGTCTTCGCCCGGCACATCAAGCACAAGCCGCTGCTGGACGTGTAGGGGGATGCCGACATGCTGAACCTTGCCGAATACCGCCAGCGGCCCGCCTTGCTGGCCGACTGGCTGCCCTGGGCCGGACTGATCGCACCGGGTGTCGTCTTGAACAAGGACGGCAGCTTTCAGCGCACGGCGCGCTTTCGCGGGCCGGATCTGGACAGTGCCACGCAAGGCGAACTGATCGCCACCACGGCGCGGCTGAACAACGCGCTGCGCCGGCTGGGTTCGGGCTGGGCGCTGTTCGTGGAAGCCGAGCGCCAGCCAGCGGCGGACTATCCGCATTCCGACTTCCCCGAACCGCTGTCGTGGCTGGTGGACGAGGAGCGCCGCGCCGCCTTCGAGGAATCGGGCAACCACTACGAAAGCAGCTACCACCTGACGCTGGCCTACCTGCCGCCCGAAGAATCCCGCGCCCGTGCGGCCAAGCTGCTCTACGAGCACGCGCCGGGAGATGGCGTGGACTGGCGCGGTCGGCTCGATGCCTTTGTCGCGGAAACGGATCGGGTGTTCGACCTGCTCGACGGTTTGATGCCGGAAATCGGCTGGCTCGATGACTCGCAGACGCTGACCTACCTGCACGCCACGGTTTCGACGCGGCGCTACCGGATCGCCGTACCGGAAGTGCCTTTCCACCTTGACGCGCTGCTGGCCGATTCCGCCCTGGTCGGCGGCCTCGCGCCCATGCTGGGCGACCAGCATCTGCGCGTGGTATCCGTGCGAGGCTTCCCGACCTCGACCTGGCCGGGCCTGCTGGACGATCTCAACCGCCTGGGCTTTGCCTATCGCTGGTCAACCCGGTTCGTCTGCCTCGACAAAGCCGAGGCGGAAAAAGAGCTGGGCCGCCTGCGCCGCCAGTGGTTCGCCAAGCGCAAGAACGTCATCGCGCTGCTGCGAGAGACCATCTTCCAGCAGGAATCGCAGCTTGTGGATACGGATGCCAGCAACAAGGCGGCCGACGCGGACGCCGCCTTGCAGGAGCTGGGCAGCGATCAGGTCGCCTTCGGCTACCTCACCGCCACGGTGACGGTGCTCGATGCTGACCCGGCCGTGGCCGACGAAAAGCTGCGCATGGTGGAGCGCGTGATTCAGGGGCGTGGCTTCGTCACCATCCCCGAAACGCTCAACGCCGTGGATGCGTGGCTGTCGTCCATACCGGGCAATGCCTATGCCAACGTGCGCCAGCCTATTGTCTCGACGCTGAACCTGGCGCACATGATGCCGGTATCCGCCGTGTGGGCCGGGCCGGAGAAGAACGCCCACCTCGACGGCCCGCCGCTGATCGTCACCCGCACCGATGGCGCGACGCCGTTCCGGCTGGTGACGCACATCGGCGACGTGGGGCACACGCTGGTCGCCGGCCCGACCGGCATGGGCAAGTCCGTGCTGCTGGCGATGTTGGCCTTGCAGTTCCGCCGCTATGGTGGCTCGCGCATATTCGCCTTCGACATGGGACGATCCATGCGGGCGACGGTGCTGGGCCTGGGGGGCGAACACTACGACCTGGGCAATGACGGAGCGATTGCGTTCCAGCCACTTGCCCGTATTGACCAGGAGGGTTACCGCACCTGGGCTGCCGAATGGGTGGAAGGCCGCTTGCTGCACGAAGGAGTGGCGATCGGCCCGGACGAGAAATCCGCCATCTGGTCGGCGCTGGGGAGTCTTGCCGGTGCGCCCGTGGAGCAGCGCACGATGACCGGGCTATCGGTTCTGCTGCAATCGAACGCGCTGCGGCAGGCGTTGTCGCCCTATGTGCTAGGTGGAGCCCACGGCAAGCTGCTGGATGCCGATGCCGACCGCCTGGGTTCCGGCAGTGTGCAGTGCTTCGAGATGGAAGAGCTGATGCCCAGCAAGGCAGCGGTGCTGGCCGTGCTGGGCTACCTGTTCGCCCGCTTCGATGAACGCTTCGACGGCGCGCCCACGCTGCTGATCCTCGATGAAGCCTGGTTGTTCCTCGATGACCCTGTGTTCGCCGCCCGCATCCGCCAGTGGCTGAAGACGCTGCGCAAGAAGAACGTCAGCGTCATCTTCGCCACGCAATCGCTGGCCGACATCAAAGATTCGAGCATTGCCCCGGCGGTGATCGAAAGCTGCTCCAGTCGGATTTTCCTCCCTAACCCGCAGGCGACCGAACCGCAGATTCGCACAATCTACGAAGGCTTCGGCCTCAACAGCCGACAAATCAAAATCGTCGCCACAGCGCAGCCCAAGCGCGATTACTACTACCAATCGCGTCTAGGCAATCGCCTGTTCGACCTCGACCTGGGGCCGGCCGCGCTCGCCTTCGCGGGCGCATCCACACAGCAAAACCAACGCGACATTGACCGCGTGCTGATGCAGGCCGGCGCTCCCGGCTTCGCCGGCGCGTGGCTGCGTCATCGCGGCCTCGATTGGGCCGCCGACCTGCTGCCGTCCTCGCCGGCGGCGGCTTCTTTCCTTTCCCAACCACGACAGGAGAACCTGCCATGAAGACCCGTGTGCTTTCCGTTTCGCTCGCCGCCGTGCTATCGGTGTCGCTGCTGGCAGTGCAGCCCGCATCCGCGCTCACCGTGTTTGACCCGTCCAACTTCGTGCAGAACACGCTGACCGCCGTTCGCACGTTGGAGCAGATCAACAACCAGATCAACCAGCTTCAGAACGAAGCGCAGATGTTGATGAACCAGGCGCGCAACCTGGCGAATCTCGACTTCAACATCGTCAACCGGCTGCGCTCGACGCTCGCCACCACCGAACGCTTGATCGCCGAGGCGCAAGGGCTGGCTTTTGATGTGCAGAACATGGATGCCACGTTCTCGCGCCTGTACCCGGAGCAGTATGCCGCCACCATCAGCGGCGACCAGATGCTGCGCGATGCGCAGGAGCGCTGGAAGAACACCCTGAACGGCCTGCACACCGCGATGCGGATGCAGGCGCAGGTGTCGCAGAGCCTGACGCAAGACGAAAGCGCGCTGGCCGACCTCGTGAGTCAGAGCCAGTCGGCCACAGGTGCGCTGCAAGCCATGCAGGCGACGAACCAGCTTCTGGCCTTGCAGGCCAAGCAGTCCATCCAGGCCCAGCAACTCCAGATCACGCAAGACCGAGCGGCCTCGCTGGAACTGGCGCGGCAGGCAGCGGCTGTGGAACGCGGGCGTGAGGTGACCCGGCGCTTTCTGGGCAGCGGCACGCCGTACACGCCTGAGCGCGTGAATTTCTACGGGAACTGACGAGGAACTGCCATGAACAACGTGACGGTCATTGATCGCTTCCTCGATACCTTCTCGCGCTACATCGACTCGGGCTTTGGGCTGCTGCAGGGCGAAGTGGCATTCCTGACCGCCACGCTGATCGTCATCGACATGACGATTGCCGGGCTGTACTGGGCGATGAGCCACGCCACCGGCCAGGGCGAGGACGTGATCGCTAAGCTGCTGCGCAAGGTGCTCTACGTCGGTGCCTTCGCCTACATCCTCAACAACTTCAACTGGCTGGCCGGCATCGTGTTCCGCTCCTTTGCCGGACTGGGTCTGACCGCATCCGGCTCGACCCTGACGATGGAGAACTTTCTTCAGCCGGGCCGACTGGCCAAAACAGGCATTGACGCGGCTGCGCCGCTGCTTGACCAGATCAGCGACATGGCGGGTTTCCCCGAAGTGTTCGTGAACATGACGCCCATCGTAGTCATGTTTTTGGCCTGGGCGATGGTGATCCTGTGCTTCTTCGTGTTGGCGATCCAGCTCTTCATCACCCTGATCGAGTTCAAGCTGACCACGCTCGCGGGTTTCGTGCTGGTGCCGTTCGCGCTGTGGAACAAGACCAGCTTTCTGGCCGAAAAGGTGCTGGGCAATGTGGTGTCGTCGGGCATCAAGGTGCTGGTGCTGGCCGTGATCGTGGGCATCGGCTCAGGACTGTTTGCCCAGTTCCAGGTACATCCAGCCGAGCCCTCGATTGACCATGCGCTGGTCATCATGTTGGCCGCACTGACGCTGCTGGCGCTGGGAATCTTCGGACCGGGTATCGCGACCGGGCTGGTGTCGGGTGCGCCGCAGTTGGGCGCAGGTGCCATGGCCGGTGCGGCCCTTGGCGCTGCCGGCGCGGCAGTTGCCGTGGGGGCTGCTGCCACCGGGGTAGGTGGTGCCGTGATGGCCGGGGCAAGGATGGCACCGGCGGCGGCCAAGCTCGCGGGTGCTGGTGCGCGGGCCGCCACCTCAGCGGCTGGCAGCGCGAAGTCGGCATTTCAGGCCGGTTCCGCTGCTGCGGGCGGCGGTGCCAAAGGCGCGATGGCGGGATTGGGCAATGTTGCCAAGAGTGGTGCGCAAGCGGCTGGGCAACGCGCCAGTGCAGGCATCAAGTCAGCGGCAGCGAAGACGACTGCACCTTTCAAGGCAGGCAGGCAAGGCTCTGGCACAGATGGCGGCTCAGGTAGTGGCGCTGCCGCTTCCGGGCAGGCCGCCTCTGGCGAAGCCAGTTCTCAGAAGCAAGAACAACCCGGCTGGGCCAAACGCCTGCATCGCCGACAACAACTCACACAGGCCACCACGACCGCCGCGCACACGCTGCGCGGTGGCGACGGTGGCGGTTCGGGCCAAGGCCCGAGCCTGCGCGATTCCGATAGCTGACTTTCAAGGAGAACCCCATGCGATTCAAACGACCGCAGGTGCGCTATGCCGATACGCCGCAGCCTGCCACCCCGTATCAAGCCGCTGCCCAAGTCTGGGATGAGCGTATCGGCTCGGCCCGCGTGCAGGCGAAGAACTGGCGGCTGATGGCCTTTGGCTGCCTGGTGCTCGCGCTGCTGATGGCTGGCGGCCTGGTATGGCGATCAGCCCAGTCCATCGTCACGCCCTATGTCATCGAGGTCGATCAGTCCGGTCAGGTGCGCACTGTGGGTGAAGCGGCGACGCCATACCGGCCCACTGATGCGCAGACGGCGCACCACATTGCGCGTTTCGTGACGCTGGTGCGCTCACTGTCCATCGACCCTATCGTCGTGCGCCAGAACTGGCTCGATGCCTACGACTACGCCACCGATCGGGGCGCGGCGGTGCTTAACGACTACGCCCGCACTAATGATCCGTTCGCCCGCATCGGCAAGGAGTCGGTCACGGTGCAGATCACCAGCGTGGTTCGCGCCAGCGACACGTCGTTCAACGTCCGCTGGACAGAACGCCGCTACGTCAATGGCGCTGCTGCTGGGCTGGAACGATGGACGGCGGTGGTGTCCATCGTGCAGCAGACCCCACGCACTGAAGAACGCCTGCGCCGCAATCCGCTGGGCATCTACGTCAATGGCCTGTCGTGGAGCCGTGAACTGGATTCTTCTGAAGGAGTGAAGCCATGAATGCACGTTTCCGTAAAACCGCATTGCCGGTGATTCTGCTGGCATCGACTTTACTGTTTGCGGGCTGCGCTACGCAGGGCAAACCGCCGCCGGTAATCTCGCTCGATGAACCGGTGCAGGCCCAGCCATTGCCCGAGCCGCCCAAGCCCATCGAAGTCGTGGCGGTTCCCGAGCCCTTGGCGCTGCCCGCCCAGTTGAAACCGTTGCCGGCAGTCGATCCGGCCCCGGCTGTGCCGGAGCCTGCCGACGAGAAGGTGCGCGTCTCGCGTGCCAATGCCGAAGCGCGTATCGCGCCGACCCGAGAGGGCTATGTCAATGCAATCCAGGTCTGGCCATTCACCGACGGCGCGCTGTACCAGATCTATGCGTCCGTGGGCCGTGTGACGGTGATCGCGCTCCAGCCCGGCGAGGAACTGGTAACGGTCGCTGCGGGTGACACGGTGCGCTGGATCGTGGGCGACACGTCCAGCGGCAGCGGGGCCGATCTGCGAGTCAATGTGTTGGTCAAGCCTATTCGTTCTGGGTTGAAGACCAATCTGGTCATCACCACCAGCCGCAGGACGTACCTGCTGGAACTGACTTCGACCGACAAGGCATGGATGGCATCGGTGTCCTGGGACTATCCCAAGGATCGGATGCTGGCCTTGCAACGCCAGGCGCAGGCTGCCAGCGCCGCCGCGCCGGTCGATACCGGCCTCTCGCTGGAGAAGATCCGTTTCCGCTACGCGGTGTCGGGCAGCAATCCGCCGTGGAAGCCGCTGCGCGCTTTCGATGACGGCGAGAAGGTCTATATCCAGTTCCCGCCGGGTATCGCCCAAGGTGAGCTGCCGCCCTTGTTCGTCATCGGCGCGCAGGGCGATGGGCAACTGGTGAACTACCGTTTCCGCTCGCCGTACTACATCGTCGATCGGTTGTTCGGCGCGGCCGAACTGCGCCTGGGCGGTGATGACGGCGACGTGGTGCGGATCGAACGCACGGATGGCGTGGCGCGGAGGAACTGACCATGAGCCAGGACGACACCCCCGACCTCACCACGCCGCAGGCGGGCAAGGTCGCGCCCGAGGCGGTGGCGCTGCGCGCGCAGCCGCGCCCGGTCACGCGCCTGAACCGGCGCACGCTGGCCATCCTCGTCGGTGGCTTGTCGGTCGGCGTGATGGGCGCATTGATCTGGTCGCTGCAACCGCAGCAGCGCGGTGCGGGCGAATCCACGGAGTTGTACAACGTGGATCGCGTCTCGCGCTCGGAAGGACTGGATGCGCTGCCAACGGACTATTCCAAGCTGCCAGCGCTGCCGCAAGACGTGCCGGAACTGGGGCCACCGCTGCCGGGTGATTTGGGGCCAGCCATCGTCAATTCGCAGCAGCCGGTCGCCGCCACCTATGCCGCGCCGGGCTACGACCCCAACGATGCGCTGCGCAAGGAGGAAGAAGCGGCTGCAGCTTCGTCGGTGTTTTTCCGCACTGGCCCCCCGCAGGCTGCGCCCGTGGCGCAGTCGCAAGTCGCTGCCGCACCGGGCTTCGCGGCCAATGCTGCTTTCGATCCGCTGGCCGCTGGCCCGGCCTCGATGGCGGCCCAGCCTGCCGACCCAACTGCTGTGCAGAACCGGCAAGAGCAGAAAGAAGCGTTCCTGACTGTTAGTTCTGCGGAAACCCGTAACTCCGGCAACCTGCAAATGCCCACTTCGCCGTATCAGGTGATGGCCGGAACCGTCATTGCCGGGGCACTGGTCACTGGCATCAAGTCCGACCTGCCAGGCGATGTCATCGCCACGGTGACGGAACCGATCTATGACACCGCCACGGGCAAGTTTCTGCTGATCCCGCAGGGGGCGCGCATCCTGGGCAAGTACAACAGCCAGGTCAGCTACGGCCAGAGCCGCGTGCAGGTGGTGTGGAACCGGATCATCCTGCCAGATACGTCTTCGCTGACGCTCGACAACCTGATCGGCACCGACCCGGCGGGCTATGCCGGTCTGGAAGACGACGTGGACTGGCATTGGGATCGGATCTTTGCTGGTGCCGTGCTGACGACACTGCTGGGTGTGGGAGCCGAACTGGCCGCACCTGAAAACCGTCAGGACGGTGATCGCGTCATCATCGCCGGGCGCGACAGCTTGCAGGACACCGTGAATCAGGTGGGCCAGGAAGTGACCCGGCGCAACCTCAACATCCAGCCCACGCTGACCAGCCGCCCCGGCTTGCCGGTGCGCATCATCGTGAACCGCGATCTGGTGCTGCGGCCCTATCAGCCGCTGTTCTTCAACAAGGGGACTTCACGATGAGCACAACCAGGAAACTGCGGCTGGGGCCGCTGCCCAAGACCGAGAGCATCAAGCTGACCTTCGCCTGTCCGACCAGCTTGAAAGCCAACCTCGATCGCTACGCCGCGCTGCACGCTCAAGCGTATGGCGAGGCCGTGGATGCCATGACGCTGATCCCGCACATGCTGGAGGCATTCATGGCGGGGGATCGCGGATTCAAGAGAACAAGCACTACAACCTGAATTTGCCTGTCCAAATGACGTTAGCGGCTACGTTTTCAATATGACCATGTTTCCAACGAACTACAGGAGCTTGTGGTATCTGCCTACGCGCACGACCTGCTGTCGCTACACAGCGTTTGCTTTGAACCCATCTGATGCCAAGGCATCAGATGCCGCCTTCTGAGCTTCCTTGTGAGCCTGAGATACATCGAGTCCGCCATTCTGAACGAATGTTTTGACCTTCTTGTACGTGCGAAATTCATCCAGGCTGATATCCCCATTCTTCAGTTGATCAGAAACCAACATTTCAGCCGTGTGACGATCGTACTTTTTTACCAGCTGATCAAAGTCGAAATTTTCTTTCGCCTCACGGCATGTTCCAAGAACTTCGCGCCCAGCATCAATAAGCTTGCTCATATTTTTACCTCTTCCAGTTAGTCGATCAGGATCGTCGCTAGTGAGTCTTGACTAGCGACGGTTGCGGGATATCTGAGAAACACGAGACTGGGAGATCCCCAGCCGCCGCCCCACTTCAGCCTGAGACCAACCTTCGGCAAGGAGATGCATCGCTGCGTTGTCGCGCTGTTCGATGGTGACAGTGTTCGGATCGAAACGGGTTGTCTGTGCCAGACCGGGTACGGGCTCTTCGTAGTGAACAGTTCGACCATCTGTATGGCGAGCATTCACCTGAAGTGTTCCGGTTCGCTTATTCACTCGTACCTCGAAGGATGCGACATTGGGATCGCTTACCAGTTGTTGCGAAATCTCCCCAACAGACTCACGGCGAGAAGCCGGTTGGGGGGGGATAGGTGCGAGTGGTCGGGGAGCCATGTCGTCGTACGTCTCAGTTAAGTTACGCATACTGTAGCACGTTTCTAATGAAACTCATACTACTTTATGAGAAACATGGCTCTGCCGTTTGTCCTGCAGGACTTGAGCATTGGACAGACTGTTAAGCTACGGTCATGACAAGCATGCTGCTCTGCGTTGCCTATGTGCGATAGTGGCCGCCATAGCTTACTGCCGCTTACTTTCCCAACGCTCTTATATGGCTCCTAGCCCACAACGCTGCTGCCTTGGAGCGCGGCATGAAGTAGAGCCAAACCCGCGCCTCTTATAGACTTCTGGCTTGCAGGCTGTTTTCATAAAACGCTTGACGTCGGCCCTTTTTTGACCGCCAGCAGGCGAATCTGGCAGGCCGGGGCCGACAGATACGCAAGTTCCGCGAGGAAATTGTGCATTTGGCTATCTATCATTGATAAGATAGACCGTTTGCGCCATATGCAAATAAACGCTAGGCGTTAAAATTATTCCCCTTTTATTTCCCGTTCAACGGGCGCGTGCTTAAACCGGGTGGAAGATGGCTCTGATAGTTCACAAGTACGGCGGAACCTCCATGGGGTCTGTCGAAAGGATCAAGAATGTCGCGCGGCGCGTCGCCAAATGGCACGCTGCCGGCCATAAAGTCGTGGTGGTGCCGTCTGCCATGTCGGGCGAAACCAATCGCCTGCTCGGTCTGGCACGTGAAATTTCTGCCATGCCCGATGGTCGTGAACTCGACATGATCGCTGCTACCGGTGAGCAGGCCAGCAGCGGCCTGTTGGCCCTGGCCCTGCAGGCCGAAGGCGTGGCTGCGCGCAGCTATGCGGGTTGGCAAGTGCCGGTGCGTACCGATTCCGCCTACACCAAGGCGCGTATCCAGGAGATCGACGCCACCCGTGTGCAGGCGGATCTGGATGCTGGCCGCGTGGTCGTCATCACCGGTTTCCAGGGCGTGGATGACAACGGCTACATCACCACGCTGGGCCGTGGCGGCTCGGATACGTCGGCCGTGGCCATTGCTGCAGCGTTGGGTGCAGACGAGTGCCTGATCTACACCGATGTCGATGGCGTTTACACCACCGATCCGCGTATCGTCCCGGAAGCGCGCCGCCTGAATGTCGTTTCCTTCGAGGAAATGCTGGAAATGGCGTCGCTGGGTTCCAAGGTGCTGCAGATCCGCTCGGTGGAGTTCGCCGGCAAGTATCGTGTTCCGGTGCGCGTGCTGTCCTCGCTCACCGACCCCCTTATTCCGCTCGACGAAGAAATGCGCTCGGGCACGCTCATTACTTTCGAGGAAGACGAAAAAATGGAATCCGCCGTTGTCTCCGGCATCGCGTTCAGCCGCGATGAGGCCAAGATCACCCTGGTCGGCGTGCCCGACACCCCTGGCGTGGCATCGGCCATCCTGGGCCCGGTTGCTGCAGCCGGCATCGACGTGGATATGATCATCCAGAACCAGTCGGTCGAAGGCACGACGCTGTTCTCGTTCACGGTCAACCGCAATGAGCTGTTGCGCGCCCGCCAGGTGCTGGACACGCAAGTCGTGCCCGCCATCAAGGCCCGCGAAGTGCTGACCGACGAAAAGGTCTGCAAGGTTTCCATCGTCGGCATCGGCATGCGCTCCCACGTGGGCGTGGCGGCGCTGATGTTCGAAACGCTGGCCAAGGAAGGCATCAACATCCGCATGATCAGCACCAGTGAAATCAAGACCTCGGTCGTGATCGAAGACAAGTACATGGAGCTGGCCGTGCGTTCGCTGCACAAGGCCTTCGGCCTGGACGGCGAGCCCAAGGTCGCCTGATATTGTCATTTTCCTGCGCGTGCCTGTCCTTGGGGCAGGTGGCAGCGGCAGAAATAAACAGCTCTGCCGGGCATGTCCCGGCAGGGCTGTTTTGCTTCAGCAACACCGGCTGTGGTGTGGCCTGCGCGATACGTGATTTTTCCCGTGTTGGGAGTAAAATTTCCACGGCCTGCTCCCCGAAGGCGGGGCGGGCATCCGTTTACTTCCCCTCATTTGTCTGTCCATAGGCCACACGCGCACGCCCTGATCGCCAGTTTCCCTCCATCGGCTTCCCGTCCTGGACAGACCTTTGCCCCGGATGCGCGCAAGCCCGGGCTGGCTGTGGCCTAGATCCCCCTCATCATGAAACTGTACGGGCGTGCCTCGGGACGATCCTCCCGACCCGCGTATGCGCGTTTGTCGCAATCCCGTCCCGCCAGCTGCCTGGGTCTGTTGCGCGCCCAGGGTCCGCCAGGCCGGGCATGGGGCCAGGCAGGCGTCTCCCTTTCCTGAATCCGTGTTGCGGATTCTTCTTCCGGATTCTCCTTTTCGCGGATTTCCTTTGCGTTTTACCGGCAGTTTCGCCGGTGCTTCGAGGTTCTTATGTTGCGGCAACTGCTGGCCAATGCGCTGGCGCCATTACTCGGCCTGTTCATCATTTGCATCGGTAACGGGTTTATTTCTTCTCTGACGTCGATCAGGCTGGATGCGGTGGGTGAATCGGCCATCGTCGTCGGTATCGTTTCTTCCGCCTATTTCATCGGCCTGACCCTGGGGGCCATGTTCAATGATCGCCTGATCGTGCGCATCGGACACATCCGCGCATACAGCAGCTTTGCCTCGCTGATCGCCGTGACGGTGCTGTTGCAGGGCCTGTTCCTGGATGCCTGGGGCTGGGCGCTGTTGCGCCTGCTCAACGGCTGGGCGACGGTGGGCGTGTTCCTGGTGGTGGAAAGCTGGCTGCTGATGGCGGCAGACCCGAAATTGCGCGGGCGGCTGCTGGCGGTCTATATGATCTCGCTGTACGGCGCGGGCATGTTGGGCCAGGCCATGCTTGGCGCGGTGGATGCCTCCGGTGCGGCCGCCCCTTTCATGGTGGCCGGCATGCTGGCCTCGCTGTCGGTGATGCCCATGGTGATTCTGCCCCGGGTGTCGCCCATTGTCGAACGGGTGGAACCCTTGTCGCCGCACAAGCTGCTGCGCATGTCACCTACCGGCGTTATCGGCTGCTTCGGCTCCGGCGTGGCTATCGCTGCGGTCTATACCCTGTTGCCGCTGTACCTGCAGCGTATCGGGCTGAGCGTAGGCGACATCGGCCGGATGATGGCCATCACGATTCTCGGTGCGATGGTCTTGCAGTATCCGGTCGGTCGCTGGTCGGACAGGCAAAGCCGCCAGGTCGTGCTGATTTCCCTGAGCGTGTTCTGCACGCTGCTTTCGCTGGCCATCCTGCTGCTGCCGGCGTCGCTGCCACTGATGTCCGTCCTGCTGTTCCTGCTGGGCGGTGGCGTGTTTGCTATCTATCCGGTCTCGGTCAGCCATGCGGCAGATCGAGCCACGGCCGATGCGCTGGTGCGCATGATCCAGGGTTTGTTGTTGATCAATTCGCTGGGGTCGGTCATCAGCCCGCTGGCGATTGCACCCATGATGACCTGGATGGGCGCAAGCGGTCTGTTCTGGGCCTTTGCCTTGCTGAATCTGATGATGTTGGGGCTGTATGTGTGGCGCCGTCAGGAACGGCCGGCCCCGGCGCCCGCAGCGCCTTTCGCGGCGGCATCACAGATGTCGCCTACTGGGGTGGAATTGCGAGTGACCGAGGATATGGTTCAGGGGGCGCTGGATAATGAGCTGCTGGACCCATCGCAGGGCAATAACACCGCCACAGTGCCGGCACGCCCCTGAAACAATGGGGGCAGCTTACTGGTAGCGGGCAGCAGGCAGGATTGCCTGCTGCCCGCCTGGTGTCTGCCCGCAGAAGGGAGTCAGGCCGCTGCCGCGGGGGTGTCATCAGGCACGCCCCCCAAAGCCTGCCACAGTTTCAGTTGATTGATGCGCTGGTTGAGCTGGGCTTCCCAAAGCGAGGTTTCACTGCTGCGGCGAGCGTCCTGCGCATCCAGCAGGGTCTTCAGGTCCACGGCTCCCGCCTGGTAGCGGACTTGTTGCAACCGTTCTGTCTCACGCGCGGCATCCAGCGCCAATTGGCGTTGCGACGTTTCCGAGGTATAGCGTGTCTGCGCAGAGAGGGCATTTTCCACTTCCGCGAAAGCCTGATAAAGCGTCTGGCGGAAACTGATGACGGCCAGTTCCGTATCGGTGTCGGCGATATCCCGGTTCAGGCGCATTTCCGTGGCTTGCAGGAATGGCAGGCTGAGGCCGGCCCCGAGGGTGGCCACAGGGTTGGACAGCAGGTTGAGCAGGGCGCTGCTGCTGGTGCCCAGCGCACCCGTCAAAGACAGGCGCGGGTAGTAGTCTGCCCGGGTGGCGTCGGCGCTGGCGTAGCTCTTGCGCAGCCGCAGTTCCGCCGCCTGCACGTCCGGGCGGCGGGCCAGCAGGCTGGCCGGCAGCCCGGCGGCCAGATCGTGCAGACGGGTGTCGGGCAGTTGTAGTGGCACGGGCAGCTCGGTGCTGGGCGGTGCATCGCGCAACAGCGCCAGTGCGCGCAGATTCTCGTCCCGGCTTTGCAGTAGCTGGGCGTGCGTACTCTCCAGGGCCGCCAGGTTGCGGGTGATTTCAGCCAGGTCCAGGGCGCTGGCGGCGCCGGCGCGGTGCTGCACGTTGACGATCTGCCAGGTTTTGCGGGCATTGGCGATATTTTCGCTGCTGGCCGCGACGCGCTGGTTGAGATAGCCGGCCTGCCAGTAGAGTGAGGCCGTGGTCACAACCAGGCCCTGGCGCACGGCTTCGCGGTCTGCGTCGGTGGCCTGGGCTTCCCATTGGGCCGCAGCGTCCCGGGATGACAGGCGGCCCCAGAGATCCCATTCATAGGAAAGCCCCAGCCGGGCGCTGCTCTGGCGGCTTTCATTGCCATGGTCGAGATCCTGGCTCAGGCTGTTGCTGGCATCGGCCGACAGCGCCGGGCGCAGCGCATCTGCGCTCAGACCGGCCTGCAGGCGCGCTCGCCGGGTCTTCAGGCTGGCGCTGGCAAGGTCGCTGTTGCGGTTCAGGACATCGGCAATCCAGCGGTCCAGCAGCGGGTCATCGAATTGCTGCCACCAGCCGGTCGCGCTGTCTGCACTCGCCAGCACCAGTGGTGTGGCGGCGGTTGCCTGCCAGGCCGAAGGTAGGTTCAGGTCCGGCTGGGAGTACGGCGTATGGACGGCGCAGCCGGATACCAGCAAAGTCAGCAACAGGCTGGCGCCGCCGTGACGCAAGGAGAACGGAACAGGCATGGTTATCCTTTCGAGAGAGCGACGATGGGGTCCAGGTTGGCAGCGCTGCGTGCGGGCAGGTAACCGAACACAATGCCGACGAGGCTGGAGCAGGCCACTGCGGCCACCATGGACATGGATGAAAACACCATCGAAAAGCCGGTGCTGAACACGGAGAACAGGGCGCCTATGCCGAGCGCACCAAGAATGCCCAGCACGCCGCCAAACAGGCAGACCAGAACCGCTTCGATCAGGAACTGTTGCATGATGTCGCTGCGCCGCGCGCCGATCGCCATGCGTACCCCGATTTCGCCGGTGCGTTCAGTCACGGAAACCAGCATGATGTTCATCACGCCAATACCGCCGACGACCAGCGAAATCAGCGCGATGGCGGAAATCAGCAGGCGCATGGTGGCGCTGGTGCTTTCAATGGTGTTGCGGATGCTGTCGGTATTGACGATGAAGAAGTCCTGCGCCTTGTGCCGCCGGGTCAGCAGCGTTTCCACGCCTTGCTGCGCGGCAGTGGTAGAGATGTTATCGGCGACCCGGATGGTGATGTTGCGCAGGTAGGATTGCCCCAGAATACGGCTCATCGCTGTGGTGTAGGGCACCCAGACATTGAGCTGTTCGCTGTTGCCGAAAGGCGATTCGTTTTTTGCGGTCACGCCGATGACTCGCACCGGCACGTTACCCAGCAGGATGACCTGGCCGATGGGGTCGGTGTTTGGGCCGAACAGGGTGTTGCGGGTATTCTGGTCGATCACGGCTTCCTGCGCAAGGTTGCGCACGCCCGCTGCATTGAAGGCATGGCCGTCTTCAATGCTCAGGCCCTTCACGCGGAAATACTGCTCATTGACGCCGTTGATCTGGCCGCTGGCAGAGGTGTTGCCAAAGCGCAGGCTGGCGTTGGTGCTGACCAGCGGCGTAATGCTATCGACATAAGGTTGCTGCGCCAGCGCATCGACGTCGCCGGGCAGCAAGGTGCGTATGCGCCCTGAGCGCTCGTCGCCGAAGCCGCGGCCGGAATATATTTCCAGGGTATTGGTGCCGATGGCGCTGATGTCGGCCAGCACGCGCTGGCGCGAGCCTTCGCCCAGCGCCACGACGGAGACGACCGATGCGATGCCGATGATGATGCCGAGCATCGTCAGGAAGGTGCGCAGCTTGTGCGCGCGCATGGCGCGCCATGCCATGCGTGCTGCTTCCAGGTAGCGGTCGCTGTTGCGCGTGCGGCCAGCGGCCTCCGGTGCCGGGGACTCCGGGGCGGCAGTGGTCGCTGCCGGCGCATCCGAATTGGCGCGGTCGGCGACAATGCGGCCGTCATGAATTTCGATGATGCGTTGGGCATGGCGCGCCACGTTCATGTCATGGGTGACGATGATGACGGTATGGCCGCGGCCGTGCAGTTCCTGCAGGATGTCCAGTACATCTTTGCCGCTGCGGCTGTCCAGCGCGCCGGTGGGCTCGTCGGCCAGGACGATCTGGCCGCCGTTCATCAGCGCGCGCGCAATGCTGACCCGTTGCTGTTGTCCGCCCGAAAGCTCGCTGGGCAGGTGCAGGGCACGATCGGCCAGCCCCAGGCGACCCAGCAACGCCAGGGCGCGCTGATCACGTTCCTGTCCACTGACGCCGGCGTAGATGGCCGGGGTTTCCACGTTGTCCCTGGCGTTGAGGTCAGGCAGCAGGTGGTAACGCTGGAAAATGAAGCCGAAGCGCTCGCGCCGCAATGCCGCCAGGCCGTCGGCATCCAGACTGGCGACGTTCTTGCCGGCGATCCGGTATTCCCCGCCGGAGGCGCGATCCAGGCACCCCAACAGGTTCATCAACGTCGACTTGCCAGAGCCGGAGGCGCCGACGATGGCGACCATCTCGCCCGCCCGGATCTGCAGGTCGATGTCTTGCAGCACCGTCACACACTGTTCGCCGCTTCCGAATTCGCGGCGGATGCCGCGCATGTCCAACAAAGGGGTTGCGCTATCCATCACAGCCTCATGCCCGGGCCGCGGCGCATGCCGCCAGTGCTGGACAACTGGCTCGCATCTCCCAGGATGACGGCGTCGCCGACGGCCAGTCCTGACAGCACTTCCGCCTGAATCTGGTTGTCCATGCCGATTGTGATGTGCCGCTCTTCGGGGCGTCCCTGGGCATTCAGCACGCGCACCAGATAGCTGCCGTCGGGCTGGCTGGCGCCTAGTGCCGACGAGGGAATGACCAGTGCATCTTCGGCCTGCTTGAGGACGATGTAGACCTGTGCCGTCATGTCTATGCGCAACAGGCCGTCGGGGTTGGCGACTTCGAACAGGCCGTTGTAATACACCGCGGAACTCGATGAGGAACTGCTCGAAGTGCTGCTGCTCGATGAGCTGCTGCTGCTCGTGCTGCTTTCCGGCGCCGGCTCGATGGCGCGCAGTACCGCGCTGCGGCGCTGGCCGGGTTGGCCCAGGATGGTGAAGTAAACCGGATCGCCGGGCGCGACGCGCACCACGTCCGCTTCGGAAATCTGTGCCTTGACGGTAAGCGTATCGAGCTGGGCGATGGTCAGGATGGTAGGGGTTTGCTGGTTGGCGTTGAGTGTTTGGCCTTCCTCGGCGGACAGGCCGACGACTACGCCATCTATGGGGGCGGAGATGCGCGTATAGCCCAGGTCCAGCGTGGCGGTATCGACGGCAACCGAAGCCTGTTCAACCTGTGCCTTGACCGATTCCAGGCCGGCACGGGCGGCAGCCAGCGTAGCGACGGCGGCTTCATAGGCTTCGCGGGAGCTGGCGTCTGCGGCCAGCATGGTTTTCTGGCGCGTGTGGGCCAGTTCCGCCTGCTTGAGCTGGGCCTGGCGTGAAGCCTGCTCGGCACGGGCGCTGGCCAGCCCGGCCTGTGCGTTGCGCAGCACGTTCTCCTGGGGCAGGGAGTCGATCTCGGCCAGCAATTGTCCTTTTTCGACTCGGTCGCCCAATTCGACCTTCAGACTGACGAGTTGCCCGGAAACTTGCGCGCCGACGTCCACCTGCTTGTACGCTTGCAGCGTGCCGGTGGCAAGGACTGTGTCCTCGATGGCGGCCCGGCGTACGGGAACGGTGACAAAGCTGCTGTCGGCGCCGGATGAAGTCAGCAGGGGATAGCTTGCGGCTGCAACGGCAGCGGCTGCGGCGATGCCGCAGCCTGCCAGCAGCCAGCGGCGGGAGATACGTGCCATGGCTGCTTCTGTTTTAACGTTGCAGTTGTTGTTGCGGGCGGCGTTCGCCGGACTGGTGCATGCCGCGACGGGATTCCTGGCGGCGCTCCTCGAGCTGGCTGCGCTGTTCCGCCGTCAGCACGTGATAGAGCGCGTTGTCGCGTGTTACGCGCAGCCTGGCTTCTTCGGCAACGGCATTGCCCAGGGCATCCGTGGCGCGCTTGAGCGCATTGGCGTCGAGCTTGTCGGCGCGCTGCAGTTCGCGTAGTTCACGGTGCGCCTGGCGCAAGGCCTTGCGGCTTTCGTGCAGGGCCGGTTCGGCCTGGTGGCGGATATTGAACAACTGGTCACGCTGAGCTTCGCTCAAGTCCAGGCGCTCGAAACCAGGGCCGAAAGCGGGGCCGAACCCCGGTCCACGCGCATCGCCATGATGCATCATCATGCCGGGATGCGGGCCGAAGCGGACATCCTGGGACTGGACGGCGGGGGCGGCATCAGCGGTGTCTGTGGCTTGTGCCAGGACCGGAGCGGCCAGCGCGGCCAGCAAGGCGCCGGTCAGCAGGCGGCGGGACAGGGCGGAGTGAGAAAAACCGATCATGATTGCGCTCCTTTTCAGGTGATAGCCGGAGGAGATTTCCGGCTTACAGACAGATTAAAGAGGCAATGGGGGCAAATTATGGGTGCAATGGGCAGAAATTGTGGAGATCGTCCGGGTAGGCGCCTGATTCCGGTGTATCCCCGGCCGTGCGGGTTGCGGCCAGGCGGGTTTTGGCGGCTGGCGCCTGCGCCAGGTATGCCGGCAGACCTGTTGCCGGCATCATTCCAGTTCGAGGCGGTAGCCGACACCGTATATGGAGCGAATGATGTCGTCTTCGGGACGAATGGCTTGCAGCTTGCGCCGCAGGTTCTTGATGTGGCTGTCGACGGTACGATCCGCAACGACGCGATGATCGTTATAGAGCTGGCTGAGCAATTGGTCGCGAGAGAAAATAATGCCGGGTGCGGACGCCAGCGTGCGCAGCATGCGGAATTCCACCGGGGTCAGCGACAGGGCCTGGCCGTCCAGCGTGGCCAGGTAGCGGTCGCTGTCGATTTGCAGCGCGGCGGCGGGTGTCTCGGGGGAGACGGGGGCATCCGTTCCCTGGCTGCCTGCGGCGCCTTGCGCATAGGCCTGGGCGCGGCGCAGCAGGGCCTTGACCCGGGCGACAACTTCCCTGGGGCTGAAGGGTTTGCAGATATAGTCGTCCGCACCCAGCTCCAGTCCGAGCAGGCGGTCGATTTCTTCCACCCTGGCCGTCAGCATGATGATGGGAACGTGTCCGTCCTGGCGCAATTCGCGGCAGATATCCAGGCCGTCCCGGCCAGGCAGCATCAGGTCCAGCAGCACCAGGTCGGGCGTGTGCCGATGGTAGGCGGGCAGGGCCTCGTCGCCATGGCTGATCCAGATGGCCTGAAAGCCCGTCGCCGTCAGGTAGTCCTGCAGCAGCTGGGCCAACTTGGGTTCGTCCTCGATGATCAGAATGGTACTCATGGCTGTGTCGTCTTCTGTGAGGGAATGGGAAAGGCGGCGGTAATGCTCAGGCCGCCCAGATCGGAAAGCGAGGAAGTGATGCGGCCGTGGTGGGCGTGCACAATGCGTTCGCACAGCGCCAGCCCAAGGCCGGCACCGCCGTGGTTGCGGTTGCGCGATGATTCGACGCGGTACAGCCGCTCGAACAGATGGGGCAGGGCTTCTTCAGGCACGCCAGGCGCGGAGTCTTCGACCGTCAGCAATATTTCATCGTCCGCCTGTTCCAGCCGAACCCGCACCAGGCCGCCCGGGTCGGTGTAGCGCACGGAATTCTCCAGCAGATTGTTCAGCAGTTGCGTCAGGCGCTGGGCATCGCCTTCGATGGCGGGCAAGTTCGGGGCGGCGAGCAGTTCCGCGCGCAAGCCGGAAGACGCCAGGCGTTCACCGAAGAAGGCCAGTGCGGTATCGGCCAGCCCGGCCAGGTCGACGGGGTGCATGCGGTAGCTCAGCGCGCCCAGGTCGGCCAGAGAAAATTCGTGCAGGTCGTCGATCAGCTTGTTCAGCATGGTGACTTCGGCATGCATGGAGGCGATGGTGGCTGGCGTCAGCTGGCGCACGCCATCCTGCATGGCTTCCAGTTCGCCGCGCAGGATGGCCAGTGGCGTGCGGATTTCATGGGACAAGTCGGCCATCATCTGGCGCCGCAACCGTTCATTCTTTTCCAGCGCCTGGGCCAGGCGGTTGAAGTCCAGCGCAAGCTGGCCGAGTTCGTCGCGGGAGGTCTGTTCGATGCGGATGGCATAGTCGCCAGCGGCCAGCCGGTGCGTGGCTCGGGCAATGCGCTGTACCGGCGCCAGAAAGCTGCGCGCCAGCAACATGCTCACCAGTGCCGCCAGCAGTAGCGACAGGCCAAGGATGACCCAGGTGGTCCGGGTTTGCTCGCGCTGGAAACGGTTGTCGGGCGCATCCGGCGTGCGGTCCGGCGGCTCCACCGCCAGCCAGCCTATGGTGCGTCCTTCCAGGCGGATGGGGTACAGCGGCGTGCCGCTGGACGGCGCCCGCTCGCCTGCCACGAGTTCGCGGTTCTCATCGAGCAGTATCAGCGCCAGCGGTGGGGGCGGTGGGGGGGGCATATTGCCGCGCTCATGGTGCGGCATCTGGTTGCGCGACGAAGCACGCTGCAGGCGTAGCCAGAGGGAACTGTTGCTGCGCAGGAATTCCCAGTTGCCGTGATGTTCGTAGGCGGTGACCAGCGCCTGGTTCAGTTCCTCGCGCTTGCGTTCTTCCCGTTGCTGGATATAGCTGCGGAAACCGGCATCGAAGCTGTAGCGTATGGCGGCAC
The DNA here is from genome assembly GCF_004216755.1 of Kerstersia gyiorum. GTDB lineage: Bacteria > Pseudomonadota > Gammaproteobacteria > Burkholderiales > Burkholderiaceae_B > Kerstersia > Kerstersia gyiorum. The sequence continues at coordinate 56,433 of NZ_SGWZ01000007.1, forward strand.
CCATGGCCAGGATCACCACGATGCAGGTTGCAAACAAAGTCAAGAATAGTTTGAAGGTAATACCGGATTGCAGTCTCATTGTCATGCCGCCAAAGCAGGCGCCGCCAGGGCAGATGGCCATATTGTTACGCATCTGCCAGGCGCTGGGCGCATTGCGGGCCATCTGGCGCCTGATTCCATGGTTTCTTCATTTTTGCCTGTGGGTGCAGGGACGTGAAACGAGGAATGAAAAAATCTATGCGGGGGGCGCGACAAAATAAAAAATATCGTGCTAGAATTACGGTTTCACGGAGACGTGGCCGAGTGGTTGAAGGTACTCCCCTGCTAAGGGAGCATACGGCTTATACCCGTATCGAGGGTTCGAATCCCTCCGTCTCCGCCAGTTAGAACTAAGCCCTTGAGACATCAAGGGCTTTTTTCTGCCCGCTCGTTTTACAGTGGTGTGGATGGCAGCTTGTCAGTGCCATGCGCGGCGTCAGGAGCAGGGCCGGCGGCATCGCCGATGGCATGAAAAAAATCTGTAAAAATAGGCTTGCTATTTAAAACGAGAGCGTGCTATATTTCTGCTTCTGCGTTTTTCGCGCCGTCCTTACAGCAAGGGCAGGTAATGGAAAAATCAGAATGCGCCCGTAGCTCAGTTGGATAGAGTACTTGGCTACGAACCAAGGGGTCGTGGGTTCGAATCCTGCCGGGCGCGCCAATTCAGAGGGGTCTACAGTGAAAACTGTAGACCCCTTTTTCGTTGCCTGTGCACGGTGCCGGACTGTCTCCGTCCCCATACCGGAATTTCCCGGGATGCGCACCTTTTTGGGCACCCCTTGCGCTTTTTTCTGTCGTCTACTTGCGATACTCGCGTACGTGATCTCCCTATTTGGCGAAAAGCATGGTCAAATTCCTGTCATTTTTTGATGGCAGTTCAATCGACCACATCAGCCTGGGCTTCCGGGATGAGAACTGCTGTTAGCCGTGGGCCGGATTTGCCGGTCACTGCGGTTTTGGGTGGTGAGTTGGAAACAGAATAACTTCTCATGAGTGCATCTCCACTGCATGCCAAGCCCGTCGACGACACTGCGGGGTCTTGGCGCATCAGCTTGTTTTTTGCCGTACTGCTGGTCAGCGTCTCTGGCTACTTTGTCTATTGGGCCCTGGGCTACACCCACTTCAATCACCCCGTACTGTTGATCCTGGCGATCCTGTTCGGGGTCTTCATGGCCTTCAATATTGGCGGCAATGACGTCGCCAACTCGTTTGGAACCAGTGTCGGGGCACGGACCCTGACGGTCAAACAGGCGCTGCTGATTGCCGCCGTGTTCGAAGTCAGCGGTGCAGTCCTGGCGGGCGGGGAGGTCACCGCGACCATCCGCGGCGGCATTGTCGATATGTCGGCGATGCATCTGGAACCGCTGCAACTGGTGCACATCATGATGTCGGCGCTATGTGCAGCGGCGATCTGGTTGCTGTATGCCTCCAAGAAAGGCTACCCGGTATCGACGACGCACTCCATTGTCGGCGCTATCGTGGGCAGTTCCATCACGCTGGGCTTCATGCTGAGCGGTGGCAGCGCCGCGCTGGATCTGGTGCAGTGGGACAAGATCGGCACGATTGCGCTGTCCTGGGTGGTGTCGCCCCTGCTTGGCGGCGTGATGTCGTACCTGCTCTATGCGCAGGTCAAGCGCCATGTGCTTAACTACAACGAGACGGCGGACGCCCAGCTGCGTGAAAATCGCCGTGCGCGCCGTGATTACAAGAAACAGCACAAGGAAGCGTTCGAAAGCCTGACGGATATCCAGAAAGCGTCCTACAGCCGCCTGCTGGAGCAGGACGCGCAACTGATGGAAGACGAGGAGTTCGAGCCGGAACATCTGCAGTCGGACTACTACCGTGGCCTGCACCAGTTCGAGCAGCGCAAGGAAGAAATCCGAGCCTACCGCGCGCTGGAAAATGGCGTGCCGTTTATTGCCGCCATCGGCGCCATAGTCATTGCATCCATGCTGCTCTTCAAAGGACTGAAGAACGCCAACCTGGGGCTGTCGTCGCTGCACATGTATGTGCTGATCGGCATGATCGGCGCCTTTGTTTGGATGGCGACCTTTATCTTTGCCAAGACGCTCAAGCGCAAGTCCCTGAGCAAATCGACCTTCATGATGTTCAGCTGGATGCAGCTGTTCACGGCAGCGGCGTTTGCGTTCAGCCATGGCTCCAACGACATCTCGAATGCCATCGGTCCGTTTGCCGCCATCCTGGATGTCATGCGTACGGGTTCCATCGGCGAATCGGCGGCCATTCCGGCGGAAGCCATGATTACGTTCGGCGTGGCGCTGGTGGTGGGCCTGTGGTTCATCGGCAAGGAAGTGATTGCCACGGTGGGCACCAACCTGACCAAAATGCACCCGGCCTCTGGCTTCTCTGCCGAGCTGGCGGCAGCCGTGGTGGTGATGATGGCGTCCCTGATGGGCATGCCGGTTTCCAGCACGCATATCCTCATCGGGGCCGTACTGGGCATTGGCCTGGCCAATCGCCAGACCAACTGGGGCCTGATGAAGCCGATCGCCATGGCCTGGATCATCACCCTGCCTGCGGCAGCCATCCTCAGCTCCATTATTTTCGTGGCGCTCAACAGCATTTTCTGAATCTGGCCGCTGACTGGCCTGAACACGCGGAAATGCAGGAAAAAGCCGGGGATGCCACGGCTTTTTCGTATTGTGCGCCGGTGTGCCAGCGGGGCAGGGACGTGTTACAGGCTAGGTGTATCTGTGGGCATTTATTTTTCTGCTTGCATGAATAGAAAAATACATGCTATATTTCTTTCTCTGCACTTGTTGCTCATCTGGCTTTCAAAAAAGCCGGTCCGCAAGGAAGCACAAGACAGAATGCGCCCGTAGCTCAGTTGGATAGAGTACTTGGCTACGAACCAAGGGGTCGTGGGTTCGAATCCTGCCGGGCGCGCCAATTCAGAGGGGCTTACAGTGAAAACTGTAAGCCCCTTTTCGTTATGGCTGTTTGGCTGTGGCTGCTGGTTTCCTAGCGAAAAACAGGGCATGGCCGGCAGCGCCGATCATGTCCTGTGCACGAACCGCTCAGGCTGCCTGCGTGGACGGCGCGGCTTGCGTGACGGGGATGCGTTGCAGGCGGATGTCGTCCAACCCGGTGATGATGATGCGGTCCTGCTGTGCCGGGTCGGCATGCGGCAGTTCCTGCAAACGGTGCATGCCCCGGGTTTCGCGGCGTTCGCTGGCGCTGCGGTAGATCCAGCGTGCGCCCGCCAGCATGGCAGCGGTTTCGCGGGCGTGGCGCGGGCTTTGGTCGGCATTGGGGGCCAGCCCTGCGCTGGCCTGGTCCCAGAGCGTTTCCAGCTTGTCGAGGGAGGCGCGAATGCCGCCCAGGTTGCGGAAAACATTTTTTTCGATGGGCAGGATTTCCGCCTGGACACCCTGGCGGATGGCTGCGCTGGGGGCATTGCTGGCTGCACCGCGTGGCCGCAGGCCGATTCCGCCCAGGCCATGCAGGGCCTGCTGTGGGGCCGGGGCGGGTTGCGCCGCCGCTACGGCGGCCTGGGCCGCCCATTTGGCCGATACCAGGCACCAGGCAATGGCCGGTCCGGCGCCGCTCATGGCAGCACCGCACAAATGGGTGCGCTCCGTGACATCGCCGGCGGCATACAGCCCTGGCACGCTGGTGGCAGAGCGTTCGTCGGTCGTCAGCCCGCCGGCAGCGCGGATCAGGCCTTCGTAGCGCAGTTCCAGAGGAAAGCGTTCGGTGAACGGGTCTACGCCGATGGTACGGAAGTGCTCGTAGATGCTGCTGACTGTCTTGGCAAAGGCCTTGAGGTGCGGGTTGCCCCGGTTCATGCTGGCGTAGGCCCCGCCGGTTTCGATGATGGCACGGCCGACATCGGCGACGGATTCCCAGCCATTGGCTGGCAGCTCGCGGCCATTGCCGTCGTAGAAGGTGGCGCTGCTGTACCAGAAACCCTTGGTAGTGGGGCTGCCTTTCGGTGAAATACCGTAGTGCCCGCTGAACTCCAGGCCGGAAAAATTGGCTCCAGCCTCGGCTGCCATCAGGTGGCCGTCACCAGTCGTGCCTTCGGTGCCCATGGCGCCGGATAGAAAGGCGTTGCCGCCCGTGGCCAGGATGACGGCGCCGGCACGTACGCTCCAGCTTTGCCCGTCTTCAGTGTTGTAGCCTGCCGCACCCGCAACCGCGCCCTCATGACCCAGCAATTCCAGCGCCGGGCTGTGGTCAAGTATCTGCACGCCGGCCTGCAGCAGTTGTTCGCGCAGGAACAGCAGGGCATACGGGCCCTGGAATGCCAGCAGGCTGGGCGGGCTGCCATCCAGCGTCGGCAGGCCATAGGCCGACTGAAAACCCAGTGCCTTGAGTTGCAGGCCGATGCGGTAGCTTTCTTCGTAGACTTTTTCGATATAGGCGAGGTCGTCGAGGCCGCAGGCAGCCGCATGGCGTGAGTGGATCAGCTTGTCGTTGTAGGCGGTTTCTCCCGGCCGGGTGTAGCAGGCGCTGCCGCTGGCCTTGGCCACGACGCCGGCTTCGCCGACCACGCCTTTTTCCGCAAGGATGACGCTGGCGCCGGCCGTGCGCGCGCTCAGTGCTGCCCAGCAGCCTGCGACACTGCCGCCAATGACAAGAATGTCGGCGCTGTATTCATGGTCGTGGGAACCGGGGCGGACGAGGTTACTGCTGGGGTAGGAAGCCATGGCGATAGGGGAAAACAGAAAATTTGGAAAAGGCCGTCGGAATGCCGCTCTGGCATTCCGACGGCCGGGGCCGGGGCGGCTCCGGTGGTGCTGGCTGCCGCCGTGGCAGAGATGCCGTTGCGCCGGGGTGTCAGGTTTTTTGCAGCACGCGGTCCAGCACGGTTTCACGCAGGGCGACGAACGCGGGGTTGCCCCGGGCCCGCGGCCGGGGCAGCGGAACGGCGAGGTCCAGCGCAACCTGGCCGCCATCCATGAGCACGACACGATCGCCCAGCGCGACGGCTTCTTCGACTTCGTGCGTGACCAGCAGCACGGTGAAGGCGTGGGTTTGCCAGATTTTTTCCACCAGCGCCTGCATTTCCAGGCGGGTCAGTGCATCCAGGGCGCCCAGGGGTTCATCGAGCAGCAGCAAGCGAGGACGATGGATCAATGCCCGTGCCAGCGCGACGCGCTGGCGCTGGCCGCCGGACAATTGCGCGGGCCATTTGCCTGCGTGTTCGGTCAGCCCCACTTCTTCCAGCGCTGCCCGGGCGCGCGGGCGCCAGTCGCCGCGCAGACCCAGGCCGATGTTGTCGAGCACGGAAAGCCAGGGCAGCAGGCGCGAATCCTGGAACATCATGCGGATATTGCGCGCCTGGGCGCGCAGGCTGCCGCCATCGGCCTGCAACTGGCCGCCATCAGCGGTTTCCAGGCTGGCCAATGCACGCAGCAGCGTGGACTTGCCACAACCTGAACGGCCGACGATAGCCAGGAACTGCCCAGCGCCGACCTCCAGGTCCAGCGTGCGGATGACCGCCTGCGAACCAAAGGATTTTTCCAGGCCGCGGATGGATAGCGCCAGTCCCTGGCCAGCAGCGGCGGCTGTTCGGTCGTAGGCTGGTTGCCGGGGGGCGCGGGCTGCACCGGTCTCTGCCTGGGGTTCAGCGCTGGCCGAGTGCGGCAGCAGGCGGCGCCAGAACGAAGGAAAAAATGCAGGTTGGCTGCTCATGGCCGGGCCTCCGCCAATTGATAGGATGGATGCCATTTCAGCCAGCGCCGTTCCAGCAGGCGTGCCGCCCAATCGGAACTCTTGCCCAGCAAGGCATAGATGATGATGGACAGCACGACGATGTCGGTCTGCAGGAATTCCCGGGCAGTCATGGCCATATAGCCGACTCCGGACTTGGCGGAAATGGTTTCAGCGACGATCAGCACGATCCAGGACACGCCCAGTGCGTAGCGCACGCCAACCAGAATGGAAGGCACAGCGCCCGGCAGCACCACATAGCGCAAGAGCCGCCAGCCGCTCAGGCCGTAGTTGCGCGCCATTTCGATCAGGCCGCTGTCCAGCGAACGGATGCCATGGTAGGTATTCAGATAGACCGGGAACAGGGCGGCGAAAGTGATCAGGAAAATGCGGGTGGTCTCGTCGATGCCGAACCACATGATGGCGAGCGGCACCAGCGCCAGTGAGGGAATGTTGCGCAGCATTTGCAGCGTGGTATCGAGCAGGCGCTCGCCTGTGCGCGACAGGCCGGTCAGCAGGCCCAGCCCCAGGCCCAGCGCGGTGCCCAGCGTGAAGCCTGCCGCCGCGCGTGCGAAGCTCACGCCCACGTGGTGCCAGAGTTCGCCGCTCATGAACAGACGCACGAACGTGTGCAGGACTTCGAGTGGGGGCGGAAACAGCCGCGCCGACACCAGCCCGTGCGTGGAGGCATAGTGCCAGACGATGATGGTCAGTATCGGGATCAGCCAAGGCATAGCCTGCCACCAGACCGCGCGCAGCGGTGCGGTGGCAGACGGAGCCAGGGACGCACGGCCGGTCCGGCTCACTTTGCGCCTTCCTGTTGGGCGGGTTCATGCCATTGCCAGTCGGCAATCGAGAAATCCTCCTTGGCCAGACCGTTGGAAAGCAGGAAGGCTTTCGTGCCTTCCAGCAGATCCAGGCCTTGTTGCGGGAAGGCGTCGATGTTGAACGAGCTGACTGGCCAGGATTCACGCACTACCGGCTCGCTGAAGGCCGTGGTGGTCAGGTAGTAGGTGTAGTAAGCGTCGGGGTTGGCATGCAGGTCGCGGGCGCCTTGTTCGCGCGCGTGGTCGAAAGCCGCGGCGAACCCGGGGTGAGCCTTGAGGAAGTTTTCGCTGGCGACGATCACCGAGTTGCCTTCCAGGCCGTGCTGGCTGGCCTGGTCGATGACTTTCAGGCCTTGCGCCTTGAGCTGCGGGCCCAGGCCCGTCGGGGCGGTATAGGCTGCGATGTCGCCTCGTTCCAGCGCGGGCTGGGCGTCGCGCGGGAACAGGTGGACTTCTTCGACATCCTTGATGACGCCCTGGTCTTTCAGACCGGCGAAGTAGCGATGCAGATAGGAACCACGTGGCAGGCCCACGCGTTTGCCGGCCAGCTCGGCCGGTGTGTCGACGCCATTGGCGGGCACGACCAGCCATGCATCGCTGGCAATGCCGTTGAACCCCAGCAGGCGGGTGGCGCCGCCGCTGGAGCGGGCGAACAGCGCGGGCGTGTCGCCATAGATGCCGACATCCAGCTTGCCACTCAGCAGCGCTTCATTGAGGTCGGGGCCATTGGGGAAAATGTGCTGGGTGATCTGGTTGAAACCCAGCCCCTTGATGGCGTCGGCCAGCAGGCCTTTTTCCAGCGCCCAGCCTACCGGGCCGCCTATGCTCTGGCCCGGTCCGATATAGCCCAGGCGCAAGGTGTAGTCGCCTGCCGCAGCTTGGGCAGCCGTTGCCGTGCCGGCGCCTGCCGGAGGCGTTGCCGTGGTGCCGGACTGGCCGGTGGGGGCGGCCGGCGCACTGGCCGAATTGCTGCCGCCCGCTGTATTGGCGGCGGGGGTGTTGCTGTCACAGGCGGCCAGCGTGCTGGCCAGTACGGCACTGGCCAACAGGCGCAGGCTGGTTCGTGCCCAGGCCCCGGGGAGCGCCTGCAGCAGGGAAAATGAGGGAGCCTGCGTAAAAATATTCAGAGTCATGGCGGATGCTTTCTAGAGAAACGCGGCGCGCCGCAACAGACGCCGGAGGCGCCGGCGGACTTTTGCTGCCGTGGAATGAATTCTAGAAATATGGCGCCCGTGGCCGAACGAAGGATTATTTATTTGCTAATGGGGTAAAGCCGCAGCGGCGGGGGGACTCTTGGTTTTTGGTACTAGACAGGTGACCGGTGGGCGGCCGTCTGGTGGCGCAGGCTGGGCGGGTGAGCGCCGGGCAGGAACGAAAAAGGCCGGCCCGATGCGGGCCGGCCTGGATGGGCCGCAGCGCGTGGATGCGCTCAGGTATCTGATGGCCGCAAGGGCAGTTTCGTCCTGGCCGCGTTGGCGGCCAGGACGAAACATCAACGGCGCTGGGCCGAAATGGTATAGCGGCGGTCGCGGTCGCCGTCGCCCAGGGTGCGGGACTGGACCTCGTAAGTGCCGGGCGCCAGTTCGGTGACGATCTGCGCATCCATGTTGCCGGCGCTGTCATCGTCTTCTGCCAGCGTCGAACCGTCCTGCAGCAGCGTCAGGTAGCTGTCGGAGTCCGGGGCACGCATGGTGATGGCATAGGTGCCACCCTGAGTGATCTGCAGCGTGTAGCTATCGGCTTCGTTGCCGCCCAGCAGTAGTGCCGCACGTGGTTCGCCTACCTTCAGGGTGCCGCCGCCGGCATTTTCGGGCACTGCCTGGGTCTTAACGGCCAGGGTGTAGGGGCCGCTTTGCGTGCCGCCGCCGATGTTGACGTAATAGGTGCCCGGCTGCAGGACGCTGCGAACACGGTTGCGCTGGCCACTGCTGCTGCCGCGCACGTTGCCGGTATCGGCGCTGATCGCCACGTCGGCCTGGAAGCCTTGGGCGCTCATTTCCACGGTGACGAGGGCGGGTTCGTTGAGGCGGAACGAGTACTGTTGTTCCTCACCTGCATAAACTGCTGTCCCTGAGGGGCCGTTGAGCTGCAGGGCGGCATTCGGCGCCAGGAGCTCGCCTTCGGGCATCGGCAGGCGTTCGACATCAATCGTGAAGCCGCCCTGGAACTGGCTGGTTTCCATGGCGGAGTCGGCCACGATGGTATAGCTGCCGGGTTTCAGTGCCACTTGCAGGCGCGCATCCAGGTTGCCGCCGCTGTCGTCGTCGCTGAACAGGTCGTTGCCGGCACTGTCGCGCAGCACCAGATAAGGGTCCAGGCCCTGTTGCGACGCACGCATGTCGATGCGGTAGATGCCTTCTTCGGTAATGTTCAGGCGGTATTCCAGCACCTTGCCAGTACCCCAGTCCGTAACGTTCTGGCCGGCGGTGACGGGCTCGCCGGAATACGGCTGGAGTTTTTCCACTTCCACCTGGAACGGGCCGTAGGCGCTGGCGTCCATGCCGCTGACCGCGATGTTGTAGGTGCCATTGGCTTCGGTCTTGAAACCCAGTACCGTCTTGTTATTACGGTTCGAGCCGGAGCAGTCGTCGCACGGGTTGTTCAGGCGCGAAACCAGGTTGCCGTCACGCAGCACGCTGATCTGCGGGCGCAGGGCGCCAGTGACGATGATGCGGAACAACTGGTCTTTTTCCGCGTCCAGGCTGAACAGAGCGCTACGAACGCCGTCGCTATAGTTCAGCAGGCTCTTGCTGGACAGTTCTCCCGAGACTTGCTTGCCAACAGTCAGCGGCGTGGCGGCCGGTTGTTGGGACTGGTGTTGCTGGAAGTAGAAAAATACAGCGGAACCCGCGACGATCGCACCGGCGATTGCTGCAAGCGGAGTGGAGAGTTTCATAGATCCTCGTAGGAATGATTCAGGCTCGGCCCTGTGCGGCATGGCCCGGCCAGTTGCGCTGTGTCCGGAACACGAACCAGGCGCTGGAAACGCGGTGTGCGCCATGCATGCGCGATTTTAGAAGGCAGGCCTGGTGCGCGCATGCTGGGCGCGGGGAGCGCGATAGTATCAGAATGCTACGGGCAATCCCGAGGGGGAAGCGGGCGGCAGGGCGGATTGCGGCGGAAATAGAAGCCTGGCGGCAGGAACGTCGTTTCCCTGGTGCTAGCGCAATGTTGCAAACACATGCACAAGCGTCGTCAGCCGCCGTGGGAGGCGGGCGGTCGAGGTGTGCACTGGCCTGTGATGCCAATTTATTTCAGGTAAAAGTGGATAATACGTTATGTGTGAAGATGTAAGGCCGTCTGGAAGTCGCGCGGCAGCCGTGGCAAGGTATGGCCGTGCAGTTTTCACAACCTGTTTTCAATTCTCTTTATTGGGGCCAGCAAGACATGAAATTTTCCACGCGACCTTTGTTTCCTTGGCTGATGTTGGCAGGTGCCGTGAGCCTGGCGGCTTGCCAGAACACGGTGCCGCGCCAGCCGGAAAGCGAATCCCAGGCCGCGCAGCAGGCACAGCAGCAAGGCCAGGAACAAACACAACAGGCGCAGCTGACGCAGCAGCAGGCTGCTGCGAATACCGCGCCCGCCATTCGTTTCTTTCTTGCGCAACCGCAGCCGGCGGATGACCTGGTGCAGATCCAGCTCAATCCCGAGACCAGCGTGTATGCCTTGCCGCAGCCCGTTTTTACCCAGGCTGACCTGCAGCAGATCGTTCCCCTGCAAAGCCAGCAGGGCCAGGTTTTCCTGCGCTTCGATTTCAATGAGCAGGGTGCGCAGAAGCTGGAATCCATCAGTCGCCAGGCGGCAGGCAATTACCTGGTGCTGACGATCAATGACCAGATCGTCGCTGTTCCGCAGGTGGCATCGTCCTATGAGCGACCGGCTGTGCATGTGCCCATGCGCAGCGCGGAAGATGCGCAGGCTGTGGTCGAATTGCTGCGCCAGGGCGCGAACTGAGCCTGAAGGATGATCGGCCTGGCCATCGTGGTCGGGCCGGTTTTGCACCCGGCTGCCGTCCGGCATGGCAGCCGGGTGCTGTCGTGTTGCGATAGAGGTTTTTCCATGCATGGTGAGTACAAGGTTCACGGCGGCAAGCTGGTAGTGGTCGATCTGGAAGTGGAAGCAGGCTGCTTGCGCGATGTCAGTGTCGCCGGGGATTTTTTCCTCGAGCCGCCGGAGGCGCTGGCCGATATACGGCAGTCCCTCAACGGACTGCCGGTCAGTGCTTCGGCGGAAGACATGGCTGCAGCCATACGCCGTGGGTTGCGGCCGGATGCAGCCTTGATTGGCTTCAGTCCGGAAGCGGTCGCCATCGCCGTGCGCCGCGCGCTGGGCGTGGAGCGCAGCTGGCGTGACTACGAGTGGCAATTGGTCGAGGCCGGCCCAATGTCGCCGGCCATGCACCTGGCGCTCGACGATGTGCTGGGCCAGGCGGTAGGGGCAGGGCAGCGTGCCCCGACCCTGCGGTTCTGGGAGTGGAGCCATCCGGCCATCATCATCGGCTGCTTCCAATCCTTGAAAAACGAAGTGGACATGGATGCTGCGCGTCGTTTGGGCGTGGATGTGGTGCGTCGCATCACGGGCGGGGGGGCGATGTTCGTGGAGCCCGGCTCGACGATTACCTACTCCCTGTATGCGCCAGGCGAACTGGTGCGTGGCATGAGCTTCGCGGAATCCTATGCCTTTCTGGACGACTGGGTGCTAAAGGCGCTCAACGAACTCGGCATTGCCGCGTTCTACAAACCGCTCAACGACATTACCAGCCCGCAGGGCAAGATTGGTGGTGCTGCGCAAAAACGTTTCGCCAATGGTGCCGTGTTGCATCACGTGACCATGGCCTACGACATGGATGCGGGCAAGATGCTCCAGGTATTGCGCATCGGCCGGGAAAAGCTGAGCGACAAAGGCACTGCCAGCGCCGCCAAGCGTGTGGACCCCTTGCGCAGCCAGACCGGGCTGGCGCGCGAGCAGATCATCGCCCGCATGAAGGCGACCTTCGCCGCGCTCAATGGCGGCACGCCGGGGCAGATTACACCCGAAGAGTTTGCTGCCGCGGAGAGCCTGGCGCAGGGCAAGTTCAGCAGCGAGGCCTGGCTGAACCATCTGCCCTGAGGGCAGCGGGCAGGCTGCCAGGTGCCGCGACGGCATCCTGGCAGGCCTGCAGCAGGGCATGGAGCTGTGGCGAGGCCTGGGTGGCCGTGCGCAGGGCCAGCCCGATTTTCCTGCCGGTGCCTGGCGTTGCAACCGGGACAATGCAAAGGTTTCCGTGGCGGGCCTCGATTTGTGCCTGACCCCGCGACGCGATGGCCAGGTGCCCGGTTTGTTGCACCAGTGCCTGCGTAATCATCGGGCTGTTGGCATACAGGCGCCCGGAGGGCGGCGCGAGGCCCTGCGCGGCGAATATCTGGCGCAGCAGGCGGTCCGCAGGCGTGTCCGGCAGGGGCGTGACCCAGCGCCAGCGCGTCAGGTCGTCCAGCTGCAGGCCGGCTTGCTGCAGGCAGGGATGGTCCGGGCGCGCAACAATGACCAGATCATCTTCGAATAACGCTATCTGGCGGATGTCATCATCCACCGGGTCGCGCCGCAGCGCGCCGGCAATGACGTCGATATCGGCGCTGCGCAGGCGCTGCAGCAGGTCTTCGTAAGTACCGTCAATGATGCCCACTCGCACGCCGGGGTGCGCCTGCATGATGGTCTGGATCGCGTGCGGCAGGAAAATGGGCACGGACAGTGGCAGCGTGCCGATGACTATCGTGCCTCGGGTTTCTCCTTGCCAGGCCGCCAGGTCGCTTTCCAGGCCGCGCAGTTCAGCCAGCGCCTGCCGGGTGCGCAGCAACAGCGCATCGCCTGGCGGCGTGAGCCAGGTGCCAGATGGCAGTTTGTAGAACAGCCGCACCGAGATCAGGCGTTCCAGTCCTTGCAGCGCGGCGTGGATGGCGGGCTGGGAGATGCCCAGCGCCTGGGCCGCGCGCGATTCGCTGCCCCAGGCTGCCACGCTGAGCAGCGCCTGGATCTGGCTGGGCGTAACGCTGCGCGCAAACCGGCCCGTCGTGCCGTCGCCCCCACGCTTCGATGCGTCGCTGGCCAGGGCTTCCCTGGCACCAGTCTGCAGGCATGCCAGCAAGGCCATGACCCGCGCCGCCATTTGCCGGCCCGGTTCGGTGGGCGCCATGCCACGCGCGGTGCGCAAGAAGAGGTCCAGTCCGCAATCGCGCTCCAGGCGCTGAATGGCGCGAGTGATGGCGGGCTGGGAAACATGGCAGGCTTCGGCGGCGGCAAAGGTGGTGCCGTGCTGCACGACGGCGCTCATGGCGCGCAGCGAGCGCAGCATCGGCAGCAGGGTTGGCGTGCCGTGTGTTGCCTGGCTGGCGGGGGAATGCGGGGCGGAGCGCATGGGCAGGGAAACGTAAAAGGAATCAGGCCTGTGGCACAGCATAACCAGGATGCATGATTCTGTGCCAGCAAGCCTGTCGTTGAATGCCTGTCATTGGCTGGATTTTATTAATGGCAGTCTTGTTTTTGATTCTTTGGAAGGACTAGGTGTTTTCCAGCATATAAGTAAAAAACATTGAAAAGGCGCTTTTTTTGATTGGTGGTGGTGGCCTGGTTTGCCGATACTGATAGCTGCTTTGCAATCGCTCGAGGAGGTGACATGGCCTTGGATAAACCTTATCTGGACGTGCCGGGGACAACGGTGTTCGACGCCGATCAATCCCGCAAGGGCTACTGGTTGAATCAGTTTTGCATGAGCCTGATGCAGCCCGCCAACCGAGAGCGCTTCAAGTCCGACGAACGCGTCTACCTGGATGAATGGCCGATGTCGGAAGAGCAGAAGCAGGCGCTGCTGGCGCGTGACCTGAACCGTTGCATCGCGCTGGGCGGCAGCATTTATTTCCTGGTCAAGGTGGGGGCAACCGATGGTGTTAGTGTTCAGAAGATGGTGTCCACCATGACAGGCATGAGCGAGGAGGCCTACCGCGACATGATGCTGGCAGGTGGCCGTCCGCCAGCGGGCAAGGGCGAGGGGGCTTGAAGCGGCTGGCCCGGAAGGGGGCGCGGTGTGGCAGTGAGCCGCCCGGACCCGCCTGTTGGCGGATGCGGGCGATGAACGAATAGAAGATAGGGAGCAGGAAAACATGAGCAAACCGGTTTTGCTGTTATTGCCGGGGCTGTTGTGCGATGAGACGGTCTGGCGCGAGCAGCGCGAGGCCTTGTCGGCCTACCACTGCGTGGTACCGGACTATGGCTGCGCGGATTCGATTGGCGCCATGGCCAGCCTTGCGCTGGATGCCGTGCCGGCAGGCGGTTTTGCCGTGGCAGGTCACTCGATGGGAGGGCGGGTGGCGTTGGAAATCGCTCGCCAGATGCCCGAGCGGGTGGAGCGTATGGCCTTGCTGGATACCGGCACGCACTCGCTGGCATCAGGGGCTGCGGGCGAACGAGAGGTGGCGGGGCGTATGGCGCTGTTGCATATCGCACGTACGCAAGGCATGCGCGCTATGGGCCGGGAATGGGCGCGAGGCATGGTGCACAAGGACAGGCTGGAAACGCCGCTCTTCGAGGAAATCCTGGCGATGATAGAACGCAAGACGCCAGATATTTTTGCCGCACAGTTGCAGGCGCTGATCGAGCGGCCGGACGCCAGCGGCGTTCTGGCGCGCCTGCAAGTGCCGGTGCTGCTGTCCTGCGGGCGGCAGGATGCCTGGAGCCCGGTCGCGCGCCATGAGGAAATGCAGCGGCAGTGTCCTGCCGCACGCCTGGTCGTCATCGAAGACAGCGGGCACATGAGCACCATGGAACAGCCACAGGCAGTGACGCGGATGTTGCGCGCCTGGCTGGAGGATGACGGCCAGGCTTGAAGCCGGTCCGATGGGCGGGAACGCACTTGAGAGCGGCCAGGCAATGGCGCCAGGAAGGGCGGGCCCGCCCCAAACAATCAGAGGAGACAATCATGAAGAAGACGAAGGTCGCGATCATCGGCGGCGGCCCAGCCGGGCTATTGCTGTCCCATATCCTGGCGCTGCATGGCATCAGTAGCACCGTGCTTGAGCGGCAAAGCCGCGAATATGTGCTTCAGCGCATCCGGGCCGGCGTGCTGGAGCATGGCACGGTCCAGTTGCTGCGGGATGTGGGCCTGGGCGAACGGCTGGATCGCGAAGGCTTGGAGCACAACGGTACGCTGGTGACCTGGCATGGCGAAGGTTCTTTTGTGATCGACACCATGAAGTATGCCGGTCGGCCCATGGTTGCCTATGGCCAGACCGCCATTACCGAAGACCTGTATGCGGCCCATGATCGCGCGGGCACGGAAATCCTTGATCGCGCCACCGATGTCGTGCTGCACGATATTACGGGCGTCCAGTCCTATGTGACCTATACCCGCAATGGCGAGGCGGGTCGGATAGATTGCGATTTCATTGCCGCCTGCGATGGCTTTCATGGCATCGGGCGGCAATCCATTCCGGCCAGTGTTCTGCGGACCTATGAGCAGGTCTATCCATTCGGTTGGCTGGGCATCATGTCGGAAACGCCGCCGATGGAGGACTTGATCTATGCGCGCCATGAGCGCGGCTTCGCCCTGGCATCCCAGCGCAACCCGAATTTGAGTCGTTACTACATCCAGTGTCCGATGGATACGGACCTCAATGACTGGCCCGACGAACGTTTTTGGGAAGAGTTCAAGCGGCGCTTGCCGGCCGAGCTGGCGCGCACCGTCGTGACCGGCCCCAGCATAGAAAAATCCATCGCTCCCTTGCGCAGCTTCGTTGCCGAGCCGATGCGCCACGGCCGGATGTTCCTGGCGGGCGATGCTGCCCATATCGTGCCGCCGACGGGCGCCAAGGGCCTGAACCTGGCGGTATCCGACGTCTATTACCTGTCGCGAGCTTTCGATGCCTACTACAACCACCAGCAGGATGAATTGCTTGAGCGGTATTCGGAGACGGCTTTGCGGCGGGTCTGGGCGTCGGAGCGCGTGTCCTGGTCGCTGACCAAGCTGTTGCATGTCTTTCCGCAGGATTCCGGGTTCGAGGAAAAAATGCGTCTCAACGAGTTCCAGTACCTGCAGAAATCCGAGCGTGCGCTGGCGACGCTGGCCGAGCAATATGCAGGGCTGCCGTTTTGATCTCTTGATAAGGGCGGCGGACGTGCGCTTGCCGGATTGGTCCGGCAAGCGCGCAAGCTTGCTGCATTGGGGGGGGGGCTCAGGGGCGTTCCCTGCGGTCGGTGGCTGATGCAATGAGGATTGCCTGGCGTCGCCACCGGCAGACGTGAGACAAGGTTGCCGGGCTGGCTGGAACGGCGATGCAGGAATTCAGCTGGGGAGAATGCCGCCGGAAAGTAAAAACGGCTTGAAATCTTTCGATTTCAAGCCGTTGCAATTGGTGCCCAAGAGAGGACTCGAACCTCCACACCCGAAGGCACTAGTACCTGAAACTAGCGCGTCTACCAATTCCGCCACCTGGGCAACGTTTCGTCGACTTCAGAAGTTCTCTTCCGTGTCAGAAGCGTAGGAAAAGAAGTATATGGCTTATTTTTTTGTGTGTCAACACTATTGGTGAAAAAAAGAGAGATACGGCAAATTTTTTTTGGGGGTCTGCCAGGCTTCAGGTGGCGCCTGCGTCAGTCGCCTCTATTTTCTTGACCTCCGTGCCCTCGGGCGACAGTGCCGATCCATCCTCGGCTTGAGGCGCCATGGGGGCGATGGGGCGCCCGGTGCGCTTATCCACCAGTATCGAGTGAGCTTCGCCATGCGGAAACAGATGATGTTCGCCCCACTGGCGCAGCGCGACCACAATGGGAAACAGGCGCTTGCCTCGTGGCGTCAGGCTGTATTCCTGATAGGCCGAACCATCGGATGCATCCTGCATGGCGAAGATGCCGGCATCGACCAACTTGCGTAGCCGATCGGCCAGAATGTTCCTGGCCATTCCCAGGCTGCGCTGGAAATCGCCAAATCGGCTGATGCCGTCAAAAGCATCACGCACGATGAGCAGGGACCAGCGGTCACCGATCACATCAACGGAACGCGCAACCGGGCAGGTTTCCTGGGGGGCTTTTTTTCGGGACGGCACGGCATCTCCTGGTGGCTGGCGGATAAACCTGGTGGTTGCATTTTAAAACCACGTGATCTGGCATTCAACTAGTTTTTATTTGAAACTGGATTGACTGAAGCAGCGATCATGGGGACTTTTATGGGGCCGTCGGGCGGCGGCGGCCTGGCGTGCAATCAAACGATGGCCATGCGCAGCCGCCTGGTCGGTCTGTATATGCTGTTCTATGCAGTCGGCAGTGGCCTGGGCGCCATCGGCTCCACCCTGGCCTATGCGCGATCTGGATGGGCGGGTGTATACGCGCTGGGAGCCTTGGTGAGCCTGCTGGCCCTGGTGTTCTGGTGGCTGACCCGGCGTGTGACCGATGTTGCGCTTTCGCCTATTGCACCAGCTGGTTGATTTCGATGATGGGCATCATCACCGCCAGGACGATCACCAGTACGATGCCGCCCATGATCAGGATCATCAGCGGTTCCAGCAGGGCGGTGAGTGTCATGGCACGTCGTTCCAGTTCGCTGGAAAGCGTCTTGGCGGCGCGGTCCAGCATGGCGGGCAGTTCGCCGGTGCGTTCGCCGCTGCCGACCAGGTGGACCAGCAGCGGCGGGAAGATTTTCTGCGCCTGCAAGGCGGCGGACAGCTGCGCACCTTCGCGTACCCGTACCGTGGCGTCATTGACGGCGCTGCGCAGTCGTTCGTTGCGCAGGGTCTTGCGCGCGGCATCCAGCGCGGCCAGCAGCGGGACGTTGCTGCTGGTGAGAATGGCCAGCGTCGCGGAGAAGCGGGCGATGTCCACACCCATGGCGTAGCGGCCAAAGACAGGCAGGCGCAGGACCTTGCTGTGCCAGGCCAGTTTTGCCGCCGGACGCCTCAGGCTGAAGCGCCAGAGCACGAACAGGGCAGCCAGCGCCAACGCGGTGACGCCCCCCCATTCGCGGATGAAGCCGCTGGCGCTGAGCATCATTTCAGTCAACGCAGGCAGTTTCTGCTTGGCTTGTGAAAATGCCCCCACCACCTGCGGCACGACATAGCTCAACAGGAAAATGACGATGCCGATGGACACGACCGTCACGATGATGGGGTAGATGAAGGCGGTCAGGATCTTGCTGCGCAGCGCGCCACGGGACTCGATGTAGTCGGCGAGCTTTTCCATGACCTGGGCCAGGTCGCCGGATTGTTCGCCGGCATCGACCAGCGCCCGGTAGATGTCGGGAAAGTCGCGTGGGTGGGCGGCAAGGGCTTCGCCCAGGCGATGGCCGGCACGCACATCGGCGCGAACCGCCGCCAGCGTATGCGCGACGTGGCGGCGTTCCGCCTGCTCCAGCGTGGCGGTCAGCGCTGCTTCCAGCGGTAGCCGTGCCGCCAGCAGGCTGGAAAGCTGACGTGTCAGCCAGCCCAGGTCCGAGTCGCTGATGCGCGGCCCCAGGCTGCTGCGCTGGCTACCCTGGCGTGAAGCGCCGGTCGCGCGGACTTTCAGCGCGACCAGGCCGCGCGAGCGCAGCGCCTGGCGTGCGCCGCGTTCGCTGTCGGCATCAATCAGGCCGCGCTCGATGCGGCCTGTCGTATCGGCGGCTTCATACTGGTAGGAAGGCATGGCTGGGGAGGATGTATGGGTAGGGCGGGCGGCGGAATTCCGCGCCCGGGGTCAGGGCAGGGCGGCGGGCAGGGTCAGGCGTCTCGGGTAACACGGGTGATTTCCTCCACCGATGTGACACCTTGTGCGATCCAGCGGTCGCCATCCTGGCGCAGCGTGCGCATGCCGGCGGTTTGTGCGGCACTGCGCAATGCCAGTTCATCGGCATTGTTGTGCACCAGTGAGCGAATTTCATCCGTCACGGTGAACAGCTCGTGAATACCGGTACGGCCGCTGTAGCCAGTGTGACTGCAGGCCGGGCAGCCGCCAGGCGTCCAGCTGGCGGTGCCGTCATCATGCTTCTTGCAGCAGTGCTGGCACAAGCGGCGCACCAGGCGCTGCGCCAGCACACCTTGCAGGGTGCTGGCCAGCAGGAAGGGTTCGACCCCCATGTCGATCAGGCGGGCCACGGCGGAAATGGCATCGTTGGTGTGCAGCGTGGCCAGCACCAAGTGGCCGGTCAACGAGGCCTGCACGGCGATCTGGGCAGTTTCCAGATCGCGGATTTCACCAATCATGATGACGTCCGGATCCTGGCGCAGGATGGCGCGCAGCGCCGAGGCAAAGGTCAGGTCGATGCGCGGGTTCACCTGGGTCTGGCCGATACCGGGCAGATCGTATTCGATCGGGTCTTCCACCGTCAGGATATTGGTGGTGCTGGCATCCAGGCGCCCCAGTGCAGAATACAGCGTCGTGGTCTTGCCGCTGCCTGTAGGACCGGTCACCAGCACGATGCCGTGCGGTTGGCGGATCTGACGGTCCAGCTGGCGCAGTACATCGGGCGCCATGCCGAGTTTTTCCAGTTGCAGGCGGCCGGCTTCCTTGTCCAGCAGACGCAGCACGGCGCGTTCGCCGTGACCGGTGGGCAGCGTGGAAACCCGCACGTCGATCGGGCGGCCGCCAACCCGCAGCGCGATGCGGCCGTCCTGCGGCAGCCGCTTCTCGGCGATGTCCAGGCTGGCCATGATCTTGATGCGGGACACCAGCGCACTATGCAGGGCGCGGCGCGGACTGACTACGTCGCGCAAGGTGCCGTCGACGCGATAGCGCACTACTGAGTGCGTTTCGAATGGTTCTATGTGGATGTCGCTGGCGCCGTCGCGCGCGGCCTGGGTGAAGAGCGCATTGATCATGCGGATCACCGGGGCGTCATCATGTGCCTCGAGCAGGTCCTCGACTTCAGGAATATCCTGCAACAGGCGGTCCAGGTCGATTTCGCTGGCGGCAGCATCGACCACGGCCGCGGCGTCATCGGTCTGCGCATAAGCGGCGGCCAGCAGCGTATCGAGTTCCGCGTCGCTGACTTCACGGCTGGGCAGCTCGCCATAGCGACGCTGAAGTTCGGCCCGGGCCCAGGCGGGCGTATCCGGGCTTAGCACCAGGGCCAGGCCGTTCGGGCTGGCCTGGATCAGCGCGCGCTGGGCTCGGGCCCAGGAATAGGGCAGGCGTGCGTTCATTGGCCGGCGTCCGTATTGTCGAGGATGACCTGGGGTTCCGCCGTCACGGGGCTGGCCGGGGCTGGGCCGTCGTCACGCAGATCCAGCAGACCCGCATCGTTGCGGTCCAGTTCTGGCAGCAGGGGGCGGGAGTCATCCGGCGTCAGCCAGCGCGATTCCAGCGGCATGTTGTTCTGCGCGGCGCGCATGAAGTTGTAGCGGTCCAGCGTCAGGCTGGCGCTGTCACGCGCGTCGCGCACGATGTGCGGCCGCAGGAAGACCATCAGGTTGGTCTTGGTACGGGTGCGTTTGTCGTAGCGGAACAGATTGCCGATGAAAGGGATGGAACCCAGCAGGGGGACCGCCACGGTGGTGTTGGAAACGTTGTCTTCCAGCAGGCCGCCCAGCACGATGATCTGGCCGTCATCGACCAGGACATTGGTTTCCAGCGAACGCTTGCGGGTCACGATGCTGCTTGAACTGGTGGAGGCCGCATCGTCGATATTGCTGACCTCCTGGTAGAGCGCGAGCTTGACCGTGCCACCTTCGGAAATCTGTGGACGGATGCGCAGCGTCAGGCCGACGTCTTCACGCTCGATGGTCTGGAACGGGTTGCTGGAACCGTCGCCTGAGGTGGTGTACTGGCCGGTGACGAAGGGCACGGTCTTGCCGACCATGATGCTGGCTTCCTCGTTGTCCAGCGTCATCAGGTTCGGGGTGGACAGCACGTTGGCCTGGCCAGTGCCTTCCATGGCGCGCGCCAGTACGCCCAAGTTGAGGACTTCATTGCCGAGGATATCTACCGTACCCTTGACCACGCCCAGGCTCAGGCCTTTGCCTAGCGCGTCGATGGTGGTGGGGCCGTTACCGGTGAGGCCCGAGCCGCCCAGGTTGGAACCGCCGACGAAGGATGTATTGCCGCTGCTGATGCTGTCGCCGCCAACCATCCACTGGATGCCGAATTCAGCCGAGTTGTCGGCGTTGACTTCAACGATCAGGCTCTCGACCAGTACCTGGGCGCGGCGCTGATCGAGCTGGTCGATGACTTCGCGCAGGCTGCGATACAGGGGGTCGGGAGCGGAAATGATGAGGGTGTTGGTTGACGGGTCGGCCTGGATGGTTGCGCCGCCAGCCGAGAAGGCTACGGATTGCTGGTTGTTGCTGCTGCCGCTGCTGCTGGTGTTGCCGCTGCTGTTGTTGCTGCTGGTACCCAGCAGGCTGTTGGCCGAACGCGAGCTGCTGGAGGACGAGTTCGACGATGACGAGGACAGTCCAGAGGTATTGGACAGGCCCTCGCTGCCAGTGCTGCTGCCGCCCTGGCCGGTCAGCGCGCCGCGCAGGACTTCCGCCAGCTTGGTTGCCTGGGCGTTGCGCAGGTAGACCACGTGCAGGTTGCCGGGCTTGGTGGTGGGGCTGTCGATGCGTTGGATCAGTTCCTTGGCGAGATCCAGGCGGGCCGGACTGCCGGCGCGGATCAGCACGCTATTGGTACGCGGGTCGGCCACGACGGAAATGCGTTGGGTGGCGTCGCCCGAGCCCCCCTGGCCTTCCAGCAATTGCGAGGCCAGGCCGGCGATATCCGCGGCGATGGCGTAGCGGATGGGCACGACGTCCGTATTGATCGAGTGAGGCGTATCTATCCCGGCGATAACCTGGGCGATGCGATCCAGGTTGTCGGCGTAGTCGGTGATGACCAGCGTATTGTTGCCGGGATAGGCGTTGATAGGGTTGTTGGGCGCGATCATGGGCCGCAGCACCGGGACAAGATTGGCCGCATTCTCGTAGCGCAGCGAGAAGACACGCGTGACCAGGCCGCTGCTGGGCACTGTGCCGTCGGCAGCGCTGACCGGGCTGCCTTGCAGCTTGGCATCGGCTTCGGGCACGACGCGGCTGACGCCATCAACCTCAACCACGGCAAAGCCTTGCATGCGCAGCGCGCCCAGCAGCATGGTATAGGCGGTTTGCGGTGATACCGGGGCTTCGGATACCAGTGTGAGCTGGCCCTTGACGCGCGGGTCGACGATGAAGTTCTTGCCGGTGAAGCGTGCCAGCGCCCGCACCACGCCCTGCAGGTCGGCGTCAACGAAGTTGAGCATGACCTGGTTATCGCTGGTGGTGCCCCGGCCGGCAACCGTGCGCGGCGTCGCCGCAGCCGTGGTGACCTGCTTGCTGCGCGAAGTCTGGGCGGGCGGTGGCGGTGGCGGTGGCAGGTCGTTGCGGAACCGGCTGTCGTCGGCATTGCGCTGCACACCACCGCTGGTGCGGACCAGCAGTTCTGAGGCGTCCTGTTGCTCGGGCGGCGGCACGGTGGCGCAACCAGCCAGGATCAGGGTCAGCAGGGCGCTGGGAATCAGCGGAAAGGAAGAGGTCGGGGCGTTGCGCTTGACGGTCATGATGGCGATATCGTTTCGTTTCTGGGGGCGGGCTCAGCGGAAGCGCAGGCGGGTCTGATTGCCTGTGCGCGGTCCGAGCGCGGCGAGCAGTTCATTGAGGGCGCCGTGGACATCGGCGTTGGCGCTGGCTTCGACTTCGGCGGTGCCGTCGAACGCCAGCCCCTTGCTGTTGATGGTGCCTTCGCCTTGCAGGCGCAGCGGGCCCTGCCGGGTGGCCAGCGTCAGCTTGACGCGTTTATCGGTATCCTGATTAACCGCCAGATCATAGCTGCCGAATGGTTTCACCGGGGTGAGATCGGACGAGGCGTTACGCCACTGGATATCCAGCAGGCGGGTGCCGGGCGGCGTGGCGGCCCCCAGCGTGGATGCGGGCCAGTTCAATTGGAGCTCCCCCCCGGGTGCGATCGTGTCCAGCGCGGCATGGAAGGCGGTCAGTGTGGAGGCAGGCAGGCGCAGCGATTGCGCATTGATGGCCAGGCCGCGCCAGCCAGGGGCCAGCGTGACCGGGCCGCCCAGCCAGGGGTGACGGAGGTCTGCCACAGGCCCCTGGCGCCAGGCCAGTTTCCAGCTGAGCGGATCGGGCAGGGTGCGGCGTCGGCCTTCGGGGCCGACGGCGATAGTGGCGCTACCGTTCCAGATGGAACCGCTGGCGTCGACGATGGCGAGCGGCAGCGAAGCAGGCAGCAGAACCATGGCCCAGCGGGCGGGCATGACAGCCAGTGCGGCAGCCAGCGCGATCAGTATGAAACCGATGATTTTGAGGATCAGTTTACGACGCATCAAGCATTCTCCTGCGGGGCTGCCAGGATGATCTTGCCCGTTACCGAACCCGGACGGTCGCGGCCGTCGATGCGGGTACGGGACAGGTCGACGCTGCGGGTCTGCACATGCAGCAGGGCAGGCACGTCCGCCAGCCACTCGATGACGCGCCCGGCGCTGGCGTTCTCCAGCAGGACTTCCCACTGGCGCGCGCCGTCCATGCCGGCCTCGGTTTCGCGCAGGGTCGCCAGCTCGGAGAGACCGGCACGTTGCAGGCTCGATTGCAGTGCCGGCGTCAGTTCTTCGGCCGGAATGCTGCCGCTCTGGCCACGGCGCAGGGCCTGCGCCTCGCGGATGACGGCGTCGACCTTGAGTGCCGTTGCCTGCAATTGCGGCAGGCGCTTGTCGGCCTGCTCAATGGCGCCCAGCGCCGGCTTGATGCCGATCAGCCAGACCAGCGCCAGCGCTACCGCCAGGCCGCCAGCCTGCAGCAGCTTGCGCTCGCGCGGTTCGCGTTGCGACCACCAGGCGCGCAGGCGTTCGCTGGATTGCTCCAGGTTCTGTTTCCAGGCCGGGGTGGCCTGTGATGTCGGCGTATTCATTGCTGTCCTCCCCGGCTGCGTTCGCGGGCACGGCGAATGATCCAGGTATTTTCCAGGGTGTCGTCTTTGCGTATTTCCAGGCTCTGGGCGGCGGCGGCCTGGTTCAGGCTGGCTTCCGGCGGTGCGGTGAAGCCCTCGTTGAAGCCCAGCTGCAATTCGCCCTTGTCATAGACCAGGCGTGCGACCCGGCCTTCGGCGCCATTCATGACGCGTGCCGCAGCCAGGGCCAGCGGAACGAAATCATCATTGCTGCTGGCGCCGCGCGCCAGGCGCAAGGTATCCCGGGCGTTTTCCGCCTGGCGCAGCGGGTCGATGATGACCGACATTTCCGGAAAGGCGCGGCGTACGCTTTGTTCAATGCCTGTCGTCAGGGTACGGACTTCGGCGCCACGCTGCGCGGCATGGATGTTCAGGCCCAGAATCCAGAGGGCGGCAGCGCCGGCGACCCACGCCAGCGGCGCGCGCCAGCGGCGCTGGTCGGCGGCGGGACGCCATTCCGGGCGGGCGAAGGACCATTTGGGCAGCGGTTGGCGCCAGCGCTCGTCGGCAGGCAGGCTCAACTGGCGCTCGCGTTCCTTGTCTTGCGCAGGCAACGCCAGCGGCAGCGGCGTGAGGCTCTGGACATTCAGGCCGGCTTCCGCCAGCAGGCGCCAGGCCCGCAGCAGCGGTTCGCGGTCGGTCCATGCGACGATGGCACTGCCGTTTTCCTGCCTCGGGCCGTGGATGATGCACAGCGCGTCGGTATCCGACAGGGCCATCGATTCCACCAGCGATTGCACGGCCAGGTCCAGGCGGTTGCCGGACAGTGCGGGCACATTGAGCGTGACGATGACGGCGTCGCCAGGGTGCAGGATGGCTTGTACGCCGGGCGCCGGCACGGCGCTGGCAAGCTGCGCCAGCTGCAGCTCACCGGAACGGAGCACGGTGCCGTTGCGGTCCAGCAGCGCAAAGGCGACGTGGCTTTCGGGTCTCAGGCTGGCCAGAGGAGGAAGCGCCAGGCGTAGGTGATTCTTCAATTCATTTCCTTGATCCAGACGACCGTCGGGGAATTGCGATCGGCGCGGTTGAGCAACGCCTCCATGCCGACGACGGCATTGTCCAGTGAAACCTCTCCGGCTACCCGGAACCAGTTGCTGTTGGCTGTGATGCGGTTGCCGACGTCCAGTTCGCGGTTGGGCAGACGGTTGACGAAGTCACCACTGTTGTTGAACCACTGGCCTCGGTCACGCTGTACCACCAGGGCCCGTGCATCGGCCAGCGACAGGCCGGAGATGGCGGCGCTCAGCACTTCCGCGCTGGCGGTATTGGCATTGATGGCCGTCGTGGCGGGCAAAACGGTGAGATAGGGGCGCAACAGGTCTACGGTAGTGGCGTCGATATCGTCGATGCCGCGCAGATCGTTGATCGTCCGCAGACCGGGTGCGCTGGCACGCCGGTTCTCGGTGGGCTGGCTGTCGGCAACGCGCTGGGCAATGCTGCTGGCAAGATGGGTGGGCACGCGCAGATAGTTCAGCAGGCGTTCCAGCGACATCAGCTCGTCTGGCTTGATGATGCCCTGGGCGGCCAGGTTGTTCAGGTTGTATTTGCCCTGCTCATCTTCCGCACGGCCGGAAAACAGCGCGGTGCGAGGATCGTCCGGCTCGGAAATTTCCAGTCCGGTAATCGGGCGGGCCCAGGCCGAATCCGGCCGGGTGATGGCATTGCGTCGGGCATCCCAGCGCAGGATGACGCGCGACCAGTCCAGCCCGCCGCGCAATAGCCAGTCGGCTTGCGCCCGGTCCCGTTCGCTGGCCAGGGTGCGCGCCAGGTAGGCCTGGCGTTCCAGGATGGCGGTGGCGGCAATGGCGGCGGCCGCCACGACGATCAGCGCGCTGATCACGGCCATGCCGCGTTGTCGCCAGGCTGTCAGCCGCATGCTGGGCAAGCGCGGCAGCAAGCTGCGCCCTGGAGCAGGCCGGGCGGGGCGAACGGGGTAGGAGCGTCGGCGCATCATGGCAGCAGCACCACTTTGCGATAGCGGCCGGCATCCGGGCCCGTTGTGCGGTCCAGGGTGATTTCCAGGCCTGTCGCATTGGGCGAGCCATCTGGCAGCGGCAGGTTGGTCCAGCCGCGTCCCGGCAGCCAGGCGCGGACTTCGAACAGATTCACGTCTTCGAGCACGACCGTGCCTTTTTGCGGCGGCTCGGGCAGCGGCAACTGCCGGCCAGCGGGGGCGATGGCGCGCATCAGGCGCGTCCCTTCCAGCCACCAGCGCACCTGCTGCCAGGTGCCGTTGTCGGCCGGGGCGGCGCGTATGACCTGCAGATAGGGGACGCCGCCATCGGTACGGATATAGTTGATGCCGGCCGGCAGCGAACGGGCGACCACAGCCTGGCCGACCGGATGGTATTCGGGCAGGATGCTGTTGTCTGCGTGCAGGCGCAGGTCGCGGTCCAGCTGGCCGAAAACGCGCATCAGGGACATGATGTCTTCGGAAACCTGTTCCAGGCGTTCGCTGGTGCGCTCCACGCTGTCGAGTGCGCGCCATGAAATCAGGCTGACCAGCGCCATGAGCATCAGCGCGACCAGAACTTCGATCAGGGTAAATCCATGTTGCCGGCTGTGCATGGCTTATCTCAGCGACGACAGCAGGCCGCGCAGGTCGGCAAGTACCGTGCCTTCGGCATCGCGGACTCGTATGGTGACCTGGCGGAAATTGGTGTTGTTGGAACTGCGGATTTCCTGCTCGCAGGTCAGGGTCAGCGGCCCCTGGGGGCAGTTTTCCGTTTGTCGCCCCGGGCCTGGGAAGGCATTGAGCAGGCGCAGCTCGGCCATGCGGTTTTCCGCTGATAGCAGCGCCAGGCTGCGCTCGCGCATGGCCTGGGTGCCGCTTGCGCTCAGCCCCAGGGCGCGCACGCAGGCAGCCAGTGCCACGCCGGCGATGGCCAGCGCGACCAGTACTTCTATCAGCGTAAAACCGGACGTGCGGGCACGCCGCAGGCGAGGCAGGTTCATGGCAGCACGACCTCGTAGTGCCCGGTTGCATCGCGCTCTATGCGCAGGTGTTGCTGGCCGTTGTCCAGCTCGATGACCATCGGGTCAGGCATCCATTCCACATTGAAGACATTGGCCGAATTGGGCGAGATACGCACGGTGACCGGCGTTTCGCTGTCCCAGCGGCGTGGGCGCAGCAAGTCGTCGTTCTCGAAATACTCGGATTCCACCGGCGCCAGCGCGCTCATGCCTACCGGTAGCGCCAGCGTGTGTGGGCGGCGTGCGAAGCGGTAGCCCTGCGTATCGAATTCCCAAACGATGGGACGCCCGCCGCTACGGGCTTCCGACTGCACGACGGGCAGCAGTTGAGCCAGGCGGTGGGCATCTTGTTGCAAGGCGCGATCCTTCGAGGAGGGAAAGGCGCTCAGGCCGGCGATGGCGGTAACGATACCGATGATCGCCAGCACGACCAGAAGTTCCAGCAGGGAAAAACCGCGTTGTCCGCCAGAAAGACCGGGTAAGGCTTTATTGCCAGGAACCGATATCGGCATCGTTGCCTTCGCCGCCGGCCTGGCTGTCCGCGCCGAACGAGAATACGTCGATTTCGCCGTGTACACCGGGATTCAGGTATTGATAGGGAGCGCCCCAGGGGTCGTTGGGCAGGCGGTCCATATAGGAGCGCCAGTTGTTGGGCAACGGCGCTACGTCGGGACGCTTGACCAGCGCTTCCAGGCCTTGAGCCTGGCTCGGGTAGCGGCCGTTGTCCAGGCGATAGAGCTTGAGTGCCTGCATGATGCCGCCGATATCCTGGCGGGCGGCGACGATACGCGCCTGGTCGGGACGATCCAGCAGGTTAGGCACCACCAGCGCGGCGAGAATGCCCATGATGACCACGACTACCATGATTTCGATCAGGGAAAAACCGGACTGCCGACCGGCGCGGCGGAAACGGCGCTGGCGGGAAAGGAAGCGGGGGGCCGGGGAGGCGGTGGGTATCATGGCGACGTCAAAAAACTGTCAAATGAATGAGAATAGCATTAGTTTATACTTTGTCACTCCCGGATAGGGGAGATTGGGCCCGCACATCATATAGAAAGGCAGGGTTGTGCGTGATCCGGACAATTCCGTACGATAACCCCCGTTCTGTTGCGCCGGGATGACAGTGCTTATTGCTGCAGGCTGCGAGGCGGAGGGCCTTGGTACCCGTTCCTGTTGTTCCTTCTGTTTTCCTGCTGCTGTCCCTGCGTTTCCTGCCCTAATATATCTGGACTTTGCCTGCCCGCGATTCGCGGCCCTGAATATTTGCCACTGTCACGGTGCATTTGTGAATTTTCGTCTTCCTGCCTTACGTTTTCCCCAGATCCGTGTGAATCCGGCGAGCCTGGTACGCCTGCTGGCGGCCCTGGCGCTGGCCGTCGGGTTGGGGGTATGGACGGTTTTGCTGCTGGCGCCGCGGCCCGGCGCCATTCCTCCCTCAATGACTTTCGAGACCGTGGCTGGTACGGACGTCCAGCCGGTGGCGCGCTGGTTCGGCGGCGGCAATCAACGGGTGCGCGTGACGGTGGCGGGGATCATCGCCATGGGCAACGACCGTGGCGCTGCCGTGCTGAGCGTGGATGGCGCCACGCCCCGTGCTTACCGCGTGGGTGAAACCCTGGCGCCGGGCGTCACACTGGTGGCGGTGGCTCGCGATGAGGTCTCGATAGACCAGGATGGCGCGGTCGAAGCCGTGCGCATGGCTGCCGACCCGAGGCCGGTGATCCAGGGCTTCGTGAAAGTCGCGCCGGAATCCTCGCCAGCCCAGCCCTGATGCGTTGAGCTTGATAGAACATTCTTGAGATTGCGTTTCCTTGCGCTCCGATACACTGGTCAGGTACCAGTCCGGTATCGGCATGGCGCCGGTGCTGCGCCCCTTGGCGGCGCCAGGGCTGGCGCGCATTATCCAGTCATCTTCCCCGCAAGGAGCCAGACATGTCCGCAGTAACCCAGGAAGCCGCAACGACGGAAGTCACGCTGTCCAAGCGTCTGCAAACTGAGACCGGCGCACAGCACCAGCGCATGCACGGCCTGATGGCGCGTGCCAATCCCTTTGCCGATGTGCAAAGTTATGCAAAGTTTGTTCAAGCGCAGTATCTGTTCCAGCGCGACGTCGAGTTCTTGTTCAGCGACGAGCGCCTTAAGCAACTGGTGCCGGATCTGGATATCCGTGGCCGCCAGGAAGCCGCGCTGCAGGATTTGAAGGACATCGGCGCCGATGCCCCGGCAGACATCGCCATCGCCACCTCGGACGTGGTGTCGCCCGAAGCGCTGGGCTGGCTGTATGTCTCCGAAGGTTCCACGCTGGGCGCTGCCTTCCTGTTCAAGGAAGCCGGTGAAAAGCTGGGCCTGACCGCCGAACATGGTGCCCGCAATCTGGCCGCCTATCCGGAAGGCCGTGCCAAGGCCTGGAAGAGCTTTGTCAACGCGCTGAACGAAAGCGGACTGAGCCAGGAAGAGCAGGATCGTGTCGTGGCCGGCGCCAACGCTGCCTACGACCGCTTCGGCGATCTGCTGACCTCGCACTACCAACTGGCCTGATCTGCTGACCGCAGCAACCGGCGCGTGGCTCCTTGCCCGTGACGGTTGGATGGCCGGAGCACCGCCACGACGTGTCTCCCGGTAAACCCGGGATGCATGGCGTGGCGGTTTTTTTGCCTCAGAATGATCCCAATCCTGAGGTGCGCCAGAGGGTGCCTGAATTGGATATATAAGCATAATCAACTATTTGCATTTGTATAATAGCAAGTGATTCTCATCTGCTTTATGCTTGCTTCCGTGGGAGATGTGAAATAATGGCGCGGTTGGTTGAGCATTGATAGATCAGCCGGACACACATGAAAGTTTTGAGAGTTTTGATATGAACATCACAAGAAGAAAGCTCCTGATGGGTTCAGGGGCTGCCGTCGTTGTGGCTGGTGGCGCGGTCCTGACCCCCATGCTGACGCGCGAAGGAAGCCTGGTTCCGGGCCAGCCCCGGGTCGGTTTTGTCGAAGGCATGGAAGGACCGCTGCCGGCTCAGGCAGACGTCGTTGTTGTCGGCGCGGGTATTCTGGGCCTCATGACAGCAATCAGCCTGGTTGAACGCGGACTGTCGGTCGTGATCGTCGAGAAGGGCAATATCGCGGGTGAGCAGTCGAGCCGCTTCTATGGCCAGGTCATCACTTACAAGATGCCTGACGCTACGTTCATGCTGCACCATCTGGGCAAGCAGCGCTGGCGTGAAATGAATGCGAAGGTTGGTTTCGATACCAGCTACCGCACCCAGGGCCGGGTTGAAGTGCCGCTGGACGAAGAAGACCTCGAAAATGTCCGGAAGTGGATCGCCGCCAGGAGCGCGGAACTCGGTCCCGATATTCCGTTCAAGACCCGCATCATTGAGGGAGCGGAACTTGCCCAGCGGCTGCGGGGTGCTGTTTCTGAATGGAAGATCGCCGGTTTCGAAGAGGACTCCGGCAGTCTGGATGCCGAGGTCACGACGTTCGTCATTGCCGAATACGCCAAGCGTATCGGTGTCAAGATCTATACGAATTGCGCTGCGCGTGGCGTGGAAACCCAGGCAGGGGCGATTTCCGATCTCGTGACCGAAAAGGGCGCCATCAGGACCTCCCGCGTCGTGGTGGCGGGTGGCGCGTGGTCCAGGCTGTTCATGCAGAACCTGAATGTTTCAGTTCCGACGCTGCCGGCCTACCAGTCCCAGCAACTCGTCAGCGCGGCCCCAGGCCTGCCGGGCGGCAACGTGGCGCTGCCTGGAAATATCTACTTCCGCGAACAGGCGGACGGTACCTATGCGACCTCGCCCCGAGTCATTGTGGCGCCGGTGGTGAAAGAGTCCTTCATCTACGGGTACAAGTATCTCCCGTTGCTGGCCTTGCCTGACTTCCCGGTTCATATTTCGCTGAACGAGCAATTGCTGAATTCGTTCATGCAGTCGACCCATTGGGCACTGGATGAGGTTTCGCCATTTGAAACGAACAGGAACATGGTTGCGGCCCCTGATCTGCCGGAACTCAATGCCTCACTGGAAAAGCTCAGGGCAGAGTTCCCTGCGTTCAAGGAGGCGACGCTGATTGACCAGTGGAGTGGCGCGATGGCGATTGCACCGGATGAAAATCCGATCATCTCGGTCGTGAAAGAAGTACCTGGCATGGTCATCAATACGGCAACGGGCTGGGGCATGACGGAAAGCCCGGTCTCGGCCGAAATTACCGCAGCGCTGCTGCTTGGTGAAAAGCCCATCCTGGATCCGACGCCTTTTGACCTCTATCGCTTCGCCTGACGGTCTACACCACCAGGCTTGCTGCATCGGCACACGGTGCGGCAAGCGGTTTGCCGTCTTTCTGGCTTGCCACGGGCCCGGCCCGGATCGCTTCTAGCAATCCAGGCCGGGCTCAGCCGCATGTGGCTTACGGCAGGTTGTAGGCGATCACGTAATCGCTACGGTTGTCATTGGTACCGGTACGGGTGGCACCGCCTGCGATCACGACGACATATTGCTTGCCATCGGTCCCGATATAGCTCATCGGGGCACCCTGGCCGCCCACGGGCAGGCGACCGCGTCACAGTTCTTCACTGCTGTCGTTATCCAACGCGCGGCTGTAGCAGTCCAGCGAGCCGTGGAAGCATGCCAGGCAGCCGGAGAGCAAGTGTCAGGGGTGGTATCAATCGGGCCTATGTTGGCGTTTTACCGGGTTTTTGACGGGGTTTTGTCGGAGCGTTGTCGGGCGCCGCAGCCGTGGAATCGGCGTGTTCGCGCCGCAGCAGTTCGCGTTTGCGCGCAACGCCCCAGCGGTAGCCCGATATGTCGCCGTCCTGGCGCACGACACGATGGCACGGAATGGCGACAGCCAGCTTGTTGGCGGCGCAGGCTTGGGCGACGGCGCGTACCGCCTTGGGGGCACCAATGCGGTTGGCGATGTCCATGTAGCTGGCTGTGGCCCCGGGGGGAATCTCGCGCAGCGCCTGCCAGACTCTTTGCTGGAAGGCCGTGCCGCGAACATCCAGCGGCAGGTTCAGGCCCAACGCAGGGGTTTCGATGAACCCGACTACCTGGGCGATCCGTTGTTCGAATGCCGGGTCGCCTCCCAGCAGTTCTGCCCTGGGAAATTGGTCCTGCAGGTCGCGTAAAAGCGCTTCCGGCGAATCGCCTAGCAGAATGGCGCAGATGCCCTGCTGGCTTTGGGCCACCAGAATCGCGCCCAGGCTGCATTGCCCGATGGCAAAACGGATGAGGGCGCCGGCGCCGCCCGCACGATAGCTCCGGGCAGGCATGCCCAGCACCTGTGTGGCATTTTCATAGAAACGGCTGTTGGAGTTGAACCCCGCGTCGTAAATGGCGGCGGTGACCGAAGTCGTGTCGCCGCTCAATGCCGAGCGCAGGCGGCGCACGCGAGCGGCCTGGGCATAGGCTTTGGGCGTGACGCCGGTTTCTGCCTTGAATATCCTGTGGAAATGGTAGGGGCTCATGCCGGCCTGTTGCGCCAGCGCGTGCAGGCCGGGCGCAGTCTCTGCCATTTCGAGTTGCAGGCAGGCTTGCCGGATGATGGCGGCATGGCGCGCCGAGGCCTGATCCAGCGCTTGGACACGTTGGCTGGGCCGGTAGCCAGCGGCTTCGGCAGCAGCGGGCGTGGGGAAGAATGTGACATTCTCGCGGCGCGGGCGTTTGCCGGCGGCGCCGGGCAAACAGTAGAGCCCGGTGGTGCGCACGGCGTAGACAAAATGCGCATTCGCACCGGCATCGCGTGCTACCACGGCGTGCCAGCGTTGTTCGTCCGTGTCGTAGCAGGCAGGCTGGTCAGTCATGATGCATGGGTTCCAGATCTGTGGATGACAAGGAGACAGGCTCAGGTTGTAACGGCACTGCGCATGCGCCAAAGATACCAGGTAGCGATGGTGCGGTATGGTTGCCAGGCGAGGCCGAATTCGCGCATTTGCCTGGCGCTCGGCATTGTTTCCAGGCGCTTGAGCAGCCGGTAGCCGTCACGCACGCCCAGATCGTCCGCAGGCAGGATATCGGATCGTTCCAGTGTATAGATCAACAGCATCTCGACGGTCCAGCGACCCACGCCCTTGAGTGTGACCAGTCGTTCAATCAGCTTGTCATCGTCGAGCTGCAGGGCTTGCGCACGCGAGGGCACGGTGCCTTCCAGCGTGGCCTGGGCGATGCCCTGCACGGTTGCCAGTTTGGCGGCGGAAAACCCGCAGGCGCGGATGGCAGCCGGGTCGCAGGCCAGCAACTGCGCCGGAGCCGGGAACGGGCTGCCGGGAAACAGCGCCAGCAGGCGTGCCAGGATGGTGTCGCCGGCCTTGGTGCTCAACTGCTGGTAGGCGATGGCGCGCACCAGGGCTTCATAGGGTTCGCGGGCGGGTTTGGCCGCATGGCGGCAGGGACCGATGGCAGCAATGTTGCGCGCCCAGTCAGCATCCAGACTGGACAGGTGCGCTGCCGCTCGTTCGTAGGCCTGCGGTGACAGGTCGGCGGCAATCGCTTGCACGGTGGCCGGGGCGTGGGTTGCGTCAGCCATGGTCAGAATCCGGGCAGCCGGTTGCTGCATTGTTCGGGCGGCGCGGACGAGGCTGCAGGCAGGGCGTGTTCGTGCGCCAGCAGCCAGTGCTTGCGGTGCAGGCCGCCACCGTATCCGGTCAGGGAGGAATTGCTGCCGATCACGCGGTGGCAGGGCAGCACCAGGCTGACGGGATTGGCCCCGTTGGCCAGCCCTACAGCTCGCACGGCGGCCGGGCGTCCGATATTTTTCGCCAGTTCGCCGTAGCTGAGGGTATGGCCGGCGGGAATACTGCGCAAGGCATGCCAGACCTGCCGCTGAAACTCCGTGCCGCCCAGGGCGACAGACAGGTGGTCGAGCGCGTGGAGTTCTCCGCCGAAATAGCGTAGCAGAGCGTCGGCAGCCACTGGCGCTTCGGCGGTATCGCGCAGGCGGATGGCCAGGCTGCGGTATTGGCGTGTCATCAGTTGGCGCATACGGGCTTCGTGGTCATGCCAGTCCAGCGCGCGCAGGCGGCCCTGTTCGTCCGTGACCAGCAAGGCCTGCCCCAGCGGTGTTTCCGTGCGGTACAGCAGGAAGATGGCGCCATGCGCCGTGGCGTCGGCTGGCGGTATGGCAGCGCCGGCGGGGGCGACAGGCATATGCATGGAAGACGGTTGGGGTGGAGGCATGGCGGCAAAAGGTGTCGGAACGGGGTGTGCGGGGCCGGCAGCCGGCTGGGCGGACAATGGGGAAATCATGATGCTATCTCACCTGGGTAATCCTGATGCTGCAGCTTAGTATCTGTTGCCGGCCCCGGCACTCCGGTTCTTGCGGTCGAATTTCCGCAGGCTCTGGCACTGGCAAGGGCTGCCGCTTGCTTTATCATTTCCGCCTGGGTGTGCGGCGGCCCGGCCCTGGGCGGCCGGCAGCCATGCGTGGGGCAAAGATCGCAAGGGTATTTTTCATGCGAATGGGCATACGCGCCGAATGGCGCAGGGCCGTGGGGCTGGTGGGGGTACTGCTGCTGTTGCAGCTGGGAGGCGAGAGCGTGCGTGGCGCCTTGCGGTTCGAACGCGATGCCATCGCCGCCGGTGAACTCTGGCGTTTGTGGACGGCGCACTTCGTGCACCTGGGTTGGAATCACGCATGGCTCAATTGCGCCGGCGTGCTGTTGTGCTGCCTGCTGGCGCCCGAGCGCTTCGACCGCCGCCTGTGGCTGCGCCTGGCCTGCTTGGCGCTGGGCGTAGGGCTGTGCCTGTGGTGGCTGTCGCCCGGGGTGCCTGATTACGTGGGGCTGTCAGGCGTGCTATATGGCATGTTTGTGCTGTGCCTGCTGCCCCAGGGTTTGCAGGGGGATAAAAGTGCCTGGCTGGCGCTGGCCTGCGTGTTGGCCTGGATGCTCTGGCAGTGGCTGGTGGCGCCCTCGGTTTCCGAAGAGCGGATGATAGGCGGCACCATCGTCAGCATCGCCCATGTCTACGGCTTCTGCCTGGGGTTGGCGGGCGTGGGGCTGGGCTGGCTGGCCGCGCGCCGCCAGCGGCCAGTGGCCGCGCAAGAGGCGGGCGGCCGCAACCAGGGAGGACGGCCCCCAGGCTGACAGCATGGGGCGCCCGCCGTCCCTGTGCATCAGGCAGCGAGCGGTTCGAAACTCTCCGCGTGTGCCATGTGCCACATGCGTTCATAGAACTCGCTGCCGATTGCGCCCGACAGCAGCTCGCCCGGCTTGAGGAAGTGATGTAGCTGGGAATACAGGCGGATTTCCGTGCCGGTCATGCGGCGGGCCAGATGGCGGGCCTCCACCTGCGAAGGATGGGACAGGCCGGCGGCTGCCAGCAACTCTGCCAGGGCCTTGAGCGTATTCTGGTGGTAATGGAATACACGTTCCGCCTTGTCTGGCACCACCAGCGCCTGCTGCCTGCGCTCATCCTGTGTCGCCACCCCGGTAGGGCAGTGGTTGGTATGACAGGATTGGGACTGGATGCAGCCAATGGCGAACATGAAGCCGCGGGCAGAGTTGGCCCAGTCGGCACCCATGGCCAGGACGCTGGCGATATCGAAGGCGCTGATGATCTTGCCGCTGGCGCCAATCCGGATGGACTGGCGCAGGTTCAGGCCGACCAGCGTGTTGTGGACGAACAGCAGCCCTTCACGCAGCGGCAAGCCCATGTGGTCGATGAATTCCAGCGGAGCGGCGCCGGTGCCGCCTTCCTTGCCGTCCACCACGATGAAATCGGGCAGGATGCCGGTTTCGTGCATGGCCTTGGCGATGGCCATGAATTCCCAGGGATGGCCGATACAGAGTTTGAAGCCGACCGGCTTGCCGCCGGAAAGCTCGCGCAACTGCGTGATGAACTGCAACAGCTCCAGCGGTGTGCTGAAGGCGCTGTGGCTGGAAGGCGATACGCAGTCGCGATCCATGGGAACACCACGCGTGGCGGCGATTTCCGGTGTGATCTTTTCCTTGGGAAGAATGCCGCCATGGCCGGGTTTGGCGCCCTGGCTCAGCTTTATCTCGATCATCTTCACCTGGGGATCAGCGGCGTTGCTGGCGAAGAGGGCGGGATCGAAGCGCCCCTCCGCGTTCCTACAGCCGAAATAGCCGCTACCCAGTTCCCAGGTCAGGTCGCCGCCGTATTCGCGGTGGTACGGGCTGATGGCGCCTTCGCCTGTATCGTGGATGAAATTACCCATGCGCGCGCCCCGGTTGAGTGCGCGGATCGCATTGGCGCTCAGAGCACCGAAACTCATGGCGGAAATATTGAACACCGACATGGAATAAGGCTGGCTGCACGCGGGGCCGCCGATATCCACGCGGAACGTGGCGGGGTCTGCCAGCGGGGCGGGGCGGATCGAATGCGCCATGAATTCATAGCTGGGCTGGTAGACATCCAGCAGAGAACCGAAAGCCTTGTCCGAGCTTTGCTGCTTGGCGCGTGAATAGACGAGTGCGCGTTGGGCGCGGGAGAAAGGCAGGGCCTCGTTATCGCCTTCTATCAGATACTGGCGGATTTCCGTGCGGAAACTCTCCACCAGATAGCGGACATTACCCGTAACCGGGTAATTGCGCCGCACTGAGTGAGCGGTCTGGCGCAGATCGTAAAAGCCCAGGATGCTGAGCGCCAGCGTGATCAGGGTAGGCAGCCACGCCCAGGAAAAATGGCCGGCCAGCAGCAACAGCGGCAGCGAAATGACGGTATAGGCAATACAGGCCAGGAATACGGCATAGCGGCCCAGCACGGAAAGATTCATAGCGGCTCCTTCGTAAAGCAGGAAAACCCGCCTGGCGCCACGGCCAGCACTCAAACATTCGCACCAGCACCGGGGCCGGAGCTGCCGTGGCAGGCAGCGGGGCGAGACATCCCGGATGGTAGCGTTTCCTGCCGCAAACGCCCTTGATCCGGCGCAGTCGCGTAATACGATGTAATGGGCGCCGACGCGCCGTGTGCATGCGGCTGCATCAACGACACCAGCGTTGATTCGTGACGACTCACGTCCGAACCGCGCGTTCTGCTTGGGTCATTGAACCGTCACATCAAATCTCTATAGTTTTCCCGCACCTCTAATCCGGGCTGCTACCGACACCCGTCCTCATCGGCATTGCGCCGCGCTCCCTGCGCGGCTTCCCTGGCTGGATCGTCCAGCCCGATGCCACATCGGAGCTTCACCTCAATATGCATTCCCAACGCCTCGCACCCCGCCTGCCCTCCATGCTGGCGGGTCTGACCTGTGCCATCCTGCTCGCCGCCTGCGGCAGCGACAACAATGACAATACGGGCATCACGATTCCGCCCACCGTCGAGCCGAAGCCAGAATCCGGCGCCTGGAGCGCGGGCGATCTGCACGTGCATACCTATCAGTCCGACGACGCCCAGGTCAGCTTGGAACACGTGCTCGATTCTGCTTTCGAGCGCTACGATCTGGATTGGGTCTCTATTTCCAACCACCTGCGCCTGTCCCGCCGCGACCATACCGGCGCCGAGATCGCTGGCGGTTCGATTCCTTTTTCGCAAGGCATGGCTGAGTATGAAGTGCCTTTCATCCAGCAGGCGCAGGCCAACGGCAAGTACGCTGGCAAAACGATTTTCTCGTCGTTCGAATGGGATATGCCCACGCATGATCACGTGAACATCGGTATCGGCCTGGATGCCCCGTTCTCCGCCGAATCGCTGACGGCTGTGGCCGAATTCGAGTACCTGTTTACCAGCCGCGACGCCGCGCTGTTCGATGCCTCTCTGGTCGAGCGCCTGTCCGCCGAGACCCGGGCCTATTCCTCCCACGCCGATTCGCTCAAGGCTATCGCCTGGCTGCGCGACAACCATCCAGACAGCTATGTGCTGCTGAATCATCCTTCGCGCTACATGGGCAAATACACCATTGCCCAGATCCGCGAAATGAACGATCTGGCACCAGAGATTTTCTTTGCAATGGAAGGTATGGTCGGCAACCAGATGGAGCCTGATCGCGGCGGTTATGCCGAAGCCTATACCGATGGCAATCTGCCCTCGCGGACCTACGGCGGAACGGATTATCTGGTTGCCAAGCTCGGCGGCACCTGGGACGCGCTGCTAGGCGAAGGCCGGCGCGTTTGGAACGTGGCCAATTCCGACTATCACTTTCTGACCGCCAACGGCCAGCACAGCAGCGGCTACGCACCAGGAGAGTATGCACGCACGTATCTGTTCAAGGATGGCGATACCATGGCCGACATTCTGGCCGGCCTGCGCGCCGGGCGTTTGTTCGGTGTGTTCGGCGATCTGATCGACGCGCTGGATTTCCAGGCTGCGAGTGGCGATGCCAGCGCCCATATGGGCCAGGAACTGAAGGTGGCCCAGGGCAGCGAGGTGGACGTGACCATCCGCTTCCGCAGCCCTTCCGCCAATAACTACGAGTATCCGCTGGGCAGCGGCAATCCGACCTACGTGCGTCCCACAGTGGATCACGTGGACCTGATCGTCGGCGACGTCACCGGCAAGGCCCAGCCCGGCACAGCCGCGTACGAACGTGCGACCAATTCGTCCACGCATGTGCTGGCACGATTCACCCGCGAGGACTGGACGCTGGACGAAGACGGCTATTACACGATCCGCTATACCATGACTGCCGAACGCAACCAGTATCTGCGCCTGCGCGGTACCAATCTTGGGGCAGACGTGGACGGTGAGACCGCCAACGGCGAACCGCTGCCGGACGCGAAGGTGACGATCACCGAGAACAAGGCCCGGTTCGACGCCATCAATGCGCGTAACTACAACGATCTGTGGTTCTATTCGAATCCGGTGTTCGTCAGCGTGGAGTAAGGCGCAGGTGCGCAGGGGCTTATGCGCCTGCGCACAGATACATCGCTACGCCCGACGGTTGCCCGGACGGGCAGCGATAACAGTGGCGCTGTTGCTGTTGCGAAGTACAGTTTGTTTCGAGGCCGCGCACGCGTGGTGGTCACGCCATGTTCCACTGGCGCCGGGCATGATGGCTTCGCTGAATCGGAGCGCGTAAAGGGGAATATGCCGGGCTGATGGTATATGCAGTATGACTGCGCATGCGATGCGACGTCGGCCTTGCGCCAGACGATCAGTGCATCAGATGCATTCCCTGTGTTGCCCACGCATGCATCATGTGAGATTTTGTGTAAGGCAAGGAAACTTTGAGAATTACCGCATGCGGGTCTTGGCCCAGTGTGACTGGAATGGTGTGATCAACCGAGTCTGATGAGTGACCGGTCCCCCGTTTACGGGGTAGAGCCGACTTTTTTGGTATAAGGGATGATATAAAGATTTTTATTTGTTGCCTATATTTCCTTATAAATCAATGCATTACGCATGATTTATGGCGTCCCCAACAGGAATCGAACCTGTATCTAGAACTTAGGAGGTTCTTGTTCTATCCGTTGAACTATGGGGACGAAGCGGCACCTGAATCCAGCATTGTAACTGTTAATGCCCCATCTTTGCACGTGTTGATTCAGGCGCGGGTGGTCTGGCTGGCAGCCGGGCGGGCTGTCGGGGCAGGGTGTCGGCTGCCGGCCGGCGCGCTATGATTCCCGCTTGCGCAAGCCAGTCAGGAACCCAGGAATCTATGCCAGAGCTACATACCGATATGCCCAGAATCGACATCGCGGCCTTGGCGGACATGCCGGCAGGCGGGACGCTGGTGCTGACGGTCAATAACCGTTGGGCGCGCCGACTGACCCAGGCACTCGCCGAGCGCCTGCGCAGTACGCGCCAGGTCAGCGAGTTGCCGCATATCGTGCCGCTGGCATCCTGGTACCGCGAGGCGGCAGAGAGCCTGGCATTCGTGCCGGATGCCCATTTGCCCGCGCACTGGCTGGATAGTTTTGCGTCCGCCATGGTGTGGATGGATGTGATTCACGAGGCCGAGGCCGAACGCCTGCTGATGGATGCCGCGCAGGCCGCGTCGCTGGCACGCGAGGCCGATACCCTGCTTGACGAGTGGGACATCGAGGTACTCGGTCCTGAGGAAACGGACGAATACCGCCGTTTCCTGGCCTGGCGCGCCGCCTATCTGGAAAAACTGCAGGCGCTGGACGCCGAGGATGCGAATCAGGCCATAGGCCGTGTACTGGCTGCCATGCGGCAACAGGCCATTCGTTGGCCGCAGGTGTTGGTGCTGGCTGGTTTTACCGAGCAGTCGCCACGCATGCAGCGCATTCTTGCTTTGGCGCGAGAGGCCGGCACGCAGTGTCTGGCGTTGACGGAAGAGCAGGCGGATACCGGTGAAGCCACGCGCCTGATGGCGGTGGACCACGCGGCCGAATGGCGTGAAGCGGCGGCATGGGCGGCGCAGCAATTGGTTGCCCAACCCGAAGGGCGGTTTGCGATCGTGGCCTCCGGCCTGGAAGCGGATGCGCCGCTGGCGCGCCGGGTGCTGGCGCGCGCGTTGCGGCCGCTGGCGCCTGAGCTGCCGGAGTCTGCCTGGTTCAATATTTCGGTGGCTAGGCCGCTGCCTCAGTGGCCGGCAGTGCGCGCCGCGCTGGCATGGTTGAAGGTCATGGCTGGCTGGGATGACACCAGTGGTTGCGATGCCGCCACCCTGGGGGCGGCGCTGCTGGCCGGGCATGTCGATTGGGGCGGTCTGCGCTGGCCGCCTGCGGCACTGGATGCACAGTGGCGCAGGCGCGGCTGGAGTACGGTGGGGGCGGCGCATTGGAACCGGGTTTTGCAGGACGGCGGCGAGGCTTTTGCCGAGCGTTGGCAGCGGGCTCGCGAGGCCTGGCGTGTGCCCCAGGGGGCTGCTGGTGCCGCCGTCTGGGCAGCCGCCATGCGCCATACCCTGGATGCGCTGGGGTTTCCGGGACGGCAGCAGATAGATAGCGTGAGCTATCAGGTTCTGGAGGCCTTTGGCGAGGCGTTGGCGCGTTTTGCCGCGCTCGAACCCGTGGCAGGCCGCCTGGGCGGACGCATGGCGGTTGCCTTGCTGGAACGCCTGGCCGACAGCATGCCTTTCCAGCCGCAGCGCGATTTTCGTGCGCGGCTGGATGTACTGGGTTTGTTGGAGGCCGAGGGCGGGCGCTGGGACGGGCTTTGGGTGATCGGCCTGACGGACGAAGTCCTGCCTGCGTCGCCCAAGCCCAATCCGCTGGTTCCGGCGCCGGCATTGCGACGTGCCGGTGCTCCGCGGGCGACGGCGGGCCGTGAACGCGCCTGGGCGGCACAACTCTACGAGGCCTTGTTGCGCGGTGCACCTGCCGTGGTGTTCAGCCATGCCGAGCGCGAAGGCGAGCGGGAATTACGGCCTTCGCCGTTCATTGCCGGGCTGCCAGTGGTGCCGCCGCAAGCAGCGGCGGCCAACGCGCCACCACTGCAGCTGGAAGAACTCGATGACAGCCAGGGGCCGCCTCTGGCTGAAGGCGAGCAGGTGACGGGGGGGCTGGATGTACTGGATACTCAGGCGCGCAATCCGCTCTGGGCGTTTGTGCGCCATCGCCTGGGCGGCCGCGAATTGCCGGCGTATGAACCGGTCGCCGGGATGAACGTGCGCGGGCAGTTCCTGCATCATGCGCTGGAGTTGCTGGGCCATATGCTGCCCGACCAGGATCAATTGCATGCCGCCATGGAAGAGGGGCGCCTGGAGGCGCTGGTCGTGGAAGTGGTGCGCCAGGCGGCGCAGGAGCACCTGGGCGCCTACGAGCCGGCGCTGCGCGAACTGGAGTGCGAGCGCGGTCGTGGGTTGTTGCTGGACTGGTGCCATGCCGAAGCGGCACGCCCGCCTTTTGCCGTCTATCAGCGCGAAGAACGCTACCGCTGGGAGCACGGCCGCCTGACGCTCAACGCGCGGGTGGACCGCATCGACCAACTGGGTGATGGCAGCATGCTGATCATCGACTACAAAACCGGCATGGGAGAAGCGTTTCCCGAGGCGGATTGGTCGCGCCAGCGCCCGGTCAACCTGCAGTTGCCGTTCTATGCGGCGATCCTGGCTGGCCAGGCCGGGACGGCGCAATCCGGTATCGCCGGGCTGATGCTGGCTCAGGTGCATGCAAGGCACATCCGGGCCAAGGGGCTGGGCGCGGAAGACCTGGGCATCAAGGGAGTCACACCGGTGACGGACAGCAAGGCCTTCGAAGGGCAGGACTGGTCGTCCGTGCTGCGGCGCTGGGAGGCGTCCATCGGCATGTTGGCTGATGAATTCAGCCGTGGCTATGCCGCCAATTTCGTCCTGCAGCCGCAGGATTTGGTCTATTGCGACGCGTTGCCGTTTCTCCGGCTGCAGCGGGAAGAGGAATGAGCATGACGCAGCAAGGGTTTGAATTTGACGACATGCCGAATGATGTGACGCCGCCGGCACTGGCAGGCGGGCAGGGCGAGGGGCAGTTTGCAGCGGCCGGCGTGCCCGCTGTACCGGCAGCGCCCCAGGGCGCGGTGCGTGAGCCAGCGGACGCGCCACAGCGCCGCCGGGCGCTGGACCCTGGGCGTTCGTTTCTGGTGCAGGCCCCGGCGGGCTCGGGCAAGACGGAGCTGCTGACGGATCGCATCCTGGCATTGCTGGCGACGGTCGAGCGCCCGGAAGAAATCGTTGCGATTACTTTTACTCGCCGGGCCGCGTCGGAAATGCATGCGCGCGTGCTGGAAAAACTGCGTCATGCCGCCAGCGGCATCGAACCGGATGCGCCTCATCTGCGCGCCAGCTGGCGCCTGGCGCGCCAGGCCCTGGCGCGGGATGAACAGCAGGATTGGCAGTTGCTCAAGCATCCGGCGCGCCTGGCGATCCAGACCATCGACTCGTTCTGCGCGCGCCTGGTGCGCAGCATGCCGTGGCTCTCCGAACTGGG
The DNA here is from genome assembly GCF_004216755.1 of Kerstersia gyiorum. Taxonomy (GTDB): domain Bacteria; phylum Pseudomonadota; class Gammaproteobacteria; order Burkholderiales; family Burkholderiaceae_B; genus Kerstersia; species Kerstersia gyiorum. The sequence goes on from NZ_SGWZ01000007.1 coordinate 98,627, forward strand.
CGGCATGCCGGGCATCGCGGAAAACGCCTGGAGCCACTATGAAGCTGCCGCGCTGGAAACGCTGCGCATGGCAGAATCCGAAGAATGTGTACGGCGTTTGCTGGCGCATATGGATGTGGATGTCGCCGCGGCGATGGAGGCGATTGCCAGCATGTTGGCGCAGCGCGACCAGTGGATGCCCTTGTTGCGCCACGGCCTGGATCGTGCCGGCCAGGAGGCCACGCTCGCGCACTTCATCCAGGCCGATATCGAGGCCGCCGCCCGGCGCATGCCGCGTGGCTGGGAGGACGCGCTGGCGCCGGCGGCACGCCTGGCAGTCGCTTCACTGGATGAAAGCGGCCCGCACCACAAACTGGCACCGCTGCGCGATTGGTTGCCTCCGCTGGCGCGTGACGCCTCGCAGGCCCGGGCCTGGGCGGCTCTGGCAGATCTGTTGCTGACCAGCGAAGGCAAACCGCGTTCGCCCCGGGGCTTGAACAAGAACCTCGGTTGTCCGCCCAAGAGCCAGCAAAAGGAAGTGCTGGGTGAGTGGCTGGATGAACACGCCCTGGACACTTCATGGGCGTCTGCGCTGGCGGCCATGCGTGAATTGCCGCCAGCACATTTTGCGGACGATCAATGGGAAATCCTGGAAGCGCAATGGCGCGTGCTGCGCCTGGCGGCAGCGCAATTGCGGGTGCGCTTCGCGCAAGAAGGCGAGGTCGATTTCACCGAGATTTCCCAGCGTGCCGAGGCTGCCCTGGGGTCAGCCGATGACCCGGGCGAGTTGTTGCTGAAGCTGGATGCCTCCATCAGGCATCTGCTGATCGACGAATTCCAGGACACCAGCCAGTCTCAGGTGCGCCTGCTGGAAAAGCTCACATCGGGCTGGATGCAGGGCGATGGGCGTACGCTGTTCCTGGTGGGCGACCCGATGCAGTCCATTTACCGTTTCCGCAAGGCGGAAGTGGGGCTGTTCCTGCAGGTGCGCGATCACGGCATCGGCGAGTTACGGCTGGAGTTCCTGAACCTGACCGATAACTTCCGGTCGCAGGCCGGAGTCGTGGATTGGGTCAACCAGCGTTTCGGTAGCCTGTTGCCATCGCGCGAAGAGGAAAATGCCGACGCCGGGGCCGTGGCCTATACGCGGTCGGTTGCATTCAATCCCGCGTTGCCGGGCCGGGCGGTATGCTTTCATGCGGCCTGGGGCGACGCGGCGACGCAGTCGGACGCAGCCGCGCTGGCGATTACCGGGCAATTGGTGCGCGATGCCCTGGCCTCGGCCGCGGGCAAGCCGCATTCCGTGGCCATTCTGGTTCGGGCGCGTACCCATCTGGGCGAGCTGGTGCGTGCCCTGACGCGGGCTGGTATCGGCTGCCGTGCCGTGGAGCTGGTGCCGCTGGCGCAGCGCCATGTCGTGGCGGACCTGGTGCAACTGGTGCGCGCGTTGGTGCATCCGGCCGACCGGCTGGCATGGTTGTCGGTGTTGCGGGCGCCCTGGTGCGGCCTGACTCTGACGACACTGACGCGACTGTTTGGCAGCCGGCACGAGCGGCCGGTGCCACAGGTGTTGCGCGAGTGCCTGCACGCTGCGGCGGGCAGTGCCGTCGGCGAGATCCTTGCTTCCTTGCCGGTGCCAGAACGGGAACGGTTGCTGCGCGTGGCGGCTATCTTGCTCGATCGCGGCAACGAAAATGGCGTGTTGCCCTGGGCGGCCTGGGTCGAGTCGCTGTGGCAACGCCTGGGGGGAGCCCGGCTCTACGCCGGCAGCAGTACCGCAGAAGACGCTGAAAGCGTTTTCGTGCTGCTGGAAAAGCTCGCGCCTTATGGCGAACTTGATACCGTGGCGCTGGATGCTGCGCTGGCGCGCCTGTTCGCCTCGGGGCAGCCGGAACCAGGCAGCGGGCCGGTCGTGGAAATCATGACCATGCACAAATCCAAGGGCCTGCAGTTCGACACGGTGATCCTCTACGGGCTGCACCGCGTGCCGCGGGCGGCGTCCACGCCGCTGCTGAGCTTCGAACATGTTGCCGGCAATGTGCTGTTCGGGCCTGCCAAGCCGCGCGCACAGCTTGAACCCGATCCGCTGTCGCGTTATATCGGCCGACGTGAGAAGGTGCGCGGTGATTACGAAGTCGACCGCTTGCTGTATGTCGCCGCCACGCGTGCCCGGCAGCGCCTGCATCTGGTTGGTAGCGTCATGCTCGACGATAGCGGACAAGTGCGCCAGCCGGCAGGCAGCAGCCTGCTGGGGCGCTTGTGGCCGTTGCTGGACGATTGCGACAGAACGCCTCCGCCCGTGCTGCCGGAAGCGGATTTGGCCCCTGCCGAGGCCGCCGGTTTGCATGGGGCATTGCTGCAGCGCATTTCCCAGGATGATCTGCTGTCGTTGGCGGACACGGCGCCGGCTGCAAGCAGCGGTGCGGATGCTGCCCTGACGGGGCAGGCGGCGCCGGTAGGCGATAGCGTCCAGTGGGGGGAAGAGGAAAGCCGCCAGGCAGCTATCGGCACGCTGGTGCATGCCTGGCTGACACGGCTGGGGCAGGATGGCCTGGAATGCTGGCCGGAAACGCGCCTGCGCGCCAGCCTGGACATCATGGCGCGGCAGTTGACGCGTGCCGGCACCCGGACGGCCCATGCGGCGCAGGACGCAGGGGATGTGCTGGAAATTCTGCTGGCTACCCTGCGCAACAACCGCGGCCGCTGGTTGCTGCAGCGTGCGGCGGCACGCCGGGAGTGGCCGCTGCTCGACGCCAGCGGCAAGGTATCCATCCTGGACCTGGCGTTCGAGGACGATGGCACCTGGCTGATCGTCGACTACAAAACCGGTACGCCCTGGCCGGGCGAGACCGCCGAGGCATTCGCGGGCCGCATGCGCGTCCGCTATATGCCGCAGATGGTGCGCTACCTGGATCAGGTCACCGCGCTGACGCGCAGCGCGGCGCGGGCGGCCCTGTATTTCCCCCGGCTGGATCTCTGGCTGGATATGGGCAGCGCCCCGGCGCGCTGACGCTAGGCCGATGGCAAGTTGAAGGACGGATGCGGCTTCCAGTCGCATCCCTTGGCGCTCGCCTGGGAGGGGCGGTGCTGTTGTTCGCCTGGTTTTCGTCTCATTCTGTCCCGTTGTCGGGGCCGCTACGGCGCGGCCGACTGTTGCGTGCGCGCCGCTGAGGGCTTTTCCTTGCTTTTGCAAGTTTGCCGGTTATGCTCCAATAGTGAGATTGATTTACATTAATTTGGTGTGCGGGCGCCGCCTGCCACTGTCGGCCAGGTATGCCCATGTCTTCTTCCGCGCCCGCGTCTTCGCCCGCCGACCTCAACGACCTCTATCGCGACAATCACGCCTGGCTGGTGTCTTTGTTGCGGCGGCGCCTGCCGGACGCGGCGCAGGCCCAGGATCTGGCGCACGATACCTTCGAGCGCATCATGCGTGCCGATCTGGCGCAGGTGCTCAAGGCGCCGCGCGCCTATCTGACGACCGTGGCGCGCAATGTGCTGCTCAATCATGTGCGTCATGAACGCATTGCTCGCGCCTACCAGGAATCCTTGGAAAGCCTGCCCGAACCCCTGGCACCCTCCCCGGAGGAACAGCTGCTGGCGGTACAGGCGCTGGAGCAGGCTTGCGCTGTGTTGGACGGCTTGCCGGCCCGTACCCGCCTGATCTTCCTGATGTCCCAGCTGGAAGGCATGACTAGCCCCGAGATCGCCGCGGAATTGAAGCTGAGCGTGAATGTCGTCAAGAAAGCGGTGGCGCAGGGCATCAAGCATTGCTATTTCGCGATGGTGGGGTAGCACGGTATGTCTGCTCGTGACGAAGGCGCGGTAGCGCTGCCCAATGAAAAACTGCTGGATCAGGCCATAGATTGGCTGCTGCGCGTCAACGATGATGCCAGTGGCAATGCCGAAGCAGCCTGTAGGCGCTGGCGGGCCGAACATCCGGACCACGAACGGGCCTGGCAGGGCGTGGTGTCGGTAGGTGCGCGCTTGCGCGGCAGCACCGCCAGCATGGCGCCGCGTGCCGCCGTGAAGGTGCTGCACCAGGCCAGCGCGGCGCAGGGACGCCGTGCAGCCATCAAGACGTTGATGCTCGGTGGTGCCTTTGCGGTAGGCGCGGGCGCCGTCTGGCAAGGCAACCGCGCATGGCCGGCCTGGAATGCGGCATACCGCACCGCCAGGGGCGAAACCAGGGAAGTATTGTTGGCCGACGGTGCCAGCATCTGGCTCAACACCGATACCGCACTGGATATCGACATCACGCAGGCAGGCAATACGCTGCTGTTGCGGCGAGGGGAAATCCTGGTGCAGACCGGGCACGATCCTGCCGTCAAGCAGCCGATGTGGGTACACACGCAGGCCGGCGTCATGGAACCCTTGGGAACGCGCTTCATTGCACGCGTCCTCGACGGCGGCGAGGTGACGCGCCTGAGCGTGCTGGAAGCGCAAGTCCGGGTGCAGGGGCCGACCTTGCCTCAGCCCCTGGAGCTGGCGGCAGGGCAACAGCTGGATTTCGGCCCGCAGGCCAGCCAGCAAATCGAAAACATTCAGGGCGATCCTGCCGCATGGCAGCAGGGCATGTTCGCCGCCAGCCGCATGCGGCTGGATGTATTCCTCAAGGAACTGTCCCGCTATCGCTCGGGGGTCATCCAGTGCGACCCGAACGTCGCGCATCTCACCGTGACTGGCGCTTTTCCGCTGGGCGATACCGACAGGGTGCTGGACGCTCTGCCGCAGGACTTGCCGGTCAGGGTGCAACAGCTTTCCCGTTATTGGATACGGGTATTGCCGAAAAAGTTGTAACAACGAGGCGCTTTCTCATTTCTGAAGTGTTAACCCATATGTAAGCCTCGCTGCGGGCATGATCGCGGCGCGGCGGGGTAACCAATTTTCAGGAATGCCAATGCGGTTCCGTGTCTCTCTCGTCAGTTTGCTGATACTGGCGGCCTATGCGCCAGAGGGCGTCAAGGCCCAGTCCGCCATGCCCGCTGCGGCGGCCAATGCCGAACGTGATTTTGATATCCAGGCGGGTAGCCTGGATGACGCCCTGAGCCGTTTTGGTGCCAGGGCCGGCATCATGGTGCTGGCTGATACGCGCCTGACCGCGGGGCGCAATAGCCCGGGGGTGCGCGGCCGCTACAGTGTCGACGTGGCTCTGGTCAGGTTGCTGTCCGGGACTGGCCTGCAAGCCTATCGTGCGGCGGACGGCGGCTATCGCCTGCGCTTGGCGCCATCGCCGGATGGCAGTGGCGTGTCGGAGCTGGAGGCGGTGGAAGTCCTGGGAAACGACCCCAAGCCGGCCGATGAGGTTTACCGCACGGCGGCCAGTGTGAATTACCTGTCACAGGACGATATCGAACGCTTTCGAGGCACCTCGGTCGGGGACATCTTCCAGGGCATTCCCGGTGTGCTGGTGGGCGAAAACCGCAATTCAGGCGGACTGGATATCAACATCCGCGGGATGCAGGGCCAGGGCCGGGTGCCGGTGCTGGTCGATGGCGCGCGCCAGGAAACCACGGTCTATCGCGGCTATTCCGGCGTGGCTTCGCGTTCCTATGTCGATCCTGACCTGATCGGCGGGATAGAAATCAGCAAGGGGCCGGTTGCTGGTGCCCTGGGTACCGGGGCGACTGGCGGGGTGGTGGCGATGCGCACCATCAATGCCAAGGACATCATCAAGAAAGAGGATGAAAACTGGGGCATACGCGTGCGCGGCAGTACGTCCGGCAACAGCAGCGCAGCGCCCGCGGCGGGGACGGCGGGCGGCATGTTCAATGCCGGCACCTACCGGGTCAACTGCGACCCCGCCGCCCTGTGCGGCGGGCAGTACAGCATGCCTGACACCTATCGCAATGACGAGAACTTCGACCGTCCCGGCACGCTCGATCCCTATAGCTATGCCTCCAGTGTCGCGGGCGCCTGGCGCAACGAAAAACTGGAGCTGGTGGCTGCCGTTTCCAAGCGCCGCCAGGGCACGTACTTTGCCGGCAAGCATGGCAAGGGGGCAGAGCCGGTCATCACCTTGACCGATCCGCCGCCCAGCATTTACTACGACACCGCTACGGTCACGAATGGCGGCACCACGCGCTTCTACACTGGGGAGCGTGTGCTCAACAGTAACAACGAAAGCAATTCACAGTTGCTGAAAGGCAAGCTGAAGTTGTCCGACGCTCAGGATATCGAACTGAGTTATCTGCGCTACCACAGCGAATATGGCGAGCTGATGCCTTCGCAGCTGATGTGGTTCAACAAGATCTACCAGACGCAGAACAGCGAAGTGACGGCGCAGACTGCCACGCTCTCACATCACTGGCAGCCGGCGGATCAGTCCTGGCTGGATTTGCGCACCAAAGTCTGGATGACGCATACGGACAGCTTGAACCGCAACTACGCCTCGGAAGACCAGGCCGAGGCCGGGGCCGAGTCCGGTGTTGCACCCGAACCCGAAACGTACCGGCGCATCGGGGTGGAACTGGGCAATACCTCGCAGTTCGAGGTATGGGGCGAACATACACTCAGCTACGGCGCCACCTTCCAGCACGAGAAAATCTCGACCGATCCGTCCATCGGGGCGCTGGATGACGCTGCAGGGCGCGAGGGCAACCGCAGGGAATACAGCCTGTATATGGACTGGCACTGGCAGCCTGCGCCTGAATGGCAGATCAATTACGGCTTGCGCTACCAGAATTCCCGCACCCGGGATGGCAAGCTGAGTACCGATATGCGCTATGAGTGCGGCAAATGGGCCATGGATGCGCAGGGCGTGGAAAGCTGCCAGCAATATGTCGCAGTGCCGACGGAAATGTGCGATGGCGTAGCCTGCTCCTATCACTATAAAACCCGCAACAGCGGTACGGTGCCGGTGTACAGCATCAGCTGGGAGCCCTGGCTCAATGGCCTGCAGTTCTATGCGCGGCATGCCGAAGCGTTGCGTATGCCCAGCCTGTTCGAATCTACCCAGGGCTGGTCGGTACAGCCCGCGCCCGGCGTGCCGCTACGGCCGGAACATACCCGCAATCGTGAATTCGGCCTGAACCTGCTGACCAACGATGTGCTGCGCAGCAACGACAGGCTGGCATTCAAGGCGGCCTACTTTCGCAACAAGACCAACGATTACCTGACACGCACTTCACCCAACGAGTGGGAAAACCTGCAGCAGGATTTCGTGATGCGCAATATCCGCAGCGTCAAGCTGCGCGGCTTCGAAGCCACCCTGGATTACGACGCCGGACGTGTCTACACACGCCTGAGCGGCACCCGCTACAACTTCATCGAAGTCTGCCACGAGGGCAGCTACCGTCGTGATGACTGCAATAACTATGGTGTCGCCGCGTCCTACTTCAACGACATGATTCCGCCGAAATGGCATGCCAGCGTACTGCTCGGCACACGCTGGCTGGACGGCAAGCTGGACCTTGGCGCCCGATTGACCCTGATGGGCAAGCGCAACCCGACGCCGGCATTCAATGATGACACCAAGCGGGCCTTTAACTGGCCGACGCTTTGGCAAGACTACAAGGTCGTGGATATCTACGCCCGCTATCAGTACAGCGAGGCGGTGTCGGTGGATTTCAACATCGACAACCTGACCGACCGCTATTACGTCGATCCGCTCAGCCTGGGCATGGTGCCGGCGCCTGGACGCACGGCCCGGCTGGGCCTGACGCTGAACTTCTGAAACCTTTGCCGCCGACTGGATACAGACGACAGCAACCTGATGGATGACCCCCGCCAGCAAGGGTAGGAAGAAGGCATGCCCGGCAACGGGCATGCGCGTGGACCTGGCTGTGCCGGGGCAATGAAATAACCGATTTTTTTGAACAGAAAGAGACCAGCATGAAACTGAACAAGTACGTGATGTTGCTCGGCCTTCCCCTGATGTTGGCCGCGTGCGGCGGTGGCGGCGGAGATGGCGATAGCGGCGAGCGCCCGGTAACGAAAAGCCCGGTGGCCAATGCCGGGGTTGATCAGATAGTGCCGATGGGAACAGTTGTTCAGCTCGACGGTGGCGCGAGTGAGGCAGGTACCAACGGCAATGATTTGCGCTACATCTGGAGCCTGCCCGAGAAACCGATGGGCAGCAGCGCGGTCTATGCCGATGCGGGTATTGTGAACCCCAGCTTCCTGGCGGATCTGCCGGGCCGTTATACCGCGACGCTAACTGTCAACGACGGCGTGGTTGATAGCGCATCTGACAGCGTGACGATCACGGCGACGACCACGGTGCCGGTGGCGATCGCCGAGCCGGTGCAGGACGTGGCCCTGAGCGCTGAAGTCGTGCTCGACGGCAGCCAGAGCGTTGCGCCCAGCGATGGTGATGCCGGTGCGCTGGTGTATCGTTGGACGCTGTTGTCCAAGCCTTCGGGTTCCCAGGCCGAATTGACGGATGCGACGACGGCCAAGGCGCGTTTCCATGCGGATGTGGAAGGCGAATACCTGGCCTTGCTGATCGTCAACTACGGCGACCAGGTCAGCCAGCCGCGTGAAGTGCTGGTGCGTGCGGCGAAAGGGAATACTGCCCCGGTAGCAAATATCGAAGTGGTGTCAATTGGCGGCAAGCCGGTAGAACCCTTGACTGGCAAGAACAAAAAATATCAGGTCGAACGTGGCCAGGAAGTTGTGTTCAGCGGCAGCGGAAGCACGGACGCCGATGGGGATGAACTCAGCTATCGCTGGGGCGCAACAAGCTGGACCCAGGGATCCGAGATTGCGAACAAGCTCAAAGGCAAGCAGGCCGAATTCCGCATGACGCCGGATGTCGCTGCTGGCGACTGGTCGGTCTCGCTGCAAGTCTTCGATGGCCAGCTCTACAACCAGGTTTCTGCCCTGCTGAATGTGGTCAAGCCCGAGGGGGCAGAGAATACGCCGCCGGTCGCAAGGCTGGATCCGGTCACGACGACCGAAACGTATGAGATGGAGTTGGGCCAACTCACCAATATCAGCGCGTTTTCATCCTACGATATTGATGGAGACTCGCTTTGGGGCAAGCACAAATTGCAGTTGCTGGACTATCCGGCAGGGTTTACGCCGCCAGATTGGTCCGCGCCCATCTGGAGCACGACACAGTTCACGCCCACGGAGTTGGGTGACTATCGCGTGCGCTTGATTTCCAATGATGGTCTGGCGGACAGCTTGCCGGTCGAAGCGGTCTATACCGCCAAACGTGGCGCCAATCACAAGCCGAAGGCAAGTGTCGTGGTGACGGCTGCTACAGCCCTGATCAATCAGGATATCAAGTTCGGTTGCGGCGGCAGCGACCCGGATGGCGATGAACTGACATGCGAATGGGCCGTGGCTGATACGCCAGACGGCAGCGCAGCGACGTTGCAGGTACTGAACGGCGGCAAAACGGCTAGCATGAAAGCCGATAAACCGGGGCGGTATGTCGTTGATCTGGTGGTGGTGGACAGCAAAGGCGCACGTAGCCAGGCCGCGTCTGGCAGCATCCATGTCAAGTCCGTCAACAACCCGCCGGTATATGCCGGACTCTATCATTACGCCTATGGCGAGTTCTCGATACTCTGGACGTCCATCGCCAACAAGCAGGTGGGCAGTCATTTGGGCACCGCGGCGCAACCTTATCTCGTCGGACAGCGCATCGACCTGATGCCGATCAGCATGAGCGACCCCGATGGCGACAAGCTGTATCCGCTCTGGACCCTGATCGAGCAGCCGAAAGGCAGCGAACAGGTCGAGGCGGTGGATACCGAGAACTTGAGCTTCACGCCCCAGTATCCAGGCCGCTATGTTTACCAGTTCATTACCAGCGATGGCATCGTCAAGACCCAGCCCCAGCAGGTGGCGGTCGAGGTAGTGAAGGAAGAGGAGTATCCCGGCCTGCTGCTCAGGACGCATGGCGCCTATGATGACCCCGCCAATCTGTATCCCACCCGGGGGGGTGTGCAGCCGCAGCTGGGTTGGCCGCATGACTGGATGAATACCGTGGCCGTGAAGCAGGATCCGGCAGGCGGCGCGTCCTTGAGCAAGGCATGGAATGCAGGTGTCCTGTTCAGCATGACGGCCCATGACAAGGATTACACCGTGTCGGATATGCGAGTGCAGGCCGATGGCGATCGTCCGGAATTGCCGAGCTTTGTTGGATTGACGAATGGCCAGAAGATCAAGCGCGGGGAAACTGTCTACTTCCTCGTCTATGACCCGCGCCAGGCATCCAATGGAACCCTGGACCCCGGAACGGAGATCGAATGGTTCTTCCGCATTGCCGAAAAACCTGAACAAACCTTCCGATATCGCCAGCGTTATCAGTTGTATTGATACGGCAGTGTTTCTCCTGGCCCTGAAGTGAGGGCCATGGGGACACGCAGAAAAGGCCGGTGTGAAGCGATTCACACCGGCCTTCTTCAATGCAGGCTTGACGGCAAGGGCTGGCGTTCAGACAGGCGGGGGGGGGCGGGCAATCATTGCCCGGTTGCAGCCCGGGCGTACGCGGTTGGCCCGCCTGTCTTCAGAATGCCGAGCAGTGCCCGCCGGTCGGCGCCTGGCCAGACCCCAATGCAATGATGGCTGGTTCCTTGCGCAGGTTGATGGGGGCGGAAGCTGACCAGTCCCAGGCCAGGAAGGCCACCAGGACGATCCAGAAAAGCGTAATGGAAAATTTGCGCTGCATGATGATCTGTCCTTAGAAACCGTAGCGGCGGCGCAGGCGCACGCCGAGGATGGAGCCGCCGAAGGCCAGCACGATCCAGATCCAGCCATGCACGCTGCCCGTACTGATGCCACTGACCATGGCGCCCACGTTGCAGCCGAACGCCAGTCGCGAGCTGTAGCCCAGCAGGAACCCGGCGATCAGGCCGATGACCCACTGCTTGCCGGTCAGGGCTTTGCCTGCGCCTGCCTTGCTGGCAGAAATCCACAGGGCGCCGGCCAGGATACCCAGGTTGGTGATGGTGGTCACATCCAGCAGGACATTCTGCGATAGCGTATGGAAGTTGCCGGGTTGGCTCCAGAACGGGTTGGCGGCAGGATCGAACAGGCCCAGCGACGTGAAAATCTTTGCGCCCCACAGGCCGAAACCATAGACCACGCCCCAGGGCTGGCCGGCGATGACCAGGTTCAGGACGGCCAGTAAGGCCAGGCCGATGCCGGCAATCACCAGCTTGCGATCCAGCCAGCGCGAACGGCGTTCGCCGCGCTTGCCCCATGCCAGGGCCAGCGCGCCAACCAGTGCCAGGCCGACGAAGGTCAGCAGCAAGGCCTTGCCGGGGCCGTAGGTGTTGACCAGCCCGATCGGCTGGACGGCACCCAGTGATACCCATTGCTCCAGTTGGGCCGATCCCAGGAAGCTGCCCAGCGTGAACAACGGCAGGATGGCCATGTTCAGCGGAACGCCCATGCCTGCCTTGTAGAGCGTACCTGAACCGCAGCCGTCGGCAATCTGCATGCAGGCGCCGAAGACGAAGGCGCCGATCAGCAGGCTGAAGCTAGGGGGGCCCAGGGCAGCCATCAGGTCGGTGGGGAAGGCGGCCAGCAGAGGGATGGAGATGGCCGCCGCGACGGCCAGCAGGATCAATTGGGCGCACACGCCGGTAGCGTCGCGGTTTTCGATCAGTTTGCGCCAGCCGGTCGTAAAACCGAAGCGGGCGCCGGCCAGAATGCCGCCCATGCCCAGACCGACCAGGAATAGCAGGGCTTGGCGCAGCGAAACGAACCAGGCCAGCGCCACGAAGGCAGCGGCGATGGCGATGGAGAGTGGAAGGCGTGACATATCAGGAGAAGGGCGAAGGAAAGGCAAAGGGCCGGTGGCGGCCGGAAACCGGCGCATTCGTCCGGCTTCGGCGCGCCGCCGGGAAAGCATCAGTTGAACAGGCTCTTGATCTTGTTGCCGATCTGGCTGCCGCGCCCCGGTTCGTTGTCCATGGGCAGGGGAGCATCGGCATTGGTCCAGTCTGCCAGTGATTCCGGATACATGCGCACATTCGGCAGACCTGCCAGTTCGGACAGCGCGAACCAGTCCGTGGCGGCCCAATGCCCGGTGTTGCAGAAAGCGATGGTGTCGTCGGCCACTTCAGGGAAATGCTGGCGGGCGATTTCGCGGGCCTGTTCGGCGCCGACGATGCGGGTGGTGCCAGGTTCGAACCAGACGCTGTGTTCAAGATTGACCGCGCCGTGGATGGTCCCCGGCGTCGAGGCGGTGGGCGCCTTCACCTGGCCCAGGAAGAAATTCTTCGGACGTGCGTCGACCAGGCGTGCCTCAGGGTTGCCTATCTGTGCCTGCACGTCGTCCTGGGTGGCCAGGATCGCGGTATTGAGCACAGGCTCATACTGGCTGGCAGCGACGCTGGCTGCAGCCTGTTCCTGGGGCAAGCCGGCGTCCTGCCATGCATGCATGCCGCCGTTGAGCACAGACAGGTTTTCCAGGCCCAGATACTTGAGGGTCCAGTAGACTCGGGCGGCGGCGCCAAAGTCGGTGATGTCCGCGCCGCTGGAGACCACGATGGCATGGCTGCCCTGGTCCAGGCCCAGCTGGCGCAGTTGTTCTGCCAGGCGGGTCAGCGGCGGCAGCTGGCCGGGGCTATTGGCCGGACCACGCCAGGAGCCATAGGGGGCGGACAGGGCGCCGGGCACATGGCCCGCCTGGTATTGCTCGGGCGGGCGGATGTCGATAATGCGGGTTTCCGGCGCTGTGCGCAGCTCATTGAGCGCGGCCGGGTCCAGGACGGGCTGGCTGGCGGCTGCCTGCAGGCTGCAGGCAGCCATGAAGAGGGCAGCGCCGCCTTTCAGGACGGTAGTGAGAATGGCGTGTTTCATGAATTTTTCCGGGGAATCGCTGCCAGTTTATATGTGTATGTGTTCGTATAAGCTGATCCGTTTATTCCTTTTTGTGATAAGAAAATCAGGAGAAGAAATAAGCGCGGCGGGGCAGCGGCCCATGAATGGCGCGAGATGCCAGGGTGGGCCTGCCTGGCAGGCCACGGCAAGAGCCGTTGGCGTGGCTGGCCTGGACGGCGGGCACCCTTCGGTCATCCGGGGCGCGTGTGGTGTGGATGCAGCAATGTCCATGCATGGAGCATAGGCATCTCCCGGCCTGGCCTGGGCAGGCGATACAGTGGCGGGCTGAAGATACTGATGCCGGTAGCGGCGAGAGCGGGGAGACATGAAGGCGGACAGCTGGGCGAGGTTATTGCTGCTGGCGGCAGTGTGGGGCGGCAGCTTCATGTTCCTGCGGATCAGTACGCCGGTCATGGGCGTCATGCCTACGGTGTTCGGGCGGGTCTTTATTGCGGCCATCGGCCTGTACGCGCTGCTCAGGATGGCGCGCATCAAACTGGATTTCGATGGCCGCCTGGTACCGGCGCTGTTGCTGGGCGTGATCGGTTCCGGCATTCCCTTCCTCTGCTACACCATCGCCTCGTTGTTCATTCCAGCCGGCTACAGTGCCATCCTGAATGCCAATACGCCCCTGATGAGCGTGCTGGTGGGGGCCTGTTTTTTCGGCGAATCCGTCAGCCTGAGCAAGGTTTTCGGTATCTTTGCCGGGCTGGCCGGGGTCTGGGTGTTGATGCAAAGCGGGCCGGTCGCGCTGGACTGGCAGGTCATGGTCGGCATGCTGTCCTGTCTGGTGTCCACGGTTTGCTATGGCACGGTAGGGTACCTGACGCGGCTTTGGATCACGCGCCGGGGCGGCATGGATAACCGCCTGCTGGCGTTCGGCAGCCAGTTGGGCGCAACAATCTTCCTGCTGCCCATGCTGCTGGTGTCGTTGTTGCTGCACCCGGAGCAGGGCAGCAATATGCTGAATGCCGGGGCCAAGGCCTGGCTCGCGCTGATTGCCCTGGGTTTTGTCTGTACCTCGTTGGCCTACATTCTGTTCTTTCGCCTGCTGGCGGAAGTGGGGCCGGTACGCACGACCACCGTCACGTTCCTGATTCCCCTGTTCGGCGTGCTGTGGGGCTATCTGTTCCTCGACGAGCAATTGTCCCTGGCGCACCTGGGCGGTGGCGGGCTGATTGCGCTGGCCCTGTTGCTGGTGACGACGCAGTTCCGCCGCAGGCCGACCTGATGCATGACGGAAAAGGGCATCCGGGGCGGGGGCCGGAAAGCCTTGCGCAGATAAAATGAAACTCTGTTAGAATTCGGCTTGGCGGGCCCCTCCGCATGGTTCGGCGGCGAATCTGGTCAGGTCGGGAACGAAGCAGCCATAGTCGTGCAGAATCAGTGCCGGAGTCAGGCTCGCCTTTTGAATTTCAACAAGCCCGGTGGCGTTAGCGCTACCGGGCTTGTTCGTTTCCGTCCCATGCAGGATAAGCGGCCGGATAATCTGGCAATGTGATCTTGCGCATGTGCCAACAGGCTCTACAATCGCGCAATGAGTTATCTGGTCCTTGCCCGAAAGTGGCGCCCGAAATCCTTTGACACGCTGGTCGGCCAAGACCACGTCGTGCGTGCGTTGACGCACGCGCTGACGACCCAGCGCCTGCACCATGCCTGGCTCTTTACCGGCACGCGCGGCGTGGGCAAGACCACACTGTCGCGCATCCTGGCCAAATCGCTGAACTGCGAAACCGGCATCACGGCCCGCCCCTGTGGATGTTGCCGTGCGTGTACGGAAATTGATGCCGGCCGCTTCGTGGATTACGTCGAGCTGGATGCTGCGTCCAATCGTGGCGTCGACGAAATGACCCAACTGCTCGAACAAGCGGCATATGCGCCCAGCGCGGCGCGCTTCAAGGTCTACATGATCGACGAAGTGCACATGCTTTCCGGGCACGCCTTCAACGCGATGCTCAAGACGCTTGAAGAACCGCCGCCCTACGTCAAGTTCATCCTGGCGACCACTGATCCGCAGAAGATTCCACCCACGGTCCTGTCGCGCTGCCTGCAATTCAACCTGAAGCAGATGTCGGCCGATGCCATCGTGGGCCACCTCAGCCATGTGCTGGGCGAAGAAGGCATTCCCTTCGAGACGCAGGCCCTGTGGCTGATCGCACAGGCGGCCTCGGGCTCGATGCGTGACGCTTTGTCGCTGACTGACCAGGCCATTGCCTACAGCGCGGGCAGCATGACGGACGAAGCCGTGCGCGGCATGCTGGGCACCATAGACCAGCGTCATCTGGTACGACTGCTGGACGCCTTGCTGGCCCAGGATGGTTCCGCCATCCTCGCGGTTGCCGATGAACTGTCCGTGCGCGGCCTGTCGTATTCCGGTGCGCTGGGCGACCTGGCGGTGCTGCTGTCGCGTATCGCCGTCGCCCAGCGTGTGCCGGCCGCGATCTCGGCGGATGACCCCCTGGGGGCGGATATCGTCCGCCTGGCCCAAGGGATGGACGCGGATGCCATCCAGTTGTTCTACACCGTTGCGGTGCATGGTCGCGGCGAGCTGGCGCTGGCGCCGGATGAGTATGCGGGCTTCGTGATGACGGTGTTGCGCATGCTGTCGTTGTCGGCTTCGGCTGGCGGCGCGGCTGGTGCGCCGCCCGTCTCTGGTGGTGCCGACACGGGCACGGCCAGGCCGGCTGCCGTGGCTGCGCCGGTACCAAACGTTGCACCTGCCCAGTCCGATCCGTCCGCGCAATCCAGAACGTCCATGTCGTCTGCGCCGCCTGCACCGGCAACGGTGGGGACTGCGAGTGCCGCTGCCAACCCGCAGCAGGCCGCCGCTTCTGATGTGGCTCATGACGTGACCAAGGATGCTGCCAGTGACGGTGCTTCTGGCCTTGCACCTGTTCCTGCTGCGGCCTCGCCTGCCCAGGCTGCCGTTGCGGCCGAGCCCACCGTTCAGGCCGAACCGCCCCCTGGTGTGCAGGCCGCCACGACGACGGTTCAGCCTGCGTCTTGCGCGTCTGACAGCGCAAACGAGGCTGCTGCACCATCCGCCACGGCGGATGTGCGGGATCAGGGGCCGGTCACCGAGCCAGCCGTGGCAGCAGCCAGCCCGGCCGCTGACAGCGCGGGCATATCTGGTATGCCGGAAGCGGCAGGCTCCCCTGTCGGGACGGCCGCTGCGCCACCGGATGACGATGTTCCGCCCTGGGATATGGACATTCCTGCCTTTCCGCCGTCCGGCGACGATCTGCAGGTTGATGACGAACTGGACGTTTCTGCGCGGTCGCAGCGCGCTCCTGGCAAGGGGCGCGCTGCAGAACAGGGCGCAGGCCAGGCCGATGCCCGCGTGGCTTCGCGCCGGCCTGCGGAATCGGCGCCGCGCCGGGCTCGGCCGGCTGCTCCTTCGCCGGGTGTCATCGCCCTGGACCGTCCCTGGTATGAGGTCGCGGCCTCGCTGCCGGTGACCGGGCTGGCATCGGAGCTGGCGCGCCATAGCGAGTGGCTGGGCGTGCAGGGCAATACCATCCGCCTCAAGGTGGCGGCACGGACCCTGGCCGAGGTCAATGGCCGGGACCGTCTGCGGCACTGCCTGGAAGAATACTTCGGTTGCCGGGTCAACCTTGACATCGAGGTTGCGGAAACCGGTGACGGCACGGCCTATGCCGTGGATGAGGCCGTGCGCGCCGAGCGCCAGCGCGTGGCCGAGGAAACCGTGCAGGCCGATCCTTTTGTGCAGGAACTCGAACGGGATTTCGACGCCCGGGTCTATCCGGGTTCGGTCAGGGCAGTCATGCCCGAGGCGTCCGGCAACGCCTGAGCGTGCCTGGATGCCCCTATTTTCACCAAGCAAGCAAGGAATGACAGCACCATGATGAAAGGTCAAATTGCCGGCCTGATGCGCCAGGCACAGCAAGTGCAGGAAAACATGAAAAAAGCGCAGGAAGCGCTGGCGGAATTGGTCGTGGATGGCGCTTCGGGCGGCGGCCTGGTCAAGGTTTCCATGACCTGCCGTCACGACGTGCGCCGCGTTACCATCGACCCCAGCCTGCTGGGCGAAGACAAGGACATGCTGGAAGACCTGGTTGCCGCCGCATTCAATGATGCGCTGCGCAAGGCCGAGGCCGCCAGCCAGGAAAAGATGTCGGCCGCGACCGCCGGTATGCCGCTGCCCCCGGGCATGAAGCTGCCGTTCTAAGGGCGCAGAGGGATGGATACGCCTGCCGGTGAACCCGCGCCTTTGCGGGAACTGATAGACGCGCTGCGGCGTTTGCCGGGCGTAGGGGTGCGTTCCGCGCGCCGCATGGCGTATCACCTCATGCAGCACGATCAGGACGGCGCCCGCCAGCTTGCCGACAGCATAGGCGGGGCGCTGTCGCGTCTGCGCCGTTGCTCGCGCTGCAACAACTTCACCGAAATGGATCCCTGTGCAATCTGCAGCCACCCCAGGCGGAACCCAGGTTTGCTGTGCGTCGTGGAAACGCCGGCAGACCAGAACACCATAGAAGCCAGCCAAGGCTACCGTGGGTTGTATTACGTGCTGATGGGACGCCTCGCTCCGCTGGAAGGCATCGGGCCGCGCGAACTGGACTTCGACCGGTTATTGCGCCGGGCGACGGACGGGCTGGTGCGGGAAGTCATCCTGGCCACCAATTTCACGGCTGAGGGTGAAACGACGGCGCATTTCCTGTCAGAAGCCCTGGCGGCTCGTGGGCTGAAGGTGACGCGCCTGGCGCGCGGCGTGCCGGCTGGCAGTGAGCTGGAATATGTCGACGCAGGTACGATCGCCTGGGCGCTGATGGAGCGCCGCAGCGCTGAGTAGCGGCCGGGTCGGGCAGGGGAGGGGCGCCAGGGTGGCGCGCCTGTCGTGCTCTTTCTGGAATGCAAAAACGCCTGCCGGACCGAGAGGGTCAGGCAGGCGTTTTCCTTGTCCAGCTGCTATGTGGCGCCGGCATGCGATGGTGCCTGGCGCCGCTGGCCCAGGCCTCAGGCGGCGCGCTGGCGCGCCGCTTCGATCATGGCGTCCAGCTTGACGGCATCGGCCGAGAAGGCGCGTATGCCTTCGGCCAGCTTTTCCGTGGCCATGGCGTCGTCGTTGAGCTGGGTGCGGAAGGCAATTTCGTTGCACGGCAGCAGGGCAGGCGCCTGCTCGCGCGCGCTGGCGGCATTCAGCCTGGGCTCGACCTCGCCGTTCTGCGCGGCCAGTTCGGTCAGCAGTTCGGGGCTGATGGTCAGGAGATCGCAGCCTGCCAGCGCCAGAATCTGCCCGGCATTGCGGAAGCTCGCGCCCATGATTTCCGTTTCGATGCCGTGGGTCTTGTAGTAGGCGTAGATGTTGCTGACCGACTTGACACCAGGGTCGTTGGCGCCGGCATTGGCGGGCTCGTCCCAGGCGGCGCCGGCTTGCTTCTTGTACCAATCGTAGATGCGGCCCACAAACGGCGAAATCAGCTGCGCGCCGGCATCGGCGCAGGCGACGGCCTGCGGCAGGGCGAACAGCAGGGTCATGTTGCAGCGTATACCTTCGGCCTGCAGAATGCGGGCGGCCTGGATGCCTTCCCAGGTGGAGGCAATCTTGATCAGTACGCGCGAGCGCGGGATGCCGGCTTCTTCGTAGCGGGCGATGATGCCGCGGCCGCGTTCGGCGGTTGCCTGGGTATCGAACGACAGGCGGGCGTCGACTTCGGTCGAGACCCGGCCGGGAATCAGGGCCAGGATTTCGCGGCCGAAGGCGACCAGCAGGTCGTCGAGCAGTTCAGGGGTGGAGGCATCCGGGCGCTGGGCCACCACGCGTTCGAGCAGCGGACGGTATTCCTCTTTTTGCGCTGCCTTGAGGATCAGCGAAGGGTTGGTGGTGGCGTCAGTGGGCTGCAGGGTCCTCAGCGCGGCGAAATCGCCGGTGTCGGCGACGACGGTGGTGTGGCGGCGCAGGGATTCGAGCAACGAAGGCATGGTGGCGGAACTCCGGAGAAAAAGATGTTCTGGGGCGCGGCGGACTGCCCTTGGGGCGGTAACGGTGCGCTGCCGGAAGCGTAGCATTTTGTGCCGTCCTGATGTGGGGCTGGATATCAGGCGGCAGGGGCTTTGCATGGGTGCAGCGGGATGGAAAGGTTCTGTTGCGCCATGGCATCGGAGCATTCCCAAATCGTGCAAGGCGGCAGCCAGTGCGGGAATCTGCGCAGATTCGGTGCTCTGCGGCTGTAAAACTCTGCGAACAGAAGCCAGACGCAAGGTATAATCCAAAGGTTTACTTACCGTTTTTGAACTGGGGCTTATCTTGACCTTGTTGCCGTCCATTTTTCCCGAGGGCGTAGACCAGCTTGCGCCTGCAATTCTCGCATTGGCAGACGGCACGGTTTTCCGGGGTGTTTCCATCGGCGCGCCGGGCCATGCTGTTGGCGAGGCGGTTTTCAATACCGCAATGACGGGCTATCAGGAAGTGCTGACCGATCCGTCCTATACCGGGCAGCTCGTTACCCTGACCTATCCTCATATTGGCAATACCGGCATCAATGCCGAAGATTGCGAGTCGCCGGCCGTCTGCGCCGGCGGCCTGATCGTGCGCGACTGTTCGCTGCGCGTTTCCAACTTCCGCTCGGAAAAATCGCTGCCGGCCTACTTGCGCGAGCAGAATGTCGTCGCCATTTCCGGCATTGATACCCGCAAGCTGACGCGCATCCTGCGCGAAGGCGGCGCCCAGGGCGCCTGCATCCTGGTTGGTGATGACGCCGAGCAGGCCATTGCATTGGCCCGTGCCTTCCCTGGCATGGATGGGCAGAACCTGGGCGAGCAGGTCTCGACCAAGGAAGTGCAGAACTGGAATGAAGGTACCTGGCGCCTGGGCGAGGGCTTCCCCGTCCTGGACAACCAGCGTCCCCATGTCGTGGCCTACGACTACGGCGTCAAGCGCAATATTCTGCGTCTGCTGGTCGATGCCGGCTGCCGCGTCACCCTGGTGCCGGCCACCATGCCCGCCAGCGAAGTGCTGGCCATGTCGCCCGATGGCGTGTTCCTGTCTAATGGCCCAGGGGACCCTGCCGCCTGCACGCAGTCCATCGCCGCCGTGCGCGAGCTGCTTGACGCCCGCGTGCCGCTGTTCGGCATTTGCCTGGGCATGCAGCTGCTGGGTCTGGCGCTGGGTGCTCGCACCATCAAGCTGAGCCACGGCCACCACGGCAACAACCATCCGGTCAAGGAACTGGATACCGGCAACGTCTACATCACGAGCCAGAATCACGGTTACGCCGTTGATGCCGATTCCCTGCCGGCCAATGCACGTGTCACGCACATCTCGCTGTTCGACGGCACGCTGCAGGGGGTGGAATTGACAGACAGGCCCGCGTTCGGTTTCCAGGGGCACCCTGAAGCCAGCCCCGGGCCGCGCGACATTGTCGTGCTGTTCAACAAATTCGTCAGCCTGATGACCGCCAAATCCTGAAGACAGCGTTACCATGCCCAAGCGTACAGACATTAAAAGCATCCTCATCATCGGCGCGGGTCCGATCATTATCGGCCAGGCTTGCGAATTCGATTATTCCGGCGCCCAGGCCTGCAAGGCCCTCAAGGCTGATGGCTACCGCACTATTCTGGTGAACAGCAACCCTGCCACCATCATGACGGACCCGGAAACGGCGGACGTCACCTATATCGAGCCCATCACCTGGCAAGCGCTGGAAAAAATCATTGAGCGCGAGAAGCCCGATGCCCTGCTGCCGACCATGGGCGGTCAGACCGCGCTGAATTGCGCGCTGGACCTGGCCCGTGAAGGCGTGCTGGATCGCCATGGCGTCGAATTGATCGGCGCCAATGCCAAGGCCATCGAAAAGGCCGAAGACCGCCAGCTGTTCAAGCAAGCCATGACCGACATCGGCCTGGAATCGGCCAAGTCCGGCGTGGCGCACTCGATGGACGAAGCCTGGGATGTGCAGCGCCGCATCGCGGCCGATGTCGGCACGTCCGGTTTCCCCGTGGTCATCCGTCCCAGCTTCACGCTGGGTGGTACCGGTGGCGGCATTGCTTACAACGCTGAAGAATTCGAAACCATCTGCCGTCGCGGCCTGGAAGCTTCTCCGACCAAAGAACTGCTGATCGAAGAATCGCTGCTGGGCTGGAAGGAATTCGAGATGGAAGTCGTCCGCGACAAGGCGGACAACTGCATCATCGTCTGCTCCATCGAAAACCTGGACCCGATGGGCGTGCATACGGGCGACTCCATCACCGTGGCGCCGGCTCAGACGTTGACGGACAAGGAATACCAGATCATGCGCAACGCGTCTATCGCGGTGCTGCGTGAAATCGGTGTGGATACCGGCGGTTCCAACGTGCAGTTCGCGGTCAACCCCAAGAACGGCCGCATGATCGTCATCGAGATGAACCCGCGCGTATCGCGTTCCTCGGCGCTGGCGTCCAAGGCCACCGGTTTTCCGATCGCCAAGGTGGCGGCGCGTCTGGCCGTGGGCTATACGCTCGACGAGCTGCGCAATGAAATCACCGGCGGCGCGACGCCGGCCTCCTTCGAGCCGACCATCGACTACGTGGTCACCAAGGTGCCGCGTTTCGCTTTCGAAAAATTCCCCTCGGCAGATTCGCGCCTGACCACGCAGATGAAGTCGGTCGGCGAAGTCATGGCCATCGGTCGCACCTTCCAGGAATCCTTCCAGAAAGCCTTGCGCGGCCTGGAAGTCGGCGTCGACGGCCTGAATCAGAAGACGACGGACCGTGAAAAGCTGCAGGTCGAGCTGGGCGAACCCGGCCCGGAACGCATCTGGTACGTGGGCGACGCTTTTGCCCAGGGTTTCAGCCTGGAAGAAGTGCACCAGCTGACCAGCATCGACCCGTGGTTCCTGGCGCAGATCAAGGAAATCGTCGATATTGAGCTGGCGCTGGAACAGCGCACGCTGGCCGATCTGGATGCCGTCAGCCTGCGTGAACTGAAGCGTCGCGGTTTCTCCGATCGGCGTCTGGCTTTCCTGCTGGATACCTCCGAAGGCGAAGTGCGCAAGCTGCGTCACCAGCTGGATATCCGTCCGGTGTACAAGCGCGTTGATACCTGCGCAGGCGAATTCGCTACGCGCACGGCGTACATGTACTCCACCTACGAGGAAGAGTGCGAAGCGGCGCCGTCGGATCGCAAGAAAATCATCGTGCTGGGTGGCGGGCCGAACCGCATCGGCCAGGGCATCGAGTTCGACTACTGCTGCGTGCACGCAGCGCTCGCCCTGCGCGAGGATGGCTACGAAACCATCATGGTCAACTGCAACCCGGAAACCGTCTCCACCGACTACGACACTTCCGATCGCCTGTACTTCGAACCGCTGACGCTCGAAGACGTGCTGGAAATCGTCAACAAGGAACAGCCGGTCGGCATGATCGTCCAGTATGGCGGCCAGACTCCGCTGAAACTGGCGCGTGCCCTGGAAGCCAATGGCGTGCCCATCATCGGTACCAGCCCGGAATCCATCGACGTTGCCGAAGATCGCGAACGCTTCCAGAAGCTGTTGAACAAGCTCGGCCTGCGCCAGCCTTCCAACCGCACCGCACGCACCGAGGCGGAAGCCCTGGCTCATGCCGGCGAAATCGGCTATCCGCTGGTGGTGCGCCCAAGCTACGTGCTGGGTGGCCGCGCCATGGAAATCGTGCACGAGCAGCAGGACCTTGAGCGCTACATGCGCGAGGCCGTGAAGGTCAGCAACGACTCTCCGGTGTTGCTGGATCACTTCCTGAACAACGCGACCGAAGTCGACGTGGATTGCATTTCCGATGGCGAGACCGTTTTCGTCGGCGGCGTGATGGAGCACATCGAACAGGCTGGCGTGCACTCGGGCGACTCTGCTTGCAGCCTGCCGCCGTATTCGCTGTCCGAAGATGCTGTGGCGGAAATCAAGCGCCAGACCGCGCTGATGGCCCGTGCGTTGAACGTGAAGGGCTTGATGAACGTGCAGTTCGCTATCCAGGACGGCGATGTCTACGTGCTGGAAGTGAACCCGCGCGCTTCGCGTACCGTGCCTTACGTCTCCAAGGTCACCGGCCTGCAACTGGCGAAGATCGCCGCGCGTGTCATGGCAGGCAAGACGCTGGCCGCCCAGGGTGTCGAGCGCGAAGTGGTGCCGTCCTACTTCTCCGTGAAGGAAGCGGTGTTCCCCTTCGTGAAGTTTCCTGGCGTCGATACGTTGCTCGGACCGGAAATGAAGTCCACCGGTGAAGTCATGGGTGTGGGCGCCACGTTCGGCGAAGCCTTCGTCAAGGCACAGTTGGGCGCAGGGGAGCGCCTGCCCGCTTCCGGCACGGCCTTCATCAGCGTGCGCAACCGCGACAAGGCCCGCGCCGTCGAGGTGGCCCGTGGCCTGCATGCGCTGGGTTTCAAGCTGCTGGCCACGCGTGGCACGGCGGCTGAACTCGAAAACGCCGGCATCCCGGTGCAGGTGGTCAACAAGGTGACGGAAGGCCGTCCGCACGTGGTGGACATGCTGAAGAATGGCGAAATCAACCTGGTGATCAACACCGTGGAAGAGCGCCGCAATGCCATCGCCGACTCGCGCGCCATCCGCACCCATGCGCTGGCTGCGCGTGTGATGCAGTTCACGACCATCGCCGGCGCCCGCGCTGCGGTGGAAGGCCTGCAGTATCTGCACCAAGGCGGTGGCCTGCAGGTTTACTCGCTGCAGGGCTTGCACGAAGACCTGCGCAAGCAGCAGGCCTGATAGCCAGAGTCTAACGAGGCGGCGATGAGGATTTTCTTCTCGCCGCCTTTTTTGCGGCCTGCTGTTTTGACGGCGGGTGCATTTTTCCTGATCCTGGCTGGAGTCGGGCGCGGCAGGCAGCCGTGTCCGGGGCTGGGAACGGCGGCAAGTTCTTCTTGGTTTTTTCTGGAGTTTCCGTATGTCTGGTAGTTATTTCCCGCGCTGGCGGCTGGCTGATTCGGCCCAGTCGGTTATCGGTCCCGAAGACCGGCTGCCATGGCCGCAAACGGCGGCCATGGGGGTGCAGCACGTGGTCGCGATGTTCGGCTCGACCGTGCTGGCCCCATTGCTCATGGGCTTTGATCCCAACGTCGCGATTCTGATGTCTGGTGTCGGCACGCTGTTGTTCTTCCTGTTCGTCGGCGGCCGAGTTCCCAGCTACCTGGGTTCCAGCTTCGCATTCATCGGCGGGGTGATTGCCGTGACAGGCTACGCCGGCGGCGGGCCAAACCCCAATATTGCCGTGGCGCTGGGAGCCATCATCGCCTGCGGCCTGGTCTATACGCTGATTGGTCTGCTTGTGTGGTGGTACAACAGCAAGACCCGCGGCGGTGCAAGCATCCTCATCGAAAAGCTGATGCCGCCGGTCGTGACCGGCGCCGTGGTGGCGGTGATTGGCCTGAATCTTGCACCCATCGCGGCCAAAGGGGCCATGGGTGGGTCTACCTTCGATGCCTTGATGGCCCTGGCGACCATGCTCTGCGTTGGCGGCGTGGCCGTGTGGACTGGCGGCATGGTGCAGCGTTTGCTGATCCTGGTAGGCTTGTTCCTGGCCTGCGTGCTGTATTTCCTGCTGACGAATGTCGCGGGCCTGGGTACGCCGATAGATTTCACCCTGGTCTCGCAGGCGGCATGGATCGGCTTGCCGACCTTTCATGCACCAGAGTTCCAGTGGACAGCCATGGGCCTGATCGCACCAGTCGCCGTCATCCTGGTGGCGGAGAACCTGGGGCACATCAAGGCGGTCAGCGCCATGACGGGCAAGGATCTCGATAGCTACATGGGTCGGGCATTCGTCGGTGACGGCGTGGCCACCATGATTTCCGGCAGCGTGGGCGGGACGGGTGTGACGACCTACGCGGAAAACATCGGCGTGATGGCTGTTACTCGCATCTATTCCACCCTGGTTTTCGTGGTGGCGGCACTGTTTGCCTGCGTGCTGGGGTTCTCGCCCAAGTTCGGTGCCCTCATCCAGACGATCCCCGGCCCGGTGCTGGGCGGGGTGTCGGTGGTGGTGTTTGGCCTGATCGCGGTCGCTGGTGCCCGTATCTGGGTGGTGAACAAGGTGGATTTCAGCGACAACCGCAACCTGATTGTCGCGGCCGTTACGCTGGTCATGGGAGCGGGTGATTTCTCGCTGTCCATCGGCAATTTCACGCTTAACGGTATCGGGACGGCTACCTTCGGCGCGATCATTCTGTACGCCTTGTTGCGCAGCCGCAAAACGGCCGTCCAGCCTTGAGGCCCGCTCCGGTGCGCGCGCCGCCGGAGATGTTTGCAGAAAGCCCCTAGGGTACTTGCTTTTCCCTGCAAGTTTGCCGACAATGTCATTAACGCACACCCCGGTTCAGTACGTTCCGGGGTTTTGTTTTGTGGTGTTCAGGGTTCTCCTGGATGCCTGGGGCCTGCTGCTGGCCTGTGGCCAGCGCGTAGGCGCGCCATGAAGGCCGCGCAGAGAACGCCCCGGTTTCCGCCAGTCAGGCGGAACCAGATTTTCTCCGATTTCTTTCGCGGCTGGCGGCAACGCCGGCCCGCGATTTTGCTGGCCCGATCTGCTTGGCAGATCGGGTTTTTTCCAGGTGGCGAGGGGTTTCGTCGCCTGGTGATGAACGCCCGTACAGGCTTAGACCGGTACGGTTCTAGTCTAGGCGCCTTATCCTTGAGGCAAGGCGCTGTTTGTTGTGTAGGAAGAGACATGCCTGCTATTCCGTTGACTGCGAGTGGCGTTGAACGTCTGCAAGCCGAATTGCATCAGTTGAAAACCGTTGAACGTCCCACTGTAATTGCGGCGATCGCCGATGCACGGGCCCAGGGCGACCTGTCGGAAAATGCCGAGTACGATGCGGCGCGTGAGCGTCAGGGCTTCATTGAAGGCCGGATCGCCGAGCTGGAAGGAACGCTGTCAAACGCGCAAATCATCAATCCGTCCGAACTGGACGGCGAGGGCCGGGTGGTGTTCGGCGCAACCGTGGAAATCGAAGACCTGGAAAGCGAAGTCCGGGTGGTGTACCAGATCGTGGGTGACGTCGAAGCGGATATCCGCGCGAACCGCATTTCGGTTTCCAGTCCGGTGGCCCGTGCGCTGATCGGCAAGAGTGCTGGTGACGTCGTTGAGGTCAACGCGCCATCCGGTCTCAAGGAGTATGAAATCATCAGCGTGCGCTACGCCTGAAAGGCAGCGCGCGGTGACTCTGGCCGGCGGCGCAGCGATGCGCCGTTGGCAAAGCAGAAATGACGGGCCATCTGGCCCGTTTTTGTTGGCTGCGCGCAATGCGCGGTGCCGGACGGGCCTGTGGCGGCCCGTCATGCGTAGCTCAGCGGCCGCGACGTGCGCCAGCGCGCAGTGTCATCGAGCTGCCGCGACGGACATTGCCGCCCAGGCTGCTGCGGCCAGCGGTCTTGCTCTTGTGCAGGGTGGGGCGGGCCGGGCGGTCGGTGTCGTAGGGATCCCTGCGCGCCGGTTTGGCCGGTTCGGCATTGGCCTGGCGGCGCGACGCAGGCTTGGGAGCACTGCGGCCAGCTGCAGCCTGTTTCTTGGGCACGTAGACATCGTTGTTGCGGCGGCCCTGGGCTTGCGTTTCTTTTTCGACGGCGGGACGGTACAGAATCAGCATCTTGCCGAGGTGATGCACCAGGGCGCAGGAGAGCTGCTCGCAGATCGTGGCGATGATTTCTTCGCGGCTTTCGCGATCTTCGCCGCCCGCGCGTACTTTGATCAGCCCATGGGCGTTAAGATTGCGGTCGATTTCCTGAATAACGGCGTCAGTCAGCCCGCGATCCCCGATCAGTACGACCGGGTGCAGGGAGTGGGCGGCGGCGCGCAGGGCGCTGCGCTCGCGTGGAGTGATTTCTAGATTCGGCATGAACCGGATTGTACGAGAATGGCTAAGAAGAAATTTTCTAAAAGTTGGTTGCAACAGCATATTAACGACCCTTATGTGAAAATGGCACAACAGAAGGGCTATCGCGCGCGTGCGGCGTTCAAGCTGATCGAGATTCTCGACAGTGAAAAGTTGATGCGCCGAGGGGATGTGGTGGTTGATCTCGGTGCTGCGCCGGGCAGTTGGTCCCAGGTTGCACGCGAGCGGCTGGTGGGCGCGGGCGGAACGGTTGACGGTCGTATCGTGGCGCTGGACCTGTTGCCGATGGAACCCATCGCAGGGGTTACCTTCATCCAGGGGGACTTCCGGGAAGACGAAGTGCTGCGCCAGCTTGAAGAAGAGCTGCAAGGCGCCGCCGTGGATCTTGTTATTTCCGATATGGCCCCCAATCTATCCGGTGTGGGCGCTGCAGATTCGGCACGCATCCAGCATGTGTGCGAACTGGCGCTCGAATTTGCGCAGGCGCATCTCAAGCCGGATGGCGCGTTGATCGTCAAGGCGTTCCATGGCAGTGGGTTCTCACAAATTGTTGCCGATTTCAAGGGAGTGTTTCGCCGGGTGGTGGAGCGCAAGCCCAAGGCCTCGCGCGACAAATCCTCGGAAACCTTCATCGTCGGTGTCGGCCTGAAACCGTGAAATGGCGTGTTTCGGTGCGTTGCGTCGTTGACAGTAACGCGGTTGCGCTCTTTTTCACCTTCAGAAGGTGCTTCCCGGCAGGACAGGCCGGCGAACAGGCTGAAGGGATCTGAAATGCCCGTTTCCAGACGATCTTGCGCAGGCAGGGTAGAATGGGACATATTGACAAACTCATGACGGCGCAGCGAGGGGGCTTGCCGCGTCATCTGGTCGGAATCAGAGCAGGAGATCGACCTTGAACAATTCGTTTTCCAAAGTGGCCGTGTGGATGGTGATTGCACTCGTCCTCTTCACGGTCTTCAAGCAGTTTGATAGCCGCGCGCCCAGTCAGGACCGCGTGAGCTACACGCAGTTCATGGAGGACGCGCGTGGGGGGCGCATTCGTTCCGTGGACGTGCAGGGCGACACGCTGATCGTGACGCCGGACGCAGGCCGTCCGTATTCCCTGACGGCGCCGGGCGACCTGTGGATGGTGCCTGACCTGATGAAGTACGGGGTGCAGGTGTCGGGCAAGCCGCGTGAAGAGCCGTCCATGCTGATGAGCATCTTCATTTCCTGGTTCCCGATGCTCCTGCTTATCGGGGTCTGGGTCTTCTTCATGCGTCAGATGCAGGGTGGCGGGCGCGGGGGCGCCTTCAGCTTCGGCAAATCGCGTGCGCGCATGCTGGATGAAAGCAACAACACCGTAACGTTCGCCGACGTTGCCGGTTGCGATGAAGCCAAGGAAGATGTTCAGGAAATCGTCGATTTCCTGCGCGACCCGAGCAAATTCCAGAAGCTGGGCGGCCGGATTCCCCGTGGCGTGCTGATGGTGGGCTCGCCCGGTACCGGCAAGACGCTGCTGGCCAAGGCTATCGCCGGCGAAGCCAAGGTACCGTTCTTCAGCATTTCCGGTTCCGACTTCGTTGAAATGTTCGTCGGCGTGGGCGCTGCCCGCGTGCGCGACATGTTCGAAAACGCCAAGAAGCATGCGCCTTGCATCATCTTCATCGACGAAATCGACGCAGTCGGCCGCCAGCGTGGCGCAGGCCTGGGCGGCGGTAACGACGAGCGCGAACAGACGCTGAACCAGATGCTGGTGGAAATGGATGGTTTCGAATCCGGCCAGAGCGTGATCGTGATCGCCGCGACCAACCGTCCCGACGTGCTGGACCCGGCGCTGACGCGTCCAGGCCGCTTCGATCGCCAGGTCGTGGTGCCGCTGCCCGACGTCCGTGGTCGCGACCAGATTCTCAAGGTGCACATGCGCAAGGTGCCGGTGGCGCCGAACGTCGATGCTCACGTGCTGGCCCGTGGTACGCCTGGCTTCTCGGGCGCCGACCTGGCCAACCTGGTCAATGAGGCCGCGCTGTTTGCCGCCCGCCGCAATGGCCGCACCGTGGACATGGTTGACTTCGAAAAGGCCAAGGACAAGATCATTATGGGTGCGGAACGCCGCTCCATCATGATGCCCGAGGAAGAGCGCCGCAACACGGCCTACCACGAGTCCGGCCACGCCGTCGTGGCGCGTTGCCTGCCCAAGACCGATCCCGTACACAAGGTCACCATCATCCCGCGCGGTCGTGCGCTGGGCGTGACGATGCAACTGCCGGAAGGCGACCGCTACAGCATGGACAAAGAGCGCTTGCTCAATACCATCGCCGTGCTGTTCGGCGGCCGTATTGCCGAAGAAATCTTCATGCACCAGATGACCACTGGCGCCTCGAACGACTTCGAACGCGCCACGGCCATCGCCCGCGACATCGTGACGCGTTACGGCATGACGGAATCCCTGGGCCCGATGGTCTATGCGGATAACGAAGGCGAGGTATTCCTCGGCCGCAGCGTGACCAAGACGACCAATATGTCCGAAGCCACCATGCAGAAGGTCGATGCGGAAATCCGCAAGATCATCGACGAGCAGTATGCCGTGGCACGCAAGATCCTCGAAGACAACCGCGAGAAGGTCGAAGTCATGACCAAGGCGCTGCTGGAATGGGAAACCATCGACTTCGACCAGATCGAGGACATCATGGCCGGGCGCAAGCCTCGTCCTCCCCACGTGCCGGATGCCCCCAGCGACAGCAACGGCAACGATGCCGCGCCTGGCGCGCCGTCGGCTGGCGTGAAGTCCGGGGAAGACGACGCCGCTGGCAACAGTGCGCCCTCGTCGCCGACGGTCTGATTATTGCGGTACAAATTCTGCACACATGGTAGATACGCTGCTTTGCGGACGCTTTGAGCTGGCGCTCAAGCGTCCGCTTGTCATGGGGATCGTCAATGCAACGCCGGACTCCTTTTCGGATGGCGGACAGCACGATGCCCCGGAGCAGGCCATCGCCCATGCCTGGCAGTTGCTGGAAGAAGGCGCCGATATCCTGGATATCGGCGGTGAATCGACACGGCCCGGCGCGCAGCCGGTGTCGGTCGAAGATGAGCTGGCCAGGGTGCTGCCGGTAGTGCGCGCCCTGCAGGGCGCAGGGGTGCCGCTATCTGTGGATACCTGCAAGCCCGAAGTCATGCGCCGCGTACTGGATGCCGGTGCCGACATGATCAACGATATTGCCGGTTTCAGCACGCCGGAAGCGGTAGCAGCAGTCGCCGACAGCCGTTGCGGCCTGTGCGTCATGCACATGCAGGGCGAACCGCGCACCATGCAGCAGTCGCCTGTCTACCAGGACGTGGCTGGTGATATCGCTGCTTTCCTGGCGCTGCGGGTCGCAGCGCTGGAAGCGGCAGGCGTGGCGCGTCAGCGTCTTTGCCTGGATCCAGGCTTCGGCTTCGGCAAGACGGCGGATCAAAATTACGAATTGCTCAAACGGCTGCCTGAACTGCTGGCTGCCGGCCTGCCCCTGTTGATCGGGTTGTCGCGCAAGACCATGATAGGCGCGGCCACGGGCCGTCCGGTGGCGCAGCGTGTGGCGGGGAGCCTGGCTGGCGCACTGGCGTGCGTGGCCCGAGGTGCAAAAATTATCAGAGTGCACGACGTGGCAGCCACATGCGATGCGCTGAAAGTGTGGCAGGCTGCGGAACAGGGGTATATCTCAAATGACGAAGCGTAAGTATTTCGGCACCGATGGGGTGCGCGGCAAGGTTGGCGGTCCGGTGATCAATGCGGAATTCGCCCTAAAGTTGGGTTATGCAGCCGGCAAGGTGCTGGCGCAGAGCTATGCCGGTTCCGGCCGGCCCCGCGTGCTGATCGGCAAGGACACGCGAATTTCCGGTTACATGCTGGAGTCGGCGCTGGAAGCGGGCCTGTCGGCGGCAGGCATCGACGTTCTGCTGGCCGGTCCGCTGCCGACGCCCGCCATCGCCTACCTCACGCGCGCGTTCCGCTTGAATGCCGGTGTGGTGATCAGTGCCTCGCACAACCCGTATTACGACAACGGCATCAAGTTCTTTTCCGATCAGGGCATGAAGCTGCCCGATGAGACCGAAGCCGCCATCGAGGCAGCGCTGGAGCAGCCCATCAGCTGCGTGGAGTCGGAAAAGCTGGGCCGGGCCCAGCGGCTGGACGATGCCTCGGGGCGCTACATCGAGTTCTGCAAGAGCACGTTCCCCAATGACCTGGACCTGAGCGGCAAGAAGGTCGTGGTGGATGCCGCGCATGGCGCGGCTTACCACATCGCACCGCACGTGTTCCGCGAACTGGGTGCGACGGTGCATGCCATCGGTTGCTCGCCTGACGGCCTGAACATCAACGAAGGCGTGGGTGCGCTGCATACCGAAGCGTTGGCCACCGAAGTGCTGGTCCGTGGTGCGGACATGGGCGTGGCGCTCGATGGCGATGCCGACCGTATCCAGATGGTCGACGGCAACGGCCGCATCTACGACGGCGATGAATTGCTCTATGCCATCGTGCTGGATCGCCTCAAGCGTGGCCCGGTGGAAGGCGTGGTGGGTACGCTGATGACCAACTACGGCTTCGAGCTGCAGATGAAGAAGCTCGGCATTCCCTTCGTGCGTGCCAAGGTCGGCGACCGCTATGTGCTGGAGCAGTTGCTGCAACGCGGCTGGCTGTTTGGCGGCGAAAGTTCCGGACACCTGCTGTGCCTGGATTGCCATCGCACGGGTGACGGTATCATCGCCGCGCTGCAGGTGATGGCGGCCTTGAGCCGCAATAACGTGACACTCGCCGATTGGGTGTCCGATCTGAAAATGTATCCGCAAGTCATGATCAATGTGCCCCTGAACCCCGGGACTGACTGGCAGGCTCATCCGGGTCTCAAGGCGGCGCAAGCAGACGTGGAAGCGCGACTGGCTGGCCGTGGCCGGATTCTGATCCGTGCTTCCGGCACCGAACCTAAGCTGCGGCTGATGGTCGAAGCGGAGGAAGCGGAACTGGCTCGTTCGTGCGCGCAGCATCTGGCCAGCGTAAACTTCACCCAGGCTTCATGAAAGTGTCAATGACTTGAAATGTCGCTGAGCGACACTATGATGCCTTGCCAAGGAGTCCATGCATGCTCGAATTAGCCCGAATTTCTACGCCTCAGGAGGCCGGAGAATCCTGGCCCCCCGATGGGGAGGCCGGATTGGTCGCGGGCCTGGCCAGCACGGCCGAGGAAATCGAGCAAGTGCAGCGGCTGCGCTACCAGGTCTTTTCCGAGGAAATGGGCGCGGTGCTGCATGGCTGTGAAGACGGCCTGGATCGAGATCGTTTCGATCCCTGGTGCGAACACCTGATGGTGCGCGAACTGGGCACGGGGCGCGTCGTCGGCACCTATCGCATCCTGACGCCGCAAGGCGCGCGGGGCGCGGGTGCCTACTATTCCGAATCCGAGTTCGATCTCAGCGGCCTGGGGGAAATCCGCCAGGAGCTGGTCGAGTTCGGCCGTTCCTGCACGCATGCCGATTTCCGCAGCGGGTCAGTGATCATGTTGCTGTGGGCTGGCCTGTCGGAGTTCCTGGTGCGCGGCAGCTTCCGCTACGTGCTGGGCTGCGCCAGCGTGCCGCTGCGTGATGATGGCGTGACGGCGGCGGAAGTCTATCGCCAGGCCGAAGCACAGATCCGTGGCCCGGGCCCGAAGGTGGCGCCCTGGCATCGTTATCCTGTCGAACGCCTGAATCACAGCCTGCCGGCCAAGCTGCCGCCGCTGATCAAAGGCTACCTGAAAATCGGAGCCAAGGTCTGCGGCGAGCCGGCCTGGGACCCTGATTTCAATACGGCCGATTTTCCCATGTTGCTGACGGTCGATGAAATGGACGAACGTTACCGCAAGCACTTCGGGCTGGATGCCCTGCTGGCGGAAGGGTTGCCCGCCCTGGGCAATCAGCCTGGCGGGAAGGCCTGAGATGGCAACGGCGCAGCGGTCTGACAGACGGCTGCGCCGTTTGGTGTTGCGCCGCTATTTGCGGGCGACGCGCAGCTTACGCCTGACGCTCAAGGATTTCGAAAGAAAAACCCGCTTTGCGCCATTCTGAGGCCTCAGTTTCCAGGGCGTATTCCAGCAAGGGGTTGGTACGGCGCCAGCCGTTCGGCATGCTGACGCTGATCTGGCTGTTCTTGACGGCCAGCGAGAGCGGCAGTCGAGCCATGGACTGACGCCGCCGAAAGAGCAGGGCGGCCAGGCGCAGACAAAGAATGGCGCGCCATTTCACATCATTCTTTGGCTTGCCGGGCAGGCGCGAGAGCTTGCCGTGGTGGGCGAAGGCCAATTGCGCCAGCAATTCCTGGTCGTCATTGGAAAAGCCTGGCATTTCCGCATTTTCCAGCACATAGGCGGTGTGACGGGCGTAGCCGTTGTGTGCAATGGAAAGGCCGATCTCGTGCAGGCTGGCGGCCCATTTGAGCGCCAGTACCAGTTCGTGGTCGACTTCCGCTGGACGGCATTGCTCGAACAGCGCCAGCGCGGCGTCGCGGACGCGCTCCGCCTGGTTCTGGTCCACGTGGTAGCGCCGCATGAACTGATCGACGGTTTCCTGGCGCGTATCGTGTTCGTCTTCGCGGCCCAGCAGGTCGTACAGGACACCGACACGCAGCGCGCCGTCGCCAGTACGCATGGATTCTATTTTCAGTTCACTGAAAATGGCGGCCATGATGACCAGACCGCCGGGCAGCACGTCGGCGCGTTCCAGCTTGATGCCGGGATGCTCGGACGCAATGACCTTGCCCGAGCGTATCAGCTTGGCTTTCAGCGCTTCCATGCCCTTGAGAGTGATGCCCTGGCTGGACAGGCCGGATTCGGTCAGGATCGCGTAGAGCGCCTTGGCGGTGCCGGACGAGCCGAAGGCCTCGGCCCAGCCCACTTTTTTGTAGCGCCGGGTGATGGTTTCGATCTCGCGGCGGGCTGCCAGGTCGGCCTGCTGCATGCTGGCGCTGGTGATCTGGCCATCCGGGAAAAAGCGCTGGCTGAAGCTCACACAGCCCATGTGCAGCGAGGCGACCTGCAAGGGCCGGTAGCCTTTGCCAATGATCAGTTCGGTGGAGCCGCCGCCGATGTCGACGATCAGCCGCTGGGCCGTGGAGGAAGGCAGGCAATGCGCCACGCCGGCATAGATCAGGCGGGCCTCTTCGTGGCCAGCCACGACTTCGATGGGAAAGCCCAGCGCGGCTTCGCAGCGGGCCAGCAATTGATCGGCGTTGCGCGCGACCCGGAAGGTATTGGTGGCGACGGCACGGACGCGGTCCGGGCGGAAATCGCGAAGGCGGTCGCCGAACAGGCGCAGGACTTCAGTGGCGCGGACGATGGCTTCGTCTGCCAGAACCAGTGAGGCATCCAGGCCGGCAGCCAGTCGTACCGTTTCCTTGAGCCTGTCGACCTGGTAGATCTGACTGACCCCGGCTTCCTGCACGACTCGTCCGATGGACAGTCGGAAACTGTTGGAGCCGAGGTCTACGGCGGCCAGGAGGTTATCCATGGTTCCCCTTGTTATCAGTTATATGCAGTTGCCGGATTATAGATTTATGAAAGAGCCAGAATGCTGCACAGCAACGGAATTTTTCCATTGTTCGGGAATTAATCCCTGATGGCCCTATGGCAGGCGCTTTGGCGTGCTGTCATATTTATGTCATTCTATTGAAGTAAAAGTAGGAGTTTTTCTCCGTCTGCCGATTTTGTTGAAGAGATCCCATGCCTGATACTGTTTCCATCCGTCCGGATGCATTGCTTCTGAACCGGGAGCTGTCGCTGCTCAAGTTCAATGAAAGAGTGCTCAGCATGGCGGACAGGGAAGATACGCCCTTGCTCGAAAGGCTGCGTTATGTCTGCATCGTCAATTCGAACCTTGATGAGTTTTTCGAGATTCGCGTCTCCAGTCTCAAAGAGCAGCAGCGCCTGACGCCGGACCTGCGTGGTGACGACGGCCTGACGCCGGACGAAGCCTTCCGCCTGGTGCAAAGCCGCGTGCATGATCTGGTCGAGAGACAGTACGAACTGCTCAGCGAGGAACTGCTGCCGCGGCTGGAAAAGGAAGGGATCGCGCTGCTGCACGTGGACCGCTGGACCGAGGAGCAGCGCGCCTGGGCCTTCGACATGTTCCTGCGCGACGTTATGCCGCTGCTGACACCCATAGGCCTGGATCCGGCGCATCCGTTCCCCAGGGTGTACAACAAGAGCCTGAATTTCATCGTTTCGCTGTCCGGTACCGATGCCTTCGGCCGCAATGCTTCCATTGCCATCGTCCAGGCGCCCAGGGCACTGCCGCGTCTGGTGCATATGCCCGAGGCGGTTTCCGGCATGCAGCACGGCTATGTGCTGCTGACGGCCTTGATGCGCGCCTTCGTCGGCGAGCTTTTCCCTGGCCTGGAAGTGCGTGGTTGCTACCAGTGGCGCGTGACTCGCAACAGCGACCTGTTCGTGGACGAGGAAGAAGTCACCAATCTGCGCCAGGCCTTGCAGGGGGAGCTGTCGCAACGCAATTTCGGGGCTGCCGTGCGGCTTGAACTCGATACGCGCGCGCCCAAGGACCTGGAAGTCTATCTGCAAAAGGAATTCGCCCTGACGGCGGCGGATACCTATCGCGTCAGCGGACCGGTGAATCTGTCGCGCCTCATGCGCCTGTGCGACGTCGCGGACCGGCCAGCCTTGCTGTTTCCTTCCTACCGGGCACCCGTGCCGGAACCATTCTCACAGCGCGGCGCCAAACCGGCGGAATTGTTTGCCGCGATCGCGGCGGGCGACCGTCTGCTGCATCATCCCTATCAATCGTTCCAGCCCGTCATTGATTTCCTGACGGCGGCGGCGCTGGACCCCGATGTGGTGGCGGTCAAGCAGACCATCTACCGCACCGGAGAAGACTCCGAACTGATGCGCCTGCTGATGGCGGCCGCGCGTGCCGGCAAGGAAGTCACCGTTGTGGTGGAGTTGATGGCCCGCTTCGACGAACAGACCAATATCAACTGGGCGGCCAAGCTGGAAGAGGTCGGGGCGCACGTGGTGTATGGCGTCGTCGGTCACAAGACTCATGCCAAGATGGCGTTGGTGCTGCGCCGCGAGAACGGCCAGATTCGCCGCTACGGTCACCTGGGTACTGGCAACTATCACCCCCGCACCGCCAGGCTGTATACCGATTTCGGCCTGCTGACGGCTAACCCTGCGCTGTGCGACGACATGGACAAAGTGTTTTCCCAGTTGACCGGGCTGGGGGCGCGGCGCAATCTGCAATTGCTGTTGCAGTCGCCGTTTAACCTGCACGAACGCATGGTGTCGCTGATACGCGCCGAAGCCCGCGCGGCGGCCGAAGGCCAGAAGGCCCGCATCATGGCCAAGATGAATGCCCTGCTGGAGCCGGACATCATCCAGGAACTGTATGCGGCCAGCCAGGCCGGCGTGAAGATAGACCTGATCGTGCGTGGCGCCTGCGCGCTGCGTTCCGGGGTGCCGGGCCTGTCGGAAAATATCCGGGTGCGCTCCATCGTCGGGCGCTTCCTGGAGCATTCCCGGGTGTTTTATTTCTACGACGGCGGCAAGGAGACTGTCTATCTGTCCTCGGCTGATTGGATGGAACGCAATTTCTTCCGCCGCGTGGAGCTGGGTTTCCCCATCCTGGAGCGCAAGCTCAAGCGCCGGGTCATCAGTGAAGCCTTCCTGATGGCGTTGCGTGACAATCAGCTGGCCTGGCAGCAACGCCCCGATGGCGACTATGCGCGGGTGCGCGGCCGTGGCGAAGCGTATAACCTGCACGACAAATTGATGGCCTTGCTTGGAAAGTCATGACTGTCATGTTTCTGTCATCGACAGACTCTACGATAGCGTTCGTACAGGCTGGATGCCTGTCAGTGACTTCCTAACAAGACCTGAGGGATTGCAATGTTCAAACGTGTTTTCAAGCAGCTGGCCGTTGGTGTCGCCTTTGGCGCGTTCACCCTGTCCGCGCATGCCGCCGACATCACTGGCGCCGGCGCGTCCTTCCCCTATCCGATCTACGCCAAGTGGGCATCGGACTACAAGGCCCAGACGGGCAACCAGGTGAATTACCAATCCATCGGCTCGGGCGGCGGTCAACAACAGATCATTGCCAAGACCGTGGACTTCGGTGCTTCCGATGACCCCCTGAACGCCGAAAAGCTGCAGGAAAACAATCTGCTGCAATTCCCCGCCGTGATCGGCGGCACCGTGGCCGTGGTCAATATCGACGGCGTACAGCCGGGCCAGCTGAAGCTGTCGGGCCAGATCCTGGGCGACATCTTCCTGGGCAAGATCAAGAAGTGGAACGACCCCGCGATTGCCGCGCTGAACTCGGGCGTGACCCTGCCCAACGCTGACATCGTCGTGGTGCACCGTTCGGACGGCTCGGGCACGACCTTCGGCTGGACCAACTATCTGTCCAAGGTCAATGCCGACTGGAAGTCGCAGGTTGGCGAAGGCAAGGCCGTCAAGTGGCCGGTGGGCCAGGGCGGCAAGGGTAACGAAGGCGTGGCCAACTATGTCGGCCAGCTGAAGAATTCGATCGGCTACGTCGAATACGCCTACGCCAAGCAGAACAACCTGGCCTGGACGCAGCTGCAGAATGCCGCCGGCAAGTTCGTTCAGCCTGAGCAGAAGGCCTTTGCCGCTGCTGCTGCCTACGCCGACTGGGATGCCGCTCCCGGCATGGGCGTGGTCCTGACCAACCAGCCTGGCGATGATTCGTGGCCCGTGACGGCAGCCACCTTCATCCTGGTGCAAAAGACCCAGGACAAGCCGGCCCAAGGCAAGGCTGTACTGGAGTTCTTCGACTGGGCGTTCAAGAACGGCCAGGAGTCGGCCTCCGCGCTGGACTACGTGCCTCTGCCTGAAGCTGTGACCGGCAAGATCCGCACCATCTGGGCGCAGGAAATCAAGGCTGCCGACGGCGCCGCGATCTGGAAGTAATCAGCAGGGCCGGGCGGAAGCGGGCGACCGCTTCCGCGGCACCTGGGCCGGGGGCTGCCTCAGAACATACCCCGGCATTTTTTTTGCAATGATTCTGTTGAATATTAGGAAGATGCACCCATGAGTGCGGTAATGGATAACAGCGAGCAGGCTGTGCGTCAGCCCGAGGCGGCGACAGGCGCCCCGGTCCCCGAAACCCCCAACCGCAACGCACTGATGGATGCGTTGTTCAGGAATCTCACCCGAATATTCGCTTTCCTGGTTTTCATCCTGTTGGCGGCGATCATGGTGTCGCTGATTTATGGCAGCCATGAAACGCTTTCCGAGTATGGCCTGTCCTTCCTCTGGACCAATGAATGGGACCCGGTGCAGGAGTCCTATGGCGCGCTGGTGCCTATTGTCGGCACCTTGCTGACGTCCTTCATCGCGCTGATCATCGCCGTGCCGGTGTCCTTCGGCATCGCCATGTTCCTGACCGAGCTGTCCCCCGCCTGGCTGCGCCGCCCGCTGGGCACTGCCATTGAAATGCTGGCCGCCATTCCGTCGATCATCTACGGCATGTGGGGCCTGTTTGTGTTCGTACCTGTCTTCCAGCAATACGTGCAACCCACCATGATTTCCGTGTTGGGCAGCATTCCGGTCATCGGCGGCTTTTTCTCCGGCCCGCCCTTCGGCATCGGCATCTTCACCGCCGGCCTGATCCTGTCCATCATGATCATCCCGTTCATTGCCTCGGTGATGCGTGACGTGTTCGAACTGGTGCCCCCCATGCTCAAGGAATCGGCCTACGGCCTGGGCAGCAGCACTTGGGAAGTGATGTGGAAGGTCGTGCTGCCTTTCACGCGCTCTGGCGTCATCGGCGGCATCATGCTGGGCCTGGGCCGGGCGCTGGGTGAAACCATGGCCGTCACCTTCGTCATCGGCAACGCCTTCCGCATTCCGGATTCCATTTTCGCACCGGGCAATTCGATTGCTTCCGCGTTGGCCAATGAATTCAACGAGGCGGGCGGCATGCAGAAATCCGCGCTGATCGAATTGGGCCTGATCCTCTTCCTGATCACGACGGTCGTGCTGGCGTGTTCGAAGGTCCTGCTGTTGCGCCTGTCGCGCTCGGAAGGCACCAAGAGCTGAACCGGACCGGAAACATTAGGCAAGAGAGACTCACCATGTCCACGAATTCCGCTTCTTCCGGCAACAAGTCGGTCATCAACATGCAGAACGGCATCTACCAGCGCCGCCGCATGACCAACAAAGTCATGCTGGGCCTGTCGATGGCAACACTGATCTTCGGCCTGTTCTGGCTGTTCTGGATCATTCTTACGCTGCTGGTCAAGGGTGGCGGCGCGATCTCGCTGTCGCTGTTCACCGAAATTACCCCGCCGCCAGGACAGACTGGCGGCCTGGCCAACGCCATTCTGGGCAGCTTCGCCATGGCGGGTGTCGGCACGCTGATCGGCACCCCGATCGGCATTCTGGCCGGTACCTACCTGGCGGAATATGGCCAGCGAGGCTGGCTCGCGCCGGCCACACGTTTCCTGAACGATGTGCTGTTGTCGGCGCCGTCCATCGTCATCGGCCTGTTCATCTACTCGGTCTATGTCTACCAGGTCGGGCACTATTCCGGCTGGGCGGGCGCCGTGGCGCTGTCCATCCTGGTGATCCCCGTGGTGGTCCGCACGACTGACAACATGCTGCTGCTGGTGCCTAACAGCCTGCGTGAAGCCTGCTTCGCCCTGGGCTGCCCCAAGTGGCGCATGATCCTGATGGTCTGTTACCGCGCTGCCCGCTCGGGCATGATCACCGGTGTGCTGCTGGCTGTGGCCCGGATTGCTGGGGAAACCGCACCGCTGCTGTTCACCGCGCTGTCCAACCAGTTCATGTCCTTCAATATGAATGCGCCCATGGCCAACCTGCCGGTGGTGATCTTCCAATACGCAGCCAGCCCCTTCAAGGACTGGAACACGCTGGCCTGGGCCGGCGCCGCGCTGATCACGCTTTTCGTGCTGGCCATCAACATTCTTGCGCGCAGCCTGTTCCGCAAGCACTGAACGCATATCCTCCGCGCATACGACCCGAATACTCTGCTGTCCAGGATTCATCATGGAAAATACCGCTACCGCCGCCAAGACGAGTGCTCCGCACATCCAGATCCCCAGTGAGCCCGCGAAGCTGCAGGTCAATGACCTGAATTTCTACTATGGCAAGTTCCACGCCATCCGCAACGTCAATATGACGATTCCGGAACATCGCGTGACGGCTTTCATCGGCCCGTCGGGTTGCGGCAAGTCCACGCTGCTGCGTACCTTCAACCGCATGTACGAGCTCTATCCGGGGCAGCGCGCAGAGGGCGAAATCCTGCTCGACGGCGAGAATCTGCTGACCACCAAGATGGACATCTCGCTGCTGCGCGCCAAAGTCGGCATGGTCTTCCAGAAGCCCACGCCTTTCCCCATGAGCATCTACGACAACATCGCCTTCGGCGTGCGACTGTTCGAGAAGCTCAGCCGCGGCGAAATGGACGAGCGGGTCGAATGGGCGCTGAGCAAGGCCGCGCTGTGGAATGAAGTGAAGGACAAGCTGCACCAGAGCGGCCACAGTCTCTCCGGTGGCCAGCAGCAGCGCCTGTGCATTGCTCGCGGCGTGGCGATCAAGCCGGAAGTCCTGCTGCTCGACGAACCCTGCTCGGCGCTGGACCCGATTTCCACCGCCAAGATTGAAGAGCTGATTGCGGAACTCAAGAACGAATACACCGTTGTTATCGTGACCCACAACATGCAGCAGGCTGCCCGTTGCTCGGACTACACGGCTTATATGTACCTGGGTGAGCTGATGGAGTTCGGCGAGACCGGGCAGATGTTCGTGAAGCCCTCGCGCAAGGAAACCGAGGACTACATTACCGGCCGTTTCGGCTAAGCAACGCTTGCCGCGCCGGCGCCTGGCGCCGTGCCTGGACCTTCTCTGGCTGACGGGCCTTCGCCTGCGCCGGGAAGGTCTTTTTTTTGCCGGAGCGGCCCTGGGCAAAGCGTTTCTCGGAAGCCCCGGGCCAAAGGCACGGCGAGGGTGGGGGTGTTGATGGGCGTTTCAGTATCGCGTCTCTCATTACAATGCTGGCAATGCAATGAAACGGGTGATCGGTGACATGACGCGCAGGCAGGGCATGGTTTTGTGGGCGCTGGCTGCGTTGGCATTGCTGCTGGTCGCTGATCTGGTTGCGATTTTGCTTGGCGATATCGACAGGCCGGACCGCAATGAGGGGCAGCGCTATGGGCACAGCCGCTTTTTCCTGGTGGATGGCGTCGTGCATGCGCAGGTGGTGGGCAGTGGGTTGGTCGCCATGCCGCAGGCGGACCCAGCCAGCTTTGCACCGCTGGAGGCGGAACAGCGCTCGGTGTTCCACATGGGGCGGGACCGGACGCATGTATATTGCGGCAACCATGTGCTGGCCGGGATGAATCCGACGCGGACGGTCGTGCTGGGCCAGGACTACGTTAGCGACGGCCGCACCACCTATTTCTGCAGCGAAAGCAGCGCGGCCAATCCAGATCAGCAGGGCTTGGCAGGATTCTGGCAGGCGCAGCGACACGCGTTGGGGCTGGGCCCACGCCGCCAGTCGCATATCCATGCCTGGGTGCAACTGCCTGAAAGCGCGGTGCCCTACCGCATTTTACCGGGTGCGCATCTGGCGACCGATGGCCGGCTGGTGTATCTGGCAGGCCAGTTGCTGCCTGGGGCAGATCCCTTGAACATCCGTGTGCTGCCCTGGTCGCGTGGGGGCCGCGCGGTTGGGTCCAGTGATTACCTGGCGGATACGCGCCATGTCTATTACCGGGGCAAACGCCTGGACATTCCGGCCAGCCCGGCCATGTATGTCGTGAGTATCGCGGGCGGCGACCGCCAGCCGCAGACCCTGATTGATCCGGCGGGCAGCGCCTATACCCAGGATCTGGCCTTTGACTCCGGGCAGGGGCCCTATCTGCCGCTGAGTGCGCCGGATGCGCCGGTGAACCACATGCTGCTGGCGGGAACGGACGGCGTCTATTACGCTGAACCGGTGCGCGGCGAGGTCCTGAGGCTGACTTCGGAAGTGACTCGTACCGGCGGCTGGCGGCCGCTGTCGGACCGTCTGGCGAGCAATGGCAGTCAGGTGCTGGTGTTGCACGCCGGCAGGGAGTGGATCAGGCGCGGGCGGCAGGGTGGCAGGGTATTGCAGGAACGTTGGACGCGCCTCTGGATGCTGGATGATGGCGAACCCGGCGGGTGGGTTTCGGCAGGAAAGGCACGCCAGGGGCTGGGAGAGGTATGGCGCCATGGCAGCCGGATGTATTTCCTGCCCGGCGAGCGCTGGTCGCTTGGCCTGGAGCAGCCCATCTATCGCATTGCGGACGAGCCTACGCGGCAGTGGTTGCTGGATGCATCCTTGCCACCCTTGTCGAACAAGGATTTGCGCGCGCGTATCGAAGCAGGGCAATTGACGCCGACACCCATGAGGGAACTGGGCATGGCGCGTTCCGTCTATCGTTTCTTCGGTGTCGCGGCCGCGCTGGGCGTAGCCCTGGCTGCATTGGTGCTGGCGCTGCTTGGCTACCGTTTCCTTTGGCAGGCCGTCGGCTGGCGGGGGCGCCCGGTTCTGTATGTGGACGGCGGGCGGCTGTACGCTGGCAATTTGCTGCACACTTTCTACCCGTTGGCGGAAGTGTCTTGCGTGACCATCCATGACGCCACGCCCGGCGGCCAGCAGGGCCGGCGGGCGGGCTTCAGCATTCAGGTGCGCAAGGGCAGGACGCATCGCTATGTCCTGAAGGGCGAAGACATTCCAATGCGGTTGGCTGCCCTCCCGGCATGGCTGGCCGGGCACGGGATACGGGTGCTGCGGGATACTGTTCAGGGGGCTTGAGCGGCAGGGCCTGGCTGCCCATGAAAAACGCCTCCCTGGAGGGAGGCGTTTCTGGCGCAAGGGGGGCGTGCCGAAAAATCAGGCGCGCGCCGCGTCTTCCAGTTCCAGCTCTTCTTCGAAGAGGGAGCGCTCGCCGCGTTCATCGCGGATGCGGGTAGGCAGGCCCATGGTTTCCAGCAAGGCAAGCAGTGGCCGTGCCGGCAACTGTTCGACGTTGACCATGCGGCGCACATCCCATTCACCTTTGGCGATCAGCACGGCGGCTGCAGCGGCTGGTACGCCTGCGGTATAGGAGATTCCCTGGCTGCCCACTTCTTCGTAGGCGGCCTTGTGGTCGCAGATGTTATAGATGAACACCTCGCGTTCCTGGTCTTGCCAGCGGCCTTTCACCAGGTCGCCGATGCAGGTTTTGCCGGTATAGTCCGGTGCCAGCGAGGCGGGGTCCGGCAGGACGGCCTTGACCACTTGCAGCGGCACGACGGTCTGGCCGCAGTCGGTCGTCACAGGCTTTTCGGACAGCAGGCCGATATTGTTCAGTACGTTGAAAACGTTGATGTAGTGTTCGCTAAAACCCATCCAGAAGCGGATGTTGGGCACATTGAGATGCTGTGACAGCGAATGCAGTTCGTCGTGGCCGGTGAGGTAGCTGGCCTGGCGTCCGACCACAGGCAGGTCGTCCTCGCGCTTGACCTCGAACATGCGGTTGGCTTTCCATTGGCTGTCCTGCCAGGTCCAGACCGTGCCGGTGAACTCGCGGAAATTGATTTCCGGGTTGAAGTTGGTGGCGAAGTACCGGCCGTGCGAGCCGGCATTGATGTCGATGATGTCGATGGAATCGACACTATCGAAGTATTCATTGACTGCCAGGGCGGCATAGGCATTGACGACGCCAGGATCGAAACCTATTCCCAGGATGGCGGTGACGCCTGCGGCATCGCAGCGCTCGCGGCGCTTCCATTCATGGTTTGCGTACCACGGAGGCTGTTCGCAGACGTGTGCGGGATCTTCGTGGATTGCCGTATCGAGATAGGCTGCGCCGGTTTCGATGCAGGCCTCGAGCACAGGCATGTTGACGAAGGCCGATCCGACGTTGATGACGATTTGCGCGTTCGTCCTGTTTATCAGGTCGCGGGTAGCGGCGCTATCCATGGCGTCGAGTTCATGGACTTCGAGCTTGCCGGCAATCTTCATGCTGCGGCGCGTATGCACATCGCTGGCGATAGCGCGGCACTTTTCAATGGAGCGCGAGGCGATGTGTATGTCGCCCAGCACATCATTGTTCTGGGCGCATTTGTGGGCGACTACCTGCCCGACACCTCCAGCGCCAATAATCAGGACATTTTTTTTCATTTCTCGATCAAACCCTCGTTGAGAAAAGGGGAACAATCGGGAGAGCCCCGCCAGTAACGGCTGTCAGGAGAGGCTCGCTGCGTAATCGTCGTACCCGAAGGTTTTGACGATCTCGGTTTCACCGGACAGGCGCCGTACCACGATGGATGGCATGTTCAGTCCGTTGAACCAATTCTTTTTGACCATGGTGTAGCCAGCGGCATCCTGGATGGAGATACGGTCGCCGGCCTGCAGTGGCTGCTCGAAACTGAACTCGCCGAAAATATCGCCCGCCAGGCAGGACTTGCCACACACCATGTAGCGGTGCGCGCCAGCGTCGGGTTCGATGCGGGCAGGCAGGGCGTAGACCAGCAGGTCCAGCATGTGCGCTTCAATGGAGCTGTCGACGATGGCGATGTCCTTGCCATTGTTCAGGGTGTCCAGCACCGAGACTTCCAGCGTCGCGCTGCCGCTGATGGCGGCCTCGCCCGGTTCCAGGTAGATTTGCACGCCATAGGTGTCGGCAAAGGCCTTCAGGCGGTCTGCCAGGGCGTCGATCGGATAGTCGTCAGCAGTGAAGTGCACGCCGCCGCCCAGGCTGATCCAGTCCACCTGGGCAATCAGATGGCCGAACCGGGCT
The DNA here is from genome assembly GCF_004216755.1 of Kerstersia gyiorum. GTDB lineage: Bacteria > Pseudomonadota > Gammaproteobacteria > Burkholderiales > Burkholderiaceae_B > Kerstersia > Kerstersia gyiorum. Next base: position 142,990 of record NZ_SGWZ01000007.1, read on the forward strand.
TCGATGCGCGAGAGCATCTGGTCGAAACTCTCGAAACTGCGGTTTTCGCAGTTGTTGTGGATCATGAAGCCGCTGATGTCGCCGATGAAAGGTTCGACACGGGCCGGGTCGTGCTCGCCCAGCCGGCTGTGGGGGCGAGAAGGGTCGGCCAGCAGGTATGGGGAATTACTCACCTGCGGATTGAGCCGCAAACCGCGCGGGATGCCGTCGGCCGCCTGGCGGAAGCGCTGCAGCTGGCCGATGGTGTTGAAAATGATCTTGTCAGCATGGGAGACGACCTCGGCAATTTCCGCATCGCTGTAGGCGACGCTGTAGGCATGGGTTTCACCGCCGAATTTCTCGCGGCCCAGGCGCACTTCCAGCAGCGAGGACGATGTCGTGCCGTCCATGTAATCCCGCATGAGCCCGAAGACGGACCAGGTGGCGAAGCACTTCAGGGCCAGCAGGGCCTTGGCGCCGGAGCGCTGCCGCAGATGGGCAATTTTCTCCATGTTGCGCAGCAGGCGGGATTCATCTATCAGGTAGTAAGGAGTCTGGATCATTTGGCAGTTGCGGAAAGTTCAGGCGCGTCTAACTGACTGGGTGAAAACAATGCCGGCCGCCCAGCCTGGTATCAGGCCGGAGGCAGCAGGCGCTAGCCGGAAATTGCCGTCGGCGGGGGGCAGCTTACTGGCCGATGGAGGAGCGGTCCGCGAGGGGACCGGTGGGTTCCACGGCGCTGGCTGGCATGTTGCCGGCGGCGTTGCCGCGAAGATTCGCTTCGTGGCAAGGGTTTTGCGGGATGGAACAGCCATCCTGCCGGTATGTCTCAGCCCGCAGGCGGGCAATGATGGATAGCCGTTCCGGGCCATCCGGCCTGGGGTTGCCCAGGCGATCCGACAGCCAGAGGCCGTCAGTGGCGAACCAGACGATCCAGGCGCCGACGGACACCTGGCCACCGCAGTCATCATTCAGGCGCCGGCTGACCCATTCATGCCACCGCTGGCGCAAGGCCGGTTCGGAAAACAGCATGACGGAAAGGACGGCCCAGCGTTGCGATGGCGCGCTGGCCGGCGCGCTGCTCATGGCATCCAGGTAGGCGCGGGTGAAGCGTCCCTGGGGGACCGGGTCCTGCTGCATGAGTGCCGCGATCTGCCGGTCCAGGCGCCGCAGGAACTCATCGCACATGGCTTCCAGCAGCGCGTGCTTGCTGGGAAAATGGTGCAGCAGGCCGCCTTTGCTGACGCCTGCTTCCTGGGCCACGGCCCGTAGGGTCAGCCCGTTCAGGCCATGTTCGAGCGCAATCCGCGCCGCTTCATCCAGCAATTGCCGGCGTACCGATTCAGGCTGTTTCTTGCGCTGATGAGCTATCGACATGGCAGGGGAAGATACCGCCCGGACGGTTTTTTGTCAATCTGACGGAACGAGCGAAAACCCCTCAAGTCAAGGCTTTTTGCGGTATTTTCACGGCATGTTCTGCGATTCGTGCCGATGGCGGGCGGGGAGATTGCGGCGATGTGACTGAGCGCCTCCGGGCATCGCGCAAGGACGGGCATCAGATATCTCCCCAAATGGCGCGGGTGAGGGGCACGGCAAGGCGTGGAAAGGGTAATATTAGCAAGCAAAAAAGATGCATGGAGGGCCGGATTTTCCAGGTACTTCGCCCTGTTTCAGGTGCTGCAAATTGCGTCGTTTTCGCATTACACTCAGCGAGTTACCCGGGCTGGTTACCCGGTGCACACAATTCTTTCCGCTATCACACCCATGGCCGCGTCGTCCGGCGGCCATGTCGCCATAGTCATGGTTGCTTTTTTGTCCCATATGGGCGCGCCATGATTAACGCCAAGAAGATTCAATACAGGGTTTCTATGCGAGCCAAGCCTATCTCTTTCACTGCGCCACGCATCGTGGTTACGGGTGCCATGTTGTTGTTGCTGGCTGCTTGCGGCGACAAGCCGCAAGGCGCGCCGCAGATGCAGCCGGAGGTCAAGGTCGTGACTGCGATCCAGCAGCGCGTGCCCATTATTTCTGAGTTGCCTGGCCGCGTCGATGCCGTCCGGGACGCCCAGGTCCGTGCCCGGGTCACCGGCATTGTAGAGAAGGTCAATTTCGAACAAGGCCGCGACGTCAAGGCGGGCGATCTGCTGTTCACGATCGACCGCGCCCAGCTCCAGGCCGTCTACAACCAGGCGAATGCACAGCTCAAGCAGGCCGAGGCCGCGCTGCTGAGCGCCCGTTCGCTGGCGCAACGCTACGAACCGCTGGTCAAGGTCAACGCGGTCAGCCGCCAGGAATACGACAACGCGCTGTCGGCGTCGCGTGAGGCGGAAGCCGCCGTGGTGGCAGCCAAGGCCGCGCTGGAGTCGGCTGCCATCAACCTGGGTTATACCAAGGTGACGTCGCCCATTAGCGGCCGCATCGGCGAACCGCTGGTAACTGAGGGCGCACTGGTGGAAGGCTCGACGGCAACGCACATGGCAACCGTGCAGCAGCTCGATCCCATCTACGTGGATTTCAACCAGAGTACGGCCGACCTGGCTCAGCTGCGCAAGGTGTTCAGCCATGGCAAGGTGCAGCGCGTCGACGAGGCGCCGGTTACGGTGATGCTCGATGGCCAGCCCTATGATCAAAAGGGCCGCCTGTTGTTTACCGGTGTGACGGTCGACCCGAGCACCGGCCAGGTCAAGCTGCGTGCCGAGGTACCCAATCCCCATTCCGAATTGCTGCCGGGCATGTTCGTGCGGGTGAAGCTTGAACAGGGCTATGACGAGAACGCCGTGCTGGTGCCGCAACAGGCGCTGCAGCGTGCGGTGGACGGTTCGGCCAGCGTGTTCCTGTTGCGTGATGGCGACACGATCGCCGTGGCACCGGTCAAGGTGGGCATTGCCTATCAAGGCCAGTGGGTGATCCAGGAAGGCGTGAGCGCTGGCGATGTCGTCGTCGTTGAAGGCTTCCAGAAGATCGGCCCGGGGGCCAAGGTGAAAGCACACCCCTGGAAGCAGCAGGAAGAGGGCGCTGCGCCTGCAGCCGCCGCGGCGCCTGCGGAGGCCAAATGATTCACAGCGAGGTCGCGCACGCCTCGGCGCCCCAACGGGCGCCAGGCGATTCCCTGTACCGTATCGCGAGATAGATTTCCATGCCTCAATTTTTCATAGAACGTCCCATCTTTGCCTGGGTGGTTGCGTTATTCATCACGCTGGCGGGGCTGTTGGCAATCCCGAACCTGCCCGTGGCCCAGTATCCGGAAGTGGCGGCGCCGTCGGTAACGATCACGGCCACCTATCCGGGGGCGTCGGCGCAGGATGTGTCCGAGCAGGTCACCAGCATCATCGAGGATGAGCTGCCGGGCGCGAAGAACCTGCTGTACTTCGAATCCGTGGCCGACTCGTTCGGCCAGTCGGAAACCACCGTGACCTTCCAGCCGGGTACCGACCCGGATATGGCTCAGGTGGACGTGCAGAACCGCGTGTCCAACGTGTCGGCATCCCTGCCCACCGCCGTGATGGAGCAGGGCCTGCGCTTCGAACAGAGCAGCGCCAGCTTCCTGCTGATCGCCGCGTTGTACTCGGAAGACGGTCGTCTCGACGCCGTTGACCTGGCCGATTACATCACCCGCAACCTGAAGAACTCGGTGTCGCGCGTGCCTGGCGTCGGCAAGTTCCAGCTGTTCGCGGCCCAGCGGGCCATGCGCGTCTGGCTGGACCCTGCCAAACTCACCGGCCTGAACATCAGTGTCAACGAGCTGAACCAGGCCATTCGCCAGCAGAACGTGGTGGTGCCGTCCGGTTCGCTGGGCGCGCCTCCCGTGGCCAGTGACCAGTCAACGACGTCCATCGTCATGGTGAGCGGTCAGCTGAAGACGCCGGAAGAGTTCGGCAACATCCTGCTGCGCGCCAACCCCGACGGTACGACGGTACGTCTGCGAGACGTCGCTCGCATCGAGCTTGGCCAGGACAGCTACCAGTTTGCCTCACGTCTGAACGGCAAGGCCGCTGCTGCGTTCGCCATCCAGCTGACGCCGGACGGCAACGCGCTGGAAACGGCACAGGGCGTGCGCAAGGTGCTCGAGGAAATGGCGCCTTTCTTCCCGGATGGCGTGAAGTATGAAATTCCCTATAACACTGCTCCGTATGTCCAGGCGTCGATCCAGAAAGTGATCGAAACGCTGTTCGAAGCGCTGGTGCTGGTGTTCCTGGTGATGTTCCTGTTCCTGCAGAACGTCCGCTACACCTTGATTCCCGCGCTGGTGGTGCCGGTCGCCATTCTCGGCACGTTCTCGGTGATGCTGTTCCTGGGGTACTCGATCAACGTGCTCACCATGTTTGCCATGGTGCTTGCGATCGGGATTCTCGTGGACGATGCCATCGTGGTGGTGGAGAACGTCGAGCGTATCATGGCCGAGGAGGGCATATCGCCCAAGGAGGCCACCAAGAAGGCAATGCCGCAGATTTCCGGCGCCATCGTCGGTATCACGCTGGTGCTGACCACGGTGTTCCTGCCGCTGGGCTTCATGAGCGGGTCGGTGGGGGTGATCTATCGCCAGTTCGCTGTCGCCATGGCAGTGTCCATCCTGTTCTCGGCCTTCATGGCGCTGTCCTTCACGCCTGCGCTGTGCGTGACGCTGCTCAAGCCGATCAAGGGTGACCACCAGGCCGAGAAGAAGGGTTTCTTCGGCTGGTTCAACCGCCACTTCGACAACCTGACGCATCACTATGAGCGTGGCGTCGGCAAGATCCTGACGTGGAAGGGCCGCATGATGGTCCTGTTCCTGATCCTGGTCGTGCTGATGGGCTGGATGTTCATGCGTCTGCCTACCTCCTTCCTGCCGCAGGAAGACCAGGGCTTCGTCATTACCAACATCGAACTGCCTGCCGGCGCGTCGACCAACCGCACCAACGAGGTGATCAAGGAAGTGGAAGACTACTTCCAGGCGAACCCGTACGTGGAAAACATGGTGACGGTGCGCGGCTTCAGCTTCAACGGCAGTGGCTACAACGCTGCCATCGCGTTCGTGGTGCTGAAGGACTTCAAGGACCGCAAGGCGCCTGACGCCAGCGCCGAGGCCATTGCCGGTGCAAGTATGGGCAAGTTGCTGATGGGGATTCCCGATGCATTGGTCGTGACCGTCAACCTGCCTGCGATTCCGTCGCTGGGCAACGCCAGCGGTTTCGACTTCCGCCTGATGGACGTGTCCAGCCAGGGGACGGCGGCGCTGAATGCGGCGGCGGCCCAGATGCTGGGCTTGGCGGCAGGCAGCGACAAGCTGTCGCAGGTGCGTATCACCGGCCTCGGACCGGGTGCGCAGCTCACGCTGACGGTTGATCGTGTCAAGGCGGCGGCGCAGGGCGTGGACTTCTCCGAAGTCGCCGGCCTGATCTCCACCAGCCTGGGCTCCTCGTATCTGGGCAAGTTCCCGGATGCCGGCCGCATGCAGAACGTATGGGTGCAGGCAGATACTGCCTATCGCATGGAGCTCGATGAAATCCTCAAGCTCAGCGCGCGCAACCAGAAGGGCGAAATGGTGCCGCTGTCTACCTTCATCAGCTACGAATGGTCCAAGGGCCCGGTGCAGCTGGTGCGCTACAACAGCTTCCCGGCTGTGCGTATCGAAGGCAGCGCGGCAGAAGGCTATTCGTCGGGCGATGCCATGACGGAAATGGAAAACCTGATGAAGCAGTTGCCTGACGGGTTCTCCTATGCGTGGAACGGCCTGTCCTACCAGGAACAGGAAGCTGGCAACCAGACCTTCATCCTGATGGGCCTGGCGCTGTTGGTGGTATTCATGGTGCTGGCCGCCCTGTACGAAAGCTGGGCCATCCCGCTGTCGGTCATGCTGGTCGTGCCGCTCGGGGTGTTGGGTTCGGTACTGTTGGTTGGTGCCATGGGTATGGCCAACGACGTGTATTTCCACGTCGGTGTGATTACCGTGATTGGTCTGTCGGCAAAGAACGCCATTCTGATCGTGGAGTTCGCCAAGGACGCCTACGCCCGCGGCGCGACGCTGCTGGATGCCACCATGGAGGCGGCGCGCTTGCGCTTCCGTCCGATTCTGATGACGTCGCTGGCGTTCATCCTGGGCGTGGTGCCCCTGGCGCTGGCCACCGGCGCCAGCGCGGCCAGCCAGCGTGCGGTCGGTACCGGCGTGCTGGGCGGTATGCTTGCCGCGACGCCATTCGCTGTAGTATTCGTGCCTGTGTTCTTCGTTGTCGTCATGTCGATTTTCAAGACCCGTCCGCGCCTGCTGGGCGCACAGGCGGAAGCGGCTGCGGCAGAAGCACAGATAGACAAGGAAGAAGGGAATAAAGCATGACTATCAAGCAAGACTCGCAGCATGCCCTGAACGCTGGGCATGGCACGGGGCGGTTCTCGGTGCGTTTGCTGCCGCTGGCGCTGACTCTTGCGCTGGGCGCGTGCTCGCTGGCTCCCACCTATGAGCGGCCGGAAACGCCCTCCGGGGCGACCTGGACCGCCAACCAGGCGGATACCGACACGGCCAGGACGGCGGCGGAGATCAGCTGGCAGGAATTCTTCCTCGACCCGCAGCTCAAGGCCTTGATCGGTATTTCGCTGGAAAACAACCGCGATCTGCGCGTGGCCCTGCTGCGTGTGGAAGAGGCGCGGGCGCAATACCGCATCCAGCGTGCCGACCAGCTGCCGAACATTGGCGTGAACGGCCAGGTGCAGCGCAGCCGCACGGCGGAACAGCTGCGTGCGGGCGGTCCGGACAGCCCGGCGTTGGGCACGGTCTACCAGGCCGGTCTGGCCATGACTTCCTATGAACTGGACTTCTTCGGCCGGGTGCGCAATCTCTCCGAGGCAGCCCTGCAACAGTACCTGGCTACTGAACAGGCGGCCAAGACGGCTCGCATCGCGCTGGTGACGGAAGTGGCGAATGCGTACTTCGCTGAACGCGCGGCGGAAACCCTGCTGGATCTGGGCCGCAAGACGCGCGAAGCGCGCCAGGCGTCCTACGAGTTGGTGCTGGCGCGCTTCGAAGGTGGGGTGGCTACCGAGCTGGAACTTAACCAGGCGCGTGGCCTGCGCGACGCCATTGACGCCGAGCTGGCCCAGCTGCAGCGCTCCTCCATGCAGGCCAAGAATGCCCTGGCCTTGTTGATCGGCCAGGAACTGCCGGCCGACCTGCCGGCGCCGGCGCCGTTCGGCAGCAGCCAGCTGATCACCAACATTCCCGTGGGCGTGCCTTCCTCGCTGCTGACGCAGCGCCCGGATATTCTGGGGGCCGAAAACCAGTTGCTGTCGGCCAACGCCAGCATCGGTGCGGCGCGTGCGGCATTCTTCCCCAGCATTTCCCTGACAGGCCAGTTCGGGACGGCCAGCACGCACCTGTCCGACCTGTTCGGCAGCGGTTCGGGCGCATGGTCGTTCGTGCCGGTGATCAATCTGCCGATCTTCACGGCAGGTCGCCTGCAGGCCAACCTGGACGTGGCGGAAGTGCGCAAGGATATCGCGGTTGCCAATTACGAGAAGACCATCCAGCAGGCTTTCCGCGAAGTCGCGGATGCGCTGGCCGGAGAGGCGACGTACGGTGATCAGCTGAAGGCGCTGCGGGCGCAGGAATCTGCTGCTGGCCGTACGCTGGAGTTGTCCAACCTGCGCTATGAAACCGGTGTGGACAGCTACCTGCAGGTGCAAACCGCGCAGATCTCGCACTTCTCTGCACAGCAGGCCGTGGTGCAGGCGGAAGCGGCGTCGCTGAACAACCGCGTGGCGCTCTACAAGGCGCTGGGCGGCGGCTGGCAGGCGGAAGACCTGGCGGCGGCGCAGCGCGTCGAAGCGGAAAACGCTGGTAGCTGAGCGCCGATCAAGGAAAGCAGCCATGGAACTGGGCGTTAATATTGATCACGTCGCGACGCTGCGGCAGCAGCGCGGTACTTCCTACCCTGATCCGGTGGAAGCCGCCCTGCGTGCCGAAGCCGCGGGTGCGGACCTGATCACACTGCATTTGCGCGAGGACCGCCGCCATATCCAGGATGCGGACGTAATAGCCTTGCGGCCGCAATTGCTGACCCGCATGAACCTCGAGTGCGCCATCACCGAGGAAATGCTGGCAATCGCTTGCCAGGTCAGGCCGGATGATGTCTGCCTGGTGCCGGAACGGCGTCAGGAACTGACGACGGAAGGCGGGCTCGATGTGCTGGGGCATGCAGCCCAGGTGCGCGATGCCGTGATCCGCCTGCAAGAGGCCGGCATCCGGGTATCCCTGTTTATCGACCCTGATGCTCGCCAGATCGAAGCGGCCCAGCAGGCTGGCGCTACGGTGATCGAACTGCACACCGGGGATTACGCCGAAGCCGAAGGCGAACGTGCGGTGCAAGCGCTGGCACGGCTGCGCCAGGCCGTCGGCCTTGCCAAGCAGGGTGGCCTGCGAGTCAATGCCGGTCATGGCCTGCATTACGACAATGTGCAGCCAGTCGCAGCCTTGCCGGGAATTTCCGAGCTGAATATCGGCCACGCGATCGTGGCGCGGGCGGTGTTCACCGGTTGGGAAGCAGCCATCCGTGAAATGAAAGGATTGATCGTACGCGCTGCTGTCGCGTAATACGCCGGCAACAGATAAACGCCATGGTGTGCTTGCACACCATGGCGTTTTTTTTGTGCTGTGCCAGGATAGGCTGAGCCAGCCGCTGCAGAGAATGAATGTATTGATTTTTGGCTTCGATAGTTTGTTTTAATTGTTATGAAAATTAAGAATTTATTTAAATGAAGTATCTGGGCCTGCTAATATTGATTAACAAAATACAGCCCTGGAAATAGTTTATTCGCTATTGGCACGTCCGATAACAATGTTTTATAGTGTTCGCTCGCATGTGAATCTAGGCTCGTGACGGGGGGTAAGGGTGTATCCGAATGGCGTGCCGGCTAATTACAATCATAAAGCTCCGGAAAGCACCTGGCAGCCGCCCGAGGGTAGCAATTACCTTTCCATTCTTGATCACATTCCAATAGCCGTATTCAGGCTGGATCTTGACGGCAGTATCGTCTGGTTCAATGCCGCCGCTGCCGCCTTGCTGGCTTTTCTGCCAGACAGGGGGCGCGGACAGCCCGTCGTCAGCATATTCCGCGAATATGGCTTCAAAGATCGCACGCCAGGGCCGGTGATGCTGCAGGCCCAGCACGAGCAATTCGACAAATGGCGCGAATTGGTTACCTGGGCTGCTACCCGAGGGGCGGTATGGCACGGAGCTAGGGAAGGCTCGGATTGTCAGTTTCGTTTATATCTGCTAAGTCATTCCGATGCGCCCGGTTATTACCTGTTCGCCGAAGAAGTCCGGGATCAGGATTTCATCCGCCATGAAAAAGGTTTCGACCTATTGACGGGATTGCCGAATCGCCTGATGGCCGAATCCTATTTCTGGCAGCAGAAGCGGTACATCAATGCGCATTACGTCCCCGGGCAGTTGCTTTATTACATCCTGATAGATCTCGATGAATTCAAGCAGATTAATAATCGCTATGGTCATCGAGTCGGCGATCAGGTTTTATTGGCAGTCTCGCAGCGATTGCGGCAAGCCGGACAGCAGCGCGGCTATCTGGCAAGACTCGAGAGCGATGAGTTCCTCATCATTTTTCCCCAGGCGGCTGAGCAGGAATTGCTGGGTTTGCTCGATGAACTGATATCGCAGATGACCGAGCCATTCTGGAGCGGCAGCCATCAATTGAATGTCAGTGCCAGCATCTCGGTCACGTCTCATGGCAAGGGCGATGAAAGCAATCTGGTGTTGAGCCTGAGCACCCGTTCCTTGGCAAGGCAGGAATGCGACGGCATGCGTTACCTGACCCCCAAGGCGGCGCATGACATCTACCGTCTGTCCACCTTGACCAAAGATATCGACCGCGCCATTCGCAATAACGAATTTTTCCTGCAGTACCAGTTGCAGATGGATGCCAGCGGACGTGAGGTACTGGGAGCAGAGGCGTTGATCCGTTGGCAACACCCGGATTTTGGCCTGGTGTCGCCGGGCGTGTTCGTGCCCCTGGTGGAGGATTCGCGCAAGTCAGCCGCGATGGGGTACTGGGTATTGCGCGAAGTCTGTCGCCAAAGCAGGATCATCCGTGAACGCATGGACCGGCGTCTGCGCATTTCCGTCAATATCACGGTGGAGCAGGTGCTGGAGGCCGATTTCTACGAGAAGCTGTGTGCCGTGCTCGAGGAATATGGCGTCGAACCCGCGGATATCGAGCTGGAAATTACCGAGACCATGCTGATCAGCGAGGTGGAAAGTGTACGCCAGACCTTGCAGCGGCTCAGTGCCAAGGGAATTTCCATTGCCCTGGATGATTTCGGCACCGGCTATTCCAGCCTGTCGCACCTGGTGCAGTTTCCCGTCAGCCGTCTCAAGATAGACGGCAGTTTCGTCAGCCAGCTACCTGACGATATGCATCATGGCGCGATCGTCCGGGCCATCATTGGCATGGGACGAAGCCTGGGCCTGCGGGTCGTGGCCGAGGGCGTGGAAACTGCCGCGCAGCGCGATTGGCTGGTGGCGGAGGGCTGCCATGAATTGCAGGGCTTCCTGTTCGCGCGACCACAGGACCCTGAGGCCATGATGGCGATGCTCGCCAGTTATCCGGGCGACTGAGCGTACTGCACGTATATCCGGCTGTGCACCCCGCCGCAGGGCTGGCAGCATGGCGCGGCGGCGCTGGCTTTGCGCTAAAGTAGCTGCATGGATAATCACGTCACTTCACAGCCTGTCGGCACCGACCAGATTCCCGGGGCTATCGCCGGCATGGGCATGGATTTGCTGCGCATCCCGCGCCTGGAGCAGACCATGGCGCGGCGCGGCGAACGCTTTGCGCAGAAAATCCTGGGGCCGGATGAATGGCTGGTTTACCAGCGCCGCAAGGCGCGCGATCCACGCCGCGGCTTGCGCTATCTGGCCACCCGTTTCTGTGCCAAGGAAGCCTTTTCCAAGGCAGTCGGGCTAGGGATGCGGCATCCGATGTGGTGGAACCGCATGCAGACGCTCAACCAGCGCTCCGGCCGGCCGGAGGTGGTCTTGGCGGGAGAACTGCTGGAGTGGTATGTTGCGCGTTTCGGCGCGGCGCACATCTCCCTGACGGATGAAACCGATCTGGCCGCCGCCACTGTCATCGTAGAAAAAAAGGTATAGCAAGTATGTCTGGCGTGGAATCCCGTAAAGAGCTGCTGCCCGGTCCTGTCATGGTGGACGTTGACGGGCTGACGCTGACCCCGGCGGAAGCCGCGCGCATTGCCCATCCGCTGACTGGCGGCGTTATCCTGTTCGCGCGCAATTACCGCGACCGCGCCCAACTTGAGGCGCTGACGGCGCAGATCCGCGCCGCCCGTCCCGGCCCGGTACTGATCGCTGTCGATCACGAAGGGGGGCGGGTGCAGCGTTTTCGCACGGATGGTTTCACTCATATTCCGGCCATGCGCGCCCTGGGCGAAGCCTGGGACCAGGACCCTTTCCTGGGGCAGCGCCTGGCCACGGCGGCCGGCTATGTGCTGGCTGCCGAATTGCGGGCCTGCGGCGTGGACTTGAGTTTTACGCCCGTGCTGGACCTGGATTACGGCGGCAGCCGGGTGATAGGCAAGCGCGCCTTGCATCGTGACCCTGCCATCGTCGCCAGCCTGGCGCGTGCGCTCAACCATGGGCTGTTGCTGGCCGGGATGGCCAATTGCGGCAAGCACTTTCCCGGTCATGGCTATGTGGAGGGCGATTCACACCACGAGATGCCGGTCGACGATCGCCACCTGGAAGCCATCCTGGCCGAGGATGGTGCGCCCTATGCCTGGCTGGGGGACGCCGTGGTGCCTTCAGTGATGCCCGCGCACGTGGTCTACCGCCAGGTGGATAGCCAACCGGCGGGCTTTTCGCGCCGCTGGATCCAGGAGATCCTGCGCGAGCGCCTGGGCTATGACGGCGTGGTTTTTTCGGATGACCTGACGATGGAGGCGGCGACCGCTGCCGGCGATATCCTGGCGCGCGCCGAGGCGGCGCTGGGCGCGGGTTGCGATATGGTGCTGGTGTGCAACCGACCCGACCAGGCCGATGAACTGCTGGCGCGTTTGCAGATGCCGGTAAACGAAACGGCAGCGGCGCGTATTCAGCGCCTGCTGCCGCGCAGCCAGGCCCTGGGTTGGGATGCACTGCAGGCCCAGCCCCTGTATCGCCAGGCGCGTCTGCAGGTGGACCAGCTGGCAAGCTTCCCGTCCGCGCAGCAGGTCGGTTGAGACGCATCGGGAACATCATGGATCGCAGTCCGGAAGTAGCGGGTGACGCCGCCGAAGGTGGTGAACCGTTCGACATCAAGGCCTTTCTGGCGCAGTTGCCCGGGCTGCCTGGGGTCTATCGGCACCTGGATGCCCATGGCGAAGTGTTGTATGTCGGCAAGGCCAAGGATCTCAAGAAAAGGGTTTCATCCTACTTCCAGAAAAACCTGGCCAGCCCCCGGATCGCCCTGATGGTGGCGCAGGTGGCCCGGATAGAGGTGACGGTAACGCGTTCCGAGGCGGAAGCACTGATCCTCGAGAACAACCTGATCAAGCAGCTCAAGCCGCGCTACAACATCATTTTCCGCGACGACAAGTCGTATCCGTATATACAGCTGAGCGCGCATGCCGCGCCCCGGCTGGCGTACTACCGGGGGTCCACCAGCGGCCCGGGGCGTTTTTTCGGACCCTATCCGAATGGCGGTGCGGTGCGGGAAACCATGCAGATCATCCAGAAGGTGTTTCGCCTGCGGACCTGCGAGGATGCGGTGTATGCCAACCGCTCGCGGCCCTGCCTGCTGTACCAGATCCATCGTTGTTCCGGCCCCTGTACGGGGCAGGTCTCGCTGGAGGAGTATCAGCAGGACGTACAGCGTGCTGCTGCATTCCTGGATGGCAAGGCGGAAGACCTGCTGAAGGAAATAGAACAACGCATGTTTGCTGCCTCGGAGGCGCTGGATTTCGAGGCCGCAGCCGTGCTGCGTGACCAGATGGGGGCGCTGGCCAGCATCCTGCACCAGCAGACCATGGAGGATGCCGATGCCGAGGATGCCGACATCATCGCCGTGGCCAGCGCCGGCGGCCGGACCTGCGTGAACCTGGCGATGGTGCGTGGCGGCCGGCACCTGGGCGACCGTGCCGTCTTCCCGGCGCAGGCTGGCGGTCAGCAGGAATCCCAGCCAGGCGAAATCCTGGCAGCGTTTGCCGCCCAGCACTATCTGGTGCATCCCCTGCCGCCAGTGCTGGTCTGTTCGCATGCCTGGCCGGACCCCGGCCTGCTGGATTTGCTGTCCGCCCAGGCCGGAAGAAAGTCGCGCATCGTGTTGCGCCCGCAGGGTATCCGCCGTTCCTGGCTGGAGCAGGCGCAACAGAATGCCGGGCTGGCGCTGGCCCGGGCGCTGAGCGAAAGCGGCGCCAGAACGGCGCGTACCCTGGCGCTGGCGGAAACGCTGGATCTGGATACCGATCCGGAAGCGTTGGATGCCCTGCACATCGAATGCTTCGATATCAGCCATACCGCAGGGGAGGCGACTCAGGCTTCCTGTGTGGTGTACGCCCACCACGAAATGCAGCCCACACTCTATCGCCGTTACAACATTGCCGGCATCACGCCCGGCGACGATTACGCAGCCATGAGGCAGGTGCTGTCGCGTCGCTTCGGCAAAGTGGCCGATGGCGACGCGCCGATGCCCGGGCTGGTGTTGATCGACGGTGGCCGCGGGCAGGTGGAAATGGCGCGCCAGGTGTTCAGCGAGCTGGGGCTGGATATCGGCACGCTGGTGGGGGTCGCCAAGGGCGAGGGGCGCAAGGTCGGTCTGGAAACCCTGGTTTTTGCCGATGGCCGCGAGCCGCGCGCCTTGGGCCTGGAATCGGCGGCGCTGATGCTGGTGGCGCAGATCCGTGACGAAGCTCACCGCTTCGCCATTACAGGCATGCGCGCCCGGCGCTCCAAGGCCCGCCTGGTGTCGCGCCTGGAAGAGATCGAAGGCGTCGGGGCACGCCGGCGCCAGCGCTTGTTGGCGCGTTTCGGCGGTTTTTCCGGCGTGGTACGCGCCAGTGTGGACGATCTTGCGTCTGTCGAGGGCATTTCCCTGGGCCTGGCGCAGCGCATTTACGACGCGCTGCACTAGGCCTGCCGAGGCAGGTTGGGCGTTTCCTGCCAACAGGCGCTAGAATGGCTCGAAGGGGCGACTGCGCTGCGGTCGCGCCTGACGCCGCGACCTGCCTGGGTTAGCATACGCCGTTGCCAATACCGTTGATTTTCCATGCCGCTGAATCTTCCCATTTTGTTGACCTGGTTGCGCATCGTCATGATTCCGCTGGTGGTCGGCATGTTCTATTTGCCCGAGTCCTGGCTGTCCGTGCCGGTGCGGGATGTTGTCGCGGCAGTGGCCTTCGTGCTGGCAGCGCTTACCGACTGGTTTGACGGCTGGTTGGCGCGCCGCTGGCAGCAGACCTCCGCCTTTGGGGCCTTTCTCGATCCCGTTGCCGACAAGCTGATGGTCAGCGCCGTCCTGCTGGTACTGCTGGATCTTGGCCGGGTGGATGTCTTCGTGTCGCTGATCATCATCGGCCGTGAATTGACGATTTCTGCGTTGCGCGAATGGATGGCGAAGATAGGCGCAGCCGCCAGCGTGGCGGTGCACCGCATTGGAAAATTCAAGACGGCGGTGCAGATGGTCGCGATTCCCTGCTTGCTGCTGGATAACGCAATCGCCTGGTTTCCTGCGCGCCAGATCGGCGGCGTGCTGATCATTATCGCCGCCATCCTCACGCTCTGGTCCATGCTGTTCTATATGAAGCGTGCCTGGCCCATCATCAGCGAGCGTTCTTCTTCCTGATAGCCAGGCTGGCGCCCGCAAGGGCGCTTTTTTTTGCCTCCGCAAGCCTGGCCGCCGCCGTAGCCTGTCTGGCCTATTGGCGCGGGGTGCGGGCTGCGTCGGGTGCCGGCATGCCATGCGTGCCCCGCCACGGGTTGATATCCAGGCCTCCACGTCGCGTGTAGCAGGCATGGACACGCAGTTGCTCGGGGCGGCACTGGGCCATGATGTCGCGGAAAATCTGCTCCACGCATTGTTCGTGAAAGCCGGTGTGTGTACGGTACGAAACGATATAGCGCAACAGCGCAGCATGATCCATGGCGGGGCCCCGGTACTGGATCTGTACGCTGCCCCAGTCCGGTTGGCTGGTGACCGGGCAGTTGGACCGCAGCAGCCGCGAAACCAGGGTTTCCTCGATTGTGCCCGCGTCTGGCCGGCAGGCCAGCAGTTCGGGCGCCGGGTCGTAGCGTTCGATGTCAATATCCAGCCCGTCTATGCATTGCCCTGAAAGCTCCGCCAACGGTGGGGTAGCCATGTCCCCGGCCTCGAGTTGCAGCGCAACCTGCACCGGTGCCTGCGCCACCCTGGACAGGTCCCGGGCCAGCAGTTCCTGCAGCGTGGCGGCGCTGGCATGGCGGGCCTGGTTGTGACTGTTCAGGTACAGCTTGAAGGATTTCGATTCGATCAGGTTCGGACTATCGGCAGGGATGACGAAGCTGGCCGTGGCTACCAGTGGCTTGCCGCGTGCGTTCAGCCAGGAGAGCTCATAGGCGCGCCAGATATCCGCGCCCTGGAATGGCAGGACGGCAGCGTAGCCCAGCGCCTGGCGCGCCGCTTCCCGGGGGATGGCATGCAGGACGGTGGGGTCGTAATGGTCGGGGTAGCTGACGCTTTGGCCCAGCAATGTTGCGCCGGGCAATGGGGTGTGTGACATGGCAAAACCAGGGCGAAGAAGACAATGAGGAGGGCAAGAGCCGGGCAGCGGCTGGCGGTCGTTTGTCCGCCTGGGCCGCATGCTGCCCTGTTGGCTGCCGCCAGTGCATGGTAAGGCGCCCGCCCGAGAGAAAACGATACCCCATATTTTATATGGTGAAACGCAGGATTTATCTGATGAAAAATGTTTGCTGCGCTGCGAAAATTTGTTTTTCACATCTCGGATGTATCATTTCATAGTGTGGTTTGGTTCTGTTATCTTATTGATTTTTAAGGAAAAATTAATTTGTCCTGTGCAAGACTAATTGATATGTTGCGGCGCATATAAAACTTAGAATTTCTCCCAACGGTTTCAATTTTTTCATCGTCAATCCAAAGAAGCTGCTGAGGAGGCAAACCATGAGCACCCGCGAAAACCTGATCCGCGAACTGCAGAAAGACTGGGCGGAAAATCCGCGTTGGAAAGGCATCCGTCGTGATTACGACGCCGCCGAGGTGGTCCGCTTGCGCGGTACTGCCGGTATCGAACACACGCTGGCGCGCCGCGGCGCCGAAAAGCTGTGGCAGTTGCTGCATGAACAACCCTTCGTGAACGCGCTGGGTGCCCTGACCGGCAACCAGGCCATGCAACAGGTGAAGGCCGGCCTGAAGGCAATCTATCTGTCCGGCTGGCAGGTGGCGGGTGACGCCAACCTGGCGGGCGAGATGTATCCCGACCAATCGCTGTACCCGGCGAACTCGGTGCCCCAGGTGGTGCGTCGCATTAACAACAGTCTGCAGCGTTGCGACCAGATCCAGTGGATGGAAGGGCGCAACCCTGGTGATGAAGGCTATATCGACTACTTCGCCCCTATCGTGGCGGATGCCGAGGCCGGTTTCGGTGGCGTGCTCAATGCCTTCGAACTGATGAAGGCCATGATCGAGGCCGGTGCGGCGGGCGTGCACTTCGAAGACCAGCTGGCCTCGGCCAAGAAGTGCGGCCACCTGGGCGGCAAGGTGCTGGTGCCTACGCGTGAAGCGGTGGCCAAGCTGGCTGCTGCCCGCCTGGCGGCCGATGTGCTGAATGTGCCCACGCTGCTGGTGGCACGCACGGATGCCGATGCAGCGGATCTCCTGACCAGCGACGTGGACGAAAACGACCGTCCGTTCATCACCGGCGAGCGCACCGTGGAAGGCTTCTTCCGCACGCGTCCGGGCATCGAGCAGGCGATCTCACGTGGCCTGGCCTACGCCCCTTATGCCGACCTGGTCTGGTGCGAAACCTCGGTGCCCGACCTGGCTTATGCCCGCCGCTTCGCCGAGGCCATTCACCGCCAATTCCCGGACAAGCTGCTGTCGTACAACTGCTCGCCTTCCTTCAACTGGAAGAAGAACCTGGACGACGACACGATTGCCAAGTTCCAGCGCGAGCTGGGTGCCATGGGCTACAAGTTCCAGTTCATCACGCTGGCCGGCTTCCATGCCCTGAACTACGGCATGTTCGATCTGGCCTACGGCTATGCCCGCCGCAACATGAGCGCATTCGTGGAGCTGCAGGAAAAGGAATTCGCCGCTGGCGAGCGTGGTTTCACGGCAGTCAAGCACCAGCGCGAAGTGGGGACGGGGTATTTCGATGCCGTGACCCAGGCGGTCGAGGGCGGCGCTTCGTCCACTACCGCGCTGACGGGCTCGACCGAAGAGGCCCAGTTCGCCGCCCAGCATTGATGCGCGCAGGCCGTCTGTACCAGTATTGGCAGTAACAAGGCAGTAAAGTCCTCGCGCTTTCCGGTGGCGGCGCGAGGATCGCGCACGGTTTGCGGCAATTGCCGTCCCTGCGTTCTCGGGCAGGTGACCGTGCGCACGTGTTGGGCCGCTGCGGCTTTGGGCGGTAGCCATTGGGTGTAGAGGAGGCGGAATGCTGCGTGGGGCAGCGTTCCGGGAGACAGCCGCACCTGGATGTGCGGTGTTGACAGGCCGCCGAGGCAATTGCGCCGCAGGCGGTCAGCCAAAGAAAAATCCCGGCGGAGTGGTGTCCGCCGGGATTTTTTGTCGCCGGGCCGCCCCAAGGCAAAAACGTCCCCTTGGGGGGCAGCAAGCCGAAGGCGCGGCGTGGGGCCCATTTTTGTCGCCCGGTCCCGTTGTGGCGGGAGCCGGGCGGAGCAGGCTTGCCTTAGTTCGCGGCTTCCGCGTGCTGTTGCGCGTCCACCACGGCCAGCGCCGTCATGTTGACGATGCGGCGCACGGTGGCGCTGTTGGTCAGCACGTGCGCGGGCAGGGCGGCGCCCAGCAGGATGGGGCCCATGGCGACACCATGGCTGCCGGTCATCTTCAGCAGGTTATAGGTGATGTTGCCGGCATCCAGGTTGGGCATGACCAGCAGGTTGGCGCGGCCATTGAGCGTGCTATCCGGGAACGACAGCTTGCGGATTTTTTCCGACAGTGCGGAGTCCGCGTGCATTTCGCCATCGACTTCCAGGTCCGGCGCCTGTTGCGCCAGCAGTTCGCGGGCGAGCGCCATCTTGTTCGACGATTCGCTGGGGCGGCTGCCGAAGTTGGAGTGCGACAGCAGGGCGATCTTCGGCTCGACACCGAAGCGGCGCATTTCGTGCGCGGCCTGGATG
This sequence comes from Kerstersia gyiorum, assembly GCF_004216755.1. Taxonomy (GTDB): domain Bacteria; phylum Pseudomonadota; class Gammaproteobacteria; order Burkholderiales; family Burkholderiaceae_B; genus Kerstersia; species Kerstersia gyiorum. The sequence continues at coordinate 161,301 of NZ_SGWZ01000007.1, forward strand.
GTGATGTCGGCCAGTTCCTCGGCGTTGGGATTCTCGTTGACGTGCGTGTCGGTGATGAACAGTGTCTGTTCTGGCAGCATCAGGACGTTGAGCGCGCCATAGGCCTTGATGCCGGGCTTGCGGCCGATCACTTCGTCGATGTAGCGCAACTGGTTGTCGTAGCGGCTGCTGACGCCGCAGATCAGCGCATCGGCATCGCCGCGCTTGACCAGCAGCGCGCCGATCAGCGTGTTGTGCTTGCGGATCATCGCCTTGGCGACCGCGGGCGTGACGCCATTGCGGCCCTTGAGCTGGTAGTAGGCTTGCCAGGTTTCGTTGAAGCGCACGTCATCCTCGGGGTCGACGACTTCGAAGTGCGTGCCGGCTTCCAGGCGCAGGCCCAATTTCTTGAGGCGCATGTCGATCACGGCAGGGCGGCCGACCAGGATCGGGAAGGCCAGTTTTTCGTCCACGACCGTCTGGACGGCGCGCAGCACGCGTTCTTCTTCGCCATCGGCGTAGATGACGCGCTTGGGTGCCTGGCGGGCCTGCTTGTAAAGCGGGCGCATCAGCTGGCCGGAGTGGTAGACGAAGGCCTGCAGCTCCTGGCGGTAGGCATCCATGTCCTGGATCGGGCGGGCGGCCACGCCGGATTTTTCTGCGGCCAGGGCCACGGCCGAAGCCACTTCCACGATCAGGCGGGGATCGAAGGGTTTGGGAATGATGTAGTCGGGGCCGAAGCTCAGTTCCTGGCCGGCATAGGCCAGGGCGACTTCATCATTCTGTTCCGCCTGGGCCAGCGCAGCGATGGCATGCACGCAGGCCAGCTTCATGTCTTCGGTGATGCGCGAAGCGCCGACATCCAGCGCGCCACGGAAAATGAAGGGGAAGCACAGGACGTTATTGACCTGGTTGGGGTAGTCGGAGCGGCCGGTGGCGATGATGCAATCCGGGCGCGCGGCCTTGGCCACGTCAGGACGGATTTCGGGCTCGGGGTTGGCCAGCGCCAGGATCAGCGGACGGTCGGCCATGGTCTTGACCATGTCGGCGGTCATGACGCCGGGGGCCGAGCAGCCCAGGAAGACGTCGGCGCCGGCGGTAACATCGGCCAGCGTGCGGGCATCAGTCTGCTGGGCGTAGCGGGCCTTGTTGGGCTCCATGTTGGCGTCGCGGCCCACGGTGATTACGCCACGGGAATCGACGACATAGATGTTTTCGCGGCGGATGCCCAGGCTGACCAGCAGGTCCAGGCAGGCGATGGCAGCAGCGCCCGCGCCAGAGCAGACCAGTTTGACGGAGTCCAGCGGCTTGCCGACGATCTTCAGGCCGTTCAGGACGGCAGCGCCGGAAATGATGGCGGTGCCGTGCTGGTCGTCGTGGAACACCGGGATGCGCATGCGCTCGCGCAGCTTCTTCTCAATATAGAAGCACTCGGGCGCCTTGATATCTTCCAGGTTCACGCCGCCCAGGGTGGGTTCCAGCGCGGCGATGATGTCGACCAGCTTGTCCGGGTCGTTTTCCGCCAGCTCGATATCGAAAACGTCGATGCCGGCGAATTTCTTGAACAACCCGCCTTTGCCTTCCATCACTGGTTTGGCGGCCAGCGGACCGATGTTGCCCAGTCCGAGGACGGCCGTACCGTTGGTGATCACGCCCACCAGGTTGGCGCGCGAGGTGTAGCGGGCGGCGGCGGCGTTGCCTTCCGCATGGATGGCCATGCTTGCCGCGGCCACGCCGGGCGAGTAGGCCAGGGACAGGTCGTCCTGGTTGGCCAGCGGCTTGGTGGGAGTGACCGAGATTTTCCCGGGCTTGGGGTAGGCGTGGTAGTCCAGCGCCAGTTTGGTCAGATTTTCGTCCATGGACTTTCTGAAAGACAGGTGAGAAATTAGGGCCGTGCGTAGGTCTGCTGCGCCGGCAAGAGTCAAAAGATACTCGAAAACGAAGGCCTGCGGGCAGCTGTCATGTGTTGCGCTGCATTAACGGTTTTTGCGCTGCATGGCTGGAAGGCGTGATTTGGACTTATCGAACGGCATTTGTTTGGCATGTCACCGCTAAGTCTTAGCTACTGCTGCCATCGCGCCGCACAAAATTATTTTGGCGGGCCGCACTTGGACTAGAACGGGGCCAAAAATGGGCCTCAAGGCGAATGAAAGCGCTATACTGGACTGCAATACGGCTATTGAGGCTCGTTCACGTCGCCTTCTGCCCCGCTATCCGCTAACCGGTTTGGCCGTGTCGCGGAAGGTTTTCCTGCATCGTCAAGGGTGAAACGCCCGGAAAGGTGAAGCGTTACATGTCATCGCAAACAGAATCCCTGTCCTCCTCATACCTGTTTGGGGGGAACGCGCCATACGTAGAAGAACTCTACGAAACGTACCTGGACAATCCGGGTGCAGTGCCTGATAACTGGCGCACCTACTTCGACCAGTTGCAGCATCAGCCTGCAACCGATGGTCAGGAAGCCACGCGCGACAGGGCCCACGCTCCCATCGTCCAATCCTTTGCCGAACGCGCCCGGGCCAATGCCTTCGCCGTCCGTGTCCAGGAACCCGACCTTTCCGTCGCCAGCAAGCAGATCGTTGTCCAGACGCTGATTTCCGCCTACCGTTCGCTGGGCGCCCGCTGGGCCGAACTGGACCCGTTGAAGCGCCATGAGCGTCCGCAACTGCCGGAGCTCGATCCTGCCTTCTATGGCCTGACCGAATCCGACCTGGACCAAGTCTACGCCGCGACCGATACTTACTTCACCACCGCCGACCGGATGACGCTGCGCGACATCCTCAAGGCCCTGCGCGACACCTACTGTGGTTCCGTCGGCGCAGAGTTCATGCACATCTCCGATCCGAAGGCCAAACACTGGATCCAGCAACGCCTGGAATCGGTGCATTCGCATCCGGACCTGACCGTCGATCAAAAGCGCCATGTCCTGCAGCAGCTCACCGAGGCCGAAGGCTTGGAACGCTTCCTGCACACCAAGTACGTGGGCCAGAAGCGTTTCTCGCTGGAAGGCGGCGAAAGCTTTATCGTCGCCATGGACGAACTGGTGAACCACGCTGGTGAATCCGGCGTGCAGGAAATCATCGTCGGTATGGCTCACCGTGGCCGCCTGAACATGCTCGTGAACATCATGGGCAAGATGCCCGGCGACCTGTTCGCCGAGTTTGAAGGCAAGCACGCCGAAGGCCTGACCGATGGCGACGTGAAGTACCACAATGGTTTCTCCAGCGACCTGTCGACACGCGGTGGCCCCGTGCACCTGTCGCTGGCATTCAATCCGTCGCACCTGGAAATCGTCAACCCCGTGGTGGAAGGCAGCGTGCGCGCTCGCCAGGATCGCCGCGGCGACGTCAAGGGCGAACAAGTCCTGCCGGTGCTGGTGCATGGCGATGCCGCCTTCGCCGGCCAGGGCGTGGTCATGGAAACGCTGAACCTGGCTCAGACCCGCGGTTACGGCACGGGGGGCACGGTGCATCTGGTCATCAACAACCAGATCGGTTTCACGACTTCCGACCCGCGTGACTCGCGCTCCACGCTGTATTGCACGGACGTGGTCAAGATGATCGAGGCACCGGTGTTCCACGTGAACGGCGACGACCCCGAAGCTGTCGTGTTCGTGACCCGCCTGGCGCTGGACTATCGCCGCGAATTCAACCATGACGTCGTGGTCGATATCGTCTGCTTCCGTAAGCTGGGCCACAACGAGCAGGACACCCCGGCGCTGACGCAGCCCCTGATGTACAAGCGTATCGGCCAGCACCCCGGCACCCGTCAGCTGTATGCTGAAAAGCTGGAAAGCCAGGGTATCCTGCCGGCTGGCAGCGGTGACGAACTGGTTGCTGCCTATCGCCAGCTGATGGAAGACGGCCAACGCACCATCGAACCGGTGTTGACTAACTACAAGGGCAAGTACGCCACCGACTGGACCCAATTCCTGAACGCCAAGTGGACGGATCATGCCGATACCGGCGTGCCGCTGGCCGAACTCAAGCGCATCGGCGAAAAGCTGACGCAAGTGCCGGAAGGCTTTACGGTGCACCCGCTGGTGGCGCGCCTGCTCAACAGCCGTGCGGAAATGGCTCGTGGCGAGGTCAACCTCGACTGGGGTATGGGCGAGCACCTGGCTTTCGCCACCCTGGTGGCTGCCGGCTACCCGATTCGCATCACCGGCCAGGATTCCGGCCGTGGCACGTTCACGCACCGCCATGCCGTGCTGCACGACCAGAAGCGCGAGCGCTGGAATGACGGCATCTATATTCCGCTGCAGAACGTCTCGGAAGACCAGGCCCCGTTCACAGTGATCGACTCCGTGTTGTCCGAAGAGGCAGTGCTGGGTTTCGAATATGGCTATGCTTCGGCCGAACCCAACACGCTGACGATCTGGGAAGCCCAGTTCGGCGACTTCGTCAACGGCGCTCAGGTCGTGATCGACCAGTTCATCGTCTCTGGCGAAGCCAAGTGGGGTCGCCAATGCGGTCTGACCATGATGCTGCCGCACGGCTATGAAGGCCAGGGCCCCGAGCACTCCTCGGCCCGCATCGAGCGCTTTCTGCAATTGGGTGCCGACAACAACATCCAGGCCGTGCAACCGACGACGTCCGCGCAGATTTTCCACCTGCTGCGCCGCCAGATGATCCGTCAGTTCCGCAAGCCGCTGGTGATCTTCACGCCGAAGTCGTTGCTGCGCAACAAGGATGCAGGCTCGCCCCTGGAAGAACTGGCCAACGGCCATTTCCGTCCGGTGATCGGCGAAGTCGATACCGCCATCCAGCCGGAAAAGGTCAAGCGCCTGCTGGCTTGCTCGGGCAAGGTCTATTACGATCTGGTCCATGCCCGCCGCGAACGCAATGCGGAAGATGTCGCCATCGTCCGCGTCGAGCAGCTGTATCCGTTTGCGCACAAGGATTTCGCCGCCGAGCTGGCGAAGTACCCGAATCTTGCTGAAGTGGTGTGGGTGCAGGACGAACCGCAGAACCAGGGCCCCTGGTTCTACATCCAGCACCACCTGTATGAAAACATGAGCGCTGGCCAGAAGCTGAGCTACGCGGGCCGTCCCGCATCCGCTTCGCCTGCCGTGGGCTATCTCGCCAAGCACGTCGAGCAGCAAAAGGCCCTGATCGAACAGGCCTTCGGCAAGCTCAAGGGCTTCGTGCTGAGCAAGTAATCCATTCCGGAACAGAACCAATATCCATACAGGAAGAACATAATGGCCATTATCGACGTTGTTGTCCCGCAGCTTTCCGAGTCCGTCTCGGAAGCCGCCCTGCTCAACTGGAAGAAGCAGCCTGGCGAAGCCGTTGCCGCTGACGAGATCCTGATCGAAATCGAAACCGACAAGGTCGTGCTCGAAGTGCCTGCGCCCAAGGCTGGCGTGCTGGCCGAGATCGTCCGTGGTGACGGCAGCACCGTGACTTCCGGTGAACTGATCGCCAAGATCGACACCGAAGGCAAGGGCGCCGCCGCTGCTCCTGTCGCCGCTGCAGCCCCCGCCGCTGCCGCTGCTGCGCCGGCCGCAGCGCCTGCTGCTGCCAGCGCTGCTGGTGTGGCATCTCCTGCTGCTGCCAAGATCCTGGCCGAGAAGGGCGTCGAAGCCAGCTCGGTGGAAGGCTCCGGTCGTGGCGGCCGCGTGACCAAGGGCGATGCCCTGGCTGCCCAGGCGCCTGCCGCCAAGTCCGCCGCCGCTCCTGCTGCTGCCCAGCCGGTGCAGCTGTCGCTGGACGGCCGTCCGGAACAACGCGTGCCGATGAGCCGCCTGCGTGCCCGCGTGGCCGAGCGCCTGCTGCAATCGCAAAGCGAAAACGCCATCCTCACCACCTTCAATGAAATCAACATGAAGGCAGTGATCGACCTGCGCAACAAGTACAAGGAGCGCTTCGAAAAGGAACACGGCGTCAAGCTGGGCTTCATGTCCTTCTTCGTGAAGGCCGTGGTTGCTGCGCTGAAGAAATACCCGATCCTGAACGCCTCGGTGGACGGCAAGGACATCATTTACCACGGCTACTTCGACATCGGTATCGCTGTCGGCAGCCCGCGTGGCCTGGTGGTGCCCATCCTGCGCAACGCTGACCAGCTGTCGATCGCCGAGATCGAAAAGCAGATCGCCGACTTCGGCAAGCGTGCCTCCGAAGGCAAGCTGGGCCTGGAAGAGCTGACCGGTGGTACCTTCTCGATTTCCAACGGCGGCGTGTTCGGTTCGATGCTGTCGACCCCGATCATCAACCCGCCCCAAGCCGCGATCCTGGGCATCCACGCCACGCGTGAACGCCCGGTTGTGGAAAACGGCCAGGTCGTGATCCGCCCGATCAACTACTTCGCCATGTCGTACGACCACCGCATCATCGACGGCCGCGAAGCCGTCCTGGGCCTGGTCGCCATGAAGGAAGCGCTGGAAGATCCGCAGCGCCTGCTGCTGGACCTGTAAGCACCAGCATGGCCCCGGCAGTGCCTGCCGGGGCCGGTCATTCGCAGCAGCCGCCGCGAGCGGGCTGCGTCCCCGAGGCTGCCGTTCCATGCACCAGGCATGGCCGGCACGCCGACACTAGCGAGAGATTCCTCAATCATGTCCAAGCAATTTGATCTTGTCGTCATCGGCGCAGGCCCTGGCGGCTACGTGGCTGCGATCCGCGCCGCGCAACTGGGTCTGTCCGTGGCTTGCGTCGATGCCGCAGAAAATGCCAAGGGCGGTCCTGCGCCTGGCGGCACCTGCACCAACGTCGGCTGCATTCCGTCCAAGGCACTGCTGCAATCGTCCGAGCATTTCGAACAAGCCAATCACCACTTTGCCGAGCACGGCATCGAAGTGAAGGGCGTGTCCCTGAAGCTCGACAAGCTGATCGGCCGCAAGAACGAAGTCGTCAAACAGAACAACGAAGGCATTCTGTACCTGTTCAAGAAGAACAAGGTCACCTTCTTCCACGGCCATGCGGCATTTGCCGGTCAGGTCGAGGGCGGCTGGTCCATCAATGTGACCGGCAAGACCGAGGAAAACCTGGTTGCCCGTCATGTGATCGTGGCGACGGGTTCGGCTCCGCGCGAACTGCCAGGCGTGCCCTTCGACGAAAAGATCGTCCTGTCCAACGACGGCGCCCTGAGCCTGGACGCAGTGCCCGGCAAGCTGGGCGTGATCGGCGCGGGCGTGATCGGCCTGGAAATGGGCAGCGTGTGGCGCCGCCTGGGTTCCGCCGTGACCGTGCTGGAAGCGGCTCCCGAGTTCCTGGCGGCTGCCGACCAGCAGGTTGCCAAGGAAGCCTTGAAGGCTTTCACCAAGCAGGGCCTGGACATCCAGGTTGGCGTGCAGATCAGCGAAATCAAGCCTTCCGCCAAGAAGGTCGATATCAGCTACAAGAACGCCGCTGGTGAAGAGCAGAAGCTGACGGTGGACCGCCTGATCGTGTCGATCGGGCGCGTGCCGTTCACCGCTGGCCTGAACGCTCCGGCCGTGGGCCTGACCCTGGACGAGCGCGGTTTTGTCGCCGTGGACGCGGAATGCCGCACCAACCTGCCCAATGTGTGGGCGGTGGGTGACGTGGTGCGCGGCCCGATGCTGGCGCACAAGGCCGAAGAAGAAGGCGTGGCGGTTGCCGAGCGCATCGCCGGCCAGCATGGCCATGTCAACTTCGCGACCATTCCGTGGGTGATCTACACCTCGCCGGAAATCGCCTGGGTGGGCCAGACCGAGCAGCAGCTCAAGAAGGAAGGCCGCGCCTACAAGGCGGGCAGCTTCCCCTTCCTGGCCAACGGCCGTGCGCGCGCCCTGGGCGACACCACCGGTTTCGTGAAGGTGCTGGCTGATGCCAAGACCGACGAAGTCCTGGGTGTGCATATCGTCGGCCCGGTTGCTTCCGAGCTGATCGCCGAAGCCGTGACCATCATGGAATTCCGTGGCGCCGCTGAAGACATCGCCCGCATCTGCCATGCTCACCCGACCCTGTCGGAAGCCATGAAAGAAGCTGCGCTGGCCGTGGACAAGCGTGCATTGAACTTCTGATTCCAGCCCGCCTCGGGCGGGTGATTGGACTCCAAGCCCCCTTCCGCGAGGATGGGGGCTTTTTTCATGGGGCGGGCCTGCCGCTGTTCACTAGGATGCCCAGGCCGCCGCGGCTAGGCCTGCGCTGGCGCGGGATGGCGTATGGCGAGCAGGCCGGCGATGGCGAGCAGGCACGCCACACCTGCGCCCAGCATGGCCAGGTGGAAGCCGCTGGTCATGGCTGAGGTATAGAGCCCGGCCAGTTGCGCGCCGGCGTCAGCCGGGAACTGATGCTGGTTGATGGCGAGGTGGGCCAGGGCGGCGGCGTCCGGCAACCCGGCCTCGGTGGCGCTGTGCGTGAGCTGGCGGATAGCCTGGCTGCTCATGAGGGCGCCCAGCAGCGCGATGCCGAGTGTCATGCCGGCCTGGCGCAAGGCATTCATGGTGGCCGAGACCGAGCCGGCCTGTTCTGCCGGGGCCATGACCATGATGACCAGGCTGGTGGCAGGAACTGCCAGTCCGGCACCTGCGCCCAGCAGCACCAGGTTGATGCCGATGAACCAGTAGGGCGTGTGGGCATCGCAGAGCATCATGGCAAACATGGCCAGGGCGGTCAGGGCGTAGCCGCTGATCATCAGGGTGCGTACCGGCAGCCACATGCCCAGCCGCCCGAACAGCATGGACAGGCAGCCGGTGACAAAGAACTGCGGCATCATGCGCCAGCCGGTTTCGACCGGCGACCAGCCGTGGATCTGCTGCAAGTAGATCGAAAAGAAGAACAGGCTGCTGTAGTAGGCGAAGCCCAGCATGAAGGAAGCATTGTTCGCCAGGACAAAGGCGGGCTGGCGAAACAGTTGCAAAGGCAGCAAGGGGCGCGCCAAGCGGCGCTCCACCACGGCAAACAGAATGAAGCCGAGTACAGCCACGCCCAGCGCCAGCAGGGTGGCCGGAGTGCCGAAACCGGTGTCGCCGGCCTGGATCAGGCCATAGGCCAGCGCGCCCAGGGCGATGACGCTCAGGGCCTGGCCCCAGGGGTCACGGGCCGCGTGGTCAGGAAAACGGCGCTCCGGTATGCCCCAGGCTCCCAGCGCGATGGCAAGCAGGCCCAGGGGCAGGTTAATGAGGAAGATGCTCTGCCAGCCCAGGCCGTGCAGCAGCAGGCCGCCCAGCAGCGGTCCGAGGATGAGCGCCAGAGCGCAGAAGGCAGACCAGCCGCCGATGGCGTTGGCGCGGGCCTTGGGTTCCGGGAAGAGGTGGGTCAGGATGGGCAGGGCGCCGGCAATCAACAGGGCAGCCGATACGCCCTGGATGGCCCGGCCGGCCAGCAGTACAGCCAGCGTCGAGGCCAGCCCGCAGATTGCCGAGCCGACCGTGAACAGGACGACGCCTGCCAGCCAGGCCCGTTGGTGCCCGTGGCGGTCAGCAGCCGGGCCAGCGGACAGCATGAACGCCGAGAGGCAAATGGCATAGGCATTGACCACCCATTGCAAGCCGGCAATATCGGTTTGCAAGGCGGTTTGCATGGTGGGCAGGGCGACGTTGACGATGCTGATATCCAGCGTGGCGAGAAACGTGCCGAGATACGCGGCGGCAAGTGCGGCGCGGCGGCGTGCAGTATTCATGGCGAGGGATTCCCGGGTGTGTAGAAATGCGAATGGTTATCTATATTTGCGTTTATGTTATCAATCGACCGACCGTCGGTCAATTCAGTGTTCGATTTTTCAAAGATCTTATGAAAAGATTGGAATGCGGCGGGCGTCTGAGTAGCGCCTTAGCCCCGCATGGTGGCGCGATGGATCTACTCCGGGATAAACCGCGCAACCGATGGCTTGATCGCGGTGCGTTCCGTCGAGGTTGCGCCCTTTGTTATGGTGCTGATTGGTCGTTGCGAACGCTTGTTACCGTTGCCCCGGAAGCCCGGAAGCCCGGAAGCCCGGAAGACTGAGGAACGGCCGGGCCACACAGCGGCCGCAGGCCTGGGCAGTGCGGCACGGCAAGGGTAGCGAAGCAGCGCTAGGTGCAGCAAGCAGGACAGGGGTAGCAAGCAGGACAGGCGCAGACAAGCTTGGCGCCGGGGCCGCGCAGTCGTCCCGCTGCGTGGGGCGTTGACGGGCGGAGTGCATCCATCAGCTGACGGAGATTGCGTGCACGTGTCGTGGTTTTGACAGGATTTTCAGGGATGTCTGTGGTTCTGCTGCCAACAGGCACTTACAATCGCTCTTTTGAGCGGAAGATGATGGCACAGCCCGGTGCATCTCACGCTTTGTTCGCGAATGCCATGGAGTGATGGGCGCATGAATGTCATCGAGTACTACGAACATGCTCTGGCCGAGCGCGGTTACAAGCCGGACGCTGCCCAGCGCAAGGCGATAGAGCGGCTGCAGCGTTATTACGAAGATTGGGAAGTCTATCTGAAACGCGGCGGTGGCCTGTTCGGGCGCCTGTTCCGGCGGCACGAGCCCGCTCCGCGCGGGGTCTATTTCTGGGGCGGTGTCGGACGCGGCAAGAGCTTCCTCATGGATGCCTTCTTCGAAACCGCGCCCGTGGAACGCAAGGGCCGACTGCATTTCCATGAATTCATGCGTGGCGTCCACAAGGAACTGGAATCGGTCAAGGGGATGGAAGATCCGCTGGACGAAGTGGCGCGGCGTGTCGCGGACAAATACCAGCTGATCTGCTTTGACGAGTTCCACGTGTCGGATGTCGCGGACGCGATGATTCTCTACCGCCTGCTGCTCAAAATGTTCGAGTACGGCGTGTCCTTCATCATGACCTCCAACTACGAGCCTTCCACGCTGTATCCGGAAGGCCTGCACCGTGATCGCATCCTGCCGGCCATCGAGCTGATCAAGGAGCGCATGGACATCATGAACGTGGATACCGGCGTGGACTATCGCCAGCGTGCGCTCGAACAGGTCGAATGCTATTACACGCCGCTGGGGCCGCAGGCCGATGCCCACATGGAAAAGGCCTTCGCGCATTTTGCGCGCACGCCAAGCCAGGAGCCGCCGGTGCTGGAAGTCGAGCATCGTCAGCTTACGGCGGTGCGGCTGGCCGAAGACGTCGTGTGGTTCGATTTCGCGACCCTGTGCGACGGCCCCCGCTCACAGAACGACTACCTGGCGCTGGCGGCGCGATTCGAGGCCGTGCTGCTATCGGATGTGCCGCGCATGACCGCACGCGATGCGTCGGCGGCGCGACGCTTCACCTGGTTGATCGACGTCCTGTATGACCACAAGGTGAAGCTGGTCATGTCGGCCCAGTGCGAGGCCGAGGAACTGTATGTCGATGGCCCCATGGCCAATGAGTTCCACCGTACCGTGTCGCGCATCGTGGAAATGCAGTCGCGCGAGTACCTGGAGAGCGAGCGCCGAATGGTGTCTGCGCTTTGATCCTGTGGTTGGCGGGGGCGCATGGCAGCGCGCACACCGTACCGGCGGGCTGTATTCCCGGCTGCTGCCCTGCGAACCCGGCGTCAGCCGCGTTACACTTGGACCGTTAAGCCGTGTTGCGCCTGGATGGCGTGGCGCGGTTCCGTCCAGCCTTGCTTTTTACCGATACCATGACTACGCGTGTACTGACAGGCATTACCACCACCGGCATCCCTCATCTGGGTAATTATGCGGGTGCCATCCGTCCGGCGATCAACGCCAGCACGGAACCGGATGTCGATGCCTACTTCTTCCTGGCCGATTTCCACGCACTGATCAAGTGCGATGATCCCGAGCGCATTGCGCGTTCGCGCCTGGAAATCGCGGCGACCTGGCTGGCGGCAGGGCTGGATACCGAGCGCGTCACTTTCTATCGCCAGTCCGACATTCCGGAAATCCCGGAACTGTCCTGGCTGCTGACCTGCGTGACCTCCAAGGGCCTGATGAACCGCGCGCATGCCTACAAGGCTGCCGTGGACCAGAACCTGGCGCGCGAGGCCGAGGCCGACGACGGCATCACCATGGGCCTGTTCTCCTATCCGGTGCTGATGGCGGCCGATATTCTGATGTTCAATGCCCACCGTGTGCCGGTGGGACGCGACCAGATCCAGCACCTGGAAATGGCACGCGATATTGCTCAGCGTTTCAACCATCTGTACGGTCAGGGTAAGGACCTGTTCGTATTGCCTTCGGTGGAGATCGCCGAAGAAGTTGCGACCCTGCCGGGCCTGGATGGCCGCAAGATGTCCAAGAGCTACGACAACACGATTCCGTTGTTCGCCGGCGGCGCGCGCGCGTTGCAGGATGCCGTCATGCGCATCGTCACCGATTCGCGTGAGCCGGGGGAAGCCAAGGACCCGGATGCATCGCATCTGTTCACGCTCTACCGTGCCTTCGGCAGTGCCGAGGAAACGGCGGCGTTCCGCCAGCAGCTGTTGGATGGCATGGGCTGGGGCGATGCCAAGAAGGCTTTCCTGGCCTTGCTGGAACGCATGCTGGCGCCGATGCGTGAGCGCTATGAGTCCCTGATCGCTCGTCCGGACGACATCGAGGACATCCTGCTGGCTGGCGCGCGCAAGGCGCGCCAGGAATCCATTCCGGCATTGGAAACCCTGCGTGCGGCGGTCGGCCTGCGCAGCCTGAAAACCTCGGTTGCGCCAGCCGCGAACAAGGAAGAAAGCGCGACCCTGCCGAAGCCGCCACGCTTTGTGAGTTTCCGCGATGATGACGGTGCGTTTCGTTTCCGTCTGCTGAGCGGCAACGGCGATGAACTGCTGCTGTCGCGTGTTTTCGCCAACCCCAAGGATATCGGCGCGGTCACGCGGCGCCTGGTGGCCGAGCCGGATAGCGTGTCCATCGCATTTGCCGACGGTGCCTGGGTGGTGTCGCTGGATGGCGCGGCGCTGGCGACCGGCAGCCAGGATGTGGCGGGCTTCGACGAACGCCTGCGCTGGGAACTGGAAGTCCTGAAACAGGCCTGAGGGCCAGCTGGCTAGCTTGACGTGAACATGCCCCCGTCCAGAATGGGCGGCATGACACGCTTCTTGCACCGCTTGGACAGTTGATATGGCAGCAGGAGTGGCGACAGGCTGTGCGCAGCGTCTTGCCGGCGGGCCGGCTCTGCGCAGAACGGGCGGCGGGACGCGCCTGTGCGTGTTTCTCTCAGGCTGCTCCCGCAAAAAGGCCTATTCGTCCAAGGGTCTATGCAGGAAAAGACCTATGCAGAAAATGAATGTTCCTGCGAATGAATATCCGGCAGATCGCCCATGACTTTTCCTGAATGTTTTCGTTTCGATTTGCGCCGCCCGCGTGTTGCGCACACCGTTGTGGCATTCCTGGCCGCCGTGGCCAGCCTGTCTGCGGCGGCAGCGCAGCCGGCTGGATCCAAGGCCTTGCCCCTGATTCAGACGCCGCCGGATAGCGCGATCGCCGAAATGGCGTCAGTGCCAGCCCTGCATGGGCTGGCACTGGCGAATCTCATTGCCAGCAATTGCGCCATCGAAGGCCTGGAGGCTGGCGATGCGGCCCTGATTGGCGGGACGGCCCAGGTGGTCGCTCAGCACCTGGGCGTGGGTAGTGACGAGTATTTTTCCGTCTATATTAACGGCGCGCTGCGTGAGTTCGGTGCTGCAGACGCTTGTCATATCCATGCGGCCAGCACTCTCAGCCTGGCTTCGAGCCTGAAGGCGCAGGGCGGCGCAGTCCTCAACCGGGCCGAGCTCGAGTAACACGGGCTGCGCTGCACCCACCACGGGCATCATTTTCACGCAGGTCCTCACACACCATGTGCGCACGTACATGCCCCCCCTGCCTGCATGACATCGCCCCACGCAGGGCCGGGTCGATCAGGCGTGGTCGTTTATGCGGCGTCTGACTGGCAGGCAGGCTGTGCGCTGCCTGCGTTCGCCTGCCCGAGCCAGGGCACCAGGGTCAGGGGGCAAGTGCGGAGGCAGTGCCTGCTGATGCAGCGACCGGCGCCGCTTCGTTGCTGGCATCTCCGCCCAGCACCTTGAACAGGGTGATGCGGTTGATGGCTTCTTCCAGCCGCAGGCTGATCAGGCTCTGGCGCGCGGCATAAAGGCTGCGTTGCGCAGTCAGCGTTTCCAGGTAGCTGTCCACGCCATTGCGATAGCGTGCATCGGCAAGGTCATAGCTGCGCTGGGTCGCGGCGACCAGCGCCTGCTGGGCATCGAGACGTTCTGCAATCCGTGCGCGTACCGCCAGCGCATCGGCCGTTTCCCTGAAGGCGGTCTGGATGGCACGTTCGTACTGGGCGACATTGATGTCGCGGCTGAGAGTCGCGACATCCAGTTCCGCACGCAGGGCCCCGGCATTGAAGATGGGCAGGGTAATGCTGGGCGCGAATGACCAGATGCGGTGTCCGCCGCCATCGAACAGGTCCGACAGGCTCTGGCTGCCGATGCCGGCTCCGGCTGTGAGGGAAATGCTGGGGAAAAACGCCGCGCGCGCGGTGCCGATATTCGCGTTCGCAGCGAGCAGCGCGTGTTCGGCTGCCTGGACGTCAGGACGCAGCAACAGTACGCTGGAAGGCAGTCCGGCCGGCAGTTCGCTCAGGATGACGGACGCCTGCATGGCATCCAGGCCGGCGTCTGGCAGCAGCCTGTCGGGGACGGCGGTTCCGGCCAGCAGGTCGAGTGCGTTGTGTGCTTGTGCCAGGTCTGTTTCATAGGCCGAGACGTCGACCCGGGCGCTCTCCACACTGGCCTGCACCGAGGCCAGGTCGACGCCGGACACTATGCCTTCGTCGTGCATGGCGCGGGTCAGCGCCAGCGTGCGCTGCTGGCTGGCCAGGGTATCCCGGGCCACGGCCAGGCGCTGCTGGCTGGCGGCAATCTCCAGCCAGGCGCTGGCGGTTTCCGACAACAGGCTGAGTTGCGTGCTGCGCTGGGTCTGCTCCGTCTCCAGATAGGTTTCCAGCGCCTGCTGGTTGAGGCTGCGCAGCCGTCCGAAGAGGTCCAGTTCCCAGCTGCTCAGGCCTGCCTGCAGCGAGCTGCTGCGGTTGACCTGGGTGGCATCTTCGCCAATGACGCTGCGCGACGCGCTGTGCTGGCCGTTCAGATTGACCGAGGGCCAGCTGTCGGCGCGCTGGATGCGGTATTGCGCCCGCGCTTTCTCGATATTGAGCAGGGCCACGCGCAGATCGCGGTTGTTGGCAAGCGCGAGTTCCATGACCTCGCGCAATTGCTGGTCGACGAACACGGCGCGCCAGGCGGCCGGCATATAGGTTACGGCTGTCGTGTCCGGGCTGGCGCCATCCAGGCTGGCGGGGACGGGCAGCGGCGGGCGTTCATAATCGGGCGCCAGGGTGGAGCAGCCGCCAAGGGCAATGGCCAGGGCGGCCAGCCCCAGACGGCGCGAAGCAAGGTGTGACAGGAACATCAGCTTGGATCCTCGTCATGGCGTGTGACATGCTTGCGCCCTGGCAGCAGGCTGCGCACGATGACATAGAAAAGCGGCACGAAGAAAATACCCAGCAAGGTCGAAACCAGCGTACCGCCAAAGACGCCGGTCCCCAGGGAGTGGCGGCCACCGGCACCCGCGCCTGAGCTGATTACCAGCGGGAAGACACCCAGCAGGAACGCCAGCGACGTCATGATGATGGGCCGCAAACGCATGCGCGCGGCATGCAGGGTGGCATCCAGCAGCGTCATGCCGCGGTTTTCGAGGTCGCGCGCGAACTCCACGATCAGAATGCCGTTTTTCGCCGCCAGCCCCACGGTGGCCAGCAGGCCGACCTGGAAGTAGACATCGTTGGCCAGGCCGCGTGTGTATGTCAGCAGCAGTGCGCCTACGATGCCGATGGGAACAGCCAGCATGACCGAGAACGGAATGGACCAGCTTTCGTACAGCGCCGCCAGGCACAGGAAGACGAACAGCAGCGACACGGCATAGAGCAGTGGCGCCTGGGCGCCGGAAATCTGTTCCTGGTAGGACAGGCCGGACCAGGCATAGCCAATGCCGGCCGGCAACTGCGTGACCAGGCTTGCGATTTCGGTCATGGCTGTGCCGGAGCTGACGCCGGGCGCCGGTTCGCCCGTGATTTCCAGCGAAGACGAGCCATTGAAGCGTGCCAGGGCGGCTGGCGCCTGGCTCCAGCCATTGGTGGCGAAGGCGGCGAAGGAAACCATTTCGCCATTGCCGTTGCGCACCCACCAGCGGTTGATGTCCTGCGGCAGCATGCGGGCTTCCGCCTGCCCCTGGACGTAGACCTTCTTGATGCGGCCCCGATTGATGAAGTCGTTGACGTAGGAGCCGCCCATGGCGATGGACAGGGTATTGTTGATGTCGCCCAGCGAGACATCCAGCGCGGCGGCGCGTGCATCGTCGATCTTGATGTCAAAGGAGGGGGAGTCCTCCTGGCCACCGTACCGTACGTTGATCAGCTGGGGGTTGTCGGCAGCCAGGCGCAGCAATTCGTCCTTGGCGGCGACCAGGGCTTCATGCCCGAGGCCGCCCAGGTCCTGCAATTGCAGCGTGAAGCCGGCGCTGCGGCCCATGCCGGGGATGCCCGAGGGCGCCATGGCGAAGATCTGGGCATCCTTGATCTTTGCCATTTCGCTGGAAATGCGCCGGCCCACTTCCTGGGCATTGGCCTTGCGTTCCGACCAGTCCTTGAGTTTGACGAAAGCCATGCCGACGTTCTGGCCGTTGCCGCTGAAACTGAAGCCGGAAATGGCCATGACGGACTGGATTTCAGGTTGGCTGAGCGCGTAGTCGGTCAACTGGCCCATGGTGTCCACGGTGACTTCCTGGGTGGTGCCCGGGGTCAGCTTGACCTGCACCATCAGGATGCCCTGGTCTTCCTCAGGCAGGAAGGAAGTGGGCAGGCGCCAGAACAGCAAGGCCATGGCGGCGATCAGCAGCGCATAGACCAGCAGCGAGGCCAGGCGGTGTGTGACGACTCGCTGAACGCCGTGCTGATAGCGCGTGGCGCTGCGGTCGAAGGCATGGTTGAACCAGCCGAAAAAGCGTCCCAGCGGGCCACGCGGGCTGGCATGGCCGCCGGCGGAAAGCGGCTTGAGGAAGCTGGCGCAGAGTGCGGGCGTCAGCGTCATGGCGACCAGCACGGAGAGAATCATGGAGGCCGCGATGGTGACGGAGAACTGGCGATAGATCATGCCGGTGGAACCGCCGAAAAACGCCATGGGCAGGAACACCGCCGTCAGGACCAGCGCGATGCCGACCAGCGCGCCGGTGATCTGCCCCATGGATTTACGCGTGGCTTCGCGCGGTGACAGGCCTTCGGTGACCATCACGCGTTCCACGTTTTCCACCACCACGATGGCGTCGTCCACCAGCAGGCCGATGGCCAGCACCATGCCGAACATGCTCAGGGTATTGATGGAATAACCCAGTGCCGCCAGCACGCCGAAGGTCCCGAGCAGCACGATGGGAACGGCGATCGCCGGTATCAGCGTGGCGCGCCAGTTCTGCAGGAACAGGTACATGATCAACACCACCAGGACGATGGCTTCGATCAGGGTCTTGACGACCTCCTGGATGGATATCTGTACAAAAGGCGTGGTGTCGTAGGCCACCTGGTAGGTCAGGCCGGGCGGGAAGAACTCGGCGAGCTGCGCCAGTTTTTCCTTGACCGCCTTGGAGACATCCAGCGCGTTGGCGTCGCTGGCCAGTTCTATGCCCAGCCCGGCGGATACCCTGCCGTTGAACTGGCTGCTGATGGCGTAGCTTTCGCTGCCCAGTTCCACCGTGGCGACGTCCGACAGGTAGACCACGCTGCCGTTCGGGGAGGACTTGAGGATGATGCGTTCGAACTGCTCGGGCGTTTGCAGGCGGCTGCGCGAACTGATGGTGGCATTGAGGCGCTGGCCGTCGATGGAAGGCAGGGCGCCCAGCGCGCCCGAGGACACGTCATTGTTCTGCGCCTGGATGGCATTGGAGACATCCGAAGGCATGAGCGTGTAGGTGCGCAGCTTATCGGGGTCGAGCCAGATGCGCATGGAGTATTTGGACCCCATCACCTGCACGTTGCCCACGCCGTTCACACGGCCGATGGGGTCCTGCAGCGTCGCCGCCATGTAGTCGGCGATGTCGGTGCGGTTCATGCTGTCATCTTCGGACGTGAAGGCCAGCACCATGAATATGTTGCCCGACGACTTGGTGACCGTCACACCTGTGTCCTGCACCGGCTCGGGCAGCATGCGCTCGGCCTGCTTGAGCTTGTTCTGGACCTGGACCTGTGCGGTATCCGGGTTGGTGCCCGATTCGAAGGTGAGCGAGATTTGCGATGTGCCCGACGAGCTGCTGGTCGAGGACATGTACATCAGGTTGTCCAGCCCCGTCATCTGCTGCTCGATGACCTGGGTGACCGAGTTTTCCACCGTTTCCGCCGATGCGCCGTTGTAGGTGGCGCGTATGGAAACGGAAGGGGGAGCGATATCAGGGTATTGCTCCAGCGGCAACAGCTTGATCGACAGAATGCCGGCCAGCATGATGACGATGGCGATGACCCAGGCGAAGATGGGACGGTCGATGAAGAAACGGGACACGGCGTCAGGCTCCTCGCGGGCTTATCGGGCGGCGGAAGCGGCAACCGGGGACATGGGCGCGGTCTCGGCGCTGGCTTCCTGGTTGACGGGATTGACGTCTGCGCCGGGTTTCAGGCGGCTGCCGCCGGCCGTGACCAGGCGATCACCGGCCTGGATGCCGGACAGCACTACCCATTGGTCGCCGATGGCGTCGCCCAGCTCGACGACGCGTTGCGCGAGCTTGTTGCCGTCGTCGACCAGCTGTACCGTGGCTTCGCCGCGGGTATTGCGCGTGATGGCGGTCTGGGGCACGAGAATGGCGTTGTCGTTGATCGCCATCGGCAGTTCGGCACGCACATACATGCCGGGCAGCAGTAGGCCGTCGGGATTGGGGAAGAGCGCGCGCAACAGCACGTCGCCGGTGTCGGTGCCTACCGAGGTGCCGATGAAGGCCAGCGAGCCGCTGTGGTCGTAGGTGCTGCCATCTTCCAGCAGCAGGCGCACGTCTATGGCTTCGCCTGCCGATTTCAGGTCGCCGCTGCTCATGCGTTTGCGCAGCGACAGCAACTGGGCGCTGGAGAGCGCCACATCGACATAGATCGGGTCCAGCTGCCGAATGGTGGTCAGCGGCGCTTCCTGGTTGCCGGTGACCAGGGCGCCAGGGGTATAGGCGGATGTGCCCACCACGCCGGAAATCGGCGCCGTGATGCGGGTGTAGTCCAGGTTGATGCGCGCCGTCTGCAGCGCCGCTCGGGCTGCCAATACCGCCGCTTCGTTCTGGCGCAGGGTGGCCTGGGCCTCGTCGGCCGCCTGGCGGCTGACCGCATCGAGTTTCAACAGGTTGGCATAGCGCTGGGCCTTGGGTCGGGCGGCGAGCACGGCGGCCTCAGCCTGCGCCAGGTTGGCCTTGGCGCTGTCGAATGCGGCCTGGTAGGTGGCCGGGTCGATCTGGTAGAGCACTTCGCCTGCCTTGACCTGCTGCCCTTCGGTGAAAAGCCGTTTTTGCAGGATGCCGCTGACTTGCGGGCGCACATCGGAAATCATGTAAGCCACTGTCCGGCCAGGCAGCCGCTGGTTCATGGCCAGCGGTTGCGCGACGACCGATTGCACGATGACTTCGGCGGGGCCGGTGGCCGTCGGGGCCTGCTGCTCCTTGGTGCAGGCAGCCAGCGCCATTGCCAACAACATGGGTAACAGCAGGGGGCGCAGGCCTGACCAGGAAACGGAGCGGGCAGAACCGGAAGACGGACGTGCGGACATCATGAAAACCTTTGAGCGCTGGGAACGTTACTCTAACCCGGGAATGTGTAGGAAATTTGGATGCAGGCGCAGGCAGGACGGGGAAAGGCCGGAACTTGGATGGAACGGCACCCGGAGCGGGGCCGACAAATTTACCTGCCGGTATTGTCGGCGTACCGGCATGGAGAACGGCCCCCACCGCCAAACCGGAGCGGCTGGCGGCAGGGGCCGAAAGCAAGGCAGGGCGCCTGAAGCTGGGCTAGCGCTTCAGCTTGGCCAGGGCAGCTGCCATGGCGTTGTTGAAGGGCGCCGTCTCGCCCCGGCCCTTGCCGCCTTGCCCGCCATTGCCGTTGTTGCCGCGCCGGCTGGCGGGGGCATCACCGCTGCGGCGGGCCGCCGGCAGCGCATCGTCGTTCAGGCGCATGGTCAGGGCCACGCGTTTGCGAGCCGCATCCACTTCCAGTACCTTGACCGTCACGGTCTGACCGACGCGAACCACGTCGCGCGGGTCCTTGACGAATTTTTCCGAAAGCGCGGAAATGTGTACCAGCCCATCCTGGTGCACGCCAATGTCCACGAAGGCGCCGAAGTTCGCGACGTTGGTGATCACGCCTTCCAGCACCATGCCCGGAAGCAGGTCGTTCAGGGTTTCCACGCCTTCCTTGAACTGCGCCGTCTTGAATTCAGGGCGCGGGTCGCGGCCAGGTTTCTCCAGCTCGGAGAAAATGTCACGCACCGTGGGCAGGCCGAAGCGATCATCGGTGAATTCGCTGGGCGAAAGCCCCTTGAGGGCCTCCCGCTGGCCGATGACCTGGCGCACGTCAGCCTTGATCTTGTCCAGGATGCGCGCCACGACAGGGTAGGCCTCGGGGTGCACCGACGACGCATCCAGCGGGTTGTGGCCGTTGGGAATGCGCAGAAAGCCTGCCGCCTGTTCGAAGGCCTTGTCGCCGAAGCGGGGCACGTCCTTGAGTTTGCTGCGTTCCGGGAAGGGGCCGTGCTGGTCGCGGTAGGCGACGATGTTGCGCGCGACCAGCGAACTGAGTCCGGAGACGCGGGTCAGCAGGGCGGCCGATGCGGTGTTCACGTCCACGCCGACCGCGTTTACGCAGTCTTCCACGACGGCGTCTAGCGAACGGGCCAATTCACGTTGGTTCACGTCATGCTGGTATTGCCCGACGCCGATGGCCTTGGGGTCTATCTTGACGAGCTCGGCCAGCGGGTCCTGCAGGCGGCGCGCAATCGAGGCGGCGCCGCGCAGGCTGACATCCAGGTCGGGGAATTCCTGCGCCGCCAGTTCCGAAGCGGAGTAGACCGAGGCGCCAGCTTCCGAGACGACGACGCGGGTCAGGCCCAGTTCGGGATGGCGAGCCATCAGGTCGGCCACGAGTTTTTCCGTTTCACGCGAGGCGGTGCCATTGCCGATGGCAACCAGTTCGATGCCATGGCGCGCGGCCAGCATGGCAAGTGTACGCAAGGCGCCTTCCCGGTCACGGCGCGGTTCGAACGGGTAGACCGTTGCGGTGTCGAGCAGTTTGCCGGTGCGGTCGATGGCTGCGACCTTGACGCCGGTACGGATGCCGGGGTCCAGGCCGAGCACGGACTTGGGGCCGGCGGGCGCGGCCAGCAGCAGGTCCTTGAGGTTGGCGGCGAACACGCGGATGGCCTCGGCTTCGGCGTCCTCGCGCAGACGGGTCAGCATTTCGCTTTCGAATGCGGTCAGGAGCTTGACGCGCCAGGTCCAGCGGCAGACTTCGCCGATCCAGCGTTCGTGCGCCGTCGCGTCGGCGGCGTATAGGCTGTCGTTCCAGCCGAAATGACGGGCAATGCGCGATACGCAGGGGTGCGGCAGCAGGGCTTCCTGCTCGGCTTCCAGGCCCACGCGCAAGTCCAGCACACCCTGCTGGCGGCCACGCAGGAGCGCCAGGATACGGTGCGAAGGCAGGCTGCGCAGCGCTTCATTGAAATCGAACCAGTCGCGGAAGTTGGCGCCTTCGGCTTCCTTGCCTTCCACGACCTTGGCGTAGAGCAGGCCGGAGCGCCAGACGAAATCGCGCAAACTAGCCAGCAGGTCGGCATCCTCGGCATAGCGCTCGGCGAGGATGTCGCGTGCGCCGTCCAGCGCTGCCTTGGCGTCGGCAAAACCGGCTTCTGCATTGAGATGGTTTTCCGCCAGCACTGCCGGATCGGCCTTGGCGTCGGCGAGGATGGCATCGACCAGCGCGTCCAGCCCGGCTTCGCGGGCGATCTGGGCCCGGGTACGGCGCTTCGGCTTGTAGGGGGCGTACAGGTCTTCCAGGCGCTGCTTGGTGTCGGCCTGCGAGATTTCCTGGCGCAGGGTTTCGGTCAGCTTGCCCTGTTCGTGGATGGACGCCAGGATGGCGCTGCGGCGGTCTTCAAGTTCGCGCAGGTAGGACAGGCGCACTTCGAGATTGCGCAGCACGGTGTCGTCCAGGCCGCCGGTCACTTCCTTGCGGTAGCGGGCAATAAAGGGAACGGTGGCGCCGTCATCGAGCAGGCCGATCGCGGCGGCCACTTGGGCGGCGCGGACGGACAGCTCGGTGGCAAGCTGGGCAACGATGCGCTGCTGGGCCAGTTCGGGCGATTCGGCAACGTAAGTGGCGGTCGTTTCAGACATGGAGTACCAGGTAATCTACAGGATGAATCAACAGGACAACTACAGGATGAATCAACAGGACAAGTGGCCGATTTTGCCATAAGTGCCAGGGATGACCGTCCGCCAGGCGCTATGATCTTGCATTGGTTTGCGCTGTCCCGGGTTAATCCGGCCTGTCCGCCCCTGATATCGGGGCAGGCTGGCCTGGCCCAGGCGTGCGCGGGTGGCGCGCTGGCGCTGCGATTCATACGGAAGGTTCATGCTGGAAACACAGGTGGCGGCGCAGTTCGCCGAGGATGGGGCGCTGGCTCGCGTGCCGGGGTTCCGCCCGCGCGTGGCGCAAGTGGAGTTGGCGCGCGCCATCGCACGGACATTGAGCAGCGGCTCGACGCTGGTCGCCGAGGCGGGCACGGGCACGGGCAAGACCTGGGCCTATCTGGTGCCCGCGCTGCTGGCGGGCGGCAAGGTGCTGATCTCCACGGGCACGCGCACGCTGCAGGACCAACTGTTCAAGCGCGATCTGCCGCGCGTCCGGGCGGCGCTGGCCGTACCGGCCACCGTGGCCCTGCTCAAGGGGCGGGGCAACTATGTCTGCCACTATCACCTGGCTAATCTGGAACAGGATGACCGCGGCCTGCGTTCTCGCTCCGAAGTGGCTCAGCTGCGGCGTATTCGCGTGTTTGCGAACGAAAGCCAGACGGGCGATCGCGCCGAGCTCGCAACAGTGCCGGAAACCGCGGAAATCTGGCAGCGGGTTACCTCCACCCATGATAATTGCCTTGGCCAGGAGTGCCCGAATGTGCGGGACTGTTTCGTGATCAAGGCGCGCCGGCAGGCCCAGGAGGCCGACATTGTTGTGGTCAACCATGCCTTGTTCATGGCGGACCTGGCACTGCGCGAGGAAGGGGTGACGGATCTGCTGCCTGAGGCTTCGGCAGTGATTTTCGACGAAGCGCATCAGTTGCCCGATACGGCGACACGTTTTCTGGGCGACAGCCTTTCCACGCACCAGTTGCTGGACCTGTCGCGTCAGGTCCAGGCCGTGGGCCTGGCACAGGCGCGGGAGTCCTGTCACTGGGCAGAACTGTGCGGAGCGCTGGAAACGGCGGTGCGTGAATGGCGGCTGGGGTGTGCGCCGCTGGAGCAGGCGCCGGGCCGCAAGGCCACGCTGGAAAGCCTGGCCCGCTTCGGTATCGAAGATTTCGGCGCGCGCCTGGAGCAGGTTTGCGCCGCGCTGGAGCAAATGGAAGCCGTGCTCAAGGCCTGTGCCGAACGCCATCCCGATTTGGCGGCCGCGCAGCGGACGGTGCAGGGCATCCTGGCGCGGCTGGAGCGCTGGCAGGGCAAAGCCGTCCCGGCGGCCGAAGGCGCTCCAGCCGTGCCGGCGCCTGCCGCCGGGGCAGTACGCTGGGTGGAACTGGGTGCGCATCACCTGCGCATCCAGCGTGCACCACTGTCGGTGAGCGAAACTTTTTCGCGCTGCCGGGCGCCGGGCCAGGCCTGGGTCATGACCTCGGCCACGCTGTCAGTCTGGGGCGATTTTGCCCATTTCATCGACCAACTGGGCCTGTCCGGCGCGGAGATCGGTTATTGGGAGTCACCGTTCGATTACGCCGCGCAGGGCCTGCTGTTCGTACCGCGTTCGCTGCCCGAACCGCAATCGCCGCGTTTTACCCAGGCTTTCGTGGATATGTTGGCGGACGTCCTGGCGGCTAGCGAAGGTGGCGCGTTGGTGCTGTGCACGACGCTGAGGGCGGTGGAACGCATCGCCCAGGCGCTGGAAGTTGTGTATGACGATCGTGGCTGGGACTGGCCGCTGATGCGCCAGGGGCAGGGGGCTCGCGGCGAGTTGCTGGAACGTTTCCGCAAGGAGCCCCATGCCGTGTTGGTGGGCAGCGCTACGTTCTGGGAAGGGGTAGACGTGCCCGGCGATGCGCTGCGGCTGGTGGCAATCGACAAACTACCTTTCGCGCCGCCGGACGACCCGGTGGTCGAGGCGCGGGTGCGGGCTTGCCGCGAGCGCGGCGGCAATCCGTTTGGCGAATATCAGCTGCCCGAGGCGGCAATCGCGCTCAAGCAGGGCGCGGGACGGCTGATTCGTACCGAGTCAGATTGGGGGGTGTTGATGGTGGCGGACAGCCGGCTCGTGGACAAGCCCTATGGCAAGCGCCTGTGGCGCGGTCTGCCGCCTTTTGCCCGGACACGCAACGTCGAAGACGTCAAGGCTTTTTTCCGCGAACGCCGCGCTGTGGAGGTGCCGGATGCGGATCCCGCGGGGAAACGCGCCGGCCAGGAATGATCGGCCGGCGCCCAGGTCAGGTCAGAACCAGCCGACCGGATTCCACCATGACGGTTTGTCGTCGTAGTCGCTGTTCATGACCAGCGTGGCGTTGGGGAAGTTCGCCAGCAGGACGCGGTGAGTGTCGTCGCGCAGGTCGGTCTGGCCCAGCTTGTCGTAGGCCAGCACCATCAGCTTGAGGGCCTCTTCCGTGGCCGGGACGCCTTCGAAGTCGGTAATCACCGCCTGGGCGCGGTTGATGGCTGCCAGATAGGCGTCACGTTCGTAGTAATAGCGGGCGACGTGCACTTCGTTCATGGCGATGGTGTTGACCAGCCATGCCATGCGGTCACGGGCTTCCTGGGCATATTTGCTGTCCGGGTAGCGCGCGATCAGCTCATTGAAGGAATCATAGGACTGGCGCAGGCCCTTGGGGTCGCGCTCGGAAGGGTCCTGGCCGGTCAGGTTGGCCATGAAGGCGCTGGGCGGCGTGAAGCTGATCAGGCCTTTCAGGTACAGCATGTAATCCGTGCCGGGGTGGTTGGGATACTGTTGCTGGAAGCGGTCGATCGTGGCCAGCGCCTGGTCGGGCTCGCTGTCGCGCCAGTTCACGTAGGCAAGGTCGATCAGCGCCTGCTGTGCGTAGACGCCGAAGGGGTAGCGGCTTTCCAGCGTGACGAGACGGTTGCGGGCGGCGGTCCAGTTGCCCGAGTCAACCTCCGCCTTGGCGTCCTGATAAAGCTGTTCCGCCGTCCAGGTGGCGGTGATGTCGCGTTCGCGGCCAGCGGTGCCGCAAGCGGACAGCAGCACAGCGGAGCCCAGGACGACGGGCAGCAGCACGGAGCGGCTGAACGAGCCGCGACGGCGGAAGGAAATGGCAATCTGGCTGATCACGGAAGATATCCTTGGTGTTAGCATTCCGGGCTGATTATAAGATCGACGCCATGCCTGAACGTACTGATAGCCCGGTTTCTTTGTCGGAAGATGACGCTTTGGAGTTGGTTGTGCCGGAATCGTTCCGTGCCGACCGGCTCGACAAGGTGCTGGCCGCGCTGCTTGACGGACATTCGCGGGCACGCCTGCAGGCCTGGATCGAAGCGGGCGCGGTGCATATCAATGATAGCGCGGCGCCGGCGAAGGTGCGGACCACCGTCTATCCCGGCGATGTCCTGAACGTCGTGCCCCAGCCTGCGCCGGAAGACCGGGCCTTCGAGCCGCAGGACGTGGCTTTCGAGGTGGTTGCCGACAGCCCGGACTGGATTGTCGTCAACAAGCCCGCAGGACTGGTGACGCACCCCGGCGCGGGCAACTGGCAGGGCACGCTGCTCAATGGTTTGTTGTACCGTTACCCGGAGCTGGCTGGCGTGGCGCGCGCCGGCATCGTGCATCGTCTGGACAAGGATACCTCGGGCCTCTTGGTTGTGGCGCGCAATGAACTGGCGCAGACGCACCTGGTGCGGCAACTGCAGGCGCGAACTATGGGGCGCGAATACATGGCGCTGGCGCATGGCTGGGTGGCGCGTGACGGTACCGTGGACCGAGCGATCGGCCGCGACCGGCGGGTGCCGGTCCGCATGGCGGTGGACAGTCCCGTGGCGCCCAAGCCCGCCGTGACACATTATTCCGTTGTGGCGCGTGGCAAGGTGGAAGCGCTGCCGGTCACGGAAGTGGTATGTCGGCTGGAAACGGGCCGCACGCACCAGATCCGTGTCCACCTCGCCAGCCTGGGGCATCCCTTGCTGGCCGATGAAATTTATGGCGGCCGCACCGTAGGGGGCGCGCAGCGGCAGATGTTGCATGCGCGCGCGTTGCGCTTCGAAGACCCGGCAGGGCATGGGCTATGCCAATGGCAGGCGCCGGTGCCTGCCGATATGCAGCAAGTCAGGGAGACAATCGAATGGGACGAGTAGACCGGGCGGGTTTGCCGGTAGTGACAGCGCCGGATTGGCTGGGCGCTGCAGCGTTCACGACCACGCGCCAGGGGGGCAGCAGTGTTGCGCCTTTTGACAGCCTTAACCTGGGGGCGGCGGCGGGCGATGATGCCCAGGCCGTGGCGCGCAACCGCAATCGCCTGGCAGCTGCGCTGCCGGGAGCGCCGGTATGGCTGCGTCAGGTGCACGGAATACACGTGCATGATGCCGACGCCGATGCGCAACCGGGCACGGCGGAACCTGAGGCTGACGCCGCGGTAACGACCCAGGCCCGCCGTGTCCTGGCGATTCTTACGGCAGATTGCCTGCCTGTCGTCATTGCCGAGGCGCATGGCAAGGCGCTGGGGGCAGCGCATGCGGGCTGGCGTGGCCTGGCCGGTGGCGTGCTGGAGGCCACATTGGCAGCGCTGCGGCAGAAATGTCCGGACCCGGTGGGCTGGCGCGCCTGGATCGGCCCGGCGATCGGGCCGGCGGCATTCGAAGTGGGTGAAGAGGTACGGCAAGCCTTCGTGTCGGTGGATGCCGTGGCTGCCGATGCCTTCCAGCCCCGTCCCGGCATGCCGGGCAAATGGCTGGCCAATCTGCCCGCGCTGGCCGAGCGTCGCCTGCGCTTGGCGGGTGTGGAAGTCGTGGCGCAAAGCGGCGAATGTACATTCAGCGACACGCAGGCGTTTTTTTCCTACCGGCGTGATGGAATGACAGGCAGGCAGGCGACGTTGGCCTGGCTGCCCTGATACCGGCGACAGGTGCGTGCTGCGCTGCCGCATTGACAGCCCTGGCGGGCGCAGGCAACATCGGGCAAGCAGTGAGACGATAGGGAGTCGATGTGGGCGGAATGAAGGCAGCAGCGTCAGATTCAGTACCGGTTTTCTGTCCGCCCGAGGCGTGGCAGCTCATGCAACAAGAGTTCATGGATGCCTATCGGCAAGTGCTGCAGGCCTGGCAATCAGGTAGCCTGCCAGCGTTGCGTGACCGGCGTTTCAGTGCCCCGGCCTGGGCCGAGAGCCAGCAGCACCTGTTGCTGGCCCATTTGCATGTGCTGGCCGAGCAAACATTGACGCGCATGGCGCGTTCGGCAGACATGTCCGCCGAGATGCGCGAGCGGCTCGAATTCAGCCTGATGCAGTGGCTGGAGGCCAGCGCTCCTTCCAATTTTCTTGCCCTTAACCCGGATGTCATCCGCCGCGCCAGCGAAAGCGCGGGGGCGAGCCTGGCACGCGGTATGGAAAACCTGCTGGCTGATGTGCGGCGTGGCCGCATGCTGCAAAGTGACGAAAGCGCTTTCGAACTGGGCCGCAATCTGGGCGTGAGCCCGGGCGCCGTGGTATATGAAAACCCGCTGTTCCAGTTGATCCAGTATGAGCCGCTGACGTCGCAGGTGCATGCCCGGCCGCTGGTCATCGTGCCGCCCTGCATCAACAAATTCTATATCCTGGACCTGCGCCCGGAAAATTCGCTGGTCCGCCATGCGGTCGCGGCCGGCCACACGGTGTTCATGGTGTCCTGGCGCAATCCGCAGCCGGACGACGCAGACGCAGAACAGCTGTCCCTGGCGCGCTGGGATGATTACGTTGAAGAAGGCGTATTGCGCGCGCTTGCCGTCGCGGCCGACATCAGCCGCCAGGAGCAGGTCAATGCGCTGGGCTTCTGTATCGGCGGCACCTTGCTGGGCGCTGCGCTGGCAGTGGCGGTGGCCCGGGGCCGGCAGCCGGTGGCGGCGCTGACCCTGTTGACCACCATGCTGGATTTTCGCGATGTTGGCGTGCTGAAGGTGTTTGTCGACGAGGCTCATGCCGCGCTGCGCGATGCGGCACTGGGGCAGGGCGGGCTGTTGCGCGCTGCCGAGCTGAACACGACTTTCGCTTTTTTGCGGCCGCGCGAGCTGGTGTGGTCGTATTTCGTGTCGAACTATCTGAAGGGTGATATGCCACCGCCCTTCGATCTGCTGTACTGGAACGCCGACGGTACCAACCTGCCGGGGCCGTTCTTTACCTGGTACTTCCGCCAGGCCTATCTGGAAAACCGTCTGTGCGTGCCCGGTGCGCTGGAAGTCTGCGGCGAAGCACTGGACCTGGGGCTGGTGGACGTGCCGGCTTATGTCTATGCATCGCGCGACGACCATATCGTGCCTTGGCAGACCGCCTATGCCAGCCTGGAGGCATTGCGCGGCCCGACCCGCTTCGTATTGGGCTCTTCCGGTCACATCGCCGGTGTCGTCAATCCGCCTGCCGGCAGTCGACGCCAGCACTGGACGCTGGAAGCAGGGGACTATCCGGCCGATCCGGACCTATGGCTGCAGGCTGCGACGCAGCACGCAGGCAGCTGGTGGCCGGACTGGTTGGCGTGGCTGGCACCGCATGGCGGACGCCAGCGGCGCGCGCCCCAGAAACTGGGAAATACCCGCTACAAACCGCTGGAACCTGCACCGGGACGCTATGTGATGGTCAAGGCTGAATAGGCTCACATCACAAGCAGGACACAGAACAAAGGAGGCGGTGCGGCACCCAGGCCGGGCTTCGTTGCGGGGCCATGCAAGTACCGATACCGCCAATGCCGATTTTGCGGCAAGATGCTCTTGATGGGGCGGAAAGCTGCCGCGCAAGGAGAGGAGAGACAAAATGACTCAGAAAATCGCGTATGTCACCGGAGGCATGGGCGGCATTGGCACTGCCATCTGCCGGCGCCTGGCGCGCGACGGGTTTATCGTCGTGGCAGGATGCGGCCCGAGCCGGGACTGGCAGCAATGGCTCGATGAGCAGCAGGCCGACGGCTTCAGCTTTCATGCATCGGTCGGCAATGTGGCCGATTGGGACTCCACCGTGGCCGCGTTCGAGAAAGTGCGTGCCGACCTCGGTCCTGTCAGCGTCCTGGTCAACAATGCTGGCATCACTCGTGATGGCGTGTTTCGCAAGCTCAGCCGCGAAGACTGGATGGCAGTCATCAACACCAACCTGAACAGCCTGTTCAACGTGACCAAGCAGGTTATCGAGGATATGGTAGGCAGCGGCTGGGGGCGTATCATCAATATTAGTTCGGTCAACGGCCAGAAGGGCCAGTTTGGCCAGACCAACTATTCCACGGCCAAGGCCGGCCTCCATGGATTCACCATGGCGCTGGCCCAGGAAGTGGCCAGCAAGGGGGTGACGGTGAACACGGTTTCCCCCGGCTATATCGGTACCGAAATGGTGCGCGCCATACGTTCCGACGTGCTGGAAAAAATCGTTGGAACTATCCCCGTGCGCCGCCTGGGAACCCCGGAAGAGATCGCTTCCATGGTGTCCTGGGTTGCCTCGCCCGATGCGGGTTTTGCCACCGGGGCGGATTTTTCCGTCAACGGCGGTCTGCATATGGGGTAGAGCCTAGCCGTCCGGCGCCTTTCCAGGGCGCCGCAGTAAATGATGTTATATCGGGATTGCCATGACTCAAGCCAAGCCAGCCGAGGCAGCACAACGCCTCATCAAGAAGTACCCCAATCGCCGTCTGTATGACACGCGAACCAGCACCTACATTACCCTGGCTGACGTCAAGCAATTGGTCATCGCCAGCGAGGCTTTTCAGGTGGTGGATGCCAAGACAGGCGAAGACCTGACGCGCAGCATCCTGCTGCAGATCATCCTCGAAGAGGAAAGCGGCGGCATGCCGATGTTCTCAGCGCCCGTGCTGGCGCAGATCATTCGCTTCTATGGTCACGCCATGCAAGGCATCATGGGCTCGTACCTGGAGAAGAACCTGCAGGCCTTCATGGAAATCCAGGAACGCATGGCCGAGCAGTCGCAAGGCTTGTACGGCAAGCAGTTCGGTCCGGAGGTCTGGGCCCAGTTCATGAATGTGCAGGCGCCCATGGTGCAGAGCATGATGAACAACTATATCGAACAGAGTAAAAACCTGTTCGTGCAGATGCAGGGCCAGATGCAGGATCAGGCCCGCAATCTTTTTTCCACCTTCCCGTTCCCGCCGGGGAGCAAGGACGAGCAGCGCTAGGTCCGTACCTTCCAGACAGGAAAATGCAGTACCGGAAAAGGCAGCGTTCGCGCTGCCTTTTTTCCAGCAATTCTCCGGCTGGGGAATGCTGGCGCACCGGCAATGACAGCGGCCGCGCCAGGTCTACGCAGCGCCATAGGCGAAGGCATTGGGGGCGGCGGGCTGCGCCAGCCCCGCTGAGACGGGATTCAGACCGCGTCTTTTTCCTTTTCGATCAGCTTGTGCAGCTTTTCCTTGTCGAGCAACTGCACCTGACGCTGGTTGACGCGTATCAGTTCCTCGCGTGCAAAGCGCGAGAACAGCCGGCTGACGGTTTCGAGTGCCAGGCCCAGGTAGTTGCCGATTTCCTCGCGGCTCATGCGCATGACGAACTCGGTCGAGGAATAGCCCAGCGCCGACAGGCGCGTGGAAAGGTTCAGCAAGAAAGCCGCGAGGCGTTGTTCGGCCCGCATGGAACCCAGCGCCATCAGCATCTGGTGCGAGCGCGAAATTTCACGGCTCATCAGGCGCAACACCTGCTGCTGCAGGCTGGGCAGGTGGCGGGCCAGATTGTCCATGTCTTCCAGACGGATGACACAGACTTCGGCGTCTTCCAGCGCCACGGCGGTGGATACGTGGTGGCCTTCGATCATGCCGTCCAGGCCGACAATTTCCCCGGGCAGGTGGAAGCCTGTGATCTGGAACTGTCCCTGGGCATTTTCGATCTGGGTCTTGAGCGTGCCGATGCGCACGCTGTAGATCGCAGTGAGAGGCTCGTTCAGCGTGTACAGCGGCTTGCCTTTCTCGATGCGAAGCCGTTCCTTGATCAGGCCATCGAGCTTGGCGACGTCATGCGTACTCATGCCTATCGGCAGGCAGACATGGCCCAGCATGCAACTGGAACAGTGCACGGCTTCGGACGGTAGGAGTACTCGTTTGGCCATTGTTGGGAGGAATAAGGATGGGGTCAGAAAAGCTGGGGCAGCCGAGCAAACAGTGCCGGGGCCAGCCCGGATTCCGCTTGATGATTTAAAGGATTGTAAATGACTTTGCGCAAGGACATGCAAAATGGCCGGCCAGCTACGCCAGGGGCAGCAGGCCGGCCAGGGGCAGGGCGGCTTTACAGAACGTCGCCGGCGTAATCGGCCAGGCGCGAGCGTTCGCCGCGTTGCAGTGTGATGTGGCCGGCATGGGGCCAGCCCTTGAAGCGGTCCACCACGTAGGTCAGGCCGGAACTGCCTTCGGTCAGGTACGGGGTGTCGATCTGCGCGATGTTGCCCAGGCAAACGACCTTGGTGCCGGGGCCGGCACGGGTCACCAGGGTTTTCATCTGCTTGGGCGTCAGGTTCTGCGCTTCGTCGATGATGAGGTACTTGTTGAGGAAGGTGCGGCCACGCATGAAGTTCAGCGATTTGACCTTGATGTGCGAGCGGATCAGGTCCAGCGTGGCATTCTGGTTCCAGTCACCGCCATTGGTGCCGCTGGTGGAGTGCAGCACTTCCAGGTTGTCGTCCAGCGCGCCCATCCACGGCTGCATCTTTTCTTCTTCCGTGCCGGGCAGGAAACCGATGTCATCGCCCACGGGCACGGTGATGCGCGTCATGATGATCTCGGTGTAGCGCTTGGTTTCCAGCACCTGCGCCAGGCCCGCCGCCAGGGCCAGCAGCGTCTTGCCGGTACCGGCCTGGCCCAGCAGCGACACGAAATCGCAGTCCGGGTCCATCAGCAGGTTCAGGGCGAAGTTCTGTTCACGGTTGCGTGCCGTGATGCCCCAGACATTGTTCTTGCCGTGCGAATGGTCGCGCAGCGTCGCCAGGACGGCAGTCTTGCCGCTGACTTCCTTGACGCGCGCATGCAGCGGCAGGGCGCCATCCAGGAACACGAACTGGTTGACGGTGAACTGGCTGCACAGCGGGCCATGGACGCGGTAGTAGGTCGTGCCTCCCTGCTGCCAGGATTCGATGTCCTTGCCGTGCTTGTTCCAGAAGTTCTCGGGCAGTTGCAGCAGGCCGGTATAGAGCAGGTCCGAATCTTCCAGGACCTGGTCGTTGAAATAATCTTCCGCGTTCAGGCCCAGGGCACGCGCCTTCAGGCGCATGTTGACGTCTTTGGACACCAGGACGACGGGTTGCTCGGGACGGCTGTCCTGCAGCGCCTTGAGCACGCCCAGGATCTGGTTGTCGGCCTTGGCCACCGGCAGCGAAGGGGGCAGCGCGCCTTCCATGGAGGTGGTCTGGATCAGCAGTTTGCCGCTGGCGTCCTTGTTGCCCAGCGCGTTGAGCGCCATGCCTTGGGTGATGTCGGCGGTCACGTCCATCATGGCGTCCAGCGAACGGCTCACCTGGCGGGCATTGCGCGCCACTTCCGACATGCCCTTCTTGTGGTGGTCCAGCTCCTCCAGCGTCATCATGGGGAGGTAGACGTCATGCTCCTGGAAGCGGAACAGGCTGCTGGGATCGTGCAGCAGCACATTGGTGTCCAGCACGAACAGCTTGCGTGGCTCGTCGGCTACGTGGCGGCCGCGGCGGCGCGAGCGGGTGGTCGATGGCGTGACAGCTGACGGCGCAGCCTGTACGGGGACGGCGGCAGGCGTGACAGGCACGGCTGGTGCCCCGGGTGCCGTGGCGGGCGGCGCAGCCTTGGCCACTGGTGCCGCATCTGCTGCAGCCGCGGGGATGGTGCCTTGCGCGTGTTGCCTGGCTTTTGCCGCAGGCGCCGCGCTGGCGTTTTCCGGTACGGCGGCAGGCGCTGCATGTGTTCTGGCCGTAGCCGGCTTGCGTCCGCCGGCTGGTGCGGCAGTGCTGGTGGATACTGTCTGTACGGGTTGGGCCGCCAAGGTTTCCTGTTCGTCGGCAATCGCCGGATGAACAATGGCGGGTTCAGCCTTGCGGGGGGACGGCCGGTAGGCCGGTGCCTTGGCGGGAGCTTCGAGAATCGTGGCGGGACGGACTGGCAGCTTGGGAAGAGGCATGAACAGTGGGCTCCGGGAAAAGGCGCACAGGGAAACGGTCAGGAAACGACGGGACTGGCAGAAGAGGCACTGATACTTGTTGTGTGGGGACTGGCGCAGGGAAGCTGGGCGCCGGCACAGGCCGGCATCCGCCTCAACCTATGCTTTGCGCGGCCTGCAGGACTTCATGAATGTGTCCGGGCACCTTGACGCCGCGCCAGGCCTGCACCAGCTTGCCGGTGGCGTCGATCAGGAAGGTGCTGCGCTCGATGCCGCGCACCTGGCGACCGTACATATTCTTCATCTTGATCACGCCGAACAGATCGCACAGCGTTTCGTCCGGATCGGAGATCAGCGGGAAGGGCAGCTCATGCTTGCCGGCGAAGTTCTCATGGGAGCGCAGGCTGTCGCGCGAGACACCGAAGACCAGGCAGCCGGCCTTGATGAAATCCGCATAGCTGTCGCGGAAGTCGCAGCTTTCCGTGGTACAGCCCGGGGTATTGTCCTTGGGGTAGAAAAACAGCGCTACGGCACGGCCGGCGCATTCGGACAGGCTGATGGGGCCTATGGTGCTTTCCGCGGTAAATGGCGGGACGGGGTGTCCGATCTGGATCTGGCTCATGATTGCGTTTCTCCGGTAGGAAGCAGCGCGACGATGACGCGCCGGCCTTCGGCCATCAGGATGTTGTAGGTGCGGGCGGCCGCCTGGGTGCCCATGACTTCGACGCCGACGCCGGCGCGCAGCAGGGGCAGCAACAGGCTGTGCGCCAGCATGCGCTGGCGCATGCCGGTACCGATCAGGAGGACTTCGGGAGAGTCAGGCGAGCGCCGCGGCACGGCGTCCTGTTCCGGTTCGTCGAGAAAGGCCAGGGGATTGGCGGCCGGGTCTTCCAGCCTGGCGGCCTGGCGCAGGTGCTGGGCGGCGATATCTTCCGGGCGCACGACCGGCCAGTGCGCGATTTCGCCTTCCGGACCGAAAACGACCGCATGGGTGTAGCGGACCTGGTTGATTTCTATGTAGTCGTCGCCATAGGCGGTGACGGTATTGAGGGATGTGGCGGGATCGGAATGCAGTTTCAAGCAAGGACTCCGTAAAGGGCGCCGCCAGGCCGGGGAATGAGCGTATGGCTTGGCGGTACAGCGCCCGGTGTCATTCTTGTTCTGATAATAGCGCAAACGCGGCGCAGGGTTTGGCAATCCATGCGCCGGTTTGTGACCATGCGTCAAAGCGCAGGTCGCGGCCCCGCCAGCGCGGGGACGGTGGTGGCATTGATAATGCGGTGGCTGGGCGACTGATCGCGGCAAGGGGTCGGAAAATGGCTGGATACATTGTGTCATTAGGGGCCGGAAGGCCTGCCCGGCGGGCGTATCATCCAGGCGTCCGGCATGCTTCCGGCCGTGATCGGCCAGAGACATGCGGCGGAGCGGCGCACCTTTGCGCGACTCCGTTTTCCCGCTTCTGCCGCGCTGGTTCGGCGGTGCCATCCCTCTTTATCACAACGCATATGGAACTCTCCTGGCTCTGGATCCCCATCACGATTGCCGCCGCCGCTTTTCAATCCGGGCGCAACGCCGCTCAGCGCAGCCTGACCGGTACCCTGGGCACGCTGGGGGCGACCCAAGTGCGTTTCCTGTTCGGTTTTCCCTTTGCCTTGCTGTTTCTGGCCGTTGTATTGGCCTGGGAAAGGTTGCCGCTGCCCGGCGTGAACCTGGCATTCCTGGCGTATATCGTGGCTGGTGCCGTGACGCAGATCGCTGCAACGGCCTTCATGCTGGCGGCCATGAAAGCACGTTCATTCGTCACGGTGACGGCATGGATCAAGACGGAACCGATTCAGGTTGCCCTGTTCGGCATGGCGGTGCTGGGTGATCCGCTGTCCTGGCTGACCCTGGGCGCGATCCTGCTGGCTTCCGCGGGCGTGGTGCTGATGTCGCGCATCCCCGCTGGCGCCATGGCTGGCGGCGGATCGGTGCGGCCCATCTTGCAGGGGCTGTTCTCGGGGTCGATGTTCGCCATCTCGGTCATCTTCTTCCGCGGCGCCATCCTGCAGATCGGCTCAGGGTCGTTCGTGCTGGATTCCACCTGGGCGCTGGTGTGGTCGCTGGGCGTGCAGGTGCTGTTGCTGATGGCCTGGATGATCTTGTTCGATCGCCGTCTGCTGGTGGCATGTGCGCGGGCCTGGCTGCCTTCCATTCCCGGCGGTTTCCTGGGCGCAGCGGCGTCGCAATGCTGGTTTTTGGCATTTGCGCTGACCAGCGCTGCCAACGTGCGTACCCTGGGACTGGTGGAAGTGCTGTTCGCGCAGATGATTTCCCGCAGTTTCTTCGCACAGACGCCGACTCGCCGCGAAATGGCCGGTATCCTGCTGATTGTGGTCGGTGTGGCGCTGGTGGTCAGCCAGGCAAACTGAAACTCATGGACGTGGCTGGCCGGCCCTGACTGTCGGCCATGATTGCTGGTTTCGTGGGCCGGCGCAGAATGTAAAAAATCCCTATTCCCTATACCCATAGTCCTTTCAGGGGTTTTGCTGCATCCGGCTTGCAGTACACTCGATCAATGGCATGCGGCCGCTCTGGCCGCCGGGATTTCTTTCCTGTGAGTCCGCACTGCCGGCTTGGCCGGCTGCACGGTGATGCCTGTCTCTGCAGGCTGGGTGCCTGCGCATGTGAGAGTGGCGCAAGTCCGGCGGCCGTATGGCCGCGGGTACGCCGTTTGTGTTCTTGATTTTGATTGGCGTAGGTTCCAATGAATCAGCTTGATTTCAACGGTAAGGGCCGCCGGGCTGCGTTGCGCGGCATGGCGGGAATGCTGGGCGTGCTGGCCCTGCCGGCCTGGGCCGCACGGCGTAGTGATGACGAGGCTGCCTTGTCGCGGCTGGCGGGTGTCAATGCCAGCGCCGACGCACGTTTGATGGCGGCGGCCTTGTCGGCACAGGCGCCGGGCCTGTCGTCGCAGGCGCTGGTGCTGGCGGTGCAGGCACTGGAAAATGCGCGTCGCGCATCGCTGTTGCAGGCTGCGCCGCGTTCGCTGGCCGTGATCGACTTCAGCCTGCCTTCCACCCAAAAGCGCCTCTGGGTCTTCGACCTGGAAAGCAAGGCGCTGCTGTTCGAGGAGTGGGTGGCGCATGGTCGCAAGACCGGCGACAACATGGCAGAGCATTTCTCCAACGTGCACGAAAGCCATATGTCCAGCCTGGGCGCGTTCCAGGCCGGTGTGACCTATACAGGCCGGAATGGTTATTCCCTGCGCCTGCATGGGCTGGAGCCAGGATTCAATGACCAGGCTTATGCGCGTGCCATCGTCATCCATGGCGCGCCCTACGTCAGCCAGGACATCATCCGTGCCCAGGGCCGGCTGGGCCGCAGTTGGGGCTGCCCAGCCGTGCGCAGCGCGGTGGCGCGGCCGCTGATAGACAAGCTGGCGGACAACGCCTTCCTATTCAGTTTTTATCCGGATCGCCAGTGGCTGAATCAATCGGCCCTGGTAGGCGGCAGGGTGCGCTGGCTGGCCTGAATGGCGCTATTGATGCCAGATGCTGTCCAGGGTCCGGGCCTCGATCAGGCGCCTGGCCCAGGATCGCAATGTCGTGCTGTCGGCCGCTTGTAGACGATCCAGGTCGGCTGCATCCAGGCGGCCGAAGCGCGTTTCCAGCTGCTCGCGCAACATGCCTGCCATGTCTTCGCGGCCTTGTTCCAGGCCTTGCCGCAATCCCTGTTCCAGCCCCTTGCGGATGCCTATCCGTTCCACACTGCTGATGTAAGCCATGTTGCGCTCCTTCTCGAAACTTGCCAGGGATTGCCAGAA
>NZ_SGWZ01000008.1 GCF_004216755.1 Kerstersia gyiorum
AGAACAGCAGGCAGGGCTGCTGGCAGCACTACGAACGAGGATGCTGGACGAGACATATTGCCTCCTGGCAGGGCGAACAGGCATAGCCTAATGCCGGCAGGGGGCAAGCGGGTGTCATGTGTGACCGAACGAGCACGCTATTCGGGCAGGCTGCTAAGCGCTGGGGCCGCCACTTTCAGTAGTCGGATTCCAGAATGCGTGCAGGTGGCGCTGCGCCGGGGGGCAGGGGCTCGGGGCGGATGGCTGGCAGGCTGGTGACCAGGATGGTCGTGCCCGGCTTCAGGACGCTGTAGAGCTGTTGCATGAATTCGGGGGGCGCCTTGATGCCGTCTTCCAGCGTCTGCAAGGCTGGCGGATTACCCAGCAGCGCATAGCTGGTCCAGTGATGGCGCTGGCGCTGCGGGTCCAGCGGGCTGGGCTCGTTGAGGATTTCCTCTCCCATGACCAGCAGCAAGGTGCCTTCGAAACGTGCTTCCGGCGCAGCCACCAGCGGTGCGGCGCCGATGACGATGCCGTCGCGCAGGACATAGACGCGCTGTTCGGCCAGGCTTGCCAGGACATTGACGGGCCCGGAATCGGGGGCGAGACTGGGGTCCCAGAATTCGCCGCTTTCGAAACTGGCGACCAGCGCAGCCGGCAACTGGGACGGATCACTGGAAACCGGCGCCAGCAACGCGGGATAGGCAATGGCGGCCGGGTTCACCTTGGCATTGCTGACCACCACGGTATCGCCGCGCCGTGTTTCAGAGAACAGTTTCTGCGCGAATTTGTGGGGCAGCCGGACGCAGCCGTGCGAGGCCGGGTAGCCCGGCAGAGAGCCGCCGTGCAGGGCGATGCCATCCCAGGTCAGCCGCTGCATGTAGGGCATGGGCGCGTTGTTGTACAGGTTGGAGCGGTGATCCTTGGATTTTTGCAGGATGGTGAAGACGCCTGTTGGCGTTTCATGGCCTTCCTTGCCGGAGCTGATGGTGGAGGCAGCAATGGCGATGCCGTTGCGGTAGACATAGAGACGCTGTTCATCCAGGCTGACCAGGACGATCAGCGGGCCTGCTGGCGCGATTTCCGGGTGCCAGTAGAAGTCTCCTGGGCGCAATTGCGGTTTGCCGGCCGGTACGGTGCCGGGCGCGGCGGCGAATACCGAGCCAATCGGCAACAGGGAAACCAGGCCGAGCGCGGCGGCCTGGGCGAGAAGTCGGCGGCGTTGCGGTGTCTTGTCCATGGCGACAAGCCTAGCATGAGGAAAAAGGTTATTGGAGGCCTGTCTGTATCAGACTATGATGCCCGGCCGCGACAGACCGGTGCGGGATTTGGCCCGGGCTGGCAGTAAGGTTGCCAGTTCATTTGCCGAGCAGGCAACCATGCGCTAGATTAATGGATTCGGCATGAGCGGCGTCGTAAAATCCGTCATCCGGTTTCTTGCCTGATCCTGTCGCTAACTTCCTTGTCCATGCACCGTTTGCACCGGATTGCGCGGATTGTCCGGAAAAGTTGGGTTTTGTGCGCGGCCCTTGGCGCGTTTGCACGAAAACGCCGGAACGCAGGCGTGACAGGTGGCCTGAAGGTGTCTGTTACTGGCCTGAGGTCGGTGCCAGGACAGCCATTGGATGGCTGAGGGGGGCTGAAGGGCGGGCAGCAAGGCAAGAACACACAGGTACGGCAGCTTGCCGCACCCGTAGTAACCGATGTTTTGATGTCAGTGCGCATCCTGGAAGCGAGCAGCGTATCCGCCAGGCCGTACGCGGTATCAAGGAAATGTTTCGCAAGGATGGTCTGTTGAGATGAAACCAATAAAAGTCGGCCTGCTGGGCCTGGGAGTGGTGGGCGGCGGCGTCTGGGATGTCCTGCGCCGCAATGGCGAGGAAATCTCGCGCCGGGCAGGGCGCCGCATTGAAGTGGCGGCGATTGCCGTGCGCGATGTGGCCAAGGCCCGTGCCCGGGTCGATGGTGACGTGACGGTGACTGCCGATCCCTACGCCGTCGTACGCGACCCCGCGATCGACATCGTGGTCGAGCTCATCGGCGGTTCCACGCTCACACGTGAGCTGGTGCTGGAAGCCATCGCACAGGGCAAGCATGTCGTCACGGCCAACAAGGCCTTGCTGGCCGTGCATGGCAACGAAATTTTCGCTGCCGCGTCCAAGCGCGGCGTGATGGTGACCTTCGAGGCCGCCGTCGCTGGGGGCATCCCCATCATCAAGGCGATTCGCGAAGGCCTGACCGCCAACCGCATCGGCTGGTTGGCCGGCATCATCAACGGCACGACCAACTTCATCCTGTCCGAAATGCGCAGCAAGGGCCTGCCTTTCGCGACCGTGTTGGCCGAGGCGCAGCGCCTGGGCTATGCCGAAGCCGACCCCACCTTCGACGTCGAAGGCGTGGATGCCGCGCACAAACTGACCTTGCTGGCGTCGCTGGCGTTCGGGGTGCCGGTGCAGTTCGACAAGGCGCACATCGAAGGCATCAGCAAGCTGGAGCAGGAAGACATCGTCCATGCAGAGCGCCTGGGCTACCGCATCAAGCTGCTGGGTGTGACGCGCCGCCGTGCCGATGGCATCGAATTGCGTGTGCATCCCGCCCTGGTGCCGGCGCAACGGCTGCTGGCCAATGTCGAGGGCGCGATGAATGCAGTACTGGTCTGGGGCGATGCCGTGGGCGCGACGCTTTATTACGGCCAGGGCGCAGGCGCGGAACCCACGGCGTCTGCCGTGATTGCCGACCTGGTCGACGTGACCCGCCTGCATACCGCAGACCCTCACAACCGTGTGCCGCACCTGGCCTTCCAGCCCGATGCGCTGTCCGATCTGCCCATTCTGCCGATCAGCGAAGTCCATACCGCTTATTATTTGCGCCTGAAGGTGCAGGATCAGCCGGGTGTGCTGGCCGATATCGCCGGTATCCTGTCGCGCGCAGGCATCTCCATCGGCTCCATGATCCAGGAACCGGCGGAAGATGGCGCAACCATTATCTTCCTGACGCATGAAGCGGTGGAACGCAATGTGGATGAGGCCATCGCCAGCATCGAACAACTGCCCTTCGTGCATTCCCGCGTGACTCGCCTGCGCCTGGAAAACCTGAAATGAAATATATCTCTACCCGTGGCGGCATGGCGCCGCAAAGCTTTTCTGACATCCTGCTTGAAGGCCTGGCGCCGGACGGCGGGCTGGCCATTCCCGAGCAATTGCCGCGCCTTGACGCGGATACGCTGGAATCCTGGCGTGGTCTGTCCTACCCGGCGCTGGCCGTCAAGGTGCTGGGTCTGTTTGCCGACGACATTCCGGTCGCTGAACTGGAACGCCTGGTGCACGCTGCCTATGCGCCTGGCGTGTTTGCCGATGATGAAGTCGTGCCCTTGCGTCCGTTGAGTGAAGGCATTTCCCTGTTGGGCCTGTCCGAAGGGCCGACGCTGGCCTTCAAGGACATGGCCATGCAGTTCCTGGGCCAGGTGTTCGAGTATGTGCTGACCCAGCGCGGCACCACGCTCAATATTCTGGGAGCGACTTCCGGCGACACGGGCTCTGCTGCCGAATACGCCTTGCGCGGCAAGCGCGGCGTGCAGGTGTTCATGCTGTCGCCGCATGGCCGCATGAGCGCCTTTCAGCGTGCGCAGATGTTCTCGCTGCAGGACGCCAACATTCACAACATTGCCGTCAATGGCGTGTTTGATGATTGCCAGGATATCGTCAAGGCCCTGGCCGGCGATCTGGAGTTCAAGTCCAAGTATCGCCTGGGAGCGGTGAACTCGATCAACTGGGCGCGCATCGCTGCCCAGGTGGTGTATTACTTCCATGGCTGGCTCAAGGCAACGAGTGGCCCCGGCCAGCAGGTTTCGTTTGCCGTGCCGTCGGGCAATTTCGGCAACGTGCTGTCGGGCCACATCGCCCGCAGCATGGGCCTGCCGGTGCGTCGCCTGGTGGTGGCGACCAACGAAAACAACGTGCTGGAAGAGTTTTTCCGCTCTGGCATCTACCGTCCGCGCGACGCCGTCCATACCTACAAGACGTCCAGCCCGTCCATGGATATTTCGCGCGCGTCGAATTTCGAGCGCTTCGTGTTCGATCTGGTCGGACGTGATGGCGCCCGCGTGGCGGATCTCTGGCGCGAACTGGCCAAGACCGGCCAGTTCGACCTGTCGGCGGAACTGCCGCGCTTTGAGTCCGAATATGGTTTCGTGGCCGGTGCCAGCTCGCATGGCGACCGTCTGTCCACGATCCGCAGCGTTTTCTCTGCCGATGGTCTGATGATAGATCCGCACACGGCCGATGGCCTGCACGTGGCACGCCAGTATGTGGAGCCAGGCATTCCCATGCTGGTGCTGGAAACGGCGCTGCCTGCCAAGTTTTCGGAAACGCTGGAAGAAGCCCTGGGCCGCAGCGCGCCGCTGCCGCCCGCGCTGGCCGATCTGGAAAACCGCCCGCAGCGTGTCGATGTGCTGGACAACGACGCCGAGGCAGTGCGCCAGTACGTGATGGCGCGCGCGCAGCTGTAAACCGGATTCCGGCAGACCTCCGGGCGGCCCTATGGCTGGCCGGGATGAAAGAAATCTCCTGGGGACAGTTTGTTCTCAGGAGATTTTTTTATGTCCCGGAGGTGGCATTCGGCTTGCCCGCGCAATGGCGGCACAGGCGGCGCGAATATCGGGGTGGCTGGCGCCCGGAATCGCTTTCAGGCCATGCGCAGCAGGCGCCTGGCGGCTTCCTGGCCGCTGCGCACTGCGCCTTCCAGTACCCCGGGGTAGCCGGTGTCGGTCCAGTCTCCTGCCAGGTACAGTCCGGGCCAGGGGCTGACGGCCCCAGGGCGAGCCAGGCCTGGACGGGCACTGAAGGTCGCGCGTTTTTCCACCACCAAGGCATGGGCCAGCGTGGCGGG
Organism: Kerstersia gyiorum; assembly: GCF_004216755.1. GTDB lineage: Bacteria > Pseudomonadota > Gammaproteobacteria > Burkholderiales > Burkholderiaceae_B > Kerstersia > Kerstersia gyiorum. The sequence continues at coordinate 4,867 of NZ_SGWZ01000008.1, forward strand.
CGGTGCCGCAGGCGCGGGCTGCCCGATGCGGGATGAGGTAGTGCGAGCCTGCCACTGCCGGCGCCACTGGGCATCCATGGCTTGCGCCAGGGCTTCCCGGCCTGCTTCCAGGAAGGGGCCGGCGACGCTGCCGACGATGCTGAGTTCGCCGCATTCGGGCCTGCCGGTCAGGTTGGCCCTGTCGAAGATCCAATGGCCGGGTTGGCGGCCATCCTGGTCGTCCAGCTGCATCATCGGGAAGGGCAGTTGCCAGGGGGCGGCCAGTTTCAGGTTCAGGGTGGCGATCGCCTCGAAATCGAAAACCGCCAGGGTTTGCAACAGGCGTGCCGAGCCTGGCCTGCCAGGCAGGGGATGGAGCAGGCGGGCCGCCTGTGGCGGGGGCACAGCCAGGATCAGGGCGTCGTAGGGCGCGCCGGTTTCATGTCCGCCGGCGGGCGCGGCATCGTCGGTGTGGGCGCTCGCACGCAGGAGCCGCCAGCCGTCAGGCGTGTGCTCGATGGCCGTGATTGCGTTGCCGGGCCGCCAGTCTACCTGGCGGATGGCGGCATCCGGCCAGAGCTCGCCCAGGTCGCAGCCGGGCAGCAGCAGGTCACTGGCCTGGCGTTCCTCAGCAAGCCCATCACGTAGAATTCTGGCGAAAAGGGCGGCGCTGGCCTGTTGCACGGGGGTATTCAGGGCCGCCAGACAGAGCGGATGCCAGAGGCGTTGCCGCAGTTCGCTGCCTTGGCGCAGGCGCGCCAGCAATTGGTCGACACTCCATTCGATGGGAACCTGCCAGCCCCAGCGCCGCAGCGCCAGCATCAGGCGCACGGCCTGCCCGCGGGCGGCCAGGCTCAGTCCCCGGGCGCTGGCCAGCGCCAGGATGACATTCAGCGGGGCGGGCCAGCGCCCGGGGGCGTGCAGCCGGAAATGGCCATCCAGGCTTTCCAGATGCAGGGGGTAGCGGTGCAGGCGTGCCCGCTGGCTGTTGGCAGTTTGGCTGGCCAGGTGTTCGATCAGCGCCAGGCTGTCGCGATAGGCGCCCAGCAGGATGTGCTGGCCGTTGTCCAGACCGGCCGGAAAGTCCGGATGGTCGATGCGGCGGGCCCGTCCGCCAGGCCGGGGGCCGGCCTCGAAGACGCTGACATGCGCGACGCCGGCCTGGCGTAACGTCAGAGCTGCCGACAGCCCGGCCCAACCGCCGCCGACGACGGCGACCTTCATGATTGCAGCTTGCGCAACCGGCGGATGAGCCGCTTGCCGCCGCCGACCCAGGTACTCCAGGCCAGCCAGAGCTTGCGCAGGGGCGTCAGGGAAATGCGCTGGTGCAGCACTTGCCAGTTGTCGCGTTCCAGTTCTTCGAGCAGCGCATGGTAGATGGCGGCCATGAGCAGGCCGGGGCGTTGCGCACGCCGGTCGCTTTCGGGCAGTGCCTCCACCGCTTCGCGGTAGAACTGGCGTGCCCGGGCGGCTTCGAAGCGCATCAGCTGGCGGAATTCCTCGGTTTCGTTGCCATTGAGGATGTCCGCCGCGCGCACGCCGTGCTGCTGCATGTCGTTGATGGGCAGGTAGATGCGGCCGCGCCTGGCGTCGTCGCCCACGTCGCGCAGGATATTGGTGAGCTGGAAGGCCAGCCCGAGTTTTTCCGCATAGACCAGGGTGGATGGATCTTGATAGCCGAAGATTCCCGCCGAGAGTTCACCGACGACGCCGGCGGCGTGCCAACAGTATTTGCGCAGCCCGGCCCAGTCCAGATAACGGTTCTGGTCCAGGTCCATCTCCATGCCGTCGACAATCGCTTCCAGGCGCGTCTGGTCGATGTTGTAGGGCTGCAGGTGGGGCTGCAGCGCCTTTGTGACAGGGTGGTCAGGCTTGCCGTCGTACATGGCGGCAAGCTGGGTGCGCCACCATCCCAGCTTGACCCGGGCCAGGCCAGGGTCGCTGACTTCATCGACCACATCGTCCAGTTCGCGGCATAGCGCATACAGCGCAATGATGGCGCGGCGCCGTTCCGGCGGCAGGAACAGGAAGGCGTAATAGAAGCTGGAGCCGCTGCGCGCGGCCTTGTCCTGGCAGTATTCGTCGGGTGTCATGGTGCTAGGGTACGCCAGAACATGAGGGCCCAGTCACGGGCACCCAGAACGGGACGATGATCGAAAACATTGCCGCGCGCGGCATCTACGCGCTCAAGTATACGTAGACCGCCTTGTATGACCAGTCGCAATTCCCAGCCGATGCGCCCGCCCAGGGTGCGTGGCAAGGGTGCGCCGGCCTGCAGCAGGCGGCGTGCCCTGGCAGTCTGTCCGGCCATCAGGGCCTGCCAGACAGGCAGGTTGCGCTGTTCCGGCAGCGCGCGCACGGCGCGGTCTGTCAGGCCATGGGCGGCCAGTTCGTCAAGTGGAATATAGAGCCGGCCCCGGTCCCAGTCGATGGCGACGTCCTGGCAGAAATTGGTCAATTGCAGTCCGGTGCAGATGGCATCGGCCTGAGCCAGCGCGGTGGCGTCTCCCGGATGGCGATAGAGCCCAAGCATCAGGCGGCCGACCGGATTGGCAGAGCGCCTGCAGTAATCCAGCAGGGCCGCTTGCGTACCATACCGCAGCGTACAGACATCCTGTTCGAAGGCGGATAGCAGGTCGTGGCAGGCCTGCCATGGCAGGTGGTGCTCGGTCATGGCCTGCGCCAGCGGCTGAAAGATTGGGGCCAGGGGCGCAGGCACCTGTTCCACCTGCCCGCGTTCACAGGCGGATAACGCCTGGCTGTAGGCATGCAGGGCAGCTCGCCGTTCATCGGCGGACGCCTGGCCTTCGTCGGCGATATCGTCGGCGCTGCGTGCGAAGCGATAGATCGCCCGCACGGCCGGGCGCAATCGGCGCGGCAGCAGCAGGGATGCGACGGGAAAGTTTTCGTAATGTCCGACAGCCATGGGCAGGTACAGGGGCGCTACATAGGCGCTACAGGGAGCAGGATAGGGCGCGGCAGCGCGATATTGTACCGGCTGGCGCCAATCGCCCCTAGGGCATGCAGCGAACAAGGCGACACTATCCCCTTTGGCAACTGCGGTACTATCCTGCCGAAGATGAAAACCGGAGGAAGATATGTCCGACCTGGAGTTGTTGTCGCAGCATCGCGCCTTCGAGGGCAGCCAACGCTATTACCGTCATGCCTCGGCGGAAATCGGCCTGCCGATGCGCTTTTCCGTGTATCTGCCGCCGCAGGCGGCAGCCGGCGGCAAATTGCCCGTCCTGTTCTTCCTGGCGGGGCTGACCTGCACGGAGGAAACCTTCATGATCAAGGCGGGCGCACAGCGCCTGGCAGCCCAGGCCGGCATCATCCTGGTGACGCCGGATACGAGTCCGCGCGGCGCAGGCGTGCCGGGCGAGGACGATAGCTGGGATTTCGGCACCGGGGCGGGGTTCTACCTGGACGCGACCCAGGCGCCGTGGTCCGCGCATTACCGTATGGACAGCTATATCGTGAAGGAACTGGTGCCATTAGTGCAGCAGCAGTTCAATGGCGATCCCGCACGTATGGGTATTTTCGGGCATTCCATGGGCGGCCATGGCGCGTTGGTGCTGGCCTTGCGTAATCCTGGCGTGTTTCGCTCCGTGTCGGCCTTCGCGCCGGTGGCTGCGCCTTCTCAATGCCCTTGGGGGCACAAGGCGCTGGGCGCCTATCTGGGCGAGGACCGCTCCGCCTGGGCGCGCTACGATGCGACAGAACTGATCCGTGCCGCAGGCCGCAGCGTGTTTCCCGAAGGTATCCTGATCGACCAGGGCACGGAGGACGGCTTCCTGCAGGAGCAACTCCATCCTCACCTGTTCGAGCAGGCCTGCGCCGAGGCTGGCCAGCCCTTGGTGTTGAACCGGCGCGAGGGTTATGACCACGGCTACTATTTCATTTCCACTTTCATTGACGGCCATATGGCGCATCATGCGCGCGTCCTGGCTGGCTGAGGATGGCGGTCCGGCACGCCGCCGGCGGCTGCCGCCTCTCGCCGCGCGGCGGCCAGGGAATAGAATGATGGCGGCACGATAGATGACGACACGACTAATGGCGGCGCAAAAAGGAGCGATGCAATGAAGGGGCTTTGTGTACTGGTGACGGATGCCTGTTCCGGCGTGGGTTGGGCCATTTCCCGGCTGCTGGCCGATCGCGGCTGCCATGTGGTGGGTGTGGCTGGCGACGAGGAGCCCATCGAGTTTCCCGGCATCCTCTACCAGTGTCCGCCCCACGATGCCGGTCGCATGGCCGATATGCTGCGCGCCATTCGCGAAAAATATCCTATCGACGCCATCGTCAATAATACCGGCCTGAACGTGCCAGCGCCCCTGGGTGAAGTGTCGTTGACGGATCTGTACGATGTGTTCGATCGCAATGTGCGCACTGCGCTGCAGGTCACCCAGGCCCTGCAGGAAAACATGCGCGTGCGCCGCGCCGGCCGCATTGTCAATGTCTGCCATCACGGCTGGTGGGGACAGGCGACGGAATCAACGGCCTATGCGGTCGCCAGCGCTGCACTGGCTGCCTGCACCCGCGCCTGGGCGCTGGAGTTGGCGGATGCCGGCGTGACGGTCAATGCCGTGTTGGCCGGCCCGGTGGAAACCGAGGATTTCCGCGAACGCCATCCGCTAGGTTCGGAGGCTGAAAAGCAGGCCCTGGCGCAGTTGCCGCTGGGGCGCCTGGGCGCAGCGGAGGAAGTGGCAGGGGTCGTCGCATTCCTGTTGCAGCGCGAAAGCGCCTTCATGACGGGCCAGGTCATCGCAGTAGATGGCGGCGCAGGCTTGCGCCGCCCCACGTTCTGAGGTTTCGGGAATTTTCATGGCAAGTAAATCGGCCAGCCGCCAGAAAACGGTCTTCCAATGTACCGAGTGCGGCGGCAGTACGCCCAAATGGCAAGGGCAATGCCCGCACTGCAATGCCTGGAATACGCTGGTCGAATCCGTGGCCGAACCGGCGGGCGGGCATCGTTATGCCTCCTTGGCAGGAACGGCGCCGGTGCGCAGCCTCGAAGAGATCGAAGCACGCGAATTGCCGCGCCTGCCTACCGGCCTGGCTGAGTTCGATCGCGTGCTGGGCGGCGGGTTGGTGGCGGGTGCAGTCGTGTTGATCGGTGGCGACCCGGGCATTGGTAAATCCACCCTGCTGCTGCAGGCGCTATCGGCCATGGCACAGAACGAGCGCGTGCTGTACGTGACAGGCGAAGAGTCTGCCGATCAGGTGGCCCTGCGCGCGCGGCGGCTGGGCCTGAGCGGCGCAGGTGTTGATCTGCTGGCGGAGATCCGCCTGGATGCCATCCAGCAGGCATTGAACGAAAAGCGGCCGGCGGTGGCAGTGATCGACTCCATCCAGACCGTCTATTCGCCGGAATTGAGCGCGGCACCAGGGTCGGTGTCGCAGGTACGGGAGTGCGCCGCGCAATTGACGCGCCAGGCCAAGCAGACCGGCGTGCCGGTGGTGATGATCGGTCACGTGACCAAGGATGGCGCGCTGGCTGGTCCGCGCGTGCTGGAACACATTGTCGATACCGTGCTGTATTTCGAGGGTGACACGCACTCTTCGTTCCGCCTGATCCGCGCCTTCAAGAACCGCTTCGGTGCCGTCAACGAGCTGGGCGTTTTCGCCATGACCGACCGCGGCCTGCGTGGCGTGGCCAATCCTTCCGCCTTGTTCCTGTCGCAGCATGCGCGGCAGGTGGCGGGTTCCTGCGTGATGGCCACGCAGGAAGGCACCCGGCCCTTGCTGGTGGAAATCCAGGCGTTGGTCGACGCTTCCCACGCACCCAGCCCGCGCCGCCTGAGCGTGGGCCTGGAGGGCAATCGCCTGGCCATGCTGCTGGCGGTATTGCACCGCCATGCGGGCATTGCCGCACATGACCAGGACGTGTTCGTCAACGCAGTGGGCGGCGTGCGCATTACCGAGCCTGCCGCCGACTTGCCGGTGTTGCTGGCGATCATTTCCTCCTTGCGTGACCGGCCGCTGCCGGCAGGCCTGATTGCGTTCGGCGAGGTCGGCCTGGCAGGAGAAATCCGGCCTGCACCGCGTGGCCAGGAACGCCTGCGTGAGGCGGCCAAGCTCGGGTTCAGCATTGCCCTGATTCCCAAGGCCAATGCACCCAAGCAAGCCATCGAAGGGCTGGAAATCTGGCCGGTGGAACGCCTGGATGAAGCCATGGAGCGTTTGCGCTGAGCCGTTTTCATCCGGCCTCCATCGGCCCATCCTGCTCTTATTCGGTCGCCAGTCGGCCTTCATTTGGCTTTCATTCAGCCGCAAGGCGGTCCTTGGGTGCCAAGGGAAACAGGAAACAAGCGACTCATGACAAGCATGAGCAATGATGTAGAGGCTTACCCCTGGCACTGCTGGCAGCCGGAAGCACTGGCACAACGGCTGTTACGGGTGGAACGGCCGTGGTGCGTGGTTGGAGGCTGGGCGCTGGATCTCTGGCATGGCAGGCAGACCCGCGAGCACGAAGATATCGAGTTCACTGTGCTGCGCGAAGATATTGCAGCGTTCAGGCAGGCGCTGGCAGGTATCTCCTTTTATGCGGCAGGCGATGGGCAGGTGGCTGCGCTGGCGCCCGATGACGCGCCGCCTGCGGATATTTTCCAGTTATGGTGCCTGGAGGATGCCCTGCGCTGCTGGCGGGCCGACATGATGGTGGAGCCGGGCAGTACGGACACCTGGGCCTATAAGCGCGATCCCCGCTTGACCCGGCCGCGCCATGAAATGGTGGGCCGAACGGCAGCTGGCATTCCCTATCTGCGGCCTGCCGGCGTGTTGCTGTTCAAGGCCAGGCACCAGCGCGCCAAGGACGAGCAGGATTTCGAGCATGCGCTGCCGTCCATGCCGGTGGCAGAGCGGGCCTGGCTGAAATATGCCCTGGCTAGCTTGTACCCAGGGCATGATTGGCTGCACCGTTGCTGAGACGGCAGCGGTCGGTATCGGCTGGCGTGGCGGGTTTCAGGCCAGAGGCCTCAGCCGTGTGATTGCTCGCAAAAGCGCAGCCTGTTGCCGAATGGGTCGGTGAGCGTCAGTTCGCGGCCCCAATCCACTTTTTCCACGCCGGGTCGGGCGTAGCGGTAAGGCTTGGCAGCCAGTTCTGCGTGTAGCGTTTCAATGCCGTGCAGCGGGATGAATACGGTGGTGCCGGGCGTGGTGTCGCCGTAGTGTTCCGTCAGGTGCAAGACGAGGTCGTCGCGGCGTATCTGCAGATACAGGGGCATGTCCGCGTGGAAGCGGTGTTCCCAGTCCACTGTGAAACCGAGATAACCGACATAGAACTCGCGCGCTTTTTCCTCGGAGAAAATGCGCAATAGCGGGATGGCAGAGGAAATATGCATGGCGGTCATCCTGGAACTGGCCGGGTCAGGGCCACATGATAAAGGAAAGCCTTGGCGTCAGGCGTCACCCCAATGTCCCTCGGCCTTCAGTCCGTGCACGGTCTCGATGGCGGCACCCAGCAGCGCTTCGCCATTGCGGTGGGCCTGCCAGGCGAAAACCATGCAGGCCTGGTGCTGCGCTTGCCCGCCTATCAGTTCGACTTCACCTGCCGCTTCTGCGGCGCGGGCGGTGGTTTCGTGCAGAAAGCCCAAGCCTATGCCTCCGGTGATCAGGGCGCGCGAGGTGTTTTCGTGATCGGCATTGAACAGCCGTCCGGGCCGAAAGCCATAGGTCTGGAACACGTGTTCGGCGGCCAGTCCGCAGCAGGTGCTGGGGCCGGGGCAGATCCAGGCCAGGCGGGCAAGCTCTTGCCAGTCAGGGGGGGCTGCATGGGCCACCAGGCCGGGCGCGGCAGCCAGAAAAATGCCGAAGCGGTACAGTTCGATGCGGGCCAGGTTGGTGTCGGGCACGCCGGCATCGGCAAGAATACCGGCATCCAGGGTGCCGTTGCGTATGCCCTGCAGGATTTCGACCGATGTGGCGTATTGCAGGTCTAGCTCCACGGCTGGCTGGGTAGCGGGCCGCCAGCGCGCCCAGCAGCGGGCCCAGCACGGGCTCGCTGGCGGCGCTGGTCAGTCCCAGGCGCAGTCTGCCGTTGAGAGTGCCGCGCAGGCGCCGCGCTTCGTCCAGCATGTCGTGGTGCAAGGCCAGCAGCTGTTCGGCCCGGGTGTACAGGCTGACGCCTGCCGGCGTCAGGCTCATGCCGCGTGGCGTACGTTCGAACAGCAGCAGTTCAAGTTCTTCTTCCAGCGATTTGATGTGCGCGCTGATGGCCGGCTGGCTCAGGAACAATTGATCGGCTGCCCGTGTGATGCTGCCTTCGCGGGCGACCGCGAGAAAGGTGCGTAGCTGATAGATATCCATGGCGGTGTCGATGGCAGGAGCGGCCAGGCAAGCAGGCAGGTGATCATATCCAGCCCAGCAGGTGCCACCACAGGAGATCCAGCGGGGTCAGCACCAGCAAGGTGACGGCTGCCAACGCCAGGCAGATGCGGGTGGCGGCGCGCAGGTCGATTTTACCTAGTTGGATGGCGACCAGCAGCGGCGGTGATTGATAGGGCAGGATGACATTGGAAAAGGCCAGGACCTGGCTCATCAGGACGGTGGCGATGGGCAGGCCGGTGGTATCCGACAGGGATGCCGCCAGGGGCGTCATGATGGCAGGCACGCCGGGCAGGGTGGTGAACAGCGCCACCAGCGTGCCTATGCCCCCCAGCATGGCGACTTTCTGCCAGGCGGCGCCATCGCCCAGGCCGACATAGGTGCCGGCAGCCTCGACCAGCGCGCCACCCAGGCCGGTGGCGGCGACGATGGCGCCCAGTCCCATGACCCCGCCGATGAACAGCAGCGAACCCATATTGATTTCTTCATTGATGCAGCGTTTGCTGGTCAGGCCTGAGCCTGGCCAGAGGAAATAGGTGCCAGCCGCCATGCTGATCCAGGCCGGGGCGATGTGGTGCAGCGAGTCCGTCATCCAGAATGCCAGGCACAGCGCCAGGGCGATCATCAGGCGGCGTTGTGGTGGCGTGGGAGAAGTGCGGGCGCGGCGGATTTGTCCGTCGGGGTGAGCCGGGCCGGCCGGAAACAGCCAGAGTATCAAGCCGGCCAGCACCAGCGATTTCAGCATGCCGAGCACCGGAAAGTGCAACAGCAGGTATTGCGTGTAGGTGGGGGCATAGCCGTAGAGTGTTTCGGCGGTGCCGGCCATCAGCATGTTGGGCACATTGGCAGGCAGAATGGTAAAGGCAGGAATGTGGGTGCCCAGCGCCGTGGCCAGGAGCATGCCGGTCCTGCCATTGGAGCCGGGGGCGTAGCCCAGGCGGCCTGCCAGGGAGGTGATGATGGGAATCAGCAGAACGGCGCGTCCGATGGAGGACGGCAGCACGAAACTGAGTGCTACGCTGAAGGCGACGATGGTGCCTATGACGCTGCCGTAGCGCTGGCTCATCAGGGCGGCCAGTGAGTTGGCCCAGCGTTGGTCCAGCGCCGTATGGCGGACAGCAGCGCCGGTGATGAGTCCGCTGAAGAGCAGCCAGAAGGTGGATGAGTTGAAGCCAGAGAAAATGACCGTTGGCGGTGCGACCTTCAGCAGGATGGCCAGCAGGAAGAAACACAGTGCAGTGAGGTACTCGGGCAAGGCCGAGCTTGCCCACAGACCGATGCTGAAGATGGCCAGGGCCAGCGCGATGGCCTGGTCAGCGGGCAGCGGGCCTGCCGCCAGCCAGCCGGCCAGCACGGCGCCGGCCGCAATGATGGCCACTGCTGCATGACGCTGGGGTGGGGGAGGGCCAGGTGTGGCGGGTATGGACGCAGGTGGCGATGCGGGAGGAGGCAGGGTGGTCATGGCGGAGCCGGTACATGCGTGGAAGCGGGAGCGCGGGATAGCGGATGCGTAGAACAGTGGACATGTGAACGCCTGCCACTATGCAACGGGATCGCGCCTGCGTCCAATCGCAAATCTGGAGGGTTGGGTGTCAGGATATCGGGGAGCCTGCCATGATCCAGGGTGCGGGCCTGATAGAAAACCAGTACACTCCCGGCTGCAGTTTCTGCTGTTCCCTCTATGGGTTCCCTTACCCCATTCATCAAAAAGGTTCATGATGAGTCCTGTTACCGACCCGCGCTCGCGGGCGTCCTTGTCGCTGGCATTGCTGGTGGCCTTTCATGTGCTGGTGATCATTGCCAGCAATTACCTGGTGCAATTGCCCATTTCGCTGTTCGGTTTTCACAGCACCTGGGGCGCATTCAGTTTTCCCTTCATATTCCTGGCCACCGACCTGACTGTGCGTCTGATCGGCAAGCAGGCTGCGCGCAGCGTCATTGCCCGTACCATGCTGCCGGCGTTGGTCGCATCTTATATTGTGTCCGTGCTGTTTCATGACGGCGCGTTCAGCGGCTTTGCTGCGCTGGGGGAATTCAACAGCTTCGTGTTCCGCATCGCGCTGGCGAGCTTTGCCGCCTATGTGCTGGGGCAGTTGCTGGATATCCAGGTGTTCGACCGCATCCGTCGCGGCAATGTGGCCTGGTGGGTTGCTCCTACGGCATCGGGAATCGTCGGCCAGGCGCTGGACACTGCTGCGTTTTTTTCCATTGCGTTCTGGCGCAGCAGCAATCCGTTCATGGCTGCAAACTGGGTGGAAATTGCAGTGGTGGATTACTTCATCAAGCTTGCGGTCAGCCTGCTGATGTTCGTGCCGCTGTACGGCATCATGCTCAATGCCATCCTGCGTTCCTTCAAGCAGGAAAAACTGGCGGGCTCTGCCGCCTGAGGCCTGGTGTGGCGCACGGTAATCGTGCGTCACGCGGCCCGCGTTGGGGCTTGTGCATGTCGTCGCACTTGCCCGGGCCAGATTGTCAGGTGCTGACCGGGGTGGCCTTTGGCGCGGTGTCGGGGGCGGCCTCGGCGAAGTTGTGGATATGCGCCATTTCACTGCGGATAGTGCTGATGAGCGCAGATTCCGGCGAGCCGTCGAGCGGTGCGTTTGCCATGGCGTTGTCACTGATGATCTGGCTGCCCTCGGCATGCGAGGCTGTGGCAAGCAGGCCGGCCAGGCGTTCCAGTTCGGCGCGCTGGCCGGGATCGGGCTGTTCGCTGGCCACTGCGCAGTAGCCGGTAATGGCATCGCAGATCCGTTCGGCGCTGGTGATCAGCGGGAACCAGGCAGCTGCCTCGGGCCCGGCAGGTGGTGGTTCGGTCAGCGACTTCTGCAATTGCAGGCGGATGTCCGCCAGGGCGCCATAGGCTGTGCGGCGGCAGGCGCTGGCCTGCTGGTTATCCTGCGCTTGCCCGGGATCGGGCAGGCAGGCGCGCAGGTAGGCGGCAATGGCCTTGCGCGCCTCGCGGAAGGCCTGTACAAGTTGGCGCTCATGGCGCTTGGGCCAGATGGCATAGCCGAATACCAGGACGATGAGTCCGCCCAGCAGCGTATCCACCAGGCGCAATGCGGCGTAGTTGATGCCGTGCGTTTCCGGGGTGACGAAGTCGATCAGCACCAACACCAGCGGCGTCAGCGCCAGCGTGTACATGGCATAGGAGCGTTGCGAGGCCCAGGGAAGAGTGATGGCGATGAGTGTCATGACGATGACGAAGCTGGGGCCGGGTTCGAGCACGGCCAGCAGGATGGCGCCAAGGATGACGCCGATGCTGGTGCCTATGCTGCGTAGGATGGTGCGCGCGAAAATGGAGCCGAAATCCGGTTTCATGATGATGAGGATGGTCATCGGCACCCAGTACCAATGGCTTTTGGCATCTATCCAGTGCAGCGAAAAACCGATGGCGACGCACAGGGAAAGCGCCAGTGCGGATGCGATGGTAGCCCGGCCAGGGGTCAGGCGGTCCAGCAGGATGCGCAGCCGGCTCTCGCGGGCTTGCGCCGGCGCCTGCGTCACGCCGGAAGCCGGCTTTTTGGCGGGCGCAGCGCTGTTCCAGAAGGAGTCATACAGTGCCTGGACCGCCCGCAGCAAGGCGGGGTCCTGGGGACAGGCGGTGCTCGCCGGTGCCCTTGTGCCGTGGGCCAGCGCCTGGCCGATGGGCTGCAGTTGCTCGGCGGCGCGCCTCAGGGTGTCGGCATCCTGGCAAGCCATGATGCAGGCGAACAGGTTGTCGAAGCGCTGCAGCGAGGCGGCGGTGCGTTCGGTCAGGGGGTTGCGTCCTTGCGCATGGGCGCGAATCTGGAGCATCTGGGCATAGAGCACGCTGAGCCGGTCTGTGACCTGACGCCGTGCCGCGTCGGTGTCCTGTTTATCCGCACGGGCCAGCGCCAGTGCGCGCAGCGCCTGTGTCAGGGCGGCGAGCATGGCGCGCTGTGAACGTTGCCGGAAGCATAGCGCCTCCACGCCCAGCATCAGCGCGTAGAAGGCATTGCCGGCCAGCAGCATCAGGGCCGGCAGCCAGAAATCCGGGCCGATGTGGCCATTGCCGGTCATGACGGTGCCCATGACCAGCGCCTGCAGGCTGCCGGAGGACAGCGCGGCACTGTAGCTGCTGATAATGCTGCCGATGAAGGCAGCGCATACCATGGTGACCGTCACCACGCCCCAGGAGTAATCGCTCAGGTAGCCCAGTAGGCATCCCGCCGCGCCCATGGGAGCGGAGATGGCGATTTTCCAGAAGATGGCCTTGTAGGGACCCTCGCGTTCCGCACTGGCTTGCAGCAGAGAGCCCATGGCGATCCACAGGCTGGCGGCGAGTTGATCGAAGACGATGCCCAGCGCCAGGGGCAGGCCCATGCCGATGGCGGCGCGGATGGAAACGCCCCAGCGCCAGTGGGCGGGCTTGAGGGTAGTCAGTTCCCTGAGCCATGGATTGGGCCGGATGGCAGGGCGGGCGGATGATGCAGCTTGCGGCATGCGACGTCTTCCGGAAAAAGAATGGGTGGCAGGTGCCAGGCGGCGAGCCGGGGCTCGCGGGCCCAGGGCCGTGTGGCGGTCCTGGCTGCGCGCGAAGGTGGTGCACCGCCATCATACCGGCTACGTTGCAGCGGGCAATAGGCGGCCAGGGCAAATCCTGTCCCCTGGCCGGAGGGGGTGTCAGGAAAGGAAAAATATCGGCTCGCTGAACCCTCGCCTGGCGAGAGTTTTCAGGCCCTGGGCCTGTGCCCGCATCAGGGCTGGTTCAGGAAACCGAAGAAATCCGAAAGGAAGCGGCGGCTGCTTTCCTGGTAGCCTTCCATGGTGAAGTGCACCAGGTCTTTGCCCACCCATTCGCGCTGCTGCCATTCCAGCATGGGGCAGGCGCCGCCCATGGCCTGTTTCCAGTCCCAGAACAGGGTTTTTTCCTCGCGTGCCACTTCCCACTGCACGCGGCGCACGGTGTCGTGCATGGCGGGCCTGCGGTCCTGGCAACTGGCCGGCGCGGGCCGGGCGCGATCCATGGCGTCGGGGATGCCGACGATCAGGACGGCTGCGTCGGGCAGGGCGCGCCGTATCTGGCGGATACCGGCGCGCAGGCTGGTGGCCATGTCCTCGGCAAGCAACTTGTCGTCAAAGGACTCATTGGTGCCGTAGGCCAGGATGATCAGGTCTGCATGGGTGGCCTGCAATTGCTCCAGCCAGCCCGGCGACCATTTTTCAAAGATGGTCTGCCGGGCGCCATTGGTGCCGACGGGGGAAACGATGACGCCATTGCTGCCCGTTTTCTCCAGCCAGATGCCGCCCAGCTGAGCGCCCTGGGCGCGAGGCGCAGTAATGGAAAACGGCAGGCGCACGTCCACGGTGACGCGTTGCCAGCCTTCGCCGGGCTGGCGTGGGGCCAGGGGCTGGCGCCTGCCGCGTGCATCCTCGACAAGCAGCGCGGGACCGGTCGTGGTCTGGCGCACCAGGAAGGAGGCACGGTACAGCGAAGTATCGGGCTGGCGCAGTTCAATGCGGATGCGGGCGCCCTCCCTGGTGGGCATGGCGATATTGCCGCCCAGCGGGAAATGCGGGTGTTCTTCGGTACGGCTGGAGGTGAGCTGCCAGTGGGTGGAGCGGACCTTGACCAGCATGTGGCTCTGGCCGCGTATGTCCATGGGTGCGATCCAGCCGATGCCGGCATTGCCCAGCGAGGCCTGCAGCGTGCGGCGCAGGCCGGAGGTGAAGGTATCCGACGCCGTGTGTGAATCGCCTAGCTGCACGATGGACAGGGTGCCAGCGGCGGCGCCGGCCTGGCGGGCGCGGAAATTCGCGATCAGGCGTTCGCGGTTAGGGTCGCCGAAGTCCGTCAGGCCGGAAGTACCGACAGGGGGGATGTCATGGGCCAGCGGCGGGGCTGCCTTGGGTGGTGCGGCGGGTTCGGCTGCCGCCGCCAGCTGTGGATGGTAGGGGTTGCAGCCACTGGACAGTGCCAGCGCGAGCAACAGGGGGGCAAGCCAGCGGCGCGCAGGCAGGGCGCTCATTGGGCTGAGTCCGGCGCAGGCAGGACGTCGATGCGAGCCAGCACCGCTTCGGCGATCAGGCGCTGGCCCGCCACCGTGAAGTGGATGCCGTCGTCGATACGCACCTTGACACGGCGATCGCCGACCTGTACGTGGGTCGAGTACGCAGCGTTCTCGTTGCCCAGTAGCAGATTGGTAGGAATGAACTGGGCGCCGGCATGGGCGACTTCCGAGGCATACAGGGTGTTCAGGTAGTCCATGGACTGTTTGAGTGAATTCTTTTTCATGGCCGGGACTTCCAGCCACATGACATGGACCTGATGTTCGCGCGCGCTTTCGAGCAAGGCACGGATGCGTTCGCGATAAGCGGCTTCCCATTCCGGCGACTTGAATCGAAGGAAAGGCTGGCCTCGCGCCAGGGGGAAGTCCCAGGGGTCATTGGGGCCGAGAAATACCACCATCAGCCGGATGTCAGGATGACTGGTGAGCGTCTGCTCGACGGTGGCCGGCCAATTGAAGAAGCCAGTATAAGCCAATCCGCTGCTTTGCTTGCTGAGGTCCAGGCTCTCGATGCCATGCTCTTTGAAGAGCTGTTTGCGGACATGCGGTGCCACCCCTTGCATCATCGAATCACCGACGAAAAACACGGTGTCGCCGGCTTGTAGCAATACCTGCGGTGGGGGGGGCAGGAACAGATCGGGGGGGGCAGACGTGCCTGCTTCCTCCGTCGTCGTGCGGCTTGCTTCATTACCGATGCCTGCGGCCGGGCCCGCGTTGCGGCTCGCTGCCACCAGGCTGTCGGGGGCCGCGTCAGGCTGGCCGGCAGGCCATGCGTCCAGGGTGTTGTGCCGTGCTTTCAGCGGCATTGTGTCGTCACGTACCAGCGAGGTAAGCACGCCGGATTCAGGTAGCGCCGCCGGCTCAGGCAGCACTGACCAGGGGTACTCATGGGCGTCCAGCACTGTTTCTGCTGGCACTGTCGATGGCGGTTCCTGTGCGGGGGCTGGCACGGCAGCGGCAGGGGGGGCGGCCGCTTCCGACGCTGGCCGCGCGGGGCGGGCCTCCATACCGCGCACGGTAGCCTGTTGCGCCTGGCGTGGCGGCGTCAGCCATGTCTGGTTGATGCGCTCACGCATGGCATCGTCGAAACGGTGCAAGGCGGCGCTGCCTGCGTCCTGGTAGTGCATCCAGTCGCGTTGCAGTTCACCACCGGTCTGCCACAGTGCCGAGGCCTGGAACGCCGGAATGCCGGGGTCGCGGTGATACACCTCCAGCCAGTAGTTGCTGATGGAATTCTGCATCAGCCATACCAGCGCGGCAGCGGTCAGCAGCAGTGTGTAGAGCAGCTTGAAAAACGGCCGGCGTACCGGCGCCGGACTAGAATTTCGCATAGATGAAACCGGGAATGCCGGGAGGCGACAGTGTCATGCCTATCCACACCAGGGCGACCAGAACGAACGGCTGCAATACCCAAGGCGTCTGTCCGGTGCGTGCCAGCAGTTGTCGGGTCAGCTGCGCCAGCCTGGGATAAAGCATCAGCAGCAGCCAGGCCAGCAACAGGTAGAAGGGGGAATTGAATTGCAATGGCTGCTGGAAGTTGGAAAACAGCGCCCGAATGAAGTCCGTGCTTTGCTCCAGTGTCTGGCTGCGGAAGAAGATCCAGGCGAATGCCACGTAAAGCACGGTGGCGGTATTTGCCAGCAGCGGTGAAAGACCGCTCAGCCGGTCGCGTCCGAACAGGCGGTCGCCACAGTTCAGCAGGATCATGCCCAGGCCATGGATCGCGCCCCAGGCCAGGAAGTTGACACTGGCGCCGTGCCAGAGGCCCGACAGCACCATGGCGATCATCAAGTTGGCCTGGGTGCGGGAAAAACCCTTGCGTGAACCGCCCAGCGGGATATACAGGTAGTCGCGAATCCAGGTGGACAGGCTGATATGCCAACGTGACCAGAAATGGCGCAGGTTGGTCGCGGCGTAAGGCGCGTCGAAGTTGATGGGCAGGCGAAAGCCCAGTAGTAGCGCCAGCCCGGTGACCAGATCGGTATAGCCCGAGAAATTCAGGTAGATCTGCCAGCTGTAGGCCACCAGCCCGAGCAGGGCATCGAGCGCATGGTATTCCAGCGGGTTGGCGAAAACCGGATCGGCCCAGGTGTCAGCCAGCACGGCACTGAGCCAGACCACCTTGAGTATGCCCAGCGCGATCAGCAGCAGGCCACGCGGATACTCGTCAAGCTGGCGCGGTGCGGTGCTGGTGATCTGGGGCAGGAAATCCCTGGCCCGGTTGATCGGGCCGGCGATGACGCTGGGGAAAAACGCCAGAAACAGTGCGAGCTGGTCCACACGCACCGGCTTGAACTCGCCGCGCTGCAGCGAGACCAGGTAGCTGATCGAATGGAAGGTGTAGAACGAAATGCCCAGCGGCACCATGACTTGCAGCGCCGGCAGCATGTGCTTCAGGCCCAGCGCCAACAACAGGGTATTGATGTTTTCGCTGAAAAAGTCGAAATACTTGAAGAAGGCCAGATTGGCGATGGCCAGCGTGATCGACAGGCCTAGCGCCAGCTTGCCATGCACGCGCCATCGTGTGATGAGCAGGGCGCAGGCATGGATGCCCAGCGTGTAGCCGGCCAGAACCAGTGCGAAATAGGGATGGAAGCTGGCCAGGATGTAGTAGCTGGCCAGCAGGATGAAACTGTTCTGTATTCCCGGCAGTGCTTTGCATGCCCAATACAGCAGCAGGAAGAGCAGGAAGAAAACCGAGAATTCAAGTGAGAGGAAATTCATAAGCCGGGGCGCCCGCGATGCTGGCGCACGCTTGGCAGGCAGGCGGCGTCGCTTATCTTAACGTTTGCTTATTATTGGGACGCCGGCATGATACAACGCTTTAGGCGGGGTAACCGCCGGGGAAATGCCTGGTTACCGATGCCTAGATAAAGAAAGATTCTGGCATGCCGCCGGCCCTGCAGGGAGCGCGGGCGGCGGCATGCCGGGGACTCAGCGGCTGTAGGCCAGGTCCCGCAGCCACAGCGACATGCCGGGGATGTACGTGATCACCATCAGGCACAGCAGCACAACGATGACCAGCGGTATCAGGGGCTTCATCAGCCGTTCCAGGGAGATCTTGGCGATGGCGCAGGCGGCGAACAGGTTCACGCCCAGCGGCGGCGTGATCATGCCCAGCGCGAGGTTCACGATCATGATGACGCCGAAGTGCACCGGGTCGATGCCGAACTGCATGGCTACCGGCAGCAGCAGCGGCGCCAGCACCACGATCGAGGCCGAGGTCTCGATGAACATGCCGACCACGAAGAGCGCGACGTTGATGCCCAGCAGGAAGGTGAAGCTGTCGGAGAACAGTGTGCTCAGCCAGGCGCCCAGCATGTCTGGCACGCCGGCGCGGTTCAGCAGGAAGCTGAAGACGCCCGCATTGGCGATGATGAACATGATGACCGCCGTGGAAATCACCGAGCGGTGCAGCACGCGGGAAAACTGCTTCACGTTCATTTGCCGGTAGATGAACATGCCCACGAACAGCGCATAGACCACTGCCACCACTGACGCCTCGGTAGGCGTGAAGATGCCGCCATAGATGCCGCCGAGAATGATGACGGGCATCAGCAGCGCCAACCAGGCGCGCTTGAAGGCAGGCCAGACCGACAGGCGGCCTTCGCCGTCATGCTTGCCCAGGCCGTTGCGGCGGGCGTAGAACCAGGCATAGGCCATCAGCGCGAAGCCGATCAGCAGGCCGGGGATGACGCCAGCGATGAACAGTTCACCCGTGGAGGTTTCCGTCGAGACCGCATACAGGATCATCGGGATCGACGGCGGCAGGATGACCCCCAGTTCCGCCGATGCCGCCTGCAGCGATGCCGCGAATGGTACCGGGTAGCCGTGCCGCGCCATGGCGGGGATCAGGATGGCGCCGACCGCGAAGGTGGTGGCGACACTGGAGCCCGCGACGGCGGAGAAGATCATGCAGGTCAGGACGCAGGTGCAGGCCAGGCCGCCCTGCATGCCGCCGACCAGGCTTTTGGCGAAATCCACCATACGGGCGGAAATACCGCCGGCTTCCATCAGGTTGCCGGCCAGGATGAAGAAGGGAATGGCGACCAACGGGTACTTGTCCAGTGCGGCAAACAGCTGTTGCGCCACCACCAGCCAGGTCAGGTTGCTGGATGCGACACCCAGCAGGCTGGACAGGCCGATGGAGACGGCGATCGGGATGGACAGCCCGAAAAACACCAGCATCGAAACGATCATTAATTGGGACATGGCGAGGATTCCGTATTCAGTCCATCAACCTTGTGCATCGTTGCGCTCGGGCGCAGCGGCATCGCGGTCGAACAGGCGGGCAAAGACCGCAATGGCGGCCAGGGTCGTGCCCACGGGAATGGACAGATAGATCCAGGAAATCGAGATATCCAGGCTGGGCATGCTCTGGAACCGGACACGGTGGGTCATTTGCCCGCCAATCCAGGCCAGGAACAGCAGGAAGCCGGCACAGATGAGGGCCAGCACCCATTCCAGAATACGCCGGGGCCGCCCCGTCAGGCGTTCGCGCAGCATCTCGACGCTGATCATGGCGCCGTGCCGGAAGGCCAGGGAGATGCCGAGCATGACGGTCCAGATCAGGACGGCGCGGGTCAGGATTTCACTCCAGTCGGAGGGGGCCTGCAGGACGAAGCGCGTGATCACCTGGTAAAAGGCGGTCGCGACGGCGACGAGCAGCAACACCTGGGTAATGAGAGAGACAGCGCGGAAAAGGACGCGGTCGAACAGGCAGAGCAGACGCATGATGACAGTGTTTCAGGAAGAGAAACGCCCGAAGTTGCAGCGCAACGCCGGGCATGGCTCGGAGGCGGGCATGGCGGCATCGGCCATGCCCATTCCCCGGGATCCGGGTCAGTGCCGGATTACTTGGTGTCCTGGATGGCCTTGATCAGGTCGGCGCCATAGCGCTTTTCATAATCCTTGTAGGCCGGCTGGACTGCTTGCTGGAATGCCTCGCGGTCGATTTCCGTGGTGATCTGCATGCCTTCGCCGCGCAGCTGCTCCAGGCCATTCTTCTCGACATTGTCGACGTAGTCGCGCATGGCCTTGGCCCCATCGACGGCGGCCTGCTTGAACAGCGCCTTGTCGGCATCGTTCAGGCCTTCATAGACGGAGGGCGAAACGATGATGACGGTGGGCGCGTACACGTGCGACGTCAGCGAGAGGTACTTCTGGATTTGCGACAGCTTGGCCGAAACGATGACCGACAGCGGGTTTTCCTGGCCGTCGATGGTGCCTTGCTGCAGGGCGGTGGCCACTTCAGGCCAGGCCATGGGCGTGGGCAGCATGCCGATTTCGCGGAAGGCGGCGATGTGCACGGGGTTTTCGGTGACGCGGATCTTCAGGCCCTTGGCGTCTTCAGGCTTGCTGACCGGACGCACGTTGTTGGTCAGGTGGCGGAAACCTTGTTCGCCCCAGGCCAGCGCGACCAGGCCGCGCTTGGAAAAGTCTTCCAGCATGCCTTCGCCGATGGGGCCGTCCAGCACGGTACGGGCATGGTCCAGGTCGCGCAGCAGGAAGGGAATGTCGAAGACGCCGGTGGAGGGCACGAAGTTCAGCGTGGCGCCGGTCGAAACGATGGCCAGGTCGATGGTGCCCAGTTGCAGGCCTTCCAGCACTTCGCGTTCGCCGCCCAGCGCACTGTTGGCGAATTGCTGCACGGTGTAGCGGCCGTCGCTCGATTTAGCGAGGGATTGCGCGAATGCCTCGCCGCCGGCGCCATAATGGGATTGCTGCGACAACGCATAGGCCATCTTCAGAGGGGCCGCGGCGCTGGCCGGGGCGGTGGCGACGATGGCGACGGATGCCATGGCGATGGCAAGCCAGTTCTTACGCATGATGAGTTTGCTCCTGATCCTGAGGGGGCGGCAGCCTGCGGCGCTGGGAAAGGGATGGGCAGCGCGACGGGAGCCTGAATTTTTTCAGTGCAGCAGAGGGGAAGGGCCATCGTGCAGCAGTCCCCAGGAGCTGGCCGCGCATCGGTTACCATGCGGATCACGCCGAACCGGCGGCAGCTGTAATATCTTAATAATAATACTACGCATGGTATGCAAGGTTTCTCATGAGTCGTGTGCAACCCATTTTCGAGCCCTATGACACCAGCCGCAGTCTGTACGAGCATCTGGGTGGCGAGACCGGCGTGCGGCGTATCGTAGACCGATTCTATGACCTGATGGACCTGGAAGACGACTTCCGCGAGTTGCGCGCCGTGCATGGACCCAGCCTGGACGAGGCGCGCGACAAATTGTTCTGGTTCCTGAGTGGCTATTTCGGCGGCCCTGATCTCTATATCAGCCGTTTTGGCCATCCGCGCCTGCGCGCCCGCCACCTGCCGTTTCCCATTGGAACGACCGAGCGCGACCAATGGGTGGCCTGCATGGGCCGGGCGTTGGTGGACGAGAATGTGCCCGCGCCGCTGGTCGACCGCCTGGTCCATACTTTTTTCGGCGTGGCCGATTGGATGCGTAACCGTGAAGGCTGAGCTGCAGTCCGCGCCGGCGCTCAGTCCCACTGGCGAAGCCATCGTGCGCTGGCGCGGCGGTGCGATGATCTATGATCCGCAGGCCCTGTCCGGCAAAGGCGCGCAGGCCGGGCCGCACTGGCTGGTGCCGCCCCCAGGTGCGCAGCCGGTCGGGGCGGGCGGTCGGCAGGCCGCCTGGTATGTGGAAGGAGATTTCGGTGCTGGCGTGCTGCGCGGCTATCGCCGTGGCGGCTTGCTGGCGCGCATCAATCGCGACCGCTATCTGTGGCAGGGGGAAGATTTCACCCGGCCGTTCCGCGAATTCCGTTTGATGGCCGGCATGCGTGCGGCAGGGTTGCCGGTGCCGCAGGTATTGGCGGCCGGCTATTGGCGTACCGGTCCCTGGTATCGGGCGGCGTTGTTGACGCGCCGCATTCCCGGCGCCGTGCCGTTGGCCAAGCGTCTGGCGGACCGTTGCGCACTGACGCTGGCGGCGCGCGCGGTCTTCGATATGCACCAGGCCGGCGTCTATCATGCCGATCTGAATGTCTACAACCTGCTGTTCGACGCCACGGGCGCGTCCTGGATCATAGACATGGACCGTGGGCGCCTGGGGCTGGACGAGGCCCAGCGGCGCGAGACCCTGGCACGCCTGAGGCGTTC
This sequence comes from Kerstersia gyiorum, assembly GCF_004216755.1. Classification (GTDB taxonomy): domain Bacteria; phylum Pseudomonadota; class Gammaproteobacteria; order Burkholderiales; family Burkholderiaceae_B; genus Kerstersia; species Kerstersia gyiorum. Next base: position 26,314 of record NZ_SGWZ01000008.1, read on the forward strand.
GTTCCTGAAGGTCGGCGGCGAGGTGGAGGGGGGCCAGGCCTGGCAGGTTTTCTCCGGCGCCTACATGCACTGCACCACGGGCTGACCCTGGAAGCGCTGGCGATTCGCACCACAGGCGCGTTGCCTGGCCAGGCGGATTGCAGGAAACCGAGCGGATTTCTTCACATTTTTGCCCGTTCTCCCAGGCAAAAAGCTTTATGATTCGGGCTTTTCACACATGCGGATTTTCGCGGGGGTCATCATGGGGGAAGAAATCCTGAACGGGTCGCGCAGGCGTGCGCTCGCGGGCGCGCTGGCCGGTGTGGCGCTGTCGCTGGCGGCGCTGCCGTCGGCGATGGCGCAGGACAACAAGGTCGTCAACGTCTACAACTGGGCGGAATACACGGCGCCGGATACCTTGTCGGGCTTTGAAGCCGCGACCGGCATCAAGGCCCGCTACGACGTTTATGACAGCAACGACATGCTGCAATCCAAGCTGCTGGCAGGCCGTTCCGGCTATGACGTGGTCGTGCCGTCGACCCACTATGCCGCCCGGCAGATCCAGGGCGGCCTTTACCAGAAGCTCGACAAGAGCAAGATCCCCAATTGGGAGCACCTGGACCCCGACCTGATGGCGCTGGTTGCGACGGTCGACCCGGGTAATGAATACCTGATCCCCTGGGGCTATGGCACCAACGGCCTGGGCTTCAATGTGACCAAGGCCAGGGAAATTCTGGGGGCAGACGCGGACCTGGCTGACTGGAAACTGCTGTTCGAACCGGAAAACGCCGCCAAATTGCAGCGTTGCGGCATTTCTATCCTCGACGAGGCGGCGCAGGTGTTCCCGGCCGTGCTGCATTATCTGGGGAAGGACCCCAACAGCAGCAACCCTGATGACTACCAGGAGGCCGCCGAGGTCCTGAAGAAAATCCGTCCGTACATCCGCCAGTTCAGTTCATCGGGCTACATCGACGAGCTGGCCAGCGGCGACCTCTGCATGGTCTATGGTTTTTCGGGCGACGTCATGATTTCACGCCATCGCGCCAAGACGTCGGGCCAGAAGTTCGAAGTGGATTACTTCATTCCTGCCGGCGGCGCGCCAGCCTGGTTCGATACCATGGCGATTCCCAAGGATGCGCGCAATGTCGATGCGGCACATGCCTTCATCAACTACATCGAAACGCCCCAGGTGCATGCGGCCATCACCAACCACATGTTCTATCCCAATGCCAACAAGAGTGCGCGAGAATTCGTGAATCCGGAAGTGGCGAACAACCCGATGATCTACCCGGCGGCCGAAGTTTCCCAGACGCTGTATGTCATCAAGCCCCAACCGCCGCGCATTCAGCAGTTGCAGACCCGGCTCTGGAATTCCCTCAAGTCCGGACGCTGATCTTACAGGCTAGTGAACATCATGGCGGAAAACCGTGTGCCGGTGCAGCCCTTTGCTGTCGATCCGGATGATTTCGTACAACTTGTCGATCTGGTGAAAATCTTCGACGAGACCGTGGCGGTGCGTTCGGTGAACCTGTCGGTACGGCGCAACGAGCTGTTTGCCTTGCTGGGCAGTTCGGGCAGCGGCAAGTCGACGCTGCTGCGCATGCTGGCCGGTTTTGAGCAGCCCACATCCGGGCAGATCCTGCTCGATGGCGTGGATATTGCCCGAGTGCCGCCATACCGGCGCCCGGTGAACATGATGTTTCAGTCCTACGCGCTGTTTCCGCACATGACGGTCGAGGCCAACGTGGCTTTCGGCCTCAAGCAGGAGGGCGTGGACCCGGCGGAAATCCACGAGCGTGTCTATGAAGCGCTGGACCTGGTGCAAATGGTGCCTTACGCCAAGCGCAAGCCCAACCAGCTTTCTGGTGGACAGCAGCAGCGGGTGGCCCTGGCGCGCAGCCTGGTCAAGCGGCCCAAGCTGTTGCTGCTCGACGAGCCGATGTCGGCGCTGGACAAGCAGATTCGCCAGAAGACGCAGATCGAGCTGGTGCGTATCCTCAACCAGGTGGGTGTGACCTGCATCATGGTGACGCATGACCAGGAAGAAGCCATGACCATGGCCGATCGCCTGGCGGTGATGACCGATGGCGAGATCGTCCAGTGCGGCACGCCGCAGGATGTCTATGCCTTCCCGAATTCGCGTTTCGTCGCGAGTTTCATTGGTTCGACCAATATTTTCACTGGCACAATCGTCGTTGACGAGCCGGACCATGTCGCTATCGAGTGCGAGGAACTGGGGCGGCGTCTATACGTCAACCATGGCATCAGCGAGCCGCTGGGCATGGATGTCTACGTTTCGTTGCGCCCGGAAAGCGTGCTGGTGCGCCGCGAGCAACCGCCAGGCGAGGTCAACTGGGCGCGCGGCGTGGTCAGCCATATGGCCTGGCTGGGCAGTTACGCGCTGTACCAGATCCGGCTGGATTCCGGCAAAGTGGTGGAAGCCAGCGTGCCCGGCCTGATGCTGGCGCGCGAAGATGCGCCCGGCATCGACGACGAGGTCTTTATCACCTGGGACGCCGACAGTGGCGTGGTGCTGGCATCATGATGTTCAAGCGCTGGCGCCGTGAGCGCTCGGGCCTGCCCAGCCTTTCTCGGCTGCTGGCCATCGTGCCGCCCTATTTGTGGCTGGCACTGACCCTGCTGGTGCCTTTCCTGCTGGTGCTGAAGATCAGCTTTGCCGACCAGGATTTCGGCCTGCCGCCCTATACGGCGCTGGCCGAATTCAAGGAAGAGGCGCTGCATGTCTCCCTGCACCTGCGCGGCTACCTGCTGTTGCTCAACGATTCGCTGTATGTCGCCACCTACCTGAATTCGCTCAAGATGGCGGCGGTAACCACTCTCTGGTGCATCCTGATCGGCTTTCCGCTGGCCTACTACATTGCGCGTTCCGCTCCGGCGGTGCGCGGCCTGCTGCTGTTGCTGGTGATCCTGCCGTTCTGGACCTCGCTGCTGCTGCGCGTCTATGCCTGGGTGGGCATCCTGCGCAACGACGGGCTGCTGAACAGTCTGCTGATGTGGCTGGGCATCATCGACGCGCCCATCCCGATGTACCGCACGGATTTCGCCGTGTATGTCGGCATGGTCTACGCTTATCTGCCATTTTTCATCCTGCCGCTCTATGCCACGCTGGTGAAGCTCGACAACCGTCTGCTGGAAGCCGCCTACGACCTGGGCGCGCGGCCCTGGTCAGCGTTCCTCCATGTCACGCTGCCCATGGCCTGGCCCGGCATCGTGGCGGGTGCGTTGCTGGTATTCATTCCCTGCGTAGGGGAGTATGTCATTCCGGAAATGCTGGGTGGCGCCGATACGCTGATGATGGGGCGTCTGGTCTGGGATGAATTCTCGCGCAACTCCGACTGGCCGGTTGCGGCGTCCATTACCGTGGTGATGGTGTTGTTCCTGCTGGTGCCCTTCGTCTGGTTCCAGCGCAACCAGATGCGCCAGATGCGCGTGGCGGGCGACGTGGAGGAAAAGGCATGAAGCCCAATCCCTGGTTGCGCCTGCTCAGCTTCGCGTTGGGTTTCGGTTTCCTGTACCTGCCGTTGTTCACGTTGGTGGTGTTTTCGTTCAACGCGTCCGAAATGGTGACCAAATGGAGCGGATTTTCGCTGCGCTGGTACCGTGAACTGCTTAACGACGAAGTCTTGCTGTCGGCGGCCTGGCTATCGCTGCGGGTGGCGGCGATGACCGCGACCATGGCGGTCGTCATCGGCACCTGGGCGGGCTACGTGCTGGCGCGCATGCGTCGCTTTCCTGGCATTTCCCTGTTCGTCGCGATGATCAGCGCACCGTTGGTGATCCCTGAAGTGATCCTGGGGATTTCGCTGCTGCTGATGTTCGTGGAGCTGCACAACCTGACGGGCTGGCCCGAAGGGCAGGGTGTGTTCACCATCTGGGTGGGCCACGTGGTGCTGGCGACAGCTTATGTCGCGGTGATCATTCAATCACGGCTGCGTGAATTCGACCGTTCACTGGAAGAGGCTGCGCTGGACCTGGGCGCAACGCCGCTGACGGTATTTTTCCGCATCACCTTGCCGTTGATCGCGCCGGCATTGGCGGCTGGCTGGCTGCTGGCCTTCACGCTGTCGCTCGATGATGTCGTCATCGCGTCCTTCCTGTCGGGGCCGGGTTCGACCCTGTTGTCGCCGGAAATTTTTGCCCGCGTGCGCCTGGGGCTCAAGCCCGAGGTCAACGCACTGGCTACTATCTTTATTGTCGCGGTAGGTATTTGCGTGCTCGTTGCCTACCGCCTGCAGAAACGCAAGGAGGTATCGTCATGAGCCTGGTCCTTTACGGTCTGAATAAGTGCAGCACCTGCGTCAAGGCGCGTGCCTGGCTGGACAGCCACGGCGTGGCGCACACGTTCGTCGATTATCGCGACCATCCGGTGGACCCGGCACTGTTGCGGGATTGGGCGGCCCAGTTGGGTGGCTGGGAGAAGCTCGTCAACCGGGCTTCCATGACCTGGCGCAACCTGCCCGAATCCGCTCGCAGTCCGGCCGATGACGCCGCCTGGCTGGCCCTGATTGCCGACTATCCGGCGTTGGTGCGCCGTCCCGTGGCGGTCGATGGCGACGGCAAGGTTGGCGTCGGTTTCCGTGAAGCCACCTATGCGGCGCGTTTCCTGCCTGCGTAGACGGTGCCGGGCCGCTGTTTCGGCGTGCCGGGCGTATGATGTTTTTTTCTGACTGACAGGTTTCATTCATGTTGTCGCAGCAACAACTCAAGCAGCAAGCGGCCGATGCCGCCTTGGCCTATATCGAACCCATGCTGGGCGCGGATGTCATCATCGGCGTGGGCACGGGTTCCACGGCGGATCTTTTCATCGACGGCCTGGCACGCTATGCCGGCCGCTTCCGCGGCGCGGTGGCCAGTTCGGTGCGCAGCGCCGAGCGCCTGGCCGGCCACGGTATCGCCGTGCTGGATCTCAATGACGTGCAGCACATGCCGGTGTATGTCGATGGCGCCGACGAAATCGACGCTGGCATGAATATGATCAAGGGCGGTGGTGGCGCGCTGACGCGCGAGAAAATCGTCGCCTCGGTGGCGGACGAATTCGTGTGCATTGCTGACGATAGCAAGTTGGTCCGGCGCCTGGGGCGCTTCCCGCTGCCGGTGGAAGTCATTCCCATGGCGCGCGAAGCCGTGGCCCGTGCGTTGCGTGCCTATGGCGGTATTCCGGCGTTGCGCGAGGGCTTCGTAACCGACAACGGCAATGTCATCCTGGACGTTTCCGGCCTGGAAATCAACGAACCGGCCCGCCTGGAGCAGGAAATCAACAACCTGCCGGGTGTCGTCACCTGCGGCCTGTTCGCGCTGCGCGGCGCGAACCTGGCGCTGTTGGCGGGCAGCGACGGCGTGCAGCGCCTGCTGCCGGGCGCGCGCGGCTGAGAGCCGGGGGCAGCGCGGCACCTCAGTGCTGCGCTGTTGCCATGGGCACGAGGATGACGCCCGCGTAAGTTGCATTCACGCGTATGTTGCATTCATGAATTTGTCATGATTGGGTCATAAGATCACTTTCTGACATACGGCCACTGTCCGCTTCGCGATCGCGCGGGCGCTTCCCGACGGCTGGCGTTCTTCACATGGATCGTTTTGAATAGGCAGGGATCACAGGATGAGTGAGCATACCAACAGGCAGTTTGCGACGGATCTGGAAACCATCCGTTCCCAATTCCTGCAGATGGGGGGCGTCGTCGAGGCGATGATCGGCGAAGCGGTGGATGCGCTGGCCGGCAACGACCCGGTGCTGTTCGAGAAAGTGCGCGAACGCGAAAAGGAAGTGAACCGCCGCGAGGTCGAGATCGACGAGCGCATCGGCCTGACGCTGGCCCTGCACCAGCCGACCGCCATTGACCTGCGCACCTTGCTGGCCGTTTCCAAGATGCTGACCGATATGGAACGCTCGGGCGACGAGGCCGACAAGATCGCCTCGCTGGCGCGCCGCATCCATGACGCCGAGCAGCATCGCATGCCGGTGATCGAACTGCGCCACATGGCCAATAGCGTGATCACCATGCTGCGCCAGACGCTGGACGCCTTTGCCCGCCAGGATGCGGTCCAGGCCGCCGCCGTGGTGCGCAGCGACAAGGAAGTCGACCGTGAGTGGAAGGCGGCCCTGCGCCATCTGATCACCTACATGATCGAGGACCCGCGTACCATCTCGCGCGCCATCGACATGATTTTTGTCGCGCGTGCGCTGGAACGCATCGGCGATCATGCCAAAAACATGGCAGAGCGTGTGATCTACATGGTGCATGGCGCCGATGTGCGCCATACCGGTGTCAAGAATGCCGAGCGCACGGCGGCGGGCGAAGAACCCATCAGCATTCACGAGAAACAGGCCAGCGACAGCAACAATACGCAGTCCTGATGCCGGGCCTTCCCTGCCGCCGTCGAGTGGCAGGGGAGGGATAGGCCAAGAGGCCTGCAGGCGCGCTGCCCGGTTGCCATGCTTCGTCCAGAAGCCCGGCAACCGGGCAGTGTTGCGTTCGGCGGGGGGCGGGGCAGGGGGCTGTTGCGCTTGGGTTATCCTGTGGGCCGCCATGGAAACGGAGCCATGGAAGCGGAATTGAAGGAGCAAGCATGCCGCATTGCATTATTGAACACGCGCCAGCACTGGATGGCCAGCACCTTGTCAGACAGGTATTTGCCGGGGCGCTGGACTCGGCGTTGTTCGAGCCGGATGGCAGCGATATCAAGGTGCGTGCGTATGCCTGCGATGCCTATTGCGTAGGTGCAGATATCGTGGGTAGTGCGAATACCACCGATGCCACGCATTTCATCCATGTCACGCTGCGCCTGCTGGCTGGGCGCACTGCCGTGCAGAAGCAGGAATTGGCGCAGGCGGTATTGGCTCGATTGCAGGCCCTGCCGTTGCAGAATTGTTCCGTTACGATCGAGGTGCAGGACATGGAGCGCGGCAGCTACCTCAAGTGGCTGGCCTGATTCTGGGCAGACTCGGTGGTGGGCTGCCCAGAAAGGCGCCCGGAGGGGATGTTTTGACAGGGGATGCTGGCTACAGGAAGCCGCTCCGGCTGAAAGGCGGGTTCTGGCGGTAGCGGGTAGCGGCTAAGCCTGCAGGCCCGTGGTAAGAGGAACCCCGGCCAGGTCAGATTGCCAGCAGACAGCAGCCCGGCCGTAGCCGGGCGCCTGGGGTCAGGCCGAGGGCGGCACGAAGCCGTGGGCTTCGACCTGGCTGTCTTCGAACAGATGGCGTTCCATCTGTTGCGTCAGGTATTTGCGGGCGCGGGCGTCCGCCAGATTCAGGCGATTCTCATTGACCAGGCGCGTCTGGATGCTGAGCCATTCTTCCCAGGCTTCCCTGGAAATGCTTTCCCAGATGCGCTGGCCCAGCGCGCCGGGGTAGGGCGGACGTTCCAGGCCTTCAGCTTCTTTCTTCAATTTGACACATTGGACGATACGGGTCATGGATGCACCTCTGGAAATGGTGTACGCCGCGCTGGCCGGCTGCTTCAGCCTGGCAGGGGCGCGGCGGGCCGGGCGCCAGGCGCCCGGGGTGAAAAGGGAAGGCAGGGCTGCGTGAGCGCACGATCTCGATGCGCCGGCGGCCCAGCCTGCATGATGCCGATTTTAAAGGCGTCTGGCGCGCACGGCAGGCATAGCCGTTCTTGTTGCCAGGGTATATGGGGCATGCCGGCGGAACCGGCGTGGCAGGCAGTGGCTTTGCCCGAGGCCCACGGCCGGTTCAAGGCTTGCCGCCTGCCTGATACCGCCTACAGACGCTTGATGAAGACCATGCTGTTGCGCGAACGGTTGTAGCTGGCCTGGCGTTCGCGTGGCAGGTCGGTGATGCCGCCCTGCACGAAGCCGCGCTTGATGAACCAGTGCGAGGTGCGGGTGGTCAGCACAAACAGGCGCTTGGAGCCGCGCTGGCGGGCCTGGGTTTCGATGTGGCGCAGGAGTTTGTCGCCGCCACCTTCGCCCTGCCATTCCGGATGGACGATCAGGCAGGCCATTTCTGCCATCTGCTCCTTGGGGAAGGCGTGCAGCGCGGCACAGCCGTAGATGACGCCATCGTGCTCCAGCACCGTGAAGTTGTCGACGTCGCGTTCGACCGTGCTCCGACCGCGCGGCACCAGCGTGCCGTCGGCTTCCAGCGGTTCGATCAGTTGCAGCAGTGCGCCGACATCGTCCAGCGTCGCGGGCCGCAGGTCGTCCAGCGTGTCTTCCACCACCATGGTGCCCACGCCATCGTGGGTGAAGATCTCCAGCAGCACGCTGCCGTCCAGCGTGAAGGGGACGAGGTGGGCGCGGGCGACGCCGCGCTTGACCGCCAGCGAGGCATAGCGCAGCAGGTAGGCGGTGACTTCGTCCAGTTCAGAGGAGGTCAGCAGGCTGTCGGCGTCGGCACGGGCCAGTTCGGTATCCACGCTGCCGTCCGGATTGTGAACCGTGGTGTTCTCGGTCAGGAATATGAGCTTTTCCGCACGCAGCGCCACGGCGACGCTGGTGGCGACTTCCTCGACGGCCAGGTTGAAGGCTTCGCCCGTTGGCGAAAAGCCCAGCGGCGAGATCAGGACGATGGAGTCGTGGCTGATGGCGAAACGCAGTGCGTCGACGTCGATCTTGCGCACCTTGCCGGTGTGGCCGTAATCTACGCCGTCAATGATGCCGGCCGGTCTGGCCGTGACGAAGTTGCCCGAGATGACGCGGATGTGCGATCCGGACATCGGGGTATTGGGCAAGCCCTGGCTGAATGCAGCTTCGATATCCAGGCGGATTTCGCCGGCGGCCTCTTTGGCGCATTCCAGTTCGGCGGCGTCCATGGGTTGCAGGCCCAGGCCGAAACGGTTGGCATAGCCTTTCAGCCGCAGTTGCTCGTTGACCTGCGGCCGTGAGCCATGCAGCAGCACCATGCGAATGCCCAGCGCCGAAAGCAGCGACAAGTCCTGAACCAGCGCATTGAGCGCGCCCTCCTGTACCAGCTCGCCACCGAAGGTGACGACGAAGGTCTTGCCTCGGAATGCGTGCACATAGGGAGCAACGTCGCGGAACCATCGCACGAACTGTGCGGGCGCGAATTCGGGGGCTTCCTGGGCGGACAGGATTTCAGGCACGGGGTCGTCGGGCATGTCAGGCTAGTGTTCGGAAAAAAAGTCAGACGGAGGATGGGAAGGAAACGGCATGGAGCAGGCAGACCTGACCATTGCTGGCGCGGTGGCAGTGCCAGGCGGCGCCAGTTAAAACAAGGCCGGCTCGGGGCCGGCGACGTACGGCCAGGCAGCGGATGCAGCCTGGACAGGAAAATTATAATATCTGCCAGCGGCCAGCGTGCCGTTTGGATGCTGCAAAAATGCCACCGCCGCGCCTGAGCGCGGGCAGGGGGGCGAATCCTGCGGCATCCTTGCCAGTTCCACAGGAGTTCCATGTCTGAGTCATCCGCGCCGGCCAACCGCCGCGCCGTCGTCACGCCCGAACGCGTGCTTCCCGCCATTACCTATCCGGAAGACCTGCCAGTCACCGCCCGCCGCGATGAAATCGCCCGCGCCATCCAGGCGCACCAGGTGGTGATCGTCAGCGGTGAAACCGGTTCCGGAAAAACCACGCAGCTGCCCAAGATCTGTCTGGAAATCGGCCGCGCCGCGGGCCGGAAGATGATCGGTCATACGCAGCCGCGACGCCTGGCGGCGACCTCTGTCGCCAAGCGCATCGCGGAAGAGTTGAATACCCCGCTGGGCGAGCTGGTGGGCTACCAGATCCGCTTCAATGAAAAGGCCGGGCCGGGGGCCGCGATCAAGTTGATGACGGACGGGATTTTGCTGGCGGAATCGCAGCGCGACCCACTGTTGCGCCGCTACGACACCATCATCATCGACGAGGCGCATGAGCGCAGTCTGAATATCGACTTCCTGCTGGGCTACTTGCGGCAGATTCTGCCGCGCCGTCCCGACCTGAAGCTGATCATCACCTCCGCGACCATAGACGCCGAGCGTTTCGCGACTCACTTTGCTGGCGCGGACGGAAAGCCCGCGCCTGTCATCGCGGTATCCGGGCGGCTGTATCCGGTAGAGATTCGCTATCGCCCGGTGCGTGAGGAGCAGGATGCAGAAACCGCGACGCGCCAGGCCGGCGCCGGCCGCGGCCGCGAGCGTGACGAAGAGCGCGACCTGGTCGACGCGATCGTTGACGCCGTGGATGAGTGCTCGCGCCATGGGCCGGGCGACGTTCTGGTTTTCCTGCCGGGCGAGCGCGAGATCCGCGAAGCCGCCGATGCGCTGGGCCGCCACGTGCGCGCAGGGACGGAAATCCTGCCGCTGTTTGCGCGCTTGTCCCAGGCAGAACAGGAAAGTATCTTCCGGCCGCGTGGCAATGCACGGCGTATCGTTCTGGCGACCAACGTCGCGGAAACGTCCCTGACGGTGCCGGGGATACGCTATGTGGTCGATAGCGGCCTGGCGCGGGTCAAACGCTATTCCTGGCGCAACAAGGTCGAGCAGCTGCGCATCGAGCCCATCAGCCAGGCGTCCGCGAACCAGCGCGCCGGCCGTTGCGGCCGTGTGGGGCCGGGCGTTTGCATACGCCTGTACGACGAAGGCGATTTCAATTCGCGCGCGCCGTTCACCGACCCTGAAATCCTGCGTTCCTCACTGGCGGCAGTGATCCTGCGCATGAAGGCGCTGGGGCTGGATGACATCGAAACCTTTCCCTTCGTCGAGCCGCCCACCGGGCGCGCCGTGGCGGATGGCTATCAGTTGCTGCAGGAGCTGGGTGCACTGGATGATGCCAATGCGCTGACGCGTACCGGGCGCGATCTGGCCAAATTGCCACTGGACCCGCGCGTCGGGCGCATGATCCTGGCGGCGCGCCATGAACAATGCCTGGCGGAAATGCTGATAATTGCGTCCGCGTTGTCGGTACAGGACCCGCGTGACCGGCCATTGGCCGAACGCGAGGCGGCTGAAGCCGCGCAGGCGCGTTTCCAGGACGAAAAGTCCGAATTCGTGTCTTACCTGAAATTGTGGCGCTGGTATGGCGAGCAGGCCGCCAGCGGCCTGTCGCAGCGCAAGCAGGCGGGCGTCTTGCGCCAGCATTTTCTTTCGCCGCTGCGCATGCGCGAGTGGCGAGATGTGCATAGCCAATTGCTGGCGCTGGTGCAGGAACACGAATGGCGCATCAATAGCGCCGAGGCCACCTACGAACAATTGCACCGCGCCCTGCTGGCCGGCCTGCTGGGCAATATAGGCCTGCGCGGCGAAGAGGGCGGGCAGTACCAGGGCGCGCGCGAGATTCGCTTCCTGGTCCATCCAGGTTCGCGCATGGCGAAGAAGGGCGGGCGCTGGGTACTGGCGGGCGAGCTGGTTGAAACCACGCGCCTGTATGCGCGTTGCGTGGCCCGCATCGAGCCGACCTGGGTGGAATCGGTAGGCAGCCATTTGCTGCGCCGCAGCTGGTCCGACCCGCGCTGGGAAAAGAAAACCGGCCAGGTGGTCGCCAACGAACGCGCCACGCTGTATGGCTTGCCTATCTATACCGGCAGGCGCGTGCAGTATGGCCGGGTCAATGCCGCGCATGCGCGCGAGCTGTTCATCCAGCAGGCTCTGGTGCCGGGCGAGATCGACACCAAGGCCGATTTCGTGGCGCGCAACCGCAAGCTGATCGCTCAGATCGAAAAGCTGGAACACCAGTCGCGCCGTCCGGACATCCTGGTGGATGACACACTGATTGCCGCTTTCTATGACCGTTTGCTGCCTGAAGGCATCAGCCAGACGGCGGCGTTGGAAAAATGGTATGCAGGGCTGTCGCGCGAGCAGGCGCAGGCCCTGCTGCTGCGGCGTGAAGACCTGATGCGCCACGAAGCGGCGGGTGTGACGACCGATGTTTTCCCCAAGCAGGTGGAGTGGGCCGGCGTTTCCATGGCGCTGTCGTATCACTTCGAACCGGGTTCCCCCAAGGATGGCGTGACGCTTTCGGTCCCGTTGTTCGCGTTGAACCAGCTGGATGCGCAGCGCTGCGAATGGCTGGTGCCGGGCATGCTCAAGGAAAAGGTGCATTTGCTGCTGAAATCGTTGCCGCAGAAGATGCGGCGCCATTGCGTGCCATTGCCCCAGTACGCTGCCGACTTCTATGAACGCTGGTTCGAGCGTCTGGAGAACCCTGGCATGGGGCTGCTGGAGGCGCTGGCGGCGGACATGTGGGAACAGGTGAAGGTACGTCCGGCGCCCGGCGATTTCAAGCTGGAAACCTTGCCGCCGCATTTGTTCATGAACTTTCGCCTGGTGGATGAACATGGCCGCATGCTGGCAGCCGGACGCAATCTGGATGCGATACGCGCCGAACACGGGCGCCAGGCGCAGAATCAGTTCCAACAGGTGGCGGCACGCGATGCCGGAGTTTCTGAAGCGCTGGCGCACGAGGATATCAGCAGCTGGAGTTTCGGCGAGCTGCCCGAAGTCATGGAAATCCGCAGAAAGGGCCAGGCTGTCATTGGTTATCCGGCGCTGGTGGACAACGGCCAGACTTGCGACCTGGATGTCTTCGACGATCCGCAGGAAGCGCGCCGGCGTCACCGGCAAGGCCTGTTGCGGCTGTTCCGCGTGGCGCTGAAGGAGCAGGTCAAGTTCCAGGAAAAGAATCTGCGCGACCTCAACAAAATGGGCATGCTTTACCTGCCGCTGGGCACGGTGGAGGAACTGCGTGACCAGTTGCTGGATTGCGCCTTGTCGCAGGCTTGCCTGGCCGAACCCTGGCCCGTGAATGCCGATGAGTTCGCAAACCGCGTGACCGAAGGCAAGGGCCGGCTGGGCCTGCTGGCGCAGGAAGTGGCACGCCTGGTCAATGATGTCCTGACGGAATGGACGGCGCTGCAGCGTAAATTGCCGCAAGCCAAGGCGCATGCCCAGGCCTACGCCGATTTGCAGCAACAGCAGCAGGCTTTGGTGCATCGCTGGTTCATTCGTGATACACCCTATGCGCAGCTCAAGCATTTTCCGCGCTATCTGAAGGCGGCAGTGGCACGTATCGACAAGTTGCGGGCGGACCCGGCGCGGGATGCCAAACTGCTGGCGGAATTCGCCACGCTCAACACCCTCTGGCAGCGCGAGAGGGCGGCTCGCAAGGGCGCGCCTGATGCGCGCCTGGACGAGTTTCGCTGGCTGCTCGAAGAGTTGCGCGTGGCCTTGTTCGCGCAGGAGCTGCGTACGCCCATGCCGGTTTCGGTCAAGCGCCTGCAGAAAGCCTGGGAATCGTTGCGGCGTTGACGCCGCGCTGGCGGGGCTGTTCCCGCCGTTATCGCACCAAGAACCTGATCCCGTCCGGGACTCGATGCAAAGGAGAGAAAATGGGCCAGTTCATTCAGATCGAATCGCGTGACGGTTTTCGCCTGCCCGTCTATGAGGCAAGGCCGGCAGGCACGCCGCGCGGCGCCATCGTGGTCATCCAGGAAATTTTTGGCGTCAATGCCCATATCCAGGCGGTGGCCGATGGCTATGCCCAGGAAGGCTACCTGGCGCTGGCGCCCGCTATTTTCGAGCGCCTGGAGGCCGGTGTGGACATGGGCTATGCGCCCGAGGACATGAAGCGCGGCGTGGCCCTGAAGGCGGCGCTTGAAGGCCAGGCACAGGCGTCTGCTGGCGACATACAGGCGGTGATCAGCTACGCCGGCCAGGCAGCAGGCGGCAAGGTTGGCATCGTGGGCTTCTGCTATGGCGGCCTGATTGCCTGGCGCGCGGCCGAACAGGCTGATGGACTGGCTGCGGCAGTGGCCTATTATGGCGGTGGCGTGACGACCCCTGCCGAGGTGGGGCGGACACCCAAGGTGCCGGTGCTGGCCCATTTCGGTGAACGCGATACGCATATCCCGCTGGATGGCGTCGAAGCATTCCGTCAGCAGCAAAGCGGACGTGACGTCGAGGTTCATGTCTACGCTGCCGATCATGGCTTCAATTGCGATCACCGTGGCGCTTTCGATGCCGACGCGGCGCGCCTGGCCAAACAACGCACGCTGGATTTCTTCGCCCGCCACCTGGGCTGATCCCGCCCTTGAGGCGCCGGCCGTTCTGGCTGGTGCCAGCTTTCCTCCGTCTTTACCTGCCTTGCTTGCCCCGCGCCTGATGTCCTGGCCGGGGCTGGGCCGGCTGTGTCCGTCCGTCGCGCCAGCGTTGCGAGACCAGGAGGCGGCAAAGACGCGTCACAGAGCCGTCATCTACGGCGCTTAGCATATGCCCATCTCTGCCGGGAACGATGTCCCTGTTCCGCAAGGTCCGGGAGCTCGTTCCATCGTGCATGCGTGCATATGCCAGGTCATTTCAAGCTAGGCAATTTCTTGTTCCGTTCCGGCCAGGCTGCGCAGCGCTTCCTGGTGGCGGCGAGCCTGGCAGGACTGGTGGTCGCGGCGGCGAATGCAGCACCCGGGGTCCGTCCACCTGTCTCCATGCTTTCCGTGAATATCCATTTCGATATCCCCGCGCAGCCGCTGGCCGAAGCCCTCCAGGCTTATGGGGACGCGACACAGCTATCGGTACTGGCGCCCAGCGGGCTGCTGCGCGGCCGCATGTCCACGCCGGTGCACGGCGATCATACCGCGCAGCAGGCCATTGAGTTGCTGTTGACGGGCACCGGCCTGCAGGCCCGTTTTCCGGGTGGCGATGCGGTCACTGTGCAGGCGCCGGACCTGCGTGCGCAGCATGCGCCGGCGTCGGGCGCAGGGCAGGCCGTCGATGAAGTCGATGGCGTCGGCAATCGTCTGCATGCGGGCTATGTCGCACAGATACAGCGGCGCGTTATCGGTGCGCTATGCGAGCGTCCGGCCACCCGGCCCGGCACCTACCGCATGGCCTTGCGATTTCATGTTGCGTCGTCTGGCGCTGTCGACGGCCTGCGTCATGCCGGCGGCAGCGGCAGCGCCGCGCGCGATGCTGCCATTCTTGCGAGCGTTGGCCGGCTGCGCCTGGACCCGCCGCCGCCAGATCTGCCCCAACCCATTACCTTGCTGGTGCGGCCCGACCAGCCTGGCGTACGCAACGCCTGTGCGCAGCCGGGAGGATGAGCATGGGCGAAGCAGTGGGAGCACGCCTGCAATCGTTGCTGGTGTCGCGTTATGTGCAGTTGCGCCGCAAGCTCGAGCGCATCGTGGGTTCCAGTGATGGCGCGCAGGATGCCTTGCAGGAAACGTGGCTGCGCCTGCATAGCGTTGATGGTGCCACGGTCGTCAAGAATCCCGAGGCCTATCTGTTGCGCATCGCCGTCAATGCTGCGGCGCGCGATCATCGCCATGCCGGTGCACTGCTGAGCGAACAGGACGTCGAGGCCATGTTCCAGGTTCCCGACGAGTTGGCCGACCCGGCGCGGATTACGGCGGCACGCAGCGAGATCGAAGTGCTGGAGAAGGTCTTGCGCCAGTTGAGTCCGCGCTGCCGGGCAATATTCATGGCGGCGCGCCTGGATGGTATGCTCAACCGGGAAATCGCCGATCACTTCGGTGTTTCCCTCAGTCTGGTGGAAAAAGAGCTGAGCCACGCGTTGCGTCTGTGCCAGCAGGCCACCGAGCGTTCCGCGACGCAGCGCCGCCAGGGCGGACGCGGCCTGTGACGGCCCTATCGTTTGGATTTCAGGCATGGCCGACCCCGATCTTCCTTCATCTCCCATAGCATCCGAGCCCGCTGCTGCGCCCACGCCGGTTGCCACGGATGCATCTGGAGCGGCAGCGCCGGGCGCCGATGCCAGTCACGCGGCTGCTGCGCTGCAGGAACAGGCTACCCAGTGGTTGCTGCGCCTGCGTTCGGGGCGCGCCACGGTGGAAGATGCGCGGGCGTTTGCCTTGTGGCGCGCCCAAAGTCCGGCCCATGAAGCGGCGGCACAGGCGCTTGGCCAAGTGCTGAAAACCGGCAGGCTGGCGGCAGCGCGGGTGGCTCGCGACGCGTCGGTGCCCGCCTGGCGCGGGCGTCGCTGGTCGCCTGCCAGAACGGGTTGGCAGCCAGCTCGCCGCGCTTTGCTTGCTGGTGCGTTGGGGGCCGGCGGTGCCTGGCTGGTGGTGCGTCCGCCCCTGGGCCTATGGCCGGCGCTGGGGGAGTTCACTGCCGATTTCCGTACCGGCGCGGGCGAGCAGCGCGAACTGACGCTGGGCGAGGGGATGGACGTGGCGATGAATACCCGGACTCTGATCAATCTGGGCGCCGCCGAAGGCGCCCAGCGGCGCGTGGAACTGGTGGCGGGCGAGGCGGAGTTTTTCGCAGACCTGCCGGCCCTGCAAGCGCCACGGTCTATCCAGGCCGGGGCAGGGGTGTTGCGCGTGCAGCATGCGCGCCTGAACCTGCGCCATCTGGATGGCCGTACGGCGGTCAGTTGCCTGGAAGGACAAGCCGAGCTGCTGCACCCGCAACGCCAGCTGCTGCTGTCCGCCGGGCAGCAACTGCATTACGACGGGCGCGGCCTTGCTGCCGTGACGTCGCTGGATGCCAGCCAGGTATCGGCCTGGCGCCAGGGCATCCTGCAATTCGACGATGCGTCGCTGGCGGATGTCGTGGCCGAACTGAATCGCTACCGCCAGGGCCGCATCCTGCTGCGTGACAGCGATCTTGGCCGCATGCGGGTGCAGGCCCGGTTTTCAGTGGCCAGGCTGGACGAGGCGCTTAACCAGATCAGCGATATGGCGGGTGGCCGCGTGACGCGCCTGCCAGGGGGCATCGTCCTGCTGGGATAGCGGTATTTCCAGGGCAGGACAAAAAATTTATGAGGCTTTGTCTGGCTCGATGACTCTAGATAGCAGATGGCACGGATTCGTGGTCCGGTTGCCTGCGCAAACAGTCTTCAAGGAAGCCCGCTGCATGAACTCCCTTCATTCCTGGCAATGCCGGTCAGGCAAATCCGGTACGCGACGCATGGCAGACATTTCATCCCGTGGCTGTCCGCCGGGGCAGCCGGCCGGGCGCCTGACGCCTCCCGCCATGCGGTTGACGCCGGCGGCGGCCGCCCTGGCGGCGTTATTGCTGGCGGGAGCATGGCAGCAGCCGGTGCAGGCTGCTGGTTCTGCTGGCGCCGCCTGGCTGGCGTCTGGTGGCGCACGGGCCCAGGCGTACCAGGCTCGCCCTGCCGCTGGTGTAGTGCCGCCCAGCGCGCAGCGTGAGCAGCAGCGGGCCAATGAAGCGTTGTCACGTTCCATTGCCAACCTGAACCGGACCGCCAACGCTATCGCCGTGCGCCAGGCTGCCCAGGCACAGGCGCGCGCCCAGGCCCAGGCAGGCAAGCCCGGTGCGCCGGTGCCCGAAGGGCTTGCGCAGGGCGGACTGTGGGATCGCGATGCGCAAGGCAATATGCTGGCCTGGCGCGGTGCCGAGCGCGCCCGTGAAACGGTGGCCGATGGCAAGGTTCAGGTCGATATCAAGCAGACTGAAAGCCGCGCCATTCTGAATTGGGACACGTTCAACGTCGGCCGCAATACCACGGTTGCCTTCGATCAGCAGGCAGATTGGGCCGTACTCAACCGGGTCAATGATCCCCAGGCGCGCCCGTCGCAAATCCAGGGCAGCATCAAGGGCGGCGGCACGGTGATGGTGGTGAACCGTAATGGCATCGTGTTTGCCGGGGGCAGCCAGGTCAATGTGCGCAATCTGGTGGCCAGTGCCGTGGGCCTGAGCGACGACCAGTTCGACAAGGGCATCTTCAGCGACCCGCTGGGCAGCGGCCACATGCCGTCCTTTGGCAATGACCTGTTGCTGTCTGGCGGGGCGGTCAGCCATGGCGCCGCGACGGCTGGTGTCTTGGTCGAGGCCGGCGCGAGCATTGCCACGCATGCGTCCGGTACGGTGACGCAAGGGGGCGGCTATGTGTTGCTGCTCGGGCGCGAGGTCGCGAATGCCGGCCACATCAGCACGCCTGGCGGCCAGGCCTTGCTGGCTGCCGGAGACGCCTTCGTGATCCGCAAGGGCCTGGGGACCGATGAGAACCAGGCGTCGACGACGCGCGGCAACCAGGTGGAGGCGCGCCGCAGCGTGTCTACCGAGGCCGGGACCGTTTTCCAGGTGACGAACACCGGCTTGATCGAGGCCAGGACAGGCGATATCACACTGGTTGGCCAGCAGGTGTCACAGGAGGGCGTGCTGCTGGCCACATCGTCGGTGCATACGCGTGGCACGATCCATTTGCGCAGTGACGCCGCACTGGCGGGCGAGCAGGCCGGCAAGGTGACGCTGGCGCGTGACAGTGTGACGGCGATCGTGCTCGATGAGAGCGCGACGACGGCGCTGGACGTGCAGCGCGAAGCCCAGATCAAAGATTCCACGTCTGCGGGTGACGGAGAATACCATCGTCGCGACCAGTCACTCATTCAGATCGCCAGCGCTGGCGATGTCGATTTTCTGGGTGAATCCCTGACGCTGGCGACGGGCGGCCAGATTCTGGTGCAGGCGACGGGCCGCAGTGAGTTGCACGAAGGCGCCCAGCTGGATGTGGCGGGTCATGTCGGGGTGCGGGTCGCGATGGAGGCGAACAACGTCGAAATCAACGTGCAGGGCAATGAGCAGCGCGACTCACCGGGTAACCGGGACGACAAGAGCCTGAACAACAGCACGATCTGGCTGGATCGCCGGGATTTGGTCCTGGTGCCTGCCGGCACCAACGGTTATGAAACGGACCGCTGGTACACCGCCGGCGGCTTGCTGGAAGTTGGCGGCTATCTGGGCATCAGCGGCCACGGGATTGGAGAATGGTCGGCGCAGGGCGGGACGGTGCGCTTCGGCGGCGCAGAGCTGATTACGCGAGCCGGCTCGGTGGTGAACCTGTCGGGCGGCACGCTGGATGTCCAGGCGGGGCAGGTGTACCAGACCTTTCTGCGCGGCGCTGATGGCCGCATCTACCAGGCCGCCAGGGCGCCTGCCGATATGCTCTATACCGGTATTTACCGGGGCTACGAAGTCGAGCACGAGCGTTGGGGCGTGACGCGGCGCTACCATGACCTGATGGCGCCCGGACGACGCTGGGAAGAAGGATATACGGTTGGGCGCGATGCTGGGCAGATGGTGGTCGCGACGACGCGCGCCACGCTGGAAGGCGATATCGAAAGCAAGACCTTCCAGGCGGAAAACCAGACGAAGGCGCGCGAGGCGGCGCTGGATGGCTATCAGCAGGCCCAGACCGCCAGGGCGCGCAACGGTCAGCTGATCATAGGCAGCTATGTGCCGGTCTATGACAATGAAACCCGCAACTTGCTGTATTCACCCCAGGCAGTGACAGGCAAGGTGAGCATCGCCGGCGCAAGCGATGGCAGCGCCGATGCAGATATTGCGCTGGACGCGGCCTGGCTCAACGGTTTGGCGCTGGGCGAGTTGCGGATCTATGCGCGCGAAGAGATCCACGTGGATGAGGCGGTGCAGGTAGATACCGGCGGCACCATCGCCCTGCATGCCACCCAGGTGCAGGTCGGCGCGGATCTGACGGCCCGTAGCGGCAGCATCCTTTTGGGCAATGTGGTCAGGAAGCAGATAAATGGCACGCGCTGGGAATCGCGGGCGATAGATGAAAGCAACGGAGCCATGGCGGCTGGTGCTTCGGCGAGCGTGGCCGAAGGTGTCACGCTGGATGTGCGCGGCGTCTGGACCAATCAGTGGCTGGACCGCCAGGAAACGGCTGGCCTGCCCTACGTCAATGGCGGCAGTATCCAGATTGTCAGCAGCGGCCAGGTGACGATAGGCCAGGGGGCGTTGCTGGATGCTTCTTCCGGCGCGGTGATGCGGGTCGATGGCGGTGTGCTGGACGGCCGTGGCGGCGATATCGCCCTGCGTGCCGACGCACTGGCGCAAGGCTTGCAGGGCAACGGTGCACAGGCCGCCCTGCACCTGGCCGGCGAGCTGCGCAGCCTGGGAGGCAAGGGAGGCGGCAGGCTGGTGCTGCAATCCGGTGGGGCTGTTGTCATCGGCGGTTCCGTGGCCGGCAGCGATGGCATGTTGCATGCTGGCGAGGATTCGCTGGTCGACCTGGTCACGCAGGAGGGTTTCGTGGTGGAGCAGGGCGCTATCCTGCCGCTGGACTTTCACTACCAGCGTACCCATGCGCAACCGGGCGAGGCGATTGGCGGGCAGCCGAATGTCACCTGGAGCGACCCCGCCAGCAAGATCACGCTGGCGGCGGAATGGACGTTGCCGGTGCCGACGGACAGCGCGCAGAGCTACAGCGTGCGTACGACTTCGGGCCGAAACTATCAGGTCTATGCCTGGGCTCCGCCGGTCACACTGCCGGCTGGGACGGTGATCGACAACATAACGGGCAGTTTTCCCGAAGGCTACGTCCTGCCGCAGACAGTCTTTCCGCAAGGGCTGGCGATCGTGCCGGTCACTGGTGTCATCAAGGCTGGCGAGGCGGCGCCGCAGGCGGTCCATTTTGCGGCCGGCAGCCGCTTGCCGGCAGGAACAAGACTGTCGCAGGACGTGGCTGTCATTGTGCCATTGCATGTGGATGACAGCCTATTCCGCCAGGGTTTTTCACAGTATGAGATCGGCGGCAACCAGGGCCTTGCCGTTGCCGCCAACAGCCGTATTGCGGTGGAAATGCCGGTATGGCGCGTGGATGCGACCGCCGCGCGCGAACAGCCGGGGGGAGCCGAGCCAGGCAGCGTGCTGCAGGCATGGCTGCCCGAAGCGTTTCAGCAGAACCCGAAGGAGGGCAGACTGACGCAACGGCTGGGTGCGGACCTGTTGCTGCGCGCGGGCTTCGGCCTGGATTCCGGGGAGTCTCTGGCGATAGGAGAGGGCGCGAGCGTCAGCGTGGACGCCGGGCGTGCCGTGACGCTGCAAGGCAATGGGCAAGTGACCATAGACGGCGTGATACGCGCGTCTGGCGGCAGCATCGACATTCTGAATTTCGGTTATCCGATGGTCGGGCCGACGCCGCAGGGCCATGCGCAGTCCATCTGGATCGGCAACGGCGCCGTGCTGGACGTTGCCGGTCAGGCATACTGGGCGGTTGATCGCGACGGCCTGCGCTACGGCAAGGTAATGGCAGGCGGGCGCATCAGCATCGGCGGCAAGTATGCCGCCGATGCGACTGAAGCCGAGGCGGTGGATGCATTTATCGTCGTGCGTCCCGGCGCGAGATTGGACGCCTCAGGCAGCATGGCGGTGCTGGATCTGCCGGGCGCCGCCAATACGCCGGTTGGCTCGGCGGGCGGCCTGATTTTCCTGAGCAGCTTCAATGGCCTGTTCCTGGATGGCGACCTGCGGGCCCATGCCGGCGCGCCTGGCGCCGCTGGCGGTACGCTGGCGCTGGCGTTGGAGTCACCCAACTATGCCGTTTCCTCCAATCCGAGCAATGCCGTGCTGGCCGTCCGGGAACTATTGCTGGCCAGGGAGCAGGGGGCGCCGGTGTTGTCCGAGACTTTGCTGCCAGGCCGTCCGGATGCCGGATTGAACTACGGCCATGGCCGCATCGGCAGCGATAAGGTCATGGCAGGGGGCTTTGGCAATCTGTCGCTGTTGGTCAATGGCGTGCTGCTGCTGGAACCTGGCGTGAACCTCTCGCTGGCGCAGAGCCTGCGGCTGACCAGCGGCAGCATCAGTCTGCCCCCTGACGCCGGTGCCGGCGCGCGTGTCGATTTGTCCGCGCCCTACGTACGGCTGGCCGGCGCGACGCGCCGCCAGATGGATCACTACATCATGCCGCTGCCTCAGGAAGGCCGGTTGCCGGACGTGCTGGATGGGACGACGCTGGTGGTGCGCGCCAGCCTGCTGGATATCCTGGAGCGCCAGGCGTTTGGTACGAAGGGAACCGTCAGGACCAGCAGCGGTTCGGTCGCCTACGAGCGCCTGGGTTTTGCCGACCTTGAACTGCGCAGCCAGGGGGATATCCGCCTGCTCGGTGCCACTGTGCGGGACCGCACCCTGCTGGAAACGACCGGCAATCTATTGCTGGCTGCCCGCCAGATCTACCCGGCGACCCATGCGCGGGCGGAAATTCGCGCGGGCCGCCTGGGGCGTTTCGATGAATGGGGCAACTACATGGCGGACTATGATCCCCATGCGGTGCTGCGGATTGAGCGTGTCGGTACCGACACACCCGTCATGCCCTACTCGGTCTTTGGCTCGCTGACGCTGATGTCGGCCAATATTGAACAGGGCGGCGTGCTGCGCGCACCCCTGGGCAACCTCATCCTGGGACATGATTTCGCAACCAGCAACCAGCCCAGTCACCTGGCGTTGTTGCCCGGCAGCCTAACCTCGGTCAGTGCCGCCGGCCTGATCATGCCCTACGGTGGGACGGTGGATGGGCTGACCTATACCTATGGCGGTGCCGATGTGCTTTACCGAGGGTTGGGCGGCGGCTCGGGCACCTTCCGCGGCCTGGTGCTGCGCAGCGACGATATCCAGGTGCAGCCTGGCGCGCTGTTGGATCTGTCCGGTGGCGGTGAACTGACGGGCAGCGCGTTCCTGTCGGGGCGTGGCGGCTCCACCGATGCCCGTCTGAACCCGCTGCTGCAGGTTGCCGTCGATGGCAGCGGTTTTGTCGTGCCGGGGCTGTCGACCAATCCTGTGTACGCCATTGTGCCCGGCACACAGCAGGGTTATGCGCCGGTCGGCGCGGAAAAGGGCGCGGGCGACCCGATGCTGGGCCAACAGGTGACGATTGCTGCTGGCATACCGGGCCTGCCTGCTGGCACCTACACTCTATTGCCTTCCAATTATGCGCTGCTGCCCGGCGCGTTCCGCGTGGAACTCAATGGGCTGGCAGGCAGCCAGCGCCCCTTCGGTGCGCAGCTCGGCATGCGCAACGGTTCCTATGCCACGCAAGCGCGGCTAGGCCTGGCCGACACCGGCGTGCTGGATGTCCTGACCACCCAGCTGATCCTGACCCCCGCGGATCGCCTGCGTACCTATTCCCAATACAACGAGATGAGCTACGCGCGTTTTGGCCTGGACTGGGCGGCGCGGGATGGCGCGCCCAGGCCTACGCTGGAACGTGATGCCGGCCGCCTGACCTTGATGCCGGGCGTGGGCAAGCCCGGCGCGCAGAGCGGCGTGCAGTTCGCGCCGGGCACAGTCAGGGCCCTGGCGGCAGAAGGCGGGTACGGCAGCGAGCTGATCGTTTCGGCCAGTGGCGTGGCGCTGGAAATCCTGGGCAAGGGCGCAGCGCCCACCGCAGGCTTCAAAGGCGTTTCCCTGCATGCCGACACGCTCAATTCCATCGGCGCGGCGACGGTCGTGATCGGGGGTGACCTGATATCGGAATTTGCCTCGCTGGATACCCGGAGCACGCAGAACGCTTCCACGGTGAGATTCGGCAATGCCTACACGGCGGCGCGTTCCATTGTGCTGCGTGATGGGGCGTTGTTGCAGGCAGCCCAAGTTTTCCTGGTGACGGGCCGGGTCGACAGCGGCATTACGGTGGAGGAGGGCGCGGGCATCAATGCGCTGGGGCAGGGGACGGCAGGCTGGGATTCGATGAGCGGCTATGTGCTGGCGCCGTCCGCTGTTTCCGTGCTGGCCGTGTCCAATGGCTGGCTGGAAATCAAGGCACCGGAAGCGGCCAGCGGCGACGGTTTCGGTGCGGGCAGCATCCGCCTGGGGACATGCGGGGTGCCCCAGGCCTGCGGCAAGGAAACCCAGCTGTTTGCCGAAGGCACGATCACGGCAGCGACGGACAATGCCTTCAGCCTGGAAGATACCGTCCGGTACGGCGCGCGCAACCTGATCCTGGCAGTGGGAGCCATCAATGCCGGAGATGCCGCGACTTTGGCAAAGGCGGCTGCGCAGGGCGTGTTGCCTCCGGGGCTGACATTGAATCAGCAGGTGCTGGACGGCCTGCTGCGCGGAGATACATCGCGCGGCGCGCCCGCATTGGAAAATCTGGTGCTGACGGCCCGTGATGCGGTCAATTTCTATGGTTCGGTCGTGTTGTCGACGCTGAATCCAGAAACCGGGAAGTCATCGCTGGAGCGTTTGGTGCTGACCACCCCGGCCATCCACGGCGCGGGCGACGCCGCCGATGTCGCCCGAATCGAAACAGCCGTACTGACCTGGAATGGGGCGACTCAGGCGCCGGGAGCCATTGTTACCGGCGGCGCCGGGACCGGGACAGGCCGTCTGGTCGTGGATGCCGATGTGATCGAGTTCGGCTACGGGCCACGTAGCCAGCCTGATACCGTGAGCCAGCATGACCGGCGCACCCTGGGCTTTGGTACGGTGGAGCTGAACGCTCGTGAACGTGTGACGGCCAATCACATGGGGTCGTTATCGGTATACGCCTCCCAGGGGGCCTGGGACGGCGCTGCCAAATCCTACACCTATCATGGCGGCGACTTGCTGATTCATACGCCGCAATTGACGGGCCAGGCGGGTTCTGTCAACCGCATCACGGCCGGTGGAAGCATTCTGGCACAGGCGTTTGCCGGCCAGGCCGCAACGCAGCCAGATACCGCCACCCTGGCGGCGGCCCTGGGTGCGGAACTGATGCTGGACGCAGGCGGCAGCCTGCGGCTGGATACGGCAGTGCTGTTGCCCAGCGGCAAACTGACGCTGGCTGCAGCCGGGGATGTCTTGCTGGATGAAGGAGCGCAGCTGGATCTGGCCGGTCGCAGGCTGGTGTTCTACGACCAGGAAAAATACAGCTGGGGGGGAGATGTCATCCTGAACAGCCGGGAAGGCAGTATCCGCCAGGCGGTCGGCTCTGCCATCCTGCTGGATGCGCAATACAACCGCGCGGGCAGGCTGAACGCCGTGGCGCTGGGGGCGCAGGCCTGCCATATCGAATTGCTGGGTGCTATCCGTGGCCAGGCCAGCGGCAATTATGACGCCGGCGGCACCGCGCTGCCGTTCGCATCGGGCTTTGCCGATATCCGGGCCCAGCAGATTGTCGATTTCGCCGGCCTGAATCAGCGCCTGAGCGAAGGCGGCGTGTTTGGCGGCCGCAGTTTTCAGCTGGCCAGCGGCAATCTGGTGATTGGCGACGAACTCAAGGCACGGGAAATCAGTGTTTCGGTGGATCGCGGCAGTCTTGGCGTCAATGGCACGATTGATGCCAGCGGCGAGCAGGCCGGCAGCATCCGGCTCTTCGCCGGGCAGGGCGTGACGCTGGCAGGTTCTGCCGTGCTGGATGCGCGCGCCAGCGTGCTGCGCAAGGACAGCTATGGCCAGGTCATCGAGGCGCCCAACCGGGCGGTGATAGAGATCGGTTCTGGCTCGGGCCGGTTGGTCATCGGCGATGGCGCCCGCATGGAATTGGCTGTCGCGGGCGCACCGCAGGCCTATGGCACGGTGACGTTGAATGCGCCGCGGCTGGGCGGGGCGACCGGCAACGATGTGGATATCGACGCCGGCGGCGCCGTTCACATCGGCGGCGCACGTACTGTCGTCGTCAATGCCTTCCAGCGTTATGACGATGCCCGCGAGGGCACCGATACGACGGTTTCCGGGCGCGACTACCAGGTGATAGACCAGGCCTACCTGGATGCCAAGCACGCTGACAGTCTCAAGTTCATGGCCAATGCGTTGGCCAATGGTGTTCTGATGGACCGAAAATTGGCGGGCCTGCGTGCCTACCAGGAGCAATTCCACCTGCGGCCGGGCGTGGAAATAGTCAGCGCCACATCGGACGGCGACCTGCATGTGGATGGCGATATCGACATGTCGCGATATCGCTATGCCAGCGTCAATCCGCATAGCCAGCAAACGCCGGTGCGCGGTTCCGGCGAAGCCGGCGCCCTGGTGCTGCGGGCTGCCGGCAACCTGGAAATCCACGGCAGCATGACTGATGGGTTCGACGTGGCACGTGTAGGCGTGACGGCGGATGATCAGGGCTGGGTGCTGCCTGCCGGGCAGCTGCCGTTCGGCGGCGATGTCGTGATTCCGCATGGCGGCCTGGTCACGCTGGCGCCCGGCACACAGTTCCTGCCTGGCCGTACCCTGAACTACGATCTGCCCATGCCGGCGTTGACCCTGCCGGCCGGGCTGGCCTTGCCCACCGCCATGGTATTGGACCAATCCCTGGGCCTGGCAGCAGGTTCAGTGCTGGGCGCTGCCGTGAGCGATGCGTCCGGCCAGGTGCTGTATGCCGCTGGCACGGTGCTGGCCCAGGATGTCACGCTGCCCGCAGGAACGCAGCTCGGCGCAGGGTTCAGACTGTCTGCTCCGACAAAAATCCAGGCTGGCATCTGGCCCGGCGGCGTGCCTTTGCCTGTCGAGGTCAAACTGGCACAGTCGCTAACCCTGGCCAAAGGGGCGGTCGTGCCATCGCAGACGGTGGTGGTTCTGCCCGATGGCGCGAAGTTGGTCAATCTGCGTCCGCAGGACGCCGACGGCACGCAAGGACGTACCTGGGCGCTGGCGCCCATGCTGGCGGCGGGTTCACAGTCCTGGGACCTGCGTCTGGTGGCCGGGGCAGACCTGGCCGCCGCAGACAGCCGCCTGACTCACTCACAGTCCGGTGGCAAGCTGATGCTGGCCGATCCGCATTTTGGCCTGGTGCTCGAGCGCTTGCCAGTACCGGGCACAGGTACGGCGAACGTCTATCGCTGGTCCGACGAGATCTCCGCCGAGCTGATCGAAATCTATTTTGGCGTGGCGGGCGAGTCTGGCGCAATCATTCCTCAGGAAACTGTGGACATGCTGGCCAGCTGGGGCTATTTCGTCGATTCCATCGAGGAATTGAATGCCTGGGGCCTGGGCGAAGTCGTGTCCCTGCATGCCAAGGGAGAGGAACCGGAATACACGACACAGGCCGAGCCGGTCCGCCAGCAGTTGTTCAGCGTGCTGCGCACGGGAACGGGGGATCTGGACTTGATCGCCGCCGGAGACTTCGACATGAGCTCGCCGTTCGGGGTCTATACCGCCGGTACGGCGACAGCGTCCGTACCGGCAGGCTTGGACGACCCCTATAACCAGGCGCGCGGCCTCATGAAAGATGGTACGGTGCTGTGGCAAAAAGAGGGCGTGGACTTCGAAAGCCTGGTCGATGGCGGCAGCAACAGCCTGTATTCGGCCTGGTATCCGGCCCAGGGCGGCAATGTGCTGTTGCGTGTTGGGGGGAACCTGATGGGCGACCTGACCGGGCAGAACAATAAGCAGATAGATGCGATTGTGCCGCTGGGGCGTACGCGACAACAGATTGCCAGCGTGGATGTCGGCAGCTGGCTGTGGCGTCAGGGTTCGGGCAGCCTGGAATCGGGCGGCATGGACGTGCCGACGGCCTGGTGGATCAATTTCGGTACCTATGTTGCCGGGCCGGTAGACCTGCAGCGCGACGAGTACAACAGTTGGCTGTACGGCAACGCACCGTTCCTGACTGGCTTCACCGGCGTGGGCACGCTGGGCGGCGGCAACCTGGTGGTGGAATCCGGTGGCGACGCGGGCATGATTCAGATCCGCGGGGATGTTGTGCTCAATGGAGAAGGCCAGCGCGCTGCCGCATTGCGGCAGACGCCGCGCAGCCAGGGCGTACACCTGGCGGTGGGCAGCACGGGGCGGGTGCAGGCTGATGGTTCGCTGGTGCAGACCGGCGGCGGGGACTTGGATATCCGCATTGGCGGAACGCTCAATCCCAATCCACAGTTGCGCAGCAACGACCATGACCTCAATAGCACTTTCGTCAATCTGCGCGGGGCGCTACGTCTGGAGGCGGGCAATGTGGGCGGCATCAAGCTGCGCTACGGCAAGCTGGACCCGCTGGACACCCGTGGCGGCGATCCCTATGCCGCCGGCCGTGTGTTTGCCGGTGGCGGACCGATGCTCGTGCTGGGCGATGCCGCAGCGCGCCTGGATACGCGGGGCGACCTGGTGCTGGGCGGCGTGGCTGACCCGGGACGCACTCGCCTGTACGGCAGCTCGCCGTTCTCCTATATGGGAACGCGTTATTCGGGCGAGGGCTGGAGCTGGTTCTCGCTCTGGACGCCGGGAACCTCGGTCGATCTGTTCAGCGCCGGTGGCAACCTGACGCCGACCACTGCCTGGGCGGATGGCGCGTCCTACGAGGACATCCATTCCACGGTGAAGGGCCGCAATCAGTCATCCACCATGGACGGCGCCAATTTCTATCCTTCCATCTTGCGTGCCAGTGCTGCCAGCGGCAGCATCTACTATGGTGTCGGCACGACCAGCCTGATCAACAATTTCGGCAGTACACCGTTGCGCACCGAGTTCGGCATGACGGTGGCGCCTTCCCCAGTGGGCGACCAGTACGTCAATGCGACCGGACGCAACCAGCTGGAGCTGTTGGCACGCCAGTCCATCTATGCCAGCGGTTATGCCGTCACGGCGTCAGCAGCGGATCCCGCCAGCCTGAGCAGTCCCTTCCGTCCCGGCTTTGTCGGCGTCCTGGCCTTTACTGGCGGCGGAGACTGGGGCACGCAGCCTATCCGCGTGACGACGGTCAGCCCGTTGATCGCGGATCGGACGGAATGGCTGCAGGCGCTTTCAGGCCGTTCCAATACCGGCACCCTGTTTACCAATGGCACCACGGCGACCACCGGCTATGCTGTGCCAGGACAGTCGCCGGCACGCTATTACGCGGTCGAGGGCGATATCGTGGGGCTGCGCGTCGGTTCCATGGTTGGCCTGGGCTATCCGGCAGGTTTGCTGGGCTACCGCTACGAAGGCTCGATTCCCGTGGCGGTCCGGGCCGGTCGGGATCTGACCAATGCCGGCACGCGCTTGGGTGAGAAAGATACGGTCAAGGACACCAAGGGCAATCTGATCTCGCACAGCTTTGCCACCGATATTTCCGTCGTCGAGGCGGGACGGGACATCCGCGAGAGCAGTTTCTACATTACCGGCCCCGGCCTGCTGGACATTGCCGCGGGCCGCAACCTGCTATTTGCGGACAAGGGTGAAGTCACCAGCCTGGGCGATATTCTGCGGGAAGGAGCGAACAGCCGTACCGGGGGTGCCAGCATTGCGGTATCTGCAGGCCTGGGTGCCGGGGCTCAATGGGCGGATTTCGCGGACCGCTACCTGGACCCGGCCAATCAGGCCGATATTGAACTGCCGTTTGCCGACCAGCCCGGCAAGGCGCTGGTGGTTTACAGCGGGGAGCTGACGCTGGCCCAGTGGCTGCAGCGTGAATACGGCTTCCAGGGAGACGCAGCCGAGGCCGAAGCGTTCCTGGAAGCCAGGCAGGCAGAACTGGATCGCAGCTATCAGGAGCAATACGCGGCAGGACGCCAGGCGTCGACACGCTCATTGTTGCGGGACTATCGCCAGGAAAGCCAGCTCTATCTCGTCAACTGGCTGTCCGGGCGTTTCGGGCCTGACAGCGTGGTCGCGGCCGGCGGGCCGGCGGGCCATGTGTCCAACGGTACCGGGCAGGTCTACGACCCGGCAGCGATGGATGCCCGCGAGTTCTTTGCGACGTTGGCGCCCGAACAGCAACGTGCCTATTTGCGCAACGTCTATTATGCCGAGCTCAAGGCGTCGGGACGCGAATACAACGACCCCGGCAGCAAGCGCTTCGGCAGCTACCTGCGCGGCCGCGAGGCGATCGCCACCTTGCTGCCTGCCCAGGACAGCGAAGGCCGTCCACGGGTTTATGAAGGCGACCTCACCCTGTTCAGCAGTGCGCTGTATTTCGATGACTGGACGCAAAGCAACGGCATAGGCAAGAACCGCCCGACACCGGGCAAGACCTATGTGACCCGCGCGGAATGGCAGGCGCTTGGCGGAACGGGCGCTGCAGGCGTGTCTTTCTATGATGTGATGGATGCTGGCATGCACACCAATTTTGGCGGTGATATCAGCATCCTGGTGCCTGGCGGGCGTACTTTGGTGGGCGTGGATGGCGGGTTTACGCCAGGGCCGGGCTCGGGCGTGATCACCCAGGGCGAAGGGGATATCAACATCTTTTCGCTGGGCAGCATCCTGATGGGCCAGAGCCGCATCTTCACGACTTTCGGCGGCAATATTCTGGCCTGGTCGGCGCAGGGCGATATCAACGCTGGCCGGGGCAGTAAAACCACCGTGGTGTATACGCCGTCGCGGCGTGCCTATGATGCGCTGGGCAATGTGTCGCTGTCGCCCACGACGCCCAGCACCGGGGCGGGTATCGCCACGCTCAATCCCATCCCTGAAATTCCGGCGGGTGACATCGACCTGATTGCACCAGAGGGCATCATCGACGCGGGCGAAGCGGGCATCCGGGTGTCGGGCAACGTCAATCTGGCTGCAATGCGAGTGGTCAATGCCGAGAACATCCAGGTGCAGGGAGAGTCGACCGGCATGCCAGTGATCGCCAGCGTCAATATCGGCGCGTTGACGGCGGCCAGCTCGGCGGCCAGTTCTGCGGCTTCCACGGCCCAGGACAGTGTGCAGCGCGCCCGCAATGCGGCGCGGCAGAACCAGCCCTCCGTCGTCAACGTCCAGATTCTCGGGTTTGGTGATGGCGGCGATGGTGCGGCGGCCGGGCAGGAAGCGCGACCAGCCGGCCCGCAGGCGGCGGCGCGGCCTGCCAGCCACCGCCCCGACAGTTCCGTTGTGGTGTTGGGCGTGGGCGGCGAGGGGCCGGTGCAGCGCGGGCACTTGAGTGCCAGCGAGCGCGAGGAACTGGGCGGCTGATGCCGGAAAGTGAATGCGCCTGCCGGGCCGTCGGTTCAGGCCTGGCAGGCGCGATGCACGGAGTTCATCATGATCATGGGACAAATCGCTGTCCTTCCCCCGTCGCGGCAGGCCTGCCGTACGGATGTGCCCGGCAAGGGCGTAGCCGAGGGGCCGTTGCGGCGCCCGCGGGAAGCGGTCTGGGAGCGCATGTTCAGTACGGCATCCGGCGTCGGCCAGGGTGCTGTGGACGCGGCACAGCTAGCGCCACTGGCGGCGGTACAGGTGCCAGTGGCAGCAGCGGCAGCGGCTTCTGGCTACACGATGGCAGAACTGCGGGAGTATCTGGCGCGGCATTATGAAACGCTGTCCCGGCAATTGGCAGCGCGCGTCGGCGGGTTGGACCTGGCACGCGAAGCCCTGCATGAGGTCTGGCTGCGCCTGAGCGAATCCATGGAGCAGGGGGGCGGCCTGCGTCAAGTTGAACGTCCCGGCGCTTATCTGGCGCGAATGGCCTACCACGCGGCGATCGACCGCTTGCGCCAGGATGAACCGCTGCGCGGCAGCCCGCAGGGTGACGAGGATTATCTGCAAAGCCTGCCTGATCCGTCCGCAGGGATCGAGCATATCGTGGCGGGGCGCAATGCCCTGCGTGTGCTGGTGGACAGCATTGATGCACTACCGCGCAGGCGCCAGGCGATTTTCGTGGCCATCCGGCTGGAAGCGCTCAGCCACAACGAAGTGGCGCGTCGCTTCGGGCTGTCGCTGGCGGTGGTGCGCGGGGAACTGCGCAAGGCGCATGCGCACTGCGCGCAGGCCTTGCAATGGGACGGTTTCGGGGCCTAGCCGCGCCCATGCCAGCTGCCGGCACGGTGCCAGCTTTGTCCTGGGGCCCGTACGGGTTCTGCGCTGTTCCTGTCGTTCTTGGTTCTGTACTTTCTCGGGTTCTGGCCTGTAGCTGCCGGGCTTCCAGCTGCGTCCGCTTCAGGCCAGCGCCAGCGCGGCCATGACGGCCAGCGGCAAGGCCAGCGCTGCCAGCACGGTTTGGGTTGCAATGATGCCAGCCATCAGCGGGGCATCGCCGCCCAGCTGGCGCGCCATGATGTACGACGACGATGCCGTGGGCAGGGCCTGGAACATCAGGGCGGCAATGGCGGCTGGCCCCTGCAGGCCAAACAGCCGACAGGCCGCCAGCGTGGCCAGCGGTAGTGCGATGAACTTGGCAACCGAGGAGATGCCGACCGGCCGCAACCAGCTGCGCAAGGTGGAGAAATCCAGCGCAGCCCCCACGCACAGCAGCCCCAGCGGCAGCGAGGCCTGGCCCAGCGCCTTGAAGGCAGGCCCGAGGCCGTCAGGCAGCCCCAGGCCGGTCGCGTACAGCAGGATGCCGATGAAACAGCCCGCCACCAGGGGGTTGGTAAAGAGATGCCGCAGCAGGTGGGTGGCCGACAAGGCCTTGATACTGCCATAGCGGGCGAAGACCAGCACGCAGAGGATATTCACCGTAGGCACGATGGTGGCGGTGGCCACGGCCGCCAGGGCAATGCCCTGGTTGCCGAACAGGCCGACAGCAATGGAAGCGCCGACATAGTTGTTGAAGCGCACGCCGCCCTGGAAAATCGACGTGAAGGCGGCATCGTCCACCGG
The DNA here is from genome assembly GCF_004216755.1 of Kerstersia gyiorum. Lineage (GTDB taxonomy): Bacteria > Pseudomonadota > Gammaproteobacteria > Burkholderiales > Burkholderiaceae_B > Kerstersia > Kerstersia gyiorum. Next base: position 58,401 of record NZ_SGWZ01000008.1, read on the forward strand.
CAGCCGCCGCCGCACGGCCACCAACAGCGCCGCGACCGCCAGCAGGGATACGATCAGGGTGGCGACCATGGCCGCCACGGGCACGCCGTCGAGCCTGGCCGTGGCCATGCCGTGCAGGAACAGGGCAGGCAACAGCACGTAATATCCCAACCGCTCGGCCTGGGGCCAGAAGTGTTCCGCGAGGAAGGCGCGCTGCCGCAGCCACCAGCCCAGCGCGATCAGCAGCGCGATGGGAACGAGCGCGAGCAGCAGTTGGACGATCATGGCAACCTCAATGAAAAAGCGGCAGGCTGTCTGGCAACCTGCCGCTGCCGGCATGTACGGGGCGAGGGCATTCAGCCAGCGCCGGCAAGGGCGCGGCTGAATGCAAAGGCTGGCTTACAGCAGGATGAAGGCGGCGATGACCAGCGCGATCAGGGCGTATTTGGTCAGCTTGTAAACCGTGCGGTTCCACTTCTTGAACGCTTTGCGCTTCTGGTCCAGGACCCAGTGGTAATGGGTCAGCCGGTTGATGGCGCCGGTCTTGTCGGTGCTTTCGTTGGGGGCGCTGGCGGCTGAAATCGCCACCCGGCCGAACCAGTTGTTGAAGGCCTGGGCCCAGCGCCAGCGCATCGGCCGCTCGACGTCGCAGAACAGGATGATGCGGTTGCCTTCGCTGTCATTGCGCGCGTCGTGGATGTAGGTTTCGTCGAAAATCGTGCTTTCGCCGTCGCGCCAGCTGTAGTGGATGCCGTCCACGTTGATATAGCAGCGGTCATCGTTGGGCGTCGACAGCCCCAGGTGATAGCGCAGCGAGCCGGCATAGGGGTCGCGGTGGGCATTGAGCTTGCTGCCGGATGGCAGCTCGGCAAACATCGCAGCCTTGATTTCCGGGATTTCATTGAGCAGCGCCACGGTGCGCGGGCACAGTTTCTCGGCGGACGGGTGGCGCGCGTCATACCATTTCAGGTAGAAACGCTTCCAGCCTTCCTTGAAAAAAGAGTTGAAGCCGATGTCGTCGTGCTTCTGGGCCGCCTTGATATGCCGCATTTCCGCCATGGCCAGGGCTTCGTCGCGAATGACCTCCCAGTTGTCGTCGAGCTTTTTCAACGCCGGCAGGTACTTCTCGTCCAGGTAAGGCGTGGTCGGCACCTTGGAAAACAGGACCATGAATGCGTTGACCGGCGCCAGCAGAATGGAATGATCCAGCAACTGCTTGTGCAACGGAAAACGGACACGGCCACGGAAGTGGGCGAACAGGATGGCGGCCAGCCAAATGCCCGGTATGATCCATTTCATATTGCCAGTGACTCCTGGGTTGGGTAAACAGCGAAGCCGGTTCCGGCCTGGGTGAGCAGGATGCGGCATCCTTGTGGAATGCGGCTTCAGCTTCATCTTCAGGTTCAATTGTAGGCCCATGGGCACGGCTTGGCACGAGCTGCGCAAGCGTTCGTAACCAATGTTTGCTACGTTCTCTGGCTGCCGGATGGTTACAATCCTGCCCCATGACTGCATCGCTTCCCGCTACTCCCTTCGTCCATCTGCGCGTCCATTCCGAATTTTCGGTGGTGGATGGCATCATCAGGATACCCGAACTGGTCAAACAGGCCGCGGCGTTCGGCCAGCCGGCCGTGGCGCTGACCGACCTCGCCAACCTGTTCGGCCTGGTCAAGTTCTACAAGACCGCCAGAGGCGCCGGCATCAAGCCCGTGGCGGGCTGCGATGTCTGGCTCAACAATGATGACGATCCGGACAAGCCGTTCCGCATTCTGTTGCTGGTGCGCAATTGGCATGGGTACCTGCAGCTGTGCGACCTGCTGACACGCGCCTGGTTGGGCAACACGCAGCGCGGGCGCGCGCAGATACGGCGCGAATGGCTGGATGGCGCCGATGGCCTGATCGTGCTTTCCGGTGGCCGCATGGGCGATATCGGCCAGGCGCTGGAAGCCGGCAACCCGGCGGCAGCCGAAGCGCTGGCGCGTGCCTGGCAGTCGCGTTGTCCCGGCAGCTTCTATATCGAACTGCAGCGTGCCGGCCGCGATGGCGACGAAGCCTATGTGCAGGCTGCCATGCGCCTGGCGGCCAAAATCGGCCTGCCTGTGGTGGCGACGCATCCGGTGCAGTTTCTCAAGCGCGACGATTTCCAGGCGCACGAGGCCCGGGTATGCATCGCCGAGGGTGAATTGCTGGGCAATCCCCGCCGCGTGCGTCGTTTCAGCGACAGCCAGTACCTGCAAAGCTCCGAGGAAATGGCGCAGCGCTTTGCCGATGTGCCTGCGGCGCTGGCCAATACCGTGGAAATTGCCAGGCGCTGTAACCTGGTGATGACGCTGGGCGAACCGCAACTGCCCAACTTTCCCACGCCCGACGGCATCTCGCTGGACGATTATCTGGTGCAGCTGTCGCGCGAAGGCCTGGAAAAGCGCCTGGCGTTCCTGTTCCCTGATGAAGCGCAGCGGGCCAGGGAGCGGCCTGTCTACGATGAGCGCCTGGAGCGTGAATGCCGCACCATTATCCAGATGGGCTTTCCCGGTTACTTCCTGATCGTGGCGGACTTCATCAACTGGGGCAAGGGCAATGGCGTGCCGGTTGGTCCGGGCCGGGGCTCGGGTGCGGGTTCGCTCGTGGCCTACAGCCTGGGTATTACCGACCTCGACCCTATCCGTTATGACTTGCTGTTCGAGCGCTTCCTGAACCCGGAGCGGGTGTCCATGCCTGACTTCGACGTGGATTTTTGCCAGGACAACCGCGAGCGGGTGATCGAATATGTGAAGGAACGCTATGGCCGCGATGCCGTGAGCCAGATCGCGACCTTCGGTACGTTGGGTGCCAAGGCGGTGGTGCGCGACGCTGGCCGGGTGCTGGACATGCCCTACATGTTCTGCGATGGCCTGTCGAAAATGATTCCCTTCAATCCGGCGGACCCCTGGACGCTGGAGCGTACGCTGGAAAACGAGCCGGCCTTCCGTGAGCGCTATGAGCAGGAAGAGGAAGTCCGGGCGCTGGTGGACCTGGCCAGGCCGCTGGAAGGCCTGACGCGGAATATCGGCATGCACGCCGGCGGCGTTCTGATCGCGCCGGGCAAGCTGACCGACTTCTGCCCGCTGTACTGCCAGCCCGGCAGCGAAACCAGTGTGGTGTCGCAGTACGACAAGGACGACGTCGAAGCCGTCGGCCTGGTGAAGTTCGACTTCCTGGGGCTGCGCAACCTGACCATTCTGGATTGGGCCGTGCGCTATGTGCGCCAGTTCAATCCCACCATGCGTGATTTCGACGTCATGGCATTGCCGCTCGATGACGGCAATGCCTACCGTCTGCTGTGCGAAGGCAACACCACGGCCGTCTTCCAGCTGGAATCGCGTGGCATGAAGGAATTGCTCAAGAAGCTGCGCCCCAGCAACTTTGAAGACGTTATCGCTATGCTGGCGCTCTACCGGCCGGGGCCGCTGGAATCCGGCATGGTGGATGATTTCGTTGACCGTAAGCACGGCCGTGCCGACGTCGATTATTTCCATCCAGACCTGGAATCCACGCTCAAGAGCACCTACGGCGTGATTGTGTACCAGGAACAGGTGATGCTGATCTCTCAGATCATCGGGGGCTATTCGCTGGGCGGCGCCGACTTGCTGCGGCGCGCCATGGGCAAGAAAAAGCCCGAGGAAATGGCCAAACACCGCGAGCTGTTCGAGAAAGGCGCGGTAGAGAAGGGCTATGACGCCGACCTGGCGGTCAAGCTGTTCGATCTGATGGAAAAGTTCGCGGGCTACGGCTTCAACAAGTCGCACTCGGCCGCCTACGCGCTGATTTCCTACCAGACGGCCTGGCTCAAGCACTATCATCCGGCCGAGTTCCTGGCCGCCACGCTGTCGTCCGATATGGACGACACCGACAAGGTCCAGATTTTCGTGCGCGACGCGCTGGACAACGGCGTCAAGGTGTTGCCGCCGGACGTCAATGCGTCGGCCTACCGCTTCGAGCCGGTCGAGGATGAATATACCGCGCAGGGCAAGCCGCCCCGCACCATGCGCTATGGCCTGGGCGCGGTCAAGGGCACGGGCCAGGGCGCCGTCGAGGAAATCCTCAGGGTGCGCCAGTCCGGGCCGTTCCGCGACCTGTTCGATTTCTGCCGACGTATTGACCGCCATACCGTCAACCGGCGCACCATCGAAGCGCTGATCCGCGCTGGCGCCTTCGATGGCCTGGACGATAACCGCGCTGCATTGCTGGCGTCGGTGCCGTTGGCCATGGAGGCTGCGGACCAGGCGGCGCGCAGCGCCGACCAGGTATCGCTGTTTGGCGATGATGATGCCGCCATCGTGGTGGCCGGCGAACTGGCCAAGGTGCCGCCCTGGGACTTGCGTACCCGTCTCACCGAGGAAAAAGCGGCGCTGGGCTTCTTTTTCAGCGGCCACCTGTTCGATGCCTGGCGCGACGAGGTACGGCGCTTCGTACCCACGCCGCTCACGCGCATCGGGCCGTCGCGCGAGTTGCAATGGCTGGCCGGCGCCCTCAGTTCCGTGCGGACGCAGCTCACGCGGCGCGGCAAGATGCTGTTCGCGGTGCTGGATGATGGCACTGCCCAGCTGGAGGTGTCGGTCTTCAATGAACTCTATGAGCAGAACCGCAACCGCTTGAGGGAAGACCAGTTGCTGATCGTGCAGGGCAAGGTGAGCCATGACGATTACTCGGGTGGGACGCGCATCGTGGCCGAATCGCTGTTCGACCTGCAGGCAGCACGCGAGACGCGTGCTCAGGCGCTGCGTTTGACCTTGCCGGCGGACAAGGCCGATGCAGCCGCGTTGCGGCGCGTGCTCAATCCGTTCCGCGCCGAACCGGAAAACGGCGTACCCGGCGTGCCGGTGGAAATTTTCTACCAGCGGCACGATGCCACGGCGTTGATCCGGCTCGGGGAGTCCTGGCGAGTACGGATGGCAGATCAAATGTTTGACAATTTGGCTGTTTGGCTAGGGACAGGAGCTGTAGAGATCCGTTACGATTGAGGGCTTTCATCCCAGGCTGGGCATGCTGCATGCCAAGCATGCGTAATGCAGTAAGACGCAGGATAATTGCAGCCTGGGGCCTTAAATTGCGGCAATAGGTCGGTATTTCTCCCTTTCGTGCGGTGGGATGCCGACGCTCTGTCGCCCGCTTTGAAGGAGTGGCGCATGGCACGATCTCCCACCGGCAGCAGGCCGAAACTCGTCATCAATCCGCCGGTGTTCTGGTCGGCAGCAGGGCTGATCCTGCTGCTGGTCGTACTGACTTCAGCCTTCCCCATCCGTGCTCAGGCGCTGTTTGCGGTCGCGCAGGACTGGATTGTCATCAATGCCAGCTGGTTCTATATCCTGACGGTTGCATTGATCCTGCTGTCCATCATGTTCTGCATGATCAGTCGTTACGGCGGCATCAAGCTGGGGCCAGACCACAGCCAGCCGGACTACAGCAACACCACGTGGTTTGCCATGCTGTTTTGTGCAGGCATGGGCATCGGACTGATGTTCTTCGGCGTGGCCGAACCGCTGATGCATACCATCGCGCCCCCCGTGGGCGATCCGATGACAGTGGCGGCGGCCAAGGAGGCCATGCGCATCACCTTCTTCCATTGGGGGCTGCATGCCTGGGCCATCTATGCGGTCGTGGCGCTGTCGCTGGCGTTCTTCTCGTTTCGCCATGGGCTGCCGCTGACGTTGCGTTCCGCGCTCTACCCTCTGATCGGTGAAAGAATACGCGGCCCCATCGGGCATGCCGTGGACGTGTTCGCCATCATTGGCACGGTGTTCGGCGTGGCGACCTCGCTGGGCTTCGGCGTCCTGCAGATCAACAGCGGCCTGAACCTGTTGCTGGACGTGCCGGTAAATACCACCGTGCAGGTCATCCTGATCGCTGTTGCGACGGCGCTGGCCACGATGTCGGCGGCGTCCGGCCTGGACAAAGGGGTGCGGCGCCTGTCTGAACTGAACATGATCCTGGCCATTCTGCTGATGCTGTTCGTGTTCCTGGCCGGCCCTACCGTGTTTCTGCTCAAGGCATTCGTGCAGAACACCGGTTCCTATCTGTCCGAGATCGTCAACAAGACGTTCAACCTGTACGCCTACGAACAGACCGACTGGATGGGCGGCTGGACGCTGCTGTACTGGGCCTGGTGGATTTCCTGGTCGCCCTTCGTCGGCATGTTCATTGCCCGTGTGTCGCGCGGCCGTTCCATCCGCGAGTTCGTGGGCGGCGTGATCTTCGTGCCGGCCGGTTTCACCTTCCTCTGGATGACGGTGTTTGGCGATACGGCCATTCACATGCTGCTGGCTGACGGTTATACCGAGCTGGCCCAGATCGTGAAATCAGACAACTCGCTGGCCTTGTTCGCCTTGCTGGATCGCCTGCCGATGGCGACCTTCATGTCCTACCTGGCCGTCGTGATGGTGCTGATCTTCTTCGTCACCTCGGCCGACTCCGGCGCACTGGTGGTTGATTTGCTGGCGTCCGGCGGCAGCGAGCACAATCCGGTTTGGCAACGGGTGTTCTGGTCTGTTTCCATGGGAGGTCTGGCCATTGTGCTGTTGCTGGCCGACGGACTGGCGGCCTTGCAGACCATGACCATCATCAGCGCCTTGCCGTTTGCGGTGGTTCTGCTGGCAGTACTGGCGGGATTGCTGCGCGCCCTTCGGCTGGACCTGGTCAAGCGCGGCATGCGCTACCAGAACCACCTGGCGCCACGAGCCCAGCATGGGGATGACAATTGGCGCCGCCGCCTGCGCAACCTCATGGTCATGCCGCGCAGAGCGCACGTCAACCGCTTCATCCAGGAAGTCGTCAAACCGGCCTGCGAAGACGTGGCCCAGGAGTTGCAGGGCAATACGCAGGACGTCAAAGTGACCGAACTGGAACAGGGCGGCATACGCCTGGAAGTCATGCACGGCGACGAAATCGACTTCATTTACGAAGTACGCCCCCGCGCCTACGCTCGCCCGACTTTCACCGTCAACAGTGACGACGACAGCAATGACGAGCGCAAGTATTTCCGCGCCGAAGTCCACCTCAAGGAAGGCGGCCAGAACTATGACGTCATGGGCTGGAACCGCAATGCGGTGATCGGGGACATCCTGGACCAATACGAGAAACACTTGCACTACCTGCATCTGCTGCGCTGAAATAGCATTGCTTCGAACGGCCCGCCGGCCGCCCAATTCGAGGGCGGCCGGCGGGCCGTTTTTCGTGGCAGCATTCGCTGCCTATGACGGCGATGACAAGCGAGTGCACTACAGCCTGATCGACGGGAATGCCGCGCTGGTATTGCCAGGGGACGGCGTTCTGGTGCTGGCCGGGCAACCGGATGCGCATTGGTCTCTGGCGGTGCGCTGAGGAGGCAGCTACCTGACGCCGGGGCCTGCTTGCGGATGGATTATCCCAAGGTATATCACCGGCACCCAAAGATGTCGTGCCGCGACCCAAGAGGCCAATGGCATTGCCTGTGGCCGGGTGCGACAATCTTTTTCGTTGCATTAGCCCTGGCCGCGCAGCCGGCAAGGCGCAGGTGCGGCGTCTGACCACTTCACGGAGCCGAGCACATGGACGATGACGAGAGTATGCCCGTTGGCTTGAACGACAAGCCGGCGGGCGGCCCCCAGACCTTCTTCCTGATTGACGACTTTTGCCTTTCACCAGCAAGGGCAGGGGTGTGCTCGGCCTGATCGTTTCGCCGGGGCATCCGGCCTTGCGCGGTTTACAGGATGCACCCCATGCGAACCTTGTTTTTTTCTCGTGCCACGGCACGCAATGCAGCGCCACACGCGTCGGCAGGCTGCAGCGTCCGGCGCGGCCACTGCGCCCTGCAGGAACATGCCAGGCTGTCGCTGGCCGACAGCCTGAAGGTGTTGTCCGGCGACAGGGCCGGGCTGGCTTTCGACGAAGTCTTGCGCCGGCTGGTGCGCAACGGTCCGGATCGTCCCCGCATCCCGCAGGCCGCGCCGCCAGACCTGGCGCGTCTGGCGCGCAGCCTGAAAGACCGGCGCGTGCCGGTGTTGCGACGCCTGGACCTGTATGGTCAGGACGAAGCGCTGGCCCGCCTGGTGCCCGCCAGCCTGCTGGTGCCTGGCGACATTATCGAACTCAACGCCGGCGATATCGTGCCTGCCGACGTGCGTCTGATCCGCAAGGATGGCCTGATGCTGGACCGTGGCATTTTCCAGGCCTGGCCCGACAGTTGCGCCATGGGCGATCGTGTTCTCACCGGCAATGCCAGCGCGCTGGTGCTGGCGACCGGCAACCAGACCCTGCTGGGCCTGTTGCTGCAGGAACCGGTGCATGAGCCGCAGCAGGGGCGGACGCTGTCAGGGATCTGGCGCCAGCTGGGACGCCGGGCCGGGCGCCAGTGGCAGTGCCAGGCTGGCATGCTGATGGGAGGGCTGGGGGTTGCCCTGCTGGCGCTGGCGGCGCCGCGCCCGGCGCAGGCGGCAGAGGTGTCGCTGTATGGCACGCTGGATGTGGGCATCGTATCCACCCATGTGCGCGGCGAGGGGACCGGCAGCGGCCTGATCAGTGGCGGCCAGACCGATTCGCTCTGGGGGGCGAGCGGACGTGAAACGCTGGCGGGGGATGCTTTTGTCAGTTTCACGCTGGAAGGCGGCCTGGATGCCGCGACCGGCCATGCCGAAGACCCGGATCGCCTGTTCAACTACCAGTCCTGGCTGGGCGTGGGCAGCGCAGCCTGGGGCGAACTGAGGCTGGGGCGCCAGTACACTGCCGGCCAGGCTTTTGTGTCCGGCATAGAGGTGGCGGGCTGGAAGGATTTCGGCATGGGGGCGTTGATGCGCGCGGCGGATAACTACCAGGTGTCGAACATGCTGAGCTGGACCAGCCCGCTATGGCAAGGCCTGCAAGCCGGCCTGAGCTATAGCCCGGATGTTGGTGAGCGTGGCTTCAAAAAGGGGCGGGCGCACCTCTTCAGCAGCGCCCTGCAATACGCGATTGAAGACTGGGTGCTGGTTGCCAGCTACGAAACCATGGGTCGTGTGGAGCTGGGCAACGACCGGGCGCGCCGGCCTGCGGCCCTGCAGCTGGGCCTGAGCGCGGACTTCGAGGCCGCCCGGCTGGCCGCTGGCTGGAGCCGTCAGCGCAATGGGTTCGTGGGACGCAATGGCGGCGAGGGTCCGGCCGGACTCGAACCCATGGGCCTGCAAGGCATGGGTCCCATGGAATTCATGGATGGCGGCCGTCTGGATGCAGTCTATGCCGGTGTCGCAGTGCCGTTTGGCAATGATGAGCTGCAATTGCAGTGGTCGCAGGGGGCGGCCGAGCTGGCATTGGCGGGACAGCGGTGAACGGGCCGGGATGGTGCGCGTGATGTCGCTGGGTTATGTGCACTCGCTGTCGCCCCGTACCACGCTATATGGCTTTGCCGCCTTGGGGCAGCGCTATGACCTGGACGATGTTGTCGGCGCCGATGCGCCGCGCACGCGGCGGGTCGCCATGGGGCTGACGCACCACTTTTAGCCCGGGTGTCCGTGCAGGTTGCCTGCACGACCATGATTTTCTTCTCATTTCCGACCTCCTGGCAGGCCTGCCGCCTGCCGTACCGGTCCGGGGTTGCAATCAGTACCATAAGGTGTCCCCATGTTGAACCCATCCCAGGCGGCAGCCGGTCTGCCGCAGCTCTGGCGCAGCGGTGGCGCGTCGCAGCCATCCGGCCTGGCGCCTGTCAGGCCGGAGCAATGGCGCGATGCCGCCGAGCGTGCCGGTTTTTCTTCGCGCCTCATAGATGCAGGCCTGAGCACTCGCCCGCTGCGCCCCCTGTTCAAGGAGCAGGACGGCGAAATCCTGCTGGTATTCGCCGTGCCTGTGCCCGCAGGGCCCGGTAGCGCGCGTCCTTTTACCATCGGTTATCTCTCGTTGCTGGCCAATGAACAGCATGTCCTGGTCGGCAGCCACGCGGCCCAGGCCGCCATGGCGCTGGTCAGCGAAGAGACGGCGCAGGCGGCGGGCTCAGGCAGGCAGGCGGCCGGCCTGCTGCGCGACGGCGCCCATCGCTTCATCGAGGCGCTGCGGGAGATCAATGCCGGCGTCGATGGCATCGAGGAGCACCTCAGGAGCGCCATCGTCAACCGGCAGATCTTCGACCTGCTCGAACACAACAAATGCCTGAACCAGCTGTTCGGCGCGCTGGAGTCCAACCTCAAGCTGCTGCAGCGGGTGCAGGCCTCGACGCTGCTGCACCAGGATGCCCGGGCGCGCCTGATTCTCGACGATGCCATGGTGGAAATGGGCCAGGCGCGCGCCATGGCCGAGATCCACAACGTCAATCTGAGCAACCTGATGGACGCATATTCTGCGGCGGTGGAAAACAACCTGAGCCTGGTCGTGCAATACCTGTCCATCTTTGTCATCGTTGCCGCGGTTCCCATGGGGATCGCCGGTATCTACGGCATGAACACGCCGTTGCCGTTCCAGGACGAACCTTACGCGCTGCCGGTGTTGGGGCTGCTGAGCCTGTTGCTGGCGGCCCTGATGGTGGCCGTGTTCAAGGCACGCCGCATCCTTTGATTTCGCAGGAGAAAACCTATGCTGCACTTCTATAAAAGTGATGACGCGGGCGTGCTGGCCCAGGTCGGGGATATCGCCCACAACGCTATCGTCCACATGGAGAATCCGGACGCTGGTGAAATCAGCCGGGTGGCGCAAGCCTTGGCCATCCCCCTCGATTTCTTCGAGGATTCGCTGGATCGTGACGAATTGCCGCGCATCGCCCAGCAGGGCGGCGCCACGCTGATCGTCGTCAATGCACCCCGGCGTATTGCAGGGGATGCACCTGCCTGGCGCACCACGCCGGTGGGTGTGATCCATGTGCAAGATCATCTGGTGATCGTGTCGCGTGAAAAGCTGGAACTGGTCGATGACCTGTTGCACGGCCGTCATGGGGACTTCCGCAGCTATATGAAGACCCGCGTCAGCCTGCTGCTGTTCCGCGCCATTGCCCAGGCCTATGACGACAGCCTGCAACAGATCAACCAGCAAGTGGCCGTATTGCAGAAGAAAATCAAGTCTTCCTACCGCAATACCGAGCTTTTCGCACTCATCGCGCTCAATAAGAGCCTGGTGAGCTTCTCGACCGCGCTCAGCGCCATGGCCATTCTCTACCGGCGCCTGATGGCAGGGCAGGATATCCGTATCCATGACGAAGAGAAGCGGCGCCTGCACGACATTCTGATCGACATCCGCCAGGCGGCGGAGATCACTGAGATGCGGCGCGAAAGCCTGAGCAATCTGATGGATGCCTATGCCGCCATCATTCACAACAACCTCAATTCAGTGCTCAAGGTGCTGACGGCCTTGACCATCATCATGGTCATTCCCACGATGATAGGCAGCATTTTCTCGATGAACGTCGCTTTGCCCTATGAGGAAGAGTGGATTTCCACCGTGGTGGTCGGGGTGGGCATGCTGCTGCTCAGCGCGGCCCTGATCTTTGTCTTCTACAAGAAAAAATACCTGCGGCAGTAAGGCTTCCGGCCTGCTGCGCGGAATCCTGCGGAGAATTCCCAGCATGATGCATATTTATACCCAAGACGCCCAGGGCCAGTTTGTCCGGACCGAGGCCATTCCTGCTTGCGGCTGGATCCAGCTGCAAGATCCCCGGCCTGAGGAACTGCACCAGGTGGCCAGCGCCACCGGCCTGCCGTTTGCCTTTTTTGAGGACGCATTGCGCCCGGAAGAGCGTCCCAGGGTGGAGCGGCAAGGCCAGGCCTGCCTGGTCCTGCTGCACGAACCCTGCCGCGACGAGCGCGTCGGCGCCATTGACGAGGACGTGAAGTATCGCAGCCTGCCGCTCGGCGTCATCGTGGCTGGGGACCTGATCGTGACGGTCAGCCGCCAGGTGTCGGTGATTTCGCCGGATTTTTTCCAGCGCCACGGCCTGCGGCTGGCGCCCGGACGTCAGGCCGGCAACGTGATGGCGCTGGTGGAGGGCATTGCCCAGGCCTTCGGCGGCGTCATGCAGGACATAGATGCGGACATTGCCAGCGCCGAAGCCGAGCTGGCGCGTTCCTACCGGAACCGGGAGCTGTATGCCTTGCTCTATCTGAATGAAAGCCTGATCTACATGACCACTGCGCTGAAGAACATGATGCACGTCATGAACCGGATACGCCACGATGACTATTTGCCGCTGGGGCCGGACGAAGCCGCCATGTTCGAGGTGGCGCAGGCGGAACTGGACCAGGCGCATGCCGTGACGCACATCAGCCAGCTAAACCTGAACAACGTCATGGATGCCTACGGCAATATCATCCAGAACAACGTCAGCCACATCGTCAAGTTCCTGACGGCAGTCACGATCGTGCTGTCCATCCCGACGCTGATCGCCAGCATCTACGGCATGAATGTGCCGCTGCCTTACCAGGAAGAGCCCGGCGCCTTCACCGCCATTGTCGTCGGCATGGTCGTGATTAGCGGCCTGGTGGCCTGGATATTCCAGAAGAAGCGCTATTTCTGAGCATGAAAACCGGCCGGCACCAGGGCGGGGGAAAGCTGGTGCCGGTGCGGGATCAGAAGCGGTGGTTCAGGCCTATCATGACGCCGGTCTGGTTGCTGCCGACAGCAGCGCCGCCCCAGGCTGCCACGCCGATGCCGGGAGTGACGCTGACGGCACTGTTCTTCTGGTTGCGCATGTGGCCGGTGGTGATGTAGCCCGAGGTGCGCTTGGAGAAGTTATAGATGCCTCGCAGATAGAGGGCGGTGGCTTCGCCGTTGCCGCGCCGGCGGCTGACCGCCATCTCGGTTTCCGAGTCGGCATTGCTGATCATGCGCACGAGCTGCGTGTTGATGACGAAGCGTCCGATTGGGTAGGACAGGCCGACGAAGAAGGTATTGGTGGTGAACTTGATTTCGCCCGGGGTGGCGTCGGTATCCGGCGTGTGGCGGCGCTGCATCCAGCCACCGCTGAGCGTGATGTCACCCGTGAAGGTGTAGTAGCCGTTGATGCCGAAGCGGTCGTCATGCGCGTGCAGGCTGCCCAGCCCCCAGAAGGATTCATTGGGCCCGCCGGTCACGCGGTCGAAGGCGGCGCCAAAGCCGTAATTGGCCGCGTTGTACTTCACATAGACGCCTTTCTCCTTGCACGAGCCGTTGTTATTGGTGGCCGAGCCGCCGCAGGTGGTGCCGGAAGGGCCGCCGGTGGCGTTGTCACGGCCGAAGCTGTAGGTACCGCCGAACGTGAAATTGTCGATCTTGTTGCTATAGCCGATGGCGTTGTCGGCGCGCGCGTTGGGAATGTAGGGGTCGAAGTTGCCCAGGCCATGCACGCTGGGGCCCATGACATCGGCGGGCGACATCAGGTACAGCGTAGTGGGCGTGTACTGGCGGCCCAGCTGGATCGTGCCATATGGGCCGCTGATGCCCAGGATGGCGGTGCGGCCAAACAGGCGGCCGGCCTGGGCGCTATTGCCATCGCCGGGCGAAAAGCCGCTTTCCAGCTGGAAGAAGGCGCGGTAGCCGTCGCCCAGATCTTCCGAACCCTTCAGGCCCCAGCGGGAGGGGGCGATGCCGCCGGTGGCAATCGGAAAACGGGTAACGCTGGAGGTGCCCGCATCACTGCCTGCCGGGCCTTGCGGAACCTTGTTGGTCCATTCGATACCGGTATCAATCATGCCGTAGAGGGTGACTTCCTGCGCTTGGGCTGTGCCTGCAAAACATGAGAGAACGCAGGCGGCAGCGAAATAGTGCTTGGTCTTCATGAACATCCTTGGTGCTGTTGGTGGTTGGTGGAAAGCCTGGTTGTCGATTTTTAGGTTGTCTTAATTGTTATTTTTGATAATTAAACATTGGCAGCCAATACAGGAAAACAGCATCAGTGTTTCTCTGTATGGCAACTTTGAAATTGTTTTGTAACACATAAATTGGCTGTGTTTTGCGAGATTTTTTGTCGTTTCAACAGTAAATCAGTACGTTTTAAGCAGTTGTTTTACTTTTCACGCAATGTTCGTGCGTTTTTGATTTACCGTTGAAATATTTCTTCCCATATGTTAATTAATTTATTTTGGTAATTAAAATATTGCCATGCAGCACGCCCTGGAAAAGCGGGGTGCGGGGCGGGAGTGCAGGCGGGCGGGGAGCCCGTCATGGCTGGTTGGAGGCGGCTGGCAGTGCGTTTTGTGCAGGAGCGGCGCGCCACTGTCCGGCTCGTGCGCACCAGGCGGACAGACGAAAAAAAACCCTGCCGGGGCAGGGTTGGGTGGAGCGGAGCGGGAAGGGCTTAGAAGGCCCAGTCCTCGTCTTCGGTGTTGACGGCTTTGCCTATGACATAGGAAGAGCCAGAGCCGGAAAAGAAGTCGTGGTTTTCGTCGGCGCCAGGTGAAAGCGAGGCCAGGATGGCAGGGTTGACGTTGGTGACGGCTGCGGGGAACAGGGATTCATAGCCCAGGTTCATCAAGGCCTTGTTGGCGTTGTAATGCAGGAACTTCTTGACGTCTTCGGTCCAGCCAACGCCGTCGTACAGCTCTTCGGTATAGCGAATTTCGTTGTCGTACAGCTCGTGCAGCAGTTCGAAGGCGTAATCCTTGACTTCCAGCCGGCGCGCCTCGGAGACCTGTTCCAGGTTGCGCTGGAACTTGTAGCCGATGTAGTAGCCGTGCACGGCTTCATCGCGGATGATGAGCCGGATCAGGTCGGCGGTATTGGTCAGCTTGCCCCGGCTGGACCAGTACATCGGCAGGTAGAAGCCGGAGTAGAACAGGAAGGATTCCAGGAAGACGCTGGCTACCTTGCGCATCAGCGGGTCTTCGGCGCGGTAGCGTTCCAGGATCAGGCTGGCCTTGCGCTGCAGGGCTTCATTTTCCTCGCTCCAGCGGTAGGCGTCATCCACGTCCGGCGTCAGGCACAGCGTGGAAAAAATGGAGCTGTAGGAACGCGCATGCACGGCTTCCATGAAGCTGATGTTGGTGTACACCGCTTCCTCGTGCGGCGTCAGCGCATCATTGATCAGCGCCGGGGCGCCCACCGTGTTCTGGATGGTGTCCAGCAGCGTCAGACCGGTGAATACCCGGATGGTGGTCTGCTGCTCCAGCGGCGTCAGCGTGGCCCAGGCGGGAATGTCATTGGAAAGGGGGACTTTCTCGGGCAGCCAGAAATTGCCGGTCAGGCGGTTCCAGACTTCGAGGTCCTTGTCGTCTTCGATGCGGTTCCAGTTGATTGCATCGACGCGCTTGAGCCGCTTGGCGGCCAGCGGGCTGGGCGGGTTGGTGCTCATGGCAGTTTCCGTGGTTCTGGGGGGGCGGCTCATAGCGTGCAGGACACGCAGCCTTCGACGGCGGTGCCTTCCAGCGCCATCTGGCGCAGCCGGATGTAATAGATGGTTTTGATGCCCTTGCGCCAGGCGTAGATCTGCGCCCGGTTGATATCGCGCGTCGTGGCGCTGTCGCGGAAGAACAGCGTGAGCGACAGCCCCTGGTCCACGTGCTGGGTCGCGGCGGCATAGGTGTCTATGATTTTCTCCGGCCCGATTTCATAGGCATCCTGATAGTAGGCCAGGTTGTCGTTGCTCATGTAAGGGGCGGGGTAATAGACGCGCCCGATCTTGCCTTCCTTGCGGATTTCGATCTTGGCCACAATGGGGTGGATGCTGGAGGTCGAATGGTTGATGTACGAAATCGACCCGGTAGGTGGTACGGCCTGCAGGTTCTGGTTGTAGAGCCCGTGTTCGCGTACGGCGGCTTTCAGTGCGCGCCAGTCTTCCTGGGTGGGAATGGCAATGCCGGCTTGCCGGAACAACTCGGCCACGCGCTGGGTGGCAGGCTGCCAGGCCTGTTCCGTATATTTGTCGAAGTATTCGCCGCTGGCGTATTTGGATTCCTCGAAGCCGGCAAAGCGCTGGCCGCGTTCATAGGCCAGCAGGTTGGAGGCGCGCAGGGCGTGGTAGGTCACTGTGTAGAAGTACATGTTGGTGAAGTCCACGCCTTCCTCTGAACCATAGAAAATGCGTTCGCGGGCCAGGTAGCCGTGCAGGTTCATCTGCCCCAGGCCGATGGCGTGCGATTGGGCATTGCCATGGGCAATGGAGGGCACCGAACGGATATCGCTCATGTCCGATACGGCCGTCAGGCCGCGCACGGCCACTTCCACGGTACGGCCGAAATCGGGAGAATCCATGGTCTTGGCGATGTTCAGCGAGCCGAGATTGCAGGAAATGTCCTTGCCCAGGTCCGTGTAGGAGAGGTCTGGGTCGTAGCTGGCCGGCGCATTGACCTGCAGGATCTCCGAGCACAGGTTGCTCATGTTGATCCGCCCCTTGATGGGGTTGGCGCGGTTGACCGTATCCTCGAACATCAGGTACGGATAGCCCGATTCGAACTGGATCTCGGCCAAGGTCAGAAAGAATTCGCGCGCATTGATCTTGCTCTTGCGGATGCGCGGGTCGTCCACCATCTCGCGGTATTTTTCCGTGACGCTGATGTCGCCGAAGGGCTTGCCATAGACGCGTTCCACGTCATAGGGCGAGAACAGGTACATGTCCTCGTTGTCGCGTGCCAGCTGGAAGGTGATATCGGGCACGACGACACCCAGCGACAGCGTCTTGATGCGGATTTTCTCGTCGGCGTTCTCGCGCTTGGTGTCCAGGAAACGCAGGATGTCGGGGTGGTGGGCATTCAGGTAGACCGCGCCGGCGCCTTGGCGTGAACCCAGCTGGTTGGCGTACGAGAAGGCATCTTCCAGTAGCTTCATGATGGGAATGATGCCGGAGGACTGGTTTTCGATCTGCTTGATGGGGGCGCCGGCTTCCCGGATGTTGCTCAGCAGGAAGGCTACACCGCCGCCGCGCTTGGAGAGTTGCAGCGCCGAATTGATGGCGCGGCCGATGGACTCCATATTGTCTTCAATGCGCAGCAGAAAGCACGACACCAGCTCGCCGCGCTGCTTCTTGCCGGCGTTCAGGAAAGTGGGGGTCGCGGGTTGGAAGCGGCCGCTGATGATTTCATCGACCAGCGCCAGCGCCAGGCCTTCGTTGCCCTGGGCCAACGCGAGCGCGACCATGCAGACGCGGTCTTCGTAGCGTTCCAGGTAGCGCTTGCCGTCGAAAGTCTTGAGCGTATAACTGGTGTAATACTTGAAGGCGCCCAGGAAGGTGGGGAAGCGGAACTTGCGTGCGTAGGCATCGGTGAACAGCTGGTGGATGAAATCCGGCGAATACTGACGCAGCACGTCGGCCTCGTAGTATTCCTTTTCCACCAGGTAATCGAGCTTTTCCTGCAGGTTGTGAAAGAACACCGTGTTCTGGTTCACATGTTGCAGGAAGTATTGCCGCGCCGCCATGCGGTCTTTGTCGAACTGTATCTGCCCTTGCTCGTCGAACAGATTGAGCATGGCATTGAGCGCGTGAAAATCCAGTTCAGCGCTGGCGGCGGCTTTCGGTATCAATGTTGTCGTTTCCAAAATGCTTGTACTCCGTGGCGGACTTTGATGACATCTTCTTCTGTTCCCAGCATTTCGAAGCGGTACAGCAGCGGCACCTTGCACTTCTGCGCAATGATGGTGCCGGCCAGGCAATAGGCCGTACCGAAATTGGTATTGCCGGCGGCAATCACGCCACGCAGGAGCGCGCGATTGGCTTCGTGGTTCAGGAAGTGGATGACGGCCTTGGGCACGGCGCCGGCGGGGTGGCCGCCGCCGTAGGTCGGGACGATGAGAATGTAGGGTTCAGGCGCCAGCAGAAAGGCGTCCCGCGAGGACAGGGGAATACGGTGGGCAGCCATGCCCAGTTTTTCAACGAAGCGCTGGGTATTGCCGGAGCTGGTGGAAAAAAAGATGATCTGGCCCATGGCTGCGGGTTCCTGGTCCTGCTGATTGCTTGGTAAGCGGCTGGGAAAAGCACGGAGCGAGGTCGGGTCCGGCTGCCCGCCTGCCTGCCGGATTTGCCTGCCTGGCAGAAGCAGGCAGCCTGGGGACGCTGCCGCCACCCTGGCTGGCACCGGTCACCGGCCTCAGGCCAGCGCGCTGATCTTGTCCGGACGGAAGCCCGACCAGTGGTCCGCGCCGGCCACCACGACGGGGGCCTGCTGGTAGCCCAGATCGCGCACCTTTTGCAGGGCGACAGCATCTTCGGTCAGGTCCACGACCTGATAAGTGATGCCCTGTTTATCCAGTGCCCGGTAGGTGGCGACGCATTGCACGCAAGCCGGCTTGCTATAAACAGTAACGATCATGATTGCTATTCCTTGGATTGGTTTGAAAATTCCTGCATCGCGCAGAAAACGGCTGGCGCGGGATGAGGCAGGAATGAACGGGAAGTTAAGCTATCTGGTGCACAGAATAGCAAAATAGTACTAGATGTAGTGGTTGCATTTTGGTTTAACCATAAATCTAGTGGTTGTATTGAATGCCGGATCAGGCCCGGAACCGCGCCAGTTCTGGCCTTGGCGGGCGCTTGCGGGCATGGCGGCCAGCGCCGGCGATATTGTTACGAAGCGCAAACCGCGTTAGCGGCTGACGTCAGCCCTCGGGCTGCCCCGAACCTGGATGCCAGGGCCGGGCGGCGGTGTTCAAAGCCTGCCGAATGGCGTATTCTCTCGGCAGCGAGCCGGTACCGAGGGGTGCCGGCGTTTTTCTGATGCGGTTCTGCGCCATGTATTACACCTTCCTGCTGTTTGTTGTCCTGACCCTTCTGCCTCTGCTGCTGATGACGCTGCCTGCCTATCTGCGCAGTGCGCGCGGCGGCGATGGCCGTGTCAAGTTCTGGTGGGGATTGTGCCTGGCAGGCACGGCGCTCTGGGGGTTGGCGCTGGTCGTATTCTCGGACAGCTGCCTGTCGTTTGGCGGCGGCCAGGTCGTCTGTCATTCCCAGCTGGTATTGCCCGAATGGTTCCGCATGGCGGCGCTGGTCTACGTGCCGCTGGGCGGCGTGGTGGTGCCGGTCCTGTGGTTCATGGTGTTTTATGTCGCAGTGCGGTGCGCTCAGCGCCGGCGCGCCCAGGCCGGAGAGGCCTGAGCGGCAGCCCTGATATTTGCCCTTGGGGAAGGGTGAATCGGTGGCAGGTATGCGCGGGGAGCCTGTTTTTCTATCGGAACGAATCCAAGACTGTCTTGAGGCAGCACGGAATGGAGCAGGAATGACGGAGACAGCGCAAAACAAGGCGCCAACAGACCCAAGACCCGCCGCTGCGGCGCCACCCGGTGCCGTGGTTCCCCGCAGAATCCTCTGGTACGCCGTCCTGGTCATATTGATCGCAGGCAATCTGCGTCCAGTGTTTCCCAGTCTGGCAGCGTTGCTGCCGGAAATCATGGCAGCGCTGGACATGTCGGCGGCTCAGGCCAGCTATCTGACCACCTTGCCAGTCATTTGCCTGGGCATATTCGCCCCGTTGGCACCGGTCATGGCGCGCCTCCGGGGTGTCGAACGCACCATGTTCTGGGCGCTGCTGCTGTTGACGCTGGGTTCCGCGCTGCGTTTGGTTGAATCATTCTGGGTGCTGCTGCTGGCATCGGCCATGGCAGGCACCGCCATTGCCATTGGCAACGTTCTGTTGCCTGGGCTGGTCAAACGCGATTTTCCCAGGCACATGGCCTTGATGACCGGCCTGTACACCACCTTCCTCTGTGCTGGGGCGGCCTGTGCGGCCGTGCTGACCGTGCCATTGGCGCGTGCCACGGAATGGAACATGGCCCTGGCTGCCTGGGCGCTGCCGGCGGCGCTGGTCGCGCTGTTCTGGGGCGTGCATTTGCGCCGCCTGCCCGCACACCAGCCGGCTGCACCGGCGCCGCAACGGCCGGCTGCCGTCTGGCGAGACCCTTTGTCCTGGCAACTGACAGGCCTCATGGGGCTGCAATCGGCTTTGGCTTACTGTGTCTTTGGCTGGCTGGCACCCATTATGCGTAGCCGGGGCATGGATGCGGGCATGGCTGGCGTGATGGTGTCGGTATCCATCGTGGTGCAGATGGTGGCTTGCCTGTTCGTTCCCCATTTCGTCGTACGCTGTCGCGACCAGCGCTGGATCGCCAGCGTACTGGCGCTGTTTGCCGGTGGCGCCTTGCTGGGCCTGTTGTATCTGCCGTTGTCGCTGGCCTGGTTCTGGATGGTGATCCAGGGGCTGGGGCAGGGTGGCCTGATCGCGCTGGCCATGACATTTATCGTGCTGCGCGCGGCAGATTCCGCCGTGGCCTCGCGGCTGTCTGGCATGGCGCAAGGCGGCGGCTATATTCTTGCGGCGCTGGGGCCCCTGCTGGTCGGGTTGCTGCTGGAGTGGACCGGCAGCTACGCCAGTTCCGGTTGGCTGTTTGGCGGACTGGCGCTGGGGGTTGCCATCACGGGCTGGGGCGCTGGCCAGGGCCGGGTAGTGCGGGCCTGACAGGTGGGCAAGGCAGCCTTGCCGCCGTAGGCGAGGGGGCTGGTGTACGGGTATGACGGTCCGGCCCCCTGGGGGGCTGCCTGGCTCAGGATTTCATCAGAGGCAGGCGGCCGCCCGTGGCCAGTGCACGCTCCATCTGCACGCCGCGGCGGAAGCGGTACAGCTTGGCCGGGCGCCCGCCGGTTTGAGTCGATGCGCCGGTTTCCTCCACCAGGTCCTGCTGGGCAATCAGGCGACGGAAGTTTTGCTTGTGCAGGCGCCGTCCCGCCAGGGCCTCGACGGCCTGCTGCAATTGCAGCAGGCTGAAGCTTGCAGGCATCAATTCATAGATGACCGGCCGGTACTTCAGCTTGGCGCGCAGGCGTGTCATGGCCGTGGCCAGAATGCGGCGGTGATCGTACAGCATGCTGCGCCCGGGCAGCAGGTCGGTGCCAGCAGTCGGGGATTCCGGCACCAGGCTGGCTTCATAGAGCAGTTCGTAGCGCGGTAACGTGCGTTCTTCATCCCAGATATCGTTTTCCAGGCCGAAAAGCGCGCAGCAGCGCTGCCACTGGCGTTCGCGCAGGCCGCGTGGCTGGCTGCGCGCCCAGGCGCGCAGGCGGGTGGCGATATCGGCGAGCAGCAAGGCATTGCTGTCGTCGCGGCGGTCTTCCCAGGGGAAGTATTCATACCAGCTGCGCCAGCTTGCATCCAGATCCGCCGGCGCGTCGCCTGCCAGGGTGAGGCCGAGATAGCTGATGGATATCGTGCGCATGTCCGGGGCATCCGCATGGCGGCCGCGATCGGCAAAGGTGTAGAGCTGTTCGAGATAGCCCAGCGGGTGGTGGGTTTGCGCCTCTACCCAGCCGCGCAGGCCGGCCTGCAGCGAACGGTGGGCCATGACGAAGGGGCCGGCGGGGAAGGTAAGCCCGCCCTGAATGGTCAGGACGGAGGGCGCCTGGCTGTCGGCGGCGGCCAGGACGGCCACCAGTTCCACAGCCAGTGTATCGGAAGCCAGGGTCTGCATGACGATGATCGGTGCCGGGTCAGGTCAGGCGCGAGGCGACGAAACGCTTGAAGGGGCTGGCCGAACTGGCGAAGCGCAAAGTGGCTTCGCGCAGCAGGCGGCCCGGCGGCGTGTCGTTGGTGAACATGGTGACGACCAGATTGGTGGACAGGAACAAGGGCAGCGTGTGCAGGCGGTGGGCGCGCTCATAGCGCTTGAGCCAGCTGCTGTCGCCGATATCCGCATTGCGCCTTGCTGCGGTCAATACCTGTCGCGACAGGCTGGCCACACTGCGCAGGCCCAGGTTGAAACCATGCGCGGTGACCGGGTGCATGCCCACGGCGGCGTCGCCCACCAGCGCGAAGCGCGGGCCGGCGAAACGGTAGGCATAGACCCCGACCAGCGGATACACGTGGCGAGTGCTGGCCGTGCTCATCTTTCCCAGGCGCTGATCAAAGCGCCGCGTCATCTCGTCGGCGAAGCTGGCGTCATCCAGTGCCTGCAGTGCCTGGATCTGGTGGTGCGGCAAGGTCAGCACGGCCGAGGCGCGCAGGCCGTTGAGCGGCAGCAATGCCAGCGTCTGGCCATAGCCGAACCATTCCCAGGCGACGTGGCCATGGTCGATTTCATGATCCAGGCGGCCGACCATCATGGATTTGCCGAAATCGTGCATATAAGCGCCTATGCCCATGGCACGGCGCATCGAGGAAAAGCGGCTGTCGGCGGCGACCAGCAGGCGGGTGTGCAATTGGCGGCCATCGGACAGGCTGACCCGCGTGCTGTGCTCGCCCGGTTCTACCGTGACGGCACTGGTGCCGTCGAGCACCTCGATGGTCGGACGCTGAGACACCGCCTGCCAGGCCGCGCGCCGGATACAGCAATTGGGTACCAGCCAGCCCAGCTGGTCGCTGCCGCCGGCCTGAGCGGTGATCGCCATGGGGTTGCGCGAGCTGCCGTTGAATACGTGTGCGTCGCGCAGCAGGGAAATGTCGTCTTCGGCAATCAGTTGCCAGACGCCCAGTTCTTCAAGCAACTGGCGCGATTCGTGCGATAGCGCAATCTCGCGGCCATCGAAGGCGGGGTCGGCCAGGCTGGAGGCCGGCTGCTGTTCAACGATGGTCACGGACAGGCCGCCCGCCGACAGGGCGCGCGCCAGGCACAGGCCGGCGGGGCCGGCGCCGACGATGACGACATCCTTTTCCGCAGCGTGGGTCATGAGGTACTCCAGAAAGACAGATAGGCGGCAGTTTAGAGCCTGTTTGCAGGCGGCGCCATGCCGGTGGCAGGCGCACTTGATCCAGCACAAGCGGGGCTGGCGGCCGCGCCCTGCATAATACCCAATGCGCGCCGCCTGCGCTGTATTCCCGACAGCAGTCTGTTGCATAAATCTGCCCGAATCAGCGGCTTTTCGCTTAGTATTCACCAGCCGTACCCAGGTTTTCCCTGTGCGGTCTTCTTCTTCATTTTTTACAGTGGCGACCATGCGCTCTGCACATTTGCACTATCGGGTCTTCGTCCTGTTGCTGACGGTCGTTTCGTTGGCTTTCTTCTGGCTCATGCTGCCGTTCTTCACGGCCATTTTCTGGGGGACTGTTCTGGCGGTGCTGTTCATGCCCCTGAATCAATACATGATGCGTATTCTGCGCGGCCGGAAGAATCTTGCCGCGTTATTGACGCTGTGCGCGGCGTTGTTGTGCGTGATCCTGCCAGTGGCCTTTATCACCGGGGCCTTGGTCAAGGAAATCATCGCGCTCTATGAACGCATCAGTTCCGGGCAGCTTAACTTTTCCCTGTATTTCCACCAGATCGTCAATGCCCTGCCGCCTTCCTTGCAGGAGTACGTGGTGCGCCTGACAGGTGAGGAATCGGGCGGGCAGGGCAAGGTGGCTTCCACCATCATGCAGGTCAGTCAGTATGTGGCTTCCCACGCGGTCAGCCTGGGCCAGAATACGCTGCAATTCGTGGTGGGCGCGGGCATCATGATGTACCTGCTGTTCTTCCTGTTGCGTGATGGCACCTGGCTGTCGCAGCGCATCCGCCGCGCAGTGCCGCTGAGCGACATGCACAAGCAGAACCTGGCGCGTAACTTCACGACCGTGGTGCGCGCAACCGTCAAGGGCAACATCGCGGTGGCTGCGGCGCAAGGCTTGCTGGGTGGCCTGAGCTTCTGGTTCCTGGGCATCCAGGGCGCCTTGCTGTGGGGGGTCGTCATGGCGTTTCTGTCCTTGCTGCCGGCCGTCGGCGCCAGCCTGATCTGGGGCCCGGTGGCCATCTATTTCCTGGTAACCGGCGCAACCTGGCAGGGGGTGTTCCTGCTGCTGTACGGCATCCTGGTGATTGGTCTCATGGATAACGTCTTGCGTCCGCTGCTGGTGGGTAAGGACCTGCGCATGCCGGACTACCTGGTGCTGATTTCCACGCTGGGCGGGCTGACACTATTCGGCTTGAACGGGTTCGTGATGGGGCCGCTGATTGCCGCGTTGTTCATTGCAGTCTGGAATCTGTTCGTGGATATTCCGACGGCGCCTTCTGATCGTCACGGCCGTAATGCGCATCTGCGTTGATAGGCGGAAACGCCAGTATTGATGCGCTTTTTGCGTGTATCTGGAAGGTCTGAAGTGGGTTCCCGGGGCGATTCCGAATGCCCCGGGAAAGACAATTTAAAAAAATTCCGATTTTCCGATTGACTGCGGCTGAAATTCCGGTCATAGTGGAGACGCAGATGGTCAAGCGACGCGGGTTTCAGTACACCAGTCGCCCAGTGTTGGTATCTAGGTTGTGTTCGACGTCCCTTCCTTGATCGTTTCTGGCAATCCCGGGCGTTGCGCCCGTTTATTCAAGGAAGTTTTTAGTTATGGCAACCGGTACCGTTAAATGGTTCAACCCTGAAAAGGGCTTCGGCTTCATCGTTCCTGATGAAGGCGGCAAGGATCTCTTCGCTCACTACTCCGAAATCCGTATCAACGGTTTCAAGTCGTTGGAAGAAAACCAGCGCGTGAGCTATGAAATCGGCGAAGGCCCCAAGGGCCCGAACGCAAAGAACATCGAACTGCTGGCCTAATACCGGCGAGTTCGTTGCCGCATCACCCTTCACCGGGTGATGCGGCAGGAAAAGACCGCAGCCCCAGGCTGCGGTCTTTTTTTATTCTGTCAGGGTTTTCTGACGCTGTGGCGCAATTGGTGGTCTTGTCCAAACTGGTGGCCTGGTCCATCAAGGCGGGTGGGTCCGGTGTCAGTGCGCACGGGCCGGATGCCTGATTGCTGCGCAGCACGCCAGCGCTCAGCGCAGTGCGCTGGCCGAGGCCTCGCGCAGCGCCAGGGTGATCTGCTGCAGCGTGATGGAGCGTATGGCTGCATGTTGCCAGTAGAGCGGTACATCCAGCCAGCGTTCCGTGTCCAGCAGGCTGAGGGTGCCGTCACGCAGCGCAGGTGCAATCAGGGATTCGGGCGCCAGGCACCAGCCCAGGCCCCTGGCTGCAGCTTCCACGAAACCTTTGGATGTGGGAATGTAGTGCACCGGTGGCGTCAGGCGCGCGCGGGTAATGCGGCGCACGAAGCGCCATTGTAGTGCGTCCTTGCGATTGAAGACGATCATGGGGGCGGCGGCGAAGGCTGCTGCATTCAATCCGGCGCCGAAATAGCGTTCGCGGAATGCGGGCGCGGCAATGGCGCGGTAGCGCATCGTGCCCAGCGGCTGGACATTGCAGCCCTGCAAGGGCTGGGGCTCGGCGGTGACCGCACCCAGCACCGAGCCGTCGCGCAGCAGGTCCAGCGTATGGTCCTGGTCATCGACACGGATATCGAAGACATGCCCATGGCGCTGGTGCAGCAGGGCCAGTGCAGCCACGAACCAGGTTTCCAGCGAATCGTCATTGACGGCGATGGCGATAGGGTGGGCCGTTCCCGCCTGGCCAGCCGGCAGGAAGTCGGCGAGCGCTTCGGCCTGCAGCGCCTGCATGGGACGTACACGCCGCAACAGGCGTTCTCCGGCAGGGGTCGGCCGGCATGGGGATTGGCGCACGATCAGCACCTGGCCGAGCCTGTCTTCCAGCGCCTTGATTCGTTGGGAAATAGCCGAAGGCGTGACCGACAGGCGCCGTGCCGCGGCTTCGAAGCTGCCTTCTTCCAGTACGGCGGCAAAAGCGGCGAGTTGTGGGTGTATCAAATCCAAGGCAGCTGTCCAGGCATCGGTATCGAATTAAGAAATTCTTTATATGGTACAGAAAAAATAGCTAGTCTTAATATGGGCTGTCGGCCAGCATAGGCGCTTTCCCGTCTTGTTGCGCTAGTTTCATCCTTATGTACCTTGCTGCTGCCACCACTGGTTTTTTCTCCGGCGCCGGGCTGATCATTGCCATCGGAGCACAGAATGCGTTCGTCTTGCGGCAGAGCCTGGAACGGCGGCATGTCGGGCTGGTGATCAGCGTGTGCGCGCTGGGTGACATCCTGTTCATCGTCTGCGGGGTAGCAGGTATCGAAGCGCTGGTCCGCACGTGGCCGGGCCTGCTGCAATTACTGCGCTTCGGTGGCGCAGCCTTCCTGGCGGTCTATGGCCTGATGGCGGCCTGGCGGGCCTGGCGCGGTCAGGCCGCCCTGACGCAGACAGCCGCAGGGGCCGTCTGCCGTCGGCGCGTGGTGCTGGCCTGCCTGGCCTTTACGTTCCTCAACCCCCATGTCTATCTGGACACGATGGTCTTGCTGGGTAGCTTGTCGACCCAGTACGGCGGCCTGACACGCTGGGCCTTCGCCGCCGGCGCCTGCCTGGCCAGCGTGACCTGGTTTTTGAGCCTGGGCTATGGCGCGCGATTGCTGCTGCCGGTGTTCAGGCGTCCGGCTGCCTGGCGGGTGCTGGATGCGCTGGTGGCAGCCTTCATGCTGGTGCTGTGCGTGTTGATGCTGTCGCGGCCCCTGCATTGATCCCGGACGCAGCAAAAATAATCGTCGCAGGCGTCCAGGGCGCAGATCAGCGTGGCAGGACGCGATAGTGTGATTGCACGAAGCCGAATGGGTAGGCGTGCGAACTGACGAGCGTCAAAGGCTGGTCTTCGGGCAGGCTGCCGAATAGCGGGCGGCCTTGCCCCAGAAGCAGCGGAATCGTGGTCAGGGTGATGTCAGTCACCAGGCCAGCTTGAAGAAAGGACTGGATCAGCCGGCCGCCGTCGAGGTACAGCCGGCCATAGCCGGCCTGCTGCGCGGCTTCGACGAGAGCGGCAGGCGAGGCCGCAGTGAGGCGTACCTTGTCAGGCAGGGCCTGGCCGGCAGCCAGCGGAGAGCGCGTGACAACCCAGACCGGCTTGTCGGCATAGGGCCATTGCGGAAATTCCATGACCTTATCGAAGGTGTTGCGGCCCATCACCAGCAGGTCCACGGAGCGCATGAACGTGGCATAGCCGCAATCCTCTCCTGGCGTCACGGCGCCATTGGCGCGTTCCAGCCAGTCAATGGCGCCATCCTGGCGGGCGATGAATCCGTCCAGGGACGAAGCGATGAAAACCGAGCAGCAGAGGGTCATTGCGGAGCAACCTCAGGAGGGGGGGGAGCCGTGGCGCGGGGGCCGGCACCAGGGCCAGGGCCGCCAGTGTACAGATAGCCGCACAGCGTATCCACAATGGCCTGTTGCACGGCTTGCTCCGGGAACTGCGGCCAGGGGGAGAGCACGGCGGCGTGGATCAGGGCTTCCATGGTTTGCAGCAACACCCAGGCCGCCAGGTCCAGGTTCGTGGGCTGGATTTCGTCGCGGTGGCGCTCCAGTATCTGGCGGAATTGCTTGAAGATGGCTTGGTCCGCCGGGCTTTCCTCGGACGGCACGTCATAAAAGGGAAACTCCTTTTCCAGCACGCGATGCAACTCCGGCTCCACCCGATGCACCGCCAGCCATGCACTGACGATGGCCGCCAGGCGATCGCGCAATTGGTTGGGGTAGGGTGCCTGCATGACCGATGCCATGACATCGTATAGCTGCGCGGCATGGCGTTCGTGCAGGGCCGTGATCAGGGAGTCCTTGTTTGGAAAATACTGGTATACGGACCCGATGCTGACCCCGGCTCGTTCAGCGACGAGATTGGTGGTGGTGCCGGCGTAGCCGCGTTCGGACAGAACGCGAGCGGTTGCTTCAAGAATGGCCTCGACCAGGGCTCGGGAACGGGCCTGGCGCGGCGTCTTTCTTGGCTGTTGGAGCGGTTGCATGGCGGTCCGATAAAGCGAGTATCAAATGCGAGTAATAGCTCATATTATTCCACGTAACGAATCAAGGCTGATGTTCTGGAGGATTTATGTCACAAGATTTTCGTTACACGGCTGCCCGGCTGGCGGCCAGCCGGATGGGAGTACAGCATGGGTGAAAGAGAAAGGGCGGCCATGGCACGCGCCGCTGTTGACGTCGTTGCGGTTGCCGAACTGACGCCGCATATGCGGCGCATTACTTTGGGCGGCAGCGAGATGGCGGCCTTCCTGCAGGCCGATGGCATCGAAGACCCGGCAGCCTGGGTGAAGGTATTTCTGCCGACCGGAGAAGGCCGGGCGTACACCATACGCAGCGTCAACCGGCGTGCTGCGACGCTGGATCTGGATTTTGTCATGCATGGCGACGAAGGCCCAGCCTCCGCCTGGGCGGCAGGAGCACAGGTGGGGGACCGCCTGATGATCGCCGGGCCGCGTTCAGGGCGTTTCGAGCTCCCTGATGATGCCCGCTGGGTGTTGCTGGCCGGGGATGCGACGGCGCTGCCCGCGATACAGGTGATCGCCGAAACTTTGCCAGCCGGCATCAAGGTCAAGGTCTATGCCGAGATAGCCGCCCAGGCCGACCGCCAGCGTATAGACACGCTGGCCAGCATGCGCATCGCCTGGTTGCAGGCGCAGGGCGACGCTGGCAGCGTGCTGCGCCAAAGCCTCATGTTCCGGCCGTTCCCGGCGGGGCCCGGCTATATCTGGGTAGCGGGGGAATCCGCCATGGTGAAGGCCTTGCGCAAGCACTACCTGCAGGAGCGTGAAATGCCGGTACACCGTGTCAGCGCCAGCGGCTACTGGAAGGCGGGGGAAGCGGATCACCGGGATGCTTGAGCCTGGTAGCGGCCCGGCTGACGGACATTGGCACGGGATCGTGCCGGCGCGCAGGTAGCGAAGATTCAGGCACTGGCGGATGCTGCCAATTCGGTCAGCAGCGTTTGCAGCAGCTCGCTGGCAGGCATGGCGCGCGCCCTTGCGAATGACTGGCCGGCCCATTGGGCTGCATAGCCGTGGTCGCCCTGGGAGATAGCCAGGGCACTGAGCTGCTTGGCGGCATCATAGGCTAGCGGGTAGTCGGCCGGCCGTGGGCTGCCTGAAGCGGTGCCATGGCATATCAGGTCGTTGAGAAGGCCGCGGGCCGGTCGGCCGGACAGTACTGTCGTGAGGCGTGTTTCCAGTCCTGCCGGATGAAGCAGCCTGTCGCGGTAAGCTGCGTTGGCCGAGCTCTCGGGGCAGGGAACAAAGGCCGTACCCAATTGGGCAGCAGCAGCCCCGGCGTTCAGGGCGGCGCAGATGTCCGCACCGGTCATGAGGCCTCCCGCAGCAATGACAGGCAGGCCGATATGGCCATGCAGGCGTTGCAGCAGGGCCAGCGTGCCCAGCGCTTCATCCGGGCCTTCCGGATCAAATATGCCACGATGGCCGCCGGCTTCTATGCCTTGCGCGACCACAGCATCCAGGCCGGCCGCTTCGATGCGGCGCGCTTCGTCCAGGCTGGTGGCGCTGGCCATAAGGAAAATGCCGGCTTCGCGCAGGGCGCGGGCCTGCTCCGGGCGTGGCAGGCCGAAATGGAAGCTGACGACTGCCGGGCGTTCTTCCAGCAGCATGTCCAGAATGCTGTCGTCTGCCAGGAAACTGGGATAGATTTCTTCCAGGCGGGCGGGGGGCTGTCCGCCGAAACGGGCGAACAGCGGCGCCAGGTGCTGCAGCCAGGCGGCCTCGCGTGCGGCATCCCTGCGCGCGGGGGCATGGGTGAAGACATTGACGTTGAAGGGGTGCTGCGTCTGGCTGGCGGTGGCCCGTATCATGTCGCGCGCCTGCGCCGTCGTGTTCGAGCCTATGCCAAGGGAACCCAGCCCTCCCGCGTTGGAGACGGCTGCCGCCAGAGCCGGCGTGGCAACGCCGGCCATTGGCGCCTGAATAATGGGATGGGAAATAGCCAGCCGTTGGCAAAACGATGAGGCATGATCCATGGCAGCGTGGTCCTTGCTGGTGTGAGCTCGAGCGGGAAAGGAGTAGGGGCCGGGTGCAGGTACAGTGCCGGTATGGCCCAAGTATCCTCCCAAAGCGGCGGCAAGACAAATGAGCGAGCGGAAAGCAAAAGGCCTGGCGAGCGATGGCTGCCAGGCCTTTTGACGTCAGCGCAAAATTGCGTCCGGGATCAGCTGGATTTCTTTTCGCCGCCCAGGGCGTCCACCAGCGCGGTCACCAACTTGGCCAGTTCCCCGGTCATCAGCGTCATGTCGGCATCGAAGCGTTCATCTTCCGCCATGCCGGCAGCTTCGCTGTTTTCGGCCAGGACGTCCAGCGGTGCAACCCGCTTGATGTCCAGCGCGTCGGTGAGGACGAAGGACACGCGGTCTTCCCAGGTCAGGGCCAGGCGCGTGCATTGTTTGCCGCTGGCGATATGGCGGCGCAGTTCCTCGGGCTCGGGGGCGTGCTTGACATAGCGCACGGCCGCCTTGCCGTCGCCGGCGGCGCGCAGTTCGGTGTCCTGGTCAATGGTGAAGCCGGCAGGGGCTTCGTCGTCGGCCAGCCAGCTGGTCATGGCTGCGCCAGGGGATTGCTCCACATACAGGGGCTCGGCAGGGAAGGGGCTGAGGGTTTTGGCCAGCAGGCCCAGGGCTTCGTCGGCCTTGGCCGAGGCGGCGGCGTCGATCACCAGCCAGCGGTTCTTGCGGTCGATCCAGATCAGCGTGTCGCGGCTGATGCTGAAGGCGCGCGGCAGCAGCTCATCGTAAATGCGCTCCTTCAGTTCCTTCATCTGCTTGCGGCCCGGCTTGTAGCCCTGCTGCGCTTCGAAGTCGGCTGCGCGTTCCTTGGCCACCTGATTGACCACGGTGCTGGGCAGCAGCTTCTTTTCCGTGCGCAGCGAGATCAGGATCTGGTCACCGATGGCATGGGCAAAGCGGCCGTTTTCACGCACCGGCGTCCAGCCCAGCGTCTGGGGCTGGGATGTGTTGCCGGGCGTGAAAGCCAGTGTGGCAAGCTGTTCGTCCAGCTCGTCCACACTGGGATTCCAGCTGGCGTTCAGACGATAGAGTTTCAGGTTCTTGAACCACATGGCGCGCTCGCAAAAGTGGGCATTCTAATACAGCCCTGGCAGACAGGGGGATGGCGGCGTGCTTGCTTGGCTACATCTTGTGTCTGCCGCCTGCATCTGCCTTCAGCGGGCAAAGCCCTGCAGCGTGATCTTGCCTACGGTGTGCCCGCCCTCCAGACGGGCATGGGCCAGGCGCAGGTTGGCGGCATTGATGCTCCCCAGCGATTCCGTCCGGGTGCTCACAATTTTTCCCTGGTCGGCCAGGGCGGCGACGGCACGCAGGATATCCTGCTGGCGTGCCAGGTCTGCGGTTCCCAGCAGGGAGCGGGTGAACATGAATTCCCAATGCACGGACAGGCTCTTGCGCTTGAGGGGCACGATATCCAGGACATCCGGATCGTCTATCAGGACGATGCGGCCCTGCGCCGCGATCAGCGCCTCGATATCCTCCAGGTAGGCCGCGCTATTCGTGGTGGACAGGACGAATGCCGGGGCGCCCAGGCCCAGGGCGGCGACTTGTGGCGCTAGGGGTTCGCGATGGTCGAGCACGTAATGGGCGCCCATTTTTCGCACCCAGTCGATGGATGCTGGGCGGGACGCGGTGGCGATGACGTTCAGGCCGGTCATGGCGCGGGCCAGCTGGATGGTCATGGAGCCCACGCCACCGGCGCCACCGATGATCAAGATGGCATTGGCCGCGCCGGCGACGGGTTGCTCGACCTGCAGGCGGTCGAACAGCGTCTCCCAGGCGGTCAGCGCCGTCAGGGGCAGTGCGGCGGCCGCTGCGTCATCCAGGGTGGCGGGGGCATGGGCGGCGATGCGGGCATCGACGGCCTGCAGTTCGGCATAGGCGCCAGGCCGGTTGATGGCGCCGGCATAGAACACCCGGTCACCGGGCAGAAAGCCGCTGACCCGGCTGCCGACCGCCTGCACAATGCCGACGGCATCCCAGCCGAGGATGCGCCAGTCGCCAGGGGCAGGGCGTGCCGAGGCGCGGACCTTTGTGTCCGCCGGGTTCACGGCAATGGCCCGGACCGCCACCAGCAGGTCGTGCTCGCCATAGACGGGCGCCGGGAGGTTTACATCGACAAGCGATTCAGGGGAAGAGATGGGCAGGGGACGATTGAAACCGACGGCTTGCATCAGGCACTCCTTTTTTGCGGGAAACAGGGCAATGGAGCTATTCTGGCAATTACCTGCGTTGAATGTAAGAACGCATTTATTTTGTATATAGTGTCTAAAAAGGTACTGTCATGGGGCGGATTCCACACCAGGCTTTCAACTGCAGCGCGGGGTGCACCGTCGAGGCGACGCTCAATCTGATCGGCGGCAAATGGAAGGGAGTGATCCTCTATCGCCTGTTGGCCGGACAGGTGCTGCGCTTCAATGAATTGCGCCGCCTGCTGCCGAACATCACGCAGCGCATGTTGACCAATCAGTTGCGTGAACTGGAGCGCGACGGGCTGATTGCCCGCAAGGTCTATCCGGAAGTGCCGCCGAAAGTGGAGTACCGGCTGACGGATTACGGCCAGACACTGGCGCCGGTCATCCATGCCCTGAAAACGTGGGGCGATGCCCATGTCGCAAAAACGGCGGTGCCGCAGGAACAAGCAGTTTGAACGGGAGCAGGACATGAAGCTGATGGTCATCGGGGCCAGCCGGGGGCTGGGCCGCGCTTTTGTCGAGGGCCTGTGCGATGCAGGCGATACGGTAATAGGCGTCTCCAGGAAGCGGCCCGGCAGCGTGGCGCTGCCCGATGCGGTGCATCTCGAATGGATAGAGGCCGACCTCAGACAGCCGCTCGAGGCTGCCCGCCAGATCGCGCAGGCCGCGCCGGAGGGGCTTGATGTGCTGATCTGCAATCTGGGCGTCTGGGAAGAGGCGGCCTTTACCGAGGACTACCGCTTCCTGGAAACGACCGACGCAAGCGTCGTGGAAATGGTGGATATCAATATCACCGGGACCCTGCTGCTGATCAAACAATTGATGCCCCGGTTGCTGCGTTCAAAGCGGCGGCAATTGATCTTGACGGGCTCGACCTCCGCCTTGCGCCAGAGCGGCCGGCCCGAAGTTGCCTTTGCTGCGTCGAAATTTGCCTTGAACGGCATGGGTGATGCGTTGCGCGAAAGCTTCCGGGCCGACGGACTGGCTGTATCGTGCCTGCAGCTGGGCTATCTCAATACCGATGACGGCCTGGCGGTACCACTGGCCGACGCAGCGGCGCGCGGAGAAGGGCAATTGGTGCCGGTGCATGACGTGGTCAGCATGGTGCGGACCATGATCCATCTGTCGCCAGCCGCCTATATCCGGGAGCTGGTCATGCCCGCGATCGGGGACGCGCGTTTCTGAGCCCGCAGTTGTCCCGGTGCAGGGGCGGCCGCGGCGTTCACCCGCCGGCGGCGCGTGCCGGCGTTGTTCCCAGCATCAGGTAGACGGCCAGGGCCAGCAGGGCGATGAGCGCGGCGGCAGCGGTCAGTACGGTGGAGTGTGTGGCGGAAAAAGCCGTTCGAGCCGCAGCGATGACGGCGTCCGCCTGGTCTGGCGCCAGTGTCCGGGCGACGAGAAAACTGTTGCCGATGGACTGCGCGGCCTGCTCTTGCAGGGCGCCGGCCAGTTGCGGCGGCAGCACGATAGTGCGGCTGTAGACGCTGGCCATGAACACGCCGAACAGCGTGATCCCCAGGCCGCTGCCCAGTTCATAGCCGGTGGCTTCCAGTGAACCGGCGGCGCCCCCCTTGCTGGCGTCGACTGCGCCCATGATGGCAATGGAAGAGGCAGTCAGCCCGATGCTGAGGCTCAGCCCCATGACGGTGAGGGCGGCAGGGACCTGCCAGCCGGAATCGTTGAGATCGGCCTGAGCCAGCCAGGCCAGGGCAAGGGCGGCAATGGCCATCGACAGGCTGGCAACCAGACGCAAGCCCAGCAGGTTGGAGAGATACCCTGCAACAGGCCCGCCTATGGCAGCGGCCGCCATGATGGGAATCATGAACACGCCGGCTTGCAGCGGTGTTTTTTCCAGCACGTATTGCAGTTCTTGCGCCAGCGTCAGTTCCACGCCCGCCAGCGCCCCGCAGGCAACCAGTGCCATGACCATGCCGGCGACGATGGGCGGATGCCGGAACAGGGATAGATCCAGCATCGGCGTGGCGGAATGCAATTGGGCGCGCGCAAACCAGGCCAGCAAGGCCAACCCGCCCAGCAGCAGCGGCACGGTGCGCGCCAGTGGCTGGCTGCCGGCCATGCCCGCCTTGAGGCTGTAGACCACGGCAATGATGCCGGCAATGAGAACCAGGGCCTGGCCGATGGCCCAGCTGCCTGCCGTGGTGGCCTCCTGGCGGGGCAGCAGCGCGTAGGCCACGGACACGACCACCAGCATGATGGGGACATTGATCAGGAAGACGGAACCCCACCAATAGTGCTCCAGCAGCGCGCCGCCGACCAGCGGCCCGATGGCTGCGCCAGCAGCGCCGACCGTGCCCCACAAACCCAGCGCGATGGCACGTTCCCGCTCGTCCTCGAAGGTTTTGCGGATCACGCCCAGCACGCAGGGCATGATCATCGCGCCCCCGGCGGCAAGCAGCACGCGAGCGCCTATCAGCATGCCTGGCGTGGCGGAAAACGCGGCCAGCAGCGAAGCGATGCCGAACACAAGCAAGCCTGCCAGCATGATGCGGCGGGTGCCGACGCGATCGGCGAGTGTGCCCATGGGCACCAGCAGCCCGGCCATCAGCAGCGGGTAGATGTCTATGATCCAGAGCACTTCTGTGCTGCTTGCGCCCAGGGCCTGGGTCAACGAGGGCACGGCAATATGCAGGATCGTCATGTCGATGATGACCGGCAGGAACGCCAGCATGACGGCGCACAGGATCAGCCAGCGGCGGGGAATGGCAGAAAACATAAGTCCGGCGTCCGGATAGGGAGGTGAACAGGCCCCTGTGTCTGCGCGAGGCAGGCGCGGCCTGCGTGGCGGCGGCGCGTCTTTCTGCGGACTGGAAAGGTGAGTCGCAAGCGGGGCGACAGGGCCCGCAACCAGGCCCGAGGCATCGCCGGCGACCGCACAGACGACGGAGCGGAAGACTGGATTTTGCCGTGCGCGTATGGAATTTTCTTCGAAGTTTTGTGGAGTTATAGTGGAGATGGACAAGAAACAACGATACTTATGCCCCAGCAGAAAAATTTGCGCGTACCGCTATCGGCCAGCCTGGACACCAGCGGCAATGCCCTGATCCTGATTGCCGAAGATGAAGTGGAGATAGCGGATATCCTGGCCGCCTATCTTCAGCGTAGCGGCATGCGTACTGTCCATGCCGGCGACGGTTTGCAGGCGCTGGCGCAGCACCTTGCCCGCAAACCCGATCTGGTGTTGCTGGATGTGCAGATGCCGGGCCTGGATGGCTGGCGGGTCCTGAGCGCCATACGGTCGCGAGGCAATACGCCAGTCATCATGCTGACTGCGCTGGACCAGGACATAGACAAGCTGATGGGTTTGCGCGTAGGCGCCGACGACTACGTCGTCAAGCCCTTCAATCCTGCCGAGGTCGTCGCCCGGGTCCAGGCCGTCTTGCGCCGTACCGGCGCCGGCATGGCGCAGGCAGCGCGTTTGTTGCGTGTCGGTGCGCTGCAACTGGACCTGGATGGCTACGAGGCGCGGGTTCTGGCTGACGGCCAGTCTGTTGCGCTGGAACTGACCCTGACCGAGTTCAGGTTGCTGGCTGGCCTGATGCGCACCCCCAGGCGGGTGTTCAGCCGTGCCGAACTGCTGGCATCCTGCCTGCCCGAAGGCGATACCCAGGAGCGGACGGTCGACAGTCATATCAGCAAGCTGCGCAAGAAGCTGGAAGATGCAGGCCTGCAAGGCATGCTGTCGAGTGTCAGGGGCGTAGGCTACCGTTTCGGGGGTGATGCTTGACGCGCCACCACGGCCTGCGCCGGCAGATCGTCCTGTCCCTTATCGCCATGGCGCTGGGCGTTATCCTGCTCTCGGTGGTCGGTTCCTATGTCTTCTATGCGCTGGCTAGCACTTATTCCCCGGACAGCCTGTCCGAAACCTGGATGCCATCCGGCATCGAACTGGCCTGGATCGTCGGCACCACGGTAGCTGCGCTGACCCTGGCAGGTACGGTGGCCGTCCGGCTTTCGCGTCGCATCCTGACGCCCCTGAACGCCGTCGCGGACGGCTTGCGCGATGTGGCCCAGGGAAAGCTGCAGGCGCGCGCCCGCCTGGACGAACCGGCATCCGGCGAAACCGCCCAGCTGGTGCGGGACTTCAATGCACTGGCCGAACGCCTGCAGAGTGCAACGCGTGAGCAGGAATTCTGGAATGCCGCTGTGGCGCATGAACTGCGCACGCCGGTCACCATCCTGAGAGGGCGCCTGCAAGGCCTGGTCGATGGTGTGTTTTCGCCGGGCACAGAACTGTTCGAAGGTTTGTTGCGCCAGGTGGAGGGCCTGAACCGCCTGATCGAGGATTTGCGCGTGCTCAGTCTCAACGACAGCGGGCACCTGGAACTCGACCTCGTGCCCAGCGATCTGGCGCATGAGCTGGCTGACGTGGCCCAGGCATTTTCGGAAAGCCTGGCTGCCAGGGGGCTCATGTTGCGCGTGGACATCCATGCGCCGTTGCCAGTGGTGGTGTGTGATGTGATCCGCATCCGGCAGGCATTGATGGCCTTGCTGGAAAATGCGCTCAGGCACGCGACGCCGGGCTTGCTGCGCGTGTCGCTGGAGATATCGGCCGAGGCTTGCGAACTGCAGGTGGAGGACAGTGGGCCAGGCATTCCGCAGGAAATGGCGGTTCATGTATTCGAGGCCTTTCGCCGGGGCGATCCGTCGCGGTCACGGCGCAGCGGCGGCAGCGGGCTGGGCCTGGCTGTGGTCCGGGCCATTGCGGAAGTGCATGGCGGCCGTGCCGCCTGTTGGCCGGCTGCATGCGGCGGCACGGTCTTTTCGTTGCGCTGGCCCGCCGTACGGGCGCAAGCGCCGACGGCGTCCCGTTAAGGGGTAAGGGCTGCCGCCAGGTCAGGTCAGGCCGGGCGGGGTGGTGGGCTAGGGCGCCAGCAGGTGCCAGGCCAGGCGTGCGGCGGCGCGCGCGCCGTGATTGTCCACATCGAAACGCGGGTTGTATTCCGCAAGGTCTGCCAGCCTGAGTTTGCCACTGGCTTTGACGCGCAGCACGATTTCCTCTATCACCGGCAGCGGCACGCCATAAGGAGCGGGTGCCGAGACGCCTGGCATGACGGTGGCGGGCAGGACGTCCAGGTCAACGGTCAGGTAGACGTGCCGGGCCTGTTCCAGCAAGGCGTCGATATCCGCCAGGCGGGCCTGCAGATGCCGTTCCTGCATGTCGCTGTCTTCGATCCAGACTGCGCCGATTGCTGTTGCCCGCGCATATAGCGCAGGTGTATTCGCCACACGGGAAACACCCAGGCAGGCATATTGCAGAGGCAGGCTGTGTGCCTGGCAATGGCGCGCAATCTGGTCGAACGGCGTGCCCGAGCTGCCGGGCCGGCCGGTACGCAGATCGAAATGCGCGTCCAGGTTCAGTACCAGCACGGGGCCAGCATCGTCCTGCTCCGCCAGCCAGCGCGCCATGCCCTGGAAGCTGCCCCAGGCAATCTCGTGGCCGCCGCCAAGCACGACCGGGCGTGCGCCCTGGCCTATCAGGGCGGCCAGGCGTGCGCCCAGGCGCTCCTGCGCATCTTCCAGCGCGTCACCCTCGCAGGCGATGTCTCCGGCATCCAGCAGGCGTTTCAAACCGTGCGCCGGCAGGCCGGCAAGGAAGCGGCGGATGGCTGCCGGGCCAGCGGCTGCGCCGATACGGCCCTGGTTGCGCGCCACGCCCGCGTCACAGGCAAACCCGAGCAGGACGGCTTCTCCCGGCGCGGGCGTCCCGGCAGCCGCTTCGACGATATGCGCCAGCCTGCGCGTATCGCCGTATTCGGCACTGTCATCCCGCGCTTGCCAGAGGCTTGTGTCCACTAGCATGGGGCTCATGCCAGCCCCCCCTGTCCTGCAGTCAGGACTGCCTGGAGGAACTCGCGGGTACGGGCCTCACGCGGCTGGCTGAAAATCACTTCGGGCGCGCCGGATTCCAGGATGACGCCGCCATCCATCACAGCCACGACGTCAGCCACGTCACGGGCAAAGCCCATTTCGTGCGTGACCACCATCATGGTCATGCCCTCGCGCGCCAGCAACTTCATGACTTGCAGCACTTCTCCTACCAGTTCGGGGTCCAGTGCCGAGGTCGGTTCATCGAACAGCATCACTTTGGGTTGCATGGCCAGGGCGCGGGCAATAGCCACGCGTTGCTTCTGGCCGCCCGACAGGCTGGCCGGCATGGCTGCCATTTTCTGGCCCAGGCCGACTTTCTTCAGCAAGTCTTCCGCCAGTGCATTGGCCTGCTCGCGTTTCATGCCACGCAGTTTGCGCGGGCCTATCGTTACGTTGTCTAGGACGGAAAGATGGGGGAACAGGTTGAAACCCTGGAAAACCATGCCAACCTGCATGCGCAGATGGTTCAGCGCAGCGTCGGGCAACAGCTTGCCCTCGTCCAGCAGGGTCTGGCCGCAGATTTCTATGGTGCCGCCCTGCGCGACTTCCAGCCCGTTGCAGCAGCGCAGCAGTGTGCTTTTCCCTGAGCCGCTGGGCCCGATGACGACGACGACCTGCGAGGGTTGGACATCGAAGTCGATGCCACGCAGCACGGCATGGTCGCCATAGGATTTATGCAGATTTCGGATCCGGATCATTTCCTGCTGCGTACTGACGGCACCCTTTGCGGCACTCGTGGCAGCATTTGTGGCAACGTTAAGGCTTGCGTTCATTGCACCATTCCTCCGGCACGCAGGCGTTGTTCGACCGCCCGCAAAATCAACATCGTGACAGTGGTCAGGACCAGATAAATCAGCGCCACCACCAGGTACGTTTCCAGCGAGCGATAAGTCACGCTGATGATCTTCTGTCCTTCGTGCATCAGGTCGTGGATGGTCAGCAGCGACACCAGCGCCGAGTTCTTGATCAGGGCGATGAACTCGTTGCCCAGGGGCGGAATCATGCGCACCACGGCCTGGGGCAGTACGATGGCTCGCATCGACATGCCCGAGGACATGCCGAGCGAACGAGCCGCCTCGGTCTGTCCGCGGTCGACCGACTGGATCGCGCCGCGCACGATTTCCGAGACATAGGCGCCCGAATACATGGCCAGG
Source organism: Kerstersia gyiorum (assembly GCF_004216755.1). GTDB lineage: Bacteria > Pseudomonadota > Gammaproteobacteria > Burkholderiales > Burkholderiaceae_B > Kerstersia > Kerstersia gyiorum. Next base: position 97,161 of record NZ_SGWZ01000008.1, read on the forward strand.
CCCAGGACGCCGCAGGCGAATGCCGGCAGCGTGATGCCAAAGTGCGGCAAGCCGAAGAACCAGATGAACAACTGCACCAGCAAGGGCGTGCCACGGAACAGCAGCAGGTACAGGCTGCACAGGTTGTAGATGACGTAGCGTTTCGGGTTGAGCCGGCCCACGCCGATCAGCAGGCCGATGGCGCAGGCCAGCAACAGGGCGCAGGCAGTCACCTCGACAGTGACCAGGGCGCCGCTGAGCAACTCGTTGAAATCAGCGAAAACGGGAGAAAAGTCCAGGTTCATTGTGCGGGTGCCTCGAACCACTTGTTGACGATGGCCTGGTAGCTGCCGTCAGCCTTGAGTTGCTGCAGCGCGGCGTTCAGCGCCTGGGTGAGTTCCGGCTTGCCTTTGCTCACGGCAATGCCGTATTCCTCGGTGGTGATCTGTTCGTCCAGCACCTTCATGTCGGGAGAGCTCTGGGCAAACAGCTTGGCGGCCGGCTTGCCCGTCACGGCAGCGTCGACACGGCCGATCTGCACCAGGTTGAACATTTCCTGATTTTTCTCGACCTCCACGCGACGGATGGCCGGGTAGTGTTCCTTAAGGTAATTGACCGACTTGGTACCAACCTGCACCGAAACCCTGCGGCCATCCAGGTCCTGCAAGGCATGCACCGGGCCGTCCTTTTTCGTCAGCACGGCAAGGCCGCCGGCATAGTAGGGGTCGGTGAAGTCCACGACCTTGGCGCGCTCAGGCGTGATGTAAATGGCGGAAATGGCGATATCGGCGCGGCCAGCCTGCAGGGCCGGGATCAGGCCCTTGAAGTCTATGTCTATCCACTCCACTTTCTTGCCCATGGCATTGGCCAGTGCTTCAACCAGTTCGATATCGAAACCGGTGCGCTGGCCATCCTTGACGAATTCCATCGGAGGGAAGGTGGCATCAGTGACTGCGCGCAGGGTTTCCTGCGCGTGTGCTGAGCCTGCGCTCCAGGCCAGACTCAGGGTCAGGGCGGCGGTTAGCAATGTGCGACGTGTCGTCATGGTCAATCCTAAGAGAGTGGGTGCGGAGGAAGGAATGCGTATCGGGGCAATAAAAAAGACAGGGAAAATTTTTAGGGCCAGGGGAAAGGATGCGTGCGGGCAAGGGTGTCAGCGTTGTTGCAGGCGGGCGGAAATGCGCCTGGCAGCGGCTAAGGTCATCTCGATCAGGGCCTGGGGGCGTTTGGAGGCACGTGTGGACGGCGCCATCAACGTGATCGACGCGACGGCCTGTGTCGGCCGCTGGAAAATGGGTACGCCCACACCCCAGACGCCGGAATCGACCTCGCTATCGGTGACCGCATATCCTTGCGCACGGATGGCGTTCAGTTCACTGGCCAGGCGTGTGGTGTCGACACCCGGTTCGCGGGCCAGATAGGCCAGTGCCGCCTGCTGGCGCGTTGTCGACATAAAGGCCAGCAGGGATTTGGCAGATGCGCCGCGCGTCAGCGGCAGGCCGCGTCCTTTCGTGAAGGAGCAGCGCAGCGGGTGCTGGCTTTCGACCATATCCAGGCACACGGCCTGGTCCTTCACCGTGACCAGCAGCCCGACGGTCTCGCCTGATGCCGCAGCCAGGGCTTCCATATCGAGCTGCGCTTCTTGGATCAGGTAGGAAGATTGGTCGAACCCCCAGGCGAGCTGCACGCTCAGCGGTCCAGGCCCGTATTCGCCTTCATGTTCCGCGACAAATCCCCAGCGCTTGAGCAGGGCGATTTGCCGGTAAAGCGTACTTTGAGCCAGACCGGTCTGTTCGGCCAGGGCGGCAATACTGAGGGGGGCGTCGTGCCGTGCTAGCGTGGCCAGGACATACAGCACACGATCAGCGCCCGCCCCGACGGATTGATCTGTTGTCACCATCGAGTTCCAAGCTGGTTGATGGCACAAAGATTATCAATTTGTGGCTTTTTTCTTCGAAATTATTCCCATATTTTGAGAATCAAAAGGGAAAACCCCGAATGTTTTCTTGCAACTGCTTGTTGGGTTCTTCACTTTGCAGGCCTTGGGCAGACAGTTTTTCCGTGCCAGGCAAACGGGGGCATGCAGCGTCGTCCCCGCGATTGGTGGCTCGGCGCTGCGCGAAGGGCTGAAACAAGGAATCAGAGAAATAAAAAATGGCCATTGTCAAGCCTTTCGTGAAAAGCGCACGAGGCTTAAAACCATATACGGGGCAATAGGTTAGCTCTGTTTCATGCTGCTTGCAGAGGATGCAGCGTTGTGAGCTGGGAGCCACATAAGAGCCTGGAGAAAGCAAGCCGGGTCGCGTTGCAGCGATGGAAATTGCCAAGGGCTGGCTGGCTTGTTCAGTCATCTTAGCCCACTCCCTCGCAGCCCATCCAGAACGAAGAACGCGCAGCGTTGGGCTGCACGTTCGAAGGATGGTCAGTCTGGTTCCAGTGCATCTTCAGCTTGGCTTCGGCGGCAAGGCCTTGCTGGCGTTTCCTCTTCTGAATCCCCGATCCCCCGCCATGAACGCTTCCAGCATGTGCGGGATCAGCGTCGTGGCATCGACCGCCTCGCCATACGCCTGCGCGTGCAGCGCAGCGTAGCGGTCGAGGTCTGATTTCAAGCTGGCCGGGCAGGCAAAGGTCAGCTTCACGCTCTCGGTCTTGGGCAGCGGCCCCAGCCGCAGTTTTCTGGTCGTGCTCATCGGGAAGTCCCCTTGTTGAAGAACAGCGGCTGATAGGGCCGCAGCACCAGATCGCGGTTCACGAGGATGCGCACCGGCAAGCCGGGGCGGCTGGTCAGCGTGGGTTGGATGTTGAGGTTGCGCCGGGTCACTTCCTGGCCGACCTGGTTCACGGTGTCCTGCAGGCTGTCGCGCCCGGCGATGATGACGCGATCACCGTCCTGGCGGTTCTCGGGTGCGGCCAGTTCGGCACCGACGCCCAGCAGCGTGGTCAGCACGGCACCTGCAAAGATCCGATCCCAATGCCAGTCCACGTCGTCTTCCAGACCGGCATAGCCTGCCGGATCGGTGCCCACGAGGTTGTCGAGCGTGAGCGAAGACGTATCCGGCAGGATGATACGGTTCCACACCACCTGCACGCGGCTCTGGCCGTAGCTGACCTGGCTGTTGTACTTGCCCAGGATACGCGAACCCTGCGGGATCAGCAGGAACTTGCCGGTGGCCGTGTCGTAGATCGGTTCCGTCACCGTGGCGATCACGTCGCCCGGCAGGTCGGACTTGATGCCTGTGACCAGTGCCCCGGCAATGACGGTTCCAGCCATCACCTGATACGGCAAGGTGGGCATTTGCAGGTTGCCGGAATTGCGGGTTTGCGTAGAGCCACCCGTCCGGAACGCCTCTTTCTGGTCTTGTCGGTTCTGCACGGCAGTCGGGTCAGCAGGCTGGGCCGCCGTCGAGGCCGGGCCAGCAGCCAGTGGATCAAAAGCGGCATTGGCAGCGAAGCCTGGTGCGGCAGCGACCTGCGACTGCGCCACGGGCGCTGCCTGCGGGGAACCAGTGCGGAAGAATACCGATGACGCTGCCGCCGCTTCTTCTTCCTTGCGCAGCGCATCGTTGGGGTCGTAGCCTGGCGCGGCATAGGTAGCGGCGACCGGCTGCTGCGAATTGACGATGGCTGGCCCCAGGTCGCCGGGCAGCGGAGGCCCCAGCTCCGGCACATCGGGCGGCAGCGCTGGCAGCTTGGAGTAATCCGTTGGCAGCGCATCCAGCCCTTCCGACTTGGACACGCGATCCACGTTGTACAGTTCGGCGGATTCACCCGCGCCGCGTTGCTGCGGTTGCAGCGACCAGATCAGTGCGCCCATGACGCCGACCGACAAGCCGCCGGCGAGGATGGCCAGCGTGTGCCGGTTCAGGCGCGTGACCGGGCGCGGTTGGGCGCGCAGCGCCACCACCTCGGGTGCCACCTTGTCCGCCTGCGGCGTGGCAAGGTCGGGAATGTCGTCCTGGCTCATGCTCAGTTCCTCCCGGCGATGCCATCCGTGCGCTCGATGCGCACCACATCGCCCTTGTCGGCCCCCAGGCGCAGTTCTGCCGCACCGAACAGGCGATCCACGATGTAGTACGGCGAGCGGAAGCGATAGTTCACCAGTTGCCCGTCGCCCTGTGTGCCGATGACGAACAGCGGCGGCAGCTCGCCCTGGGCGATGCCTGCCGGGAACTGGATATAGACCTTCTCGCCATCGTCGAAGGCGCGCAGCGGCTTCCAGGGTGGATTGCTGCCGCTGATTGCATAGCGAAAGCGGATGTTCTCCAGCGACAGCCCCGCATCGACCGGCGCGGCAGCGCTGGCCGCCTGCGCCTGGCGTTGCAAGGCCAGCATCCGGTCTTTCGGGTAGTCCCAGGACACCGACGCCATCCATGCACGCTCGGTCGAGGTCAGTTCCAGCAGGTATGTGCGGCGGCTGGTGGTGATGACCAGATTGGTTCTGAGGCCCGAACGGATGGGTTTCACCAGTACATTGACGCGCAGATCGGCCCCGCTGCCGCTGGAGGTGTCGCCCACGATCCAGCGCACCGTGTCGCCCGCAGCGACCGTCACCAGTTCCTCGCCGGGCTGGAGCGCGATCACCGTCACGCGGCCCACGGACGCATAGACCTGGTACAGCGCGCCATCGGTGAAGGGCCAGACCTGGATCGCATTGACGTAGCCCTCGCGGGTCGGCGCGATGCGCGCTTCGGCATTGGCGCGAGAAACGCGCACCTTCTCGTCGGCAGGCTCCGGCGTGATCGGGGCCGAATCAATGCCCGGCAGCGGCTTCAACTGTGCTGGCAGCGCCAAGGGTTCGGGCACCGCCACGACTTCGATGGGTTTGGGCGGCTCGGGCAATGGCTGCGCCTGCACCGGCTCATCGAGCGAAATGACCGGCGGCGGTTTGCCCTGCGTGGCGCAGCCCGCAAACAGGACAGTCGATGCCAGCAGGATCACCGGCAATGCGGTTTTACGGAAATTTGCATTCATGGTTTGGCTCCTTCAGAAGAATCCAGTTCACGGCTCCACGACAAGCCATTGACGTAGATGCCCAGCGGGTTGCGGCGCAGGCGTTCTTCGGTGCGCGGGGTCTGCTGCACGATGGACACCACCGCCGTCCATCGCTCCAGCCCGGCCGCCGCGCCATTGACGTAGCGGCGTTCTGTCCAGCGCACGTTGAACGACGCATCGCTGGCGCGAACCACACTGGTGATCTGCACCGTCACCGACTCCTTGCCGATGCGGGCGAACGGGTCGTTGGTGCGGGCGTAGTCGTTGAGCACGGCCGCGCCCCGATCTGTGGTGTAGTCGTAGGCATCGAGCCAGTTCTGGCGCACGACGATGGGGTCGATGGACAGCGAGCGCACCAGCGTCACGAAGCGCGCGATGTGGTGCGCGGTCTGGGCATCGGTGGGCCGGTACGGCGTGGCCGCTTCGCCCACGGTACGCACCTGGCCGGACTGATCGACCTCGATGACATAAGGCGTGACGATGGACTGGGCCGAGCGCCACACCAGGCCACCGGCCATCAGCAGCGCGAGCACCAGGCAGCCGAAGGCCATCAGCCGCCAGTTCTTGGCCTGCACGCGGGCCGAGCCGATGCGCTCGTCCCACACCTGGGCAGCGGCTTGATACGGAGTGGCAGGCTGCGGCGTATCGGCATAGCGCACCTGCGGTCGTTTGAATCGCATAGAGTTCTCCTTGAAAGTCAGCTATCGGAATCCCGCAGGCTCGGGCCTTGGCCCGAACCGCCGCCGTCGCCACCGCGCAGCGTGTGCGCGGCCGTGGTGGTGGCCTGGGTGAGTCGTTGGCGGCGTTGCAGGCGCTTGGCCCAGCCGGGTTGTTCCTGCTTTTGCGCATTGGCCGTGTCGCCAGCGGCATCGCCTGTGGTGGCCTGCCCGGAGCTGGCAGCGCCACCGCCGGAACCACCATCGGTGCTGGAGCCTTGCCAGCCTGCTTTGAATGGCGCGGCCGCCTTGGCTGCCGCCGCTTTGATACCTGCACCGGCGCGTTGGCCTGCCGCCTGTGCGCCGCCCTTGGCGACACTGCCCAGCCCTACCACTGCACCCTTGGCCCCGCCGCCCGCAGCGGCAGAACCGGCCTGGAAAGCCGACTTCGCGCTGCCAGCCGCCGAAGTCGCGGCCCGCGCGCCAGCCCCAGCGAGCTTGGCGGCAGCCGGTGCCATGCGCGCCCCGGCCATCACCGCACCGCCCACGCCGGTGGCCGCAGCACCTACAGCAACCGCCGCGCCTGCGGCACCAATCGCAGCACCGGCCATCGCCCCAGCACCCAACTGCGGTGCGCCGGATACCAGCCCGGTGGCAATGCCCGGCCCGAAGATCCCCAACGCCAGCAGCGTGAGCGAGGCCAGCATGATGACCACCGCATGGTCGATGGACGGCTCGGCCGGATGCACCTGGAACTCGGCAAACAGGCCCGAGCCGATGCCAACAATGACGGCCAGCACCAACACCTTGATGCCCGAGGACACCACGTTGCCCAGCACCTTTTCGGCGAGGAAGCTGGTCTTGTTCCACAGCGCGAACGGCACCAACACGAACCCGGCCAGCGTGGTCAGCTTGAACTCGATCAGGGTGATGAAGAGCTGGATTGCCAGCACGAAGAAGCACAGGATCACCACGGCCCAGGCCAGAAACATGACCACGATGGGCGTCATATTCACGAACACCTCGGGAAAGCCCGCCATGTCACTGATCTGCTCAAGGATCGGCGCTGCCGCGTCAATGCCGGTCTTGGCCAGGCGTCCCGGTTGCAGAAATTCGCCCATGCTCATCGTCGAGCCGCTGGCCGTCAGGCCCAGGCCCGCGAACGAGCGGAACACGATGCCGGCCAGCCAGTTGAAGTTGTTGATGATGTAGGCGAAGGCGCCGACGTAGAGCACCTTGCGCAGCAGTTTGGCGATCACATCATCGCCCTGGCCGGTGGCGTGGCTCATCGCCCAGTACAGCCCAGCGATGGTCATGTCGATGACGATCAGCGTGGCGGTGAGGAACGCGACTTCGCCCTGCAGCAGCCCAAAGCCCGAGTCGATGTAGCGCGAGAAGGTAGCGAGAAATCGGTCGATCACTGTCACGTCATTCATGGCACGTCCCCCTCGAAGGGCATGGCGTCCTGGTCACTGATGGTGGTGTCGAAGCTCGGCGGGATCGGTGGCAGATCGGCCAGCGTGCGGAACTCGTCAGACCCGGTTTCACCGGCGAAGAAGCGCCGCCGGAAGGCCTCAGCCGCTGCCAGGCAGGCGTCTTCGCCTGCCGTCGTCCTGTCGGCCGCACACTGCGCACGCAAAGCCTTGAGCCTCACGGGATCGGCGGCCAAGGCAACGGCCAGGTCTTCGGTCGGCTGCTGGCTGCAAGCGACCAGCAGCACAGGCAACAGCAAGGAAACGCATCGCATGGTCGTCTCCCGTCAGTTGCCGTAGAAATCCACGCGCTGCGGCGTGTAAGGCGTGCCATCCCCCAGAAAGCGGCGCGTCACTTCCCGGCCACGTTCGACAGCCGCCGCCTGGCGTGCCAGTTCCAGCGCGGCGGCGCGTTCCTGCGTGATCTGGAGCTGCTGCGCCTGGATGGATTGCTTGGCCTGCAGGGCCAGAAGCTGGTTGGTCGCCTGCATGGCTTGCAGCGCGCCGGTGGCGGACTGACTCTGGCTGACCAGGTCGGACAGTGCGCTTTCGTCTTGGGCCAGGTTCTGCGACACCTGCGCCTGCATCCGCATCGCGGTGTGCAGGCCGTTCAGCGTGTTTTTCCAGCGCTCCTGCGCGTCGCGCAGCATCTGGTCGCCGCTGACGGTCGCGGCGTACTGCTTCGGGTACAGTCGGGCGAACGTGGCATCCATGCTCTGCACGTCGTAGGCCAGGCCGCGTGCCTCGGCGATCAGGCGTTCGGTGGTCGCCAGCGTCGAGCGCAGGCGATTGACGATGTTGAAGTCCAGCTTGGCCAGGTTGCGCGCCTGGTTCATCAGCATCTGCGCTTCGTTCTGAAGCTGGTTGATCTGGTTGTTGATCTGCTCCAGCGTGCGCACGGCGGTCAGCGTGTTTTGCACGAAGTTGGACGGGTCAAACACCGTCAGCGCGGATGCAGGCTGTGAGGCCAACAGCGATACCGACAGCACGGCGGCGAGCGAGACGGACAGCAAACGGGGTTGGGTTTTCATGGTGAAACCTCCGGTGGTTGAGAAGTAAGGAAGGAAGCCGCCGCCGGTGAGGACGGCAGCAGGTCAGCGGCCCAATCGAGGCCGCGATGGCGCAGCCACGCGCCGGCAAATCCCGGTGTGCCGGCTTCCAGCAGCACGCGATCCATGTCGCGTTGGTCTTGCGGAGTGGAAGCCCCGGCAAAGGCCAGCGTGGCTGGCCCCAGGTCGAGGTCGAACAGGCGATTGCCCAGGCGCGATTGGTAGTAGTAGTCACGCTTGGGCTGCGCGGTCGCCACGATCTCGATCTGCCGCGCGTTCAGCCCGAAGCCTTCGTAGATCGTGCGGATCTGCGGCTCGGTCGCCTGCGGATTAGGGAGAAAAATCCGGCTGGCGCAGCTTTCGATCACCGCCGGGGCGATGCTCGAATCCTTGATGTCCGCCAGCGACTGCGTGGCGAAGATGACCGACACGTTCTTCTTGCGCAGCGTCTTGAGCCACTGACGGATGCGCGCGGCGAACACCGGGTCATCGAGGAACAGCCAGGCCTCGTCGAGGATCAGCAGCGTCGGAGCACCGTCGAAGCGATCGTCGAAGCGCGCGAACAGATAGCCCAGCACGGCCATGACGGCAGCCTTGCTGTGCATCAGCTCTTCCATCTCGAAGCACTGCACGCTGCCGGAACCCAGCCGGTCAGCATCGGCGTCCAGCAGCTTGCCGTGGGCACCGCCCAGCACATAGGGCGCGAGCGCCTGGCGCAGTGCGTTCGATTGCAGCAGCACCGACAGGCCTGTCAGCGTGCGCTGCTCCACTGGCGCACCGGCAAGGCTGCCGAGTGCTGACCAGATCGCGGCCTTCTCATCCGGGCCGATGGCGACACCTTCATGCAACAGGCGGCCTTCCACCCATTCGGCGGCCCAGGTGCGGTAGCCCTCACGGTCGATGCGTGCGAGCGGCTGGAAGGCAATTTCTCCATCCGTGCCCAGGTCGTAGTGCTCGCCGCCGAGGCCGAGGATCGTGGCACGCATGGAGCGGCCCATATCGAAGGCGAAGATGCGCGAGCCGGGATAACGGCGAAACTGCATCGCCAGTGTGGCGAGCAAGACCGACTTGCCCATGCCGGTCGGCCCCGCGACCAGCGTGTGGCCCACGTCGCCGATATGCGTCACCAGCCGGAACGGCGTCGCGCCATCGGTGCGGGTGACGATCAGCGGCGGGCCATCCAGATGCGCGTTCCTCTCCGGGCCAGCCCACACGGCGGACAGCGGCATCATGTGAGCCAGGTTCAGCGTCGAGACGATGGGCTGGCGCACGTTGGCATAGGCATTTCCAGGGATGGTCGACAGCCAGGCATCGACGGCATTGAGGGTCTCGGGGATGGTCACGAAGCCCCGGCCCTGGATGACGCGCTCCACCATGCGCAGCTTTTCGTCCGCCACGGCGGCGTCCGCATCCATGACAGTGACGGTGGCCGTCAGGTAGCCGAAGGCGACTTGATCGCTGCCCAGTTCTTGCAAGGCCGCATCGGCATCGGTGGCCTTGTTGTTGGCATCTGTATCGACCAGCGGGCTTTCTTGCTGAAAGATCGTTTCGCGCAGCAGCGCGACGACGTTCTTGCGCTTGGCGAACCACTGGCGGCGCAGGCGGCCCAGCTCTTTTTCCGCCTCGGCTTTGTCCAGGCACAGAAAGCGCGTGCTCCAGCGGTAGCCAAAGCCCAGGCGGTTGAGGTCGTCCAGAATCCCGGGCCACGTCGAAGTCGGAAAGCCTCGCACCGACACCACGCGCAGGTGCTGATCGCCCAGCACGGGTGCTAGGCCGCCGACCAGGGCGGAGTCGGCCAACAGTGCGTCGATGTGAAACGGCACGTCGGGCACGCCGACGCGATAACGTCGCGTGGACACCGTGGCATGCAGGTAGGTCAGCGTCTGGCTATCGTCCAGCCAGGCAATCTCCGGCATCACACCGTCGAGCAGGTCGAACACGCGATCCGTTTCCGCCACGAAGGCTTCCAGCCGACCCTGCCAGTCCACGCCATCGCCCGGCGCATTCTCATAGAGCATCTTGGCGGCACGGGCGCGGGATTCTTCTGGTGGCAGGTAGGCCAGCGTCAGTTGATAGGTGCTCTCGTAGTGGTGGCCGGATTCCTCGAAGGCTGCACGGCGTTCTTCCTCCACCAGCCAGGACAACGGCTCGGGGAAATCGGAACGTGGATAGCCCGCCGCTGCGCAGCGCTCGGCTTCGATGAACAAGGCCCAGCCCGATCCCAGGCGGCGCAGTGCGTTGTTCAGCCGCGCCGACGTGGCAATCAGCTCGCCTTGCGTGGCGCTGTCCAGATCCGGCCCACGAAAGCGTGCCGTGCGCTGGAACGAACCATCCTTGTTCAGCACCACGCCCGGCGCGATCAGCCCGGCCCAGGGCAACCAGTCGGCCAGCAGCGCGGGCCGCTGGCGGTATTCGGCAAGGTTCAGCATGTCGGCTTCTCCCTATGCGTCCAGCAGCGGCTTGTGCTTGATGTGCCGGGCGAAGACCTGCATGAACTGCGGATCGACGCGCGCACCCCAGACCGCCAGCGAATGGCCGGCGATCCAGAGCACCACGCCGGGAATCCACAGTTGCAGGCCCAGCCCGACGGCGGCAGCCAGCGTGCCGTTGGCAATCGCCACGGTGCGCGGCGCACCGCCCAGCAGGATCGGCTCGGTCAGCGAGCGATGCAGCGGCACTTCAAAGCCCGGAAGATCAGTGGCCGTGCTCATACGACGGCCCCGCCGGAGAAACTGAAGAACGAGAGGAAGAAGCTCGAAGCCGCGAAGGCGATGGACAGGCCGAAGACGATCTGGATCAACTTGCGGAAACCGCCACTGGTGTCGCCAAAGGCCAGCGCCAGCCCGGTAGAAATGATGATGATGACCGCGACGATGCGCGCCACCGGCCCCTGGATGGATTCGAGGATGGATTGCAGCGGGCCTTCCCACGGCATCGAGGAACCTGCGGCCTGCGCCGTGCCTGCCAGCAAGAGCATCAGCGCGGCCAGCAGCAGCCCTTGCCCTGCGGGGCGGGCCAGACTGTGCTGCCGTGCCCAAGGCTGAAGCGGATTTACGGAAAAGCGGAAAGCATCAACGTGCGTCATGGCAGTTCTCCAGAGGGTTGGTTGGGGGACGTGGAAGGCGCAGCGGCAGCGGCTGCAAGAAGAACCGGCGGTAGCTCGGGAAACGGTGCTTCCATCGCATCCGCCAGGCGGTAGCCCGCACCGTCGAAGCCGACGACACGGGCAATGGTTTCGACGTGGCGCTTGCGGCCACGGCCTGCGATGTGGATCACGACATTGACCGCCTCGGCGATCAGGGCGCGGGGCGGATTCACCGCCACTTCGAGGATCAGTTGCTCCAGGCGCAGCAGCGCGCCCAACGCGGAGCCGGCATGGATGGTGGCGATGCCACCGGGGTGACCGGTGCCCCAGACCTTCACCAGATCCAGCGCTTCGCCGCCGCGCACTTCGCCGACGATCACGCGATCCGGGCGCAGCCGCATCGTGGCGCGCACAAGCTCCTGCATCGACACCACGCCCGTACGGGTGCGCAGCGGCACATGGTCACGCGCGGCGCATTGCAGCTCGATGGTGTCTTCGAGCACCAGCACGCGGTCGCCGGTGGCGGCGATCTCGGCCAGCAAGGCATTGGCCAGCGTGGTCTTGCCGGTGCTGGTGCCCCCAGCGATCAGAATGTTCTGTCGCTCGCGCACGGCATGACGCAGGAACTCGGCCTGCCCAGCGGTCAGGATGCCGTCGGCCACATAGCGATCCAGACCGATGATGCTCACGGCACGCTTGCGCAGCGCAAAGGCCGGGCCAGGTGCGGCGGGCGGCAAGATGCCCTCGAAACGCTCGCCGGTCTCTGGCAGTTCGGCGGTCAAGAGCGGCTGACCGCGATGCACTTCCGCGCCGACGTGCGCGGCGACCAGGCGGATGATGCGTTCGCCATCGGCCTCCGGCAGTTCCACGCCCAGCGGTGCGCGGCCTGATGACAGGCGATCCACCCACAATGTCCGGTCGGGGTTGAGCATCACTTCCACCACGTCCGGGTCTTCCAGCGCAGCAGCGATCACCGGCCCCATCGCCGTGCGCAGCATCTGGATGCGGCGAACCTGAGATGCCGCAGCGGATGAGCGCGGTTCGGGCGGAATTTGAGGAACGGCACTCATGACGCACGCTCCGCAGCACGTTCATGGGCGGCTGCCATCGCCGCCGCGTCATCCATGCGCATACCAAACTCACGATCCTGAGGATGCAGTTCTTCCACCACGTCGCGCACCAGGCTGCGGCCACGCAGGAGGTGGCGGCCCAACTGTTCGACGAACTGCTCGAAACGCGCCTTGCCCTGGGCGCGGGCTGCATCCTGATGTGCCTCCGGCACCGGCGTGCTGACAGTCAGGTAGTAGCGGATGAACAGCGCCAGCGTTTCGATCTGGATGTTCTGGTCGCGCTCCAGGCGCTCGGCCTGCCGCGACAGACGATCCAGTCGTTTGGCGATGGCGGCCTCGCGCTGGTCGCCGGCATCAGGCGACAGCCAGGATGCCAAGGCAGCGGCGACGATGCTGGACTTGGACACGCCTTTCTTGGCGGCCAGCTCGTCCAGGCGTTTGGCGTGCTCGTGCTGGATGAACAGGTTCAATCGGTATTGGCTCATAAGTCGATTCCGTCATTGGGGTCGAGGGATGCCAGCCGTGCCGTGCGCTGCATGGCCGGGTCGAGCTGGCCGGGAAGCGGCAGCGGCAAGTCGTCGTCATCAAGCAACGCCAAGTCGCTGGGTGTGTAATCCGGCTCGGGGTCGTAGGCGATGGCTTCGGACAGTTCTGGCTGGCGGCGTGGGCCACCGTCGTCGGTCGAACCCAAGGCCTCCAGGCCATCGGCGGATGCCGTGGCCAGTGCCGCAGGAACCGCAGGTATTGCCAAACCGCTCCAGTCGTCAGGCCGTGCAGGCGGCACATCGGCATAGCGGCCTGCCGTCACCGCAGGCGGCGGAATTACCCGTTGCTTGAAATTGGCGTCGGCGAAATAGCGCAGCTTCTTGGCCTTGATCGGCGGCAGGCTGGACACCATCACCACCGCGTCATTGGTCGGGAGCTGCATCACTTCGCCCGGCGTCAGCAGCGGCCGGGCAGTTTCTTGGCGCGACACCATCAAATGCCCTAGCCACGGTGCGAGCCGGTGGCCTGCGTAGTTGCGCTGCGCGCGCAACTCAGTGGCCGTGCCCAAGGTTTCGGAAATGCGTTTGGCCGTGCGTTCGTCGTTGGTGGCGAAGGTCACGCGCACATGGCAGTTGTCCAGAATCGAATGGTTCTGCCCATACGCCTTGTCGATCTGGTTAAGCGACTGCGCGATGAGGAAACTGCGGATGCCGTAGCCCGCCATGAAGGCCAGCGCCGTCTCGAAGAAGTCCAGGCGGCCCAGCGCCGGAAACTCGTCCAGCATCAACAGAAGTTTGTGGCGGCGCTGGATGCCGTCGCTGCCGTCAAGCGATTCGGTGAGACGCCGTCCGATCTGGTTGAGGATCAGGCGAATGAGCGGCTTCGTGCGCGAAATGTCCGAGGGCGGCACCACTAGGTACAGCGAGACGGGATGTTCTGCCGCAATCAGGTCAGCGATGCGCCAATCGCAGCGCGAAGTGACTTCGGCCACGGTCGGATCACGGTACAGGCCGAGGAACGACATGGCGGTGGAGAGCACGCCCGATCGCTCGTTGTCCGACTTGTTGAGCACTTCACGCGCGGCGGACGCGACAACCGGGTGCGGTGCGTCGCCTAGGTGCCTGGTCGTCATCATCCGATGCAGCGTCAGCTCGAAGGGACAAGCCGGGTCGCTGAGGAAGTTGGCAACGCCGCGCAGCGTCTTGTCCTCGCCCGCGTACAGCACATGCAGGATGGCGCCGACCAGCAGCGCGTGACTCGTCTTCTCCCAGTGGTTGCGTTTCTCCAGCGCACCTTCGGGATCGACCAGGATGTCGGCGATGTTCTGCACGTCGCGCACCTCATGCGCGCCGCGCCGCACTTCGAGCAGCGGGTTGTAAGCCGCCGACTGCGCATCGGTCGGGTTGAACAGCAGGCAGTGCGAGAAGCGCGAGCGCCAGCCGGCTGTGATCTGCCAGTTCTCGCCCTTGATGTCGTGGATGACGGCGGACGCGGGCCAACTCAACAATGTCGGCACCACCAGGCCCACACCCTTGCCTGAGCGCGTCGGCGCAAAGGTCAGGACGTGTTCCGGCCCTTCATGCCGCAGATACTGGTCATCATGCTGGCCGAGAAAGACGCCCGCTGGCTGTGTCAGCCCTGCCTTGCGAATGTCGGCGGCATCGGCCCAGCGGGCAGACCCATAGGTCGTCACCTTCCGCGCCTGGCGCGAGCGCCACACCGACATGGCGATGGCGACCACCACGGCCAGCAGGCTGCTGCCCACTGCGATCATGCCGCCTGTATCGAAAATCTGCGGCGCGTAAGCGTCGAAGAAGAACCACCACTCGAACAGCTTCCAAGGGTAATAGACCGGTGTGCCGTACAAGTCGAACCAGGGCGAGCCCAGGCGTAGCTGGTAGCCCAAGGCGGCGGCTGTCCATTGCGTGGCACCCCACACACCGGCGATCACGATGCCGAAGACGGCGGCGATCTGCCCGAACAACACACCTTGAGCCTGCATACCCTGACCTCCGATTTCTCCTGCGCCAATTCCCCGTGGAAAACGCGGCACAAAGGCGTGCCGCAGGCGTCAGGATCGGTGCCGGTTCAGTGCCGGTCAAAGACCGTTATCGGCAGCAAGGTGATGCAAAAAGCATGGTTTCATGCGGGGACGAAACCCGTAAAAACGCCGCAGGCGCGGGCGCGCTGCGGCGTGTCGAGAAAGAAAACGGAGATATGCGGCAAGCCGCCAACGGTCAGAACTTCGGCGGCGTCTCCGATGGCGTGTAAGGCACCTTGCCGTCTCCGAAGAAGCGCTTGTTCGTTGCTTCGGCCACGCGGTTGCACAGCACATCGCCCATCGTCGGACGCTCGGTCTTGCATTGGCGGCGTAGCTCCTTCAATCGTTCAGGGGCGGCAGCCAGTTCTTCGACGGTAGGCACATTGGCTTGCTCCTTCGGTGGCTCGGACGGGCCGCAGGCCGCGAGTGCAGCAACCAGTAACAAAGGGATAGATCGCTTCATGGCTCGGTGTCCTCAGGAGGATTGGATTCAGGTGGTTGTGCTGGCCTCGCTCCTTCTGGCAAGTCGATGGCGTGCACCCTTTCGATGAATCGAGACAACACTTCCGAAGATTCACCTTCTCGATGTAGCAGGTAGGTCGTCAGCACAGGGGAACGACCCTCCAAAGGCCGTGCGACTACGCCCAACTCGCGGCTAGCCGCTAAGTGTGCTGAGCCAGTCAGCCCCAGCGCAAAGCCCGCCGACACTAGTGCCATCATCAAATCGCATGAGGCCACGCGCTCGGCAATCAGCGGCTCCATGTCCGAGCGGCGCAGCACGCGCTCGACCTGGCGCGCATGCCCTTCGCACGCGAGCGGATCGCACAGCACGAGGGGGTAACGCATCATTTCTTCCAGGGGGATGCGCTTGTGCTTGAGCAACGGGTGGCGCGCTGGTAACGCCACCATCAGCGGATCACTCCACACTGTGCGGACTGCAATACCATCACCCACCTCGTCAGACTGCGCGAAACCCACGTCGTACAGGTCGTCATGCAGCCCTTTAATCTGCTGCGATAGAGGCACTTCGAAAAGGCGGATATCGACCTCAGGTTCCTCCTGCCTGCACATTGCGAGCAACGCTGGCAGGCGCGATGGAGTGATGCAGTCGGACAGCGCAATGCGCAGTTGGCCGTGAAAGCCATTGGCTGCCGCCTGCACGCTGTCGCGGGCCTGCTGCAAGGCAGTGAAGATGCGTGGCACATGTCCCAGAAAGAGCTTGCCCGCCCGTGTCAGTCGCGTGCTGCGGCTGGTACGGATGAACAACTTCTCGCCCAGGTCTTCCTCCAGTTCCTTAATCGTGCGTGACAGTGGCGATTGTTCGATGTGCAGCCTCTCCGCTGCACGGGCGAAGTGGAGTTCTTCGGCGACGGCCAGGAAGCAGCGCAAATGTCGTAACTCCACGAAGACGCTCCTTTACGGCAATGCAATCATTGCGCCCTTGCCGCCTCGAAACCATCAGATCGGTCAATGTCTTGACCCAAGGGCGCGTCCCGCCAGCCAGCACCAAGGGACTTGTAGAGGGCAATAAGACCTCGGAGTTCTTCCAGCTGGCTAAGAGCAAGTTCGTCTCGCGACTGGTTGAGCGCACGCTGCGCCACTAGAACCGGTAGATAAGCACTTAATCCTCGCTTGTAGAGCCTGGTCGAATGCTCCAAGGCTTGTTGGCTCGTGATAACCGCCTTGTTCAAGGATGTCTGGCGCTGGCGCTCACTCGTCCATGCCGTCAAAGCATCCTCCACATCACGCAGTGCGAGCCGCACATCTCGTTCGTAGACCAGTCTTGCGGCATCGGCGTTAGCTTGCGCTGCTTCTACTCCTGCTCGCGCACGTCCTCCGTCATAGAGTGATTGGTTGCTCTGTATTCCGGCCGACCAGGCCAAGCTGGCACCGGAAAAGAGACTGTGAATGACGCTGGCCGTAGTACCTATGCCCAATGGGATTCGAAACTTGGGAAAACGCTCCGCCTCGGCGACACCTATCTGGGCACTAGCTGCGGCAAGGCGTCGCTCATCAGCCCGCAGATCCGGGCGTTGACGGATCACTTCAGACGGCATGGAAAGTGGCAGATCGGCACGCATTGGCAACATAGGTGCAGCCCTACCCAAGGCATCGTGCCAGTCTCCAGGGAAACCACCTGCCAAAACACCAATGGCATGGCTGAAGCGAGCAATGTCCGCTTCCATCAACGGTGGTTTCGCTTCGGCTGTTTCACGCTCGGCACGCGCCTGCGTGACATCTGCCAAGGTACCCAAGCCCATCCGATACGCCTGTTCGGCCAATCGTTCGGCGTCAATGAGTGTGCGGATATTGTCGCGTGAGATATCCAAGCGTACCTGCGTAGCTCGAAGCCCTGCGTAATTGGACACCAGCTCCGCAACTAGGCTCACTTGTAGCGCACGATGATCTTCAGCAAGCGCCTCTATACCCGCATCAGCGGCCTCAATTGCCCGGCGAGTTCCACCAAATAGATCCAGTTCCCAACTGGCGTCAAATCCTAGATGCCAGGCGCGTGACTCACCACCCGATTGCGAAGTCAGCGCCTTGCTGCTGCGCAGGGCTTCTCCCGTACCACCGGCTGAAACCGTAGGCCCAGAAGAAGAGGCGATTTGTACCCGCTCAGCACGTGCCTGTCGCAACCGAGCCAGAGCAATGTCGAGATCCTGGTTTCGCATCAATGTCTGATCGACCAGGCTATCGAGCATTGGGTCTTGGAATGATTGCCACCAGGTACGAAGACCATCTTGATCTGTGTTGCTCATGGTTGCTGCGTCTTCAACCCAGTTTGCAGGAACCTGCACCGTGGGTCGTTGATAGTCAGGGCCGACCGTCGTGCAGCCCGATAGTCCAACAAAGAGCGAGAGCATCATGAGTACGCGGCAACGCCGCGAGAGAGTGCGATTCGGTGATGTGTGCATGACCACCTCTTACATCCAGCGTTGCAGTATTGATACGAGCCAGCCCTGCGGCGGTGAGTCACCTTCCGGCATATTCACTCCGATGCTGCCAGTCATGCCTGCAGCCAGAACGATGTCATTCGGAAGCTGCTCGAACTCAACCCGAACAGGGATGCGCTGCGCCAAGCGAACCCAACTAAAGGTCGGCTCTACACTGGGTAAGCCTTGGGCATCGGCCTGCTGGTTGGCATCAGTGATGCCTCGTCCGATGCTGACGACCCGGCCAGGGATGACCTTGTCAAACCCCATCAACCGGATCTGTGCGGTCGCACCGGGACGGATACCATGCAATTTCGTTTCCTCGAAATATCCGGTGATCCAGAAACTGTTTGCATCCACCAAGGCGATGTTGGGTTGCCCAATCGCTGCGTAATCACCCTTGTTCAATCGCAGGCGTGTGATATAGCCATCCGCTGGCGCGCGCAGGACAGTGCGCGCCAGGTCGAGTTTGGCCTTGTCCACATCGACTTGCGCACTGCGCTGTTCAGCCTGAGCCGTCGCCACTGCTTGGGCCGCTCGCTGGATTTCTTCAGCAGGAACCAAGCTCTCCATGCCCTGACGTCGCTTAGCATCCTCGACTTTTTGGCGCAACAGAGCCGAGGCAGCAGTCAGTCGAGCTTCAGCTTGCGCCAAGGCCAGAGTGAAACTGGCAGGGTCAATGCGGTAGAGCATCTCACCCTGTTTCACGTACTGATCGTCTGACACAGCGACTTCGACCACGCTACCTGAAACCTCTGGTGCCATGCGTACGATCTGCGCACTGACGCGGCCATCGCGTGTCCAAGGAGCCAGAACATAGGCGTGCCAGAGCGCATCCACGAGCCATCCGGCAGCCACAACAACAATCAATGTAAGTCCCGCCCGTATGAGCGGCTTTACTGAAAATGAAATCTTAGACATAGATAATCAACACTGAAACGAGACAGAGAGAGAGGGCGAATTCGAACAGGCCGGGGTGCCAGACCCACCGCAATACGCCGCTACGCGCAAGTACGAACCGAACCCCCAAATAAATCGGCAACGTGATGCACGCATAAACAAAGAATGGCGGCAGGTAAATGCCTCCCAACGAAAATTCACTGAGCATTGGTTTGGCTTCCAGATCGTTTGGAAAAGTAATCAGCATGGTTTTCCAGCAATACAGCAATGTCGAACAGGACGACTTTGAGTTGCTGGATTTCGGCCATCGTGGTGCCATCTATGGCCGCTAGTCTCGCCAATGACTTGGCGGCACGGCGTGCGTGTTTTGCAGCCAAATAGGGCTGGCTCGCACGATGACTCATGCTGCGAAGCGCATTCGCTAGAACATGATGTAAGCCGGAGTTCTTTGGAGCTCGCTGCAGCCACTTGCGCACACGCAGGACTTCACGGCCCAAATGAATGCTGGCCAGAGCATTGGATATGGCTCGATCCATCACCTCCGGCTGGGTCTTGAGTAATGCACCGAGTTGTGCCGTACGATGCTGTTGACGCCATTGCCATGTGTTCACATCCGTCCGCACCCCTCTCAATGTGCCGATCGCTTCATCTCGGATTGTTTGACTTAGTCTTGCTGCGTCACGTGACAAGTTGCGCGGCAGCACGACCCTGAACCCGAGCAGCGTAAAGAACGTCGCCAATATCCAGGCCACAGAACCATTGAGAAATACGGCAAAGTCGTATCGCATTAGATTGTCTGGGGCCGCTAATGTCGTGAATGCAACGAGATAGGCCACGCCAGCCAATGCATAACGAGGCACCGTCGTTGCGTATATAGCTGGCAACCAGAACAAACCAAGGATCAGCAACAACAATGGCAGCCCGGAGACATAGGGAAGAATGACAAAAGAGCAGAGAAATGCCATCACAACCGCGGCCACTGTTCCTTTGATGAATTCGACAGCACCGAGCGCAGGATTGGGGGCGGTAGATAGCAACGCACAAGCGGCGGCCAAACCCGCCAACATCATGGCTCCGTATGACCATCCGGTTGCTATCCAGAACGCGCCACCGAACACGACCGTCAGCAACGCTCGCAGCCCGTTCTGAATCGCTGCCGACGTGTCTCGATAGAACGGCACAGAAACTTGGGCTGCTGTGGGACGGGGGAAATGGAAGCGCTGTATTCCCTTCAAAGCCTCCAGATAATCGTCAAGTTGTTCGATCAGGCGGTCGCCCGCGATCATCAGAGCGGAGTGTTCCAGCGCATCATCGACCGCAGCCTCAAAGAGCATGTTCATCAATCGTGCTCGCACATCTGACAAGAGCTGAATGGCATGCGCCATTTCTTTGGTGCTTGGCTCCTTCGCGAGTGCCAGACTTGCTTGCTGCCATGCCTGTTCCCACGCAGGCTGTAGTGATCTCAATGCGTTAAGACTTGCACTGTTCTCCTGCATAGGAGGAGCGCCACCTACCAATGCCGAAAACAAGGACACCATCGTCTGGCGCACCGTGCCAGCACGCTGCGCCAGGTCAGCGGATTCGGCTTTACCTAACGCAAGCAAGTCGTCCACCCCATAGACTTCGGTGATGAGGTTGCGCCTACCAAGCTCCAGAGGTTTTCCACCAGGCGCGTCACCCCCATGAATCGCTTGGTGATTCGTTGAAAGAATGCTTGCCGTTGTCGCTGCAAGGCGATTGAGCTGACTCGCCAGGCGACTGCGCACGCTTTGGGTACTGAAGAGGGCAGACACCACCGCCAGGCACACCACACCAATCAGCACGGACGCACCGCGTCCCATGACTTGATCGAAGGTGAGTTCGGGATGCTGCATGGCACCGTACGCAGCCAACCCCACGGTGTATCCCGCCAGAGTTGCACCGTAGGCGCGAAAATGGCGCAGGAGTGTCAT
Source organism: Kerstersia gyiorum (assembly GCF_004216755.1). Lineage (GTDB taxonomy): Bacteria > Pseudomonadota > Gammaproteobacteria > Burkholderiales > Burkholderiaceae_B > Kerstersia > Kerstersia gyiorum. The sequence continues at coordinate 117,779 of NZ_SGWZ01000008.1, forward strand.
ACCCGCTACACAAATTCCCAGCCATAGACCAAACCCCAGCAAGAATAGCCAAGGCATCTGACCAAATGCGCTCATCAAAACGAAGGCTGCCAACATGCCGGTCAAGGTGCCCAGTACCCGCCAGGTTCCTTTTCCGATCACGGCCCCCTGTACCGGGCTAATGACAAGCAGCACGCTGGACGCAGCAGAATACGGTGCGTGCAGATCCAATAAGTAAGCGACAACGAGTGCCAACCAGGCGGCAAGAATTGAACGCATGACATAGGTCGCGCGCGGTGTCGTCAGGTCGAGGTACGGCAGCCCATGCGCGAACCACCCCAAAATTTGGGAAAAACAGCGCGAAAGGATGCTTAGAGATGCCGAAGGCACGTTCGCGGAACGCACGATAAAGCCCTTCTACAGTGATTAATACGCATCACTGTAGGCATCGCCGATGATTCCGAAAAGTGAATTTATTGCACCATTATGAGTGCATGAAACGCACTCAATCCGGGATTGATCTCATTTTTTTGAACGTTTGGGTGCCTGAGCTTCATCCATGTTGCAGAGTACATGGATCGTATTGCGCAGCCATTGATGGGCAGGATCACTATCCAGGCGCGGGTGCCACGCCTGTGTCAGCAGCACTGTCTCCAGGGGCGTCGGTAGTTCAAACAAGCGAATATTCAGTCCTGCCGCAAGCGCGCTACTGGCCAGGTGCTTTGGTAGCGGTAGCAGCAAATCCGAATCCTGCAGCGCAAACAATGCGGTGTAGGGGCTGGGTACGACCAAAGCGACATGTCGGCGCAACTCTTGCATCTCTAGAGCGGCGTCAATCGGCCCTACAGCCTTCCCGCGTCGCGACACGTTGATGTGCTCCCAACGAGTAAGGCGCTCGGGCGTGATTTCATCGTCAAAAATCGGATGATGTGCTCGTGCAACGCCTACGAACGTTGTGGTGAAGAGCGACTGCACACGAATCTCTGGCCCTAGCTTACGCGAAGCACTGATAAACAAATCAATGCGGCCATTACGCAGTGCCTCTTCATCTACGTCGTCTTCCTCCGGAGAGAAGCGCAGCATTGCACGCGGCATGTCTGAGGCCATTGCGGCCAACAGATGGCCCAAATAGATACTCACGAACTCATCTGTGGCACGGACGTTAAAGCGCCTATCCAGCGATTTCAGGTCGATCTCGGTGTCAGATTCAAAAACCTGCGTGGCTTGCTCGACTGCCATGCGCACCTGCTCGCGCAGCGCGAGCGCCTTCGGCGTGGGCATAAGCTTGCGGCCGACCTGGACAAACACCGGGTCGCCGAGGGCTTCTCGAATGCGGCTCAAGGTGCGGCTCATTGCTGGGGAACTCAAATTCATGCGGCGCGCAGCCCCGATGACGCTTCCTTCATCAAGTAACGCATCCAACGCCAGTAGCAAGTTGAGATCAGGGCGCGACATGGCTGGCCTCCTATAGTTTACCTTCATGCAATCATATGGTCTTTTTAATTGCGAATAAAGCACTCGTTGGACAGAGCCCATTCGGTTCAGCGTTAAGTGATGAATGCACACCAAGGTGGCGATGAGCATCACAGACTGATCGCCGCGATTCCGATCAGCACGACCACGGCACCCACGATGCGGCGCGCGAGATGGTCCTCACGAAAGAGCAGATACGCGAAGAGGGAACCGATGATGATGGACGACTCGCGCAAGGGGGCGACAAGCGCAAGGGGTGCCGCCAGCATGGCATTCAACACCAGGACGTAGGCCAGTGGGGAGAAGATGGCCACGATTAGAATAGGCACGGCATTGGTACAAAGTGCTGCGGGGATGTGTTGTCGCTGCCGCAGTGCGCCCGGTGTCAGAGTCAAGCTTTGCAGCAGAAGCGTTCCCGCGTAGTAGCTCACTGGTGCGACATGCAGCGACGTGACCGCGTAGCTGTCCCAGATGGTATAGCTGGCGATGGTGGCACCAGTGGCGGCCCCCCAAAGCATCCCTTGGAGTGGGCGGCGACTGCCGCTTCGCAGCGGGTTGCCTGTGACGACAAGCGCGCCTGAGACGACCAGGAGTGCTCCGAACAACGCGACGATGTTTAGCCGCTCGCCCAGAACGAGAATCGCGAACAGCATCGTCAGCACTGGCCCCGTGCCACGAGCGATCGGATAAACCACCCCAAGGTCGGCGCGATCGTAGCCAGCCTGCAAGGTCAGCGAGTACGCGATGTGCAATGCCGCCGAAACAGCCGCTGCCACCACCAGCTGCCCATCCATCGTCTGCTGCCCTTGCACCATAAGACCGACCGCGACAGGGATCCACAACAGCGTCGAAGCGCAGCTGTAGGCCCAGACGAACAGCAAGGTGTTTCCCCGTTTGTACTTCGACGCCAGGTTCCACACCGCATGCGCTACCGCTGCGGCAAGAACCATGGCAATGGTATCGGGCTGCATCAGGGGGTCAGGAAATGTCAGGCAGATCAATGCCTGCCCGCTCCGCCAAGCGGCTGCGATCTGGGTCGCGCAGCGCAAGAGTGGCGACCAGCGCGTCAAGAACGACGAGTTGCGCCAACCGACTTCCCGCAGCGGCCATCTGTGCCGGTAGCGGCGCGCCGCCGACGACAAGTGCGACATCCGCGAGAGTTGCCAAAGGCGTGTCGTACTGGTTGGTGATAGCAATCAGCGAGGCACCGGCCGATGACGCTGCGTCGGCGACAGCAAGCGTCGATGACGTGCGACCAGTCGAACTAACCGCGATGAAGACATCGCCTGAGCCCATGAGCCGCGCTGCGATCATAGCCGACAAGTGATCCGGAACGCCCACAGTCATCACGCCGACCGCGCGCAGACGGAAGACCGCATCGGCGGCCACCGTCGACGAAGGACCGGCACCGAACGCAAAGACCTGCCGCGCGTCCTTGATCAAGCCGACGGCCTTGTCAAGCGAAGAGATTTCGATAGCCCCGCCCAGCGCAGTCAATGCGTCGGTACCGGCACGAATGGAGGTTTCCAGCACGGAGCCCGACGTTGCATCCGCGCTGAGTACTTCGGGCGGAGCGAAGAACCGGGCTGTACCGCGAGCACGCGCAATTTCGATCTTCAGCTCGGGAAAGCCGCTGAACCCAAGCGCACGCGCCGCGCGGATAACCGTCGGCGGTGAAACGCCGGCCCGGGCAGCAACCTGGGCGGTCGTGCTGGCCCCAACGAACAAAGGGTCGGTGAGCAGCAGATCGACAACTTTCGCCTCGCTCGCGGCGAGGTCGCCACTTCGCGCTTGAATGCTACCGATCCATTGCCGCAATTGTCGCTTGCTATCTGTAATTTTATTACCAGTATCGTTATTCATGTGTAATATATTACTCTCACCGAGCAAGTAGCACAACAGGCCCATGCACAGATGCCGTTAAAGGAATCCGCTTTCATGAACACTGAAATCAATACTGCTGTCGCTGTCGTGGGGCCCGGCGCGATCGGCACCACGGTCGCGGCAATGCTGCATGAGGTAGGCCGAACGCCTTTGCTGTGTGGAAGGACTCCCCGCGATCACCTGACGCTGCTGGAAGATGGCCACTCCATTACCGTGCCCGGCCCGGTTCGGACGAGCCAGAAGCAGATCACTCACACGGCTGATCTTGTGTTTCTGGCAGTCAAAGCCACACAGATTGAGGCGGCCGCAGACTGGCTGGCCGCGCTGGTCGGGCCGCAAACCGTTGTGTGTGTTTTGCAGAATGGGATCGAACAGGTGGAAATAGTTCGCTCACACTTGCCACGCGGGGATATCGTTCCCGCTGTCGTGTGGTTCCCGGCACAGGCGCAATCCGATGGCTCGGTCAGCCTGCGCGGCGAGGCGCGTCTGACTCTGCCAGACACGGCTGCCGCTCGTGTCGTGGCCCAGGCACTGCAAGGGACGCGGTGCGCCCTGGACTTGGCCGAAAACTTCAGTTCCTTGGCTTGGCGCAAGCTGTTGCAGAACGCGGTGGCTGGACTCATGGCGCTCACGCACCGCCGTTCGGGCATGTTCAGCCGATCTGACATCGCTGGCCTAACCCTTGCCTATGCGCGGGAATGCCTGGCCGTGGCCCGGGCTGAAGGCGCAGAACTCGGCGACGAAGTGCCGCAGGAGATTCTCGAAAAATTCCAGATGGCACCGGCGGACATGAGCACCTCCATCCTCACGGATCGGGAAGCAGGACGGCCACTCGAATGGGATATCCGCAACGGCATCATCCTGCGTCGCGGCCGGATTCATGGGGTTTCGACGCCGATCAGCGACATCCTGGTGCCGCTGCTCGCGGCTGCGAGCGACGGTCCCGGCTAAGGTGCATTTGCTCTCTTGAATACACGCCGTTTCAACCAACGGTTGGCCCACGCTGCCTCCCAATCTCCCAGGACACGCCACTGCCGCGCATGGTCGCGGCTATCTGCTGCCCCAGACGCTGTTCGATCATCGGCCGCCACGGCACTAGGCTGAACCCCATGCCGTCATCCAGCATCGCGTAGCGACCGCTGGCGAGCATGACGGAGCGCTGGTAGATGCCGGCCACGCGCTGCCCGTCAGTGATAGGTCGATGCTCCAGGCCGGTTTCAGCGGCGATGTCCTGTGCGGCCTGTGTTAGTTCCCGGCTGCGCAGCGTCGCCAGCAGATTCCGAGCGAGGATCACGCGCTGGCCGCGCCGCTCGGCCAGCCCCTGTTCTTCGAGGAAGTCGGCACGCTGCTGTATGGCCTGCTTGGCTTCACCGCCAAAGCCCAGGTCGCCCAGGCCCGAGCCGCCGCCGATCAACTGCTGGTCGAGCCAGGTTGCGCCGATCACGCGGGCCTGCCGTTCGATGGGCAGGTGCGATTTCAGCTCCACCGCCACACCGCCCAGCCGTTGCGCGTCGTACTGGCGGCCACGCTCGGCTAGGTTGTCCGGCACCTTCCATAACCCCTCGGCCACGCGCTCCACGATGCCGGCCCGGCGCAGGGCTTCCAGCCGGCGGACGTGGGCCGCGACGACTTCCTGCGGGTCGCGGCCGGGCTTGGCTCGGCCTTGCTCGATCGCCAGGTGATGATGCGTGCGGTACAGGCCACCGCTCGCCAGCGCGGCGATGTTCTTGTCGGCTGCGCGCACGTCGGCCGAACCCTTCACTTCCACTACCGCGCCAGTGGGATAGTTCGCCAGTTCGTCGCGGGCATTGAGCGCGACGTAGTGAGCCTTGCCGTCTGTGCCGTCGATGACCAGATAGCCGCGGTCGTGCAGTTCGTCGGCCAGCCCCTTGCCGGCCACGCGGCCGACGATGATGCGGCCGTCGTCGCCAGGCTCGAACACCGCCAGCTCGCGCGGCTGGCCGCTCATGGCCCGCTGCATCGTTCGGATGATGTCGCCACGCTCGCCCAGGGCGCGCAAGGTCTTCTCCGCATCCGCATGGACGGCCCAGGTGCCGGGCTGCGTTTCGTCAGCCAGGCCCAGGCGCTGCAAGCGTTGCAGGCGGCCAATCAGCAGCAGGCGCTGGCGTTGCAGTCGGGGTTCGCTGAAACGCTCGATCTGCACCCGGCCGTCCTCGCCGGCCTCACGCTGCAACGTGCGGTCGAGGCTCGTCCACCGCTCTTGCTCCACCTCGCGCTGCAAGGTCTGCTGGATCTCCAGCTCGGTGCGCGGCCCCAGCCATTCCGTCGCCAGTTCGGCGGCCCGGTGGCGGAAGCCGTGGGCGATGTAGTCGCCGGCGATGATGAGGTCTTTACCGGTGTCGTCGCGCCCGCGCACGATCAGGTGGGTGTGCGGGTTGTCGGTGTTCCAGTGATCGACCGCCACCCAATCCAGCCGCGTCCCCAGGTCGGCTTCCATCCGGTTCATCAGGTGCCGGGTGTAAGTGCGCAGGTCGTCCAGCTCGGCCCCGTCCTCCGGGGAGACGATGAAGCGGAAATGGTGCCGGTCGTCGGCGGCCCGTTCCTTGAAGCCATCAAGGTCAGCCTCGTCGGTCTGCGGCCCGTAGGCCCGCCCAGGTTCGCCATCGCGGCCCGCGCCGTCGCGCTCGATGTAGCGCAGGTGCCTGGCGAGCGATTGCGGGCTGGCGTTGCGCTGGTTGACGAGCAGAGTCTTAATGGTCACGCGCCGCGACATGGGCGTTAGCTTCGCCCCGGCGAAACGCGCTGCAGTATGGCCGCGCCCCAGGCGCGAGCCGGGCCGCTGGCCTGCGCGCTGGCCCGGGCCGCCGGACGCGGCGGAATGGCGCATCGAGGACTTGCCGCCGCTGGCCTTGCCAGCCTGCTTGAGGACCTTGGAAACAAAGCTCTGGCCCTGGCCTTTGCCCCGGCTCTTCGGGGCGCTGGGGCGCACCCGGAAATCGTCGTCGCGGCGGTCGGTCATGGCTGCGCTCCCTGCAAGCTGCGGCGTGTCCTGTCGGGCGAAGCACGCGGACATGCCAGCATTGGTGCGACCCTCGCGCCCCACGCGGCACGGCGGCGAAGCCGCTGCGTGCCGCGCCACCCCCATGTGCAGACAGGCTTTCGACGCGGCCCGGTGCCGCGTCCTTTTGTCTTGCCTTCCGCCTTTGCCCTTCGCTGTCGCTCCGGGCATCGTCGGCCCGGTGGCGCTGCTGCACCCGCAGCCAGCCCACCGGCGAACGCGCAGATAGACAAGCCTGGGGCCGCAGGCCAAGCGCGTTCGAGGCAAGACGCCTGCACGTTGGACGGCTGCGCCGAAGGCAGCGCGAAGTGCGGTGCGAATGCACCCGCACTGCGCGCGCGACGACACGGCGACGAACCGTAGAACGACATGCCCGATGGCACGCCGGAGCGCAGCGAACTGGTGGCCATCATGGGCGTGTCTCCAGCCAGATCGGATGCGCAACGCCGATCACGGCGGATGCGCTGACCGGCCCGAAATACCGGCTGTCGAACGACGCCGGATTGGTCACGCTCAACAGGAACAGTTCGCCCGGTTCAAGGCGGCGGCAAAGCGGCAAGGATGGCAGCGGCCGGCCCAGCCGGTCGGCTGGCAGCGCGGCGGCCACCGGCACGCCGTCGATGTGTACTTGACCGGCAACGATGCAGACGTGTTGCGGCGCGACCGCGCCCACACGTTTGAGCAGCGGAACGTGTGCCGGTAGGTAGCCGCGCTGCGCAGCGAGCGCGGCAACATCTGGCGGCAATGTGGTCAGGACGATGCTGCCCACGGACAAGGCACGTGGCAGCGAATCGGCACCGTGGCGCTGCGGATCGACGCGATACCAACCGACCGGAACGCTGTCGGACGGGTTGTAGATCAGGCGTGGCAGCGGCTGCACGAAAGCCGCCCAGGCCAGCGCAGCGAAGCCGACGGCGGCGAAGCCCGCCAGCATGAGGCGAGCGCGCAGGTGCGAGCGAGGAAGCGGCGCGGCTTTGGGTGTGCCTGCGGCGGTGGGATGGGCCGTCATGGCAGTGCCCTCCCGGCCAGCCAGGCGGCGTGCCGCTCGGCGGTGTATTCGGGCAGCGGCAAATGCGCGGCGAGCCGGTTGGCGAGCATGCGCCAGTACGCGGGCGACACGTCAATGGCAGCGATGCCCAGCGCCTCGATGCCGTCGATGCGTTCCAGCACGGCGCGCACATTGGCGTCACCTTCGGCATGCACCAGCAGGCACGCGCCTGGCTGCACGCCGGGGATGCGCTGCACGGCATCAAGCGGTGTAGCAGCCTGCATCACCATGAGCTGCCAGCGAATCGTGCCGTAGTCGTTGGCCTGCCAACGAACGCGGCAGAGCATTGCACCCGGCAGGAACACAGCGCAGCGCCGCCAGCGGTCGAGCTGAAGCGTGCGCGCCGGTTCGCCGAAGCGCAGGTAGAGCTTGAAGCGCGGTTCAATGTAGGCAAGCGATACGCGCGTCAACGGCGCGCTGCTTGGCTGGCTGGGCGGCGCAGCGCGCGCAGCCGTGACCGCGATGGTGGGCGGTGCGGCAGCAGACAATGCGGATGTGGTCATGGCGTGTTCTCCCTGCGGTGTTCTGGAAACTCGCGCTCCAACAAACCGCGCAGCAGGTCGGCCACGGTCATGCCTTGCGTAAAGGCCGACACCTTGATGCGCGCCCGCATGGCGGGCGTGATGTCGATGGTCAGGCGCGCGGCGTAGAGGTCGCCCTTGCCCAGCGCATCGGCATCGCCCTGGCGAATCCAAGCCTCGGCGTGTGGATTCGCAGGTGGACGTGCGCCAATGCCGACGCGCTTGGGCGGGCGTTTGCCGGTGGGTGGCGGTTTCGCTGTCATGACGGCCACCGCAGTAGTTCATCAACCAGCGCGGTGATTTCCTGCGCTGCCGCGCTATCGGGGGCTGTCTCCCGCGCCAATCGACCCGCAGCCACGCTGTCGGCAAAGACGATGCGCTGACGCACCTCGCTGCGCAGCGCTGGCAACGGCTGTTCGGCCAAGGCTTGCCGTGCTTCGCGCCCGATTACCGTGGTGCTGACGCGCCGGTTGATGACGAAGGCCGCGCGTAGCGCAGGCCGGAACACCTGAGCCTCACGGATCAGCGCCACCATCTCGGCGCTGGCCCACAGGTCGTAGGGGCTGGGTTGTACCGGGATCAGCACCCGTTCGGCCGCCAGCAGCGCAGAACGCGCCAAGGCGGCAATCCTGGGTGGCCCGTCGATGATGACGTGATCGGCTCGCCTGGCAAGCTCTGGGGCTTCCTGGTGCAGTGTTTCGCGCGCCAGGCCCACGGCGCTGAACAGCCGGGGCAAGCCCTGCTGGCTTCTGCGCTGTGTCCAGTCCAGTGAGGAACCCTGCGGGTCGGCATCCAGCAGGACGACTTGCAGGCCGCGCAAGGCCAGTTCACCCGCGATGTGCGTGGCGAGCGTGGTCTTGCCGACGCCGCCTTTCTGGTTGAGCAAGGCGACGATCATGGCGCGGCCCTCCAGCTTGGAGGGCCGGACTGTCTTTGCCGTGCCGAACGGGGTGATTTTTGCGGCTTTGCCTGGCTGGTTTTTCGGCCTGCAGCAGTTGTCCACCGCAATGCTGTTTCTCTATCAATAGTTAGAGAATTTAAGTTAGTAATGTTAGAGGGGGCGCAAACCTGCGCCGTTACTGGCTTTCCGGCGTTTTCGTACTCCTGATAGCACGATAGGCGTACTCCTGATAGCACGACACCTCTTACTCCTGATAGCACGATCCCATCCACAGCTTGTCCCGCTGTTATCCCCGTGCCGTCTGCGGCACGGGCCGGAAGGTCAGCAATTCCATGTTGTCCTCGGGAATCCGCACGATGCCAAGCTCGTACCCCGGCAGCGATTGCCGAGCGACCAGCGCCCGCAGGTCGTAGGCGAAATCCGAAAACCGCGTGCTGCTGCCCGACTTGCGGTGCAGGTGCCGGAAGTCGAACTGCCAGCCGTATTCCTGCCTGCCGCCATGCTTGCGCACCAGACGGTACAGCCATCGCTCGATGCCGCCGGTCAGCCGGAAATACGTCGGGTCGATGGTCAACACTAGGGCCGCATCCACCACGCCCGCATAGAACCAGTCCGGCAGGATCAGCTCGATGCCCAGCGGTGTGCCGTTGGCATCGGCCAGTTCCTTCCATTCGTTGATCCACGAAAAGCGGTGCAAGCGCCTTCCCGTGGTTTCGCGGATGGACGTGGCCACCGTGGTCGATTGCAGGCGATCCAGCGCGGCTTTGAGGCGCTGGTAGTCGCGTATCGACTTGCCGCGTCCGATGAAGCGCAGGATCTCGTAGGGCGTGGCCTGCATCCGCCGGGACGGCTGGATGCCCGCGTCCTTGGCTTCGACGATCTGGCTGGCGGCCCAGATCAGGATGTCCGCATCCCAGATGGTGGCGATGCCGTGCTCCTGCGTGCCTTCCACGCGGATGGTGATGTTGCCTCTGCGGAAGTCGATCGGCGCGGTGCGCCGCGACTTCGCCAACGAGAAGAACGGATAGGCCATCAAGTCCTGGGCATCGCGCGGTGCCATGTCCTCGCCCGGCAGTGCGCGAAACAGGTCGAGCTGTTCGCGCTGCTGCAAGGCGTGCCCTGGCGGGCGAGACATGGCGATGACCACCCACGCGCCGACGGTCAGCGGCCGTCACGGTAGTCACCCGCGTGCCGTTCGGCATATTCCGGGTCGGAAGTCGCCTCATAGCTGCGCGCATCGGCCCAGGCATCGAGGTCGCTAACGGCGTACATGACGCGCCGACCGAACTTGCGGAATTTCGGCCCACCGCCGATCACGCGCTGCTTCTCCAGCGTGCGTGGCGAAAGGCGCAAGTAGTCGGCGGCCTCGTCGTTGGTCAGGTAGCGTTGGGGCTGCGCGGGCGCAGCGACAGCAGCGGCGGCAGGCCGCAAGGGAGCGGGTCGCATGGGGTGTACCTCCATCAAGCCCGGCCACACCACGCGGCCGGATAGAGGCACTTTCAAGAAAGATGGGCTTCTTGCTAAGGGACGAAATGAAGGGGCTGCAAAACGTCCCCCTCACTGCGCTGCAACTGGCGGGAGCTGCGCCAGGCTGCGATAGCCGCCGCGCATCAGCGCCTCGCCACGCCGCACCAGCCGGCGTACACGAGCGCGCAAGGCGCTGTCCTTGTGCCAGTCGGCCGCGACGGCATCCGCGCCGAACAGCCCTTCGGCCACTTCGCGCAAGGACGCGCCCGCCAGGGTCGCGTCGAGCGCCTGCAAGGTGTGCACTTCCTGAAGCTGGCTTAGCGAAGGCCGGGGCCGCGCAGTGGCGACAGGAGCGGCATCCACCGCAGCGGCCAGCCTGTCCCACTCGACGGCAAGTGCGTGGTATCGAGCACACGGTACGGCGCAAGCCCGGATGGCATAGGCGTAAGCAATGCCATCGGCCAAGCCTGGCGCGAGCACGAAACGCAGGCAGCAGCCGGGCCAGCGCGCCATCAGCACCAAGCGCTTGCCGTCATGGATCAGGTGTTTGTGGCCCGGCAGCTTCCAGAACTCAAAGCACATGGCATCGGGCGGCGGATCGGCATCCGGGTAGAGCTGCACCACGGCATCGTGATCGGGGAACCAGGCCGGGTGCGCGTCCCGCGCATCCAGGGCGGGATCTTCCAGCAGGCGCAGCCCCCAATGCCCGGCGGCATCCGGTTGGCGACGACGGCGCAGCCAGTCGTGCCGATAGTCTGGATGACGGCGCAGGTACTCCCATGCCAGCGCCGGGCCATCCAGGTGCAGAACGAAGAGATAGGCCGCCGTGGCATACCACGGCTCGGCACTGCGATCAGCCATACGGCAACCTCCCTGTGCTGGGGGTGCGTCGCCACGGCGAAACGGCGTGCTACGAGGCCATCGTCAAAACGTCATGGGTGAAGCGTAAACTGGCAGTGTCAAGACCGATGAACTCCGATGCGTTGCTGAAATCGTCCGAGTGCGACGGCGGCAACGTACTCCAATGGCATGCCGCGTCGGTCAGCTTGCCGCAGCCCGCGCCAGGCATCATGACCGTTTCGATCTGGCACGCACCGCTTCGGTGCAACACTGCCGATTCAGACCGAACGGGTCACAGACCAGACCGAAATAGACACAGTGCGCCTCGCTTCGCGGTGGTGCTCAATCGGTGATGGAGCCGTTGTCTTCGGCCAGTCGCAGGTATTCCGACAGCCGCCGCGCCGGCTGGAAGTAGCGATCCCGCATCACGGGCTGCTGGCGCGGCCCGACGATGGCGGCCAGGTCGGACAGCTTCACCGTTCCCAGTGCAGGCATGCCAATCCCCAAGTCGATCAGGCCTTGGGCGGTATCGCCATCGGCTGGGTCGAGCGAGGCCAGCAGCCAAGTGGCATGCGCATCTGGCGTGAACAGGCGCACCACAGGTAGCGGGTCGGTGTCCTGCCCGGCAGCGCGGGCCTGGCCGTTGGCCAGCAGGCGCGTACGCTCGTCGGCGGTGATGAGTGGAGTCATGGCCGTACTCCCACGGATGTACGGAGCAGTTGAGACGCTTCGCCGCTTTCCCTCGAAAACGCAGATGCGCAAGCCCACGCATCCGCAGAAGCGTGGAAGCACGAAGGCACATGCACGGAAGTCAGGAAAGACACAGATCAGGCTCTCCGCTTTTGAAGAAAACCGCCAATGCGGATTTCAGTAAAGGCACAAAAGTGAGAAATGAACACTATAGATTGTAGTCCTATAGGGCGCAACGGGTTGTCATTCTGGATTTTGGGGAAAGTTCAGAATGACAGCGTTCAAGCCATCGTTGCCCGATGCACTGCGGCGGATCAGAAAGGCGCGTGGTCTGAGCCAGGAGGCGTTCTCGGATGTTTCCAGCCGCACCTACATGAGTACGCTGGAGCGCGACCTGAAAAGCCCAACGCTGAACAAGCTGGCCGAACTGTGCGAAGTCATGGAGGTTCACCCCCTCACACTGCTGACGCTGGCTTATGCTGGCAACGATGCGCAACGGATCGACCAGCTCTTGGTACAGGTGCGGGGGGAGTTGGGAGCTATGTTTACCGACGGCAATGCCCCATAGGGGAATTGACTAGACGCCGCCAAGTCGAGGGTGCCGAGACTTAGGAGCCATCAGCCGACCTTGAGCATCGAAATTAAACTCCCTCAGTTTTTCATCTGTGAGAATACGCGCGGGCTTGCCTGTCTCATCAAGTACAACAAGCCGATATGTACTGTTATCAGTGATCTCGAATGTTGACGTATGGGTTTCGACTGGGATCTCATATTCGATCCCACTGATGCAGGCAAGGATGCCATTGGCCCGGATGTAGTGATCGGGCAGCCAATAGCACGCCCGATATACACCATCCCCCGAAGTATCGCCGTAGCCCCTCGATGTCAGTTCGTAGAGTGACGTAATTCTTTCACCGCTCGAATCAAATAAATGGTCAACGACTGCAGCGACTTCCATCTGAGCCTCAGCCTTTGGCATGGACTCGAATAGTCTGGCACGCCCCTTGGGCGACCAATGAACCGTCCAGACTGCCTTGTCTAATTGGGCTATGTGATACCTACCAGTGACACGAATAGTCTTGACGAACCCCTGTTCGTCAAGCTGTGTACTTTCCCTCAAGCCTCTGAGTAGGATCTCTTTGCCAGCCATTTCCTTGGCTGCCCTGGCATACTGCAGGGCGGGTTTTGTATAGTCTGTGGCAGACCAGAAAACTCCTGCGGCCACATCTGGAAGATCTATCAGCGCACCAGCAAGTTTTTGCAAATCGGGGCGACCAACCTTTCCGCCACGATCTGTGTAGTCCTTCGCTTCCCCCATCGTTTTGGCATCTGCAGATTGATGAAGGACATCTACCTGGTAATTGCTACCTGAGTACGCGCCCTTAAGAGTGGTGTCGTGAGTGACATCGCCATTCTCCTCGGTGACGTAGGTGGCGATTGCTGCCAGCCGTTCGAAAGCAGCTCCCGCTTTCGCAGGTGCCGATCCAAAGATTTTTCGATAGAGGTCGTCAATAGGCGAAGTCATCTTTTCTCGTATTTCTCAGTGAATGGGCAGATGTCGATATAAAAGAATGCCCGCCAAAAGGCGGGCATTCCGAAGGCAAGCACCAGCTATTACTTATCAGTTGCCTTTACCAAGAACTTCCAGGTATTAGCCCCCTTGCTGTCGCTGCAATTGGCACAAGGCGGGAGTTTGGTGCACTCGCGATTCATCACATCTTCAAACCCACACGCCTGGCATTTATAGATGCCAGGCCCCCCGGGCTTCTCCCCAATCTTCCGCACCAGCGCATACTGATCCGGTTTGTTGGATTCCATTACCACGTTCTTGTCAGCGTAAAACGCCATCGTTTGCCCCCCCTTTACGTTGATGTCGTAATATATCGGACGCCCTGTGCATGCCGATCTTCCATATGTGATGCTCGATGGGGGAATTTCAAGAGCGATCAACGCATCGCTCCGATGAAACAACCCGAGGACTTGCGCAAAAGCAAGCAAAGCACGCAACGCCGAAGGTGCGAAGGCGTTAAGGATTGGAGCCGAAGGGCCGTGACGCCAAAGGTGGCACGGGGCGAAGCCCGCAAAGCCTGGCGGTGCAGCGCACCGTAACGCCATGGACTTCCGATTGATACCGCACAGGTCACGCGTGCAGGAAGCCCGACCGAACTAAAAATTAGGGTTCCAGTCGCAACTTTATTGTCATCGCCGCCGTCCCTACGAAAGCCTCTTCACTGGCCTGCAACCATTCCATGATCTACAAGCGTTAGTCCTGCAAATGCGGGGACTCGGCTTTGCAGTAGCTCCAGCAGCTCCCTGATTTCATCGACACGCTTGTGCGCGCCGCCGCCAACATCCTCCAGCGACAGCGCTGGCGAAACTCTGGATTTGAAGAAGTCGGACATCCGCCCCTCCCGAGAGGAAGAAGCTGGCCCGCCTGCTTCTGACATTACGTTGTGCTGTAAAAGCAGCACAGCACCACGCCACTCCGGCGGGGTGCTGGCGACGGTCGGTTACGCCGCCTTGGGCTTGCTGCGCGACCAGATCAGGTCGTGCGTGCCGTCCTCGCCTTCGATCAGACGGGCATAGACCGTTGCAGGGAACGAAGGATCGTCCAGGGTCACGGACACATAGGGGCGTCCGGCCTCACTGGTTTTCTTCCATGCCGCGCCTATGTCGTGACCAGCCGCTTGCAGGCGGTAGTCGGGTGCGCTTTCGTTGTCACCTTTGTCGTTGGGAACCAGCTTGACCTTGACGTTGAGCGTCAGGGTGCGAAGCGTGCCGGTGAAGCCGTCTTTCTCTGCGGTGAAGGTGCCGATGTTAGCCACGATGATTTCTCCTTTCGGGTTGAACAAGGTCGCGCCAGTGCGTCCTTGTTGTGATCCGCCCGGCGGGGGATGGGCTGGCCGCACCGCGGAGCGGTCGCAACAATGTGGAGAACCTGGAGGCGAAAAGAATTTGCCCCGCGAGGAATGCGCGCAGCGCAGGGGAAATTGTTTTCGCCGCAAGGTTGCGGTCATAAAGCCCAAGGCGCAGCCGCGCCACCGCCAGGATTCACGACAAGCCAAGGACGCACGGGCCGCCTCTCCCGAATGGAGACATGACCGACTCGGCATCCTCGCATGACAGCTTCACCGGCTTGCGCTCTGACGCGGCTAGGTCAATGCCCCAGCAACAAGGTAAGAGCGCTCCTGCCACAACTCGCGGCCACATACTTGATGCGTGGCGTGGAAGCTCCACATCGAGGCCAGGTGGTGTGTCGGTGAACCGTCCTTCGTGACGTACAGGCAACGAACCGCCAGCGTCGAGCACGGCACGCTTTCGTGCAACCTGCCGCAGCAAGCCGGGGCGTAGCCCCACAAGCGCCGCCCATTGCGGCGAGGTGCTGTCGGAATGTCGGCGGCGCGTGCGCCGCTGCACTTGCATGGCTTCAATGGCTTTTGCGCACAAGGCGACTTGTGCGCGGCCCCTTTGCCGCCTGACCGAAGGCGGCAAAGGGGCGTTTTGGCTTTGAGCCTTGAAACCGGGCGCGGCCACCGCCGCGCCCGGATTTTTGGTATTCCCGCGCCCAAGACGGAACGGCTTGGGCGCGGGGCTGCTCCCTATTCTTTAGTTTCGATGATCCACCACACGACACGCGGCAAGGCGCGGCCCGTGATGGGGTGTAGGTCGGTCAGGTCGGCGCGGGCTATCCAGCCGCGAGGCGGGCGGTAGCCACGCACGTCGCCATCGCCATGCCAGCGGCGGGCACGTATCGTGCCGTGGGCGTAGGTCGCGGCCATGCGTGGGCGGTTCGTGGTGTTGTGGCTCATGGGGGAATCCTCGGCATGATAGCGCCCCGGCCGGAACCGGGGCGCTATCTGTGGTGCGGGGTCAAGCGGCCAGTGCCTCGGCTTGCGTCTGCTCATCCGCCACGGCGGCGACTACCTCCTGTGCTTCGGCTTCCTCGTCTGTCGTCACGTCCTGCGCGGCCTGCTGCGTGGCTTCGGCGGCGAAGATGGCAGGCATCCAGCCGGTGCCAGCGGCCAGCCGTTCTGCTTCGCTGGCAATGTCGCTTTTTTTCAACTTCGCCAGCCGGCTGACGCTTTCCGGCGCGAAGGCGCCCACAGCTTCCAGAATCGCGGCCTTCGGCACATGCTGGAAATAGCCGTCTGCGGTCGGTTGCCACCATGCCGCCATGTCCAGCCCCACCGCCTGCGCCAGTTCGCCACCCGGCTGGTGCTGCGTGGCGCGGGGCGTCACCACATCGACCGTGGATGCCACGCATACGGCCAGCAGGCGCACCAGTTCATCCTGCGACTTCGCCAGCAGTGCGGCAAACAGTTCGGCGCTGTCCTCCGGCAAGGCTTCACCCGCTACCTGTTGCAGTTCGCGCAGTGCCACGGCGGCGGGCGATTCCGGCCAGTCCGGGGCCATGCCTTCCAGCCGGTCTTGCTGGGTCAGCTTCACGCCCAGCGGCAGGTCGTGGCCGTAGTAGCTGCCGTGCAAGGCGGTCTGCACCATGCCATGCACCAGCGCAGCCAGCGCGACTTGTGGATGCCGTGCGACTTCGATTTGCAGCGCGGCGGTACGGTGGGCACTCAACCGCTGCGCCAGCCGGTCGGACATGGCGGCGGGCTTGGGGGCGTCGTCGGCTTCCTCGCCGGTGTCGTCGTTCCCGGCTTCGCCCTCGCTGCCGAAACCTTGCCGCAGCCGTTCAAGGGTGCGCAGTGCCTTGGCCTCGGCTTCGCGCAGCAGGCCACGATGAATCACGGCCTCGCCGTTGCGGTCGATGGTGACGATGGCACCGGCGGCAGCCTTGACGGCTTCCCCGTAGTCCTGCAAGCCATCGTCCAGCGCCTGCAACTGCTCGCCCAGGCGTTCGCCTTCCTCCTGCAAGGCATCGGCCTTTTCTTCATCGTCGGCGTCCAGGGCGGCATCCACGGCCTCGGCCAGCGCCTGCATCTTGGTTTGCAGCTTCTCGATGCGTTGGGCTTCGCGCTTGTTCGGGCTGCGGCGCTGTCTCGGGGCGCGCTGGAAGGCTTGCAGGTCGGCATGGGTCGTGCCGGGGGTGGCATCCACCCACGCCCAGCCTTCGGCCTTCACCTCGGCGGCAAGGCTGGCCAGCTTGTCCTGCGCCAGCCGTTCCAGCAGCATGGCATCGGTCAGATACACGCCGCTATCGGCTTCAGCGAACAGATCGCGGCGGGTGCCACCGCCTGCGGCCTCGTAGGTGTCCAGCCCGACAAAGCGCACCAGCGGATGCCGATGGGCATCAATCTCGCGCTCGGTCAGGCGGTCGCGCAGGTTGTGCGGGCTGCGCTGCCATGTGGGCGCATCGTAGAACGCGGCTTCTTGTGCAGCATGGTCGTCGGTGATGGCAAGGGCCATCAACTGGTCAAGGCTCACGGCCTCGGCTCGGTAGTCGGCCAGCAGGCGCGGCGACACGTTGGCAAGTTTCAGGCGGCGCTGCACCACCAGCGGCGTGACGCTGAAATCTGCAGCAATATCCTCGATGGGGCGGCCTTCGGCCACCAGCGCGGCAAATGCCTCAAACTGGTCGGCGGGGTGCATGGCTTCGCGCTGCACGTTCTCGGTCAGGCTGGCCGTGCGGGCGGTGCCATCGGCCACCAGCAGGCAAGGCACCTCCCATTCCTTGCTGATGCGGTGCTTTTTCGCCAGCAGCTTGAGGGCGGCAAGGCGACGGCCTCCTGCCACGACTTCGTAACGCTCACCGTCAGCGGTCGCGGTCACGATCAGGTTCTGCAACAGGCCGACACGCTGGATGCTGGCGGCGAGTTCGGGAATCGACATGCGCGGGGTCTTGCGCACGTTGCGGCCCGTAGGGCGCGATACCAGCCGCGACAGCGGCACAAGAATCAGATTCTTGCTCGGGTCGGCGGCTTCCAGCAGCACGGCAGGCGCGGCGCTGGCCGTGGCGTCGATGGCTTGGGCTTCGGTATGGTTGATGGCGTTCATGGTGAAAACTCCTTGCGATGATGGAATGCAGCAGCGAATGACGCGGCAAGGGTTGCTGCCTGCCCCTGCCGCGCAGGGGAATCAGGCTTTCAACTGGCGCAGGCCATCGGCCAGCAGCCACAGGGCGCGATTGAGGCGAATATCGGAATCAATGCCCTGCACCGGACGGGTCTGCTGGCGGCGTCCGTTGGCGCTGCGCCCATGCAAACCGCCTTTGGTCAGGTTCTCTTGGGTGCGGTTGAACACGCTCCACAAGTCCGGGCGGCGGTCATCGAACCGGCGCGGCATCAGGATTTGCGATTCGGTAATGGGTGCGGGCTTATTCGGGTCGTCGTACTTGAGCGACAGCGCGGCGCGGGCGAACACTTCGGCCTCGCCTTCGTTCAGCGTGATGGCCTGCATGGATTCGCGGGATTCCAGCGCACGGTCAAAACCGTGCAGTACCTGATAGGCACCTTCGATCACTTGCCCGGCCACGTCGCCTTTATGCGGCACGCGCACATCGGCCACGGTGTCACCGCACACCAGACCATTGCTGCACACGAAGCGGAACATCCCGGCCAGCATCTGGTAGCTACTGGTGCCATCATGAGAGTTCAGCAAGATGATTTCGTTGGCTTCGCCTCGGGCGCTGATCTGGCTGGCATGGCGCAGCCGGATCATGTGTTTGGTGTAGTCGCGCCGGTCTTCGTAGCGGGTGCGGGTCTGCGTCACCATGAAAGGCTGAAACCCTTCCTTGCGCAGTTCAGTCAGCACCGTGGCGGTGGGGATATAGGCGTACCGCTGGGAGCGGCTTTCGTGGGGCGCTTCCGCAAAGATGGACGGGGCCACGCGGTGAATCTGGTCATCGGACAGCGGGGAGTCGCTGCGCAGTACCGGGGAACGGGAAGCGAAACGGGATGCAAGCATGGTCTTTCTCCTGACGAAAAGGGTTTGCTGTTCAAACCGCACACCGGATTCCTAGATTCGGAGCCCAGCCTTTCGGCTGTTCGGTGCGGTTGGCACGAGGAACCCGGTTGGCCCTGTTGCCACCGTCTTTCCTGAGTTCATCGCCCGCGACGGTCAGGAGCCCACGGACGTGGGCCGTCAAGGAGACAAGCGGCAGGTAGGTGCGGCCCGCAGGCGCAGCCGAGGACACGGCCTGACGCGCCTTGATGGCACGCGGCCACGGGCTACAGTCGCGAGCAAGGTGATGGAGTCAGGAGAGACGGCTGGACATGGCAACGGCCGCCGCGATGTGCAGACCGCACGCAAGCGAAGCGCGCAGGCCCGAAGCTGGAAGCCGGGCCGTAGGCGTCAGCCGAGCGGAGCGAGGGAACGATGGAAGCCCGTCAGGGGCGAGACTCGCGTAGCGAGGCTCGATGCCACGCACGACAGCGCGACCCGGCCATGCCTTCCCGGCCGGGGGACGCTCAGATCCTAAAACGATGGCCACGAGCGCTGTTCATTCGAGCCCACGCAACCAGTTTTACAGACCCTCTTCCTACAACCATTACCCCGGAGCACATAGAGCACAGCGAGCACATGGAGAAACGGGAGAACATTGAGCACCACAAAACTATATCAAGCCAATGATTTATATGTGATTTTTTAATATTTATGCGCGGATTCGCGCATCACAACCATCCTAATTGCTCTAGACAGACCAACTTAACCATGAACAATCCATTCAAAGCATCACCCAGCAGCGTGAAATTCAGCGCATTGAATCATTGAAGTTGCGCGGATTCAGGGCTCTAATCTGTCCATCCAATAAATTACTTTGAGGACTGACATGGCAACCCAAAAGCAATCTCGGAAACGGCGGCTCAACATGGCCGAACGGGCCAAGCAGCAGATGGAAATCCAGTTTCCAGACCATCCGGACGAACTGCTCTGGCACCGCACACTAAATGATGGCTATTCGACCATCCCCCGCACGCTGCCGCTAGCGATGCAGGCGATTGACGCCCAATCCAAAGGGCAACCGGCTGGGCACACGCTGTTGTGTTTGTGGATTCGCGCTCCTGACTATCCCTTTCTCATGATTGAGGCGCCAGCGACTTTCGCAGCTGAAACCGGATTCGACGGCGAACGTGCAGTTGATACCTGGCGGCGTCGCATGCGTACGCTGCGCGATCTCGGATTCATTGAGGCGAAGAAGGGGCCAAGCGGCGACTTTCATTATGTGCTGCTGCTCAACCCCAACGTGGGCATCGAAAAGCTGAGGCGTGCAAACAAAGTACAGGATGTACTGTACGGACGCTTCCGTGATCGCTTGATTGACATCGGTGCGCAGCATGACATCACGGACTACGACGAATACTGTGAGCACATCAATAAGGAAAAAACTAAGGCGACCACGAAGATCGCAAAGAGCCCTGCTGCGTCCAAAGTATCGACCAAAGCGCCCAGCGTCTCTGCAACGCCTAAGTCGAGAACCCGTTCAAGGCGCAAGGAGATCTGACAATGATCAGAAGCAAAGAACCTCCAGAAGAAAGCAGCTTGTTTGGTCGCTGGGCGCGATGGGCGGCGGCACCGTACTGTGAGTTCAAGGACGACCGTGCCCGCTTGGCTGCACTTGTTGCGCGTGATGTACGCAAAGTGCTTATCACGGTTGTACTCGCGTTTACTGGCGTTTCGCTACCTTGGAGTGGGTGGCTTGGCCTTTTCTTGGGATGAGTCTGGTGTCTCGCTCAACACTAGCTATCCAAGCGCTAACCTGGCGCAGCCTGTTCAGCGATATGCGGGAGCCCCAAGTCGGCACAACGAGAATATCCGGCGCAAGGATTGAATTTCCGAGACACTGTCTGGGATTTTTAAAGCAACACTCTGCACAGGAAGGCGCAGAAAAAAGGGGCCGAAGCCCCAGGCTCAGATCAGGCCACGTTCAGCGAAGGACGTAGTGTCGCTACCGGCGACAATGACGTGATCCAGCGTGCGCACCTCGACCAGCGCCAGCGCCTCCTTGAGCCGCTGCGTCAGCACCTTATCGGCCTGCGACGGCTCAGGACTCCCGCTCGGATGGTTGTGCGAGAAGATGACCGCCGCTGCATTGAGTCGCAGCGCCTCCTTGAGAACTTCACGCGGATACACCGATGCACTGTCGATGGTGCCCCGGAAAAGCTCGCTGTACTCGATCAGTCGATGCTGCGTATCAAGAAACAGCACGGCAAAGACTTCATGCTCCAGGCAAGCCAACTTGGTGCCCAGATACTCCTTTACCGCCATCGGTGATTTAAAAATTTCACCACGCGGCATTTTCTGGTCGATGACCACGCGAGCTGCTTCAAGGATCTGATCGACAGAAGCTGGCTGGTAGCGCCCACGCGCACTGCGAACCATCAGAACGGAATCGAAGGAAGAAAGAGAAAGTTGCGACATGATCGTGCTCCGGTTGCGCGGGCGGAATTGCCCGGAACCGTGGAGAGCACGGCGCAGCGCAAGCAGTCAGGGGTCGCAGACGGCCAACGGGCCGCAAGCGCGCATGGCGCGTGCAGCCATTGACGGCGAGAACGCCGTGATACGGTGAAGGAAACAGCAAGACCGCCTAAACCCGCCCACTGCACACGGTCGGCTTTCGGGCAAGCGGAGCGCGCAGGCACCGTTGGTGCCGAAGGCTTCAGCGATGTGAAAGGCCGGAGAACGCCAGTCCCGCTAGGGATGAGTGAATCGCGAACCAGGAGCAACGCGACTCACAAAGTGGAGACGCAGAGCCACATTAATTGTATTGATTCGCATGAAAGCGAACCTCTTACATGATTTAATCCAGTGGAAAATGCCACTAGCATGGAGTCACTAGGTGACGTTATCTGCCACACCCTGAGTTCAGAAATTTTTCTCAGGCTGTGTTTGGGATGAAAATCTTTCTTGTATTGGAGCAATCTATGAACGAAATTGATGTTCTGAAAAAAATTTCATCAAACCTCACTGAGCGCAAGAATTCCGCCGCCCTAAGCAATTATCATGTTCTTTGCAGCAATATTGGATTTTTGAATAATTCCTTCTCGGCTGCAATTCATACACTGCGCAGCTTGCACAAGAAAATCGAAGCTTCACTATTGAATGATTTGCAGTTAAACCCGCAATATAAGCTTGGCGCCGACCTGAACTCATTTATTCCAATAGTCAGTCGAATTCAACTCAACAGCTTTTCTGTTTTTGATAAGCTGGCCACACTAACAAAACCGGATGATAGGTCCCACATAACCCTGGAAAGTGTTTCGCTACTTTCCAGAGGGTTCGATGACTATAACAATCTTGTTACTGCAACCCGGCAATACATAGATAGCATAGTCTCTGACTCCTATCAGTTGTGTTTACTCGATCCAAAATCGTTCAATTACCACGTCCTTGTCTCTCTCAATAGTTTTGGCAAGTACGCGACAAAATCATTGGTTCAGACTCTATTCAATGCCGAGGTTGAAAGTGCCATGAATGAGTTTGGAACTATCAAATTTAAGGATTGGGAAAATTCTCACATTACTGAATGCAAACATAAAACTTTCGCTCAAAAAGTGGATTTTCTTTTCTCTATGTTTGGTGTGCCAGCAGATCCAGGTCTACCGGATGACATGAAAAATCTATTCAAGTTCTCCTCCGAATTTACTCACATTGGGTATACATCTACTTTCTTCACATCTACAAGCGGCGCAGAAGTAATCTTTGGAGATGATGAAGGCCCATATCTGCCGAGCACGGAAAATTTCAGTGAATTGAAATATGAAATACTGGAAACTGCGTGTAAAACTTTGGCCGCAACCTACATCCCAAGTCTCGTAAAATGCCTAGAGAAAATACTAATCAACTCTCAAGCGAAAAACCATTCAATTTTATTGAAAAAAACTGCCGATGAGCTTTCTCGTGCGATTTCCACCCGCAACTCTGAATATTTTTTCTTCATTAAGAAAGGACTAATCGGATCTAGTACTTCAATCCCGCTAACTTGTATGTGTGGCGAAACAAGAGCATGGATTCCGCCACATAAAGATACATGCTTGTATTGCGCCTCATGCGGCAGTTCGTTCCGACTTTTGGAAGTGGACGGTGATAGTGGCTACATAATTACGAGCAATGGGCCAGCAAGAATTATTGGATCTAATTCTCCGGATTTTCATGATTTACCAAAAGCCGAACAGTTGGAATTGCTGAGGCAGTGCGGAGAAGTAGCTAAAGGTGCGGGTGGCTCTTAACCTCGAAATCAAATCGGCGCTGTGCAATAGAGTCGTATAGCACCGATTAAACCGTATCCGCGAACCCGACGGCGGCACGCCGGGACGAACGTATGCTGCTGTCAGGACTTCTCGCCAGGCTCCCGCTGCTCGATCTGCAACCGTGCCCGCTCGGTCGCCTGCTGCAACTTCTCGCCCAGCACCGCACGCGGCGGCAAGCTGGTCAGGTACTCGGCAACATGGATGCCCGACCTATCCAGTTCCAGCAATTCGATCTGCTCGCGCTTCTTGCCGGTGCAAAGGATGATCCCCAGCGGCGAGGCTTCTTCCGGCTCCCGCTCATGCTTGTCCAGCCAGCGCAGGTAAAGCTCCATCTGCCCCTTGTAGGCCGCCTTGAACTCGCCGATCTTCAACTCCACCGCCACCAGCCGCCGCAGCTTGCGGTTGTAGAAAAGCAGGTCAAGGTGAAAATCGTCGTCATCAATTTGGATGCGTTTCTGCCGCGCGACGAAGCAAAAGCCAGCCCCCAGTTCCAGCAGGAAGGCTTCCATTTCTCGGATGATGGCCGCCTCCAGATCACTTTCCTGCCAGCTATCCCGCAGGCCCAGGAAGTCGAGGATGTACGGGTCACGCATCACCAGCGCCGGGGTCATGCGCTGCGCATCGCGCAGGGTCGCTAGCTCCTGCGCGATGGTTTCTTCCGGCTTTTGGGACAGCGCCGTGCGCTCATACAGCATCGAGTCGATGCGCTCGCGCAGCGTCCGCACGCTCCAGCGTTCGGTACCTGCCATCTGCGCGTAGTAGTCCCGCTGAAGGGGGTCTTTCAGCGGCAGCAAGGCCACGAAATGCGACCAGCTCAATTGTCGTGACAGCGTCACGACAATTGGCTCCTGGGGGTAAGTGGCCGCGAACTGCACCATCCGGCGCAGGTTCTTGTCCGCGAAGCTGCGCCCGTAGTCGCGGACAAGCTGCTCGGCCAGGGACGGCAGGATCTCCTCGCCGTACTCGGCACGCTGTCCAGCCAGCACCTCCGTATGGATACGCTGGCCGATGCGCCAGAACAGCAAGGTTAGTTCGGCATTGACCGCCGAGGCGGCGCGCTGGTGCGCAGCCTCAATCAGTGCCCGAATGTCACCCAACAGTGCCTTCGGCGCTGCTGGTGAAGGGCTGGATACCTTGCGCCTGCTCATGCCGTCACCTCCGCAGGGGATTGCTTGGCGCCGGTGATCGCCTTGCGCCGGTTCGCCACCAACTCGGCGGCCTCCCGCACGGGCTTGTCTTCGGTGTGGACGTAGCGCATGAACATCGCCACGGTCTTGTGCGCCGTCAGAGCCATACCGACCTTCACCGGGATGCCAGAATTGGCAATGTCCGTCGCCGAGCGGTGACGGATGCCGTGCGTACCCACATGCGTCACGCCAGCGGCTTTGAGAGTGCGGCTCCAACCGTTGTAATACTCCCCGTCGGTCAAATGCCGATCAGGGTGACGCGGAGACGGTAATACATGGGGCGTCGTAGCATTGCGAGCCGCCGTCGAAAGAAGCCGATAGGCTTCTTCGCTCATGGGCTTGGACATACCGCCAGTCTTGCTGTCAGGCCACACCACCCGCCGGTTTTCCAGATCAATCCAATCCCATTGGAGTGAGACAATCTCAGAAAGGCGAGCGGCAAACTCGAATTGCAGGCGGATGGCCAGCGGGATCACTGCATGCTCCAGCCCTTCCGCCTCCAACTGGTCAAGGTAGCGAAACAACTTGCCCATTTCCTCATCGCTGATGAGGTGAGTCGCCTTCCCGTTCGGGTACATGGGCACATGGCGGCATGGGTTGGTGCCGTCAGGACGATAGCCCCACACTTCGGCCAAGTTGAACATCTTGCGCATCACGCTGAACGTGCGGTTCGCATCGGCGGGCTTGTGCGCCATCTTCTTCATCATCGAAGCCACGTCGGGCCGCTTCAGATCCTGCACCTTCATGCGGCCAAGCATCGGGATGATGTTGCGATCAATGACGCTCTGGTAGCCTTCCTGCGTGCTCGGCTTGTTACGCTGGCTGGAGTAGTCCTCCATGAACTTGATGCACAGTTCCTTGACGGTGGGTGCCTGACGCGCTGCAGCCTTCTCTGCGGCAGGATCTCCACCCCGGCGCACTTGCGCCAGCCACTCCTGAGCCAGCGACCGCGCCTGTTCGACGGTCAGTTCTCCGTATAGGCCCAAGGCAGGTTTGCGCCGCTCTCCGGCGTTTGTGCGGTACTGGAGCATGAATACCTTGCGGCCTGCCGGCGTGATCTTGCACAGGAAGCCAGGAACCAGGGTATCGCGCAGTTCGATGGGCTGCGCCTGGGCTTGTGCCGCATCGACTGCGGACTTGGTGAGTTTGATTTTCGCCATGATGACTCCTCGGAAGACCCGATTTCCAGGAGCCTGTTGGGAGCCAAGCGGATGGAAGCCGGGTCAAGTTTCAGAAAGCACCGGCATATGATGAATCCGCCTAAGTTATTGATAAACCTGCTGTATCGGGCTGCGGCGTAGTCCAGCGAAGTTCGGTGCTGGAGTCATGGTGAAATAAAAAAGACCCCCACGCTGCGCCTTCGGCTTGCTGCCCCCCAAAGGGGGCATTTTTGTCTTGGGGCGGCCCGGCGACAAAAAAACGGCCTGGTCAAGGACCAGGCCGTTGGGGAACGCTCGGCGTCGTGCGAATTGCTCGCGGGGGCACGGCGCCAGCGATGAAGCGGTACCGGACATGAGGTTCAGGGGGGCTGATCCGTTCATGCGGGGGAACCGGTGTCCGCCATCATGGAAGCCAGTCTAGTCGCTCTGGTCTGACAGAGTCCTGAATAATTTACTGCGCTGATTTCACCGGTTTTCAATCACCTGGGACGGGCGACGGCAGTGTGAGGGGATGGCCGGGATGCCGGCCGGGACTGTCAGGAAAGGTCAGCAACCGGCGTGGACATGGCCGGGGAAGCCTTGATCGGTGTGGCGGATTTGTCATGCTGGTTTTTTGTACAGTATAATCTGATGCCATAATGCCGACGGTACCTGGATGCCGGCGGAGCATGAAAGCCACCCGGCTGCCGGGTGGCCGTGTTACCGGAATGCCCTTGACGGGAGTGTTTCCGGGGCCGGCTCCGCAAGGCAATTCAGCAGCTCCGGGCCGCTTCCGGGCATCTATTCAGCTTAAGGATTCATACATGGACGACAAACTCAGCAAGGCCGCCGCATCGGAAAAGGCCAAGGCGCTGTCCGCCGCGCTGTCGCAGATCGAGAAGCAGTTCGGCAAGGGTTCCGTCATGCGTTATGGCGACAACGAAGTCGAACATGACATCCAGGTGGTGTCCACGGGTTCGCTGGGGCTGGATATCGCCCTGGGCGTCGGTGGCCTGCCGCGTGGCCGTGTGGTGGAAATCTACGGCCCGGAATCGTCCGGCAAGACCACGCTGACCTTGCAGGTCATCGCTGAAATGCAGAAGATCGGCGGCACCTGCGCCTTTATCGACGCGGAACACGCGCTGGACGTGCAATATGCCTCCAAACTGGGCGTAAATCTTGCCGACTTGCTGATTTCTCAGCCGGATACCGGTGAGCAGGCGCTGGAAATCACCGATGCACTGGTGCGTTCGGGCTCGGTCGACCTGATCGTCATCGACTCGGTTGCGGCACTGGTGCCCAAGGCTGAAATCGAAGGCGATATGGGCGACTCCCTGCCGGGCCTGCAAGCCCGCCTGATGAGCCAGGCGCTGCGCAAGCTCACCGCCACCATCAAGCGCACCAATTGCATGGTGATCTTCATCAACCAGATCCGCATGAAGATCGGCGTGATGTTCGGCAATCCCGAAACCACCACTGGCGGCAATGCGTTGAAGTTCTATTCGTCCGTGCGCCTGGACATTCGCCGCATCGGTTCGATCAAGCGTGGCGACGAGGTCGTCGGCAATGAAACCCGCGTCAAGGTCGTCAAGAACAAGGTGTCGCCGCCGTTCAAGCAGGCCGAGTTCGACATCATGTATGGTTCGGGTATTTCGCGCGAAGGTGAAATCATCGACCTCGGCGTGCAAGCCGGTATCGTTGAGAAATCCGGCGCCTGGTACAGCTATAGCGGCACACGCATCGGCCAGGGCAAGGACAATGTCCGTGAATATCTGAAAGAACACCCCGAAACAGCCATCGAGATCGAAAACCGGGTGCGTGAAAGCCTGGGTATTTCGCTGCGCGCCCCGAGCACCGCAGGCAGCAACAGCGCACCCGAAGGCGACTTCGCCGGCTGAGCGCAGTGAGTTCGGACTGGCGCAAGGGCGGCAACCGCCAGGGCGGGAGGCCGCCAGGGCAACGTCCGTTTGACGATACGTCCGCGACGGCGCGCAAGCCCGCACGGGCCACGCTCGGCGATGCCTACGTGCCGCCGGATGAGGACGAGGATTTCGAGTTCGAATCCGGCGCTGGCGCAAGCACCTGGGGCTCCTCCGATGCGGCTGATGGCGCCGTCGGCACCACCGGTGCAGGGGATGTATCTGAAGCATCTGGTATGGATGACGGCTTCGCGCCGCCATTGTCCAGGACCAGCCGTTCGGCATCTGCCCGCTCCGGCCCGGGGTGTCAGCGCCGTGCCGGCGGCTACCTGTCGTCCGACCCTGAACAGGCGCCCGCCGAACGGCGCGGACCGACACTCAAGGCCAGGGCGGTTGGCCTGCTGTCACGGCGGGAATATAGTCGCAAGGAATTGAGCGGCCGGCTGGCGCCGCATGCGCCAGACCCTGAAACCCTGACCGCCTTGCTGGATGACCTGCAAAGGGAAGGCTGGCTGTCGGATGAACGTTATGCGCGCAGCATGCTGAACCAGCGCAGCGCCCGCCAGGGCGAGCGCCGCATCATCGGCGACTTGCGCCGCCAGGGGGTTGCCGACGAATTGCTGGAAACCTTGTCCGAAGACCTGCGTGCGACCGAACTGGAGCGCGCCGTCCAGGTATGGCGCAAGCGTTTCGAAGGCAAGGCCCTGCCCGACACGCCCCAGGAGTATGCTCGTCAGGCACGTTTCCTGGCTGCCCGGGGCTTTGGCGGCAATGTGGTGGGCAAGGTGCTCAAGGCCGCTTTGCGTGGCCATTCGGGGCCTGAGGGCCTTGAGGATTTCCTGCTGGATTGATGCTTCAGGCGAGTGCCCGGCCCACAGACAGGGCAGTCGTCATGGCAACTGCTGGGGGGCGCCGCTGCCCGCGCAAGTTCATGCTTCGTGTATGCCCGACAGCGTCTTGAAGCAGACGGTCCGGGCGATTTTCAGGAATTCCTGCATGTAGGGCGCCTGCTCGTCTTCGGTGCGCATGGCGGCATAGAGCGTGCACCAGACGCCTTGGCGGCCAAGCTTGGCGATGTGCAGCCATCCCTGGTTGAGATATTCCGTGAGCGCCCAGTTGGGCAATGCCGCCACGCCCCGGTTGCTGGCCACCAGTTGGGCGATGATGGGGGTCAGCTCGGCCTTGCGGATAGCTGCCGGTTCGATGTCCTGCGGGTCAAGGAAGGCGGTGAATACATCCAGACGCTGGCGTTCCACCGGATAGGTGATCAGGGTCTGGTCGGACAGGTGCGAGGCTTCTATATAGTCAAGTTCCGCCAGCGGGCTGCTTTGCGATACGGCCAGCACCACCTCGTAGCGAAACAGCGGCACATAGGAAATGGCATCCAGCGCTTGCGGGTCGGAGGTCACGACCAGGTCCAGATCGCCGCGCAGCAGGGCGGGCAGCGGTGCAAAGGAAAATGCGGCTGACAGGTCCAGCGCGACTTCCGGCCACTTGGCGCGGAATTCGTCCATGGCGGGCATCAACCACTGGAAGCAGGAATGGCATTCGATGGCCAGGTGCAGCCTGCCAGTGCGCCCTGCCGCCAGCCTGGTCAGTTCCCGTTCTGCGGTACGCACCTTGGGCAGAATGTCATCGGCCAGGGCCAGCAGGCGCAGGCCGGCTGTTGTCAGGCGGGCAGGGCGGGTGCGACGGTTCAGCAACGATACGTCGAGCCGGCTTTCCAGTTCGCGCAGTTGGTGCGATAGCGCGGATTGCGTGACGTGCAGGCGTTCGGCGGCTTCCAGCAGACTGCCGCCATCGCGGATGGCGCACAGGGTTTCCAGGTGTCGGATTTCTATCATGGTGTGTCAGGGGCAGGGGCGATGGCAGGCACAAACCGGTCTAAGGGGGGGCCTAAGAGACGTTTCCCAGGTCGCCTGCCTGGCGGCCAGACCGGCGCCTATCGTTACGTCCGGGGCAGGTTGATCTTGGTCGGGGCTTGGGGCCTACTGGCATTCCAGTGGGGGTGGAAAACGCCGTCGCTGCTGTCTTTTGATAATTTCTGGTAATGAGAATATGGGGTGGAGCCGGGGAAAAATGAACCCCGATGCGCCAAGTTTGAGGCAAGGGCGCATTGTCATGAGATCCGCTCATGTTTGAGGCGTAGTATGAGTTTAACTCATTTTATGCATGCGATATTTGATTTTGTCATTGCCGTAATCCCTAGCAAAATGTTCTTGTCTTGAAAATTATTTGCACAGAGATATTTATATATGACGAAAATTCATAATTTGGGTTTCCCCCGCATCGGTGCTCAACGGGAACTCAAACGTGCAGTGGAAGCCTATTGGGCGGGCAAGCAGGATCAGGCAGCGCTGGCGGCCACGGGGGCGCAACTGCGCGCCGCGCATTGGCGCGTGCAGGCCGATGCAGGCGTCTCGCAGGTGCCGGTGGGGGATTTCGCCTGGTACGACCATATCCTGGAGTGGACCACGCTGCTGGGCGCAGTGCCTGCGCGCTTCGGCCATCCGTCCGGCGCCGATGTCGATCTGGATACCCTGTTCCGCATGGGCCGGGGCCGCGCGCCGAGCGGCACGCCCGCCGCCGCATGCGAAATGACCAAGTGGTTCGATACCAACTATCACTACATCGTGCCTGAACTGACGCCGGGCCAGACGTTCCGCATTGCCCGCGACTACCTGTTCGCGCAGGTTGCTGAAGCACAGGCGCTGGGCTATCAGGCCAAGCCGGTGATTCCGGGCCCGCTGACCTGGCTGTGGCTGGGCAAGGGCGATGCCTTTGCCGGCGGCGCTGGTGATGAAGGCAAGCTGGCACTGTTGCAGTCGCTGCTGCCGGTGTATGCCGATGTCCTGGCGCGCCTGGCCACGCAAGGCGTGGAGTGGGTGCAGATTGACGAGCCCATCCTGGTGCTGGACCTGCCCCAGGCCTGGCGCGATGCCTTCGTGGCGGTTTACGCCCGCCTGGGTCATGTCGGCCCCAAGGTCTTGCTGGCTACCTATTTCGGCGGATTGCAGGACAACCTCGCCACGGCGGCCGCGCTGCCGGTGGCCGGCCTGCATGTCGATCTGGTGCGTGCGCCGGAACAACTGGGCGCGGTATTGGAGGCGCTGGGCAAGGACAAGATTCTGTCGGCAGGTGTGATCAACGGCCGCAATATCTGGCGTACCGATCTGGATGCGGCGGCGGCGCTGCTGGCGCCTGCCAGGGAACGCCTGGGCGAGCGCCTGTGGCTGGCGCCTTCGTGCTCGCTGCTGCATGTGCCCGTCGATCTGGTCCATGAAACCGAACTGGATGGAGAACTCAAGAGCTGGCTGTCCTTTGCCGTGCAGAAGCTCGATGAACTGAAGTGGCTGGCCGCTGCGGTGGGCGGCAATGCCGACGCAGCCACGCAGGCGGCGCTGGACGCCCAGCGTCAAGCGCTGGAAGCCCGCCGCAGCTCGCGCCGCATTCACAACCCCGCCGTGGAGCGCCGCCTGGCTGCCGTGGCCGAGGTCTCGCGTGAGCGTGCGCCGTTCGACGAACGCATCGCTGCGCAGCAGGCATTGCTCAAGCTGCCAGCCTACCCGACAACGACGATCGGCTCCTTCCCGCAAACCGCAGAAATCCGCGCGCTGCGGCGCGACTGGAAAGCTGGTGCGCTGACCGATGCCGCCTATGAAGCCGCCATCCGCAAGGAAATCGAAGAAGTGGTTCGTTTCCAGGAAAAGATTGGCCTGGACGTGCTGGTGCATGGCGAGCCCGAGCGCAACGACATGGTGGAATACTTCGGCGAATTGCTGGCCGGTTTCGCCTTCACCCGCAATGGCTGGGTGCAGAGCTATGGTTCCCGCTGCGTCAAGCCGCCCATTATCTTCGGTGATGTTGCCCGTCTGGCGCCGATGACCGTTGGTTGGTCGTCCTACGCCCAGTCCCTGACCGATCGCCCCGTCAAGGGCATGCTGACAGGGCCGGTGACCATCCTGCAATGGTCCTTCGTGCGTGATGACCAGCCTCGCGAAGACACCTGCCGCCAGCTGGCGCTGGCGCTGCGCGACGAAGTCGTGGACCTGGAACAGGCTGGCATCCGTGTCATCCAGATCGACGAACCGGCCATACGCGAAGGCCTGCCCCTGCGCCGCGCCGACTGGGCGGCCTACCTGAACTGGGCCGTGGACAGCTTCCGCCTGTCGGTGGCCGGGGTGCATGATGACACGCAGATCCATACCCATATGTGCTATTCGGAGTTCAATGACATCATCGACTCCATCGCCGCCATGGATGCCGATGTCATTACCATCGAAACCTCGCGCTCGAACATGGAGCTGCTGGAAGCCTTTGAAACCTTCCAGTATCCCAATGACATCGGTCCTGGCGTCTACGACATCCATTCACCCAACGTACCTGAAGTGCAATGGATGGTGGAACTGATGAACAAGGCAGCGGCCCGCCTGCCCAAGGAACGCCTGTGGGTGAACCCGGACTGCGGCCTGAAGACGCGCGCCTGGCCGGAAACCAAGGCGGCATTGGAAGCCATGGTGGAAGCTGCGCGCGAACTGCGCAAGGCAGCCTGAGCCTGGACCCGGCGGCAGCGCGAGCTGCTGCCGGGTGCTTCAGGCTTCTGGCAACAGGGCCCGGCAATTTGCCGGGTCTTTTTTTCATGAACGCCCTGTATGACAGGCTGGGGGGAGGCGTGTAGGCCGGCAGCAAGCGCTGGCTCAATGCTGCGCGCCGCCAGCACCAAGCCCGGAAGTCCTGCAGTCCATGATGGCTGCTTACGGCCATGGCCGGCCGTTTCGTCAACTATGTACTTCCCGTTTCAGAACCTCTGCGATATGCAATAACGTGCCGAGGAAGCGCTTTCTTTCTTCCTGACTCAGCCCAGCACAGACTTCCGCATCGATTTGCTTCAATGCCACGCGGCCGGGTTCAAGCCGTTCAAGAGCCATCCCAGTAAGCATGACGAGACTCTTTCGTCCATCTATCGGTGACGGTTCTCGGCGAAGCAGCCCATCCCGCTCCATGCGCGCCAGCAGTTGCGCCATGCTCGGCTGTTCGACGCCCGCGATTCTGGCCAGCTCCATCTGTGTACGCTTCTCACCGTTTTTCAGCGCTACTAGCACCGGAAGCTGCGACGCCGTAATGCCAATGGCCTTCAGATCCTGGTCGACCAGTTTTGATAGTTGCCTGGCGACATGACCGATGACCAAGGTCGGGAGCGAGTGCGGCAGCCAGTCATTGGAAGCAGTATCAGCTTGATTATCCATAGGTGCCTATTTATTATTGATAGGTGCCTATGTTATCAAAAGGAACAGCAATGCAACAACACCCGAATGTCGTCATCGTCGGTGCAGGTCCGGCGGGACTGACCGCAGCCAATATCCTGAGTCAGCACGGTTGGCCCATCACTGTCATAGAAGCCGATGCCACACCCACCAGCCGCGATCAAGGTGGTTCCCTGGACCTGCATCCTGACGACGGACAACTGGCCTTGGCGAAAGCAGGATTGCTTCAGGAATTCTTGTCTCTCGCGCGTCATGAGGACCAGGAAAGCCGGGATGTTGATGCAGTCTCGGGAAAAGTAATGCAGGTCGAGATCCCGGAACCAGGCACCGGCAACCGGCCGGAAATCGACCGTGTAGTCTTGCGTCAGCTCCTGCTGCAGCGCCTGGACACTGGTGCGATCCTATGGGATTCCCCTGTGCAGGGCATATCCGATCGCCCGGATGGACGTTATGACATCCACTTTTCACACTGCACGCGGGGTCCCTTCGACATCGTTATTGGGGCCGATGGCGCGTGGTCACGCGTGCGTACCGCTTTGTCCGACGTGCGGCCGAGTTACACCGGCGTGACCTTCATGGAGTTATGGCTGCACGATGTGGATAGGCGCCACCCGGCGCTTGCCGACCTGGTCGGTCACGGCACACTGTTTTAGCTCCATGGCGAAGCGGGGATTTTTGCCCAGCGCAATGGCGAAGCCACGATCCGGGTTTATGCCGTGTTCAAGACAACTACCGAAGAAACCGAGCGCACCGATCAAACGCTGGCCGGCATCAGCACTGCCGATATTGTGAAACGCTTCGATGGATGGGCATCTTCCCTCCTTACGCTGATCACGGATGCGGATCGCATCGTGGCCCCACGACCAATCAACGCGTTGCCGGCCGATTTCCGTTGGCCACATCGACGAGGACTCACGCTGATCGGTGATGCAGCGCACGTGATGCCGCCGCTAGGTGAAGGCGTGAACACGGCCATGCTCGATGCTGCCAAACTGGCGGAAGCACTGGTTTCGACGCCACATTGGGATGAAGCGATCAGCGCCTGCGAGGAATCCATGCGGCAGCGAGTCGCTCCTATCGCTGCGCGCTGTATCGACGAGTTTGCCCAGTGGTTCTCGATTAGCGGGTGAACTGACTAGGGTTTCGTAGACATCCAACTTCCGCTTTGGGTCATTATCTGCCGGTGACCAGCCCCCACCGTTGCAAAAGCCCCCTGTATTGCACACGCCAACGTGCTCAATACAGGGGCGGTAGTATCTCAAAATCTGTCAGGGGGGAATTAGGCGCTGGTCGTTTTGCCTGCTGCGGCAGGTTGATTGGCTTCAAGGTCTAGTACTGTGCCCGGTTATCCGTCCCCCAGCGCTTTGTATAAGGCAATCCCTGCGCGCAGCTGCGCCAATTGGCTGAGGGCCAGCGCATCGCGTGCCTGGTTCAGGCTGCGTTGCGCCACCAGTACCGGCAGGTAGGCGCTCAAGCCGCGTGCGTAGAGTCGAGTTGCCTGTTCCAGGGTTTGTTGGCTGTCGGTCACGGCGTTCTGCAGTGCGGCTTGCCGCTGGCGTTCGCTGTTCCAGTGGGTCAAGGCGTCTTCCACGTCGCGCAGCGCCGAACGTACGTCCCGCTCGTAAATGCGCAGCACGGCGTGGGCGTTGGCCTCTGCCGCCGTTACACCTGCGTGCGCGCGGCCGGCGTCGTAGAGGGATTGGCTGCCCTGTATCGCCGTCGACCATGCCAGGCTGGCGCCCGAGAACAGGTCGTGGATGAGGCTGGCGGTAGTGCTCAGCCCCAAGGGAATGCGAAACGTGGGGAAGCGCTCGGCCTGCGCCACGCCGATCTGCGCGGTAGCGGCGGCCAGGCGCCGTTCGTCTGCGCGCAGGTCAGGGCGTTGGCGAATGACGTCCGAAGGCAGTGATAACGGCAATTCGGCAGGCATGGGCAAGACCGGCGTGGGCGTGGCGAGGGCGACATGCCAGTCGCCCGGAAACCCGCCTGTCAGCACGCCGATGGCATGGCTGAAACGGGCGATGTCCGCTTCCAGTAAGGGCGGTTGTGCCTCGGCCGCTGCGCGTTCGGCACGGGCCTGGGTGGCGTCGGCCAGCGTGCCCAGGCCGCTGCGGTGCGCCTGTTCGGCCAGGCGCTCGGCTTCGGCCAGTGCGCGGATGTTGTCTTGTGCAATGGTCAGGCGCAGCTGCGCGGCGCGCAGCCCGGCGTAATGAGACACCAGCTCGGCCACCAGGCTCACTTGCAGCGCACGCTGGTCTTCTGCCAGCGCCTGGATGCCGGCGTCAGCGGCTTCGACCGCGCGGCGCGTTCCGCCGAATAGATCCAGTTCCCAACTGGCATCGAAACCCAGGCGCCAGGATCTAGTCTGTCCGCCGGGCGGCGGGCTGAGTGCCTTGCTGCCGCGTATGGCTGAGCCGGCAGCGCCGGCCGAGACCTCAGGCATGGCTGCAGAGGCGATCTGCTCACGCTCGGCGCGTGCCTGGCGCAGGCGTGCCAGGGCGATGTCCAGATCCTGGTTGTGAGCCAGGGCCTGCTCGACCAGGCGATCCAGCAAGGGATCCTGGAAGGCGCGCCACCAGGTGCGCATACCATCATGGTTGTCATTGGATGTGGCGGCGTCGGCCTCGATCCAGTGCGCGGGCACGTCCAGCGTCGGTGCGTGGTAGTCCGGGCCCACGGTGGTGCAGCCCATCAGGACGGCCAGTAACGAGGCCAGCAAAGCCGGCCGAAGGTGCGGTTGCGTGTCGGGAATAGGAATATGCATGGATTTGTTCTCACATCCAGCGGTGCAGCAGCGAGATCAGCCGGCCTTGGGGCACCGGCGTGTCTGAGGTTGGCGTGACTTCAATGCTGCCGGTCATGCCAGCCGCCAGCACGAGTTCTTGCGGAACATGCTCGAACTCGACGAGCACTGGAATACGCTGCGCCAGCCGGACCCAACTGAAGCTGGGTTCTACGTTAGGCAGGCCTTGCGCGTCGGCCTGTTGGTTGCTGTCGGTGACGCCTCGCCCGATGCTGGCCACCCGCCCTGACAATAACTGGTCGAACGCCATCAGGCGGATCTGCGCCGTCGCGCCAGGCTGGATGTCGCGCAGTTTTGTTTCTTCGAAATATCCGGTAATCCAGAAACTGTGGGCGTCGATCAGTGCAAGGTTGGGCTGGCCCGCCATGGCGTAGTCGCCCTTGTTCAACCGCAAGCGTGTGACGTAGCCGTCGGTCGGTGCGCGTAGTTCGGTGTGCGCAAGATCCAGCTTCGCCCTGTCCACAGCGACCTGTGCGCTGCGCAGGTCGGCATGGGCGATGGCCATCGCCTGATTCGCCCGCTGTATGTCCTCGGCGGGGACCACGTTTTCCATGCCGCGGCGGCGCCGCGCTTCCGCCGTTTTCTGGCGCAAGGACACTTCTGCCGCCGCCAACTGCGCCTCGGCCTGCGCTAAGGCCAGCGCAAAGCTGGCCTTGTCGATGCGGTACAGCAGGTCGCCCTGTTTGACGTATTGATCGTCAGTGACCGAGACCTCGGCGACGGTGCCTGACACTTCGGGAGCGATGCGTACGATCTGAGCGCTGACACGGCCATCGCGGGTCCAGGGAGCGACAACATAGGCGCGCCACAGCGTGCTGACCAGAAACCCGGCGGCCACGACCACTGCGAGGGTAAGTCCTGCACGCAGCAGGAGCTTGGCGGGAAATAAGCGTTCAGACATAAAGCACCAACAGGGAAACAAGGCAAAGAGAAATGGCGAATTCGAACAGGCCCGGATGCCACACCCAGCGCAGCATTCCGCAACGCGCCAGCATGAAGCGAAGGCCCAGATAAAGCGGCAGGGTCAGGCAGGCGTAGACAAAGAACGGCGGCAGGTAGATGCCGGCTAACGAGAACTCACTGAACATGGGTGTGGCTTCCAGGGGGATGTGTCATGTCGTTGGCGTGGCGTTCGAGCAGCGTGGCGATGTCGAGCAACACGGCGGTCACGCGCCGGGTATCATCCGTTGCGACGTCGGGCTGAGCCGACAAACGCGCCAAAGCGGTTGCCGCGCGGCGGGCATGGCGTGCGGCCTGAGCGGGATCTCCCGCGCGCAAGCGCATATGGCGCAGTGTGCGTGCCACCACTCGCAGCCACTCAGCGTCCTGGGGAGGCAGGTGCAGCCAGCCGCGCAGGCGAAGGACTTCCCGGCCCAGGTGCAGGCTGGTCAGCGCCTGGGCGATGGCGCGCTCCATCGTCTGTGGCTGCGTCCTGAGCAAGCCCCCGAGTTGCGCGATGCGGTGTTGCTGACGCCATTGCCAGGCGGGTGCATCGGCGGGCTCGCCGCGCAAGGTACCCAGCGCCGTATGGCGGATACGCTGGCGCAAGCGCGTGATATCGCGCGTCACCTTGCGTGGCAGTATGATCCTGAAGCCCAGCAGCGTGAAACACGTCGCCAGGATCCAGGCCACGGCGCCATTGAGGAACAGCGCAAAGTCGTAGCGCATCGGATTGTCCGCCGCCGCCAGCGTCGTGAACGCGACCAGATAGGCTATGCCGGCCAGTGCATATCGCGGCATCGTCGTGGCGTAGACGCCGGGCAGCCAGAACAGGCTCAGGGTCACCAGCAGCAGAGGCAGGCCCGAGACATGCGGCAACACGATGAAGGTGCACAGGAAGGCCATCGCCACGGCAACCACCGTACCCTTGATGAATTCGATTGCTCCCTGCTCCGGATGCGGAGCAGTGGATAGCAGCGCACATGCCGCCGCCAGGCCTGCCAGCATCATGTTGCCATCCGTCCAGCCGGTTGCGAACCAGAAGGCTCCTCCCATCAACACGGTCAACAGGGCGCGCAGGCCATTCTGGAAAGCCGCCACTGTGTCGCGGTGGAATGGCACGGACACGCGCGCCGGTGTCGGCCTGGGCTGGTGGAATTGCTGGATGCCTGCGAGGGCTTGCAGGTAATCGTCGAGCTGCTCGATCAAGCGATCTCCCGCGATCATCAGCGCGGCCTGCCCGGCGGCGTCGTCCATTGAGGTGGCAGTGAGCACGTCCACAAGCCGGGCGCGCAGGTCGGTCAGAAGCCGGATGGCACGTGTCCTCGCGGCCGGGCCGGGTTCCTGCCCCAACGCCTGACCGACCTCCCGCCATGCCAGCTCCCAGTCCGGCTGTAACGCTCTCAGTACAGCGAGGCTGGCGCTTTGCCCGTGCAGGGGAGGTGCACCGCCCACAAGAGAGGAAAACAAGGACACCATTGTTTGCCGTACTGTGCCGGCACGCAGGGCCAGGTCGGCAGACTCAGCCTTGCCCAGCGCCAGCAGGTCGTCCACGCCATAGACCTCGGTGATGAGAGAGCGCCGTGCGGCATCGAGGGGCTTGGCATCTGGTCCGTGGCTACCTTGAATGGCCTGGTGATGCGTCGCCAGCACGCCCGCCGTGGCCGCCGCAAGGCGGTCAAGCACAGCGGCCAGACGGCTGTGCACGCTGCGGCTGCTGAACAGGGCCGAGACCAGCGCCAGGCAAACCACGCCGATCATCACGGATGCCCCGCGTCCCATTACTTGGTCGAAGGTGCGTTCAGGATGCTGCATGGCGCCGTAGGCCGCCAGGCCCACGGTATAGCCTGCCAGTGTGGCACCATAGGCCCGGAAATGGCGCAGCAGCGTCATGCCTACCACGCAGATGCCCAACCACACACCGAACCCGAGCAGGAACAACCAGGGCATTTGGCCGAAGGCGCTCATCAGTACGCAAGCCGCCAGCATGCCGGTCAACGTGCCCAGCACCCGCCATACTCCTTTGCCGATCACGCCGCCCTGGACGGGGTTGATGACGAGCAACACGCTGGAAGCTGCGGCATAGGGCGCGTGCAGTTCCAGCAGATAAGCCGCCACCAAGGCCAGGCAAGCGGCCAGGATAGAACGCATTACATAGGCCGCGCGTGGTGTCGTCAGATCGAGATAAGGCAGTCCGCGCGCCAACCCCTCCCGCAACCGGGAAAGGCGCGCAGAGACGCCTGAATCCGCGTCAGACACGTTCGCTGAATGCACGATGCAACCCTTCTGCAGTGATCAATACACATCACTGTAGGCAGGCTAAATCGTTCCGAAAAGTGAATTTATTGCAATCGGATGGATGCACCATACGCATGCATAGGTATGGGCACGCCGCTATGGCTTGGCGCGTTTTGCTGCCTGCGCCTGGTTTTCATTGCAGAGCATATGAATGGTCTTCCGCAGCCATTGGTGGGCCGGGTCGCTATCCAGGCGTGGGTGCCACGCCTGTGTCAGCAATACCGTTTCCAGCGGCGTCGGCAGGTCGAACAGGCGAATGCCCAGGCCTGCAGACAGCGCGGTACTGGCGAGATGCCGGGGCAAGGGCAGCAGCAAGTCTGAATCCTGCAATGCGAACAACGCGGTATAGGGATTGGATACCACCAGGGCGACATGCTGGCGTAGCCCCTGCGCTTCCAGCGCGGCATCGAGAGGCCCGGTGGTCTTGCCGCGTCGTGATACGTTGATGTGCTCCCAGCGCGTGAGGCGTTCGAG
This sequence comes from Kerstersia gyiorum, assembly GCF_004216755.1. GTDB lineage: Bacteria > Pseudomonadota > Gammaproteobacteria > Burkholderiales > Burkholderiaceae_B > Kerstersia > Kerstersia gyiorum. The sequence goes on from NZ_SGWZ01000008.1 coordinate 156,771, forward strand.
CGTGATTTCTTCGTCGAAAATAGGATGGTTGGTACGCGCGACGCCCACGAACGCCGTGGTGAACAGGGACTGTACGCGAATCTCTGGTCCCAGTTTGCGCGAGGCGCTGATGAACAGGTCGATACGGCCACTGCGCAGCGCTTCTTCGTCCACGTCGTCCTCTTCTGGCGAAAAGCGCAGCATTGCACGTGGCATTTCTCGCGCCATTGCATCCAGGAGATGGCCCAGATGGATGCTGACGAACTCATCGGTGGCGCGCACGTTGAAACGTCGATCCAGCGATTTCAGGTCGGTCTCGGCATCGGAGGCGAACACCTGCGAGGCCTGTGCGACCGCCAGCCGCACCTGCTCCCGCATGGCCAGCGCCTTGGGCGTGGGGATGAGCTTGCGGCCGACCTGGATGAACACCGGATCACCCAGCGCCTCTCGAATGCGGCTCAATGTGCGGCTCATCGCCGGCGCACTCAGATGCATGCGGCGAGCGGCGCCGATAACACTACCTTCGTCCAGCAGCGCATCCAACGCCAACAGAAGATTGAGATCGGGACGTGGCATGGCTGCCCCCTTTTTTAGGTTTACCTTTTTGCAATCATAGGTTCTTTTGAATATCGGTACAAACATGAAAGAGCAGGGCGAATCGACGGCTTGGCATCACGTGCAGGGCACATTGCGCTCCACTTGGAGTAGTGGTCGTGAAATTGCGGTGGTCAGGCAGCTGGGAGGTTCTGGCCTTGCCTTATGCTGAGCCCGATCAATGCCTCGTAGGGTTCTTGCTGCCCCGCCGGCAGGACGGGCTGCAAAGCGGCGCGGCGCTTTTCGACATCAAACAGGCTTTCTATCATCCAGCCCACCAGATAGAGCGCAGCCAGGCAACCGCCGGCCGTTGCGATGTTGCCTTGGCATATCAGGGGCTGGTCCACCGGCTCCAACCCCAGGTCTTGCAAGCTGGCGCGTGCCTCAGGATGTGTGGTGGCTCGACCGCCGGCAAGCAGCCCTAGCCGTTCAAGGATGAAAGCGCCGGCGCAGATGGAGCCTATGATCTGCCGAGAAGGATCGAGCTGGAAGGATGGCAGGAAATCCGGGTCGGCAAGCGCAGCTGGTATGCCCTGCTTGCCGCTGGCAAACAACACGGCATCGGCGTGATTGGCGTCGGACAGGGAGCCATGCGCCGTCACGCAAAGACCATGCGCCGATTGCAAGTGGGCGTGGGATGCCAGAATGCGCACGCGCCAGTCCTGGTTGTTGCGGCCCAGTATGTCCCACATCAGGAAAAGGTCGATATCGGTGAATTGGTCGAATGCGACCAGTGCGATTTCTTTCATTGCGGATTCCGGGGAAAATGCGGCTGCTTTGCTGAAAGGCAGCGGCGGTCTATGCTAGGAGCTTGCAGCGTATCAACCCGGATCGCACCATACACAGCCTGTATGGTGCATGAATATGACGAAACTGACTCGTAACCACTGGGTCGCGGCTGGCCTGGAAGCGCTTGATCAAGAGGGGCACGCCGGGGTCTCGGCTGACAACCTGGCTCGCCGTTTGAATGTCACCCGTGGGTCGTTCTATCACCATTTCAGCAATCGCGCAGACTTCCTGCGTGCCTTGCTGTACAGGTGGGAAGAGGACTACACCGAACGGATGCTCGCCTATGCAGCGCAGGGGCGCAGTGCCCCAGAAACCCTCATGCGCTATTTGAGCATTGCCGCCGAGAAGCAGCCGGAACGGGAGGTTGCCATCCGGGCGTGGGCCTTGGTCGACCCGCTGGTGGCCGAGTTTCAGCAGCGAGTCGACGCGGCCCGCCTGGCATTTGCGGTCAAGACCAGCCGTCAATGGGGGCGCACGCCGGGCCAGGCGGAAATCATCGGCCAGGCGGCCCATCTGTGCCTGATTGGTGGTCAGCAGGCAGGGATGCGGCGTGACGCCAACCGCTTCAATGGCTTCCTGCAGGATGCGTTTGCCATTTTCAAGGACACCCTTGTTCCGCGAGCCTGAGACAATACGGTCGCCTTCGCAATGCGGAGTACAGGCCTGGGATGCGCATGGATAGGCCATGCGCTCAAGCCCAAGGGGTGCAGTTTAGGGAAACCTGTGCGGATAGCCCCCTTGCACGGACATCTTCCATAACCAGATTTACCCTGTCCGACTTCGATGAGTTGGGCGTGCGTGCGGGTTTTCGCTACGACCTGCCTGGTTACGTCGGCCCCACCAGCAGCGTGGAGCATCTTTGCATCGCGGAAGGTCGTGTCCAGGAGTACAGCATCCGGCCAGGCGTCAAGCTCGTGCTGTCAGACATCGTGTCCCATCACCAGTACGTGGCGGCGGCTGCATCAACCCCGCAGTTTTCCGCCATTGTCATGTTGCAAGGCCGCGCCCTGGCCCAGCTGGATGCCAATGAGGCAACCAGGTTGGTGGCGCAAGGCGGTGTCAGTATCGCTTGCCGCGATGCGATCGCCTTGGCAGCATTGCATCCGGCCGGGCAACGGCTGCGCAGTCTCAATATTTCTTTCAATCCTGCGGATGCGGCAGCGGATACGCCGTTGGCCGATGCCGTCTCCAAGGTCATGAGCGCGCGCGGAGGACGCTTGCAGCGATGGGGGGTGCCTGCCCATCTTTTGCAATCCATAGAGCCTTTGATGCAAAGTGCATGGCAGGGCACCATGCACAGCCTGCTGCTGGAGGGGGTGAGCCTGCAAGTGCTGGCCCATGCATTGGCGGGATGCGCCCAGGCACCTGCTCGGGCGACAAGGATTTCGGCACGAGACCGGCAACGGCTGGAGCAGGTGCGCGAACGTCTCCACAGTGCGCCGGGTGCCGATTACACGCTGGCCGAACTGGCTGAACTGGCCTGCATGAGCCCCAGCACACTGCGCGTCAAATTCCAGGCTGTCTATCGCCGATCGGTCTTCGGCTGGTTGCGCGAGCGAAGGCTGGAGGTTGCCCGCGATTATCTGTCACAGGGATGGAGTGTGCAGCAAGCGGCGCATTTCGTGGGCTATCGGCATGCCACGAACTTCGCCACGGCGTTTCGTCAACGCTATGGCATTGCGCCCAGCGAGTCGAACTGAAGGTCTAGGTGCCAGGCCGTTCCCTCCCGGCCAGTTTCGTCATTGCACAAAGGTTTCCAGGCATCTGGCATAGCCCCATGGCCCCGGTTTGCGGCACGATGAGGGCTTCGTCCCTTTGCTGGTTCCTTGGTTAGCCCCATTGCTGGGTCATTCATTCAGGCGCAACAAGACCGTGTCCCGTTCTTCTCCTCCGTCCTATCCTCAGATGGTACTGATACTGGGCCTGTTGGCCTGTATTGCGCCTGCCACGATAGATGCCTATCTGCCTGCCTTCGGTGCCCTGGAAAGAGAGTTCGGCGTTCCCCCCGAGGCCGTGCAGCAAACCCTCGGCGTCTATATGTTGGCCTACGCTTCGATGCTGCTTTTGCATGGCACTCTGTCGGATGCATGGGGCCGCCGGCCTGTCATCCTCGCTTCCCTTGTCGTGTACATCGCAGGATCATTGACGGCGGCGCTGGCACCCAGCCTCGGCTGGCTACTGGCTGGCCGTGCGTTGCAAGGCCTGTCAGCAGGCGCGGGGCTGGTGGTAGGCCAAGCCATCGTGCGTGATTGCTATGAAGAGGGTGTTGCGCGGCGCACCCTGTCCTATATCGTCATGGTATTCAATGTGTCGCCGGCGCTCGCGCCCCTATTGGGAGGCCAATTGACTGCGCACCATGGGTGGCGGGCGGTATTCCTGATGCTGGTTGCGTTGGCGCTTGCTGCATTGCTGCTGTGCGGCATGCGTTTGCCGGAGACGCTGCCGGTAGCCAGGCGTCAGCCTCTGGCGTGGCGCGAATTGGGTAGGGATACGTGGCGGCTGCTGCGCAACCGAAGCTATATGGGCATGATCCTGGTAACCAGTTTACTGGTGGCGGGCCAGGCCTTCCTGATCGGCGGAGCCCCTGATTTCATCGTGCATACCCTGCACCTGTCAGAGACGGCCTTTGCCGTCCTTTTCGTTCCCCTGGTGGCAGGTGCAATGGCCGGCGCGGTGGCGGCTGCAGCGCTGTCTACCCGTTGGGACGACGGCAAGACCATTCGCTGCGCCTACCTGTTGATGATTGGCAGTTGTTCGGCTTACACGGTCTATCTGTTCGCATGCCCGATACCCGAATTGCCTTGGGCGGTGCTGTGGCCTGCGGTCTTTACCGGGGGCCTGGCGATGGTGATGCCCGCACTGACGTTGCGGATACTGGCCCACGCGCCCGGGCGTACCGGGTTGGCGGCTTCCTTGTTGGGATTCTTTCAGATGGCGGGGTTTTCGGTGGTGAGCGGCTGGTGCGTCCCCTTGGTCTACGGCCAGCCGCTAGGCATGGCGCTGGCGATGCTGGCTTGTGTGATGGCCAGTGCTGCTGGATGGGGGATGTTACGGAAAAGCGCGGCTCGGCAGGGCGGGAGCCGTCGGTCCGGGGCAGCCGATCAGTCAGAGCCGCCGTGCTGATCCCGTCGGAATTTTATAATTCACGAGGATATCATCACATCAGTTTCTCTATGGGATCTCAAGCATGTATGTCATCGAACTCACTTATCAAAAGCCGCTGGAAGCGATAGAAGCCCAACTGGAAGCTCATCGCCGCTATCTTGATTTGCAGTATGAACGAGGTGTTTTTCTGGCATCGGGCCCCAAGAATCCGCGTGACGGGGGCATTATCCTGGCGACGGGCAAGCTTGCTCGTGCCGAGCTGGATGACCTCCTGTTGCAGGATCCCTTCCAGCAGCATGGTCTGGCCAGCTACCGCGTGATCGAGTTTTCGCCGGTGAAATTCCATCCCGTCTTGAACAGCGTGCTCTGACGACACCTTGCACGCTTTGACTGCTGTGGCGGTGATCGCTCGTCCGTAAAGCCTGGGGCCTGACCCCCACAGGAAAATCCTGGGGGGTGTTTGCGAAAGGAAGGGCAAAGCCGCAGTCTCGGTTTGCCTGTATTTGACACAGACGCAGGCGTAGCCTGCCGGGTCAGGAGAAGTGTCAGCGTGGGCGGGTGGCAGTCCATTGGACGGCAAAGATGCTGGCCAGGACGATGACCAGGCCCAAGAGGGCCGGGCCGGTCACGGATTGCGAGAGCAAGACCCACCCCAGCACCACGGCGGTCAGGGGGCTGAGCAGGCCCAGGGATGCCACGGCCACGGTAGGCAGCCGGGCGACGCCGCGGAACCAGAGGGCGTAGGCCAGCATTGCGCCCGCCAGGCAGAGATAGGCATAGGCCGACCATTGCGTTAGTGTCAGCGCAGGCAGTGGCGGTTCGAATAGCCAGACGACAGGGGCCAGCATCAGGCCGCCGATCAGCAGTTGCCAGCCGGTCAACGCCAGCACCGGCAGTTGCAGTTTCCAGCGGTGGGTCAGCCAGACGCCGGTGGCCATGGCGGCGGCGCCCAGTAGCGCGGCAGTAATGCCGACGGGCTCGAAGACGGTCTGTGGCGATAGCAACAGGATGGCCATGCCCAGCACGCCGGCAATGGCCGCCCAGAGGGTGCTGCGCAAAGGCGCGCGGCCGTCAATGGACCAGCTCAGCAGCATGATCAGCAAAGGCTGGATGGCGCCCAGCACGGCAGCCAGGCCGCCGGGCAGACGATAGGCCGCAACGAACAGGAAGGCCTGGAATACGCCGATGTTCAGCGCGCTCAGCACGATGAGGCGCCACCAATCCTGGCGTGCCGGCAGGCAGCGTGTGAGCAGCAGCAACAGGATGCCGGCGGGCAGTACGCGGATGAGCGCGGCGGTGAAGGGCAGGCCCGGCGGCAGGATTTCAGACGTCACGATATAGGTCGAACCCCAGATCGTGGGGCCCAATGCAGTCAGCAGGATATCGCGCCACTGACTGGAGGCAGGAGAGACGTGCATGATTTTATCTTCAGTTCAAGATAAAATGATTGCGTACATCAATTAACTTGAAGTCAAGATAAATGGACGATACCAATACTCGCAGGCCTGCAGACTCGGTGGATGCCATTCTTGCGCAATGGCGACGGGAACGTCCGGAGCTGGATGCATGGCCCATGGGGCCGATTGGACGCATCAAGCGCTGCGCGGCGCTACTGGAGCCACCGCTGGAGGCCGCACTGGCCGAGTTCGGGCTGGTGCTATGGGAATTCGACATGCTGGCAACCTTGCGGCGCGCCGGCCATCCCTATCGGCTAAGCCCGACCGAGTTGTTTTCTTCCCTGATGGTGACTTCCGGCACGATGACCCACAGGCTCAAACGCCTGGAGGCCCGGGGTTTCATTGAGCGCTTGCCCAATGCCGAGGACGCTCGCAGCATGTTGGTACAACTGACCCCGCCTGGCGTGGCGCTGATCAATCGTGCCGTGGATGTTTTCGTCGAGCACGAACGGCGGATATTGTCGGTGCTTCCCGAGGAAGTCCTGGTTGATCTCGACGAGAACCTGGCCAGGCTGCTGCTTGCCCTGGAAGGTGGACAGGGCGAGGCTGGCCCGGGCATGGCTTAGGCAGTTCAACCACAGGGTCCGCCATTGTTCAGCGTGGCGGCCGCAAGGACGAGTGCTCGTAGATTGCCGGTGTCGCTCGCCGGGAGATGTCCGAGGGCCGGAGCTGGGCCAGGCGGGCATACTTGCTGAGGAAGTCGGCATCCAGCCCGAGGTCCGGCCGGCCGCTGGTGAGGATCTTCCGGGGCGGGTGGCCGGCTGGCAGCGGCGCCGCGATGGGGGGCGCCAGCAGCTTGCGGGGTTCGCAGGGCGCCAGCGGCGTCTCCGTGCCGGTCTCGGCCGCATTCAGGCTTGCCCTGAATTTCATGGCTTCCGGCATGGGAGCCTGCGGCGGATATTGGTTTTGCAGTATCTGGTTGAAAAGCTGGTACAGGGGCAGCCGGGTGGGCAGGTTGGCCTGCAGGCGGGCCTGCGAAAGAATAGGGTAGAAGGGCGGATGGTTGATGATCAGCCCTTCGCCTTCGGCCTGCGCCTGCCTGACCGCGCGTTGCAAGGGCGAGCCTTCGTACAGCCTGTGGTTGCTGATCCAGGTCTTGATCACCAGCAGGCCGGGCTGGTGGACGTCGCGTGCCAGGACGAATACGCCGCGCGGCGTGGTGATCATCCAGTCGCGCTGCATGGGCGAATGCTGGTAGAGCGTGAGCAGGCCATGCAAGTGGGAAATCAGGTTGCCCAGTTCCGCCAGCACGGTCTGGTGGTCGATGGTGCCCAGGCGGTGATAGAGCCGCATTTGCGCATGTTGGCTGAGGCGCACCAGAATATGGACATGCAACTGGTGCGTGCGGGCAGGGATGGTCAGGACTTCCAGCTGCAAGTGGACGCGGCCGTCGAGTTCGCTGGCCATCCAGTGCATCTGCCGGTAATAGCCTTTGCGGAAGCCCGTTTTTTCAGGGATATGGGTTTCGCTGTAGATCAGCAGGCCGGGAGCAATCATGCTGCGTGCCCAGCGCGTCAGTTGCTTGAAGGACGAGATGCGTTTCCTGCCGCGTTCCGGGCGGGCGTATCGGTTAAGGCTGGACTGCTGCTGCCTGGCGGCCTGGCTCAGCAGGTGTTTGCTCATGCCATAGGCCAGGGTTTCGTTGACGCTCAGGACGGTATGGTCGCGGTGGAGGGAGTCGTCTGATACCGGGCGACAGGATGGCGGTTGGCTGGGAGGGCCTGAGCTGGACATGGCGGGCTTCTGTAGTTGGTATGGGGCAACGAGGATCCGGCGAAGGCAGCCCCGGCCATCAGTGGCATAGAGGCTGCGTCCTGCTTGACGCAACAATGATAATTATTTGTATGTCTTTTTTGGAAAGGGTTCCCCGGATTAGGTATTTTCCTAGCCCTGGCGTGTCAGGCGGGTTTTTTCGCGGGTGCTGCGCTGCGGTGCCGCAGCCTTCGCAGCCTCAATGCCTCGCTGTCATGCGGCCTGAGGGCGGCCTGCGGGCGGGTGTCCAGGCGTTCCAGGAGGATGCAATCGTCGCCGGCGGGTTTAGTGCGACAATATCGGCTTTGTATACGTAGTTTCCGCCGTCTGCTGCTTGCCGGACGGCGGGGCGTATGCCTGTCTGACTGGCTGTTTATGGAGTACTGCGCGCCGTGAGTGCCTTGCCTGCCGAATCTCAACTGGATTACCTGCGTGTGCCGCCGCATTCCATCGAAGCCGAACAATCGGTGCTCGGTGGCCTGCTGCTGGATAATGGTGCATGGGATCGCATTGCCGATGTTCTGAATGAAGAAGATTTCTACCGCCATGATCACCGTCTGATCTGGCTGCATATCGTCAGGCTCATCAACCTGGCGCGGCCGGCGGATGTCATTACCGTCAACGAGTCTCTGGCCAGTTCCGGCAAGAGCGAGGAAGCGGGCGGGCTGGCCTATTTGAATGCCCTGGCGCACAACACGCCGTCGGCGGCCAATATCCGCCGTTATGCGGAAATCGTGCGCGAGCGCGCCATGCTGCGCAAACTGGTAACGGTGGCCGACGACATCGCTGCGGCAGCCTTCAATCCGCAAGGCAAGGATGCGCGCCAGTTGCTGGACGAAGCCGAAGCCAAAGTGTTCCAGATCGCCCAGGAAGGCGCGCGTGGCGCCGCTGGTTTCCAGGAAATCCAGCCGCTGCTGCAACAGGTGGTCGAACGTATCGACGAGCTGTATCACCGTGACAGTACGTCCGACGTGACGGGTGTGCCGACGGGCTTTGCCGATCTGGACAAGATGACTTCCGGCTTGCAGCCGGGTGACCTGGTCATCGTGGCGGGTCGTCCCTCCATGGGCAAAACTTCGTTCTCGATGAACATCGGCGAGCATGTGGCCATCAACGAAGGCCTGCCGGTTGCCGTGTTCTCCATGGAAATGGGCGCAGTGCAGCTGGCCATGCGTATGCTGGGTTCGGTGGGGCTGCTGGACCAGCACCGCATGCGTACCGGCAAGTTGCTGGCCGAGGATTGGCCGCGTGTGACCCATGCGGTGAAGACCATGCAGGAAGCCCAGGTCTACATCGACGAAACCCCGGCATTGACGGCCATCGAACTGCGTGCTCGCGCGCGACGCCTGGCGCGCCAGTGCGGGCAGCTGGGCCTGATCATCATCGACTATATTCAGCTGATGTCAGCCAGTTCCGCCGGTGAAAACCGGGCAACCGAAATTTCCGAAATCAGCCGTTCGCTCAAGGGGCTGGCCAAGGAGCTGAATTGCCCGCTGATCGCACTGTCGCAGCTGAACCGCAGCCTGGAACAGCGCCCCAACAAGCGTCCGGTGATGAGTGACTTGCGCGAATCCGGTGCTATCGAGCAGGACGCCGACGTGATCCTGTTCATCTACCGTGATGAGGTTTACAACCCGGATTCCCCGGACAAGGGCACTGCGGAAATCATCATCGGCAAGCAGCGTAACGGCCCCATCGGTACCGTACGCCTGACCTTCCAGGGCTCCAGCACCCGCTTCCTGAATTACACCCAGGGCAATGCCATGATTGATTCGGGGTATTGATTTCCCTGCCCGGGCGTTTGAGCCAGGAATGTGGCACGCCAACCCCGCCCGGGCTGGCGTTTTTTTGTTTCACGATGACTGCAGTACCGCATTTCGCTGGACTACGCCAAGGCTCGATACAGAAGGTTTATCAATCACTTAGGCGAGTTCAACATATGCCGGTGCTTTCCGAAACTTGACCCGGCTTCCCCTCGTGTGGCTCCCATGCGGCTCTTGGAAACCGGGCTTTCCGAGGAGTCATCATGGCGAAAATCAAGCTCACCAAGTCCGCAGTCGATGCGGCGCAACCTCAGGCCAAGGCCGTCGAACTGCGGGACACCGTGGTGCCGGGTTTCCTGTGCAAGATCACCCCGGCGGGCCGCAAGGTGTTCATGCTTCAGTACCGCACGAACGCCGGCGAGCGCCGTAAGCCCGCCTTGGGTCAGTACGGGGAACTGACCGTCGATCAGGCGCGCACGATGGCGCAGGCGTGGCTAGCCGAGGTGCGCAAGGGCGGCGATCCCAGCGCGGTCAAGAACGCCGCCCGCAAGGCACCGACCGTGAAGGAGTTTTGCCACACGTTCATGGAGGACTACTCCAAGCAGCGCAACAAGGCCAGCACGCAGCGCGTCTATCAGGGCGTCATTGACCGCTGCATCATCCCGATCATGGGCCGGATGAAGGTGCAGGACGTGAAGCGCCCGGACGTGGCCGCGCTGATGAAGAAGCTGGCCTACAAGCAGGCCGAAGCCAACCGTACCTTCGGTGTACTGCGCAAGATGTTCAACCTGGCCGAAGTGTGGGGGCTGCGCCCTGACGGCACGAATCCTTGCCGCCATGTTCCGATGTATCCACCTGGCAAGGAAACCCGGCTGATCGTGGACGATGAGCTGGTGCGGATCTTCCGCCATCTGGAACATCTGGAAGCCGAGGGGCTGGAGAACTACGTCATTCCGCTGTCGATCCGCCTGCAATTCGAGTTCGCCGCCCGCCGCTCGGAAATCTGCCCGTTGGAATGGGACTGGGTTGATCTGGAAAAGCGTCGTGTCGTCTGGCCGGACAGCAAGACCGGCGGGATTTCCAAGCCCATGAGCGAGGAAGCCTATCGCTTGCTGTCCACCGCGCCGCGCCGGGAAGGCTGCCCCTACGTGCTGCCGTCGCCGAACGATCCGACCCGGCACATGACCCACGGTGAACACTATGGCGGCTGGACGCGCGTGCTCAAGGCCGCTGGCGTCCCGCACGTCGGCACGCATGGCATCCGTCACCGAGCGACGACCGATATTGCCAATTCGGGCGTGCCGACCAAGGTGGGCATGAAGCTCACAGGTCACAAGACCGTGGCGATGTTTATGCACTATGTTCATACCGAGGACAAGCCGGTGCGGGATGCGGCCGAACTGGTGGCGAATCGGCGACTGGCGATTACCGGGGCGTCCCGTTCTATGGAGGTGACAGCATGACAAGGAAGACGCCCGTGGCAGCGCGGAAACCCACTGCCTTACCGGCCGGCTATGCCGGCATCCACGGCGGCATCGTGGAACTGCTGGATGCGGCGCGCCAGGCCGCAGCGCGCAGTGTCAATGCGCTAATGACGGCCAGCTATTGGGAGATTGGCCGCCGGATCGTCGAAGCCGAGCAGAAAGGCAAGCGACGGGCAGGTTACGGCGAGCAGTTGATGGCACGGTTGTCCGCCGACCTGACGGCACGATTTGGGCGCGGTTTCAGCCCGGACAACCTGGAGAACATGCGGCGCTTCTTCGTCGCTTACCCCCTTGAGGCAATTTCCGAGACACTGTCTCGGAAATCTGGAGACGGACTGCCCATAGAGAATTCCGAGACGATGTCTCGGAAATTCGACCTCTCCGAACTGGCCCAGGCCTTCGCTCTATGCCATCCGCGCCTGCGCGGTGCCATGCGGCCGCTACCAAGCGCTGATCGCCCAGTTGAACAAGCTGGCTGGATTGCCGGAGGCTGCGCACGCGGTGACGACTCGGCCACGCCCGTCGGCGGTTGCGTTGTTGGAGTTGCACACCCTGCAGGCGCTCGATGCGACCCAGGCGGGTGCATCCTTGCGCGAGGTGGCTGAAGGCTTGTTCGGTGTGGATGCCGTCGCGGCTGACTGGCACAAAGACAGCGCCTTGCGTGCCCGCGTGCGGCGGCTGGTGCGTCGTGGCGAGGCGCTGATGCGCGGCGGCTATCGCAGTCTGGCGCAGCTTGCGCCAGTTGCATCGCAGTAGCCGACCTGGATGCCTGGGCCGATGCGCGCAGCTTCGATGCCACTTCCGACCCGGAGTATGCCGAGCGCCATGCGGGTGACTACCGTGATCGCCGCTGATTGGTGCATCGCCGGTGGCCATCACCATGTCCAGCCCATCGCTGCCATCCCGGCAGCGACCGCCGCAAGAGCGCGAACAGCTCGATCTGTTTCGCGCCTTGCCGGGCGACATGGCGCCGCGCGATGCCCAGGACTTGATGGCCTATCCGTTCTTCTCGCTGGCAAAGTTACGGCGCACAGTGCCGATCGACTTTCGCAGCGGGAACATCACCATCCGCGTGGAAGGCACGCAGGAGCACGGCATCGCCACGATCTGGGATGCCGACATCCTGATCTGGCCTGCCAGCCAGATCGTCGAAGCCAAGGATGCGGGTTTGCCTACATCCCGGCTGATGCGTGCCACACCCTACGAGATCCTGCGCTTCATCGGGCGAGGCACCGGCTCACGCGACTACCAGCGCCTGAAAGCCGCGCTGGATCGCCTGCAATCGACCACGGTGTCCACCTCCATTCGCGAGACGACCGGGAGGCGGCTGCACCGCTTTTCCTGGATCAACGAGTGGAACGAACTGGCCGATGCCCAGCGGCACGCCGCTGGGCATCGAGCTGATCCTGCCGGACTGGTTCTATGCGGGCGTGGTGGATGCCGCCCTGGTGCTGACCATCGACCCGACGTACTTCCGGCTCACTGGCGGCATCGAGCGCTGGCTGTACCGCCTGGTGCGCAAGCATGGCGGCAAGCAGGAATATGGCTGGCAGTTCGATTTTCGCTATCTGCACCAGAAATCCGGCAGTACCGCCAAACCCTACGATTTCGCCTGCGATCTGCGCGCATTGGTTGCGCGGCAATCGTTGCCTGGCTATGTCCTTGGAATCGAGCGCATGCCGGACGATGGAACGGAATTGCTGACTTTCCGGCCCGTGCCGCAGACGGCACGGGGATAACTCCGGGAAAGCATGTGAATAGTGTCGTGCTATCAGGCGTGCGGGGTATCGTGCTATCAGGCGTGTCCCTATCGTGCTATCAGGCGTGCCAATCGGCTGCAAAGCCGCGCCAGTATTGGAGTTTTCCGCCCTCTAACTTACCTAACTTAAATTCTCTAACTTTTAGTAGAGAAGCGCCGTTTCGTTGGACAACTGCCGAAAGTCAAAATCAGAACCAAATCCGGCAGCGAAATCGAGGGCAAAACCAACCCCGTTCGGCAAGGCAAAAACAGCCCGATCTTCCAAGCTGGAGGGCTGCGCCATGATCCTCGCCTTGCTCAACCAGAAAGGGGGCGTCGGCAAAACCACGCTCGCCACGCACATTGCCGGTGAACTGGCCCTGCGAGGTCAGCAGGTCATCCTGCTCGATGCCGACCCGCAGGGTTCATCGCTGGATTGGACGCAGCGCAGAAGCCAGCAAGGCTTGCCACGGCTGTTCAGCGCCGTGGGTCTTGCCCGCGAAACGCTGCATCAGGAAGCGCCAGAACTCGCCAGGCGGGCCGATCATGTCGTCATTGATGGGCCACCCAGGATTGCCGCCTTGGCGCGCTCCGCGCTGCTGGCGGCCGAGCGTGTGCTGATCCCGGTGCAGCCCAGTCCCTATGACGTGTGGGCCAGCGC
>NZ_SGWZ01000009.1 GCF_004216755.1 Kerstersia gyiorum
TTTTATACCTCACTTCCTTTGAAAGCAAAGCGACATATTTCCGTCCCGGAAACGGGAAGGTATATGTAAACAACAGAGATTGAACTGAAGAGTTTGATCCTGGCTCAGATTGAACGCTAGCGGGATGCTTTACACATGCAAGTCGAACGGCAGCACGAGGAGCTTGCTCCTTGGTGGCGAGTGGCGAACGGGTGAGTAATATATCGGAACATGCCCAGTAGCGGGGGATAACTACTCGAAAGAGTGGCTAATACCGCATACGTCCTACGGGAGAAAGCAGGGGACCTTCGGGCCTTGCACTATTGGAGTGGCCGATATCGGATTAGCTAGTTGGTGGGGTAAAGGCCTACCAAGGCGACGATCCGTAGCTGGTTTGAGAGGACGACCAGCCACACTGGGACTGAGACACGGCCCAGACTCCTACGGGAGGCAGCAGTGGGGAATTTTGGACAATGGGGGAAACCCTGATCCAGCCATCCCGCGTGTGCGATGAAGGCCTTCGGGTTGTAAAGCACTTTTGTCAGGAAAGAAATCGCCCGGGATAATACCTCGGGTGGATGACGGTACCTGAAGAATAAGCACCGGCTAACTACGTGCCAGCAGCCGCGGTAATACGTAGGGTGCAAGCGTTAATCGGAATTACTGGGCGTAAAGCGTGCGCAGGCGGTTCGGAAAGAAAGATGTGAAATCCCAGGGCTTAACCTTGGAACTGCATTTTTAACTACCGGGCTAGAGTGTGTCAGAGGGGGGTGGAATTCCGCGTGTAGCAGTGAAATGCGTAGATATGCGGAGGAACACCGATGGCGAAGGCAGCCCCCTGGGATAACACTGACGCTCATGCACGAAAGCGTGGGGAGCAAACAGGATTAGATACCCTGGTAGTCCACGCCCTAAACGATGTCAACTAGCTGTTGGGGCCTTCGGGCCTTAGTAGCGCAGCTAACGCGTGAAGTTGACCGCCTGGGGAGTACGGTCGCAAGATTAAAACTCAAAGGAATTGACGGGGACCCGCACAAGCGGTGGATGATGTGGATTAATTCGATGCAACGCGAAAAACCTTACCTACCCTTGACATGTCTGGAATCCCGAAGAGATTTGGGAGTGCTCGCAAGAGAACCGGAACACAGGTGCTGCATGGCTGTCGTCAGCTCGTGTCGTGAGATGTTGGGTTAAGTCCCGCAACGAGCGCAACCCTTGTCATTAGTTGCTACGAAAGGGCACTCTAATGAGACTGCCGGTGACAAACCGGAGGAAGGTGGGGATGACGTCAAGTCCTCATGGCCCTTATGGGTAGGGCTTCACACGTCATACAATGGTCGGGACAGAGGGTTGCCAAACCGCGAGGTGGAGCTAATCTCAGAAACCCGATCGTAGTCCGGATTGTAGTCTGCAACTCGACTACATGAAGTCGGAATCGCTAGTAATCGCGGATCAGAATGTCGCGGTGAATACGTTCCCGGGTCTTGTACACACCGCCCGTCACACCATGGGAGTGGGTTCTACCAGAAGTAGTTAGCCTAACCGCAAGGAGGGCGATTACCACGGTAGGATTCATGACTGGGGTGAAGTCGTAACAAGGTAGCCGTATCGGAAGGTGCGGCTGGATCACCTCCTTTAAGAGCATATGTACACGAAGCGAAAGCGTCCACGCTTATCGGTTGTTGTTTAGGATGAGTCGGTAGCAGGAGAGGAATGGGAAGTCACCTTCCTGGTTCTGCTCCGGTACGGACTCTAAGGTTTAGGGTCTGTAGCTCAGTCGGTTAGAGCACCGTCTTGATAAGGCGGGGGTCGTTGGTTCGAATCCAACCAGACCCACCAACGGTTTTGCAGTATGAAGATGCTGTAGATTGGGGGATTAGCTCAGCTGGGAGAGCACCTGCTTTGCAAGCAGGGGGTCGTCGGTTCGATCCCGTCATCCTCCACCAAACCTTGGTTTGCCCTGGAAACAACAAACTTATCGGATTTGAGTTCAACGGTGAGCGCACGCGAGTGTGTTGATCGTTGGGTTTAGACCTGACGGCTGTTTTGTTCTTTAACAATTTGGAAGAAGCACAACGAGAAGTGTTTAACATGGAATCGCGAAAGCGATGAAATTTTAGATACGGGTTGTGATTGCAAAATCGAAAAGTTCAATTCTCAAGACTTCGAGAAATCGAAGTTGCTTTGAATGAACGGCACAATCGCATACAGCATAGCCTATAGCCGACATGGTTATAGGATCAAGCGACTAAGTGCACATGGTGGATGCCTTGGCGATTACAGGCGATGAAGGACGTGGTAGCCTGCGAAAAGCTACGGGGAGCTGGCAAACAAGCATTGATCCGTAGATGTCCGAATGGGGAAACCCACTCCGCAAGGAGTATCCTGCACTGAATACATAGGTGCAGAGAAGCGAACCGGGTGAACTGAAACATCTCAGTAGCTCGAGGAAAAGAAATCAACCGAGATTCCGAAAGTAGCGGCGAGCGAAATCGGAAGAGCCTGTACGATTTAGCGGTAATGATAGTGGAATGGATTGGAAACTCCAGCCGTAGCAGGTGATAGCCCTGTACACGAAATCAATACTGTGGAACTAAGCGTACGACAAGTAGGGCGGGACACGTGAAATCCTGTCTGAAGATGGGGGGACCATCCTCCAAGGCTAAATACTCGTAATCGACCGATAGTGAACCAGTACCGTGAGGGAAAGGCGAAAAGAACCCCGGAAGGGGAGTGAAATAGATCCTGAAACCGTGTGCATACAAACAGTAGGAGCCTCCTTGTGGGGTGACTGCGTACCTTTTGTATAATGGGTCAGCGACTTACATTCAGTGGCAAGCTTAACCGAATAGGGGAGGCGTAGCGAAAGCGAGTCCGAATAGGGCGTTCAGTCGCTGGGTGTAGACCCGAAACCAAGTGATCTATCCATGGCCAGGTTGAAGGTACCGTAACAGGTACTGGAGGACCGAACCCACTAATGTTGAAAAATTAGGGGATGAGCTGTGGATAGGGGTGAAAGGCTAAACAAACTTGGAAATAGCTGGTTCTCTCCGAAAACTATTTAGGTAGTGCCTCGCGTATTACTGCCGGGGGTAGAGCACTGTTATGGCTAGGGGGTCATGGCGACTTACCAAACCATGGCAAACTCCGAATACCGGCAAGTACAGCGCGGGAGACAGAGCACCGGGTGCTAACGTCCGGACTCAAGAGGGAAACAACCCAGACCGCCAGCTAAGGTCCCGAATTATTGCTAAGTGGGAAACGAAGTGGGAAGGCATAGACAGTCAGGAGGTTGGCTTAGAAGCAGCCACCCTTTAAAGAAAGCGTAATAGCTCACTGATCGAGTCGTCCTGCGCGGAAGATGTAACGGGGCTAAGCAATAAACCGAAGCTGCGGGTGTATATCTTAGATATACGCGGTAGGAGAGCGTTCTGTAAGCCTGCGAAGGTGGCTTGTAAAGGCTGCTGGAGGTATCAGAAGTGCGAATGCTGACATGAGTAGCGATAAAGGGGGTGAAAAGCCCCCTCGCCGTAAGTCCAAGGTTTCCTGCGCAACGTTCATCGGCGCAGGGTGAGTCGGCCCCTAAGGCGAGGCAGAGATGCGTAGCTGATGGGAAACTGGTTAATATTCCAGTACCGTCGTATAGTGCGATGGGGGGACGGATCGCGGAAGGTCATCAGGGTGTTGGAAGTCCCTGTTTCTGCATCGAAGAAGGCGCTTAGGCAAATCCGGGCGCGTAATTCAAGGGTGTGGATCGAGTGAAACTTGTTTCACGAAGTGATTGGAAGTGGTTCCAAGAAAAGCCTCTAAGCTTCAGCTATACGAGACCGTACCGCAAACCGACACAGGTGGACGGGATGAATATTCCAAGGCGCTTGAGAGAACTCGGGATAAGGAACTCGGCAAATTGATACCGTAACTTCGGGAGAAGGTATGCCCTTGTAGCGTGATGCACCTGCGTGCAAAGCGTGAAGGGGTCTCAGAGAATCGGTGGCTGCGACTGTTTATTAAAAACACAGCACTCTGCAAACACGAAAGTGGACGTATAGGGTGTGACGCCTGCCCGGTGCCGGAAGGTTAAGTGATGGGGTGCAAGCTCTTGATCGAAGCCCCGGTAAACGGCGGCCGTAACTATAACGGTCCTAAGGTAGCGAAATTCCTTGTCGGGTAAGTTCCGACCTGCACGAATGGCGTAACGATGGCCACACTGTCTCATCCCGAGACTCAGCGAAGTTGAAGTGGTTGTGATGATGCAATCTACCCGCGGCTAGACGGAAAGACCCCATGAACCTTTACTGTAGCTTTGCATTGGACTGTGAACAAATCTGTGTAGGATAGGTGGGAGGCGTTGAAAGCGAGTCGCCAGATTCGCCGGAGCCAACCTTGAAATACCACCCTGGTTTGTTTGCGGTTCTAACCTTGGCCCGTTATCCGGGTCGGGGACAGTGCATGGTGGGCAGTTTGACTGGGGCGGTCTCCTCCCAAAGTGTAACGGAGGAGTTCGAAGGTACGCTAGAGACGGTCGGAAATCGTCTTGATAGTGCAATGGCATAAGCGTGCTTAACTGCGAGACTGACAAGTCGAGCAGGTGCGAAAGCAGGACATAGTGATCCGGTGGTTCTGAATGGAAGGGCCATCGCTCAACGGATAAAAGGTACTCTGGGGATAACAGGCTGATACCGCCCAAGAGTTCATATCGACGGCGGTGTTTGGCACCTCGATGTCGGCTCATCACATCCTGGGGCTGTAGCCGGTCCCAAGGGTATGGCTGTTCGCCATTTAAAGTGGTACGTGAGCTGGGTTTAAAACGTCGTGAGACAGTTTGGTCCCTATCTGCCGTGGGCGTTGGATACTTGACGGAGCCTGCTCCTAGTACGAGAGGACCGGAGTGGACGTACCTCTGGTGTACCGGTTGTCATGCCAATGGCATTGCCGGGTAGCTAAGTACGGAAGAGATAACCGCTGAAAGCATCTAAGCGGGAAACTCGTCTGAAGATAAGGTATCCCGGGGGCTTGACCCCCCTGAAGGGTCGTTCGAGACCAGGACGTTGATAGGCTGGGTGTGGAAGTGCAGTAATGCATTAAGCTAACCAGTACTAATTGCCCGTGCGGCTTGATCCTATAACGATGGCGGTTAATAAACCTGCTAACGTCTGTATGACAAGTGCCGTTCAAAACTCAAAACCTGGCTGCTCCGTCAGCAGCCAGGCCAACGAAATAAATTACAACCTCAAGCGTGCGATGAGTTATACTCTCGCACCATGTGTTTCTTCCGAATTGGGCCAGGATGGCTAAACCCCATCCCAGCCAAACAGTTACGCTTGACGACCATAGCAAGGTGGTACCACTCCTTCCCATCCCGAACAGGACAGTGAAACGCCTTCGCGCCGATGATAGTGGACGGACGTCTGTGAAAGTAGGTCATCGTCAAGCTCTTATCCTCAGAACCCCTCTCTGCACATGCAGAGAGGGGTTTTGTCTTTGGGGCGTCCGGAAATCATCAGGCCGGTCGGGCCGCGACGAAACGCTTCCTGATGCCGACCTGGTTAACCGTCGTAACCGTTCGGCGAACCTACCTTGTACCGGCGCTTAGGGCATAAGAGATACTGCTCCATTAAAACAGGTGGAGCAGTATGCACTCTGCGGAACAGATCGGGGCTGGCCCGAGACGCCGTCGGCGGTACACGGCGGAATACAAAAGTGACTTGGCGATACAGTGCCTGCAGTCGCATGTGTCGATTGCCTCTCGCGTTGGCCCACGGATTGAACGCCAATCTGCTACGACGTTGGGTCGGGGAGTACATAAAGACAGCCTGAATGCAGCGCCCACGTCATCGGGGCGCCTGCCTGCCTCAGCCTGCGGGCTTCAGCACCAGAATGTGATCCCCGGCTTCATCGGTGCCGCCGTCATGCACCCAGCCCAGATGACGGTAAAAACCGTAGGAACGTACCTTGGGATCACTGGAACAGGACAGGAACAGGGTTTGCCTGCCCAGGTGCCGCAAGGCCTCCACGACCTGACTCAGCAGCAAACGACCCAGGCCATGGCCTTCGTCTTCCGGTAGCAAAGCCAGCA